>NZ_AWXZ01000039.1 GCF_000496075.1 Lutibaculum baratangense AMV1
TCGCCGGCGAGATGCCCGGCCCGACCCCTCCGGCGCCTTCGCGTCCGATCTTGCCGTACAGGTTGCCGCCGGTTGGTGCCGGCAGCAGACGTTTGCTTGGCCACTGCGGAAAATACTCTCGACCGCTCCTGCGGGAGCTATCCTCCGCGGCAGGCTGTCACCGCAGTCCGACCGCGAAGCGGGCGAGGAGTTCCACGTCGTCGAGCCCCCTCACGGCGGGGAGATCGAGCTCAACGCTCCATCTGCGGCCGCGATCGGGGCCGTCGGCGGCCTCGTCCAGGAGCACGGGGACGACTTCCTCGAAAGCCTCGGGCGCCGGCTTCCCGCGCGGCAGCGGGCGCCAGTGCACGGCCTGCAGCTCTGGCTCGAACGCCGCGCGCAGGAGATAGGGAAGGACATCTTCGCCGATCTCGATCGTCGCCGTCGTCCCCGCCGACCTCAGGAGCTCGTACCAGGTGTCGCCGAAATCGTGCCGCAGGCTGAGCATCTGCACGGCGCCGGCGGTTTCTCCCGGGCCGGAAATCGCGTTCAGGCCGTCCCTGATACGCTCCGCCGCCTCGTCTGCGTCGGCGGCGCGGCCGGGCTTCGCCGTGTAGCGGAGGGTGAGCCACACGTCGCTGATCGTCCGGTAATTGTAGTGGCGGATGGGGTAGGGCAGGGCGAGCAGCCACTCCGTGATGACGCCACGCCCCTCCGCCGGAAGATAGAGGTCGTCCTGCAGGGACAGCTCGAAGACGCCCGCGTCCTCCCGCCCGGTGCTGAGAGCGACAGAGACCGCCCCGCCCCTGTCCTCCACGAGATCGGCGCCGGGCTTCAGCCGCCGGAAGCTCCGCTTCAGCGTCAGCGTGCCGGTGATCGGTGCCGTCGGCTCCGCGACGCGCGAGATCGTCACCTGGACACTGGTCAGCCGGCGGTCATAGTGCCGGGGGTGGTCGATGTCGAACAGCACCTCCGGGATCTTGAAGTCTGCTCGACCGCTCTCCCTGAGGCTCGCGAGAGCGGCGGGCGCGATCTGCCGCAGCGAGACCTGCCGGACGAGCTCCGGCTTTCGCTCGTCGGTGGCGTGGAAGCTCCGATCCATCTCCGCAAGCGCCGCCAGGAGCTGGTGCCCCGCCGCGAGTTCCTCTCGCGCGGTCTGCGGCCGGCCGACGGTGACGAAGCGGCGTGCCTCGCGTTCGTAGCCATAGCACGCCTCGGCCTGGCGCGCCCGCTCGAGAGCGAGGTCAAAGAAGCGGCGGAAGAGCTGAAGCTGCTGGGCGATGCGGAAATCATAGAGCTCGGCCGTCGAGAACTTCGTCCTGAGCGTCTCCTCGATTTCGCTGGCGTGGTTGAACGCCTTCTCCTGGTTCGCCTGCTCACCCCGCGCCACGGCGACCCGGATCTCGGCGACGATCGCCTGCCGCTCCGCCCGCAGGGCGTCCTCGGCGGCCTGGTTGAGCTGCAGGACCCAATCCCGCTCGCGGAGCACATAGGCGGCCTGCTTGCCGTAGACGCTGGCGACGAAGCTGTGCATCGCGCCGGCGGCGTGCTTGTTGCGGGAGGCGGCCGACGCGGCGGCGGCGAGCGCCTGACCCCCGAGGTGGATCGCGGCGCCGGCGCCGAAGGGCTTCACCGCGGCCTCGAAGTTCGGAATGAGGCCCAGGACCGAAGCGAGAAGGTCGAGCTCCGCCGCCTCGTAGGTGCGCTTGACGCTCTCAAAGGATTCCTCGAGCTCGGCCTTCTCCTCCTGCAGCACCGAGCCGCCGACGAGCGCGACGCCGCCGGTCGCCTGGTCGAGGCGGCTGCGCAGGGTCTTGTCGAAGCCGCCCACGGGTCCGACGCCGTCGAACTGGATGCGCAGCCCGGGCAGCACGGTGAGAGCGTCGAACTTCACCTGATCGGCCGGGACGAGCAAAAGGTTGCGCTGCGGGCTGCCGAATACGTTCTTCTTGTCCGCCAACGCCTTGAGGCTCGGCTCTTCGAGCTTCGCGCCGAGCAGGCCTCTGTAGTGCCGCCAGCGCGTCACGGGCGCGTCACGGTCGGCGCGGGCTGCGACCAGGGCCGACTCCGCCTCCCGTACCCGTTCCAGGCCCACCTGCCGCACCGCAGCGGCCATGGCCGTCTCGTGGGTGGCACGGCGGAGGGAGAGGTCCTCCGTATCGCGCTTCTCGCGCGCTTCGCTCAAAGCCGCGCCGAGACGGACGACCTGCTCGGCGAGCTCCACCGCCTGCCGGTGGAGCACCCGGTAGCGATGGCTCGGGAGCGGTGCGTCCAGAGCGTCGGCGGCTTCGCGGATGTCGAGCCCGGCGGCAGCCGCCGCGGCGAGGAGGGCGGGATCGATGCGAGGCGGGAAGAGGGGCATCTGCATCTGCACCCCTTCGAGGTTCATCCCGTTCCGCAGCTTGAAGAGACGGTCGTCCACCTCGTCCCAAAGGGCGAGCAGCTTTTCGTTCTTCGGGATCCCGAAATACCCGACCGAGGCGCGCTGCACAGCGCCACTTGCGATCCGGTCGCCGCCCAGACCGGCCGCCGGCGCGACGCCGAACAGCTCGGTCTCCGCCGTGTAGACGACGTTGCCGAGGGCGTCGAGGTGGGGCCGGAGCTCGGCGTAGGTCATGGCCGGCATCGTCGCCCGCTGCGGGACCATCTCCGGCCGTGGACCGAGCACCTCCTTCGCAACGATGTATTCGGGCGTCGCGAGATTGACGAGCTCGGGATCCGGAAACCGCTGGAAGGCGGCGTCGCCACGCGCGATGCGAAGCCGCACGTACTCGGCGAGCGCCCATCGCTTGTATGCGCCAGGCCGGAGCCGGGCGATGCGGTGAGCTTCGAAGGGGAAGAGCCGCATCGCCGTGATCTGCGCCAGCACGGACGCTCTTTCGGGATCCCCGTCCGGCTTTCCCAGAGCGGCGAAGATCCCGTCGATGCGGAGCGCCCGGGCCCGACGCAGGCCCGTGAAGCGCCACGCATCGTCCGGCCTCCCGCCGGACGCGACCGGGTCGAACACGTGGTGGAACACGTCGAGTGCCGCGTCGAGCTGGTTGTTCTCGACGAGACGGCGATAGAGCAGCATCGGCGCGTGGAAGAAGACCTCCCAGTTGTAGTTGCCGTACGCGGTTTCCGCGCCGAACTCGACGCCTTCAGCCCCGGGGGGCGCGACCCGGTCCGCGTTCGGCGCGCATGCTCCGGCGAACGTGGCGGATGCGGCGACGGTGCGGGTCTGCATCGCCGGGTCGAGGAGGGCCGACAGCCCGTCCCGCTTCAGCGTGCGGACGAAATCGTGCGCGAACGGATGGGAGAAGGGGCTGACCTCGAGATCGAGCGCGTCGACCGTGAGTGTCCTCGTCCGCGGCAGGAAGCGCGAAGCGACCTCGACGCCGACGCTTGCCTTCAACTTGCCGATGATTCCGTCTTCGACGTCGGAGGGTCGGGCGGCCGTCTGAAAGCTGCCGACGGACGAGGCCGCGGCCGGAGCGGACTGCATCAGCGGCGCCGCCACGGCCGCGAGCTTCTGCTGCCCCCGCATCGCCCACGGGTTCGCGACGAACTCGCTGACGCGCCCGGAGAACGCCTTCGCGATCGCCCCGCTCGCCGCGCCGGCGGGCTCCACGGCCATGGTCTCGACCGTCGTGGTCGTCCCGGCCCTCGCCTCGGCGAAGTAGCTGGCTCCCGGCAGGCTGATGAAGAGCGGCGCCTCCAGCGGCGCCTGGTACTGCTGGTTGAGGGTCACGATGCGCGTGCCCGGCGGCGCGGTGAACAGCCGGTCGCCCGCGGCCCTCGCCGGCGAGGAGACGGCGGACACCGACCCGCTCACGCCGATCCCCATATACGCCCCGTTCAGGCCGCCCGCGCGGATCCCGGCATGGTCGCCGCCGAGCGTGCCTACCGCATCGCCCACTTCCATCTCGCTCGCGCGGCGGGCGAAGGAGAACTGGAAGCGCGCCCTGACCTCTCCGGTCGCCTCCCGTTCGGCGAGGATGATCGAGAGCCGCTGACCCTCCACGGCCGACTTGAGAACGAGGCTCGCCGGCTTCGGGAACTGCGGCCGCGCGGGGGCGAACAGGATCTGGGGCGCCTCTGAAAACACGAACGAGTCCGCGAACCTGCCCGTGATGGCGGTGGACGTCGCGGCCTGGGCCGGGTTCTTTTCTTCTTCTTGCTCGTTGCCGGAGCCGTTCCCGGGACCCACCACCACGTCTCGCCGAGCGCGGAGGACTGCTCCTTGGGCGTGAAGGATTCGCCGGCGAGCCGCGTCCAGTTGAGCTTCACCTCCCAATAGGGCGAGGAAAAGCGCGACTTCACCGTCGGATTCGTCGAATCGATCTCCGGCGCGTCGTCCTCCGAGGGTTCGTCCACCTTGCGGACGAATGTCGGCCAGAACAGGTGCAGCTCCCCCTGCCAGACGACCGGCAGGACGTGGACGCCCGGCTCGAACAACGCCGCGTCGTCGTCGATCTTGCGGCCCCCCGGCCGGTCCCTCTCCACGCCCTGGATGTCGACCTCCACCGGTATCCAGTCCGTCCACTCGCGGTAGCCGTCGAACGTGTTCAGGCGCCGGTAGAAGTGGCGCCGCCCGACGCCGCCCCGCGACCGTCCGACGACGTGGAGGACGGACCGGAAGATCCCGGCCTCCGCTCCCTCGAAGGCGACCTGGAGAAACGTGCCCACGACCTCGAGTGCGGCGACCGAGGCGAGGTTCTCGAGGTATCTGCCATAGGCGGCGGCGGCATTCGTCGGGGTGGCATCGGACTGGCGGATCTGGTCCTCGAAGTCGCGGAAGGATCTCGTCTTGTTGTCGCGCCATGCGGGATCGAGAAGGTCCTCGGGTGAGATGAGGGTCCTCAGGCGTGCCGCCCAGATCGGGAAGCGTCCGATGACCCGCCACTCCCGCAGGTCGATCTGGTCCGGCAGGATCCCGTTCTTCGCGACGAGACCCATCGCGCAGCGCTGGACATAGAGCTGCACCGCGAAGATCGCCTGGCGGATGCGCGAGGTGAGAACAAACGCATTGATGCCGGTGTCGATCAGGAGCAGGCCGAACAGCTGGTCGGGGTTCCTCAGGCCTTCGCGCTGGACGAGATGGGCGACGAGTGCATCCCTGCTGGCCTCGCGGATAGGGTTGGCCATGCGGCGCGAGATTTCGAGCCAGACGGGGGCCTCGTACCGGGAGCGCACGCCGGTGGCGAGACGGGAGAGCGCGGCTGGCGCGATCGGGTTCTTGACCGTCTCGCCGACGGCGGAGGGCAGGAGCCCAATCCGCGCGGCGAGCGTGACCTGCTCGGCCGCGGCCCGGAACGCGGCCACGGGATCCTCCCGGGCGGCGGCGCGGGCGAGTGCCGCGCTTCCGCCCGCCACGGCATCGGCGGCGAGGAGGGGATCGACACCGAGCGCGCCCGCGAGGGCCGAGAGAAACGCGGCGCTTCCGACGTCTCCGTCTGCCGCCGCGAGCGCCGCGAGCGCTTCGCGGGCGAGCGCTGCGTCCTTCGCGTCCGCGAGCATCGACTTGAACGCGCCGAGACGCGCGATCATGGCGACGAGTGCCGCACGGTCCGGCTCGCCGGCGAGGGAGGCGAGGACCGCGGCGGGCGCGACCCGTGCCGGTCCGGCGAGCAGCCGGAGGGTGGGGACGTCGAGTCCGGCTGTCTTCGCCAACTGAGCCAGACGGGCGAGCCCGGAGAGCACTGCGGTCGCCTCGGGGAGAAGCGCGTCCGCCTGGGCCTGGTCCGGCTTCCTTGCCAGATCGAGGAAGAGCTCGATCGCGGACCGGCCGGCAAGGCGGAAGAGCGGCTCTTCCGTACCGTCCCCGAGCGCCAGCCTCACCAGATCAGGGTCGATGCCGAAAATGGACGCGAGGACGAGCCGCGCGGCCTCCGCCCGCGCGGCCTCCTCTGGCGGCACGGCCGGGTCGCCCTCCGCGCCTTCGCCGTCACCGGGCGCGCCCCGCGCGAGGGGCTGCAGCGCGTCTCCGAGCGCCTTGACGATCCGGTCCGCCTGGAGGGACGGCGGGTCCTCGCCGATGACGACGCGGATCTCCGCCGGCCCCAGACCGGAGGACCCGAGGGCGCGGACACGGGCGAGCGCGGCCGAGAGAGACGCGGCGTCGCGGGGCTTCGTGAGGCAATCCTCCCCGAGGATCGTGCAGAAGGCGACGAGGTCTTCCGGCGACATCCCGAGCGCGCGCGCCAGGACGACGGTCCGGTGGAGGGCGGATATGGCCGGGCGGTCGAGCGTCTCGACGCGAAGCGACTTCGCGAGCGCAGCGAGCTTGCCCGCGTTCACCTGGAGCACGGCGGCGAGGCTCGGGATGACGGGACCGATGGACGCCCCGGCCTGTCCGGGGTCGCCGTCGGCCGCGGCGAGCGAGGGATCGAGACGGGCGACGCCGCTCGCCACGAAGAGCTTCCGCCAGAGCGCCTCGCCGATATCGGCGACGAGCGAGGCCGCGACCGCCGGTTCGAGCGAGAGCTCGGCGCCGAGCGCCCGGAGCCCGGCGAGGCGGACGAGGCGGTCCGGCCGGAAGCTGCGCGGCTCGTCGGCAGGCGTCGCCGCAAGCAGCGTGTCGAGGACCTCGAAGCTGACGCGCATGCGCTTGGCGAGCCGGACGAAGCGGTGGACGGCGAGGAACTCGCCCGCGGCGACCGGCGAGGCGTCCAGATGGCGGACGAAGAGGTGGTCGAGATCGCAGCTGATCGGCGGGTCGAGGACCCAGGTCGTCGCCAGCCTGTCCGCGCTTGCCTCGACGATCGCCCGCACGTCCGCGATGGCCAGACCGCCGCGCTCGAGCGCCTCGGCGATCTGTGGCGGCGGCTCCGCGTCGAAATCTGCGCGCAGCGTCGCAAGCTGCTCGACGGTGAGGAAGAGGCGGGCCATGGGGTCGTCGGGCGATCCCGAGGGCACCTCGCCGCCGACGAAATCCGTGCGCATCAGGGCAACGAGTTCGCCGAAGCTCACGTCGAGGGCCTCGAGGAGGCGGCGGACCGAACTCATCTCGTCCGTCCAGCCGGCAGCGGCGCGGCCGAGGAGGGCGCCGGCGCCCTCCGGCGCGGCCGTGAGCGTCTCGTCGGTCAGGATCTCGACGTCCTTCGGCAGAAGGCCAAGGCGCTCGGTGGCGGCGGCGAGGGCACGTGCCTCTTCGTCGCCCGCGCCGAAGACCCGGATCAGGGCTGCACGGTCGACGCCCGCCTCCTTCGTGATCGCGCGCGCGCTCGCGACCAGCCGGTCGTAAGGCAGCGAGATCGGGTAGACCGCGTCGCCGAGGATCTCGTATGCGCGCGCGACGACGTGCTCCGGCGCGGCCGAGAGCTCGGCGCCCGTCACGCCCGGCGAAGGCTCGTTCGGGGCGAGGACCGGCGGCGCGAGGGGTTCGCCGGCATCGTCGGTCGCGAGCGGCGTCACCTGGCCGAACGCAACGACGCTCTCGAGGATCTCGTTGATCAGGTCGATCGTCGGGATCGTGGTGTTGGTGTTCTCGCAGGTCAGCTTGATGTGCGCGAGGTCGGGCCGCAGCCCCGTCACGGGGTGTCCCTGCCACGACTTCGACGGATTTCCGATGAGGACGTCGAGCGGCGTGAGGCCGTCCTCGTTCGCCGCGCAGCGCTTGTCGAGGAACTCGAAGAGATCGACGAGATAGGCCGCCGGTCCGACGACGGAGCGGCATTCCTCGCACTCGCACATCTCCGCCCCGCCGAAGAAGTCTGCGAAGGAGGCGATCTCGTCCGGGGCTCCGAGAGCGGCCGGCCGGACCTCGCGGGCTTCCTGATACTCGTTGACCAGGAGCGCCGCCACCGTCTCCGCCTGCGCGCGAGCCTTGCTGTGCATCGTGCTGAGCGCTTGCGCCTCGCCGGCGGTCGCCGTCGGGAAGCGGGAGAGGAAAGACCTCTCCCCGAGACGCGAGATGTCGAACGCGCCCTGGAATGTATGGCCACCCGGGCCGGTCGCGCGCAGGACCGCGCTCAGCGTGTCGGGGTCCGGGCTGATCTGATAGAGGCGCTGAATGCGCTTCAGGCCCGCCGCCGCCCTCTCCCGTGCCTCGGGGTCGTTGACCCCCTCGAAGAGCACATCGGCGTGCCGCTCGACGGTCGCCGCGACCGGGTCGCGGCCGAGCTCGAAAGCGGTGTGGCGCACCGCCCGGTCGAGCAGCGCCGCTGTCGCGGGATCGACGGCGGACGGCGCGGCGGCTGCGAGCCCGCGCGCCGCGCGCGCGACGACCGCGGTCGGATGCAGCGTCTCGATGAGGCCGACCAGCTCGGCCGTCAGACGGTCGCGCGCGGCCGGCTCGTCCTCGTCCTCGGTGCGGTCGAGGGGAAGCGCACCGAGGGTCTCGACCGCCTCCGATATCGTCTGCGGCTCGAGATCGAGCGCGAGGGTGCGAAGCGAGGTCGCGTTCGGCGCCTTCGCCTTCAGGGCGTCCGCGAGCCCGAGATCGTTGCGCGTCAGCGTCCCGAGCTCGATCGCGTAGCGGACGGACGGGATGTCGACCTCCGCATGCTCCGCTGCGAAGCGGCTCCAGCCGGCATCGCCGCCGTCGCGCAGGGCGGTCACGAGCGCAGCGCGCGCCTGGGCGTCCGGAAGCGTGGAGCGGAGGACGTCGTCGAGCGAGCCGGCCCCCTCGCCGGTGGGCAGCGACATCGCCTTTGCGACGGCGGCGCTTCGAACCGCCGCGACCGCAGCCTCCAATTCGCCGCCGACGGGCGGGATCAGGTTCCGCTCGTCCGCGCGCCGGACGGCAGCAACGAGGTCGTCGAGCCGCCGGGCCGCGATCGCATGCGGGGCGAGCGCGCCGCTCTCGCGGGCGAGCGCGTAGAGGAGCGCCGGCTCCGTCCCGGGCAGGTCGTCCCGCGCCGACCTGAAGGCGGCGGCGAGGTCCGCGACGAGGGCGCGGGGGGCGCCGATCTCCCGGGCGGCGAAGCTCACGTCGCGCGTCTTCGCCTCGTCGAAGTCGGCGAGGGCGACCGTCCGCGTCAGCGGCTCGAGCGCCGCGAGCAGGCGTTCGAACTCGGAAGGCCCCCGCGGGACGAGCGCCGTCGTCGCGCGGATGCGGACGAACTCGTCGCTGCGCGCGACGATGCCGAGGGCGAGGTCGTCCTCGCCGGCCGGAAGCTCGGCGGTGATCGTGGCGTCGTCGTCGACGGGAAGCCGGACGATGTCGAGCGCGTCGATCAGGACCCCGTCGCGGGAGAGGCCGAAGAGGAGGTCGACCGTCGTGCGCCCGTCGATCAAGCCCTCGCCGTCGGCCGCGTCAGCGGGATCGTAGGGGATCTCGAAGGCACCTTCCTCGTCGGTGTCGTCGCTGCCGAGCGAGGTACGGCCCGGGCCGATGTCGCGGTCGAACGCCTCGACGCGCACGCCGGGGAACCGGCGACCTTCGGCGTCGAAGACGGTGCCGCGGACGCGCGGGCCGGCCGGCCGGCGCGCTTCGGCGGGCAGCGTGAGGTCGATGCGGATCTCCCGCTCCGTGGCGCGGACGGGGTCGGAGCGCGCGGTGCCGGGGCGGTCGCGCCAGGCGGCCGTCGCGACGAGATCGGGCAGGTCCTTCGGGCGGCCGACGCCCGGCCGCTCGCGGCGATAGAACGCGGGGTCGTAGAAGGCGCGATAGCCGCCGTCCGGGCCGGTCGCGGCCTCGGCGCAGCGGAGGTCGTTGTCCGCATCGCCGATGGTGACCGGCACGTCGGCGGCGGCCTCGCCGGACGTGTCGACGACGCGGCCCTCGACGAGGGCGAAGATCTCCCTGTCGAAGGCGACGCGATTGATCGCCTCCGCGCTCTCCGCGTCGAGCTCGCCCGGACGCGCCTGTTCGATGCCGAACTCGTGGGCGAGGCTCTCGACCATCCGGCGGGTGGTCGGACCGTAGCGCGCCTCGTCCCGCTCCTCGGCATCGATGCGGTCGAACCCTAGCCGATCGAGCAGGGCGTGGAGGTTCGAGACGGCCGGCCCGGCGGCGCCGAGGGGAAGAGCGGCGAGGGCGAGGAGGGGAGGGGTTCCATCGGAGCTTTCCTTCTGCAGGCTCGAGTTCGTGCCACCCGCTCGATGCGCCGCGGTTCGCCACGCGCGAGGAGAGAGTCTGGTCAGGCGGTCCAGCACCTTCGGAACCGTCATTCACTTCTTGCTTCGCCAGGCGCTTATCCCCAGCATGGCGATGCCGAGAGGTCCCATCGCCAAGGCACCGGCGACGGTCGCCCCTTCGCCCACCGCCGTGAGACCTGCGGCGCTCGCGCCTGCCACCTGACTCTGTCCTTCCGTCGCGTGCATCTTCTTGGCCAGCGATTCCGCCGCAGTTCCCGCCGCTCGGATGCGGTCATCGCCGCCCGTTCGTTTGATCCCTTCTTCGATGACGAGCGTTTCTGCTGTCGCGACGAGTTCGATCAGCCCTCCCGTCGGATGAAGTGCCATCACGGCACCACCGACGCTCACGACCCCCCGCGTGGTCTCGGCCGTCTCTTCGATCTTGTCTAACGTTGTCGTGGCTTTGGGCCGCGTCGCGGCCTCGGCTGAAGTCGCGCCGGCCGTTAGAAGCAGTGCACCGACCGCGAGAGCAGCCCCCACCGGCCCCACCTTGGGCGTCGATTTCAACCCGCCCGCCACCGTATTGGCCGCTTCCGCCGCATCCTTGGCCTGCTCGAACTCTTTCAGCTTCTGAGCGGTCTGGGCCAGCGTTTGCGTCTCGAAGAGATTACCGAGTTGCCCTAGCAAGGCTTCGTTCACCTGGGTTTCCTTCACGATGGATTGGGTGGCCTTCAATGCATCCTTCATGGCGAGCGCGGCCTCGCCTACTTCGGAAGAAAGGGAAAGCCCTTTTCCTGCCTCGATGGTCTTCTTCGCTGCGAGAATTCGCGCGCTGTCAGCCCTCTGGATGCCTCGACTCGCGTGCGTCTTCATGAGCGCCGTGGCACGCTCAACGACGACGGTAACGTCCTTTTCGTATCGTGCCCGAGTATAATCAGATAATCTTGTGTAAGGATTGTACGTTAGTTTTTGAAGTATTCCCTTCGGCAAGACGTGTTCAGCTTCTGTCACGATTTGACCGAATAGTTTCCTTGGGTTCACTTGTCGAGAGTACTCTTCGACATAGCCCAGGGCTCCCGGCGGAACGCCGGCCCGGCCGGTGGGATCGACCAGGCGAACCGGATTGTTGGAGGCGTAGGTGTACAGCGATAGCCCGCCGGCCAGCCCTGCCGGGTCGCAGGCGAGCCAGCGGCCGAGCCACGGCGCGTAGTAGCGCGCACCGTGGTAGGAGAGCCCGGTCTCCTCGTCCCGCTCCTTGCCGGTGAAGCGGTAGCGCTTCGGCGTCTCGGCCTGGCTGCGCACCGCCTGGTACGACGTCCCGCCATAGGGGGAGAACTCCTCGTAAGTGATGACCGCCGCGGCGTCGTCGAGCTCCACCGTGGCCGAGCCGAGATGGTTGTCGTACTGGAAGCGCCAGAGCCGCGCCGGGCCGGCCTCTACGCCCTGCGTGCGGGTTTCGACATCGAGCATCGCCTTGTCGCCGTCCGACACGCGCAGCGTCTCGCGTTCGAGAAGGAGCGCCCCGCCGGGGCTCCACCGCCGGAAGATCTCGAAGCCGCCGAGATAGAGCCGCTCCTCGACGATGCCCGGGGCGCCGCCGGCGCCCTGACGGACGATCCGCTTGCGCACGCGTTCGCCGTCGGACCCGTAGCCGTAATGGGCGCGGCCGCCGCCGCCGAGGTCGGCGCCGACGAAGCGGTCTAGGTCGTCGTAGACGAGCGACGCGAGGCCGCGGGTCCGGATGACGTTGCCGTGCGGGTCGTAGGCGAAGCCTTCGCTCGCCTCCGTCGCGGCAGCCCGACCCGTGTCGGTCCGGGTCGGCCGGTTCGAGACGTCGCCGGCAGCGAGGGGATTGGGCTCGAGATAGCGGTATGTCCGCGTCCAGCCTCCGCCGTTCGCGACATGGCGGACGCTCTCGATGTTGCCGGCGAGATCGTAGGCGTAGATCTCCTCGTAGCGCCGCATGACGCTTCCGTCGCCGGGATGCGGGCCGCGCCGCGCCTCGTCCGTCTCGGTGGTCCAGGGGCGCGCGACCTGGCCCGGATGCTCGCGGCCGCTCGCATGGACGAGCCGGTCGAGCGCGTCGTAGGTGAAGCTCTGCAGGGCCTCGACGGCGGCGCCGTCGAAGAACACGGTCTCCTGCGCATCGTCCGCCACCTCCGTCACGTTGCCGGCGGCGTCGTAGGTGTAGGCGAGGTCCTGCACCAGGCTCGCCGCACCGGGACGCGTCGTCCGGATGCGGGCGAGCCGGCGCGACAGCGGGTCGAAGGCGACCGTCGTGATCGTGCCGTTGCCGTAGACGACCCGGGTGCGACGACCGTGGGCATCATGGTCGACCGCGTTCACCACTCGTTTCGTCGCCGTCGCGGGATCGAGGGGCCCGGCGGGAGGGGCCGCGCCATCGAGCCAGAGGTCGACGGTGGCGAGCATGCCGGACAGGCCGTAGCGGAGCCCGACGGTGCTCGCCGTGGCGCCCGGCCGGTTCGAGCGCGGCGCAGTCCTCTGCCGCGGGCGGCCGAGCGCGTCGACGCGGACGGCCGTCGTGAACACCTCGCCGGCGAGGGGCGGGTCCTGCGACCAGTCGGGCACGGTCCGGGCATCCGCCACGAACTCGCGCTGCGTCTCCACCGCGACGCCGTGAATGTCGTAGCGGCTCGCCGTCGTCCGCCCCGCGCCGTCCCACGTGCGCCAGACGCGCCCGCGGTGGTTGCCGGCGTCGCCCTCTGCCTCGCCGTAGGCTGTCCGGGTGCGGGTGCGGACGATCCCGCCATCCTCAACGTCGTGCGCGACCAGCCTCCGTGCGGCGTCGTAGCGGAAGCGGTGGGTGTGGCCACGCTGATCGCGGACGAGGACGGGCGCCCCGTCGACGGCGCTCAGGCGGTGGCGCACGCCCGCGTCGATGCTGGCCTCCCGCAGCCGGGCGCCGAGGAGGTCGCACGCATAGACCGCGATCGTCCGACCGCGCGGGTCGATGACGGCGCGCGGATGACCCGCATCGTCGAACAAGGTCGCGACGACGGCGAGACCGGCCGCGCCGCCGTCGGCGACAGCGATCGCCGTCCGCCCCAGCGCATCCATGTAGGCGGTCGACGGCGTGTCCGCATTCGCCTCGGACGCCAGGGCCGCGCGGCCCTGCGGGGTTCCCGGCGCCCCGATGCGCTGCGCGTACCACGTCTCCGGCCGGTCCTGCGGCTCGAGCCGGGCGACGAACGGGCCGAGGTCGGGATCCGTGCGGTGGTCCCTGCTGGTCGCGGTGTCGTTCGCGTCGAAGCTCACCGTCGTCCACGGCGTCGTGCGGGTCTTCGTGAGCGTGCCGTCGGGGTGGAGCGCGCCGACCTGCCGCGAGAGGGGATCGAAGAAGGCGATGGTGGAGACGCCGGCGCGCCGGTCCGGCTCGAACTCGGGGCCCGCCGAGAAGAACGGCTCGTAGGTGCGGACGGGATTGCCCTTGTTGTCCAGGATCGTCCAGCCGCTCGTGATCCATCGGGTCGGGGCCGCGGGGCCGCCGTCCTCGATCGGGCCCGGATCGGTCAGCGTCTTCGTCTGGAGGACGCGGCCGAGCCCGTCGACATGGCTGACGGACACGAGGACGCGGGAGGCCTCGCCGTCGGCGAGATCCGCGACGTGCGTCTCCCGCGTCAGCGCCACCGTCACGGCGGGCTTGCCGGTCCGTGCGAAGCGAAGCGCGTCGACGACGTGGCGCGTGGTCGCGGTGCCGAGGACGGCCGCCGCCGCCGCCTGCTGACGCATCGGATCGGCCAGCGCCTCGAGAAGCGCATCGACGTCCACCGCGGCGAGCGTCTCGGCGTCATCGGGAAGGATGTCGCCCGCCGCCTCGCCCTCCTTGCCGGCGATCGCCGTCGCCGTCACCGTTCCGTCCACCGCGAAGGCCGCAAAGCTGCGGTTCCGGTTCGCGTCCGTCACCGTCCGCGGCGACATGGTTCGCCAGTCGATTTCGGCCGTGACGATGTTCCCGACCGGGTCCTCCGTCCGGAACGGGACGAGATCCCGTTCATGGTCGATGAAGGCGTGGTTGCCGTGGGGATCGCGGACGGAGCGCACGAGGTGGAAGTGGCGCGCGGCCTCAGCGCGCTCTGCCGCCGCGAGGGCCGTTCGGGCGGCTGCCGTCGGCGCGTCTTCCGGGTGGTCGCGCGTTCGCAGGAAATAGGTGCGTCCGGACGGAGCCCAGAGCGCTCCGTCACCGTCCAGGTCCACGAGACCCGTCTGCGCGATCGCCTCCGCGTCGGGCTCAGCGGCGCCGAAGACCGCAGAGAGCCTCCCCGCCGGAAGGGCCAACGCGTAGCTTTCGAAGGCGAGGCCCAGCGGCTCCTGCAGGCCAGCCGGCAGCGGACCTTCCAGATCGTCGCGTCGGAAGAGGGTGCGGTTCGCCGCGACGAGCACCCGGCCGCACGGAGTGGCCGCGGGGTCGAGCGCTTCCGCGTCTGTCGCGGCGGCGACGACGGCACGCAGATCCTTCTCCGCCAGTGGCCACGCCGCCGCCGAAAGCGGCCGGCCCGCGTATGCGTTCCGCCGCGTCTGCCACGGAGCCGGCATCCGCCGCGCCTGCGGCGTGTCTATGTCCTGCGTCAGGTCGGTGACCGTGACGGAGAGGTGCGTCCGCCTCACCTCCTCGGCGGCGTCTCCGCCGACCGGCGGCAAGGGCCCGCCGAAGGCGATCGTCGCCTCCTCCACGACTTCGCCGTAGGGCCCGTGGGCGAGAGCCACCGTCTGGGCGACGCGCGGCTCGTCGTCGAGCGTGCGCTCGAGATGGAGCGTCAGCGTCTCGCGAGGCGCGATGTGGGCGACCGCGGGCCGGCCCGCGGCGGCAGAGACGCGCACGAAGGCGGCGTAGCCCGATATGCTGACGGTGTACGGCACGCGCGAGCCGCCATCATCCGCGCTCACCTCCTCGCGCAGGAGCTTCCCTCTGAGCGCGCGGCAGGCGGCCCGGTGGTCCGCCGCGGAGAGGCCGTCCGGGAAGGACGCCTCGGCGATCGAGAGGCGGGCGTGGAGCGCGGCCGCCGCGGCGCCGCCGCGCCGCTCCGAGGTGCCGAACGCTTCGCTCTGGACGCGCGACGAGGCGTGGCCGCCGCGGATCGTCTGCCCCGTGTGATACCAGCGGCGGGTCAGCACCGGCGGCACAGTGGTGGCCGGGTCGGCGTTGGCGGCAAGGGCGAGCGGCTCGGCCCAGCCTTCCGCGTCCCACTGCTCGACGAACGCGAACCCGGCGAACTCGCGCTCCCGCCCGTCGTAATGCCCATGATGATAGGCGAAGCGGGAGGTGAAGCGGTGGCCGCTGATGCGGTCGCGCGTGGCGAGGCGCTCGACCACCTGGACCGGAAACGGGAGGCATCCGACCCAGCGCCTCCCGTTGCGCTCGTCCTCGAGCGCGAAACGTGTCGACGGCGCGTATTCGATCTGCGTCTCCCCGCCCCGGCCGTTGTCGACGCTTGTGAGGACGTACGGCTTGCGGTCGCCCGCGAGCGCAAGGAACCGGATCTGGCGGTGCACGCCGTGCAGGACGCGGGTCGACCACACGAGGCAGCCCGTGCCGTTTCCGAGGAGGTCGACGGGTTCGATGGCGGACAGCGTGTCGAGCGGGGGCGCGCTTTCCCAGGTGCGCGGGGGGGCGTAGCCGTTGCCGGCGCAGTTGACGTGGAGGGTCCAGCCGTTGCCGCCGTCGCCGAGATAGACGAGATCGGCGGTGCCGGAGCCGTCCGCGTCGACGAGACGGACGCGGGCCGGGTCGAACGCGGAAGGGGCGGCGAGGGCAGGCGGATTGGCCATCGCGACTTTCGGGCCGAAGCGACCGTAGCCGAGGCTGGGCCAGTACTCGACGGACCGGGCGCGGATGCGGACGAGGTCGGGGAGGCCGTCTCCGGTCATGTCGGCGGCGAAGATGCTCTCCCCGTCACCGCGGAAGACGAGCCGCGGTCCGTCGTCCTCGTCGGCCGCGAACGGCGTGAAGCTCGCCTCGCCCCAACCCTCGAGGCCGAGCGCGGAATGCCATACGAGGCGGTCGTCCTGCGTGATCGCAAGATCCGGCAGGCCGTCGCCCGTGAGGTCGATGAAGCGGATGTCGGAACTTGCCCAGTCGATACCCGGGATCGCGCGGAAAGGCTGGCGTCGGCACCAGCCCCCGTCCTCGTCTCGGCGGAACACGCCGGGGTCGGGATGGCTCGTCGCGATCGCCTCCTGCCGCCCGTCTCCGTCGATGTCCGCGAGATGGACCGGGCCTCGACCATCCGACATCGGCGCCGACGGCACCAACACGGCCGCGCCGAGTGCCCCGGCCGGCTCGCCGGTGGCCGCCGTGGCGAGGGGCGACAGGTTCGGCTTGTAGCGCCACGGCATCCCGCCTTCGAGGAGCGCGCCCGGCAGGCCGTCTCCGGCGAAGTCGATCCAGCGGACCTCTCCGCCGGCCGCGCCGCCGGCGATCTCGTCGGGCGCCTCGTCCGTCACCAGGCGGCTTTCGGGCTCGAGCCTGTCGGGCAAGGCCTGATAGGAGAAGCCGAGCGGAGGCGCCAGCATCGCTCCGACGGGGCCTCCGGGGCCGGCGGCGTAGGCTGTCGTGGAGACGCCGGTGAGCAGCGAGGTTGCGGGCGTGCGCGCGTAGGTGAAGGTGGTGGCCCGCACGAGGGTCGCGTCCCCGTCGCGTCCGTCCGGGAAGCGCTGGAACAGAAGTGCCCGCTCGCACAGCGCCGTCGTCCTCACCTCGAAGCCCGGCCGTCGGACGGAGAACGGGTCCGGTCGGGTGGCCCAGTCAGCCGTCGGCTCGCGCCCCGGCACGGGACCGGGGTGGTCGCCGTAGTCGAACACGAGCTCGAAGTGGAAGAGGTCGTCGCCCGGCTGCCCTTTCGGAGCGACGTTCCCGTAGAAGATGCGCTTGAGGTATCGTTGTGCGGCGGCACCGGGGCCGGCCGCGCCGGCGGCGCGTTCCCACTGATACAGGATGCGGTTGCCGCGGTCGTCGTAGGTCTCGGCGATGAGCCAGGAGAAGATCCGCCATCCGTCGGGACCGTCGCTGATGCGGGCTGCGCCGTCGGTTCCGAAGAGGCTCGTGACGTTGCCGTCCGCCGTGACACGCCAGAAGTCGGTGTCCGTCCCGGCCTTCTGCCAGTGCTCGATCCGGGCGAAGCTCCCCTCCGTCCTCGGCGCGAAACGCCGGACCGTGAAGCCATCCGGCGGCTCTTCCGATCTCTCGACGGGGACGAGATGATCCTGTCCGGCGAGCACGAAAGTGTCCGCCTCGTCGAGGTAGCGCGGCAGCCCTCGATCGGTGCGCCGGCTCACGGAGGGCGCGTCGAGCGACCAGCCGAGACCGAACGGGCCGGCTCCGGCGGCGGACCCGTACACGAGCCGATGGCTCGGCGCTCCGCCTCGACCCGGCATGAAGGGGAGCGGAACCGACAGGGAAAGCGTGCCGGTCGCGGGCGAAACTTCAAGCGACTCGCTGATGCCGGCCAGTGCTCCGCCGCCCTTGGGCAAAGCGACGCTCGGAAGAGCCTCGAACGATGCGGTCGCGCCAGCTTGCTCTGCGCGTCCCTCCGGAGAATCGGCGCGCTGTCGAGAGACGGAAGAGGTCGGCTCCGAACGCCGACCCGGACCTGACCCTCCCGACTGCGCCACTCGCTTCCCCCTGTCATTGGGAGGCCAGCTACCGCGCGCAGGACGGCGTCGCAGGGAGCGATTCATAGTCGCGCGCGGATCGTGGCGGCAATGTGACGCTGCGGAACCGCGCCTGAGCCGCGGTGGAGCGCGGCGCCTCCGTCCGCACCGGCCCGCCGATTCTACCGTCGATTTGATCGATGTTGAGCCCGCTCCGGCTCGTTCCGCGCGTTCGACATCTTCCAAATGCGCTCACGCCGCCCCATCTCGAAAACTAGGTCACGCAGTCGGGTTCCCGGATCAGGGAGGCGTTTGATCATGTCGGGCCTGTTTGACACCTACTCGCGCAACTACGAGGCGCGCCGCGAGACCCTGATGACGGTCTCCGAGTATCTGGAGGGTTGTCGCGACGATCCGCTGATGTATGCGGGTCCGCATGAGCGCCTTCTGGCGGGGATCGGCGAGCCGGAACTCGTCGACACCTCCAGGAACCCGCGGCTCGGACGCATCTTCATGAACCGCACGATCCGGACCTACCGGGCCTTCGCCGACTTCTACGGCATGGAGGAGACGGTCGAGCGGATCGTGGCGTTCTTCCGCCAAGCGTCGCAGGGGCTGGAGGAGAGGAAGCAGATCCTCTACCTGCTCGGTCCTGTCGGCGGCGGCAAATCCTCCCTCGCCGAGCGGATCAAGGCGCTCATGGAGGCCGAGCCGATCTACGTCTTGAAGGCGGGCGAGGAGCTCAGCCCGATCTTCGAGAGCCCGCTGCGCCTGTTCGACCCCGAGACGATGGGCGACCTCCTCGAGGACGAATACGGCATCCCCAGACGTCGCCTGACCGGCCTCATGAGCCCGTGGTGCGTGAAACGCCTCGACGAGTTCGGTGGCGACATCCGCAAGTTCAAGGTCGCCAAGCTCATGCCCTCCCGTCTGCGGCAGGTCGCCGTCGCCAAGACGGAGCCGGGCGACGAGAACAACCAGGACGTCTCCTCGCTCGTCGGCAAGGTCGACATCCGCCGGCTCGAACTGCACGCACAGGACGACCCCGACGCCTACTCCTATTCAGGCGGCCTCAACCGGGCCAACCAGGGGGTGCTCGAGTTCGTCGAGATGTTCAAGGCGCCGATCAAGATGCTCCATCCGCTGCTGACCGCCACGCAGGACGGTAGCTATGTCGGCTCCGAGAACATCGGGGCCATTCCCTTCGACGGCATGATCCTCGCGCATTCGAACGAGGCGGAGTGGCGGAGCTTCAAGAACAACAAGAACAACGAGGCGTTCATCGACCGGATCTTCGTCATCAAGGTCCCCTACAGCCTGCGGGTCGACGAGGAAGCGAAGATCTACGAGAAGCTCGTCAGCAACTCGGAGCTGGAAGATGCCCCGTGTGCGCCCGACACGCTCGAGATGCTGGCGCGATTTGCCGTGCTGTCGCGGCTCAAGCCGCACGAGAACTCGAGCCTCTACGCGAAGATGCGGGTCTATAACGGAGAAAGCCTGAAGGAGGTGGACCCGAAGGCACGCACCCTGCAGGAGTATCGCGACGTCGCCGGGGTCGACGAGGGCATGAGCGGCATCTCCACGCGCTTCGCCTTCAAGGCCCTCTCCGCCACGTTCAACCACGACACCGAGGAGGTGGCCGCCGATCCCGTCCACCTGATGTACGTGCTCGAACAGTCCGTCCGGCGCGAGCAGTTTCCCGAGGAGCTGGAGAGCCAGTATCTGGAGTTCATCAAGGCGGAGCTCGCCCCGCGCTACGCCGAGTTCATCGGCAACGAGATCCAGAAGGCCTATCTGGAATCCTATCACGACTACGGGCAGAACCTGTTCGACCGCTACGTCGCCTATGCCGACGCGTGGATCGAGGACCAGGACTACAAGGACCCCGACACCGGTCAGCTCCTCGACCGCGAACTGCTCAACCAGGAGCTGACGAAGGTCGAGAAGCCGGCAGGCATCGCCAACCCCAAGGACTTCCGCAACGAGGTGGTGAAGTTCAGCCTGCGCTCGCGGGCGGCGAACCAGGGCCGCAATCCGAGCTGGACGAGCTACGACAAGATCCGGGAGGTGGTCGAGAAGCGGATGTTCAGCCAGGTCGAGGACCTGCTGCCGGTCGTCAGCTTCGGATCCAAGAGGGACAGCGAGACGGAGAAGAAGCACACGGAGTTCGTGGAGCGCATGATGAAGCGCGGCTTCACCGAAAGGCAGGTCCGGCGTCTCGTGGAGTGGTACATGCGTGTGAGGCAGGCAGGCTGAGGCCGAAGGCAACCGTCCAATGCGGATCATCGACCGCCGCCGCGATACGGTGGGAAAGAGCCTCCCGAATCGCCAGCGTTTCGTCCGCCGCGCCCGAGACCTCCTGCGCCGGGCGGTGAAGGAGGCAAGCGCGGCGCGCGGGATCAGGGAGGCCGACGAGGGCGGTGCCGTCACGATCCCTGCGGATGCGGTCCGCGAGCCGACCTTCCGCGCCAGCCCGTCCGGGGGGCACCGCGAACACGTGCTTCCCGGCAACCGGGATTTCGTCGTCGGGGACCGCATCGCCAGTCCGCCGCGCGGGGGAGGGGGATCGGGGGGCAGCCCCGACGGCGAGGGAGAGGATCCTTTCTCCTTCGTGCTCTCGCGGGAGGAGTTCCTCGACCTCTATTTCGAGGACCTCGAGCTCCCGAACATGGCAAAGCGGCATCTCCTCGGGGAACACCGCGAGACGCGGCGTCCGGCCGGCTACCAGACCTCCGGCCCCCCCGGCGCATTGTCGGTCGGGCGGACATTGCGCAAGAGCCTGTCACGCCGCGTGGCGCTCCGCCGGCCGAAGCGGGAGGAGTTGCTCCGGCTGCGCCAGCAGCTGGAGGAAATGATCGCCGGAGACGCCGGCGAGGAGAGGATCGAGAAGCTGCGGACGAGGATCGAGGCCGAGGAGGCGCGGGCGAAGCGCATCTCCTTCATCGATCCCGTGGATCTGAGGTTCCGGCGAACGGAGGCCGTGCCCGAACCGATCGCCCGCGCCGTGATGTTCTGCCTCATGGATGTCTCGGCCTCCATGGACGAGGAGATGAAGGACCTGGCGAAGCGGTTCTTCAGCCTCCTCTACATCTTCCTGAAGCGGCGCTACCGGCAGGTCGATGTCGTCTTCATCCGCCACACCCAGGAGGCGAAGGAGGTCGACGAGGACACGTTCTTCCACAGCCGCGAAAGTGGCGGGACCGTCGTCTCGTCGGCACTCAGGGAAATGGCGCGGATCGTGGAGGACCGCTACCCGCCGCACGAGTGGAACATCTATGCGGCACAGGCCTCGGACGGCGAGAACTTCTCGTCCGACAATGCCGCGACCGTCGACCTCCTGCGCGGGACGATCCTGCCGCTCACGCAGTACTACGCCTATATCGAGATCGGACGTGGCCCCGAGGCCCGGAGCCAGATGAGCACCCTGTGGAATGCCTATGACGGCATCCTCGCGCCCGGCATGCCGATGGCGATGCGCCGGGTCAGCGACCGCCGCGACATCTACCCCGTCTTCCGTCAGTTCTTCGAGCGCGCGCCCGGGAGGACGGGATCATGACACCACGCATCCGGGCAGGGCGGCCGTATCTTTACGAGGGGCACGAGTGGGACTTCGACACGCTGTCGGGCATCTACGAGGCGATCGAGGAGGTGGCGCACGTCGAGCTAGGGCTCAGGACGTTCGCGAACCGGATCGAGGTGATCTCGGCCGAGCAGATGCTCGATGCGTACGCGTCGACCGGCATGCCGCTGATGTACAATCACTGGTCGTTCGGCAAACACTTCCTGCGCAACGAGACCTTGTACCGCAAGGGCTGGCAGAGCCTCGCCTTCGAGATCGTGATCAATTCCGATCCGTGCCTCGTCTACGTGATGGAGGAGAACAGCGCGACCATGCAGGCCATCGTGCTCGCGCATGCCGCGTTCGGTCACAACCACTTCTTCCGCAACAACTACCTGTTTCGGCAGTGGACGGACCCGACTGCCATCCTCGACTACCTGGCCTTCGCGAAGAAATACGTCGCAACGTGCGAGGAGCGCCATGGGCAGGAGGCCGTCGAGCGCCTTCTCGATGCGGCGCACGCGCTGACGAGCCACGGCATCCATCGCTACAAGGGAAAGCAGAAAGCCGATCTGAGCCTGGAAGAACGGCGCGAGCAGGAGCGGCAGGACTACCGCGCGGCGGTTTTCAACGATCTCTGGCGCACCGTCCCGAAGCGCCGCGAGTCGCGGGAACGCTCCTCGCGCGCCCGTCGCCGCGCCCTGCTCGGGCTGCCGGAGGAGAACATCCTCTATTTCCTGGAGAACGCGGCCCCGCGGCTCGTACCCTGGCAACGCGAGATCCTCCGCATCGTCCGCACGCTCGCCCAGTACTTCTATCCCCAGCGTCAGACCAAGCTGATGAACGAGGGCTGCGCCACCTTCGTTCATCATCGGATCCTGCCGCGGCTGCATGAACGCGGGCAGATCACGGACGGCGCCTTCATGGAGTACCTGCACGCCCATACGAACGCCGTCACGCAGCCGAACTTCGATGATCCGCGCTTCACGGGCCTCAACCCCTACGCGCTGGGATTGGCGATGATGCTGGACATCGAGCGGATCTGCACCGAGCCGGAGGAGGAAGACCGCGCCGTTTTTCCCGATATCGCCGGCTGCGGCGATGCATACGGCGTGCTGCGCGACGCCTGGGCCAACTATCGCGACGAGAGCTTCATCGCCCAGTTCCTGAGCCCGCGCCTCATTCGCCAGCTGCGCCTCTTCCAGGTCGTCGGCGACAGTGCCGAAGGCGATCTCGTCGTCAGCGCGATCCACGATGAGCGTGGCTATGTGCAGGTCCGCCGCGCCCTTGCCCGCCAATACGACGTGTCGAGGCAGGATCCCGACATCCAGATCGTCGACGTGGATCTCGTCGGTGACCGTGAGCTCCTGCTGCGGCACGAGGTCACGAACGGCATCGCGCTCGACGCGGGCAACGCGGGGCGTGTCCTCGCGCATCTGGCGAATCTGTGGGGCTATCCCGTCCGTCTCGAAGAGACGTCGCACGAGAGGGTGCTCGAGACCCACGAGGCCCAGCCCACCCATCCCTTCGGCGACCAATAGGCTTCGCTGTTCCCGACATTCGCCCGCATCGCATCCCGCCGCGCTGCGCCGGCACGTCCCGGCTGCTCCCTCCCGTTCTGCCCCGGGGTGCCCGATGACGGGGCCTCGTGCCCGGTCTCCCGAGAGCTGAAGCGAGACCCGGCCATGGGAGGAGCGATTTCCGTCTCCGGACGCTCAACCTGATGTATGATCGCGGACGGGCTGGCGTGGGATCTACCTCGTGGAGGTTTTCCGATGAAGCGCGTTGACCCTCAAGAACTCGAGCCGAGGTCTCAGCCCCTGGCGGAGCCCATGACACGCGCTCAGCGCCTCGAGCGGTGGGCGGATCTGCTCGAACCCAGCGCCAACCGTCTCTCGCCCCTCCCTCGCATCGAGGATATGAGCGAGGATGAGCGGCGGCAGGTTCGTGGGAACTCCTATCCTATGGCGGTCGCCTTCGCCGATCCCGTGTTCAGGGAACTGGGACTGAAGAGCGACCGGCTCGGCGACGCCATGGAGTTCTTCGCACTCAATGCCCGTGACGTGCACGCGCTGATGTGCGAGTGCATGGGCCCCGCCGCAGGCATTCCGCACCGCCTGAGGCATCATGCGAAGAGGGCGGAACATCCCGGCCTGTGGCGCCGGTTTCTCCTCGCCACCGGTCTGGCCGCGTGAGGTGGCCGCCGAGCCGCCGGCAAACGGGCAGGAAATCTCCTCCTGAACGGATCAGGAGGATCTGCAGACTGCCGGTGGACGCTCGTGGGCCGCGGGCGACGCGCGCAATCGCCGCCTGCGGCCGATCTCGCCGGAGCGACGCCGGCAGGACGGGAGCGAGACATCGCCCACAAGTTCCGTCCAGCCCACGGTTCGCTGTTGCCGTGTCGTAGGCCGGCGCGCCGGAGGACCGGGATTGCCGGCGCACGGGCGAGAGAAACGAGAACGGCGTCTCGTCGAGCACGTGTCGCGGAGGCGCCTTCGAAGCTCTCGAGGAGGCCATTCTTCTTCGGCTGTCCCGGCACGGATTGCAGCAGCCGGTGAAGGATGCCGGTCGGCGACGGCCGGGTGTGCCGAAACGTCAGGCCTCGATCAGAGGCAGGCCGGTCGACGTCTTGACCGTCGAGATGACGATCCGGGACTGCACGTCCGACACGAGCTCGAGCGCCAGAAGGCGGTTCCTCAGGAAGTCGTCATAGGCGCGCATATCCTCCACGATCACCTTGATGAGATAGTCGACCTGACCGGTGATCCGCTCGCAGGAGACGACCTCGGGCCAGTGCATCACGGCGCGGTCGAACTCCTCCATGTTGCTCCGGCTCGGCAAGGCGAGCTTGATGAAGGCATAGCTGACGAAGTCGAGCCCCAATGCGTGCCGGTCGACGACCGCCACGGTCGCCGACAGCACGCCTTCGTCCTTCAGCCGCTTGATGCGTCGCCAGCACGGGGTCTGCGACAGCCCCGCCGCCTTCGCGATCTCCGCCACTGAGCGCGCCGCATCCTCCTGCAGCTCCCGCAGGATGCGCATGTCCGCGACATCGAGATGGATTTTTCTGCTTCTTTGCATTTGCCGGACCATGTGTTCCGCCATTTCGGTCTGTGACGCCGAGATAGGATAGTTATTCCCGCGAAAGGCGCGACAATAAACTCTCAAGTCGGAGGCTCTGCCGCCGGTCGGGCTCCGCTCGCCGAAGGCCGGGCATCAGCCACTCGGGAGACCGGGATGAATGCCGTCACGCGCGCAGTCACGCTCGATGACAAGTATGTGCTCGATCGCGGCGAGGTGTACCTCACGGGGATCCAGGCGCTGGTCCGCCTGCCGCTCGACATCGCGCGGCGCGACAAGCGAGCGGGGCTCGGCACGGCCGGCTATATTTCCGGCTACCGCGGGTCTCCGCTGGGCGGCTACGATCGGGAGCTCGCGAAGGCCGGCAGGTTCCTCGCCTCCCACCACATCGTGTTTCAGCCGGGCGTGAACGAGGAGCTCGCGGCGACGGCGGTGTGGGGGAGCCAGAAGGTCTGCCTCGATGGCCGCTCGGACCGCGACGGCGTCTTCGGCATCTGGTACGGCAAGGCGCCCGGCGTGGACCGGACGCTCGACGTGTTCCGCCACGGCAACAACAGCGGGACGGCGGAGCATGGCGGTGTGCTGGCGATTGCCGCCGACGACCACCTCGCGAAGTCGTCGACGCTGCCCGCCCAGAGCGAGACCGCCTTCATGCACGCCGAGATGCCGGTGCTCAATCCATCGGACCTGCAGGACGTGCTCGACTTCGGGCTGCACGGCATCCACATGTCGCGCTTCTCCGGCGCCTGGGTGGCGATGATCGCGCTCACCGACACGATGGATTCCTCGGGTATCGTCCGCATCGACGACGACCGCCTCTCGATCCGCCGGCCGCTCGACGTCGCCGACCCGCGCCGGAACGGCGACATCAATCCGAAGATGAGCCTCGCCATGCGGCTCGAGACCGAGATCGCGACGCGTCGCCTACGGCTGCCCGCGGCCAAGGCCTATGCCCGGGCGAACCGTCTCGACGGCGTGCGCTTCGGCGGGGAACGGGCGCGCTTCGGCATCGTCGCCAGCGGCAAGGCCTATCGCGACGTCATGCAGACGCTCGGGCTTCTGGGATTGGACGAGCGCCTGGCGCGGGAGATCGGCCTGTCGGTCTTCAAGGTCGGCATGAGCTGGCCCCTCGAGCCCGAGGCCATCGGGGCGTTTTCGCGCGACGCGGAGCGGCTGATGGTGGTCGAGCACAAGCGGGCGCTCGTCGAGCCGCAGCTCAAGGAGCTCATGTACCACTGGCCGGCCGGCGCACGTCCGTCGGTGTGGGGGAAGACGACGCCGGAGGGCGCGCCCTTCCTGCCCGACATTCGCGAGTGCGGCGTGGGCGAGATCGCGCCCTCGCTCCTCGAGTTCCTTCCGAAGCCGCTGCACACGCCGGGCATGCGGCAGGCGGCGGAGCGGATCGCAAGCCGTCTGGCGTCGGCTGCGGAACATGCGGGCGGCCCGACGCGGCCCGCCTACTTCTGCTCCGGCTGCCCCCACTCGGCGTCGACCGTCACCCCCGAGGGAAGTCGCTCGATGGCCGGCATCGGCTGCCACGTGATGACCGAGCTCAACGGCCGCACGACCGACGGCGTCGTGGCGATGGGCGGTGAGGGCGTCCCGTGGCTCGGCCAGTTTCCCTTCTCGAAGGACCGGCACATCTTCGCCAACCTCGGCGACGGCACCTACTACCATTCGGGAACCCTCGCGATTCGCGCGGCGGTCGCCGCCAACGCGCCGATCACCTACAAGCTCCTGTTCAACGACGCGGTGGCGATGACCGGCGGGCAGCGCCACGACGGCCCGCTGACCGTGCCGGCGATGCTGGCGCAGATCCGCGCGGAAGGGGTGACGCGGATCGCTCTCCTGAGCGAGCGCCCGCAGCTTTACGACGGTGAGGAGCTGCCGACGGGCATCAAGGCGATGCCGCGCGAGGAGATCCTGAACGTGCAGCGCGAGTTCGCGCAGCACCCGGGCGTCTCCGTCATCGTTTTCGACCAGACCTGCGCGGCCGAGAAGCGGCGGCGGCGCAAGAAGGGGGAGTACGAGGATCCGCCCAAGCGGCTCTTCATCAACGCGCGCGTCTGCGAGGGCTGTGGCGACTGCTCCGTGCAGTCGAACTGCATCTCGGTGGTGCCGGTGAAGACCGAATTCGGCGAGAAGCGCGCGATCAACCAGTCGAACTGCAACAAGGACTATTCCTGCGCGGGAGGCTTCTGCCCGAGCTTCGTCACGGTCGAGGGTGGCGGCCTGCGGAAGGCTCGCGCCGCGTCGCTCGACATCCAGTCCGACGTCGAGACACTGCCTGAACCGGCGGTGGCCCTGGGCGGGAGGCCGTTCAACGTTCTCGTCACGGGGGTCGGCGGGATGGGCGTCACGACCACGAGCGCCGTCCTCGCGATGGCGGCCCACCTCGACGGTCTCGCCGCAACGACGCTCGACATGACGGGGCTGGCCCAGAAGAACGGGCCGGTGACCTCGCACCTGCGGATCTCGCGCCGCGACGTGCCGATCGAGGGCCCACGTATACCGATCGGCCAGCTCGACGTGCTGATCGCCGCCGACCTCGTGGTGGCGGCGGGCCCGGAGGCCTGCTCGCTCGCGGCTCCCGACCTCACGCGAGCGGTCCACGACACCGGCGTCGCGCCGACGGCGGAGTTCGCCATGCACCAGAAGCTGTCCTACGAGGAGGGGGCCCTCCTGCAGGTGCTGCGCGGCGCCACGGCCGAGCTCGACGGCGCCGACGCGGCCCGGCTCGCCGAGAAGCTCTTCGGCGACGCCATCTTCGCGAACATGATCCTCGTCGGCTTCGCCTGGCAGAAGGGCCTCGTGCCGATCGGCCTGAAGGCGATCGAGCGCGCGATCGACCTCAATGGCGCTGCGGTCGACGCCAACACGACCGCCTTCCGGGCGGGCCGCTTGCTCGCCGAGGATGCCGGGAGATTCGAAAACGTTCTGAAGGAGGAAGTCGCGCCGCGGGAGATGGATCTCGAAGAGCGGCTGGCCTTCCTCGGGACGGAACTGGCCGCCTATCAGGACGCGGCCTATGCCGCGCGGTTCGCGGCGACGATCTCGCGCGTCCGCGCCGCCGAGGCGGCGGTCGGCGCGCCCGACCTGAAGCTCACGCGAGCCGCGGCGGAAAGCCTCTACCGGCTGATGGCGTACAAGGACGAGTACGAGGTCGCCCGGCTCTATGCCGCGCCGGAGTTCCGGAGGGCGCTCGACGCCCAGTTCGAGGGGCACGAGCGGGTCTCGGTGCAGCTCGCTCCGCCGCTCCTCTCCGGCACGGACCCTCGCACGGGCCGGCCGCGCAAGATGACGTTCGGACCGTGGGTCTTCCGTCTCTTCGCGGTCATGGCGCGTCTCAAGTGGCTGCGGCACACGCCGTTCGATCCGTTCGGGCGCACGGCCGAGCGGCGCAAGGAAAGGGCCCTCGTCGTCATGTTCGAGTCTCTCCTGGAGCGGATCGCTGGCGAGCTCACCCTCGAGCGGCTGGCGCTGGCGACCGAGATCGCGGTCACGCCGCAACGGATCCGGGGCTATGGCCCCGTCAAGCTGGCCAATGTCGAGCGCGCCGAGAGGCGGCTCGAGGAACTGCTTCGGCGTTGGGAGACGGGGCCACGCCTCGCTCCCTCCGGCTTCCTCCATGCGGCCGAATAGATTGCGGTCACGGGGAAACGATCGTTCACTGCAACGTCCGGCGGCGGCACCTCTGGAACAGACCGGCCAGGTGGGCGCGGGGAGGATGCGGGTGGGGCGGGCCCTCGAGCTGCGGGACGTGTCGCTGCGGTCGGAGCAGGGTAAGGTCGTGCTCGACGGGACGACAGAGGCCCTTCGGGAGGACGACGACGTCAAGGAGCGTGGCCTATGAGGCGGCGGCGCAGAGCGGAACAGCTGCAAGAATCTCAAGAGCTTCAGGCGCCGCAAGCGCTGGCTCTGACCGGAGACCGCGCGTGCCGATCATCCGTTCGACTGCCGATCTGACCTCGGGCGAGGCGGTCGCCAACCGCGAGGCGTGGGGCCGGATGTCCGCCGATCTCCGCGCCCGCCGGGATGCCGTCGCGGCCGGCGGCAGCGAGCGCGCGCGCGAGCGCCACGTTGCCCGCGGCAAGCTCCTGCCGCGCGAGCGCGTCATGCGCCTGCTCGACCCCGGCTCGCCGTTTCTCGAGCTCGGCAGCCTGGCCGCCTACGGCATGTACGAAGACGCCATCCACGGCGCGGGCATCATCACCGGGATCGGCCGCGTGATGGGCCGGGAAGTGATGATCGTCTGCAACGACAGCACGGTCAAAGGCGGCACCTACTATCCGATGACCGTGAAGAAGCACCTGCGTGCGCAGGAGGTGGCGCGCGAGAACCGCCTGCCCTGCGTCTATCTCGTCGATTCGGGCGGTGCGAACCTCCCGCATCAGACCGAGGTCTTTCCGGACAGGGATCATTTCGGCCGCATCTTCTACAACCAGGCCACGATGTCGGCGGCGGGCATCCCGCAGATCGCCTGCGTGATGGGCTCGTGCACCGCGGGCGGCGCCTACGTTCCCGCGATGTCCGACGAGACCGTCATCGTGCGCGGCCAGGGCACGATCTTCCTCGGCGGGCCGCCCCTCGTGAAGGCCGCGACGGGCGAGGTCGTCTCGGCCGAGGATCTCGGCGGCGCCGACGTCCACACCCGCCAGTCGGGCGTGGCGGACCACTATGCGACGGGCGACGACCATGCGCTCGCGATCGTCCGCCGGATCGTGGGCACGCTCAACACCCGCAAGGGCATGGAGCTCGACCTCGCCGAACCCGTCGAACCGCTTCATGCGGAGAGCGAGCTCGAGGCGATCGTGCCGACGGACCTCAAGCGGCAGTACGACAGCCGCGAGGTGATTGCCCGTCTCGTCGACGGCTCGGAATTCGACGAGTTCAAGCGGCTCTACGGCACGACGCTGGTCACGGGTTTCGCCCGCATCTGGGGCATCCCCGTCGGCATCGTCGCCAACAACGGCATCCTGTTCTCGGATTCGGCGCTGAAGGGGGCGCATTTCGTCGAGCTTTGCTGCCATCGCCGAATCCCGCTCCTGTTCCTGCAGAACATCTCCGGCTTCATGGTCGGCCGGCAATACGAGGCCGGCGGCATCGCGAAGGACGGCGCGAAGCTCGTCACCGCCGTCGCCTGCGCACAGGTGCCGAAGGTGACGCTCCTGGTCGGCGGCTCGTTCGGCGCCGGCAATTACGGCATGTGCGGGCGGGCCTACCAGCCGCGCTTCCTGTTCGCCTGGCCCAATTCGCGCATCTCGGTGATGGGCGGCGAGCAGGCGGCGTCCGTGCTCGCGACGGTGCGACGCGAGGGGCTCGAGGCGCAGGGGCGCGACTGGTCGGCCGAGGAGGAGGAAGCCTTCCGCGCGCCGATCCGGGAGAGGTACGAGGCGGAAGGCTCGCCCTATTATGCGACGGCGCGTCTCTGGGATGACGGGATCATCCTGCCGGGGGAGACGCGGCGCGTTCTGGGCCTTTCGTTCTCTGCCGCGCTGAACGCGCCGACGCCCGAGCAGCGCTTCGGCGTGTTCCGGATGTGAGCGCCATGGCCGATCTTCCGCCCTCCGTCCTGGTCGCCAATCGCGGCGAGATCGCGTGCCGGATCATCCGGACCGCGCAGCGGCTCGGCATCCGCACGATCGCCGTCCATTCCGACGCCGACGCCGGCGCCCTCTTCGTCGAGATGGCCGACGAGGCGCACCGCCTCGGGCCGGCGCCGGCCGCGGAGAGCTACCTCCGCATCGACCGGATTCTCGAGGTCGCGGAGGCGACGGGCGCCGCATGCGTCCATCCGGGCTACGGCTTCCTCTCGGAGCGGGCGGAGTTCGCCGAGGCCTGTGCGGAGGCGGGGATCATCTTCGTCGGGCCTCCGGCCGCGGCGATCCGCGCCATGGGGCTGAAGGACGCGGCAAAGGCCCTCGTCGCCAGGGCCGGCGTGCCGGTCGTTCCGGGCTATCACGGCGCCGAGCAGGACCCGGAGGTCCTTCGGCAGGAAGCGAACTCCGTCGGCTATCCCGTGCTGATCAAGGCGGTCGCGGGGGGCGGTGGCAAGGGAATGCGCCGGGTGGAGCGGGAGGCGGAATTCCTCGACGCGCTCCAGGGCGCCCGGCGCGAGGCCACCGCCGCCTTCGGCGATCCGCGCGTTCTGGTCGAGAAATACGTGCTCTCGCCGCGGCACGTCGAGATGCAGGTCTTCGCCGACGCGCACGGACACGTCGTCCACCTCTTCGAGCGCGACTGCTCGCTGCAGCGCCGCCACCAGAAGGTGATCGAGGAGGCCCCCGCCCCGGGCATGAGCCCCGAGACGCGGGAGGCGATGGGCCGCGCAGCGATCGAGGCCGCGCGCGCCGTCGGCTATGTCGGGGCGGGCACGGTGGAGTTCATCGCCGACGGCCGCGACGGTCTGCGGCCGGACCGCTTCTGGTTCATGGAGATGAACACGCGGCTGCAGGTCGAGCATCCGGTGACGGAGGCGATCACGGGGCTCGACCTCGTCGAGCTCCAGTTCCGCGTCGCCGCGGGCGGACGTCTGCCCTTCCTGCAGGAGGACGTGCGGGCCGACGGCCATGCCGTCGAGGCGCGCCTATACGCCGAGGACCCGGCGGCCGGCTTCCTGCCCTCCACCGGGCGGCTATGGGCGCTCGATCTTGCGGAGGGGAACGGCGTGCGCATCGACAGCGGCGTTCGGGCGGGCGATGACGTCTCTCCATACTACGACCCGATGATCGCCAAGGTCATCGTGCACGCGGGGGATCGGGGGGCGGCGCTCGATCGCCTGTCGCAGGCCCTGTCCGAAACCGTCGTCGCCGGGCCCCGGACAAACGTCGCGTTACTGCGGCGTCTCGCCGACGCGGAGGCGTTCAGGCGGGCCGACTTCGACACCGGCTTCATCGAGCGCAATCTCGAGCAGCTCGGGGTCGCCGCGGCGCCGCTCGACGCGAGCATGGTCGCAGCCGGCGCGGTCCATCTGGTGCGACGGGCGCAGGCGCGGCTCGCCGCGGCGACCTCCCTGCGGCAGGGCGCCCGTCCCGGCCCCTGGCGGGTGACGGACGGATTCCAACTCGTCGGCGCGAGCTCGAGGGGCCTCCTCGTGACGGCGGACGGCGAGACCCTCGAACTGAGAGTCGAATTCGATGCGAAGGGCCCGCGCGTCGCGGGGGCGAGCGAGGATTGCACCCTCGTCGAGGCCGAGGAGGAGGTGCTGGTGCTGCGCGACGGACGGCAGATACGCGTGGCGCTGCACGATCCCTTCGATGTCGACCTCGAGCGTCTCGACCAGGAAGGGGCGGTGAAGGCGCCGATGCACGGGCGGGTCGTCGCGGTGTTCGTCGAGCCGGGCGACCTGGTGGAGAAGGGGCAGCGTCTGGCTGTGGTCGAGGCGATGAAGATGGAGCACACCCTGGTCGCCCCGGCTCCCGGGGAGGTGATCGAGGTCGCGGTCGAGGTGGGCGCCCAGGTTGCCGAGGGCGCGCGCGTCGTCGCGCTGAAGGGAGTGAGCGATGAGTGAGACGAAGCCCGTGCCGGAGGCCGCGCGTCACCCGCGCGGTGGTCTCTTCTACGAGGATCTCGAGGTCGGCAGCGTCATCCCGCACCGCCTGACGCGGACGGTGACGCAGATGGACAACATGCTCTTCTCCAACTTGACGCTGAACCCGCAGCCGCTGCACATCGACGCCCATTTCTGCGCCACCGAGACGGAATGGGGGCGGCCGCTGATGAACTCGCTGTTCACGCTGGGCCTGATGATCGGCATCTCCGTCAACGACACCACCCTCGGCACGACCATCGCCAATCTCGGGATGACCGAGGTGAGGTTCCCTGCGCCGCTCTTCGAGGGCGACACCGTCAGGGTGACGACCGAGGTCGTGGCAAAGCGGGTGTCCCGCTCGCGTCCGGATGCGGGGGTCGTCGACTTCGTCCACCGGGCATGGAAGCAGGACGGAACCCTCGTGGCCGAATGCCGACGCCAGGCCTTCATGCGGCGCCGCGGCAGCGGAGACGCGACGTGATGCGCTCGCTCCTCTTCGTTCCCGGCGACAGCCCGAAGAAGCTCGAGAAGGCGGCGGCCTCCGGGGCGGACGCCCTCATCCTCGACCTCGAGGACTCGGTCTCCCCGGAGCGCAAGTCGTCCGCACGGGGTGCGATCGCCGCCTTTCTCGCCGAGGCGGAGGCGGCCGGGGGCTGGCCGAAGCTCTTCGTGCGGATCAACGCCCTCGCCACGGGCCTGGCGGACGATGACCTCGACGCGGTGGTCGCGCATCGTCCCGCAGGGATCGTGCTGCCGAAGACGGAAGGGGCAAGGGACGTGGCGAAGCTCGCCGCGGCGCTGACGGAGCGCGAGCGGGCGGCCGGCCTGGCCGAGGGCAGCGTCGAGGTGATCGCCCTCGCGACCGAGACGGCGCGCGGCGTCCTGAGTCTCGCGACCCTGGCCGAAGCGGGGCCGCGGCTCACCGGGGTGGCGTGGGGTGGCGAGGACCTTTCCGCGGATATCGGCGCCGAGACGAACCGCTCTGCATCGGGCGGCTACACGGAACCGTATCGGCTCGTCCGCTCGCTGACCTTGCTCGCGGCGGCTGCGGCGGAGGCCGAGGCGATCGACGCGGTTCACACCGCCTATCGCGATCTCGACGCACTCGCGGCCGAGTGCGCGGAGGCCTCTCGCGACGGATTCGTCGCCAAGATGGCGATCCATCCGGCGCAGGTCCCGGTGATCAACGAGGCGTTCACGCCGTCGCGCACGTCGCTCGACTGGGCGCGAGCGGTGATGGACGCCTTCGCGGCATCACCCGGCGCGGGGGTCGTCGGTGTCGGCGGCGAGATGATCGACCGGCCGCATCTCCGGCGGGCCGAGAGACTCCTGAGACGCGCGCCGCATGGGGCGCAGGGGTAGCCGGCGGGCAGGCGCCGGTCCGCCATGGGAGGAAGCTTGCAATGTTTAGGAACGGCATGAGTTTCGGCCTCGACGAGGACGTCGAGGCGCTGCGCGACACCGTCCGGCGCTTCGCTTCGGAGCGCATTGCGCCGCGCGCGGCGGAGATCGACGCGACGAACGAGTTTCCCGCGGGGCTCTGGCGGGAACTCGGCGAGCTGGGCCTGCTGGGCGTCAACGTGCCGGAAGAGTATGGCGGCGCCGGCATGGGCTATCTCGCGCACACGGTGGCGCTCGAGGAGATCAGCCGGGCTTCGGCCTCGGTGGGCCTGAGCTACGGCGCGCACTCCAATCTCTGCGTGAACCAGATCCGGCTCAACGGCACGCGGGAGCAGCGCGAGAGGTACCTGCCGAAGCTCGTGAGCGGCGAGCATGTCGGCGCGCTCGCCATGTCCGAGTCCGGGGCAGGCTCGGATGTCGTGTCGATGAAGCTCCGGGCGGAGAAGCGCAACGACCGCTACGTGCTCAACGGGTCGAAGATGTGGATCACGAACGGCCCGGATGCCGACGTGCTCGTGGTCTACGCCAGGACCGATCCCGAGGCGGGGGCGCGAGGCATAACGGCCCTTCTGATCGAGAAGGGCATGCGAGGGTTCTCGCCGGGCCAGAAGCTCGACAAGCTCGGCATGCGCGGCTCGAACACGTGCGAGCTCGTCTTCGAGAACTGCGAGGTGCCGTTCGCGAACGTTCTCGGCGAGGAGAACAAGGGCGTGCGTGTCCTGATGTCCGGCCTCGACTACGAGCGTGTCGTGCTCTCGGGCGGGCCTCTCGGCATCATGGCCGCGGCGCTCGACGTCGTCTCGCCCTACCTGCACGACCGACAGCAGTTCGGCCGGCCGATCGGCGAGTTCCAGCTGATGCAGGCCAAGCTCGCCGACATGTACACCTGGAGCAATGCGAGCCGGGCCTACGTCTATGCCGTGGCCGCGGCCTGCGATCGGGGGGAAACGACGCGCCAGGACGCGGCGGCGTGCCTCCTGTTCTCCTCGCAAAGGGCCGTGCAGGTGGCGCTCGAGGCGATCCAGGCGCTCGGCGGCAACGGCTACATCAACGACTATCCGACGGGGCGGCTGCTCCGCGACGCCAAGCTCTACGAGATCGGCGCCGGCACGCAGGAGATTCGGCGCATGCTCATCGGCCGCGAGCTCTACGAAAGCGAGGCCGGGCGGGGCTGATGGCTCGTGGTGAAGGCCGAGGCGTCATGCGCAGGCCGCTCTGACGGGTGGCCGAGCGATCGAGCTCGTGCCGGGACCGGATGCCCGGAGGTGGGCGCGAGCGTCCGGACCCGGACGACCGTGGGGGACGGGCAGACTGTCCGCTTGCCGTAGCCGACACCGGCAGGCACGCCGGCGCCCACCGACGGTCAGATGATATACAGTGACAAGCGGGTCGGTGATATCGTCAACTATGTACGAGTGCCGGGTTCGGTGAAGTGAGGAGGATCTATGAGTGGTGAGCCGGTGAACGATGGGATCGGCGCGGAAGGCGGAGATATCCGGGACCTCTTCTCATACAATCTGCAGCGGCTCGCCGGTGTTTCCACGCGCATCGCCCTGCTCGACATCAAGCCGACCTTCGGCCTCAACATGCATGACTGGCGGGCGCTCGCGGTGCTCGACTATCTCGGGGCGGCGCCGCTCCAGGTGCTCGCCCAGCGTGCGGGCGTGCAGAAGAGCCAGATGAGCCGCACGACCGTCGCGCTCGAGCAGCGGGGCCTGATCGGCCGGACCGGCAATCCCCGCGACAAGCGCAGCTCGCTCCTCCAGCTGACCGACGAGGGCAAGCGCATCGCGCGAGAGGTCCTCAAGGTCTCGCACGAGCGCAACCGGCGCATGCTGGCGCACCTCTCGCAGCAGGAGCGGGAGCAGCTCATGGTCCTCATGGAGAAGGTGACGCGCGGCTCGCTCGAGTTCCTGGCCGACCTCAAGGGCGGCAGCGACCCCGAGGAGCTGCAGACCCCGGAGCCCCGCACCCTGTTCGAGACGGAGACGTTCTGAAGATGGGACGGATCCGGCTCACGTAGTTGACATGGTCAACTTCATGGGTAGCATGATCAACCATAACACCGATAACAGGGGGAAACGATCATGCTCACCACGAAGGCGCTCCTTCGGCGCGCGCTGGCGGCCGGCGCCGCACTCGGCCTCCTCGGCGGCCTCGCCGCCGCAGGCTCCGCGCCTGCCGCGGCACAGGATTATCCGAGCCGCTCGGTCGAGCTCCTGATCCCGTTCTCGGCCGGCGGCGCGAACGACCAGGTGGCCCGGGCGCTGGCGGCGCGGCTCGAGCAGCGGCTCGGCCAGCCCTTCGTGCCGGTGAACCGCACGGGCGCCGGCGGCTATGTCGCCGCGCAGGCTATCGTGACCGGCCAGCCCGACGGCCACATGCTGGCGCACCAGTCGCTCGGCACCTTCATCCTGACGTCTCTCTTCAAGGAGCAGGCGATCGATCCCCAGGAGGACGTGCGCTACGTCGCGCAGATGGCGCAGCTCTCCTCCGCCATCGCCGTGTCGAGCGAGAGCCCGTACGAGACGCTGGACGAGCTCATCGCCGCGATGAAGGAGGCGCCGGGCGATTTCAGCTGGGGGCACACGGGGCAGGGCGGCTTCCACCACGTGAACGGCGTGAGCCTCATGCAGGCGACGGGCGTCGATGCCGTGGACGTCCCGTTCCAGGGCAGTTCGGCCTCCGTCGCCGCGCTGCTCGGCGGGCACATCGACATGGCGGTGCTCTCGACCTCGAACTATCTCGGCTTCGAGGACGAGCTGCGCTTCCTCGCCTTCATCAGCGAGGAGCGGGACGAGGTGCTGCCGGACGTTCCGACCGTCGGCGAGCTCGGGATCGACATGGTGATGGTCGAGACGCCGTCGGTGATCATCGTCAACAAGGACACGCCGGACGAGATCGTCCAGACGCTCGAGACCGCCATCGAGGAGGTCGTGGCGCAGGACGACTACAAGGACGCGCTGCGCAAGATGGGCATCACCCCGCAATTCGCGACCGGCGAGGAGGTCACCCAGCGCATCGAGAGGAACATCGACGGCTGGCGCGAGATCATCGAGTCCACCAAGGAAGCCGGGCAGTAAGGGTTCCGGCGGCGGCCCCGGGGGGCGCCGCTGGTTCGCGTGCCGCGCAATCATCATGGCCAGTTCGGCGCCGATCGTCTCGGTCGAGCTCCACGAGCTCGAGATCCCCTATCGCCGGCCCGTGGAATGGACCGTCGGCGGCACCGAGAGCGGTGCGGCCTATCTCGTCCTGCGGCTCGTCGACGAAGAGGGGGCGGCGGGGGCCGCCGAAAGCCTCTGCAAGCCGATATGGAACGGCGTCACGCCCGGCATCCTCGCCCGGCTCGTGAGCGATGTCGCATGGCCGGCGATGAGGCGGGCCGGCCTTCCGGACGAGCACGCGGGACGGCGTATCGCCCGCAACATCCGCGACGTGCTCGCCGTGCAGGCGCTTCTCGACAATGCATGCCGGGACCTGTGCGCCGCACGAACCGGTGCCGATCCCGCGCCGCCCGGGCCCGTCGCCGCCACGCCCGTGCTGACCCGCGCGGCGGCGTCCGTCATGGCGGAGGAAGCGCGCGGGGCGGTCGACCGAGGCTTCGTGATGCTGAAGGTCAAGCTCGGCCAGGGCCTGCGCGAGGACGCCGGGGTGCTCGCCGCGATCCGAGGGGCGGTCGGCGGGGCCGTCGCGCTGACGGCCGATGCCAACGGCGCCTACGCACGGCAGGACCTGCCGGAGCTCATGCGGATCGTCGCGGATGCCGACGTCGCGTTTCTCGAGGATCCCTGCCCGATCGTGCCGCGGGAGGCGTGGCGGGACGTGTTCGAGGGCGCGCCCGTGCCGGTGATGCTCGACAGGCATTGCAGCTCCGCCGACGCGGCCGGCGCGTTCGCCGATTTCGGCGCGACCCATTTCGCGGCCAAGCCCGGGCGGCTCGGTCTCGGCGAGGCCGAGGCCATCGCCGACTGTGCCAGAGCGGCCGGCGGCGGCGTCTGCGTCGGCATGTTCTCCGAAAGCGCGCTCGGAGCCGTCAACCAGATCCGGTTTGCGGGGCAGCTGGCGGGCGATCCGGTGCTCGTCTCGGCGGAAACCGCCTTCCACGAGGGGCTGGCCGTCAGCTACCTCGAAGCCCCGCTCGGCTTCGTGGACGGCGGCCACGTGCTGCCGCCGGCGCCCAATCTCGACGCGCTCGTGGACTGGGAGCGCCTGCGCGCCGACGCCACGACGTCACGACTGCTCGGAGGCTGACCGGATGGATCTCTGCGAATGGGATGCGAAGTCGATCCTGCGCGCGCACGGCCTGCCCGTGCCGCACGGCCGGCTCGTCCGCCTCGAGACCGAGGATCCCGGAGAGGCAGCCGGCATGGTCAAGGCGCAGCTCCTCTCCGGCGGCCGGGGGAAGGCCGGGCTCGTGCGGCCCAATGTCGGGAACGCGGCTCACGAGGTGGGCGAGGCGATGCGGCGCATGGGGGTGCCGCCGGTCGTCCTGCTCGAGGAGCCGGTCGCCGTCGACACCGAGCTCTACCTCGCCTGCGCGCTCGACGACCTCATGGGCTGTCCCGTCCTGCTGTTCTCGGCGGAGGGTGGCGTCGAGGTGGAGGCGGGGCGCGGCGTCGCGCGGCTTCCCGTCGCCTCCGGCGTTCCCCCGGGGAGCCACGAGATCCTGCCGTTCCTCAGGGATGCGGGCGCCCCGCCCGTCATACTCGGGCGCCTCTCGCAGCTTGCTGCCGACCTCTGCCGGGTGATGGCCCGGGAGGATGCGAGCCTCGTCGAGATCAATCCGCTGGCGGTGACGGGGGAGGGCCGACTCGTCGCGCTGGACTGCAAGATGACGCTCGACGACAGCGCCCTCTGGCGCCATCGCGGCCGTCGCTTCGACCTCTCGCGCGACCTCGCCGACCTCGCCCTGTCGCCGGCCGAGAGGGAGGCGCGCGAGCGGGGCTTCCAGCTCGTCGAGATGCCGGGCGATGTCGTGCTCGTCTCCGCCGGCGCCGGGCTCGGGATGCTGTGCGCCGACCTCCTCATGGATGCGGGGTTCCGCGCCGGGACCTTCTTCGAGAACGCCGCCGCGACGCGCGGCGACACCACGGAGGCCCGGCTCGATCTCGCCTGGCGGCTCGCCGAGAGTTCCGGCATCCGGGCGATCATGTTCTACCAGGCTCTCTCCACCCGCGACCTTGCCCCACGGGTGGAGGCGCTCCTCCGCCGGCTGAAGGCGTCGCCCCCGCGCAAGCCCTTCTATTTCGGCCTGAGCGCGAGCTTCCTCGCCGAGCGCACCATGACGGCGGCCGAGGCACGCCGTCTGGTGGAGGCTGCGGGCTTCCCGGCGGAAGAGGATGCGGGCGCGCTCGTCGAACGCATGGCGCGCGACCGGGATGCCGGCCTCATGCCGACGGGAGCCGCGTGATGGCGATCCTCCTGAAGCCCGGCGCACGGGTCGTGGTGCAGAACGCGCTGAGCGCCTATGGCCGCGAGATGATCCCGCTCATGCGCGAGGCCGGAACGCAGCTCGTCGCCGGCGTCGCGCCGGGCCATGGCGGGCGCGAGGCGCAGGGACTGCCGGTCTTCGATACGGTCGCCGAGGCCTGCGCGGCGACGGGCGCCGACACGTCGGTGATCTACACGCCGCCCTTCGGGGTCGCGGACGCCATCGTGGAGGCAGCGGCGGCCGGCATAGCGCTCGCCGTCGCGGCCGCCGAGCATGCGCCGGTGCACGACGTGATGCCGGCGCTCGCCTTCGCGCGGGAGCGCGGCATGTGGGTCGTCGGCCCGAACTCGCTCGGCCTCCTGAGCCCCGGCGTCGGCATGCTGTGCGGCCTGCCGCCGGCGTTCGGGCTTCCGGGGCGTGTCGGGCTCATCTCGCGCAGCGGCACGCTGTCGATCGTCATGCTGCGGACGCTGAGCGCGGCGGGCATCGGCCAGAGCACGGCGGTCAGCATCGGCGGCGACGGCGTCATCGGCCGCCGTCCGGTCGAATATGTCGAGCTGTTCGACGCCGACCCCGCCACGGACGCGGTGGTCGTCGTCGGCGAGATCGGCGGCGGCAAGGAGGCCGAGCTCGCCGAGGCGACTGCCCGCTTCGAGACGCCCGTCGTCGCGATGATCGTCGGCCGCAGCGCGCCGCAGGGCAGACGCTTCGGCCATGCCGGCGCCCTCGCCGGAAGCCCCGCCGAGACGGCCGATGCCAAGATGGCCCTTCTGCGCGAGGCGGGCGCGACCGTCTGTACGTCGCCGGCGGAGGTGGTGGAGGCGTTGCGCGGCCTTCCCGCTCCGGTCGGTGCGAGACGTCAGGGGCGATGCGAGGCCACGACATGACGCGCGACTATCACGACATCGTCGGAGGGCTGCTCCTGATCGCGGCGGGGCTCTTCGTCGCGTCCTACGCGTACGGCCACTACGATATCGGCAGCGTGCGGCGCATGGGGCCAGGCATGTTCCCCATGGGGGCGGGCGCGATCCTTGCCGTCCTCGGCGTCTTCGTCGCCCTGCCGGCCGTGTTCCGCCGCTCCGACGGCTGGCGCCCCCTCTACCTGCGGCCGGCCGCCGCCGTCTGCCTCGGCGTGATCTCCTTCGCGCTGATGGTCAGGCCGTTCGGCCTCGTGCCGGCGATCCTCGTCCTGAACGTCGTGTCATCGCTCGCCGTGAGGAAGCCGAGGCCCTTGCAGATCGCGGTCACCGGGATCGCGCTCTGCGTCGTCGCCTACCTGATCTTCCACCTGGCGCTCCACCTTCCCCTGACGCTCTTCCGGTGGCCCTGGTAATGGATATCTTCGCCAACCTGGTTCTCGGGCTCGAGACGGCCTTCTCCCCGGTCAACCTGTTCTACTGCTTCGTCGGCGTCTTCCTCGGAACGCTGATCGGCGTCTTGCCGGGCATCGGGCCGCTGACGGCGATCTCGATGCTCCTGCCGCTCACCTTCCATTTCGGTCCAACCACGGCGCTCATCATGCTGGCCGGCATCTGGTACGGCACGGGCTACGGCGGCAGCACGGCGGCCATCCTCCTCAACATTCCCGGCACGACCTCGAGCGCGGTGACGTGTCTCGACGGATATCCGATGTCGCGGCAGGGCAGGGGCGGCGTTGCGCTCCTGATGACGACCGTCGCCTCGTTCATCGGCGGCTCGATCTCGATCGTCCTGCTCATGATCTTCGCGCCGGCGATCGCCCGCTACGCCCTTCAGTTCGGCTCGGCGGAGTATTTCTCGCTCATGGTGCTGGGCCTCGTCGCGGCCTCCGCCGTCACCGACGGCTCGGCGGCCAAGGGCCTCGCGATGGTCGTGCTCGGCATCGTTCTCGGCACGGTCGGCATCGACATCTACTCCGGCCAGACGCGCTTCGACTTCGGCTTCCTCGAGCTCGGCAACGGGATAAGCCTCATCGCGCTCGCCATGGGCCTGTTTGGCGTGTCCGAGGTCATCCTCAGCGCGCGCGACGTCGGCACGAAGGCGCTCGACCGCTCGAGCGTGACCCTGCGGGTGATGAAGCCGACGCGGGAGGACCTGAAGCGCTCCTGGCTCCCGATCCTCCGGGGATCCGGCATCGGCTCGTTCTTCGGCACGCTGCCGGGCACCGGGCCGTCGATCGCCTCCTTCATGTCCTACGCGGTGGAGAAGCGTGTCTCGCGGGATCCCGGGCGCTTCGGCAGCGGCGCGATCGAGGGCGTCGTCGCCCCGGAGGCGGCCAACAACGCGGCCGACCAGACCGCCTTCATTCCCACGCTCGCGCTCGGCATTCCCGGCAGCGCGACGATGGCGCTCATGCTCGGCGCGCTGACGATCAACGGGATCGCCCCCGGGCCCACCTTGATGACCGACCAGCCGAGCCTCTTCTGGGGGCTCGTCATGAGCTTCTGGATCGGCAACATCCTGCTCGTGATCCTGAACATCCCGATGGTCGGCCTGTGGGTGCGGCTCCTGCTCGTGCCCTACCGGATCCTGCTGCCGGCGATCCTGATGTTCATCTGCATCGGCACCTACAGCGTGAACAACAGCGCCTTCGACGTCTGGCTCGTCGTTTGTTTCGGCGCGCTCGGCTACGTCATGCGGATCCTGCAGTTCCCGGCCGCGCCGCTTCTCCTCGGCTTCGTCCTGGGGCCCATGATGGAGGAGCACTTCCGCCGCGCGATGCTTCTGTCGCGCGGCGACTTCATGACCTTCTTCGACCGGCCGATCAGCGCTGTCGTCATGTCGCTGTCGCTGGCGCTCCTCGCCTGGGGGCTGTTCTCGGCCTTCCGCGTGCGGCGCCGGGACGCCGCGGCGCAATCGGGGTAGTAGGGTAGATAATAGTTGACGATGTGAACTTAATTGGTTCATATCGACAACGATGTCGCCCGCAAAGAGGCGACGGAAGGAACTCCCGGGGAGGCCCATGGGCGGCGCGGTCACGATATGCGAGTGCTTCGCGCGCGACGGGCTGCAGCACGAGACGGTCTTCGTCCCGACCGAGGAGAAGGTCGCGCTCATCGAAGCCTTCGCGGATGCGGGCTTCCCGCGCGTGGAGGCGACGAGCTACAGCCACCCGGGCCGCGTGCCGGCCTTCGCGGACGCCAGCGAGTTGCTGCAGCGCCTGAAGCGGCGCGACGGCGTCTGGTACAAGGCGACCTGCCCGAACGAGCGCGCGGTCGTCCGTGCCGTCGCCGATCTCGACCAGGGCTTCGGCGCGAACGAGCTGAGCCTCCTCGTCTCCGCCACCGAGAGCCATACCGAGCGCAACCTGCGCGCGACGCGACAGGAGCAATGGGCTCGCGTGGAGAGGATGGTCGAGGCTGCCGGCAGGCGCTTCCGCCTCGTCGGGGTGATCTCCGTCGCGCTCGGCTGTCCCTTCGAGGGCGACGTCGATCCGGCCTCGGTCGCGGCGGACGCCGCGCGGTTCCGCGAGCTGGGGGTGACCCACGTCACGATCGGCGACACGATCGGCGCCGCGAGCCCGCGCTCGACGAAGGCGCTGTTCTCGCGGCTCGCGGCCGACTTCCCCGACATGGTCTTCATCGGCCACTTCCACGACACGCGCGGCACCGCGCTCGTCAACTGCCTGGCCGCCCTCGAAGAGGGGTGCCGCTGGCTCGATTCCGCCTTCGGCGGCGTCGGCGGGCACCCCGCCGAGATCGAGTACGGCAAGGGCTTCACCGGCAACGTCGCGACGGAGGACCTAGTGGCGCTGCTCGAGGCGGAGGGATTTCGGACCGGCGTCGACCTCGACCGGATGATGCGCCTTTCGGAGCGTTGCGAGCACGCGCTCCGGCGACCGCTCTACAGCAAGGTCGCACGTGCGGGACTTCCACCGAGCCTGGAGAGACAAGCGGCCTATGGCTGACATGACCGGAGCTTCGCAGACAGTGCTCGTCGAGGATCGCGGGGCGGTGCGCATCGTCACCATGAACCGCCCCGACAAGCTCAACGCGCTCAACACCGAGCTGACGCAGGCGCTGCACGATGCCCTTCTCGCGGCCGACCGCGACGAGGCCGTGCGCGCGATCGTGCTGGCGGGCGCCGGGCGGGCCTTCTGCGCGGGCGCCGACCTGGCCGAGTTCAAGGACCTTAGGCCCGAGAACCAGGACCTCGTCCTGAAGCGGGCCGACCTGACGTGCCGGCTCCAGTCGATGCTGCAGGGCCTGTCGAAGCCGATCGTCTCAGCCGTGCAGGGGGCGGCGGTCGGCGGCGGCGCGGGCCTCGCCATCGGCTGCGACATGATGGTGGCCGGCGAGACGCTGAAGTTCGGCTATCCCGAGCTCAGGCACTCGATCGTCCCCGCGCTCGTGATGACGGGCCTGCAGCGCAGCCTCGGGCGGAAGGCGGCCTTCGAGATGGTGAGCCTCGGCCGGCTGATCGGGGCGGAGGAGGCGAGGGCGCTGGGGCTCGCGAACCGGGTCGCGGCCGACCCGATGGCCGAGGCGCTGGAGATCGCGGACGCCTGGGCGGCCGCGAGCCCGATGGCGATGGCCGCGGTCAAGTCGCTGTTCTACCGCGTCGCCGATCTTCCCCACGAGGCGGCGATGGCGGCCGGCCGCGACGTCAACGCGCTCATGCGCGGCTTCCGGGAGAAGGGCCGGTGAAGCCGCTCGCCGGTATCCGCGTCCTCGACTTCTCCCGCGTGCTCGCAGGGCCGATGGCGACGCAGATCATGGCCGAGTTCGGCGCCGAGGTGATCAAGGTCGAGCGCCCGGGCACGGGCGACGAATCCCGGAGTTTCGAGCCGAAGTTCGAGGGAGGCGAGAGCGGCTACTACTTCGCGTTCAACCGCGCGAAGCGCTCCATCACGCTGAACCTGAAGGCCGACGCGGGGCGCAGGATCGCGCGCGACCTGGCGGCGCGGTCGGACGTCGTCGTCGAGAACTTCCTGCCCGGCCAGATGGACCGGATGGGCCTCGGCTTCGCCGACCTGTCGGCTGCGAACGACCGGCTGGTCTACATCTCGAACACGGGCTTCGGGCAGAGCGGGCCCTACCGCGACCGCAACGGCTACGACACGATCTTCCAGGCCCTGTCGGGCGTCATGGACCTGACGGGGCATCCCGACGGCCCGCCCGCGAAGGTCGGTCTGCCCTTCGCCGACCTCACCTCGGGCCTGTGGATCGCCATCGCGGCGATGACGGGTCTCCTCGGGAGGGCGCAGACGGGCAAGGGCTGCCACATCGACGTGGCGATGATGGACGTCCAGACGAGCCTCCTGACGATCGCGGCGCAGCGCTACTTCGCGCTCGGCGAGACGCCGACCCGCACCGGAACCGAGCATCTCGGCCGCGTCCCGAGCGCCGCCTTCGAGTGCCGCGACGGCGGGTGGCTCCACATCAGCGGCAGCGACCAGCACTGGGGGCCGCTCTGCGAGGTCCTGGGCCTCGACGATCTCGCCCATGACGAGGAGCTGAAGAGGAACGCCGCCCGCGTCGCCCGGCGCGACGAGGTGATGACGGCGTTGCGCGAGGCGATCGGCCGGCGCGACCGCGCGCCGCTCGCCGAGGCCCTGCGCGCGCGCGGCGTGCCGGCCGGCGAGGTGAACTCCGTGCCGGAGATCCTGAACGACGCGCACATCAGGGCGCGAGGCATGGTCGGAACCTTCGAGCACCCCGTCAGCGGCGAGGTGCCGGCGCTGCGCACGCCGCTGCGCTTCGAGGGGTTCGACGACCCGGAGATCGGCGTCCCGCCCCTGCTCGGCGCGGACACGGAGGAGCTCCTGCGCGAGGAGCTCGGCTACGACGACGCCGCGATCGCGGCGCTGAGGGAAGAGGGAACGATCTGAATGGCCGGCGAAACCACCATCGCGGTGACGAGGGAAGGGGCCATCGCCCGGATCGTCCTCGACCGGCCGGGGGCGCGCAACGCGCTCGACCTGCCGATGTGCCACGACCTCGCACGCGCCTTCGAGCAACTCGATGCCGATCCCGATATCCGCGTCGTCGTGCTCGGCGCGAACGGTCCCGTGTTCTGCGCCGGCGCCGACCTCAAGGAGCGCACGGGGCGCGACGGGACATGGGTCTATCAGCGCCGGCTCGCCGCGTTCCGCGCCTACGAGACGATCGAGCGCTGCCGCAAGCCCGTCTTCGCGGTGGTGCAGGGCCCCGTCGTCGGCTCCGGCGGCGAGATCGCCATGGCGTGCGACTTCATCGTCGCCTCGACGGAGGCGAGCTTCCGCTTCCCCGAACCGCAATGGGGCACGGTCGGCGCGACGCAGCGCCTGCAGCGCGTGATCGGCAAGTCGCGCGCGAAGGAGCTTCTGTTCACCGGACGCACGATGCCGGTCGAGGAGGCCCACGCTCTCGGGCTCGTCGCCCGCGTGGTCGCGCCGGACGAGCTCGACGCGCTCGCCGAGGAGACGGCCGCCGCGATCGCCGCGGCCCCGCCGCTCGCGATGGCCCTGACGAAGCACTGCGTCGACATGGGATCGACGACGGATCTCGCCTCCGGGATCCGCATCGAGCTGGCGGCGATCGAGCGCAACCTCGCCGAGGGCGACTGGAAGAGCGGCATCGAGGAATTCAACAGCAGCGTCGGCAGGAAGGCCTCCGCGGGGGAGTGAGCGAGATGATCGACATCGACCGCATCTGCCCCACGACGCTTCCCGACGCGCTGGCGCGCACGTCCGCTCTCGCGCCGGACCTCGAGGCGATCGTCGCGCCGGACGGGCGGATGACCTTCGGCGCCGTCGCGGCCGAGGTCGCGCGGCTCAGGGCGAGCCTGAAGGCGCTCGGCGTCTCGCGCGGCGACCATGTCGGTATCTGCCTCGGCAACTCGTGCCGCTGGGTCGCACTGTTCTTCGCCGTCGCCTCGCTCGGCGCCGTCACCGTCCCGATATCGACCCGGTTTCGCACAGCCGAGATGGCGTACGCGCTGAAGCAGTCGCGCGTGTCGTTCCTCTTCGTCGCCGACCGCTTCCTGAAGATCGACTTCGTCGGGATGCTCCGCGAGATCTGCCCCGGCGTCGACACGGGCCTGCCCGACGAGGCGCTGCCGGACCTGCGCGAGGTCGTGGTCGTCGGTGACGACGTGCCCTCCGCCGGGCGCGGCTGGGACGACTTCGTTGCGATGGGTCGGGAGCCGGCCGAGCCAACGGCCGCACCGGATGACGTTCTCCTCATCCAGTACACGTCCGGTACCACCTCTTTCCCGAAGGGCGTGATGCTGACCCATCGCAACATGCTCGGGAACGCCTTCGTCTCGGGCGGGCGCATGGGCTTCCGGCTCGGCGACCGCTTCCACTCGGCGCGGCCGTTCTTCCACGTCGCCGGCACCACGCTCTCCGTGCTCTCGGCGCTTCAGCACGGGGTGACGCTCGTGACGATGTCGCGCTTCGAGCCGTCCGAGGCGCTGAGGCTGATCGAGGAGGAGGCGTGCACGCATGTCTCCGGCAACGACACGATGGCGCTGATGCTGCTCAACCACCCGGAGCGGACGATGCGCCGCTTCAGCCTGCGCGGCGGCTGGGTGGCGGCGTCGCCGGAAGTCGTGCGGCGCGTGATCCGCGAGCTCGGCGCGCGCGAGTGCGTCGTCGGCTACGGCCTCTCGGAAGCCTCGCCGAACATCGCCCAGTCCTGCTGGTGGGAGCCGGAGGAGGTGCGCGTCGCGGCCCGGATGCGGCCGCAGCCGGGCCTGGAGCTCGAGATCCGCGACACAGAGACGGGGGCGCCGGTGGCCGCGGGGAAGCGCGGAGAGATCTGCGTGCGCGGCTGGAGCGTGATGCGCGGCTATTTCGACAAGCCCGACGAGACGAAGGCCGCGCTGTCGGACGACGGCTGGCTCAGGACCGGCGATCTCGGCCGGCTCGGCGACGACGGCCGGCTCGAGTTCCTGGGCCGCGTGAAGGACATCATCCGCGTCGGCGGCGAGAACGTCTCGCCGGCGGAGGTCGAGGACATCCTGCACCGCCACCCGAAGGTGCGCCTGGCGCAGGTGGTGGGGGTGGCCGACCCGCGCCTGATGGAGGTGCCTGTGGCCTTCGTCGTCGCGAACGAGGGAGCAGTGGTGGATCCCGCCGAGCTGATCGCCTGGGCGCGCGAGAACATGGCGGGTTTCAAGGTGCCCCGCCACGTCTGGGTCGTCGAGGATTTCGAGGCGATCGGGATGACGGCGAGTTCGAAGGTGCAGAAGTCGAAGCTCGCCGCCCATGCGGCGAGCCTCCTCGACGGCGAGAGAGCGGGAGCGCTCGGATGAGGATCGAGACCTCCGTCACGAGGCTCCTCGGCATCGACCTGCCGATCGTCCAGGCCGGCATGTCGTGGGCCTCCTCGAACGCCGCGCTGCCGCTCGCGGTGTCGCGCGCCGGGGGGCTGGGCGTCATCGCGGCCGGGCCGATGTATCTTCCCGATCTCGCCGCCGCCATCGGCGCGGTGAAGGACGGCACCGACAGGCCCTTCGCCGTGAACGTGCCGCTCTACCGCAAGGGCGTCGAGGAGGTGCTCGATCTGGTGGCGGAGCGGCGCGTGCCGGTCGTGGTCGCGTCGCAGGGCGGGCCGAAGAAGTACCTCTCCCGCTTCAAGGATCTCGGCACGATCTGCATCCACGTGGTGGCGAGCGCGGAGCATGCGCGGAAGGCGGCCGACGCCGGCGTCGACGCGCTCGTCGTCGTCGGCGGCGAGGCGGGCGGCCATCCACCGCCCGACATGGTCTCGACGCTCGTCCTCGTGCGCGCGGTGGCGCGCGCCGTCGACATTCCGGTCATCGCCTCGGGCGGCTTCGCCGACGGGGCGGGACTGGCCGCCGCGCTGGCGCTCGGGGCGGGGGCGGCGAATTTCGGCACGCGCTTCATCGCGACGCCCGAGGCCGGCGTCTCCGAGGCCTACAAGAGGATGGTGGTCGGGGCCGGCGCCGCCGACACGCGCGCGGTCGGTCGCGGCCTCGGCGTGATCCGTGCCCTCAGGAACCGCTTCACCGACCGCATGGCCAAGCTCGAGGCCGCTGCCGCCCCTCTGGAGGAGCGCAAGGCGGCCTTCCAGGCGGCGTCGCTGAAGATGGCGGCCTTCGACGGCGACGTGGAGGACGGCAAGGTGGAGGCGGGGGAATCCGCCGGCCTCGTCGACGACATCGTGCCCGCCGGGGACCTCGTGCGCCGTATCGCATCCGAATACCTCCAGACGGTGCGGCTGATGCCGCAGCCGGCCCTCGTGCCCCTCTAGAGGCGCCTGCCGCGGCGCTCGGCAGGGCCGCGGCTTCGACGGTGACGGCGGCCGACCGGAAGACAGGCCGAAGATGAACCAAGGGAGGAACGGAAGATGACGTTCAGGATCCACCGCAGGACGTTCATGGGCGGCGCCGCCGCGCTGGCCGGCTCGGCCATGCTGCCGCGCGGCGCGTTCGCCGAGCTGCCGGGCACGATGCAGTGGACTGCGTCCGACGTCGGCTCGTCGGGCTATGTCGAGGCCACCGCGATCGCCAACGCCCTGATCGAGAAGCACGGGACGCGCATCCGCATCGTCCCCTCGGGCACCTCGATCGGCCGCATGATGCAGCTCAAGCAGGGCCGCGTGAACATGGGCTTCCTGGCGAACGAGTGCTTCTTCGCCACCGAAGCCATCTTCGACTTCGAGACGCGCGAATGGGGACCGCAGGACCTGCGCGCCCTGATGGGCCGCGAGGCGCTGTTCGGCATCGTGACGGCTGCGGATTCCGGCGTGAAGACGCTGGCCGACCTGAAGGGCAAGCGCGTCGCCCGCATCCAGGCGCACCCCTCGACGAACTTCAAGGTCGAGGGCGTCCTGGCCTTCGCCGGGCTGAGCTGGGACGATGTCGAGGTCGTCGAGGTGCCGGCCTACAGCGCGGGCATCCAGGCGGTGATCGACGGCAACGTGGTGGCGGCCGGCGCCGTCATCGGCGCGAGCCTCCTGCGCGAGCTCGAGGCGAGCCCGCGGGGCATATACTGGCCTCCCGTGCCGGCCGACGACCAGGAAGGCTGGGACCGCATCAACCGGGCGGCGCCGCTCTTCGCGCCCTCGACGATGGTCAACGGCCCGGGCGCGACGCCCGAGAACCCGGTCCCGCTCGTCGCGTACCGCTATCCCATCCTCTCGGTCTATGCCGACCGTGACGCCGACGAGGTCTACGAGCTGACGAAGGCGATCGTCGAGGCGTACGGCCTCTACAAGAACGCGGCGCCCGTCATGTCCGCCTACGACGTCAAGGAAGCGGGCCACCCGCCCTTCGACGCCCCCGTGCACGAGGGGGCGAAGCGCTACTACCAGGAAATCGGCAACTGGACCGAGGAGGACGAGGTCTGGAACGAGGCCCGGCTCGAGCGCCTGAAGGCCGTGCAGGCGGCCTGGGACGGCGCCGTCGAGGAGGCCGATCAGAACGGCGTGCCGGATGCGCAGTGGCCCGAGTTCTGGGCCGAGTACCGCGCCACGCATCTCGGCTGACCTGAGGCGGCCGCGCCGAGGCTCCTGGTCCCGGCGCGGCCGCGCTTCACCCCACAACCCTTGACCTCCGGGGACCTCCCATGACTGGCGAAGCCGTTTCGGATCCCGACAGCCCCGTCGGCCCCGGCCGAGGACGGCTCGCCCGTGCCGCCGTTTTCGTGCTCACGGTCGCATCCCTGCTTCTGGCGGTGAACCAGGTCTTCCTGATCCGCGCCTTCGGCTTCCAGCTCATCTCGACGGGCTACTACTACGCGCTGATCGGCACCTTCCTCAGCATCGTGTTCCTGCAGTTTCCCGCGCGCCAGAAGGACGCCGACCGGCTGCCGCTCTATGACGTGGCGCTGGCGCTGACGGTGCTCGCCTGCGGCCTCTATTTCGCGGGCCAGGCGGAATCGATCATCAGCCGCGGCTGGGATTTCATCGCGCCGCCCCTGCCGATGACGCTGGCCTGCGTGCTCTTCCTACTCGTGCTCGAGGCGCTCAGGCGCACGAGCGGGCTCACCCTGTTCCTGCTGTGCACCTTTTTCGGCCTCTTCCCGACCTTCGCGGGCTGGATGCCGGGAATCCTCTGGGGCACGCAGTACACACCGCTCGAGGCGGTGGCCGCGCACGTCATGGGAGTGGGCTCCATCGTCGGCATCCCGATCGGCGTCGTCAGCGACCTCCTGATCGGCTACCTCCTCTTCGGCGCCACGCTCACCGCCACCGGTGGCGGCAAGTTCTTCATGGATCTCGCCAGCGCGCTCCTCGGGCACGCCCGCGGAGGTCCGGCGAAGGTGTCGATCATCTCTTCCGCGCTCTTCGGCAGCCTCTCGGGCAGCGTCATCTCGAACGTCATCTCCACGGGGTCCTTCACGATCCCGACGATGCGGCGCTGCGGCTATCCCCCGGCCTACGCGGCGGCGGTCGAGAGCTGCGCCTCCACGGGCGGCACCATCATGCCGCCGGTCATGGGGGCGGCCGGATTCATCATGGCCTCGTTCCTCAACATCCCGTATGCGACGGTCGTGTCGGCGGCGATCATCCCCGCGCTCCTGTTCTACGCCGCCCTTCTCCTGCAGGTCGACGCCTATGCCGCGAAGCAGGGTCTCGTCGGCATGGCGCGGGACCAGATTCCGCCGCTCGGCCGCACGCTGAAGACGGGCTGGCCGCACCTGATGGGGCTCGTCCTCCTCGTCGTGCTCATCCTCTTCTTCCACATGGAGAAGACCGGCCCGTTCATCTCCTCGGGCCTCATGCTCGCGGCCGCGATCGCGAAGGCGCCGCGCCGGACGCTGCGCATCGTCGAGGCGATCATCTTCGAGACCGGCCGCAGCGCGGCCTACCTCTTCGGCATCCTCGCGGGGATCGGGCTCATCGTGGGGGCGCTGTCGATCACCGGCGTCGGCAGCTCGATCTCGCGCGAGCTCATCTTCCACGCCGGCGGCTCGGTCCCGCTTCTGCTTCTGTTCGGCGCGATCACGAGCTTCGTCCTCGGCATGGGGATGACGGCGAGCGCCTGCTACATCTTCCTCGCCATCATCCTCGGCCCGGCGCTGACGAGCCAGGGGCTCGACGAGGTGGGCAGCCACCTCTTCATCCTCTACTGGGGCATGCTCTCCTACATCACGCCGCCCGTCGCGCTCGCCGCCGTCACGGCGGCCGTCATCGCCGGCAGCAACAGCCTGCAGACGGGCGTGAAGGCGATGCGGCTCGGCAGTGTCCTCTTCGTTTTGCCCTTCGCATTCGTGCTCAACCCCGCCCTGATCGCCCGCGGCGAATGGCCGGAGGTGGTGATCGCGATCGCCACCGCGTCGGCCGCGATCTGGTTCGTCAGCTGCGCGTTCGAGGGCTACCTCCATCACTACGGCAGGATCGAGGGCATTCCGCGCATCGTTCTCGGCGTCGGCGGCGCTCTGATGCTCGTCCCCGAGCTCGCCACGGATCTCGCCGGTCTCGCGATGGCGCTCGCCGTCTACGTCCACGGCCACGTCTTCGGCGCCGCCCGCGGCCTTGCCCCGGGGCCGAGGCCGGAATGAAGATCGAGGCGTGGTCGGTCGAGCCGGCGGAGTTCGAGAACCTCGATCCGGACTGGCGCTACGGCGACACCCACGTGCCGCGCCTCGCCGGCGTCTTCGTCGCGCTCCGTGCCGAGGACGGGACGCTGGGGGAGGGGTATGCGCCGGTCCTCGGCCACCTCGGACGCAGCCAGGGGGAACTCGTCCGAGAGGTCGAGAGCCTGGCTGCGGCCTGTGTCGGAGGCGATGCTCGCCAGTTCTCCGTGAACGCTGTCGCGGCGCGGCGTTCGACCGGCATCTCCGGACCGGCTCTCTCGGCGCTCGACATGGCGCTGCACGACCTGGCGGCGCGGATCGCCGGAATCCCCGTCTCCCTCCTGCTCGGAGGCCGGCACCGCGAGCGCATTCCCGTGGTGCGGATCGTGCCCATCAAGCCGCCGCGCGAGATGGCGGCCGCTGCGGCGGCGCTCGTCGAGCGAGGCTACCGTGCCGTGAAGCTGAAGGCGACCGGCGAGCTCGACGACGACCTCGCGCGCGTCGGGGCCGTGCGGGCCGCGATCGGCGAGGGGCCCGACATCTATGTCGACCCGAACCAGGCCTACGACGTCGACGGCGCCATCCGCTTCTGCCGGAATGCCGCGGAGCTCGGCGTGTCGCGGGTGGAGCAGCCGGTTCCGGCGCGCGACCGCGATGCGATGGCGCGGGTGGCGCGGGAGCTGAGCGAGCTCTGCGTCGAGGCGGACGAGAGGCTCTTCACGCCGGCCGACCTCGTCGACGTGCTGGAGCGCCGCGCGGCCCACGGCGTCTGCCTGAAGCTGACCCGCTCCGGAGGTATCGCGCCGACGCTCGCCATGGCGGGGATCGCCGAAGGCTTCGGGGTCAAGGCGCGCATGAGCACAGCCTTCGGCGGGGCCCTCGTCTCGCTCGCCGCGGCGGAGGTCGCCGCGTCGCTCGGCGCACTGGATGGATATGCGGAAGTCGGCGAGTTCGACCATTTCCACGACACCTGCCATCACGCGCCGAAACTCGTGGAGGGATCCCTGCTCCTGGGGGCCGAGCCCGGCTTCGGCCAACGCCGGAAGCGGGCGTGGAGCGCGCCCTGGCGGGCCTGACGATCGATTGCCCGGCCCGACGCCGCGAGCCACGCGAACAGTTTCACCCGAGGGAGACGCCGATGTTCTATCGAGAGGGAGAGCCGAGCGGGCTGCCGTTCGACCCGTTCAAGGCGATCGTCGCTCCGCGACCGATCGGGTGGATCGGAACGCTCAATGCCGACGGCGTCCCCAACCTCGCCCCATACTCCTTCTTCAGCGCGATCTCGAGCCGCCCCAACATGCTCGGCTTCTCGAGCGAGGGCCTGAAGCACACGGCCCGCAATGCGCGCGACCGGGGAGAGTTCACGTTCAGCCTGGCGACGCTGCCGCTCGCCGAGGCGATGAACATGACCTCGGCGAACCTGCCCGACGGCACGAACGAGTTTGAGGCCGCAGGCCTCGAACCGGGTCGGCCCCGCGTCGTCTCCACGCCCTTCGTGAAGGCGAGCCCCGCGGCGCTCGAATGCCGGACCGTCCATTTCGTCGAGCTGACCGACATGGCCGGGGAGACGACCGGCCGCTTCTTCGTGATCGGGCAGGTGGTGGGCGTCCACCTCGCCGACGAGTTCATAACCGAGGGCCGGTTCGACATGGCGAAGGCGCTGCCCATCGTCCGGGGCGGCTACCGGGACTACGCCACCGTGGAGAGCGTGTGGGAGATGAGCCGGCCTTCGGAGTGAGGCGCCCGCGCGTCACGGCCGGGACCGGGTCTCGCGTGACGGCGGCGCTCGCGTGAACGGGCTTCAGGTGGGAGCTCGCGCCCCCCGCGAAGCGTCTTCAGTGGCCGGTGAAGACCGCCTCCGGCTGCTCGAAGAAGGACTGCAGGATGTGGTAGACCATCATGTAGTTCTTCTGCTGTATCGAGGCGTGGGAAATGCCCTGCATGACGGAGAACTGCTTGGCGGGATGCGGCAGCGCCCGGAAGAACTTGAGGAGATCGTCGATGCCGGCGATGCCGTCGAACTCGCCGCGCATGATCAGCGTCGGCATCGTCAGCTTCTCGGGATCGGTCAGCGGCAGGTTGGCGCACATGTCGAAATAGGTGCCCGTGGGGACGCTGTCGTCGAGCTCGAGGATCGCGTCGGCGAAGGCTTCGATCACCGCGTCGTCCGCGCAGCCCGGATGGTCGCGGTTGAAGATCGACCAGACGAAGTCGCGGTCGATCGGCCGCCGCTGGCCGGTCCGCCACTTGTCGAGGTTCTTCCGCCGCTGCTCGAGCGTCGGGCTGCCTTCGCCGGTCCACACCATCGCGTCGAGCGCGAGCCGCGCGACCCTGTCGGGCTTCCGCTCCGCGAAGTTCGCCGCACGGAGCGCGCCCGACGAGATGCCGTAGACGAGGAACGACCGCACGCCCGTCTTCTCGATGATGTAGTCCGTCGCCGCGATCAGGTCGTCACCGCCGTCGGAGATGTTCGAGGTGATGTCGCGGTTCTTGTCGGACTTGCCGTAGCCCTCCATGTCGACGCACCAGGTGTCGTAGCCCTGCGACACGAACCAGTCCATGGCCGAGGAGTAAGGCCGTCCCTCCACCTGGAGGTCGAAGGTGGGCGTCGAGGCCATGGACGAGCCGTGGACGAACAGGACCGTGCCCTTCGGCTCGCCCGACGGCACCTTCTTCTGCCAGAGGAACAGGTTGACGTCGCCCTTCTTCGTCCAGTGCTCGTGGCCGTCATAGGTCTGGGGCGGCAGAACGGGAGTAACCATAGGCGTCCTTTCGTCTCGGCTTTCGGGCGTCAGATGCCCAGTTTCTTCAACTGGAATTCGGGGTAGCGCAGGCCGGAGGCCGCGCCGGGCGGCAGCGCCCGCGAGAGGCTCTCGATCTCGTCCGGCTCGAGCGTCACGTCGAGCGCGCCGAGATTCTCCTCGAGGTAGGTGCGCCGCTTCGTGCCGGGGATCGGCACGAGCCCCTCCCACTGCGCCAGGAGCCAGGCCAGCACGACCTGGCCGTTCGTGGCGCCGCGCGCGGCGGCGATGTCGCGGATCGGCTCGAGGAGCGCGAGGTTCTTCTCGAAGTTGCCTTCCTGGAAGCGGGGATGGGCGTGGCGCCGGTCCGTCGCGATCAGGTCGTCGCGGCTGCCGAAGGCTCCCGTCAGGAACCCGCGCCCGAGCGGGCTGTAGGGCACGAGGCCGATGCCGAGCTCCTTCAGCACCGGCAGGATCTCCGCCTCGGCGTCGCGCGTCCAGAGCGAGTATTCCATCTGCACCGCCGACAGCGGATGCGTCGCATGCGCCCGGCGGATCGTCTGGGGACCGGCCTCGCAGACGCCGAGATAGCGGACCTTGCCCTCTTCGACGAGGCGTCCCATCGCCCCGACCGTGTCCTCGATCGGCACGTCGGGATCGACGCGGTGGATGTAGTAGAGGTCGATCACCTCGACGCCCAGCCGCGCGAGGCTCTTCTCGCAGGCCTGCGGGACGTAGTCCGGGTGCCCGTTCGTGCCCCCGCGCTCGCCGTTCGGGCCGCGGATGTTGCCGAACTTTGACGCGATGACGAGCCCGTCGCGCCGCCCCTTGATGGCGGAGCCGAGAAGCTCCTCGTTCCGGCCCGCGGCATAGGCGTCGGAGGTGTCGAACAGGGTGACGCCGAGCTCGATCGCCCGGTGGACCGTCGCCGTCGACTCCACGTCGTCGCGGACGCCGTAGTCGGACGACATGCCCGAGCAGCCGAGGCCCAGGGCCGAGACCGTCAGCCCCTGCGAGCCGAGCTTGCGATACAGCATGGCGTGTTCCTTCGCGCTCAGAGGTTCACCCGCTTCATCTGCCCGGCCGGATAGCGCGTGCCGGCGCCGGCACCGGGCGCGAACGCCCTGTCGAGCGCCGCGAGCGTCTCGGCCGACGGGGCGAGGTCGGCGGCGGCGGCGTTCTCCTCGAGCCAGCGGCGGCGGCGCGTCCCGGGGATCGGCACGATGTCGTCCCCCTGCGCCAGGACCCAGGCGATCGCGAGCTGCGAGGGCGTGCAGCCTTCCCGCGCCGCGCAGTCGCGCAGCACCTCCACCAGAGCCATGTTCTTTGCGAGGTTGTCCGCCTCGAAGCGCGGATGGTCGCGCCGGCGGTCGTTCTCCTCCATGTCGTCGACGGCCGCGATCGTGCCGGTCAGCAGGCCCCGGCCGAGCGGCGAGTAGGCGACGAACCCGATGCCGAGCTCGCGGCAGAGCGGGATGTGCTCGGCCTCGACGTCACGGGCCCACAGCGAGTATTCGGTCTGGAGGGCAGCGATCGGGTGGGTGGCGTGCGCCCGCCGGATCGTGGCGGGCGCGGCCTCTGAGAGGCCGAGATGCACGACCTTTCCCTCTTGCTTCAGATCCGCCATGGCGCCGACCGTGTCCTCGATCGGCACGTTGGGGTCGATGCGATGGATGTAGAAGAGGTCGATCCGGTCCGTTCCGAGGCGCTTGAGGCTCGCCTCACAGGCCGCGCGGACGTGGTCGGGCGAGCCGTTCACCTCCCGCCGCCCGTCGGGATAACGGATATTGCCGAACTTGGTGGCGAGGAACGCCTTGTCGCGGTGCCCCTGCAGGGCGCGGCCGACGAGCGTCTCGTTCTTGCCGTCGTTATAGGCGTCCGCGGTATCGATCATCGTGACGCCGATCTCGAGCGCGCGGTGGATCGTCGCCACCGCCTCGTCCGGGTCGGGCGTGCCGTAGATCGGGGTCATGCTCATGCAGCCGAGCCCGATGGCGGGCACCTCGACGGGACCAAGCCGACGCGTCTTCATCACTGTATCTCCCCGACTGTTGCAGCGCTTCGGCCCGAACCGGCCCGGCCGGCCTTCGCCGGCGGATGGTTCTCTACCTCGGCCTCGAAGACGGCCTGTCCGGTCCGCCGGTAATGCTCGAGCAGCGCCGCCACGGCCTCGTCGCGCCGGCGCGCCAGGGCGAGGTCGCGCAGCCTCGTGTGCTCGTCCTCCACGACCCTCGACCGCCCGTGCATACGCCGGGCGAAGAAGCGGTAGCGGTTGTTGCGCTCGTGCAGCTTGTCGCAGTTCGAGAGCAGGATCTCCGACCCGCAGGCCGAGAGGAGCGCCATGTGGAACCGCTTGTGCGCCGCCTCCCACGCGGGGTTCGGAGCGGGGCCGTCCGGGCCGTCCTTCTCACGCGACAGGCCGTGGAGACGGAAGTGCGTGATCATCACCGCCTCCTCCCAGTCCTTGCCGCCCCGTTCGATCGAGCGGCGCAGCGCCTCCCCCTCGAGGAAGCAGCGGTTGAAGAGAATGTCCTCGAACTCCCCGCGCGAGATGCCCGACACGTAGAAACCGCGCCGGTCGATGCGCAGGACGAGCCCGTCCGACACGAGCTGGTTCAGCGCCTCCCGAACGGGGGAGGCGCCGCAGGAGTTCATGTCGCTCAGCATTTTCACCGTCAGCTTCGTCCCGGGCTTCAGCCGCGCCGTCAGGATGTCGGCGCGGATCTTCTCTACCAGAGAGATTCCGAGGGACTGCGGCACGTTCGTCATCGAGTGTCCTTGCTTCGTCGTCCGGCGGCGAACCGCCGGACGACCTTCTTGAGATCAGCTCTCGCGGATCCGGTCCTTGTAGCGCCGGGCGAGCTCGATGGTGTTCTGCACGATTTCCGCGCAGACGGTCTCGTCGCCGTACTCGACGCCCTCGAAGGGGTAGTTGACCGCCTCGAACTGGGCCTTGAGCTCGGGATTGTCGAAGGCCGCCCTGATCGCGGTCACCAGTCGCTCGCGCACCTCCGGCATGTTGTTCCAGACTTCGGTGTGCATGGCCCATCCCTGCGACAGCTCGAGCTCGGGAATCGAGGTGCCGAAGACGCTGTTGACACCCGGCGGGTTGCCCATCTGCGCGTCGAACTCCGGTGTCGGGCGGAAGGTGCCGAGGATGCGGACCTGGTCTCCGAGGCTGATCGCCACGCCCGCCGTCAGCACCGCGGCGTCGGTCTCTCCCGTGATGGCGGCCATCGAGGTGGGGTTGCCGCCGCCGAAGGGGATCAGGTTGAAGTCGGCCCCCGTGGCCTCCGCGAGGGACAGCATGCCGATTGTGCCGGGATGGGGCAGGCGGCTCGTCGCGATCGTGACCGTCCGCTTCTTGCCTTCCTCGACCAGCTGCTCAAGCGACTGGATCGGGCTGTTGGCACCGACATAGGTGACGATGGGGGTGCCACCGGTCTTGGCGAAGTGGATGATGTCGCCCGGCAGGTCGTAGGTCGTCTCCTGCGTGGCGAAGGTGATGATCTCCGGGTGCATGTTGCTGTAGAGCAGGTTGTACCCGTCCTTGTCGCGGCGGTTCGCGTAGAGCTCGTAGCCCACCTGGCCGCCGGCGCCGGGGTGGAACTCGAACTCGAAGTCCACGCCGAGATCGGTCCGCAGGACGTTCGTGAAGCACCGTGCGGTCGTCTCCGCGCCGCCGCCCTGGCCGGTCGCGATCACGACGTTGATGTTCCGGGTGGGATAGCTCCCTTGCGCCCGCAGCACGGAGGGGGCGAAGAGCGCGACGGCGGCCCCCGCCGTCCCGGCGCGGATGAGGCCGCGGCGGGTGATCGTTCCTGTCGTTCTTTTCATGTGGTCCTCCCTGTTTTGTCGTTGTGCACGTCGCCGCCCGGCGCGAGGTCAGCCCGGACGGAACTCCAGAATGTCGAGACCTTCGAGGCGGTCGAGGAGGTAGACGATCCCGCGGTCGTCCACCTCCACGTCGTTGCTCTGCGGGGCGGGGTGGCCTCCGGTCGGGTGCGGGATGAAGTAACCCGTCTCAGTGGGGTCGTGCGGGTCGGAGAGGTCGATCGCCCGCAGCCCGCCCGAGAACCAGGCGCAGAAGACGGTCGTGCCGCGGAGCTTCTCGACATATTGGTGAGCGCCGAAGCGGGCGCCCGACGCCGCATAGGGCGTGTCGAGCGCGCTGACGTGGAAGCTCGAGGCGTAGCGGACGTCTGAAAGGTCGGTCACGTCGAAGACCCACAGATGCGCGGGCAACTGCCCCGTCTTGTGCGCGTGCTCCTCGTCGACCGAGACCGCGTAGCGGCGCCCGCCGATCAGCTCGGGCAGGGGCTTGACCGTGTGGGTCGGGTGCTTGCTCGGCGGGTGATAGTCGAAGCTGCCTATCGTCTTCATCGCGCCGATGTCGGTGGCGTCGATCACCCGGAAGCCCGCGTGCCAGCAGGAGGCCCAGAGCTCGTCCCCGACCCGCTGGGTGTGGTGCAGCCGGTTCTGGTAGCCCTTCCATGTCGGCCGCGCGCCGTCGAAGTTCTCCTGCTCGGGCATCCACCAGCGCCCGGCCTCGGTGGGGTGCGTGGGGTCGGCGTAGTCGTAGGCGACGAGGATGTTGCCGACGAAGCCCGGCATCTCGGTCGACATGTAGAGGTAGCGCTCGTCGGTGTCGAAGCGGTGGACACCGAAGCCGTGGGTCCGCTGGTGGCAGAGGAGCCGCGGGTTCGACCGGTCGGCGATGTCGTAGATCCGGAAGCCGCCGTCGTGATAGCCGCGCCGCGCGCTCTCGCGCAGCGTCGGGATGTCGGCGGGTGTCACGCCGAGGAACTGCGCGAGCTCCGCGTCGGTCGGATCGCGGCCTTCGCGCTTCCGGACCGTCTCGACGTGCTCGAGCAGACCCTCGCCCTTGCGGTGGAAGTGCCGCTTGTTCTGCTCGTGGTTGACGATCATCAGATCGCCCTCCACCCGAACCTTGTGGCTGTGCGACCAGGGGTCTTCCATCGCGACGCGGCCGACGATGCGGGGCGCGCGCGGGTCCGAGACGTCGATGATCGTCGTCCCGTGCGGCGCGTCCATGTGGCCGACGTAGCAGAAGCCGCCCTCGACCCGGACCTGGCCGCCGCCTGGAATGTCGAGACGGGCGAGCCGGGTGAAGTTCCTCGCGTGCGTGTCTGCCATGTCAGGCCGCCTCGACTTTCTGTTTCGCCATGTGGCTGCGGACGTAAGGCAGCACGAGAGTGATCACGAGAAACACCCACAGTATGTTGCCCAGGGTGGAGCTGAAGAGGATGTCGACCTCGCCGCGGGATATGCGGAGCGCGCGCATCAGGTACTGCTCCATGAGCGGCCCCAGGATGATGCCGATCAGCAGTGCCGTGACGTGGTAGCCGGTCTTGCGGGCGAGGTAGCCCAGGACACCGAAGGCGACGGCGAGCCCCATGTCGAACATGTAGGTCCGGGGCACGAAGGCGCCGAGAAGGGTGAAGGTCAGGATCGTCGGCACGAGGAAGAAGGCCGGGAAGGTCGTGACCCGCGACATGTACTGCGCCATCGGGAACATCAGCGGGATCATCATCAGGTAGGTGATGAAGGAGGCCGTGAAGATGCCGTAGGCGAGCTCGGGCCGGTCGATGAAGAGCCGGGGCCCGAGCGTCACGCCGTGATATTGGAGGACCACCATCATGATCGCCGCGGTGCTGCCGCCGGGAACGCCGATCGCCATCAGCGGCACCAGAGTACCTGAAGTCACGCCGTTGTTGGCGGCCTCGGGCGCGGCCACGCCTTCGGGCACGCCGGTACCGAAGAGCTCCGGCGTCTTGGAGAAGGTTCGCGCCTGCTGGTAGGCGACGAAGGCGGCGATCGACGCGCCCGCGCCGGGGATGATGCCGATGATCACGCCGATCAGCGCGGTCCACGCCATCAGGAACCAGCTGCGGAGCGACTCCTTCACGAGCAGCCAGACGTCGTAGAATTTCGAGCTCACGACGACGTCCATGAACTCGTCCTTCACGACCCGCCCGCGCTCGATGAGCATGAAGACCTCGGAGATGGCGAAGAGGCCGATCAGCGCCGGCACGAGCGGCACCCCGTCGTAGAGCTCGATCATCCCGAAGGTCGCGCGCGGCTCGGAGTAGATGAAGTCCGTGCCGATCGCGCCGATCAGGAGGCCCAGCATCCCCGCCAGGAGGCCCTTCACGAGGTCCTGCGCGGCGATCACCGCGATCAGCGTGAGGCCGAACAGGATGATCACCACCATCTCGACCGAGTGGAGGTAGTTCCCGACCTGTGACAGGACCGGCAGCATGACGAGCACGAACATGGTGCCGATCAGCCCGCCGAAGATCGACGCGACGAAGCAGTAGACGAGCGCGCGCTGCGCCTGGCCCTTCTGGGCCATCGGATAGCCGTCGAGCGTCGTCGCCGCCGCGCCGCCGGTGCCCGGGATGTTCACGAGGATCGCCGGGATGCCGTTGCCGAGCTGCGAGGCGCTGTAGAGCGCCATCATGAAGATCAGCGCCGCCTCCACGTCGACCGACAGGGTGAGCGGAAGCAGGATGATGATGGTGTTGGCCGCGCTGAAGCCCGGGATAGCGCCGACGATGTTGCCGAGCAGGACTGCCGGAATCATCACCCACCAGTAGGACAGCGAGTGGGCGAAGAGGCCGCCGATCATCGCGAACTGATCCATGTCAGAGCACCCAGTTTCGAATGGTGGTGTCGACGATCGACAGCGGGAAGCGGACCTTCACGAGCAGGATGAAGATGGCGAAGGCGATCACGGTCGTGGCGCTCGCGATGATCAGGGCGTGCTTCAGCCGCTCCATGCCGGCGATCATCAGGACGGTGCCGAGAACGAACAGGAACAGGGAGACCGTGAAGCCGAGGAGCGGCATGAGAGCGATGAAGAGGACGGTCATCACCAACACGCCCCAGCGCCGCACCTCCGCCGTCGGATCGGTGAAGAAGCCCCGGAAGCCGAGGCTCTTCCTGCCCGACGCGAATTCGCGCGCCAGCCGCACGAAGATGATGAGGCTCAGGATGGCGATGGCGCCGGAGACGTAGATGCCGACGACCCTCGCCTGGAAGGGCAGCGACCAGACGGTCGACAGGTAGTAGATCCCGAAGGCGATGGCGCCGATCGGGATGATGAGCTCGGGGATCAGCCCGGGGCGCTTCTCCATGGCGTCACCCGATCACCGACGAGATGCGCCCGACGCGGTCGACCTCGACGACGATCTCGTCGCCGGGCTTCATCCAGACCGGGGGCGTGCGGGCATAGCCCACGCCCGACGGGGTGCCGGTGGCGATGAGGTCGCCCGGCCGCAGCGTCATGAACTCGCTGACGATCGCGATCGAGCGCGCCACGGTGAAGATCATGTCGTCCGTGTTGGCGTCCTGCATGGTCTTGCCGTTCAGGATCGCGCGGACGCCGAGACCCGTCGCGCCGGACGGCACCTCGTCGGGCGTGACGATCTCGTCGCCGACGATGCCGGTGCCGTCGAAGTTCTTGCCGGGCGTCCACTGGCCGCCCTTCCGCTGATAGTCGCGCAGCGAGATGTCGTTGAAGACGCCGTAGCCGAACACGTGCTCGAGCGCCTTGTCCTCCGGGATCATGCGGCCGCCGCGTCCGATCACGATCAGGAGCTCGGCCTCGTAGTCGAGCTTGTCGCTGACCTCCGGAACCGGGACGCGCGCGCCGTTCGGCGCAAGCGAGGTGTCGATGCGGAAGAAGAAGGCCGGGTAGTCGGGCGGTTCGCGACCGCCCTCGCGGGCGTGCTCGGCATAGTTCAGCCCGATGCAGATGATGCGCGCGTCGGGTGCCGCCGGGATCGCGGGCTCGCGGACGCCGTCCACGGCGGCACCGGGGCGCAGCGTGCCGGCGGCGACCTCGTCCGCCAGCCGGCCGAACTCGACGGAGTCGCGGGGAAAGGCGCCGAGATCCCTCAGGCTTCCGTTCTCGACGACCCCGATGCGGGATTGCCCGTTCTTCCGATAGGCCGCCAGCCGCATCGGAGTCCTCCCCAGTTATTGTCGTTATAATCGGAAATTATCGACAGAATGGAGGGGGCGCAAGCCGTTTTGTGGCGAATACAAGTATTGCGCTGCAGCAAGTCCGGTGTTGCGTTCGCACATCCTCCATATATGTCTGTGGTATACCAGAAGATGGCCGAGACGGATCAAAGGTGTGGAGAGCATCGTCAGCCTCGCAGCTGCGGAAGGGGGGCACCATCGGATCGGGCGTGAGGTCCGGGACTCGCCGTCGCGGCATCCCTGGGCGAACGCGCAGCCGCTGACATGACGCAGCGGCATGTGCTACAGGAGGCTGTCGGGGGAACGTCGCGAGGACGATGGTGCCGCCCCAGATCCACATTCGCGTGCTCGGGGACTTCACGGTCGCGCGGTCGGGCGAGCCGCTCGCCCTGCCGCCGTCGAAGAAGACCCGCGCGCTCCTCGCCTATCTCGTCCTGCAGGACCGGCCTCAGCGGCGCGAGAGGCTGTGCGAGATCTTCTGGGACATTCCCGACGACCCGCGCGGGGCGCTCCGCTGGAGCCTCACGAAGCTGAGGCAACTCCTGGGGCCCGATCACGAGCAGATCATCGCGGCCGACCGCAACGCGGTCAGACTGCGGCGCGAGGAGCTGGACCTCGACGTCGCGCCGCTGCTCGGCCTGGCGCCGAAGGAGATCGATCTCTTCGACCCGGACGGGCTCGAGGATCTCGCCGGGCGGTTCCACGGCCCGTTCCTCGCCGACCTGTCGCTGCCCCGCTGTCCCGATTTCGAGGCATGGCGCACGGCGATGGCCGACGAGATGCAGATGCTTCACCTCCGCGTCCTGCGGCGCCTGCTCGAGCGGCTCGAGGGCGATCCGGTGCGGGCCCTTGCTCACGCGCACGCGCTGGCGGCGCTTTCGCCGGACGACGCGGAGGTGGCGGCGCAGGTCAGGCAACTGGCGGAGGCGGCACGGCTGGCGTCGCGGACGCTCGCGTCTTGGCTGCCGGCGCCCACCGAGGAGGCGGCGATCGCGCCGGGCCCGGGCGGCGCGGGCAGGGCGAGGCTCCGGCAGGAGATCCGCCGCTGCACCACCCGCGACGGCGTCGGCCTCGCCTATGCGCTCAGCGGCGAGGGGCCGCCCCTGGTCAAGGCCGCGAACTGGCTGTCCCATCTGGAGCACGAATGGGACAGCCCGGTCTGGCGCCACTGGATCGAGGGCCTCTCCGCCCGGCACACGCTCATCCGCTACGACGAGCGCGGCAACGGGCTGTCGGACTGGGACGTCGAGGATCTGGGGTTCGACGCGATGGTCGCCGACCTCGAGAGCATCGTCGATGCCGCGGGCCTCGGGCGCTTCTGGCTGCTCGGTGTCTCGCAGGGCTGCGCCATCTCGGTGGCCTACGCCGCGCGTCATCCCGAGCGCGTCGCCGGGCTCATCCTCTACGGCGGCTACGTCCGGGGCTGGCGCGCCCGCGGCGATTGCGAAGAGGTCGCCAAGCGCGAGGCGATGGCCACGCTGATGCGCCACGGCTGGGGCAGCGACGATCCGACCTTCCGCCAGATGTTCACGTCGCTCTTCGTGCCGGGCGCGACGCAGGAGCAGATGGACTGGTTCAACGAGTTGCAGCGGGCGACGGCCTCGACCGAGAATGCGCTCCGCCTGACCGACGCGTTCGGCGACATCGACGTCTCCCGGCAGCTCGCGCAGGTCGCCGCGCCGACGCTCGTCGTCCACGCCCGCGACGACCGCGTGGTGCCGGTCGGCTCGGGGCGCGCGCTCGCCGACGGCATTCCCGGCGCCCTCTTCGTCGAGCTCGAAAGCGCGAACCACATTCTCCTCGAGCACGAGCCGGCCTTCGCCAGGTTCCTCGACGAGGTGCAGCGATTTGTCGGCGAGGCACCGGTCGCCGCCGGGGAGGAGCCGCGCGGACCGCCGGCGCCGGTCCAGACGCGCCGCCAGGTGAGCGTCGTCGCGGCGGAGCTCGTCCAGACGGCGGCGGAGCTCGACGCCTCCGATCCGGAGCGCCTGATCGTGGAGGTGGAGCCGCTCCTGCACCGCGTGGCGACGGCCTTCGAGGCGCATCGCGGCAGCGTCTCGATCGGTTCGGACGGCGTCGTGACCGCCACGTTCGGCCTGAGGCCCGTCGTCGAGGAGCATGCGCACCTCGCCTGCCGGGCGGCGCTCGCCGCCGCGGCGGCCGTCGAGGCCGCGGCCGACGCCCCGCGCCTGCGGGCGGCGATCGCGACCGGCGACGTCGTCGTGCGGCGGGAGCCCGCGCGGGAGGGCGAGCCGGAGATGGTCGGTGCCCTGCCGCGCATCGCCGCGCGGCTGATGCGGGACACGGAGGATTCCGCGATCGTGCTGACCGCGCAGTGCCGCGCATCGGCGGGCGGTTACGTGCAGGCCGTGCCGATCCAGCCGTCGGGCGGGCCGCAGGGCTCCGGTCCCGCCCGCAGGCTCTACCAGCTCGTCGGGCTGAACCGCGCCCTGTCGCGATGGTATCTCAGGGCACATCAGGGACTGACGGATCTCGTGGGACGCGAGGGCGAGATGGCCCTCCTGCACACGGCCTGGCGGCGCGCCCGGGAGGGCCACGGCCAGGCGGTGGGCGTGATCGCCGATCCGGGCCTCGGAAAGTCGCGTCTCGTCCACGAGTTCATCGCGCGGCCGGAGGTCGCGCGCTTCTCCGTGATCGAGGGAGGCGCTCTGGAGTTCGAGGCGGATGTCGGCCTGAGTGTCGCGCGGAAGCTCGTGCGCTCCGCCATCGGGGTCGGCGACGAGGCGGACGAGGTGGCGGCGGAGCGCTTGCGGCGCCGGCAGCGCGAGCTCGATCTGCCGGAGACGCTGATGCCGCCCCTGCGCTATCTGCTCGGCCTGCCGGTCGCCGACCGCGGCTGGGACCGCCTGGACGCGGCCGACCGCGCCGCGCGCCTCGGCGAAGCCGTCCGCGTGCTGGTGTGCGAGATGAGCCGTCGCTCACCGCTCGTGCTCCTGATCGAGGACCTGCACTGGGTGGATGCCGGCAGCGCGGCCGTGCTCGACGCCCTCGCGCCGTCGGTCGCGCCGCACAGGATCCTCCTGCTCGCCACCTACCGGCCCGACCATCAGCCGGGGTGGAGCCGCCTCGGGCTCTTCCAGCAGCTTCGCCTCGAGCCGTTCGACACCGACGAGACGGCGGCCTTCCTCGACGTGCTGCTCGGCCGCGACGAGAGCCTCGCCCCGTTGAGGCAGCTCCTGGCCGCCCGGTCAGACCGGACGCCGCTCTTCCTCGAGGAGACGGTGCGGGCGCTAGCCGAGAGCGGGGCGATCGCGGGCACGCCGGGGCGGTACCGCGCGACGCGGGAGATCGTCGACGTCGCCGTCCCGGCGACGGTGCAGGCGATGATCGCCGCGCGCATCGCCCGCCTGCCGCGGCAGGATCAGGATCTGCTGCAGCTCGCCGCCGTCATCGGCAAGAACGTGCCCCTCGATCTGCTGCGGGCCCTGTCGCAGCTACCGGAGAGTGGCTTGCAGGACTGCATCGGACGGTTGAAGTCGCAGGAGTTCCTGTTCGAGCTGCAGAGCATCCCGACCGTCCACTACACCTTCAAGCACGCCTTCACGCACCGCGTCGCCTACGAAACGCTTCTCGCCCAGGACCGGAAGTCGCTGCATCTCGCCGTCCTGCGGGCGGTCGAACGACGCCATCGCGATGCGCCGGACGAACAGGTCGAGCGGCTCGCCGATCATGCGTTCCGTGGCGAGGCGTGGGCGGCGGCGGCGCGCTACCTTCTGGCCGCTGCCGACAGGGCGGTGGAGCGCTCGACCTACGACATCGCCGCCCGGCACCTCGACCGCGCGCAGGCGGCGCTCGAGGCGCTGCCCGAGAGCGCGGAGCGCCTGACGCTGGCGATCGACGCGAGCACGCGGCTGCGGCCGGTCTACGGGGTGATCGGCGCGCATGCCCACATTCAGGAGCCGCTGGAGAAGGCCCGCCGCTTCGCCGAGGAGCTCGGCGACCGGGAGAGGCTGTGCCAGATCCTGACGCACCAGAGTTACTTCCACTCCACCCACGGCCGCATGGAGGAGGCGATCGCGGCGGCCGCGCTGCTCCGCAGCGCCGCGCAGGCCGGCGGGCTCGACCCCCGGCACCTCTGCGAGGCCGACCTCGCCACGGCCCAGGCCCACCTGATGCGGGCGGATGCCGAGGCGGCCCTGCCGTTCCTCGAGCCGCACCGGGAGGACTTCCTGGGCGAGCGCCGGCACGAGCGCTTCGGCCAGCTCGGGACGCGCTCGGTCTGGTATTTCGGTCATCTCGCGCAGGCCCTCGCGACGCTCGGGCGGCTGAAGGAAGCCGACGTCGCCGCGGCCGAGGCCGTCGGCATCGCCGAGGAGCTTGCCCGCCCCATCGACATCCATGCCGCACACTATTTCAAGGGCCTGGTCGGAAACCTCAAAGGACCGGACGCGGAGGAGGTCGCGATCCTCCAGAGGCTCGCGAACGAGGATGCGGGCTCGGCCCGGTCCCTGCGTCCGTGGCTGCTCGCGACGCTCGGGCACGCGGAGTATGCGCTGGGCGACGACGACGCGGCCTGCCTCGCGCTCGAGGCCGCCATCGCCGCGGCCGGCCGTTTCGGCCTGCCGCAGTTCGACTGCTACGCCCGTTCCGTCCTCGGCTGTGCGCGGGCACGGAGCGGCCTGCCCGGCGCGCAGGCCGATCTGGCCCTCGCGCTCGAGCAGGCACGCGCGCTCGGCGACCGCTGGTCGGAAGTGCTGGCCCTGCGCGGTCTCGCAGATCTCGCGGACGGCGAGGCGAAGGTCGAGCTCCTGCGTGCGGCGCTGGCGATCTGCGAGCGCAGCGGCAACCTGCCCGAGACGGTCCGCACGCTGCGCGCGCTGGGCAGGGTCGAGGGCGATCTCGGGCACGAGGGCGCGGCCGACACGGCCGGCCGCGCCGAGATCCTGGGGCAACGCACCGGCATGCCGCTCGATCCGTTCCCCGCCTTCACGCCGCCTCCCGCCGCGGCACCTCGGGAAGAGCCTGCGCCTCACCCGGATCGACCGGGATGAAGCGCGGCCGCGCCCGTCCGCGCAGGACGGTGTCGGCAATCTCCTCCCGCCTGAGGCCGATGTCCCGGAGGAGGTACTCCGGCATCGATTCCAGGGCGCGCCGGTCTCGGGCGACGGCCATGCGCCAGCGCAGCCACGCGACGGCGCCGAGAAGCCCCCGGGCGTTCGTGGGGCGCCGCCTTGCCGCGACGTGCGGGGCGCGCAGCGGGTGAATCGTCGTGGTCATCTCGATGTCTCCATGTTCCGACGCGACCTGCGTCTGTCGGCCGGGAAACTGATGGGTCGACGTTGGCGCGAGCGTTTGATCCGACGAAGGAACAGTGTCAAAAAGCGGCATAACAATCCTCAAGTTGTTTAATATAGATATTTTCTGACAGGTACATTTATTTTTATATGGATTGAAATGTGAAGTAGAAATGCATGCGAAACTGGCACGAAACATTATTTCTGTTCTTGTGTGCCCATGAAACGTGTCATCCGTAACGAACAATGATTTTTCCCGTAACGGTCGTGTAGCGGGGCGAGACTAGCTTCTGCCAGCGAGGCGGTCGACTGGATGCCGCGATGAAAGGCAAGACCGCTTCGTTTCAACACGCACCACGGAGTGACCAAGATGAAGTACGTTCTCACCCTGGCGGCCGCGGTCGCCACCCTGGCCACCGCCGCTTCGGCGGAGACCGCCAGCAGCCGCTACGACGTGACGGATGCCCACCGCCTCAACTCGGTCGTGGCCATGGCGGGGGCGCCGATCCGCTCGACGACCGGCAGCGGCGACGGGATCGAGATCCTCGGTCCCGACGGCACGCCAGTCTCGGCTCCGGTCATTGACCGGTCCTGAGCCGACATCGCCCGGCACGGCCGGGCGATCCCTCGAAGCCGCGAGCCCCGGCAAGCGCCGAGGCTCGCGGCCTTGTGCGTATGGGACGCGGGCGGCGGGAGATGCGCCCGATATGTCCGCTCAGTACGGGTCGACCGACGGCGCGAAGACGTAGCCCACACCGCGCTCCGTGAGGATCACGCGCGGCTGGGCCGGATCGTCCCTGAGCTTGCGCCGGAGGCGCAGCACCTGGACGTCGATGCTGCGGTCGGCGATGTCCTCGTGGACCCGTGTCGCCTGAAGCAACTGCTCGCGCATCAACGGCCTCTGCGGCGACTGCAGGAAGGCCAGAAGCAGCGCGTATTCCCCCTTCGTGAGACCGACCGGCACCCCATCAGGATCCGTCAGGCGGCGCGTCCGCCGGTCGAGCTGCCAGCCCGAGAACCGGTAGCCGCCCCGCTCCCCCTCGCGGCGGCGCCCGGACCGCCCGAGCTCCTGCCGACGCAGGACCGCACGTCCCCTCGCCACGAGCTCGTGCAGGTTGAACGGTTTCGTCAGGTAGTCGTCGGCGCCGAGCTCGAGCCCCAGGACGCGGTCGAGATCGCCGCGGCGGTGTCCCGTCATGATGATGACGGGCACGTCCGACTGGCTGCGGATCTCCTTCAGGAGGTCGAGTCCGTTGTCGTCGCCGAGGTTGAGGTCGAGAAAGATCAGCGCGGGCTCGGGCCCCTTCAGCCGCTTGCGCAGCTCTCTCCGGCTCGACGCCACCACGGCCGGCAGGCCCTGGGTGTGCAGGAACTCCGTGAGCATCTCCCGCATGGCCTCGTCGTCTTCCACGACGAGATAGGGCGCGGTCGCTTCGACCGCGCGATCCGCCTGACCGGCGTGAGGCACGGGCATCTCCCGCATCCATCTCTCGTTCACGAGCTGGACCGATTGCATGACTGGCACTCCTCCGAATGTCCGGCGGCCGGCGCCTTCACGCTACGTGCACGCTGCCCGCCGGAACGCGGCCAGGCCGTCTCCGGACCGGGGACGGCCGTCTTCCGCGCCTCGCCCTAGAAGGGTGGCGTGGGGCTCTTCGTTGGATCGATCGTGGAAACGGCGCCGCCGGCTCTCGGCGCCGTTACGGCCTTGCCTCGAGGACCATGTTGAAGGGCGTCGCGATCGCCGTGCGCACGCGCGAGAAGCCGCCGTCCCGGAGGAGCGCGCCGAGCCGCGCGGGGCCGGCCTGTGCGCCGAGCGCGGCCCTGCCGTCCTGCCCCAGCGAGGCCGGCACGCAGACATTCGTCGACGCGGCGTAGAAGACCCGGCCGACCGGGTTCAGGTTGTCGGCCAGCCGGTCGCCGGCCTTCGGCTCGACCACCATGAGCGTTCCGTCCTCCGAGAGCGCCGCCCGGATATGGGATACGGCGCCGAGCGGGTCGCCCATGTCGTGAAGCGCATCGAAGATCGCGACGAGGTCGAAGCCCGTGCCGGGGAAGTCCTGCGCCCTGGCGACCTCGAAGCGGAGGTTCGGTGCCCGGTACTTCGCCCCGGCCTCCAGGATGGACGGCTCGTGGAAGTCGTATCCGACGAACTCGGAGTTCGGGAAGGCCTCCGCCATGATCGCCGTCGAGGCGCCGTGACCGCACCCGATATCGGCGACGCGGATGCCGCGCTCGAGCTTCTCCGTGACGCCGTCGAGCGCGGGAAGCCATTCGGCCACGAGGTGGCCCTTGTAGCCCGGGCGGAAGAAGCGCTCGGTGCCGCAGAAGAGGCAGTTGCAGTGCTCGCCCCAGCCGACGCCTTCGCCCGTCGTGAAGGCCGCCGCCAGCCGCGGCTCGCCGGCATAGACGGCGGACAGGGCCTGGAAGCCTCCCGCCAGGTAGGTGGAGCTCTCCTCGTCCGCGAAGACGGCGACCTGCTCGGGCGTCATGAAGAAGCGGTCGGTCGTCTCGTCGTAGCCGACGAAGCCCGAGGCCGCCTGGGCGCAGGCCCACTCGCGCACATAGCGCTCGTACGCGCCGGTTCGCGCCGCGAGCCCGGCCGCGCTCAGCGGCTCCCGGCTCTCCGCGAGCGCGCGGTAGAGCCCGACCTTCTCGCCGATGATCACGAGCGTGGCGTTGTGCGCCGCGCCGATCTCGTTGAGCACCGTGCCCATGAGGGCGTTCAGCCGTCCTTCGTCGAGGGAAGCCGTCGTGTGGATGTTCATGCTCGTCTCCCGTGAGAGCGATGCGCGGGAGCCCCGCGTCCCGCGCCGCTCCTTCATGTTGCTTCCGGCAGCTGCCACCATCGGCGTGCGCCCCGGAGGGGAGATCGGCCCCGGGCGTTGGCCCGAGCGTTGGTGCCTGCAGGGTAATCGCCCGCATGGATATGTGCGCCGCCCGTTCCGCTCGGCTATCATGACCACCCCCGCCTTGGGGGACCCGGCGCAGCGGCCGCGTTCGAACGGCCTGACGAAGCGGGCGACCGGCGGGCGCGAGACCCCGGGGGATGGCCATGAAGCCGGTCGCCTTCGCACTGTCGGCGTGGCTCGCCGCCATCGGGGCAGCGATGGCGGATGCGGACGATGTCGTCGGCGAACTGCTCCTGAAGATGCGGCTGTGCCGCTCCGTCGAGCGCCCCGATCAGCGGCTTGCATGTTTCGAGAAGCTCGCGGGGAGCGTTCGCGCTGGCCGGCACGCGGAGCGTCCCGTGCCCGGCGGAGACTCGGCGTCCCGAGGCGACGGCGGGACCGCCGGCGAGCGGGCGGCCGTGCCCCCCGGCGACCGCCCGTGACGGGCGTGCTTTCTCCACGCCCGCTCCGGGATGGCCGGTGGTGACCCGGATGTCGAAAGCGGGCCGAGGGCGCCGGCAGGGTGGGCCGCCCGGCGCGAGGGAACCCGTGGCAGTTCCCTCAGGGCCGGGTGGCGGACAGGCGCCGCAAGCGCGAGGCGGAGAGGTGGATGAGCTCCAGGTCCTCCGAGATCGACCGCATGAACCCGTCGTCGAGCTTTCCAGCCCCTGCCGCGACGAGGGTCGCCTCGACCTCCTCGCGCAGCCGCGGATCGGGAACGCCCGCCCGGGCGATCCGGGAGAGAAGGTCGAGGAGGGGCTCGTAGGCGTTGCACGCGGCGACGGCGAAGGCCATGTCGGCATGGCTCGTCTCGTCCTCCCCGAACCGGCCGGGATGCGCATCGATGATGCGGACGCCGGCGCCGTCGCGGATCGAGTTGCTGATCGGGGACAGATGCCACGGGGTGGGGGAGTGCAACATCATCAGCCTCGCAGAGGCCACCACGGCCTGAACAGTCGAACCTGCATCCCGCCCGGGCCCCAGACGTGCCGGCGATCGGTCTGCCGGACCCGCACCCGGTGGCGAAGGCATCATGTTCGACGGACGGTGCTCATCTCAGGGCTGCCGACGGTTCTCCGCCGCCCGCTCCCGCACAGAGCGCTTGCGGGAGCATCCGCCACTATACATCCCCCTGCCGGAAGGCGGGCCATACCTCAAAACGGTCTACCCCCTGAGGCCTGAAGACGGTCGCCGCGGCCGCCGGAGAAGGCTTCGCCGCCGGCGTCCGCAGACGGCTCTCCTGCGCGGAGGGAAGGTCGTCAGGCGGCCTTCGGGGGGTCCTGGCGGGTCCCGTGAGCCACGATGGTCAGGGCGTCCTCGGGGACCGGCCGTTGCAGCTCTCGCGCCTCCTCCCACTCGGCCCGCATCCAGACGTCCAACTCTTCGGACGTCGTGAGAATGACAGGCATCGACTCCGGATGGATGGTGGCGACGACGCCGTTCGCGCGGGTGCTGAGCACCGCGTAGAGCCGCTCGCCGCCGGGGTCGGTCCGTCCCCGGCCCAGCGGGCCGTGCCAGGTCGTCCAGATCCCGGCGAACGCGAAAATCGGCCTGCTCTCGTTCAGGGCGAACCAGTAAGATGTCCTGCGGGGCCTCGTGTTCCTGTATTCGCAGAAGGAGGTGGCGGGCACGAGGCAGCGACAGGAGGGCCCCAGCCACCGTTGCCAGTGCGGATGACGCGTATCGCGCACGTCGGTCATGGCTCTTCCGCCAAAGGCCTTCGGCCCGGGCATCCCCCACCGCATCAGCACGACCTTCCTGTCATGATCCGCATTGTGGACGACCGGTGCCTGCGACAGCCTCGATATGGACGTCAGGGGCAGGGGGATGAGCGCCACCTCGGGAACAGCCTCCGTGAAGGATAGGACTGCTCGGTAGTCCTTCGCCAGGCTATAGAGGTTTGTCATGGTTCCAGCCGTGGAACTGCGCCCGGCAGATAGTATGTATCCGTATGGGGACAGGTATCGCTCTTCCGGTCGATACAGGCGGGGTGACCAGCGCCCGGCGACGAGCCACCGGCAAAGGCAAGATGCCGTGGCGCCCAAGTGAGACGGGTAGGGGCGAACGCCCCACCCGGAGATCGGCTAGTGGTGCTCGGACAGGTCCTGCATGATCTCGCCGAATATCTTGTCGGCGAACAGGATCGCCGCGCGGGTCGTCTCGCCGGACAGTCCTGCCGTCTCGAGGCGCACCAACTCCCGCATCTGCTCCATGAGGGCGCGCGCGACCGAGCGGTCCTCATCGTCCCGCAGGCTTGCAAGATAGAGACTCAGCGAAGTCGCGGATATGACCTCGAGAGCCAGAATCCGTCCTTCGATCTCATCTGTTGTCACGTTCGTGCTCTGCCGCCTGTCTGTTCGCGCGCCCGCTGCGACGGGACTGCATGTAAACCCAGATATCATTTCAGACGACGATTTCTATATGGAATTAAGTAATAAAAGTAACACAAGATATATAGCTAACAAACACCAAGAAAAAGTATCCTTGAAATAAACATTGGTAAAATAAGTTTCAGGTTTCAGCAATAGGTCAATCGAGCGAGGGGGCGATGTAGCGCCTTCGATCTATCGGCCATCTCCTCCGGCGCAAGGTACGATGGCGACGATCGATGCCTTCCCCTTCAACGCCGAGGCCACCATGCGCCGGACACCGGAGAGTCGCGAAACCAATCTTGCCGTCAGTATCGCGCCAGGATGGGTATGGGCGGCGAACTTCATCGAGGCGGCACGTGTTTCCCATCCTGCGGAGGATGCGGCGGCATCGCCGGCGGAAGGCGATCTCGCGACATCGAAGCGAGCTTCGTCCGGGCTGCCGGACGTGCCACCGCAATCGCATCAGGCGGCAGGTCCCCTCCGTTTCGGCCCGGACGCGGCGGGGGCTCTGCTCAACGACCTGCAATCGGTCCCGGTCGCGGTGCAGTCGCCGACGAGCATCGTGCCGGGCAGGCGGGACTTGCACGAGGTTCTGCCGCAGTCGTCTTCCGCCGTCGTCGGTCCGGCCGCTGATCCGGTCACAAGCGTGACGCCGGCTGCGATGTTCACCATTCCCATGCCGGCCATCGGGGACGAGGCTATGGCGCGCGATGCCGTGGCGCCGCAGACGGAAGGCGCGGAGAGCGGCGCCGGGCCGGTGGCGGCCGCCGGACCGAACAAGATCGTGCTCGAGAACCAGAAGCAGGGAAACCCGGAAAGCGAATGGGGTCTCGTCGACGGTATCGGAAACAACAATATACAGGGCTTCGCGACGGAAGTCAGCGTCAATATCGGAGAGTCTATAGACTTCAAGATCGCGACGAATTCGACGGATTACCGCATCGACATCTACCGTCTCGGCTATTACGGCGGCGACGGCGCGCGGAAGATCGACACGATACAGCGCAATCTGTCGTCGCCGCAGGTGCAGCCTCATCCCATCGTCGACTACGACATCGGGCTGATCGACGCCGGCAACTGGGATGTGTCGGCCAGCTGGGAAGTGCCGGAGGATGCGGTGTCCGGCATCTACCTGGCGAAGCTCGTTCGTCAGGACGGGACCGAGGGCGCCAACTGGATCCCGTTCGTCGTGCGCGACGACGCCGCAGCGAGCGACATCGTCTTCCAGACCTCGGACACGACATGGCAGGCGTACAACGCATGGGGCGGGGCCAGCCTCTACTACGGCGAGGTCCCGACGAACCCCGAGGACATGATGAGCTACCTGCCGCCGAACTGCAGTTGCGGCTTGACGGCGATCGGCAGGGCGTATGCCGTCAGCTTCAACCGCCCCTACATCACGACGAGCAGTCCTTCCGGCGGCGCGTGGGACTTCATCTTCGGTGCCGAGTATCCCGCCCTCTACTGGCTCGAGCAGAACGGCTACGATATTTCCTACATCTCAGGCGTCGACACGTCCCGGTCGGGCGAGATGCTGCTCAATCACAAGGCGTTCTTGTCGGTCGGCCATGACGAGTACTGGTCTGGAGAGCAGCGGGCGAATGTCGAGGCGGCTCGCGACGCGGGGGTCAACCTGGCGTTCTGGAGCGGGAACGAGGTCTACTGGAAAGTCCGCTGGGAGACGAGCATCGACGGCAACGGGACGCCGTACCGCACCATGGTCTGCTACAAGGAGACCTGGGCTCACACGGACATCGATCCGAGCGACATCAACACGGGAACCTGGCGCGATCCGCGTTTCGCCGACCCGGGGCAGGAGCCGGAGAACTCCCTCACCGGGACGATGTTCACCGTGGACAGCTACCGGCTCGACACGATCAGCATTCCCTACGAGATGTCGCAGTTCCGGTTCTGGCGGAACACCGACGTCGCCAATCTCGCGCCGGGGCAGACCGCGACGCTCGTTCCCAACCTGCTGGGCTACGAGTGGGATTCGGACGTCGACAACGGCTTCCGCCCGGCCGGCCTGATCAACCTGTCGCTCTCGACGGTTTCGGTCGACACGTATCTTCGCGACTACGGCACGTCGATCGGGCCGAACGTCGTCGATCACAGCCTGACGATGTACCGCGCCGAGAGCGGCGCCCTCGTGTTCGGCGCGGGCACCGTCTACTGGTCGTGGGGGCTGTCGGACCGGCACGACGCCGAGCCGACGCCGACGGATCCGAACGTTCAGCAGGCCATGGTCAACATGTTCGCCGACATGGGGATCCAGCCCGAAACACTGATGGCGAGCCTGGTCCTCGCCACCGGGACCACCGACAATTCGGCCCCGACCTCGACGATCACGTCTCCCCTGGGAGGGACCAGCCTCGTCGAAGGCCAGAAGATCACGATCACCGGCACGGCTGCCGACGTCGGCGGCCTCGTGGCGGGCGTGGAGGTGTCGACGAATGGCGGCCAAACCTGGCACAAGGCGTCGGGTCGCGAGACGTGGAGCTACACCTGGGTGGCGCAGGCCGCCGGTACCTACACGATATTGTCCCGTGCCGCCGACGACAGCCTCAATCTCGAAAGTCCAACGAGCTCGGCCCAGGTGACCGTCAACCTGCCGGACACCGCGAGCCTGTGGACGCTTGCGGCACAGCCGGCCCAGTCGACCGTCCTGGATCGCGACCCGGTCTCTCTCGGCGTGCGCTTCCAGGCATCGACCTCCGGGCAGATAACGGGAATCCGGTTCTACAAGGAATTCTACAATATCGGGGCGCACGAGGTCAGCCTGTGGACCGCTGACGGCCAGCTCCTCGGAACGGCCAATTCGGTGGACGAGACCTTGCAGGGATGGCAGGTCGTCGAGTTCAGCGACCCGATAAACATCGCCTCGGGCGTCCAGTATGTCGCCGCGTATCACACGAACGGGTTCTACTCCAGCACGTCGAATTACTTCTCGACGTCGTACAGCAGCGGGCTTCTGAGCACCCCGGTGGCGGCGGGCGTCTACGGCTACGGGCCGGCGGGGACGTTCCCGACCGGCGTGTACAACAACGAGAACTACTGGGTCGACGTCGTCTTCTCCCCCGACGAGGTGCCCTCGAACACGCCGCCGGTCGCCGTCAACGACGGACCTTTCGTGGGCCAGCAGAACCAGCCGCTGACGATCCAGGGGACCGCGCTCACCGCGAACGACAGCGATCCGAACGGAGACCCCTTCTCGATCACGTCGGTCAGTGGCGCCGTGAACGGCATCGTGTCGCTGAACGTCCAGACGAACACGATCACCTTCACGCCGGCGACGGGTCACCTCGGGCCCGCCTCGTTCAACTACACGATCACCGACGCTTTCGGCGGCACGGCTACAGCTACGGTCAACCTCACCATCAACGCACCGGCTCCGAACCTCGACCCCGTTGCCGGGGACGACGATGGCTTCACCATCGCCTCGGGCAAGACCCTCGCGGTCACTTTGCCGACCCTTCTGATGAACGATGTCGACGGTGACGGCGACACGCTGTCGGTCGCCTCCGTGGGTGGCGCGGTCAACGGCACGGTGGCCATGGATGTCGCGTCGGGCACGGTGCGGTTCACGCCCACCGCAGGGTATAGCGGCGCTGCGAGCTTCACGTACAGCATCAGCGACGGCCGGGGCGGCACCGACACCGGGGCAGTCAGCCTCGTGGTCAACGAGGAGGGCGTCGGCCTCACACTGTTCGATGACGTGCAGGGGCCTTCGGGAGGCCCCAGTTCGGACGGCGTGGCGCTCGAACTCGGCGTGAAGTTCGTCGCCTCGGAGGCCGGCGCGGTGACCGGCATCCGCTACTACAAGACCGAGGGCGACACGGGACCGCATTCGGCGACGCTATGGACGTCTGCGGGCGTCGCGCTGGCCACGACCACGACGCTCGCCAACCCGGTCGCGAGTGGCTGGCAGACCTTCTCGTTCGCAGCACCGATCAGTCTGGTGCCAGGCGAAACCTACGTCGCGAGCTACCATACGCAAGGGATCTATTCAGGCTCGGCCAACTACTTCACGTCCGCGGTGACGAACGGCCCTCTCACCGCCCCCTCGAGTGGGGCATCGGGCGGCAACGGCGTCTATGCCGTGGGGGCCTCGCAGTTTCCCACGAGCACCTACCAGGCCGGCAACTACTGGGTGGATGTCGTCTTCGACCGTGCGGTGAACGGAGCGCCCGTTGCCGTGGCGGACGGGCCTTTCTCGGGTTCTCAGGACCAGCCGCTGGTCATCGCCGTCTCGACACTGATGGCGAACGACAGCGATCCGGACGGTCACGCCTTCTCGGTCACGGCCGTCGGCAACGCCCAGAACGGAACGGTCTCGCTCAACACCGCCACGGGCCAGGTCACGTTCACACCGACCGCGGGCTACGCCGGGGCGGCCGGATTCTCCTACACGATCACCGACAGCCTCGGAGCGACGGCGGTGGCCGACGTCGCGCTCACGATCAACCCCCCGGCGCCCAACGTCCCGCCGAGCGCCGTGGATGATGGCGGGTTCACGGGCCAGCAGGACCAGCCGATCGTGATCTCGGCGACGACCCTGCTGGCCAACGACACCGATGCGGACGGCGATCCCCTCGTGATCCAGAGCGTCGGCGGCGGCGTCAACGGCGTCGCGTCCTTCGATCTCCTCTCGGGCCTCGTTACCTTCACGCCCGATGCGGGACACGCGGGTCCCGCCTCCTTCTCGTACACGATCTCCGACGGGTGGGGAGGGACGGACACGGCCACCGTCAACCTCACCTTCCAGGCTTCGGACGGTGTGATCGGGCTCTTCGCTCCCGGCGCCGCGCCAGGCTCCTCGGCGTCCTCGGACCCGGGCTCGGTCGAGCTCGGCATGCGGTTCGTGTCCTCGCAGAGCGGGCAGATCACGGGGATCCGATATTACAAGAGCGTACAGGATGTCGGGACCCACACCGGTGCGCTCTGGACCAGCACCGGCACCCTTCTGGCGACCGGAACCTTCACGAACGAGACGGCCTCCGGGTGGCAGACGCTGACCTTCTCCGACCCGGTGAGCGTCACCGCCGGCACGACCTACGTGGCAAGCTACCATTCCAACGGCCGCTACTACGCCGATGCGGGATACTTCTCGACGAGCCGCTCGAACGGCCCGCTCACCGCACCGGCCGGTGCCAACGGTGTCTATCGGTATGGGACGGGCACGGTTTTCCCGAACGCCTCCTACAATTCCTCCAACTACTGGGTCGACGTCCTCTTTGCACCCAGCGTGGGCAACCTGGCTCCGGTTGCGGCCGACGACAGCGGCTTCACCACCGCGCCGGGCACCGCGCTCGTGCTGCCGGCCTCCGCCCTCCTGATCAACGACACGGATCCCGATGGGGACACTCTGACGATCATCTCCGCCGGTGGGGCCGTGAACGGCAACGTCGCGTTCGATGCGCTGTCGAATACCGTGACCTTCACGCCGACGTCGGGCTACCAGGGGCCGGCGAGCTTCACATACACGATCTCGGACGGGAACGGCGGGAGCGACACTGCCAGCGTCTCGCTTTCGGTCCAGCCGGCTGCGGAGGCACAGAGCGTCTTCGCCGCCAGCGCCACTCCGGCTGTCGTCACGGTCAACGATGCGAGCCCGGTGGAACTCGGGATGAGGTTCCAGGCCGACGTCGCGGGTTCGATCACGGGGATCAGGTTCTACAAGGGGCCGAACAACACCGGCACCCACGAGGGCCATCTCTGGACGGCGACCGGCGGCCTGCTCGGTGCCGTGACCTTCACGAACGAGACCGCCAGTGGCTGGCAGACCGCGCTCTTCGACACGCCGATCGCCATCCAGGCCGACACGACCTACGTCGTCTCGTACCACTCGAACGGCTACTATTCCGCGACGGGCAACTTCTTCCAGTCGGACGTGGAACGTGGCGATCTGCGAGGCCTCGCATCCACCGCGCAGAACGGCAACGGGGTCTACGCCTACGGAGCGAGCGGCACGTTCCCGGAGAGCAGCTTCAACAGGACCAACTACTACGTCGACGTCCTCTTCGTTCCCACATTGGCCGCCTGAGCGGGGCGGGGACCATGGGGGAACACCGGGACGGCGGGTCGGGCGTGGCGGCGCAGGGGCGGGTGGTGCCGTGGCGCGGACTGCCCGGCCGGGCGGCGAGGCCAGCGTGGATGGCGGCCGGAGCGGGCCCAGCGCGCCGCGCGCGTGAACGGCTGCTTCCCGTGACGGTGCTGACGGGCTTTCTCGGCGCCGGCAAGACCACCCTCCTCAACCACGTGCTCGGCAACCGGCAGGGCAGGCGGGTGGCGGTGATCGTCAACGACATGAGCGAGGTCAACATCGACGCCGACCTCGTGCGAAGCGGCGAGGGCCACCTGTCGCACACGGACGAAGCGCTCGTGGAACTGTCCAACGGGTGCATCTGCTGCACGCTCCGCGAGGATCTTCTCAAGGAAGTGCGACGCCTCGCGGCGGAGGGCCGGTTCGACGCGCTCCTCATCGAGGGCACGGGGATCGCCGAGCCGCTGCCGATCGCCGCGACCTTTTCCTTCAGAGACGAGGTGGGCGCGTCACTGTCCGATCTGGTCCGGCTCGACACGATGGTCACGGTGGTCGATGCCACGAGCCTCCTTTCGGACTACGCGAGCGGAGACCTGCTGGCGTCGCGGGGTGAGGTGCGGGACGACGACGACACGCGCGGGATAGCGGATCTCCTGGTGGAGCAGATCGAGTTCGCCGACGTGATCGTCGTCAACAAGGTGTCGGACGTGACGCCGGATGCTCTCGTGCGACTTCGGCAGGTCATCGCCGCGCTCAATGCGGATGCCAGGGTGGTGGAGACCGACCACGGTCGCCTGCCGCTCGAAGCCGTTCTCGAGACCGGGCTCTACGACGAGGCGAAGTCCAAGACGCACCCGCTCTGGCACAAGGAGCTCCACGGGTGGCGAGACCACGTTCCCGAAACCGAGGAATACGGGATCTCGAGCTTCGTCTATCGCAACCGGCGCCCGTTTCACCCGGCCAGGCTCGGGGAGTTCCTCGCGCGGCAATGGCCCGGGCTGATCCGGGCGAAAGGACATTTCTGGATCGCCTCCAGCCCGGACACGGCGGGGATCATGTCCGTGGCCGGCGCCCAGAGCCGGGTCGAGAAGAAGGGCTACTGGTGGGCCGCCGTTCCTCGCGAGCGCTGGCCACGCTATCCGGCCTTCCGTCAGCTCATCGACCGGCACTGGCTCGCGCCGTGGGGAGATCGCCGCCAGGAGCTCGTCTTCATCGGCGTGAACCTGCCGGAAGCAGAGATCCGCCAGGCGCTCGACCGTTGCATCCTGTCTCCGGGCGAGGAGGCACCGGCGCGCCTGTTCGAGGGACCCTTCGCCGACTGGGGCCCCGACGGGGCGCCCATCCACCGCCACGCGCATCACGATGTTCATGAACACCCACGGGAGACCACGCCATGAGAGAAGAGCTTTTCGCCGACGGCATCGGAGAGATCACCGTGACCGGAGGCATCGTGCGCCTCGACCTCGTCAGCCTTTCGCCGGACGAGCGGGACGCCAACAACAACCCGAAGGCCGTGCTTCGGCAGAGGGTGATCATGCCCGTGGACGGCTTCGCGAACGCCGTCGACCTGATGCAGAAGGCCCTGGCGGGCCTCGTCGAGGCGGGGGCGGTGAGGCGATTGGCGGATGCCCGCCAGGACGAAGGGCGGGGGCATCGGCCCGTCGCGTCCGTGCAAGCCGTGCCGAGACCGGCGAACTCCTCCCCGAACTTCAGCTGAGCCGCGCATCCGATGAACGAGCAGGGGGCAGCCCCGCGGGTTCCCACGAACCTGCAGTGCCTGGTGATGGTGGCGCGTCATCATGGCGTGGACCTGTCGGCCGAGCGCCTGATGCACGAGCACGCGGTGGACGATCGGCCCGTGCCGACGGCCCTGCTCCACACGATGGCCCGCAACGCGGGGCTGAAGTCGCGCTGCACGTTCATCTCCCCCCGCCAACTCCTGCGGCTGGGCGGCGCGCTGCCCGTCCTGGCCGAACTCGACAACGGCAACTGGATCGTCGTCGTGAGGGTGGACCCCGGTGCCGAACGAGGCGCCGGTCCCGAGACGGTGCACGTTCTCGATCCCCTGGCATCCGCGCCGGTGCCGCTCGCCCTGCCGATCGACACGTTCAGCAGCCGCTGGCGGGGCAAGGTACTGCTGGTCAAGCGCAGCTATGCGCTGTCGGACGAGAACCAGCCGTTCGGCCTGCGCTGGTTCCTTCCGGAGATCCTCCGTCAGAGGAGGCTCTTCCGTGACGTGGCCCTCGCCGCCGTGGTTCTCTACGCGCTCGGCCTCGTCACGCCCATCTTCTTCCAGCTCGTCATCGACAAGGTGCTCGTCCACCACAGCTACGCCACACTCGGCGTTCTCGCCGTCGGCATCACCGTCGCCCTCGTCTTCGACGCGATCTTCACCTTCCTCCGGCGCTATCTCCTGCTCTACGCGACGAACCGGATAGACATCCGCATCGCCACGCGCACCTTCCGCCATCTTCTCGACCTGCCCATCGCGCTGTTCGAGCACGTCCCGGCCGGGGTCCTCGTCAAGCACATGCAGCAGACGGGGCGGATCCGCGAGTTTCTGACCGGACGCCTCTTCCTGACCCTGCTGGACAGCCTCTCGCTGCTCGTCTTCCTGCCGGTCCTCCTGCTCTACAGCGTGAAGCTGACCCTGGTCGTCGTGGGATTCACCGCCTTCGTCGGCCTGACCGTCATCGCGCTGATCGGGCCGTTCCGCCGGCGGCTCCGCGAGCTCTACGAGGCCGAGAGCGCGAGGCAGGGACTTCTCGTCGAGACGGTTCACGGCATGCGGACCGTCAAGAGCCTCGCGCTCGAGCCCCGGCAGAGGAAGGCGTGGGACGGCCAGTCGGCCCTCTCGATCTCCACCCGCTTCCGGGTCGAGCAGATCTCGACGACGGCGCAGTCCCTGACGGGGCTGTTCGAGAAGCTGATGACGGTCGCCATCGTCAGCCTCGGCGCGCTCGAGGTCTTCTCCGGGGCGATGACGGTGGGGGCACTCATCGCCTTCAACATGCTCGCAGGGCGGGTCTCGGGACCGCTCGTGCAGATCGTGACGATGGTGCACGAGTACCAGGAGGTGGCGCTCTCGGTGCGGATGCTCGGGGAGGTGATGAACCAGGCCGCCGAGCAGCGGGGGCGCTCGCGGGGGCTGCAGCCCCGCATCGAGGGAGGCATCGAGTTCGAGAACGTTTCGTTCCGCTACGCGGAAGGTGGTCCGCCCGCGCTCGACGACGTCTCGTTCGGGATATCCCCGGGGACCGTGTTCGGCATCGTCGGCAAGAGCGGCTCCGGCAAGACGACGATCACGCGGCTCGTCCAGGGGCTCTACGGGGTGCAGCAGGGCATCGTCCGGATCGACGGCTTCGACAGTCGCGAGATCGACCTCGTGCACCTGAGACGAAGCATCGGCGTCGTCCTCCAGGACAATTTCCTGTTCCGCGGCACCGTCCGTGAGAACATCGCCGCGACGAAGCCGGACGCAGCGCTCGAGGAGATCGCCGAGGCCGCGCGTCTGGCGGGGGCCGACGAGTTCATCCAGCGCCTGCCGCGGGGCCTCGAAACGATGCTCGAGGAAAACGGAGCCAACCTCTCCGGCGGCCAGAAGCAGCGACTGGCGATCGCGCGGGCTCTCCTGGCCGATCCGCGTCTCCTCATACTGGACGAGGCGACGAGCGCGCTCGACCCCGACAGCGAGGCGATCGTCAGGCAGAACCTTCGGAGGATTTCGCAGGGGCGGACGGTCGTCATCGTCTCCCACCGTCTCTCCACGCTCGCGGATGCCGACGCCATCCTCGTGGTCGAGGATGGCCGGGTGGGGGATCTCGGGCGTCACGACCAGCTCCTGTCGCGCTGCGCAACCTATCGCCAGCTGTGGGGGCAGCAGATGAGGCACGTGGCATGAGTGGCCCCACCTCATCCTTGCACCGCCATCGCGAGAAGACCGCTCCCGCACCTACGGACCTTGCCGCATTCCAGCCCGATGCGGTCGTGCTGGAGGAGCAGAAGCCGCCGGCCGTCGCCCGCATCACGTTGTTCCTGATCACGCTGTTGCTGTGCAGCGCCGTGATATGGGCGTCCGTCTCGTCGACGGACCGCATCGTGGTCGCTCAGGGCAAGCTGGTGACGGTCGTTCCCACGATCGTCGTCCAGCCGCTCGAGACGTCGATCATCCGCTCGATCGACGCCGCCGTCGGTGACGTGGTCCGCGCCGGCCAGCCGCTGGTGACGCTCGACCCGACCTTCAGCAAGGCCGATGTGGACCAGCAACGCACGCGGCTCCACGCTCTCGAGGCGCAGGTGCGCCGGCTCGAGGCCGAACTCGAGGGCGGCCCCTACGACACGGCCTGGGTTTCCTCCGACAACGAGGGCCTGCAGCGACAGCTCTACCTTCAGAGGCGCGCGCTCTACGGGGCGAGCATGGAGAACTTCGACCAGCAGATCGCGAGCCGCACGGCCGCCCTGGAACGTGGGCGGATCCAGGAGGGGATCCTGCTCGACAGGCTGGACACGATGGCGCAGATCGAAACGGCCCGTTCGAAGCTCTACGAGCGAGAGACCGGCTCCCTGTTCAATCTCCTCGTGTCGCGGGACGCACGGCTGAGCGTGGACCAGGATCTGGCCGAGGCACGCGGCCTGATCATCGAGAACGGACACGAGCTGAAACGCCTGGCCGCCGAGAAGGAGGCGTTCGCCCAGGACTTTCGTCGGACGACCCTCGAGCAACTCCTCGACGCCCGCGGAGAACGGGACACCGCGCTCGACCAGCTGAAGAAGATGGACCTTCGACTCCAGATGGTCATGCTCTCGGCTCCGGCCGACAGCGTGGTCCTTCAGCTGGCGCCGCGCTCGGTCGGGTCCGTCGTCCGGGAGGCCGAGGCTCTGGTCACGCTGGTTCCCCTCGATGCGCCCCTGGAGGCCGACGTGCTCGTGGAGGCTCGCGACGTCGGGCATCTGAGCGAGGGCCAGGCGGCGCGACTGAAGTTCGATGCCTATCCGTTCCAGACCTTCGGCACGGCCGACGGAACGCTGAGGGTCGTGTCGCGCGACGCGATCTCGGCCGATGGAGGAGAGAACGAGCCGCCGGCCTTCCGCGCCCGCATCGCCCTCACGACGGGTTTGTCTCGCGAGGGGCCGGACCCGTTGAGGCTCCTGCCCGGCATGTCGGTGACGGCGGAGATCAAGGTCGGGCAGAGGAGGGTGATCTCCTACTTCCTGCACCCGCTCGTGCGGGGCCTCGATTCCAGCCTCAAGGAACCCTGATGACGTTCGCGAGACCGGCCGGAGGGGGAGGGCGGCGGCTCCGGCTCGGCGAGGGGGATGTCTGGCCGGAGGGTGCGGCGGCGGCACCGGCAACCCGTGCGCCCCGGGCGCCTGCGGCTGGCCGGCGCTGGCCTCCGCTGCCGCTCACAATCTTCGTCGTCTCGCTCCTGTTGCCGTGGCAGATCTCTCTCGGCCCCCTCTCCCTTTCGCCGACGCGGATCGTTCTCTTGATCCTCGTCGTGCCCTGCGTCGGCATCTGGCTGAGCGGCCGGGCAGGCCGTCTCCGTCTGACGGACGTCCTCCTGGTGCTGTTCTGGCTCTGGTGTTCGATCAGCCTCGTCGCGGTCCACGGGCTCGGTTTCGCGATCCAGCCCAGCGGCATCCTGTTCATCGAGACGATGGGCGCCTATCTGGTCGCGCGCTGCTTCATCCGGGATCTCGACGGTTTCCGCGCGGCGCTACGCCTTCTCTTCCTCGCCATCGCGGCGCTGTTGCCCTTTGCCGTCCTCGAGGCGGTGACGGGGCGCAACATTCTCCTCGAGGCGCTCGGCATGCTCTTGCCCACCTACGCCGACGCAGGCGAGGAGGCGCGCTTCGGGCTACGACGGGCACAGACCGTTTTCGAGCACCCGATCCTTTACGGAGCGTTCCCCGGCTCGATCCTCGCGCTCGTCCATCTCGTGCTGGGCCACCGGCGCCCGGTGGTCGTGCGGTGGAGCCGGTCGCTCGTCGTCGGAGCCGCTGCGGTCGTCTCGCTCTCCTCCGGCCCGCTGCTTGCGGTCGTGATCCAGGTCGCCCTGATGAGCTGGGAGCGCATCCTCAGAGCGATCGCGCTCAGGTGGAAGCTCCTGATCGCGCTTCTCGTGCTCACCTATGTGCCGCTCGAGCTGGTGTCGAACCGGTCGGTTCCGGAGCTCTACATCTCTTACTTCACGTTCAGCCAGCACACGTCGTGGTACCGGATCCTGATCTGGCAGTACGGCATCGCCTCGGTTCTTGCCCACCCGCTGTTCGGCATCGGTTTCCATGAATGGGCGCGTGCGAGCTTCATGACGAGCAGCATCGACGCATTCTGGCTCGTCCCAGCCGTGCGTCATGGGGCGCCGGCGGCGCTGCTTCTTCTGGGAGCCCTCGCCTCGACGTTCCTGCTGTGCCGGCGGCCCATGGAGAGCGACGCCCTGCGGGCTGCACGGCTCGGGTTCGTCATCGTGATGACCTCCTTCTTCGTCGTCGGCTGCACGGTGCATTTCTGGGCGACGTCATACATGTTCTTCACCTTCCTCCTGGGAAGCGGGATCTGGCTGTTTGACGCGCGGGACGGGCAGGGGACGAGCATCGTCGACGAGCCGCGGCGCGAGAGAGGAGGCGTTGCGGCTCCGCGTCCGGTCACTGGAAGACGAAGAGGTGGCGTGGCGGCTGCCGCTCGGGAGAGCAGGCGGGATCCGCGCCTCTCCTCCGGTCGGACGTGAGTGTCGGCCAGCGGCGTGGCAGCCGCTCGCACGGAGGATCCGGCCGCGCTGCCCGCGACCCCTATGGAGTGCGAAGGAGGGAGCGCCCGCCGAGGACGAGGCCCGTTCGGACCGCGTCCATGAGGAGCGGCGCGAAGGTCCGCCTCGCGCTCGCAGCACCGGCGAGCATCTCGCCCAGCGTGCCCCCGACGACATCGAGCGCGAAATGCCGGACGACGAAGGACCGGCCGAGCCGCGAAAGCTCGTCTCTTCGCTCCGCGGGCTGAGCGAGCATGAAGCGCAGATGGCTCGCCATCAGGCCGCTGCCGTCGTGGTTGTCCCCGACGCCGTACATCCCGACCCGGTAGAACAGGTCGGCCGTTTCGTGCGTGAAGGGCATCGAGAAGCCCTTTTCGCCGGAGACGACGAGCGGCTTGCCGAAAGCGAGCGCCCGCAGCGCGGAGCCGCCCATGCCGACCACGGTATCCGCAGCGGCATAGGCCGGTCGCGGGTCGACCATCGCGCCCGTCAGGAACACCGCCTCACGGCCGAGCCCACGGTTGACCGACGCGGCGAGAGCGTCCAGCTCACGCCGGGAGGTGCCGTCGCCGACGATGGCGAAGCGGATCTTCTGGCCTTCCGCGGCCAGGGCGGCGACGGCCGAGACCGTGTCCCGCAGGCTCTCCGCCTTCATCCAGCTGACGAGGCGACTGACGGTCACCACGAGGAACTCGTCATCCCGCACACGCCACTCGCGTCTGAACGAGCGGCCGCAGACGGGATCCGGCGCGTTCTGGTCGATGTCGACCGGCGGCAGGAGCAGCCTCGCCTGCTGCCGCCCCCCGCGCTGCGCGATCTCCACGAGTTCGGGCGTGCCGAAGGTGAGGGGCAGGTGCCGGGGGAGCAGGCGCTCCACCACCATCGACATCGAGGTGACGACGGTCGGAACCTGGATCGCCAGACAGGCTATGGGACAAGCGTCGAGCCATTGCGGGGCGTCCCAGACATGCAGAACGTCGGGCTCTTCAGCCAGAAGAGCCCGCCTGAGTGCGGCGGCTCTCGCGGGTGAGGGATGAAAGTCGGCATCCGGCGCCGGGTGATATCGAAGGCCGTGCTCGTCGAGATACTCCGTCATCGGTCCCGGCGTGGCGAGGACGGCCACGTCGTAGCCTTGCCGGTCCCGGAGATGGGCTGCGAGTTCGATCGCGTTGACCTGCGTTCCCCCGATCTCGAGCCGATGCGCGAAGACAAGAACCCGCGCGGGCGGGGAGCTCCTCGTCGCTCTCGCATCTCCCGTCATGCTGCGTGGCGCGCTCCGGCCGGGAGCGGCGCGCTGCGAGCCGGTGTCTCCCAGGCGGTTCGGGAACATGGGCATCACGACCCGTTTCGGCCGTCGGTCCGCAGCACATGCACCGTCGCTGTCTCAGGCCGGAGGAGAAACGCTGCGCATGGCGATCGAAGACCGAGGAGCGTTCGGAGTGCCCGCCGATGCGTGCGGCCAGTGCCGGCGCGGATCGTCTCCTGAAGTATCAGCACGGCACGGAGCGCAGCCGCCGCGGCACTGCCGTGCCAGCGCCGGAAGTATCGGACGCGGTTCGAGACCATCAACGCGTAAAGATCGGGGTTGACGTTGGAATCTCCTCCCCGATGGCGCACCGTCGCTTCGGGCACGAAGCGGATTTGGAGGCCGCTCTCCCGGATGCGCCGCATGTAGTCCGTCTCCTCGCTGTAGAGGAAGTACCCCTCGTCCCACTCGCCCGCCCGACGGCGCGCCTCAGCCGAGATGAGCAGGGCGGCCCCAGTGGCCCAGTCCACCGAACGGCTCGCCTGGTAGGCCTCGGCGGCGGTGATCATCTCGCCCCACCCGAAGCTGCCGGCGAGCGTGCCGCCGAGGAGAGCGTCGCCGAGGGCGGTCACCAGGGAGGGTTCACGACGCAGCGAGCAGGAGAGTTCTCCACTGTCGCCGATCAACGCCGGAACCACCGCTCCGACACCAGATGCGCGGAGGACGCGCATCATCCGGAGCACGGCACCGGCCTCGATCGTGACGTCCGGGTTCAGAACGAGAAGGTCCGCCTCCGGAGGCAGCACTCTCGCCGCTGCATTTATCGCCGCCGAGTATCCCGCGTTCCGCCCCATGCGAAGCACGTTGGGCGCCAGGACGTGGCGTTCGGCGAGTGCCGGAGAACCGTCCGCGGACTGATTGTCGACGACGATCACCTTCGCATGGGGAACCGGCTCGAGAGCATCGCGAAGGCTGTCCAGAAGGGTCGGCAGCACGTCCGCACTGTTGTAGGTGACGATCGCGACACCGAGGATCTGCGGATGGATCATGAGACGTCCCTAGTGATGGGTGTGCGGGCGAGCGGTGCCACCTCCGTCGCCAGTCGAAGATCCGCGTCGGTCGTCGCGGCGGCCGGAGCACCGCTGCGTCGAGGGCAGGTGCTTCCGCCGAACCGCCGGGTCGTCGCGAGGCACGCGGAACGTTCCGCGGCGAGGAGCGAAGTCGCAGCCATGGGCAACTCCAGGCTGATATCCGCCCGTTCCGGACTGCTGCGCCGCCAGATGGCGTGATGCCTAGGGCTCGAAGCGCGGTGTGCGGCCCCTCCTCGACGGTCGAGCCGGCACCTCTTGCGAGAGTATTGCCCTACTGTGATCACGATATGAGGTTCCGATATGATCCTCGATCGGACGGATCTCCAGCTGATCCGCGCCCTCTGAGCGGAGTCTCCGGCCGCTCGCGTCGAGATCGTGCAAGTTTTCGTTGCCTTCTCGGGCAAAGGGGCAGCGGAAACACTGCGCCGCGAATTTATTTTTGGTTCGCGTGCCAAGTTCATCCCGATGCCGTGCGGGAAAGGTGCTTTGTGTCTCCCGGAATACTGTCGCAACGAATCGCAACTGGACATAGACCGAGCGGTCTATTCCCCTCGCAATACGCGTGGGGTTGTTATGATATTGTTAGTCATTCAGGGCATGGGGGGGAGAGACCCATGAAGCCGAACCGCGATTATCATGCGCCGCGTGGACTGTCGCAGCGTCAGGGCACCCGAACGATCCTCATCATCAGCGGAACCATCAGCCTGGCGGCCGAGCTCGGTCCATGCATCGAGCGCAAGTTCGAGTGGACGCGCGTTGTCGAGGTCACGAGCTTCGAGGCCGCCTTCGCGATCTTTCCGGATCCCGTCGCGCTCATCCTGATCGACGCCGAGCTTCTGGCGGACGTCACGAAGTACGGGGCGCAGCTGGCCAGAATGCATCCCCTCAGCAGGATCGCGGTTCTCGGTGGGCGCGTCGGAGAGCCGGGTGTGGATCTCGTTCAGATCGCCGACGAGGGGGTTCTGGCGGGCTGGATTCCCGACCATGCCCGCATCGATCTGACCCTTTCCATCATCCAGCTCATACTTCAGGGCGGGGAGTACTACCCGCGGGAGTTCTTCGCACGGCTCCGGCAGGCGCCGCCCCCGAAGCAGGCTGCTTCCAGCCCGTCTTCGGAGGGGCGCGTCGATGCCGGCGTCGAATGCTACAACCTCTCCAAGCGCGAGCGCGAGATTATCGCCCTGGCATCCGAGGGCCTGCAGAACAAGATTATAGCGTGTAGACTGAGTATCTCCGAGAACACGGTTAAAATTCATATGCACAACATCATAACAAAGCTCGGCGTATACAACAGGACAGGCGCTGCGGCGCGCTACCGGGAGGCGGCCTCTGCCCTAAGGGAAAGAGGTCACATATAATTCGCTTTTTCCTCCTTCAGTTTGAATTGCGAAATCTGCCAGATCTAAATTGTAACGGCCGGAAATATCCATATCCGAAGCATGACATTCGCGAATTATTCTCTCGTGGGTTGAGGGAATCGCGGCATCCTGAGATCCGTGTAAACATACTAGTCTATTTTTATTTCAATACGGACTGGTAGTTTTCCCCGACTGCACTTGTCATTGCCAGGGTGGGGATTGTGATAAAAGACACTCATATTGGTCTGGGCGCCAAAATATGGCAGCCCGATCTCGTGAACATCTACGGGTGCTCGATCGGTAGAGAGACCAGGATCGGGACCTTCGTGGAGATCCAGAAGGGCGTCGAGATCGGCGAGCGCTGCAAGATCTCCAGTCACTCATTCCTTTGCGAAGGTGTCACCGTCGAGGACGAAGTCTTCATCGGGCATGGCGTGATGTTCATAAACGATCGCGAGCCGCGGGCTGTCACCGCCGACGGACGCCTGATGACGGAGGAGGACTGGTCGGTCGAGCCGACGATCGTGAGGCGCGGCGCCTCGATCGGCAGCAACGCGACCATCATGGGAGGCGTCACGATCGGGGAGGGGGCCCTCGTCGGGGCCGGAGCGGTGGTGACGCGCGACGTGCCCGCGGGCGCCGCGGTCGCCGGGGTTCCTGCCCGGATCATGCGGGGACATCGCAGGCACTGCGGTGCCGAAATGGCGGGAGCAGGTCGATGATCGGCTTTGCGGTGATCGGATACGGGTACTGGGGCCCCAACCTCGTGCGCAACCTGTGGTCGAACCCCGAGGTGGACCTGCGCTGGGTGTGCGATGCCCGCCCCGACCGCCTGAGCGGCGTTCCGGGCCGGTTTCCGACGGTGAGGACCACCGTCGCGCTCGCGGATGTCCTGGGGGATCCGAAGGTGGACGCCGTCGCCATCGCCACGCCGGTGTCGACCCACTTCCCGCTGGCCATGGCCGCCCTGCGCGCCGGCAAGCACGTCTTCGTCGAGAAGCCCATCGCGGCCAGCAGCGACGAGGCCGCGCGGCTGGTCGAGGAGGCCCGCCGCAGGAACCTCATCCTCGCCGTCGATCACACCTTCATTCACACGGGCGCCGTCCGCAAGATGCACGCGCTGGTCAACGAGGTGCTCGGCGACGTGTATTACTACGACTCCGTCAGGGTGAACCTCGGACTGTTCCAGAAGGACGTGAGCGTCATCTGGGATCTCGCCGTGCATGATCTCTCGATCATGGACTACGTCCTGCCCGAACAGCCTGTTGCGGTCGCTGCGACCGGCATGAGCCACGTACCGGGCCAGCCGGCGAACATCGCCTATCTCACGCTCTTCTTCGACAGTCCCCTCATCGCCCACATTCACGTGAACTGGCTCGCTCCGGTCAAGGTCAGGCGGACCCTGGTCGGAGGCAGCCGCAAGATGATCGTCTATGACGACCTGGAGCCGAGCGAGAAGATCAAGGTCTACGACAAGGGGATAACCCTCAACGACGACGCCTCGTCCGACGGCGACCGTGTGCGCCAGATGCTGGTCGGCTACCGCGCGGGCGACATGATGGCTCCCCATATCGACCTGACCGAGGCGCTCGATCTCGAGCTGCGTGAATTCATCGAGTGCGTGGTGAACATGGCCACCCCGACGGCGGACGGGGAGGCGGGGCTGCGTGTGGTCCGGATTCTGGAAGCGGCGACGCAGTCGCTCGGCCAGCGCGGCCAGGTTGTTGAACTCTCATCAGGGATGGTGCCGGCATGATCCCCCTCCTAGACCTCAAGGCGCACTACGCGGCCCTCCGGCCGGAGATCGAGCCTGCCGTTCTGTCGGTGCTGGCCTCCGGCAACTACGTGCTCGGCGAGCAGGTCCAGCAGTTCGAGCGGGATTTCGCCGCCTACTGCGGCACGCGCCACGCGATCGCCGTCAACAGCGGCACGAGCGCGCTCCACCTCGCCCTCCTCGCCGCCGGTGTTGGCCCGGGAGACGAAGTCATAACGAGCCCCCTGACCTTCGTCGCGACCGCCTCCGCGATCGTCTATGCCGGCGCGCAGCCGGTCTTCGTGGACGTCGATCCGGAGACCCTGACGCTCGATCCGAAGCGTCTGGAGGAAGCGGTCACGCGGCGAACGAAGGCGATCATTCCCGTGCACCTGCACGGGCAGATGGCGGACATGGGACCGATACTCGACCGTGCGTCGCACAGCCACCTGCACGTGATCGAAGACGCCTGCCAGGCGCATGGGGCCGAGTACGGTGGGCAAAGGGCGGGCAGCATGGGCGTATCCGGCTGCTTCAGCTTCTATCCCGGCAAGAACCTCGGGGCCTGCGGGGAAGGCGGCCTCGTCGTCACGAATGACGACCGTCAGATGGAGATCATGCGCATGCTCCGCGATTGGGGGCAGGAGCAGCGCTATCACCACGCGTTGAAAGGCTTCAACTACCGGATGGACGCCGTTCAAGGCGCGATCCTGCGCGTGAAGCTGGCACATCTGGAGGAGTGGATCGCAGCCCGTCGCGCGCGTGCCGCCGACTACGATCGCCTGCTGTCCGGCATCCCGCATCTTCGCCTTCCCGTCGAGGCGCCGGGGCGCCGACACGTCTACCACGTCTACGCCGTCCGCACGCCGGAGCGTGACGATCTGCGGCGTCATCTGGAGCGGGAGGGCATCCAGACGGGCCTGCACTATCCGATCCCCGTGCACCTGCAGAAGGCCTTCCGCGACCTCGGCTACGCCGAAGGGGATTTCCCCGTCGCCGAGGCGGCGTGTCGCGAAGTTCTGTCGCTGCCGATCTACCCGGAGCTCGCGGCCGACCAGGTGGAGAACGTGGCCGAAGCGATCATGCGAGATGTCTATGCCTGACAGATTGCTCACCCCGGGCCGTGTGACCCCCGCGGTGCACGGGAAGAGGAAGCTGGCTTCCGATCCGGTGCATATGAGGGAACTCGCGGCGCAGATCCGCGAGTCCTACGGCAGGGAAGGCCTCGTCGATCTCTATGGCCGCTTCGCGGTCGGGGAAGGCCTGGTCGACCGCCTCATGCGTCAGGTGATCTTCATGGCGGGTGCCGCGAGCTGCGGCTCGGGGCTGCAGGTCGCGAGTGGCGTCGCGTTCCGGCACCTCGAGACGTTCCGCATCTCCGACGGCGTCTTCATCGGGGGCGGGGCCTTCATCCAGGGACGCCACGACGGCACCTGCGTCATCGGGCGGAACGTGTGGATCGGCCCGCAGGCCTATTTCGACGCGCGCGACCTGGTCCTCGGGGATCATGTGGGATGGGGCCCCGGAGCGAAGGTGCTCGGGTCCGAGCACATCGCCACGTCGATCGACGTGCCCGTGATCGAAAGCGACCTGATGATCCGGCCGGTGAGGATCGAGGCCTGGGCCGACGTCGGCACGAATGCGGTCATCCTCCCCGGCGTGACCGTCGGCAAGGGGGCGGTGGTGGGTGCCGGGGCCGTCGTGACGGCCAATGTCCCGCCTTTCGCCGTCGTCGCCGGCGTGCCCGCACGCGTCATCAGGTGGCGCGGCGAGGAGGAGGTCGGTACGGCGCGAACACAGTTGGAAAGGGCAGGCTGATGAAGGGAAAGCGCGTCCTCATCACGGGAGGAGCGGGGCTGATCGGCTCGCATATCGCCGATCTCTGTGCTGCCGAGGGAGCGGCCGAGATCGTCATTCTCGACAATTTCGACCGCGGTCGTCCCGAAAACCTGATCCAGGCGGCCGCTCTCCGGCCGCTGAACGTGGTCGACGGCGATATCCGGAACCGGGAGCTCCTCGGCAGCCTGATGAGAGGCATCGACGTCGTGTTTCATCAGGCGGCGATCCGCATCACGCAGTGCGCGGAGCAGCCGAGGCTGGCGGTGGACGTCCTCGTCAACGGCACGTTCAACGTCCTCGAGGCGGCCGTGGAAGCCGGCGTCGGCAAGGTCGTGGCGGCGTCGTCCGCCTCGGTGCTCGGCCTGGCCGAGCGGTTTCCCACGGCGGAAGACCATCATCCCTACAACAACCGCACGATCTACGGTGCGGCCAAGACCTTCAATGAAGGGCTTCTGCGAAGCTTCGCCGAAATGTACGGCCTGAAATACGTCGCGTTGCGCTACTTCAACGTCTACGGGCCGCGCATGGACGTGTTCGGCGTATACACCGAGGTTCTGATCCGCTGGATGGAGCGGATCGAAGCCGGAGAGGCGCCGATCATCTACGGCGACGGCAAGCAGACGATGGATTTCGTGCATGTCCAGGACATCGCGAGGGCCAACATGCTGGCGGCCAAGTCCGATGTGACGGACGAGGTGTTCAACGTGGCGTCGGGCGAGGAAATCGACCTGACCCAGCTCGCGGCGATGCTGTGTCGCGTGATGGGGCGGCCGATGAGCCCCGTTCACGTCGAGGCGCGCAAGGTGAATGCGGTGAGCCGCCGGCTCGCGGACACCCGGAAGGCGCGGGAGATGCTGAACTTCACCACGACCATCACCATGGAAGAGGGTTTGCGGGGCCTCGTCGACTGGTGGCGGCGCGAGCGCCTCGCAGCAGCGGAGTGTGCGGCATGAGCCATTCGGATGTTATCCCGCTCACCAAGCCGGTGCTCGATGAGCGGGAGGTGGACGCCGTCAGCCGCGTCGTGCTGTCGGGATGGGTCACGCAGGGCCCGGAGGTTGCCGCCTTCGAACGCGAATTCGCGGCCACGGTCGGCGCGGCGCATGCTTGCGCCGTCTCCAACTGCACGACCGCGCTCCATCTCGCCCTCCGGGGCGTGGGGGTGAAGGAGGGGCACGAGGTCATCACCGTCAGCCACAGCTTCATCGCCACGGCGAACGCGGTCCGCTACCTCGGCGCCACGCCCGTCTTCGTCGACATCGGGAGCTGCGGCTTCAACATCGATCCCGATCTCGTCGAGCAGGCGATCACGCCGCGCACGCGGGCAATACTCTGCGTGCACCAGCTCGGCATGCCCTGCGACATGTCGAGGATCCTCGAGATCGCGCAGCGCCGGGGCCTCGCGGTCGTGGAGGATGCGGCATGCGCGATCGGCAGCGAGATCAGGTGGCACGGGCGGTGGGAGCGCATCGGCAAGCCCCACGGACACGTCGCCTGCTTCTCGTTCCATCCGAGAAAGGTGATCACCACCGGCGACGGCGGCATGTTGACCACGGCGGACCCGGAGCTCGACGCCAAGTTCAGGCTGTGGCGACAGCATGGGATGAGCGTCCCCGACACGGTGCGGCACGGGTCGCGTTCCGTGATCTGCGAGACCTATGGCGAGTTCGGCTACAACTATCGGATGACCGACCTCCAGGCGGCGATCGGCCGGGTGCAGCTGGGCCGCTTGAAGGAGATCGTCGCGGAGAGGCGGCGCCTGGCACGGCTCTACGCTGCGCGGCTGTCCGCCCTCGGCCGCCTTCTTCCGCCAGCGGAGCCCGACTGGGCGCGCAGCAACTGGCAGAGCTACTGCGTGATGCTTCCATCAGGCGCCGACCAGCTCTGGCTCATGCAACTGATGTTGGACAGGGGCATCTCGACCCGGCGGGGCGTGATGAACACTCACCTCGAGCCTGCCTACGCGCCCCCGGGCTGTTGCCGCATCGCGACCCGTCTGGACCGCTCCGAAGCGGCCCAGGCGCGCGGCCTCATATTGCCGATGTTCCCGGGCATGACGGAGGACGACGTGACGCGCGTGACGGATCTGCTGGCGGATCTCCTCCTCGACAGTCCGATGCTGGTCGCCAGCTGACGCCGACCGCCGCACCGGCACAGAGAAAGGGGCGCCCTCGAGGGCGCCCCTTTCTCTGTGCCCACACCGCCGGCCTGCCTGGTGCGGGGGCGGACGAGACATGTCGGCAAGATCCGCGACGCGAAGATGTGGCCCGCTCCGCCGGAGGCCTCGGCGCCATCAGGAGGGCTGTGACCAGCCGATCAGGCGTGGCAGCCAGGGCAGGGCCCAGCCGGGGAGCGGGGGCGGCGAGAAGAGCTGGCCGAGCGACCTCAGCGAGAAGATGCCGCTGGCCGCCGCCAGGGGCAGGACGAGCCCCACGGTCGGCCACGGGGGAAGAACCTGGCTGATCGCGAAGGCCAGGAGGGCGGCCCCCACGGAGGCGACGGCCAGCGTGCGGTTTCTCGTGCTCCACCGGAAGTTCGACAGGCGCCGCACCACGACGTAGATCAGCGCGCCGTGCCAGGCGTAGAGAATGAAGAAGGCTGCGCCGGCGCCGTCCGGCCCCATCACCGGCACCAGAAGCGCCGCCATGCCGACATGCACCGCCGTAGCGGCCACCTCCGTCCAGAAGAAGGCGCGTTGTGCGCCCTTGGCGAGAACGATGAAGCCCATCGGCCAGGCGACGACCCTGAGGATCATTCCGAGGCATAGCCAGCGGAGCAGCGTCACCGCGCCGACGAATTCCGTCGAGTAGAAGATGGTTATGACGAGGGGAGCCAATGCGATCGTGGCAAGCACGCCCGGGGTGGCGAGCAAGATGCTGATCTCGGCCTGCTCGTTCACGAGGCGGTTGCACGCGGCGTTGTCCCCGGCGACCGTGGTCAGGCGCGGGTAGAAGTCGGCGCTCATCGCCTGCAGCACGAACGTGGTGTAGAGCGAGGCGACCGCCCATGCCGCCTGGTAGAGGCCGGCGGCTTGGACACCCGAAGCATGCAGGACGATGATGCGGATCACGTAGGCCGCCCCCATGGTCAGTGCACCGCTGATCATGAAGACGGCGCCCAGCCGCAAGAGCGCTGCGGCAGCTCGTCGGGCCTCCGGCGACAGGGGGGAGGGCGCAGGGGTCGGCGCTGGAGCCACTCTCTGCCGGTAGTGCATCGACACGAGGAAGGCCGACAGCGCCATCGCAACGAGGGCCGGGGCGAGCCCTTCCATACCGAAGATCCAGACGAGAACGACGGCCGCCAGCGAGCCGATTGCGGCGCCGAGGACGTTGACGTGCGCAAGGATGCGGATCTGACGGAGACCCTGAATGAGGGCGAGCTCGGCGCCGAGCATGATCCTGACCAGCACGGCCGCTCCGAGAACCGCGACGGCCGCGGCCCGCTCGGCGTCGCCGAACGTGACGAACGCAAGCGGTGCGGCCGCCACGAGCAGAACGAGGCCGCCGAGAACGCCGAGAGCGACCGAACCCCATCGCAGGGCGGTCACGATGGCGGCCATGCGCCCGGGCTCATCGTTGCCCGTGGCGTGGGCGACCTCCCGCACGCCGCTTGACTGGACACCCATGCCCGCGATCGCGACGCACATATCCACGAGCGCGTTGTAGAGGCCGAAGAGGCCGACCCCGCTCGGCCCGACCAGCACGGCCAGCGCCTTCATCCGGAAGAGGGAGAGGGCGAGCACGAGCATGGAGGAGCCGCCGATCCAGGCGGTCGAGTGGAGGATCTGCCTGAACGTCGCGGAAGACGAAGGGTGGCCGCGACCGGAGGCTCCGTCGCCTCTCCCGGAGGTCGGTACGTTCAGCGAGGACATGCCTGCTCGCTCGCATTCTCGTGGGCGCGCAGGGGAAAGCAGCGCGACTGGTGTAGATCTTACTATCTAACCTTCACGAGCAATATAAAGAACGCCGTTCCGGGCGAGAATAGTTATTAAATATTAATGAACAACGTGGCCGCCGGCGGATAATTTCTCCTCTCACTTACGGCAGCGGGTGCGTAGCCGCCGTCTTAGACGAGCAGGAGAATGTCCATGAACGACATCAAGGAAGCAGTTCTCGCGCAGGATGGCGGCGGAAGTCCGGTTCTGGCCGCGGCTGCGGGCTTCAATCCCGGCTACCTCTCCGTGAAGCGGAGCATCGATCTGGCGGGGGCGCTGCTCATCGGCCTGGCCCTGTTGCCGCTGATGCTGGTTCTGGCCGTCCTGGTGGCGATGGACGGCGGGAGCCCGTTCTACACCCAGGAGAGGCTCGGGCAGCATGGCCGGACCTTCAGGATCTGGAAGTTCCGGACGATGGTCCTGGACGCGGAGACCCGCCTGGCCGACCTGCTCGCCAGGGATCCCGAGGCGCGGAGGGAATGGACGCACACGCAGAAGCTGAAGAAGGATCCGCGCATCACGCCGGTTGGAGGTTTCCTCCGCCGCTACTCCCTCGACGAGCTGCCGCAGCTCTGGAACGTGCTGATCGGCGACATGAGCCTGGTCGGACCCCGGCCGATGTTCGAGGAGCAGCGCGTCCTCTACCCCGGCACCGCCTATTTCGCGCTTCGCCCCGGAATGACCGGCATGTGGCAGGTCAGCAAGCGCAACGCCTCGGCCTTCGCCGAGCGCAGCCGGTTCGACAACGAGTATGCGCAACTCCTCTCGTTCCGCACCGACTTCACCATCCTGATGAAGACGGTGGGGGTCGTGTTCCGGGGAACCGGCTACTAGCGGGAGCTCCCGTTCAGATCGGCCGACCCGGCCGAAAGGGACCTGCTCCCGGAGCCCTCAACGCCATCTCGTCGTCGCTCGAATGCATCCCCGGCGCGTCGGTGCCGGGGATGTCGGCGTCTCGGATCCCGGGTGCGGCTTCTCCGGTCGCGAGGAGGTCCTGCCGGAGGTTCCCGGAACGTGGCTCACCCTGGGCCCGCCGGTGTGGCGGGGCCTGAGGTCTCGCTGATCACACAGGCGTTCCGGCGGCGAAGCGGCCGACGTGGCGCGCTTCGCGCGAGCCACAGGGACAACGAGGAACCGGCTCGCGATGCGGAGCAGGAGACGCAGGGCTCTCCACGCGGAGCGAAGGAAGAACCGGCTCCGGGCTCGTCACCGGGAGCGCCCCGGGGGACGCCGGCTCCGATCGCGGAAAGCGCAAGAAGAGGATGAGAGGACCGGGGGAGAAGGTCGCGAGCGGATCACCGGATCCTGCGCGAGGCACCTCACCGGTCCGACAGGATCAGGCGAAGGCGATCTGAGGCACATCTCGCCCCGCTCCGGCTGTCTTTAGCGTGATATGGGCCTCTCACGCGCGAGTATCGTGCGGGGCTGCCCGGCATCGACGCCGGTGGCCGCGGAGCCCGATGTTGCGGACGATCGGCGTGCAGGCGCCCACGCCGTCAGAAGGATGATGCGCCCCTCACTCGACCGAGCTGGGGGTGCGATCTTCACGCGCAGCGGCGTCCTGCCGCCAGCTCACGGGCCCGACCGGCCCGGCGTCCGATGCGGCTGCCGATGGACCGGCCGTGACGAGCCGGGCCCGCACGACGTCGCCGGGGCGCAAGCGCGTGGTCTCGTCGGCGATCAGTTCGCGGGGGCCGGCGGCATCCTCCCGGACGATCGTGAAGGTCAGCGTCGGTCGTTCGGCCGGACCAGCGCCGAGGGCCGACATGCGGCGACCCAACTGGGCCAGCAACTCGAGCTTCAGTTTCTCGTCCAGCCGCAGGTCGACCAGGCGGGCCTGCTCCTCCTGCAGCTGCTCGGCGGCCTTGGTGCGTTGCTCGTCCACGAGCGCCACCTTGTTGCGCTCGGCCTCGCTGATGCCCTGGCGGGCGCGCATGATCGCGGTCTGCTGATCGAGGCGGTTGGCGCGAAGGTCGGAGACGAGCCGCTCGAGGTCCGATCGTCGGGAGGTCGTGGCCAGGCCCTTCTCCACCAGGGCCCGAATGTCTTCGAGCTCCTTCGATCTGAACGCGAGGGCGCTGTCGAGGTCGGAAATCTTCGATTCGAGGACCGATATCTCGCCCTTGAAGAGCGCGATCAGCTCTTCCAGTGCCTCGTACTGCCTCTCCTGCGCCTTGTTCCTTGCAGCGAAGATGATCCGTTCCTGCTCGAGGACAGCGTCGATCCCGTCCTGCGCGCCCCCGTCGGCGATCTCCGGTGGGAAGGTGATCTGCGCGTCGCCCTCGAGTTCGGCCTTGAGGCGCGCCGCCCGGCTCATCGTGCGGGCGATGTCCTCCCGAAGCGCGCGCAGCTGAGACAGAAGCTGGGAACGGTCGCGCTCGTCTTCGGCGTCCTTGCCGCGGGGCACGCCGCCGCTCAAGGCGACCGCCTGTAGGATGGTCATCGTGGGGCGGTAGGGGAACGAGCCGGGCCTGTCCACGTCGCCGGTCACGTAGATCGGCGGGTAGCCGATGACCTCGACGATCACGTCCGGGGGGGCGAGCAGTCCCATCGAGGTCTTGAGCCGCTCGACCATGTGGTCCGCCAGCTCCGCAGGCGTGTGGTTCGCCGCGTCGACGGAGCCGAGAACGGGGAAGCTGACCCTGCCCTCGGGCCCCACGACGAAGTCGCCACTCAGCGCTTCGAGCCGCCGATACTGCCCGTCGCCGGGGAGCCACTGGGACACCGTCACGCGCAGCTGCGTGTCGGGCTGCAGGCTCCACTCGTCCGCGAGGGCGGCCGTGCCCGCGGCAACGAAGGCCGCCGCACACACCATCGACGCCAGCCATCGTGCGCCCGCGACGGGAAGCGGAGGGACCCTGCGGGAGGCCGCTACGAGATCATCCTGTCGGACGAAAGGGCCGACCACCCGGCGATACAGGAGTTTCACTTCGGGGACCCACCGACGGTCTCGAGAACACTGCGGAATATTAGAGTGGGACGCTCGGATCCTCCTATAGATAGCACTGTCTATTGTGACCTGATGCGGTGTCTGCGTTCGTGGTCGAAGCCGGGGCCGCCCGCCGTGTGGCGGCATTCCGATGGGTCCGGGGCGGAGACTCCATGCAGGGCATGATCGACTTGAGGTTCTACGTCTGGCTGTTCCTGCGTCGGCTGCCGGTGATCATCGTCATCACTTCGACTTTCGCCGCGGTGGGTGTCATGACCGCCCTGTCGCTGCCCGAGGTCTACCGCGCCGGCGGTCAGATCCTGCTCGAGCCGGCGTTGGTGTCGACCGAGCCCGGCACCGCAACCGCGCCGGCGAACAGCGTGGCGCAACTGCAGGTCATCCTCCAGGCCGTCACCGGACGCGAAGCGCTTCTCGATCTGGCCGACCGGTTCGACATCTACGCGGAGGAGGACGACCTGGAGGATGTCGACAAGGTCGACGACATGCGGGGGCGGGTCGGGATCGACCAGATCCGCTTCGACACGGGCGATTCCGGCGCCGGTGCCATCGCCTTCGGGATCTCCTTCGACGCCGAGGACCCGGAACTCGCGGCGAGTGTCGCCAACGAGATCATCAGTGACATCCTCGACGAGGATCTCGCGCGCCGCCGCGCGCGGGTGCAGGAGGCATTGGCCTTCTTCCGCGAGGATGTGGATCGGCTCGCGGGGCGGATGCAGCAGAACTCGTCCCAGATACGGGCGTTCAAGGACGCGAATGTCGAGGCCCTGCCCGAGAATCTGAAGACGTATCTGGAGCAGCGTCAAAGCCAGCGGACGCGCCTTGCCGCGGTGCAGCGCGAGGAGGCGGCGCTGCGCGGTCAGCGGGCCGGGCTGCAGGAGCTGCTCAGGACGCGAGGCTTCGTCGCGAGCGAGACGGCTCCCTCGCCGCAGGAGCGGCTGCTCGCTCAGCTCCAGTCGGATCTCGTGAAGCAGCGCCTCGTCTTCGCGGACGACAGTCCCACGATCGTGGCCATCAGGAAGCAGATAGAACATCTGCAGGCTGTTCTGGCGGGAGACCCGTCGGGCGCCGCGGACGATGCTGTTCCCGCGCGGCCCCTGGCGCCGGCGGATCTGCAGCTCGTGGAGCTCGATGCCGAGCTCACGAAAGTCTCGCAGGAGAAGGAGGGGCTGGCCGACTCCTTGCGCGCCATCGAAGCGCAGATCGAGGCCATGCCGGCGAACGAGGTCTTGCTGGGGGACCTCGAGCGGGAGGCCCGGACCCTCGAAGCCGAATACGCGGCCGCGGTGTCCAGGCTGGCCCAGGCGTCGACCGCCGAGCAGATGGAACTTCAGCTGAAGGGTGAGAGGCTTTCCCTTCTCGAAGCGGCGATACCTCCGGAGAAGCGCCTGAGCCCGAAGCGGACGTTGATCGTCCTGGGAGCTGCCGCGGTCGGCGGTCTTCTCGCGGTGATGATGGTCGCGGCTGCGGAACTCGCCAACAGCCGCATCCGCACGCCGAGCGAGTTGCGCCGGATGCTCGACATCGAGCCGATCGTCGCCATCCCCCGGCTGAGAACGTCCGCCGAGCTCGGGCGCACGCGCCTTCTCTGGCTGGGCCTCGTGGCGGTGACGGTGGCGCTGCCGATCTTCGCCGAGCCTCAGCGCCGAGAGGCCGCGCAGGCCGTGGGCGGCCTCCTGGAGGCGATGTTCGCCGGACGTGTCCCCATCTCCGGGACGGACAGCGGCGGGTCCGGCGATCCGGAAGCCGACGTCATCGGCGAGAACCGGGAGGGATGAGACAGGTGGATCAGCTCAGCTCGCTCCTCAACCCCTCGACGCCACAGCTCGAGACCTCGGCCAGCGCCGCGCTCCCGCTGCCCAACGCAGCGCGCGCCGCGATGGAGAACGCGCATCAGGCATGGTCCGAGCTTCCCGAGATGGCGATCGTGAAGCGTCGCCTGCACCGAGAGCGGGTCTTTGCCGCTTCCGACGACCAGGACACCCGCCAGCCGCTTGATCTGATGCGGACGAAGGTCGGCCGCGTCATGAAGGAACGGAGCTGGGTCACCATCGGCGTGACGGCTCCCACCGCCAAGTGCGGCACCACGACGATAGCGCTCAACCTTGCCATGGGCCTCGCGCGGCTGAGCGCGCAGCGGGTCATCATGCTGGACCTGAACTTCCGCAATCCCCGGATCGGGTCCATCCTGGGCGCCGAGCCGAAATATCCTCTTCAGGAGCTGCTTGCGGGTCGCCGGCCCTTGTCGCAATGCCTCCTGCGCCACGGCACGAACCTCGCTGTCGGCATCACGACCGGGGCGGTCTGCAACGGCGCGGATCTGCTCATGGAAGGCTCGACCCGGGAGGCCATGAGCCTGCTGAAGCGCAGGCTCATGGCGGACGTGATCGTCTGCGACCTCGGGCCGATGCTGGCGGGTGACGACGTCCTGGCGTTCCTGCCACTCAGCGACTGCACGCTGCTGGTCGTGTCCGCGGGACGGAGCCGGAAGAGCGAGGTCGATGTCTGCGAGCGCGACCTCGACGCCTATGGAAACCTGCTGGGGGTGGTCATGAACCGGGTCCCGCACCGGTTCCTGCGCTGAAGCCCGGGACACCCACTGATCGCACATCCGGAGAGAGAGATGGTAAGGCAGGCTGATCAGACCCTCTTCAACGCCGGCTTCGGAGGCGCAAGTCGCGCGGCTTCGGCAGCCGCCCCCGCTCCGGCCGGCATCGCGGAAGATCCCGGCCTCGGAGGAGGCCCGTGGAGCCCCGGCGAGGTCGTGCCGGTGATTCTCTCCGGTGGCTGCGGCAGCCGCCTCTGGCCTCTGTCCAGGACACTGTTTCCCAAGCAGTTCCTGTCCCTGCACGGCGAGCATCCGATGTTCGCCGCGACCGTGAACCGCTGCCGGGATGCGATCTTCGCCCCGCCCCTCGTGATCTGCCACGAGGAGCACCGCTTCATCGTGGCGGAACAGCTTGCAGAGAAGGACATCGCCGCCACCGACGTCATGCTCGAGCCGACCAGTCGAGGCACGGCCTTCGCGATAGCCGCGGCGGCATGGCGGCTCGTGTCGGACGAGGGCGATCCACTCATGCTCGTCCTTCCCTCAGATCACGTGATCGCGAACGGCGACGCCTTCGCAACGGCTCTCCAGGCGGCCGTGCCGGCAGCCAGGGACGGGAGGCTCGTGCTGTTCGGCATCGAGCCCGACCATGCCGACACCGGGTTCGGATACATCACCTTCGGGGCCCCCGTATCCGGGTGTCCGGGAGCGTGCGACGTGGACGGTTTCACCGAGAAGCCTTCGAGGTCACGCGTCGACGAGCTCCTCGCGGCCGGCCACTGCTTGTGGAACAGCGGCATGTTCCTGTTCCGTGCCGGCGCCGTGCTGGAGGAACTCGGGCGCATCCAGCCGGACATCTCGCGGGCAGCGGAGCACGCCGTCGGCACGGGGCGCCGTGACGGCAAGTTCCTGCGCCTCGACAGGTCCCACGTCGCAGAGTGCCCCACGATTTCGATCGACCATGCCCTGATGGAGCACTCGCGGCGCTCGGTCGTCGTGCCGATTTCCGCAGGCTGGAACGACGTCGGCACCTGGTCGGGCCTTTGGGCACTGGCTGCGAAGGACGAAGGCGGGAACGCGGCGGTCGGAGATGTGATTCTGGAGGAATCCCGCAACTGCTACATACGCTCGGAGGATCCGTTGGTGGCGGTGGCCGGTGTCGAGGACGTGGTGGTCGTCGCCACGGACGACGCAGTGCTCGTGGCCGACCGGACGAAGCCCGAACTCGTGAAGTCCGTCGTGCAGCGCCTGAAGCGGGCCAGGCGAGGCGAGGCGGAGGCCCATTCCACCGTCTTTCGTCCCTGGGGCAACTATCGATGCATCGACCGGGGCGAGCGGTTCCAGGTCAAGCGCATCGTGGTGCAGCCGGGCGAACGGCTCTCCCTGCAAATGCACCATCATCGGGCCGAGCACTGGGTGGTCGTGACGGGAACCGCGACCGTGACCTGTGGCGATAGGCAGTTTCTCCTGTACGAGAACGAATCCACCTACATCTCTCCCGGCCAGGTGCACAGGCTGGAAAATCAGGGCAAGATCCCGCTCCATCTGATCGAGGTCCAGACGGGGTCCTATCTCGACGAGGACGACATCGTCCGCTTCGAGGACCGATATGGCCGCGTGGCTTCGGACCTGGAAGGGGAAGTGGCGGGCGGCAGCGCGACAGTGCCGAGGGCGCAGGGCGTTCCCGCATGACCCCGACCTGCCGCGGCAGGCCCCTCTTGCTGGCGTGGCTCGTGGCACTGCAGCTCGCGACGCCGCCGGCGGCTCACGCCGACGGATCGCAGGCGGTGGTAGCGCGAGCTCCCGACGCGCCGCGCGTGCTCGCCACGATGCGCGGGCCGACCTTCTTCGTTCTGGGTGTCTGGGTCGCCCCTCCGCAGGAAATGGAGAAATGGCGGGCGAGGGGCGTCAACACGATCGTCGGCGTGGGGGAGGGCGTCGACGACGCCGTGCATCACGAGCGGGCAAAGGAACTCGGCCTGGCGCAGATCCGCGCCCCAAGACCCTCACACCTTCTGGAGGATCTGGCGGATCCCACGGTGATCGCGTTCGCAACGGGGGACGAACCCACGAACTTCGTGGACGGCGCGCCTCGGGAGAGCCCGGACGACGTGCTGGCGGAACAGGCGCCCTGGCGGGACGCGGCGGCGTCTCTCCAGATGCAGAAGCCTATCTTCACCAATCATGTCGGCAATCACATCTGGCACGAGAATTCGAGGATCGGACTGAAGCTCGGGGACTACCACGCCAGGGCGGACTGGCTTGGCGCAGACACCTACCAGATCGCCGACGGGCGTCCGAACGTTCTCGTGCAGGATGGCTTCGCTTCGACGTATCAGGGGCACATACTCAACCACCAGAGGCTGATGGCCCCCGGCGCGCCACTGATGAGCTTCGTACAGAGCGTCGCCTTCGAGCCGGGGCGCCCGGTGCCGACGCCGGGCGAACTGAAGACCCAGATCTGGTCGTCGGTCGTCAACGGCGCGAGCATGCTGTGCGTGTTCTCCGTCCGGTTGCCGCCGGACTTTGCCTGGGACGGCACGCCTGAGCCCCTGGCCCAGACGATCACCGAAGCGTTCCACGAGATCTCGAGGCTCGAGGACATACTGATCGATCCCGCGATCGGGGGAGCGCGCGATGGGGAGATCTGGCGTGCCGCACCGCCGGGCTCGGCCGCGGGCGCACGACAACTGCCCTGGCCGTTCGAGGCGCGGCGTATTCCGTACCGGGGCAGGGTCTTCCGGATCGTGGTCAATCTGTCGGAGGATCCCGCGTATCTCGCGCATGCAGAGTGGGACGCGGCGGCCACCCTCTTCGCGGGCCATGAGGTCCGCTACGGCTTCGAGAGGGCAGGCGAAGAACTGCCCCGCGTCGCGGACGAGCCGGAGCCTCCTTCAGGGGGATCTTAGGAGCTGCGCCAGGTGCCGGACCTTCGACGCGTCGATCCGGCACTCCGGCGGCCAGAGAAGCACCCACACTCTCGGCAGAGGCGATCCGGTGAAGTAGCCGGTAGCGCGGTAGAGCACGTAATCCCGACGTGTCTGCGGGGTCGGCTGCTCGGGGAAGACGCTCCCCTCGTAGAGGTAAACCAGCCCGCCACCGGCCGACTGCAGCTTGACGGCATCCTGGTGCCATCCGAGGAGCGAGACGTCGATCAACTCGACGGTGCAGTCCGAGGGGGCGGGCCGAGCGTGACCGTCGCCCGCGATACCGACCGGCAGCTCGGCGAGGTAGGCTGCTGCGTCAGCGGGAGGTGGTCGGCCAACCATCTCCAGCGGCGGGGGTGGAGCGGACGCCTTGAGCCAGAGCGAGGCCAGCAGCAAGCCCGCCATTGCGCTCCACAGAACGGGTGCGCGCATCGAGATGAACTCCCATCAGGCACATCGCCAGCACGAACATCGTCGTCGCCCACGCGGCGATCGTCGCCCCCACCTCGCCGTGGATGAGGTCGAACTGGTCGGGAAGGAACCCGATCATGCTGATCCGGGCGACATTGATCGCGACGACACCCACCGATGTCGCAAGGCCCAGGGCGAGAAGGGGCCACGACCAGCCACGCCCCAGCCCCTTCACGAGGAGGACAGTGCTGAGAAAGGCGAGTGAGAGGTTCGTGAAGGAGGAGCAGCCGGGCGCGATGAACATCGATCCGCTTCCGTCCGCGAACGCCACCAGATTGCCCTCACGCGCGGTGCCGAGAACGGATGAGACGAGCGTTGCGTCGATCCGCAGGATCGGATCGGTGAAGATGCTCATGGCAAGGCGCGCCCAGAACATAGGGATCGTGAGGGCGAGGGTGATCGCGGCTGCGCGGGCCAGCCTGCTCTGCCTTCCCGAGGTGAGCAGCAGGTGCAGCGAGACGACGAAAACGGCGACCCAACTCATCGGGCTCGCCGGGAGCAGGAACAAGGCCGAAGCCGCGGCGGCCACGACACTGTCGCGAAGAGTGATGGCGCCGCTGCGCTCCTGCAGAATGAGCCCGACGCTCGCCGCCATGGCTATCCACACGACAGCGCTGACATCGAAGGTGCCGAAGACGGCTCCGACGGCGCCGCTGGAGGAGATCGAAGTGCCGATCCGTTCCGCCAGGCCATTGGCGAAGCCGATGACGAGGAGGATCGCGAACAGGTGGTTTCGATCGAGGCCCTGCGGCCTCGCGCAAACAACCACCTCCTCGCTGTCTGCCTCACGCGGCTGAACTCGCTTGGGCACCTGCCTTCTCCTGCCGGCCCCCGATGCTCTCGGCGCGATGCCGACGGCTTCAGCCGCGTCTGTGGCGACGGATATAGACATAGCCGCCGAGCGCCGCGATCAGCAGCGGCAGGCCGACGCCGGCGACGGGTCCAGGCGCACCCACCGGCTTCTTGCCCGGCTTCTTGAGCTTGACCTTCTTTTCGACCTTCACGGCCACGACGAGCCCGCCGGTCCCCGCCGTCCCGGCCGCGGTGGGGGTGAATGTGCTGGCCGTCACCATCGGAATGGCGACGGCGGTCGTGGCGATGCCTCCGGCGACCAGTCCGACGACCACCAGTGCGGCCAGTGACGAGGTGTGGCTGAACATCTCGGGTGCCTCATGAGGTACTCTCCTGAGGGCAATCTGGCGCTTCCCGCGCGACCCCGACAGTCGCCCTTCCGGGCTAGCGGGCCCCCCTATCGCAGGGTTGTGAGGGCAAAGAAGTCCGTCATCCTCTGGCGAAAGGATCCACGAGTCCGTGCCCGCTCTCGTGAGGCGACATTGGTATCGAAGCCCCTGGGGAGGTTGGTGTCGACACAATACCTGCAGTTAATATTCATGTTTTGAGGCGGCTTCACCGACCGTTGTTTTGCGGGAGTGTGGAACGAGCGCTAGGTTTCTGTGGTGACGCGACTCGGGGCGGCGAGGGACTGATCTGAGTCAAAGCGTCGTTCGGGAGAGATGGTCTATAGGGGGGGGGAGCTTACTTTACGTCAGAATTAGAAGTATACTGTTATCAGTGGTGACGGCGAAGTCAGATGAGTGGCCGAGGTGACGGCACACGCGCGCGCGGTTGCGCGCGCGATGCCACGGAGGCGGGGCGGGCGGTTCTTCTTGTCGACCCGTCCCCCGAGCACGCGACGCGATTGAAGGAGATGCTGGAGCAGCGATTTGGATGGCTGATCGTCTACGACGTGGCTTCGGTCACGGAAGCGTGCCGCTCCTTTCCCGAGGGCGTGGCGCTCATTCTGATCGAGGCGCGCCACGTGCCGGAGCTGGCGAGTGCCGAGGAGGTCCTCGGCCGGCTCCATCCGCTCGCTGCCGTGGCGGTGATGACGGACCGTTACAGCCCCCCTCTCGATCTGCAGCCGCTTCTCAACTCGCGCATGATACATGCGGTGGTGTCGCTGGACGAGCGGATCGAGATGATCGTCCCCATACTGGATCTGGTGATGCGGGGCGGGGACTATTTCCCTCGCGCGCTACTGACCGCTCTCCCCGAGCCGGGCCGACGCGCGAGCACCCGTTCACGATCCCGGCGAGACGCCGCAGGCACCCGCCGAGCCGCGGCGCCCGTGGCGGAACCTGACGATGAGGGAAACCGAGATACTCGCCCTTGCGGCTTCCGGCTTGCCGAACAAGGCCATCGCTCTCAAGCTCAAGATCGCGGAGAACACGGTCAAGATCCATATGCACAACATCATCTCCAAGCTCGGCGTCTTCAACCGGACCGGTGCTGCGGCAAAGTACCGGGGCGAGGCCGACGATCGGAGCGACGACCGGGAGACGTTCGAGCGCTGAGCGGCGGCGGGTGGACCGGGCTGTCTGTGACCCTGCCCGATGCCGCTCGACCGCTTCGCGCCCCCCGGCGATGACCTATCGCCCGAGACGAATGAACGTGCGGCTGGCAGCGGTCTCGAGAGGAGACGGGCCCGTGCGCGGCGCGCGGGAAGGCGGATCAGGCCTTCATCTTCAGGCCGGCTTGCGCTGCGGAGAGTTCCTGGTCGAGAGCCATCGATCGCGCATAAGCCTCCAGGAGCGAGGGGATCTGATGTTCCCAGCTCAGAGCCGTCTCCACCCGCTGCCGGCCCAGGGCGCCCATCACGGCTCTCTGCTCCGGATCGTCGATCAGGACCAACAGCTTCTCCGCCATGTCGATCGGGTCGTTCGGCCTGGCGTAGAGCGAGGCGTCCTCCGCCGAGACGCGCCCCTCGGTGACGTCGAACTGCACGATGGGCTTCCCTGCGGCCATGTATTCGATGATCTTGTTCATGGTCGACTTGTCGTTCATCGCGTTCACCCGGTCCGGGTTGACGCATACGTCGGCTGTCGCGAGCACCTCGAAGAGTTCGTCGTCGGAAAGACGGCCCGCGAAGGTGACGAAGGGCGACACGCCCTTCGACCGCGCCAGCTCCTGCAGGTCGTCGACCACCGGCCCGGTGCCCACGAGGCAGAACTGGACATCGGTCCGCCCGCGGGCAAACACCAGGTGGCGAACCGCCTCGACGAGCAGGTCTAGCCCCTCCTGCTGCCCCATGACGCCGACATACGCCACGAGATGGCGCCGCCCGTTCCGCCACACGGCGTTGGGCGCGCAAGGCCGTATGCGGGAAATGTCGGGCCCCGAGCGCACCACGAAGACCCGGCTCGGGTTCATGCCGCCGCGTTCGATCGCGATGCGTCGATAGCTCGCGTTCGTCGCGATCGAAACGTCGGCGACCCGGAACGTGATCCTCTCCAGCATGGTGAGAATCCTGAAGAACATGTCACGTCGCCCGAACTTCGCTTCATAAAGCTCGGGGTTGAGGTCGTGATGATCGAAAATGTAGCGGACGCCGAAGATCCTGAAGGGGAGGGCGACGAGAAATATCAGGTCTGGCGGGTTGCATCCCTGAATGACGTCGAACCCGCGCGTGAGGAAGATTCTCCACGCGAGCATCGTCTCGAAGAACAGGGCGACCAGATACTCCCACGCAAACGAGAGCGGCGTCGTGCCGTCCCGGGGCAGGATGTGGCGATGAACGTGGATTCCCTCGAGGATCTCGTAGCTCTCGTCGCATCCCCGCCCCTTGGGGCAGATGATCTCCACGTGGGCGCCGGCCGCCCGCAGGGTCCGTGCCTCCTGCCACACCCGGCGGTCGAACGGGACCGGCAGGTTTTCCACGATCATGAGGACGCGTCGCCCCGCGAGGGGCCGACCCTCGATGCAGTCGGCGATGGACCTCGGAGCGGATCCGGCGGAGCGACCCTGACTGTCCATCAGATGACCCCCGCATGCACGATCGGCGTGCCGTTCGTGTTGAGGTGCGGCATCTTGCGGTTCGCGGCGACGATCAAGTCGTAGTGCTGCTCTTCCGCCGCCGCCTTGTCGACCAGAAGACCCTCGAGGGCCGGAAGCTGCGTGTACGCGTAGCCGAGATTGTGCCCGATCAGCTTTTCCGGCGTCACCCAGGGATCGTAGATGTTCAGCTGATACCCGTTGTTGAGGAGCTTCCTCGCGAGATCGACGGACGGGCTCTCGCGCAGATCGTCGGTGCCGTCCTTGAAGGCCAGCCCCACCAGCAGGATCTTCGAACCCTTCGGCAGGCCGTTGGCGATGCGCGTGTATTGGAAGTTCTTGTGGGCGTCGTTGCTGCGCATCACGGCGTCGATGAGCGGCGTGTTGGCGTCGATGTCGCTCGCGATGTACTGGAGCGCGCGGACATCCTTGGGCAGGCAGGAGCCGCCAAAAGCGTCGCCCGGACGGAGGTAATACGGGGAGATGTTGAGTTTGGTGTCCGACACGAAGATCTGGTACATGCTGCCCGCCGAGACGCCGAGCCGCTGGCAGAGGCGGCCGATCTCGTTGGCGAAGGTCACCTTCACCGCATGCCAGGTGTTGTCTACGAACTTGGTGAGCTCCGCCTCCGCGATCGGCACGTTGAACAGGGGCGCCTGGATGCCGCTGTGCAGGGCCGTCATCACGGGGGACGGCTCGCCGTCCATCGTGCCGATCACGATCTTCGGCGGATGGAAGTAGTCTTCGACGGCCGTCGTCTCGCGAAGAAACTCCGGATTGTAGATCAACTCCACCCGATCCTCGAACCCGGCGCCAAGGCGCGTCCGGAGAATCGGGGCGATCAGCGTCTGGGTGGTGCCCGGCCGCATGGTGGAGCGGTAGGCGATGGTGATCGGCCGCTCGTGCCCGGCCGACAGAGCGGTCGCGATCTGGCTCGTCACCTGGACCACGTAGCTCATGTTGTGCGACCCGTCAGGCGCGCTCGGCGTCCCGACGCACACGATCGCGACGTCGGCGTCGCGGAGCTCCGCGCCGACCTCCGTCGTGGCACGGATGCGGCCCGCCTGATGAGCTTCTGCCATGAGGCGGTCGACATGCGGCTCCACGATCGGCGCGCGCCCCTGGTTGATGGCGTCGACCTTTTCCGGACTGATGTCGATGCCCACGACCCGGTGGCCCTGCGACGCGATGCAGGCGGCTGCGGTGGAGCCGACATAGCCCAGACCGAAGATGCAGACCTTCATCGCGCCGCCTCTGATCTTGATTGTACGGTATCTCTATCAATAGAACGGCTCGCACGAGCTCTGCATCGCTCGAAATATCTGACTCTTTAGCTAGTATGTATTACTTCGCGGTCAGGGTCGGGGGTGGGTCATCCGGCCGCGATGCGAGCTCGGCCGGAGCCCGCTTCCATCGCCCGATGAACGAGAACGCAAGCCTAGGAGGAGGCTGGAATTCAGGCGCGTCTTGCCGCCGATGCCAGCGGCTCGCGCTGCCCCGTCGCGTGGCGCCGATCGCGCCGGGCGACCCCCGCCCGAAGCCCACGCAGAAGCGATGTCGCCAGCGCGAGACTCAAGGCCGGTTTCGACCGCAGGGCACGGGCCATGAACGCGCGGGCGCGCTTCGTGTGACCGCACTTCCAGAGCAGGCGCGCGAGGTCGAACTCGAGCCGCCCTCGCACGTCGCCGTCGGCCTCGATCACGTCGCGGTTCTTCCGCATGATCCTCAGGAGGCCGCTACACTCCCGCCGGGGGTCCGAGGAGATGCTGTCGGTCGAGATGAAGCCCACCACCACCGGCCGGTCGTCTTCGTAGATCAGCGTGTGCCGGCACAGTCGGACGGCGAAGTCCCAGTCCTCGTTCGCCCGGGCCAGCGGGTCGAACCAGGTCGAGGTCGGGTGGCAGTCGCGCCGGAAGAGCGTGTTCTGCAGGCTGATCCGGTTCTCGACCAGCATCCGTCTCACCTGGTCGTCGCCGAGATGCAGTCGGTTCTCCAGGGCGGGGGCATAAGCCACCAGCCCCTTGCCGTACCGGAAGGACGGGCTGCGTCCGTAGAGCAGCTTGCCGCCGGTCACGGCACCGACGCGGGCCGGCAACTGCGTGAAGAGATGCATCTGCCGCTCCAGCTTGCCCGGCAACCAGAGGTCGTCGCTGTCCTGGAAGGCGATGAACCGTCCCCGGGCGATCTCCAACCCGCTGTTTCGGGCCGCGCCGGCACCGCCGTTCCTCGCCCGTCGGTGATAGATCACGCGATGATCGCCTATCCCCGCCACCGCAGCCCGCACGTCCTGGGGCGAACCGTCGTCCACGACGATCAACTCGATATCCCGGAAGGACTGCGACAGCACGCTCTCCATGGCGGCAGCAAGGGAGTCCAGTCGATTGTAGGTCGGCAGGATCACCGAAACCGCGGGTTCCACGAGACGCCCCTCCGCTGCGCTGTTCGCAAGCCGGGCAGCCGCCAGGCGGATGCGCACCGCCTGCCGCCCTGCGCCGTGTCATGATCGCTTCCAGGCCTTCTCGGCCTGGGGCGGGCCCCCGTCGAGGGCGACCCTGAGCATCGCTCTCGCGCGGTGGAGCCGGATGCAGACGAGGCAGGCCATGGCGAGGACGCGCGGCCGCATTCCCTGGATGCGGGGCGACGTCAGCACCGTCCTCAGCTCCAGGATGGGAGACAGCGCGACCGCAACCGTCCGCAGAAGCCAGAGAGACAGTCCGAAGGGCTTGCCCGTGAACTCGTGGTAGTCGTGGGCCACGTGCCTGTCCCACTTCCGGGTCAGCGCCGCGAGGTTCTCGCGAGCCGGGTGGAAGACGATCATCTCCGGCACGTAGTGGATGCGATGTCCCCGTGCTCCGGCGCGCAGACCCCACTCGCGATCCTCGGCGACCTCTATGCCGGCGAACGGGCCGACCTCCTCCAGCGTCTGGCGACGGACCGCGAGGTTGCCCGTTCCCGAGAATCCCGCGGCGATGTGCTCCTTGTTCCGGTAGGAGTAGACCGCCTCGTAGGGCTCGATGAAGCTGGGCTCTCCGGGCACGGCATATGCCACCTGGACGTCGCCGCCGACGATCTCGACCGCGGGATCCGCGAATGCTCGTTCGATGGCGGACAGCCAGCCCGGATGGGCCCGACAGTCGGCGTCGATGAAGGCGAGGACACTGCCCTTCGCGAGGCTGCTGCCGCGATTCCGGGCAGGCCCGGGCCCCGGGGTGGGCTCGCTCGCCAGCATCACGTCCGGCCACCGTCGACAGATCTCGTCGGGCAGGCGCCGTGAGCCGTTGTCCACCACGATGATCTCGACCGCCGCGGTCACTCCGTCCTGCTCGTGAAGGGTCCGCAGACCCTCCGCGAGATACTCTTCCTGGTTGAAGTGGGGGATGATCACCGAGATCAGCATGCGATGGCGACCCTTGATGGTTGATCGTCCACGCGCGCGTCGCGGCCGCCGGAAAACGCGCGGAGGAATGTCTCGAGCGCGAAGAGCGACCACAGCGTCTTGTCGTGATCGCGCCTGCCGTCGCGGTGCTCCGACAGGATTGCCCGGAGGACGGCCTGATCCAGATAGTCCCGGCTCACGGCGTCCTGTCCCAGCAGAGTGTCCGAGAAAGCGTCGCGCAGCGGGCCGCGGAACCACGCGCCGACCGGCAGGCGGAAACCGTTCTTGGGGCGCTCGAGCGCGCCGTGCGGCAGGCGGTGGGCCAGGGCGACGCGCACGATCCGCTTCGTGGTGCGTCCCCGGATCCGCCAGGAATCGGGCAGGGTGCTCGCGAATTCGGCCAGACGCGTGTCCATGAAGGGCGCTCGCGCCTCGATGGAGGCCGCCATCGTCATCATGTCCATGCGCTCGAGCAGGTTGTCTGGAAGCCACGACGTCTGGTCGAAATGCAAGACGCGCCGGAGCGGGGACGCGTTCGGGGCGCAGCGGAACGGCACGGTCCAGACGGGCCGCTGCGGCGCGCCGTGCTTCCAGACCCGCTGGCGCTCCGACGGCGTGAGCGCACCGAACCAGCGGACCATTCGCTGCTCGAAGTCGGACTCCGCCATGGCTCTCGCCGCAATGCCGACGCGGCGTGAGCGCCCGGGGAGCGCGGAGGTCGCCGCCAGGAGGGCCCGACTGCCGACCGAGACGAGACCTCTCGGCCTCACGCGGCCCAGGTGCATCTCGGCGAGGTGCTTGGGGTAGCCGCCGAACATCTCGTCCGAGCCCTCGCCCGAGAGCACCACCTTCACGTGGCGCGCCGCCTCGAGGGACATGAGGTGGATCGGCAGGTCGGCGGGCTCGGCGATCGGAGCGCCCCTATGCGCGCTCAGCTTCGGCAGCAACGACAGCGCCTCGATGCCGAATTCGACCGGGGTGTGGATGCTCCCGAAATGCCGAGCACTGTCCTCGGCGGCCGCGAGCTCGGAAGATGGATCTCCGCGGAAGCCGACGGAGAAGGTCCGGATGGAGGAGACGCCGAGATGCGCCAGCGTCGCGACGATCGCCGCCGAATCGAGGCCACCGGAGAGGAAGGCTCCGACCGGCACGTCCGCGCGCAGCCGGATCCGCACCGCCTCGTCGAAGACCTCCAGGAAGTTCCCCACGATGTCGGCCGTGGCGACCGACTGTGGAGTGGCCCGTTCCTCGGGCGGCAGCCAGTAGCGGCTCTCTTTGATCCGGCCGTCCCTCCAGACGAGCATCCCGCCCGGCATCAGCTTTCGCACCCCCCGGAAGAAGGTGTGGGGGGAGGGGACATAGCGCCAGCAGAGATAGTCGTGGATGGAGGCGGGATCGATCTCGGCCCGGATGCCGGGATGTGTGAGAAGCGCGGCGATCTCCGATGCGAAGACCAGCTGGGTGCCCCCGGATGCGCCGGGAAGCTCGTGCACGAAGAGGGGCTTCTTGCCGAACGGGTCCCTCGCGAGAACGACCATCCGCTCTGCCTCGTCGTAGAGAGCGAAGGCGAACATGCCGCGGAGGCGGGCGAGCCCCGCGGCGCCCCACTGCCGCCAGGCCTCCATGATCACTTCCGTGTCCGAGCGGGTGGTGAAGCGCGCGCCCAGATCCAGCAACTCCCTGCGGAGCTCGAGGTAGTTGTAGATCTCGCCGTTGAAGGTGATGACAAACCGACCGTCATGGCTCTTCATCGGCTGTGCGCCGGTGCTCAGGTCGATGATCGCGAGCCTGCGGTGGCCGAGCCCCGCCGAGTCGACGTCCGTGAGCGGGAGTATCTCGTGCCCCTCGCCATCCGGCCCCCGGTGCCACAGCGCCCGCGTCATCCGATGCAGCACCGCGGGGTCGTGGCGCCCCCCTATCCACCCGGCGATCCCGCACATCGAACCGATCGTCCTCCTTGGCCGCGGCGGCGAGTTCGCGCGGCAGTCGTGCCAGCCTTGATGCGTCGCAGATGGAAGAAAACCCGTATAGTTGGCTGTACTTTTGAGTTTTACTGGGTATTACTTGATGATATGGCACGATCCTAATGAACTCATGGCGCCGATGAATAGATAAATAAGGCTAAAGGCCGTGCAAGGGGCTTCGTGGACGCCTGGTCTTCCGCTGCGCGGCGGCGGGGATCGGGACTGCCTGCCGGGCCGGTGCCTCGCTCCGCCGGGGCGTCCCGGCGGCCCCGAGGCCAGCGCGCCACCGCAGCCGGCGGGACCGGGTCCGATGGAGGGGAGGCCGCCTTGCTCGCTCGTGGCGGAGATCGAGAGACGCCTCCCCGGGGGGCGAATGGGCGATTCGAGGGCGGGCGGGACCTTCTGGCGTCCCATACCTCCGATTTCCGGCCCGCTGGATCCTGAATGGCAGCGACAGCCGCCGCGGAAGCGGAGTGTCCGCCCATAACGCCGTCATTTGCGCGTGTTCGGGCCGCGGGCGGCGATTACGGCAGAATTGAGGCCATCGCTCTTTCCGGCCATTTTGCCTCCCGCAGCGCAACTCCGCGCGAGACGGGACCGGAAGAAATTGTCCGCCGAGCGGCCTCTTCCGCCTCGATGGCCGCCCCCGATACAGCGCCGCTGCCGCCGAATCGGCTTGCAAAAAAGCATCCGTGGCAGGGTCCTAGCGCCGCAGTCAGTGAATTAGGAACGTAATCCTGCGTGGCATAATTGTCGCACGCAATGGAGATCCGGGCGGCCCCCTCCGTGTCAGCCGCACTGTCGAATTGCTGCCTCACTGGCCCCTATCGTGAGGGCGTCCTGAAGAAAAAGGAGACATCAGGGATGCCAACCTTCCCATACGCCAACAACACAGGGGTAAAGGATGGAGTGACACTCACTCCATCTCAGGGTTTAACTATAAACGAGTCTGGCGTAACTATTGAAGGTCTTGACATTGACGGGCCTGTATACATCAACGGAGACAATGTAACACTGCAGAATTGCCGAATCACCTCCACCGATTTCTATGTTGTGAAGGTCGGGTCGGGTGCGAGCGGCGTCGTCGTTCAAGACTGTGAAATCAACGGTGTCGGCACCGGCAACGACGGATCGAGCGGCATCGCCGGCCAGGGAACTTTTCTCCGCAACAACATCTACAACGTGGAGAACGGCATCTCGGTCCAGGGCGACGGCTCGGTGATCGAAGGCAACTACATCCACGACCTGAAGGCTTCCGGATCACCCCACTACGACGGAATCCAGATCCACGGTGCGTCAGACACCGAGATCCGCGGCAACACGATCATCAACGATCACGGGCAGACGTCGGCCGTCTTCATCCAGAACGAGTTCGGACCCGTCGACGGCGTCACGGTCGATGGGAACCTGCTCGTCGGCGGAGGCTACACCGTCTACTCCGACGGCACGCGAGACGGCGGCCCCATCACGAACGTCTCGTTCACGAACAACCACATGGGCGAGGGCCAGTGGGGCTACACCTACTTCTACGAGAACCGGCCGGTCTACGAGGGCAACACGAACGACGGCCATGAACTCGTCAGCACGCTGGACGATCAGCCGACCCCGAGACCGGAGCCGGAGCCGGAGCCGGAGCCCGAGCCGCGACCGGAGCCGGAGCCGGAGCCGGAGCCCGAGCCGAGGCCGGAGCCCGAGCCGGAACCGGAGCCGAGGGACGGCTACCCGCACGCCGGGAACACGGGAGTTCCGGACGGCGTGACGCTCACCCCTTCCGGCGACATCAGCGTCAACGAGCCGGGGGTCGTGCTCGACGGTCTCGACATCCGCGGCACCGTCTACATCAACGCCGACAACGTGACGCTGCAGAACAGCAAGGTCACGTCCAGCGACTTCTACGTCGTCAAGATCGCCGACGGGGTCACCGGTGCGGTGGTCCAGGACTGCGAGATCGACGGTACCGGAACGGGTAACGGGGGATCGAGCGGCATCGGGGGGCAGGGGACGTTCCTGCGCAACAACATCCACAACGTGGAGAACGGCATCTCCGTCCAGGGCGACGGCGCGGTCATTCAGGGCAACTACATCCACGACCTGAAGGCGTCGGGATCTCCCCACTACGACGGCATCCAGATCCACGGCGCGTCGGACATCGACATCAGCGGCAACACGATCATCAACGATCACGGGCAGACGGCCGCGGTGTTCATCCAGAACCACTTCGGTCCCGTGGACAACGTATCGGTCGACGACAACATCCTCGTCGGCGGAGGCTACACCGTCTACTCCGACGGCACGCGCGACGGCGGCCCCATCACGAACGTCTCGTTCACGAACAACCATATGGGCGAGGGGCAGTGGGGCTACACCTACTTCTACGAAAACGATCCCGTGTACGAGGGCAACACGAACGACGGGCACGACCTTGTCGCTCGTTTGGGCAGCGATCCGCTGACGGAGCCGGATGTGCAACCCGGACCCCAGCCCGATTTCCCCGAGCACAGGCCCGAGCCGGAGCCTGAGCCCGAATCGGAGCCGGACTTGCAGCCGACGCCCGACGTGGAAGTCAGTGATCGCGACACCGGAAGATCGTGGTGGGAGAACTGGCAGCGGGGCGACGATGCCTTCTGGCGGGACGGCAAGCACGGCCGCTGGAGCAACGACGACGCCGACACGGCATCCACGACGGAAACGGCCGACGTGTCGAGCCGAACGTTGGCGGACAGCCTGGAAGGTTACCGCTCCGACTGGTGGGAAGACTACAGCACGTGGGTCGGCGACCAGGGCAGCCACGGCGACTTCGGGCACGCGTGACCTGAACGTCGCGCCCCTTGTGGCGCAAGGTTGAAGCAGCGCTGCCGCGGCAAGCCGCGGCAGCGCACGACAATCCGGATTCGTCGCGAGACGTGGAAGCACTCGCCACTGCGGGTGTGACAGGAAAGACGGGTATGGCAAAGCCGCACAGCATGCTCATCAGGGGGACGGCGTGGCTCCCTGCTCCGTGGAAGACCTCGCTTCTGCAACACAGTCTTTCGGCCTTCGACACCATGACAAGAGGGACCCGTCGTGGACTGGCGGCGGGGCCGGTGGCCGGCGATCAGGACCCGCTGGCAGGGTGTCGGCGCGGGCTTCTCGCCGCGGGGGGCTTCTCGCTCGCCCTCAATCTGCTGATGCTCACGGTGCCGCTCTACATGACCTCGGTCTATGACCGCGTCCTGTCGTCGAGGAGCGGAGAGACGTTGCTGATGCTGACCCTTGTGGCGGTCGGTGCACTCGCTCTCGCCGGCCTCCTGGAGGCGGTTCGCCAAATCGTGCTCATGCGGACCGGGGCCCGGCTCGAAGCCGCGCTCGGCGAGCGGCTCCTGCACATCTCGCTGAGTTCTCCTGCCGGCAACGAAAGCGAGCCCCAGGGGCTTCGCGACCTGTCGCAGCTTCGGCAATTCCTTTCCTCTCCGACCGTCTGTGCCGTCTTCGACGCGCCGGTCGCGCCATTGTTCATGGCGCTCCTGTTCATCATCCATCCCCATCTGGGTTGGATCACCCTCGCCGCTTCCGTCCTGTTGCTCGCGGTGTCCTATGCGAACCGGCAACTCACGAAGCATCCCCTCTCCGAAGCGGCACAGTCCGGCTCGGCGGCCCTGCAGCGAGCGCAGGTGCAAGCACGCAACGCTGACGTCATCCGTGCCATGGGGATGACCGGCAGCAGCGTCGGCTCCTGGTGGCGGGAGAATGCGGTCTCCCTGAGCTCGGCGGACCGGGCCGGCGTGACGAATGCGAGCCTGAGCGGCCTCTCGCGCTTCCTGCGCCTGATCCTGCAGATCTCGATCCTGGGTTACGGGGCGCTGCTCGTCCTCACGCACAGCACGATGAGCGCCGGCATCATCTTCGCGGCCTCGATCATATCGGCGAGGGCGCTCGCGCCGGTCGACCAGATCGTCGGCGGATGGAAGAGCTTCGTTGCCGCCGGCCATTCATGGCGCCGGATCAAGGCAATTCTCGAGGGGACACCCGAGCCCGAGGCCCGAATGAAGCTGCCGGTTCCCGACGGCAGCGTCGCCGTCGAGAAGCTGATCCATGCTCCCGCGACCGGTGGCGAGCCCATCATCAAGGGCATCTCCTTCGAGATCGAGCCCGGGGAGGTCGTCGGCGTGATCGGCCCGAGCGGTGCAGGCAAGTCGACCCTCGCACGCCTCCTCGTCGGCGCGCTGCAGCCGACCCAGGGGCTCGTGAGGATCGGTGGCGACGACCTGCGTCATTGGGCGCCTGACGCATTAGGCCCCCATGTCGGCTACGTGCCGCAGGACGTCGAGCTCTTCCCGACCACGATCGCCTGCAACATCGCTCGCATGGATCCCAATCCTGATGCCGACGAGGTTGTCACGGCTGCGCGGCTGGCGGGATGCCACAAGCTGATCCAGCGCATGCGCGATGGATATGAGACCGTGATCGGGCCATCCGGGCAGGTGCTTTCGGGGGGGCAACGCCAGCGGGTCGCGCTGGCGAGGGCGCTATACGGCCGCCCCCGCGTCGTCGTTCTCGACGAGCCGAACGCGTCACTGGACGGGGAGGGGGAGCATGCCCTCGTCACCGCCCTGCAGGCGTGTCGCGAGGCCGGCATCACCTGCATCGTCATCACGCAACGACCCAATGTCGTACCGGCGCTTACCCAGCTTCTGGTCCTTCGCGAGGGCCGTATCGAGGATTTTGGTCCGAAGGAGGACGTGCTGAGGCGGCAGATGCGGCGCAAGGCGACGGACGGTGCGGGAACCGGGGCAAGAGTGGAGCCCCGGGCAGCCAGCAACCTGTCTCCTGTTCCCGCCGAGGCGGCCCCGCCCGTCATGGGGCGGCCGGCGGCCTCCGCATCATGAAGCATTCAGGAAAGGGACCATCGCGGATGAGGGCCGACAGTGTGAGCACCGGGATCGTGCGGCCGGTGATGGTCGGAGCAGTGGCGCTCGTCGTCGGGTTCGGCGGGTTCGGCACATGGGCGGCGGTTGCCCCGATCGAGGGAGCAGTGATGGCTTCGGGCAAGGTGACCGCGGCCGGCCGGAACAAGGTCATCCAGCATCTCGAGGGCGGAATCGTCGAGGAGATCGTCACAGAGGAAGGCATGCGCGTCGAAGCGGGGGATCCGCTGGTGGTCCTCGACCGCACGGCGGCCGAGGCAACGAAGAACCGTCTGCAGGCGCAACTCGACGTCCTCGCCGCTCTCGAGGCGCGCGCCCTCGCGGAGCGCGACGGGCTCGAAGAGATACGCTTCCCCGAGGCGCTGCTCGAGCGGGGACGATCGGGCGAGGTCGAGCAGGTCATAGCCGACCAGAGCGCCGAGTTTCTCGCGCGGCTCGAGAAGTACACGGCGGAGCTGAACATCCTCGGCCAGCAGGTTGCGGCACTCGGGGAGCAGATCGCCGGCCTGGAGGCGCAGAAGGAGGCGGTCGGCATCCAGCTGACCCTGATCCAGGAAGAGAAGTCGGACACCGAGGGACTGCTTGAGAAGGGGCTCGCTCGCAAGACGCGGGTTCTCGAACTCAAGCGCGCGGAAGCGGAGCTGATCGGGCGCCGGGGTCAGCTGATCTCGGGGATGGCCGAGGCGCGCCAGAAGGTCGCCGAAAGCGAACAGGAGATACAGCGCCTCAAGGTCTCGCGGCTGGAGGAGGCGACCAGGAGCTTGGGCGAAGTGCGCCTGCAGCGCGCGGACCTTTCGGAGCGACTGCGGGCAGCGCAGGCCGTGCTCGACCGTATCGTGCTGCGCGCTCCGGTGGCCGGAACCGTCATGAACGTGACGAAGTACAACCCCGGTGCCGTGATCACTCCCGGGGAGGCGGTCATGGAACTGGTGCCCCGCAGCCGGGATCTCGTGGTGGAGGCTCGCGTCCGTCCAAGCGACATCGACCAGATCGGTATCGGACAGGCGGCCCGCCTCTCCTTCTCTGCGCTCGACCGCCGGGAGGTGCCGCCGGCGCCCGGGGAGGTCATTCATATCTCGGCCGACAGCCTGACGGACGACCGCACCGGGGAGCCGTATTATCTCGTTCGCCTCCGGCTCGATCCTCAGCCGTTGCCGGGGTTCGACCCGGAGAAGGTCGGCCCGGGGCAGCCCGTCGAAGTGTTCATCACGACCAGCCCCCGCACCTTCCTCGCCTACATCGCCGAACCGATCACGAAGACCATCAGGCGAGCGATGCGCGAAAGCTGACGATCCGGGTTCCAAGAGCCGCCCCGGTCGGCCGGCTCAGCCGGGAGCGGCTCTTCGCCTACCAGTCGGCCGGTTGAGCGGCACCCGCCGTCCTTCCGCATCTCGTGCGGCCTGCCCCCGGCCGATCCTGACGGGATGCTGGCAGGAGGACTGGCGTAGATGTCCTCGATCGACCGGGAGACGCGCCATGAGGAAGACCTATCGCGGCAGCTGCCACTGCGGGGCGGTGCGCTACGAGGCCGAGATCGACCTCGAGGCGGGCACCAGCCGGTGCAACTGCTCGATCTGCACGAAGACCCGCGAGTGGGCCGCGATCGTGAAGCCCGCGGATTTCCGGCTGCTGTCGGGGGAGGAGATGCTCACCTCCTACACCTTCGCGACGATGAGCAACCACCACCTCTTCTGCGCCCGCTGCGGCGTCCATCCGTTCGGGCGCGGCCATGTCGAGGAGATCGTCGGCGACTACGTCGCGGTCCAGGTCGCGACGCTCGACGACGTGACGCCCGAGGAGCTGGCGGCGCTGCCGATCCGCTACATGAACGGCCGCGACGACGCCTGGTGGGAGCCTCCGAAGGTCACGGCCCATCTCTGAGGCGACATCAGGATTCCCGGGAAGTCGGCGCCCGGCCGCCCGCCGCGGTGAAGACCGGGACCGGCTCCCGCCGGCCCTTCACGGTCACGGAGCCGAGCTCCACGAGCGCGAACCGGTCCTTCACGCGATGCGCCGTCTCCTCGCCGAGGATCAGGTCGACCCCGTGGAGACGCGTCTGCCCCTCGAGCCTCGCGGCGAGGTTCACCGCGTCGCCGAGCGCGGTGTAGTCGAAGCGCATGTCGGAGCCCATGTTGCCGACGACGCAGGTGCCGGTGTTGATGCCGACGCCGATCGCGATCCGCGGCGCCGGCACGCCCGTCGTCTCCGCCTCCGCGGCCAGCTCCTCGTTCAGGCGGCCGACGGCGGCCACCATGGCGAGGCCCGCCTCGACGGCGTGCGCCGCGTGGTCGGGGTCGTCGAGCGGGGCGTTCCAGAAGGCCATCACGCAGTCGCCGATATATTTGTCGATCGGCTCGTGCGGATCGCCTTCATCGCCCTGCTCGTCGCGATCGCGGCCTACCTGCCGCTTCTCATCGCCTCCTGAGCCTCGTCCGAAGCCCAGCCGAAGACCGTTCGGCCGCCATAGGCGGGAGAGTTCGCCCGCTCCTCGGCGATGTGGGCCTGAAGCGAGGGCCCCCTCGCGTGCCGCTCGAGCCGTCGCGCCTCGGCGTCGAGCCGGCGGATCGCGGAGAGCTCCTCGCTCTCGCCGAGCTTCGCCTTTCTCACGGCCTGCTTCATGACCGTGATCGTCTGGTCGTAGACCTTCAGCGGCACGGGGTAGGGGTGGCCGTCCTTGCCGCCATGGGCGAGCGAGAAGCGGGCGGGGTCGCTGAACCGGCACGGCGTCCCGTGCACCACCTCCGCGACCATCGCCAGCGCCCGCACCGTGCGCGCGCCGACGCCGCCGGTCATCAGGAGGTCGGGGAAGTCGACGGGGCCCCGCTCGGCGGCGGCCGCGAGCGCGCCGTGCAGGCGCCGCAGCACCACGTCGCCCTCCCTGAGGTCGTGGCGGTCCGGCATCACGAGGTGGGGCAACAGCTCCTGCTGTGGCGGCTCCGGCGCGGCGGCGGCGCGACCGTCGAGCCGGGCGAATTCCGCGGCTATGCCGTCGGGCCCTATCCCCCCGAGAAGGTCGAGCTGCGCCTTCCGCGACGCCGCGGCCCTCCGGTCGGTGAGGTTGATCACCTCGCCGCCGCTCCGCCCCTCGATCGCGCTGTGCGGCTGGTCGACGAAGTCCGTCAGGCCCTCCGACAGCCAGTGGTAGCGCCGTGCCTGGCGCCTCGCGTCGCTCATGCCCTGCTGGATCACGACCCATTTGCCGTCATCCGCCACGACGAAGCCGTGGAGATAGAGGTCGAACCCGTCCTGCACCGCCGCGCTGTCGACCTTCGCGACGAGCCGGCTCGCCTTCGCCAGCGCGTCGCCGTCGACGCCGGTGCGCTGGCCGACGGAAGCGAGCTCCGCCGGCGTCTGCCGCGAGTGCCTGCCGCGGCCGCCGCAGACATGGATGCCGAGCTCCCTCTCCAGCGGCTTCAGGCCCTTCTTCAGGGCCGAGATCACCGTGGTGGTCACACCGGAAGAGTGCCAGTCCATGCCGATCACGGCGCCGAAGGACTGGAACCAGAAGGGGTGCGACAGGCGGCGCAGGAACTCGTCGCGGCCATATTCGAGGACGATCGCCTCCGTCATCACGCCGGCAAGCCGGTTCATCCGGCCCGCGAGCCACGCGGGCACGCGACCGCCATGCAGCGGCAGGTCGGCGCTGCCGGATCTCTGCGCCATGTCTCGCGCTCCCAGTGCCTCGGAACGCCGATGTTCTACCTATGTTCGGTGGGCGGTCAACCCGAAGCCGGCAGGCTCCCCTCAGACGCGCTCGTCCCAGTGGACGGCCGGCGGGTCGCTCGCCGGGAAGCTCTCCTCGATCGCCTCGTCGAGCATCTCCTCGCGGTGCTTCAGCACCTCCTCCGGCACGGTCCCCGCGCCGCGCCGCCCGTCGGCCTCCGCCTTGGCGACCCGGCGCTTCACCTCCACGAAGCTGTCCGGGCTCACCGACATGGAGTCGATGCCGCACTCGACGAGGAACTCGGCGAACTCGGGATGGTCGCTCGGCGCCTGGCCGCACAGGCCCACCTTCGCGCCTGCCTCGTGGGCGGCTGCGATGACGTTGCGGATCATCCATTTCACCGCCTCGTCCTGCTCGTCGAAGAGGTCGGCGAGCTCGCCCGAGTCGCGGTCGACGCCGAGCGTCAGCTGCGTCAGGTCGTTCGAGCCGATCGAGAAGCCGTCGAAGCGCTTCGCGAACTCCTTCGCCAGGATCACGTTCGACGGGATCTCGCACATCACGTAGACCTTGAGGCCGTCGGTTCCGCGGGCGAGGCCGTTCTCGGCCATCACCTCGAGCACCCGGTCGGCCTCCTTCGTCGAGCGGCAGAACGGGATCATGACGACCACGTTCGTGAAGCCCATCTCCTTGCGCACCCGCTCGATTGCTCGGCATTCGAGCGCGAAGCCCTCCCGGTAGCGCGGCGAGTAATATCGCGACGCGCCGCGGAAGCCGAGCATCGGGTTCTCTTCCTTCGGCTCGAACTCGGCGCCGCCGACCAGGTTCGCGTACTCGTTCGTCTTGAAGTCGCTCATCCGCACTATGACGTCGCTCGGGTGCTGCGAGGCGGCGATGCTTGCGAGCGCGCGCGCCAGCCGGTCGACGAAATATTCCGTCTTGTCGGCATATCCTGCCGTCAGCTCGGCGATCTCCGCCTTCGCGGCCTCGTCCTTCAGGCTCCCGAAGCGCACGAGCGCCATCGGGTGGACCTTGATGTGGTTGTTGACGACGAACTCCATCCGCGCGAGCCCGACGCCGTCGGCCGGCAATTGCCACCAGCGGAAGCAGGCCGCGGGGTTCGCGAGGTTGAGCATCACCCTCGTGCGGGTCTCCGGCACCCCGGTCAGGTCGACGTCCTCGACCGTGACATCCGCCGTGCCCTCGTAGACGAAGCCCTCGTCTCCTTCCGCGCAGGAGACCGTCACCTCCTGCTCGTCGGCGAGGAGCTCGGTCGCGTTGCCGGTGCCGACGACGGCCGGCAGTCCGAGCTCGCGGCTGACGATGGCGGCATGAGAGGTCCGCCCGCCATGGTCGGTCACGATCGCGGTGGCCCGCTTCATGATCGGCACCCAGTCCGGATCGGTGGTCGAGGTCACCAGCACCGAGCCGTCGACGAAGCGGCCGATGTCCCTCGCGTGGTCGATCACGCAGACCCGGCCGGAGACGATCGCATCGCCGATCGAATGGCCGGTGACGAGCGTCCGCCCCTTGCCGGAGATCGTGTAGCTCTTCAATGCGCCGGCCTCGCGGCGCGACTGCACCGTCTCGGGCCGCGCCTGCACGATGAAGAGCTCGCCCGTCTCGCCGTCCTTCGCCCACTCCATGTCCATGGGCAGGCCGTAATGCGCCTCGATCGTCACCGCCCAGCGGGCGAGCGTCAGGATGTCCTCGTCCTCGAGCACGAAGGCGGCGCGCTCGGCCTTCGAGGTCGGCACGTTCTTCGTCGGGCCCTCGCCACCGGTCGCGTAGACCATCTTGATCGCCTTCGCGCCCTTCTTCTTGCCGACGATGGGCTTCAGGGCCGGATCGGCGAGGAGGGGCTTGAACACGACGTATTCGTCCGGGTCGACGGCGCCCTGCACCACGTTCTCGCCGAGGCCGAAGGCGGCGTTGATGAGCACGACCTTGTCGAAGCCCGTCTCGGTGTCGAGCGAGAACATGACGCCCGAGCCGCCGAGATCGGAGCGCACCATGAGCTGCACGCCGACCGAGAGCGCGACCTTCATGTGGTCGAAGCCCTTCGCCACGCGGTAGCTGATCGCGCGGTCGGTGAAGAGCGAGGCGTAGCAGCGGCGGCAGGCGTCGAGAAGCTGCGCTTCGCCGCGGATGTTCAGATAGGTCTCCTGCTGGCCCGCGAAGCTCGCGTCAGGCAGGTCCTCGGCCGTCGCCGACGAGCGCACGGCGACGTCGGCCTGCGGCTTGTCCGCGCGCCGGCAGAGCTCCCGGTAGGACGCGGCGATCTCCTCGGCGATGTCGGCGGGAAACTCGCCGCGCAATATGGCGCGGCGGATCGTCTGGCCGGCCTCCTGCAGCGTGACCCGGCCCTTCGAGAAGTCGTCGAGCTCCGCACCGATCGTCTCGACGAGGCCGTTTTCGGCGAGGTAGCGGCGGAAGGCGTCGGCCGTCGTCGCGAAGCCGTCCGGCACCTTCACGCCCTTCGCCTGCAGGTTCGCCACCATCTCGCCGAGCGAGGAGTTCTTGCCGCCGACGCTCGCGACGTCGCCGCGCTTCAGCTTCTCGAACCAGATCACGGAAGGAGTGTGGGTCGCCATGTCGAGCCTCCTGCGGCCATGTCTCGCGGGATCTGGCGAGCGGCTTCGCCGCCCGGGCCGTGAAGACGAGGGATAATCGGGCGGGACGGAGGGGGCATTGACCGCGATCAAGCTCGAGCGGGCCCAGCTCCATTCGGCCCTCGACTAACCGCCGCGAATGTGCCCCACCGCGTCTTCCAGCCCCTCCCAGGCGGGCCTGTCCGGCGCGAAACGGGCGCGGACATAGGCCGCGATCTCGGCGATCTGGCCGTTCGAGTAGGCGCCCGCATAGGACGGCATCGAGCCCGACAGGGGGCGCGGCGGCAGGGGAATGCCCTCGAGCAGCACGCGGATCAGGTTGTCCGGGCGGTCCGAATGGACGCTCGAGTTGAGCGCGAGCGGGATCGCCGGGGCGTCCGGCGCGGCGAGCGCGTCCGCTCCGTGGCAGATCGCGCAGGCATTCTCGAACAGCCGCGCGCCGGCCTCGTGCCCCTCGACGAGGCGGGCATGGCTTTCGCTCGCGAGGCGGGCGGCGAGGGAGGCGAGGTCGCCGTCGGCGGGAGCATCGTTCAGCGAGCCGAGATACGTCGCCATCGCGCGTATGTCTTTGTCCGGGAGCTCCCGCAGCTCCTCGATCACCGGCGCCATCGGCCCGGCGGCCGAGCCGTGATGCGGCGACCAACCGTCGCGGAGATACTGGTAGAGCGCGTTCTCCGTCCACGAGACGGGGCTCTTCGACAGCGCGGTGAGGGCAGGGGCCTCCCAGCCCTCGGCCATGCCGCCGGCGAGGTGCAGGCGTCCCGTCTTCTCCGCGCCGAGCGCGTTGCGCGGGCTGTGGCAGCCGCTGCAGTGGCCGAGGCCTTCCACGAGATAGCGGCCACGGTTCCACGCTTCGCTGCGCGCCGGGTCGGGCTCGAGCGTGCCGGGGCGGTGGAAGAGCGCGTTCCAGCCCGCCATCGCGGCGCGCAGGTTGAACGGAAAGGCGAGGCGGCTTTCCGGCACCTCGGCCCGCACCGGCGCCTGCGACATGAGATACGCGTAGAGCGCCTGCATGTCGGCGTCGCTCGTCCGCGCGAAGCTCGTATAGGGGAAGGCCGGGTAGAGGTGGTGGCCGTCGCGCGAGATGCCCTTGCGCATCGCGCGTTCGAAGGCGGTGTAGGACCACGCGCCGATGCCGGTCTCGGCGTCCGGCGTGATGTTCGTGGCGTAGACCGTGCCGAACGGCGTCTCGATGCCGCGCCCGCCGGCATTGATGGCGCCACCTTCAGCCGTGTGGCAGACCGCACAGGCGCCCAGGCTCGCGAGCTGCCGCCCGCGCTCGATCGTGGCGGCGGACCAGACCGACGGGTCGGGCGGAGCGATGCGGGCGATGGGCGTGTGCCAGCTCCACGCGACCGCGGCGGTCGTTAGCGCGGCGGCGGCCGCCGTCGTCAACTGGCCGAGGAGGCGGCGGCGCGGGCGCGATGGAGCCTTCGCGGGCGGGGGCAGGGCGGTGCCTTCTAGCCCCGCGCGGATGCGCTCGGGCGTGAAGGGCAGCTCGCGGAAGCGCACGCCGGTCGCGTCGTAGATCGCGTTGGCGATCGCCGCCGCGCTCGGCACCGACGCCGATTCACCGACGCCGAGCGGCGGCTCCGACTGCCGCGGCATCATCACGACCTCGATGCGCGGCAGCTCCGGGAAATTCAGGACCGGATAGGAGCCCCAGTCCTTCGTCGCGACGGCGGTGTCGGAGAACGCGACCTTCTCCTTCATGACCCGGCTGACCGACTGCACGACATTGCCGTGGATCTGGTGCTTCACGCCGGCCGGGTTGATCATCATGCCGGAATCCTGCCCGGCGACGACCCGCTCGATCACCACCTCGCCGGTGCGCCGGTTCACTGCGACTTCCGCCACCCAGGCGGCCTGCGCGGCCGCGGTGCCCGGGAAGGTGCCGTGCACGTAGACGGCGTAGGCGAAGCCCTGGCCGTAGGCGATCTCGCCCTCGGCGACGAGGCGAGGCGCGGTGCGCGGCGCCCAGCCGGCCCGTTCCGCCGTCTCCTTCACCAGTTCCTTCGCCCGCTCGTCCTGAAGGTATCGCAGGCGGTACTCGACAGGGTCGACGCCGGCCTCCGCGGCCAGCTCGTCGACATAGCTCTCATGCGCGAAGCTGTTCGGCATGGCGGACACGCCGCGCATCCACGCCGCGCGCACGATCGGCGCCATGTCGTGCACGACGACGCGCATGTCGTCATAGGCGTAGGGCGGGATCGCCGTGCGGTCGCCCATGTCGGAGGGCTGCGGATCGGCCTTCACGACCCCCGTCAGCAGGAGCGCGAGGTTCGGGCCCCGGTTCGAGGGATAGCGCGTCTCGAAGTCGTAGCCCGAAGGCGAGCCGTCGGCGGCGATGCCGCCGCGCACCTCCATCAGCTGCGCCGCGCCCTTCGGCTCCCAGGCGTGCTCCTGCTCGCGGGAAAGCTGAACGCGCACCGGCCGTCCCACCGCCCGCGACAGGAGCGCCGCGTCGCCGCCGACGTCGTCCATGCAGGTGCGGCCGTAGCAGCCCGCGGCCTCGTGGCGGCGGATGTCGATCCGGTGCTCCGGGATCTCCAGGAGCCGCGAAAGGTCGGCCCGCAGCATGTGTGGGTTCTGCGTGCCCGACCACAGTGTCAGCCCGTCGCCCTGCCAGTGAGCGACGGAGCAGGAGGGCCCGATCGGCCCGTGCAGGTGGTAGGGCCAGACATAGCGCCGCTCGAGCCGCTTCGCCGCGCCGTCGATCGCCGCGTCGACGTCGCCCCTGTCGATCAGCGTGCGCGGCGTCGACGGGTTGCTGGTCAGCGCGTTCGGCACGTCGCCGAGGTCGGGCAAAGGCGGCGGCTCGCGCCATGCGACCTTCAGCGCCCGCATCGCGCGCTCGGCGTCGTCCTCGCGCTCCGCGACGATGCCGACGAAGTCGCGGATCACGACGACCGCGACGATGCCGGGGATGTGGGCGATCGAGCCCTCGTCGACGGAGATCAGGCTGTTGCCGACGAAGTCGCCCGTGTCGCGGCCGGCATAAGGCGGCCGCACGACGCGGCCGTGCAGCATCCCGTCGACGCGCACGTCGTGGACGTAGGTGATTTGCGCGGTCGCCTTGCCCGGCAGGTCGAGGCGCTTGTGCGGCGTGCCGACGATCCTGTGCTCGGCGACGGGCTTCACCGCCACGTCGGCCGACAGCTCGAGCTCGATCGTCTCCTCGCCGATCAGCGCGCCGTAGCCGATCCGCCGGTCGCCGCCGGCCACGAAGACCTCGCCGTTCTCGACCTGCAGCTCCTCGGGCGCGGCGTTGAAGGCGCGGGCGGCGCGGGCGAGCAGCGCGTGGCGGGCCTGCGCGGCGGCGTTGCGCAGCGGCACGGCGGCTATCTGGATCGATTCGCTCGCGATCGTCGGGCCCTGGTCGGGCGTGCGCGAGGTGTCGCCGAGCACCATCTCGACGTCGGCGGGATCGACGTCGAGCTCCTCCGCGACGATCTGCGCGAGCGCCGTCCGGAGGCCCGTGCCGAGGTCGACATGGCCGTTATAGGCGCTGACGCGGCCGTCGCCAGTGATACGCAGATACGTCTCGCGGCCGAGCCGTCCCGCGCCGGTGACGACGAGCGCTCCCCCGGAGCGGACGCCCGTCATGTCGGCGCGACCTCGGTGGTCTCGACCGCCCGCGCAACCGCCCGCAGGATCTCCACATGCGTGCCGCAGCGGCAGAGATTGTGGCGCAGCGCCGCGCGAATCTCCTGTTCGCTCGGGCGGGGGGTGCGGGCGAGCAGCGCCTTCACGCTCATGATCATGCCGTTCGTGCAGTAGCCGCACTGGGCGGCCTCCTCCGCGATGAAGGCGGCCTGCACGGGGTCGGGCGCCTCCGGCGTGCCGAGCCCCTCGAGCGTCACGATGCGCCGCCCCTCCATCTGCGCCACCGGCAGCACGCAGGCGCGCCGCGCGACGCCCTCGACGAGCACCATGCAGGCGCCGCACTGGGCGAGGCCGCAGCCATATTTCGGGCCGTTGAGCCCGAGGTCGTTGCGCAGCACGTGGAGGAGCGGCGTCTCCGGCGCGGCCTCGACCTCATGCCAGCCGCCGTTGACGCTCAGCCTGAAGGCGGCCCTCGCCGACGCGCGCATGGGCCTCTAGACCGCGAGATACTGGTTACGCACGGCCTCGTCGGCCTCGAGCTCCGCCATCGAGCCCTGGAAGCGGATCCGGCCCTTCTCGAGGATGTAGGCGCGGTCGCAGATCAGCCGGGCGAAATGCAGGTTCTGCTCGGAGATCACGATGCTCAGCCCCTCGCGCTTCATCGTGACGATCGCGTCGGCCATCTGCTCGATGATCTTCGGCGCGAGCCCCTCCGAGGGCTCGTCGAGCAGGATGAGCGACGGGTTGCCCATCAGCGTGCGCGCGATCGTCAGCATCTGCTGCTCGCCGCCGCTCATCTGGCCGCCGGGCCGCCGGCGCATCTCGGCGAGGTTCGGGAAGAGCGCGTAGAGCCGCTCGGGCGTCCAGGTCGTCACGCCCTCGCGCGGCCGCTGCTGGCCGACCGTCAGGTTCTCCTCCACGGTCAGCTCCGTGAAGATCCGCCGGTCCTCCGGCACGTAGCCGAGGCCCAGCCGGGCGATCTCGTAGGTCGGCAGCGTCTCGATGCGGGTGTCGCGGAAGCTGATCTCGCCCTCGCGCCTGGCCATCAGGCCCATCAGCGAGCGCAGCGTCGTCGACTTGCCGGCGCCGTTGCGGCCGAGCAGCGCCACGACCTCGCCCGGCGCCACGTCGAACCCCACCTCGAACAGGATCTGCGCGGGACCGTAGAAGCTGTCGAGATCGCGCACCCTGAGGCCGGCGCCCGTCATGTCGTCACCTTCGTCTTCGCCTGGTCGTAGACGAGGCCCTCGCCGAGATAGGTGGCGCGGACCTGCGGGTTGTGGCGCACCTCCTCGGGGTCCCCCTCGGCGATCAGTTCGCCGCGGTTCAACACCATCAGCCGGTCGGCGTGGGCGAAGACCACGTCCATGTCGTGCTCGGTGAAGAGCACGCCGATATTGCGCTCGCGCGCGATGCGGCCCGTGAGCGCCATCAGCTCGACGCGCTCGCGCGGCGCCATCCCCGCCGCCGGCTCGTCCATCAGGAGGAGCTTGGGGTCGTTCGCGAGCGCGATCGCGAGCTCGAGCCGCTTCACGTCGCCGTAGGCCATCTCGGCGCAGGGGCGGTCGGCATGGCTCGCCATGCCGATGAGCTCGAGGATCTCGTCGGCCTTGCCGCTCTCCATCTGCCTCGCCTGCCGCCAGAACACGTTCGTGCGGTTCTCGTGCGAGAGGAGCGCCATCTGCACGTTCTCGCGGACCGTCATCGACGAGAAGACGGCGGCCACCTGGAAGGTGCGGCCGACGCCGAGTCGCCAGATCTGGCGCGGCGACATGCCTGCCGTGTCCTGCCCGTCGATGAAGATGCGGCCGCCGGACGGCTCGATCTGGCCATTGACCATGTTGAAGCAGGTCGACTTGCCGGCGCCGTTCGGGCCGATCAGCGCCAGGATCTCACCCGGCACGAGGGTGAAGCTCACATCCTTCACCGCCTGCACGCCGCCATAGGCTTTCGACAGGCTCTCGACGCGGAGGAGGGGCTCGGCCATCACGCGCCCTCCGATCCGGCGACGGCGGCCTCGCGGCCCGCGGGGCCGGCGCCGCGCCGCCGGAAGAGGGGGCCGCCCACGAGGTCTGAGATCGAGCCGACGATGCCCTTCGGGAAGGCGACGACGAGGACGACGATGAGCCCGCCCAGCACGAGCCGCGACAGGTCGGTCTGGCTCATCAGCCAGATCGAGGCGGCGGTGTAGACGATCGCGCCGACGACCGAGCCCGACACCGTGGCGATGCCGCCCAGCAGCACCATGACGAGGCCGTCGACGGATTGCGGGATCGACAGCGCGTCGGGGAAGATGCTGCCCTTCAGGAAGGCGAAGAGGGCGCCCGCGAGCCCGGCGAACGCGCCGGCGACGGCGAAGGCCGCGTATTGCACGCGCTGCCGGCTGAAGCCGATCGCGCTCGCCCGAAGCGTCGAATCCCGCACCCCCCGGAGCGCGTAGCCGAAGGGCGAGAAGACGAGCATCCTCAGCGCCGCGACGGAGAAGACGGCAACCGCCAGCGTCAGCCAGTAATAGGTGGCGGGGCTCGAGGCCCAGCCGGAGGGCCAGACGCCGAGTATGCCGTTGTCGCCGCCGGTGACGGGCACCCACTGGAAGGCGATCGACCAGAGGATCTGCGCGAAGGCGAGCGTCAGCATCGCGAAGTAGACGCCCGACAGGCGCACGCAGAACCAGCCGAAGACGAGCGCCCCGACGAGACCCGTGAGCGGCGCGATCAGGAGGGCAGCCTCCATCGGCGCGCCGAGCCACTTCACCGCCATGGCGGCGCCGTAGGCGCCGAGGCCGAAATAGGCGGCGTGCCCGAAGGAATCGAGCCCGCCGGTCGACATCAGGAACTGCAGGCTGACGGCGAAGATCACCGCGATCATCATCTCGGCACCGACGAAGAGGCCGTAGGTGCCGAGCCAGAACGGCAGGAGCGCGGCGATCGCCACCACGATCGCGGCGCCGATCCGCGCCTCCCGCGACCATGGCTGCCAAGGCCGGACCGTTACGCCGGCGCTCTTGTGGCCCGCGACGACCGGCTTGCCGAGGAAGCCCCAGGGCCGGATGACGAGCACCACCGCCATGCAGAGGAAGATGAGCACGAGCGAGATCGAGGGGAAGATGAGGATGCCGAAAGCGTTCAGGAGCGAGACGAGGATCGCCGCCAGGAAGGCGCCGGTGATCGAGCCGAGCCCGCCGATGACGGTGATCACGAAGACCTCGACGATGATCGACAGGTCCATGTGATGCGACACCGCCGTGCGCGGGATCTGCAGCGCCCCGCCGAGCGCGGCGAGGAAGATGCCGAGGGTGAAGACGCCGGTGAAGAGCCACTTCTGGTTGACGCCGAGCGCCGCCACCATGTCGCGGTCCTGCGTGGCCGCCCGCACCAGCACGCCCCACCTCGTCCGGTGCATCAGGAGCCACAGGCCCAAGAGCACGATCGGTCCGAGCGCGATCAGCAATATGTCGTAGGTCGGCAGCGGCCGCCCCATCACGAGTATCGCGCCCTCGAGCCCCGGCGCGCGCGGGCCGACGAGATCCTCCGGCCCCCAGACGAGGAGCACGATGTCCTCGACCATCAGCGTCACGCCGAAGGTCGCGAGCAGCTGGAAGAGCTCCGGCGCCTGGTAGATGCGGCGCAGGAGCACCATCTCGAGCAGCGCGCCCATCACGGCGACGACGGCCGCCGCGATGAGGATCGCCGCCCAGAAGCCGACCGCGCCGTCCAGCGTGCGGGTCAGCGTGAAGGCCATGTAGGCGCCCAGCATGTAGAAGGCGCCGTGGGCGAAGTTGACGATCCGGGTGACCCCGAAGATCAGCGAGAGGCCGGACGCCGCCAGGAACAGCGACGCCGCGTTGGCGAGGCCCGCCAGGAACTGCACCACGTAGAGGGACATCGATGGGTCTCGCCGTCGCGTTTCGCCGTGATCTCGGTCAGCCCCTTATTGCGGCCGCAGCTCCTGCACCCGCTCGTCGGAGGGCAGGTAGTCGGCGCCGTCCTTGTAGGTGAAGTCGACCATGACGCCCTTGCCGTCGCGCACCGCGGTGGTGCCGACATAGGCGCCGAGCGTCGCCTGGTGGTCGATGCCGCGCAGCGTGATCGGGCCGAAGGGCGTGTCCATCTCGAGGTCCTTCGCCGCGGCGATCAGGTCCTCGGCGTCCGTCGACTCCGCCTTCTTCAGGATCTCCCCGATCATCTTGAGCTCGATATAGCCGACGAGCGAGCCGAGCCGGGGATAGTCGTCGAACTTCGCCTGGTAGGCGTCGACGAAGGCCTGGTGCTCGGGCGTGTCGATGTCGTACCAGGGGTAGCCCGTGACGATCCAGCCCTCGGGCGCCTCGGCGCCGAGCGGGTCGAGATATTCGGGCTCGCCCGTCAGGAAGCTGACGACGTCACGGTCCTGGAAGAGGCCGCGGGTCGTGCCTTCGCGCACGAGCTGCACGAGGTCCGGGCCGAAGGTCACGTTCAGGATCGCCTCGGGCTCGGCCGCGTCGATCGCCTGGCTGACGGAGCCCGCGTCAATTTTTCCGAGCGGCGGCCACTGCTCCGCGACGAACTCGACGTCCGGCTTCAGCTCCTGAAGCCGCTCCTTGAAGACCGCGACGGCGGACTGGCCGTACTCGTAGTTCGGCGCGATCGTCGCCCATTTCGTGGCGTCGAGCTTCGCGGCCTCCTCGGCGAGCATCGAGGCCTGCATGTAGTTCGAGGGCCTGAGGCGGAACGTGTACTCGTTGCCCTGGCTCCAGACCATGGCGTCCGTCAGCGGCTCGCCGGCGAGGAAGAAGACGCGGCGCTGCTTGGCGTAGTCGGCGAGGGCGAGGCCGACATTCGAGAAGAAGCCGCCCGTCAGGAGCACCACGCCCTCGCGGGCGACGAGCTCGTTCGCGGCGGTCACGGCGTCGCCCGGCTTGCCGCCGTCGTCCTTCGAGATCACGACGAGCTCGTCGCCGTTGATCCCGCCGTCGGCGTTGATCTCCTCCACAGCGAGCTGCCAGCCCTTCCGGTAGGGCTCGGTGAAGGCGGGGAGGGCGGAGTAGGAGTTGATCTCGCCGATCTTGATCTCGGCCGCCGAAACCGGTGCGGCGAGCGCGCTGCCGAGGAGAATGGCCGTCAGTCCGAAGCGTGCGAACGTCTTGAACATCGAGAGCCCCATGTCGATGAGCCCGGTCTGGCGCCGGGCGTCGCGTTGCGGAGACGACGCGATGCGTCGTCAGCGGAAACCGAGCCGTCGCCGTTAGTATACAAATGACCTGGCGAGAGCCGTCAAGCCTACCGATTGACCAGCCGAATCTTTGTGCAAGTGCGAAAGCTTCGTGCTGCGCCTGCGGAAAGGGTCTTCCGCTCCGGCAAGTGCAGCATGAACAGCCGCCCGTGGCCAGAGGTCATCGCAGCTGTTTCAGGAGCTCGATGAGGGTCTTCCGCTGCTGGGGGGAAAGCGGGGCGAGCGTCGCCTCGGTGACGGCGAAGGCTCGCGCCGACCGCTCCTCGAAATAGGCGCGGCCCTCGGGGGAGAGCGAGATGAGCAGGCGCCGGCGGTCGTCGGGATCGGGGCGGGAGGCGAGGAAAGCGCGCAGCTGCAGGCGGTGGACGACGCCCTTGATCGTGGCGACGTCCATCGCGGTGAGGCGGCCGAGCAGGTTCTGCGAGCACTCGCCGATCTCGGCGAGCTTCGCCAGGACCGCCCATTGGGTGGGCGTGAGGTCGTTCTCGAAGGTCTCCGCGAAGAGCGCGGTGTGGCGCTGCTGCACCTGCCTCAGGAGAAAGCCCACCTGTTCGTCGAGGCTGTAGCTCTTCCGGTCGACCGGCCCGCCATCCTTCACCTTCGCCCGCACCTCCGCCTCGACTCGCTTCACTCTAGCGGAGGTTCCGGACGCGTGTCTCGCCGGGCCGGCCGCAACGCCGTCAGCGCTCCGCGAACGCCTTCTCAATGACATACTGGCCGGGCTCGCCATGGCTGCCTTCCCGGAAGTTGCGGGACTCCAGCAGCGTCTGCGTGTCCTTCAGCATCGCGGGGCTGCCGCAGATCATGACGCGGTCGTGCGCCGGGTCGAGATCGTCGAGCTCGAGGTCCTGGAACAGCCGGCCGCTCTCGATGAGATCCGTGATGCGGCCGCGGTTGCGGTAGGGCTCGCGCGTGACCGTCGGGTAGTAGACGAGCTTCTCGCGGATATACTCGCCGAGGTACTCGTGATCCGGCAGCTCCTTCAGGATGCGGTCCTGGAAGGCGAGCTCGGCCACCTCGCGGGTGCCGTGGACGAGAACGATCTTGTCGAACCGCTCATAGGCCTCCGGGTCCTTGATGACGCTCAGGAAGGGCGCCAGGCCGGTGCCGGTGGAGAGGAGATAGAGGTTGCGGCCGGGCTCGAGGCTGTCCTGCACGAGGGTGCCCGTCGGCTTGCGGCCGACGATGATCGTGTCGCCGTCCTTGATGTTCTGCAGGCGCGACGTCAGCGGGCCGTCCGGCACCTTGATCGAGAAGAACTCGAGCGTCTCCTCGTGGTTCGCGCTGGCGATCGAGTAGGCGCGCAGCAGCGGCTTGCCCTCGACCGGCAGGCCGATCATCACGAACTGTCCGTTCAGGAAGCGGAACGTCGGATCGCGCGTCGTCTTGAAGCTGAAGAGCGTGTCCGTCCAGTGACGAACGTCGAGAACTTTTTCCTCAAAGAAGGCCGCCATGAGCACCACCGTTGGAACAATTTTGCGTTCGTTATGGGTTTCCCGCCGCGTCGGGTCAAGGAGCAGGCCGCACTCGACGCGCAAAAAAATGCGCGTCCCGCGGCGCTCCCTCGCCGCTTGAACATATAGGTCGTTTGTGTACGAATGACTAGTGGCGGAACGCCGCTTTTGTCAATCCGCGCCGATGGCGCCGCGCAGGAGGAGTTTCGAAGCCCATGGCCCAGGATGCCCAGACCTCGGTCGATCCCGATCACAAGCTCGTCATCCGGAATATCGGGCTCCTGCTCTCGGGCGACATCGCAAACCCGGTCCTCGACGCCGACGCGGTCGTCGCGATCGGCGGCCGGATCGCGGGCATCGGCCGCGCCAAGGATCTCGACCTCGAGCACGCCCACACCGTCGTCGACGCGAACGGCACCGTCGTCGCGCCCGGCCTGATCGACAGCCACGTCCATCCCGTCGCGGGCGACTGGACGCCGCGCCAGAGCCAGCTCAACTGGATCGAGAGCACGCTGCACGGCGGCGTCACGACGATGATCTCGGCCGGCGAGGTGCATACGCCGGGCCGGCCGAAGGACGTCGCGGGCCTGAAAGCCATGGCGATCTTCGCGCACAAGGCGTTCGCGAATTTCCGTCCGCACGGGGTGAAGGTGCTGGCCGGCGCGCCGGTGATCGAGCCGGAGCTCGAGGAGCACGATTTTCAGGAGATGGCGGCCGCGGGCGTCCACCTCCTGGGCGAGGTGGGCCTCGGCGCGGTGAAGGACGGACCCACGGGCCGGAAGATGGTCGACTGGGCGAGGAAGCACGGCTTCAACTCGACGATCCACACCGGCGGGCCGTCGATCCCGGGCTCGGGCCTCATCGACGCCGATGTCGTGCTCGAGGTCGATCCCGACGTCGTCGGCCACATCAACGGCGGCCACACCGCGCTGCCGGACGGCCAGATCCGCTGCATCTGCGAGGGCTGCAAGCGCGGCCTCGAGCTCGTCCACAACGGCAACGAGCGCGCCGCGCTCTATGCCCTGCGCACCGCAAAGGAGATGGGCGACCTCCACCGCGTGATCCTGGGCACCGACGGGCCGGCGGGCTCCGGCGTCCAGCCGCTCGGCATCGCGCGCATGGTCTCGATGCTCTCCTCCCTCGGCGAGGTGCCGGCCGAGATCGCCTTCTGCTTCGCGACCGGCAACACGGCGCGGCTCAGGGCGCTCGACACGGGGCTGATCGAGGTCGGCAGGGCGGCCGACTTCGTGATCATGGACAGGGCCCAGCACACGGCCGGCCGGACCTTCCTCGAATCGATCGGCCTCGGCGACCTGCCCGGCATCGGCATGACGATCATCGACGGCCTCGTGCGCACGACCCGCAGCCGCAACACGCCGCCGGCCGAGAAGCTGCCGAGCGTCGTCGTAGGGTAACCCGCGGCCCCGGGAGAGGGCCGCGGGCCAGGCAGCTCAGCGCAGGCCGTCCTCGCCCTTGATCTCGCCGGTCGTCAGGCCGCCGACGCGGGGCAGGGGGCGGCCGGAATCGGTGACGGCGATCGCGACCATGATCTCGTTCGCCCGCGGCGCGTCGGCGATCTGCACCTCCATCCCGTCGAAATGGCTGCGGACATAGGCCGCGTCCTTGTGGCCGAGCGGGATGTCGAGGACGGTGCCGAGGCCCCCGCGCTTCTTCGTCGAGGGGATGAGCGCCGCGCCCTTGCCGAGCACCTTGCGCACCGGCGCGCCCATCTTCGGGTGCAGGATCGCGGCGGCATGCTCGAGCTCGCCGTTCTCGCCGACGGCCGCCGACTTGCCGTAGCTCTCGGCCCGTTCGCCCGGGATGCCGAGCGCCGCGACGGCCCGCTCCGTCAGGAGCGCGCCCAATTCCTCGCCGATCTCCATGAGAGGCGTGAGGTCCTCGACGTAACTGCCCGCGAACGGGTTCTCGATCACCGCGACGGCGGCGGCGCGCCTCGTCGGCGGGTCGATCGGCCGTCCCATCTCCATGCAGAGATCCTCGACGACCGTCATGATCTTGCGGATCTTCGCCTTCATCGCAGGCCGTCCTCCCCCTTCACGTCCGCGGCGGCGAGGCCGCCCATCCGGTGATGCACGCGCGGGCCTGTCGCCATGGCGAGCACGAAGACGAGCTCGTCGGCCTTCGGCCCGTCCGGCAGGCCGACCTCGATCGCGTCGAAGTGGCTGCGCACGTAGGAGGCGTTGATGTGCGTCAGCGGCACGTCGAGCCTCGTGCCGGGGCCGCCGACCTTCTTTGTCGACGGCACGATCGCCTTCGCCCCTCCCAGGACCTCGCGCATCGCGTAGCCCCCGGGTGCGTGCCAGAGGGCGCCGTGCTCGAGCTCGCCCGCCGCCCCGACGATCGAGCCCTTGCCATAGCTCTCGACCGCCGCGACGCCGCCCATCGCCTCCACGAGACGCTGCGCCATCTCCAGGCCGAGCGGCTTCAGGTCCTCCATGAAGGAGGCGACGTCCTCGACATAGCGCCCGGCGAACGGGTTCCGGATCGCGACGAGGATCGCGCCGCGCTTCAGCGGCGTCTCGGGCGGCGGCCCGCCTTCGTGGAACACCTCCTCGACGGTGAGCATGCGCTTGCGCACGACGACATCGGGCATCTCTTCTCGTCCTCCCTTCAGGAAAGCAGTCTCGGCATCGCGCCGGCGATCACGGTCCGGCCGGCGAGGTGGAGCGCTGCGGCGCGGATCCTCCCCGGCGCCACGAACTCTTCCGCCAGACGTCGCCCCGTGTCGAGCGCGGCGGCCACCTCGTCGGGCTCGAGCGGCCCGACCTCGACCGTCACCGGACGCTCCCCGAGGTCTGAATCCGGCTGCAGCTCGCGCGCGGGCTTGCGCGTCACCGCCGGGTGGCCCGGCAGGTCGACCGCGTTCGCGATCACGGTCGCGGCGGCGTCGGCTTCGGCGGCGGTCGCCGCAAGGACGGTGACGGCGTCGGCGATGCCGAGCGAGAAGCTGCGGCCGCGCCGGCCGCTCGTGGCGATGCCGCGAACCCCGTCCCCGGCGCGGATCTCGCTCCTGCCGAAGAGGCCCGGCCGCTCGGGCCGGTCGACGAGGCCGACACGGAACGTCTCGCCGGGGACCAAGTGCAGCGCGATGTCGCCGCCATTGTTGACATAGGCGCGGGCGAGCGGCGCGGCCTCGATCATCGCGCTCAGGATCTCGTCGGCGACGGAGCCCGCGACGGCCGCCATCGGCGTGATGAAGCCGTCGGACGCGTAGGGGAGGACGGCGGCGTGCATGCGCTTGCCGACGGGATGGTCGGGCACAGCGCCGCAGGCGCTGCGCAGGAGGGGCAGTTCGAGGCACAGCCCGTCGAGCAGGCCGTGCAGGCGCTTCGTGGCGGCGCGATAGGCGGCTTTCACGGCGTCCGCCTCGCCCGAGGCCTCGACGATCAGGTCGATCGGCCCGTCCTGCAGGTGCAGGCGCCGTCCGTCGGGCAGGAGGGCTGCCTGCGGCGTCCGCTCGGGCCTGGGCGCCGGCTCAGCCACCGAGCCACGGCGGGCTGCTCGGCCCGAAGGGCCAGGGATTGCCCGCGATGTGCGGCACGTGCCGCCGGCTGTCGCCCGTCAGCGCGGCGAGGGGCCGGACATGGTCCATGTGGCCGCCCAGCGCCTCGTAGTCGGACAGGCGCAGCGTGAACTCGATCGGCGCCACGAGGGCGGGCGTCGGCACGTAGCCGAAGGAATTCTCCGGCAGCCTGGTCACGTCGACCATGAAGGTGATGCCGCCGCCGGGCCAGACATAGACGGGCGCGCCGCCGCAGGTCACGCGCGTCAGCGACTCCTTGACCGAGCGGGTGAGGCGGACCGGGTTCTCCGTCACGCCGGCGCGCAAGGAACCGCCGGCGCCGCCGATGAACACGACGGTCGAGAGCGCCGGCTCGCAGTTCTCGGAGATCCGCTCCACCGGCTCGATCAGGTTCGCGGGCATCTCCTTCTCGATCGGCCTCAGCGCCTCGTCGAGCTCGTAGTAAGCGGCGTTCTCGCCGGTCGTCGAGACCATCAGCAGGCGCAGCCCGGGATAGGCGACCTTCGCGTCGAAGGGCCCCAGGATCTCGAGCGGGTCGGAGATGTTCGTGCCGCCCCATCCGGTGCCGGGCTCGGCGACCTGGAAGTAGCGGCCGGGCGTCGAGCGGCGGCCCTTCATCTTGATGCCGGTCGGCGGGATGTCGAGGAGCTTGCCGGCCTGGTGCTCGGAGAGGACGCCGGTGATGTGGTCGTCGACGACGACCACCTCGTCGACCTTGCCGTGCCACTGCTTGGCGAAGATGCCGATCGTCGCCGAGCCGCAGCCGACGCGCATCCGGTGCTCCGTCTGCCCGTTCACGACCGGTGGCTTGCCGGCCTGCACGACGACCGAGGCGCCCTCGTCGATCGCCAGCTCCACGGGCCTGCCGTTGCAGAGGTCGAGCAGCGCCTGGCAGGTGACGCGGCCCTCCTTCTTGGATCCGCCGGTCAAATGGTGGACGCCGCCGAGCGAGAGCATCTGCGAGCCGTACTCGCCGCTCGTCACGTGGCCGATCATCTCGCCCTCGACCCGCACGGGCTTCGTCTCCGGCCCGATATAGCGGTCGGTGTCGATCTTCACCTTCACGCCGCAGTAGCTGAAGATGCCCTCGGTCACGACCGTCACCATGTCGACGCCCTCGACCGCGGCCGAGACGATGAAGGGGGCGGGCTTGTAGTCGGGATAGGTCGTGCCGGCGCCGATCGCGGTCACGAAACGGTCGGCGCGGGGCATGATGTCGCCGTCCCACTCCTCGGCGGGCTCGTTGAAGGCGACGACGTCGCCGCCCTGCGTGAGCGTGCGCTCGAGGAGGACATGCGGGTCGACCCGCACCAGCTCGCCGTCGTGATTGGCGTAGCGGTCGCAGGCGCCGACCGCGCCCGGCTTGATGTAGCACATCACCGGGCAGGCATCGCAGCGGATCTTGTCGTCGGCCTTGGCCGCAGCAGTCGGTTCGGGGGCCATGACGGGCACTCTGCCGATCTCGAATTACGTTTGTACGCTAACAATATGCCGCTGCCGGAGCCTGTCAACGCGCTTTCGTGCGTTGCGTGCCGTCGCTCCGGCACGGCCCGGTCTGGCTCCGCACGTAGGGCCATGCCTCCACGGCGCGGCCGGCACCTCTGGCGCGGCCCCTGCATTGTGGCACCGGAGCAACCATATAGCACGCAACGCAACAACCCGACCGCGAGGAGCACAGATGGCGAGGGATCGCGCGAACTGGATGCTGGCGGAAGCGCTCGAATCGCTCGCCAGGGCGGAGCGCATGCAGCAGCAGTTCTTCCAGCTCCGGGCCGCCGGCGGCGCCCGCGCACCCGCCTGGGAGCCGCCGATCGACATGATCGAGACGGATCGCGAGGTGATCGTGCACGTGGCCCTGCCGGGGGTCGACCCGGAGAAGATCGAGGCGCGCATCGAGGACGGCGTCCTCGTCGTCGCGGGGCACCGGGTGCTCCCGCCCGAGCTGAGGAACGCCGTGATCCACCGGCTCGAGCTGCCGCAGGGCCGCTTCGAGCGGCGCATTCCGCTGCCGCCCGGCCGCTACGCCGTGCGCCACGGCGCCGGGAACGGCTGCCTCGTGTTCACCCTGACGAAGGCCCGCTAGGAGGCCGAACCATGTCCGATACGAACGATTTTAACAGACCGAACGGCGGCGAGGCGGCCGCGGGCGCGCAGAACGGGCCGAAGATCCCCTCCGACGCGCTGATCGTGCTGCCGGTGCGCAACATGGTGCTCTTCCCCGGCATCGTCGCGCCGCTCACGATCGGCCGGCCGGCCTCGGTCGCGGCTGTCCAGCAGGCGGTGCGCGAGGAGCGGCCGATCGCCGTCGTGCTCCAGCGCGACCCGGAGGTGAACGAGCCGAAGCCCGCTGACCTCCACAGGGTGGCGACGCTAGCCAACATCGTGCGCTACATCACCGCGCCCGACGGCACGCATCACGTCGTCTGCCAGGGCGTCAGCCGCGTGCGTCTTCTCGACTTCCTGCCGGGCGCGCCGTTCCCGGCCGCCTTCTTCCGGCAGATCGACGAACCAGATGCGACGCCGCCTGAGGTCGAGGCGCGGTTCCTGAACCTGCAGCGCCAGGCGGTCGAGGCGCTGGAGCTCCTGCCGCAGGCGCCGCAGGAGCTCGTCCAGGCGGTGCAGAACGTCGATTCCGCCTCCGCCCTCGCGGATCTCTCGGCGGCCTACATGGACCTGAAGCCCGAGGAGAAGCAGGAGATCCTCGAGACGGTCGACCTGCCGGCTCGGATGGACAAGGTCTCGCGCCTGCTTTCGGGGCGGATCGAGGTGCTGCGCCTGTCGCAGGAGATCGGCCGCCAGACGAAGCAGGCCTTCGACGAGCGCCAGCGCGAGGCGGTGCTGCGCGAGCAGATGGCCGCCATCCAGCGCCAGCTCGGCGAAGGCGACGGCAAGGGCGAGGAGGTGGCCGAGCTCCAGGCGAAGATCGACGAAGCCGGCATGCCGAAGGAGGTCGAGGAACAGGCGAGGAAGGAGCTCCGCCGCTACGAGCGCATGCCGGAGGCTGCCGGCGAGGCGGGCATGATCCGCACCTATCTCGACTGGTTGATCGAGCTGCCGTGGAAGGAGCCCGAGCCGAAGACGATCGACATCCAGGAGGCGCGCCGGATCCTCGACGAGGACCATTTCGGCCTCGAGAAGATCAAGAAGCGGATCGTCGAATTCCTCGCCGTGCGCAAGCTCGCCCCGAGCGGCAAGGCGCCGATCCTGTGCTTCGTCGGCCCGCCCGGCGTCGGCAAGACCTCGCTCGGCCAGTCGATCGCCCGCGCGATGGGCCGCGAGTTCGTGCGCGTCTCCCTCGGCGGCGTGCATGACGAGGCGGAGATCCGCGGCCACCGGCGCACCTATGTCGGCGCGCTGCCGGGCAACATCATCCAGGGCATCCGGAAGGCAAAGTCGCGCGACTGCGTGATGATGCTCGACGAGATCGACAAGATGGGCCGCGGCATCCAGGGCGACCCGTCGGCGGCGATGCTCGAGGTGCTCGACCCCGAGCAGAACTCCACGTTCCGGGACAACTATCTGGGCGTGCCCTACGACCTGTCGCGCGTCGTGTTCATCGCCACGGCGAACATGCTCGACACCATTCCCGGCCCGCTTCTCGACCGGATGGAGATCATCTCGCTCGCCGGCTACACGGAGGCCGAGAAGCTCGAGATCGCGAAGCGCTACCTCGTGCGCCGGCAGCTCGAGGCGAACGGGCTGAAGGCGGAGCAGGCGGAGATCGAGGACGAGGCGCTGCGCCGGATCATCCGCGGCTATACCCGCGAGGCCGGCGTCCGCAATGCCGAGCGCGAGATCGGCCGGGCGCTCCGCCACGCGGCGGTCCGGATTGCGGAAGGGGAGACCGGCCATGTGCGAATCTCGTCCGCCGACCTCGAGGCGATCCTCGGGCCGGTGCGCTTCGAGAACGAGGTCGCCATGCGCACGAGCGTGCCGGGCGTGGCGACGGGCCTCGCCTGGACGCCCGTCGGCGGCGACATCCTGTTCATCGAGGCGACCAGGGCGCCGGGCAAGGGCTCGCTCATCCTGACGGGACAGCTCGGCGACGTGATGCGCGAGAGCGCGCAGGCCGCGATGACGCTCGTGAAGAGCAGGGCCGACGACCTCGGCGTCGATCCCGCGGTCTTCGAGAAGAGCGACATCCACGTCCACGTGCCGGCCGGCGCGACGCCGAAGGACGGCCCGAGCGCCGGCGTGGCGATGTTCACCGCGCTCGTCTCGCTGCTGACGAACCGCACGGTGAGGAGCGACACGGCGATGACGGGCGAGATCTCGCTCCGGGGCCTCGTCCTGCCGGTCGGCGGCATCAAGGAGAAGGTGGTGGCCGCCGCCGCCGCCGGTCTCACGCGCGTCATGCTGCCGGCGCGCAACAGGCGCGACTTCGAGGAGATCCCCGAGGACGCCCGCAACCGCCTCGAGTTCGTCTGGCTCGAGCGGGTCGACCAGGCGATCGAGGCGGCGCTCGAGGAACCTCGCAAGGCGGCCGCGGAGTGACAGAAGGCGCGGCCGGGGCGGGAAGCCCGCTCCGGCCCTTTCGCCCCACCGTCCGCGCTGCCTCCGTAGGGGCAGGGCGGAGAGGCGGCCCGCGACCTTGCGATCGGCACTTGCGTGGCCCTTCGGGGGGCGATATATCGACACCGCTTCCGGACGGGCGCCCGTGCCCGCCGGTCGCTGCACAGCGGCGACGTGACGGTACGTTGACAACGCCGCCCGGGTGTGGTGCTAAGCAGCTTCGCTGGCCGACGACGGCAAGGCGGAATTCAGGGCGTATAGCTCAGCGGGAGAGCGCCTCGTTGACATCGAGGAGGTCCGTGGTTCAATCCCACGTACGCCCACCATTCTTCCCCCCGCGATCCACATCTTTTCCACAGGCGAGCTCCGCCGCCGGTGACCGTGCGCCGGCCGGCGTCGCATGTCCCGGCCGAGCCGGACGCGGCGACATGTGCCGCCGCGCCCCGATCTCTCACGCCTGGTAGGTGATGCGCCCGTCGCAGATCGTCGTCACCGGCCGAATCTCGTGCAGGGTCTCGACCGGCGCCTGCTCCACGTCGCCCGAGAGCACGACGAGGTCGGCGAGGTAGCCCGGCGCGAGCTTGCCCTTGCGGTCCTCCATGAACTCCACCCAGGCGCTCTCGCGCGTGTAGGAGGCGAGCGCCTCGTGCAGGGTCGGCCGGTGGTCGGGCAGGCCTTCCTTCCACGGCTTGCGGTTCAGCGCCTCGCGGATCGCGTGCATCGGATCGATCGGCGAGACCGGCCAGTCGGTCGCGAACACCATGCGTGCGCCGCCGTCCTTCAACGTCTTCCAGGCGTAGGCATAGGGCCATTTCGCCTCGCCGATGCGCGACACCGTCGGCTGCAGCGGCAGTCCGGCGGAGCCGGGCGGGTGCACCGGCTGCACGGACGCCACGACGCCGAGCGAGCCTAACCGGCTCACGTCGTCCGGATGCACGACCTCGATATGCTCGATGCGGTGGCGCGAATCCCGGTTGCCATTCGCCTCCCGGACCGCTTCGTAGCCGTCGAGCACCATGCGGACCGCGCCGTCGCCGATCGCGTGCACGGCGATCTGCAGGCCGCGGCGGTCGGCCTCCGTCGCCAGCCGGTCGAAATGCTCCTGCTGGAACAGCGGCTCGCCCTTCCAGCCCGGTCGATCCGCGTAATCGTCGAGCATCACGGCCGTCCAGGAATCGAGGACGCCGTCCATGAAGACCTTCACGAAGTCCGACCGCAGCATGTCGTCGGCGAAGCGCTCCCGCCACGCCACCGCCTTCTCCAGGTCCTCGAGCGGCGTGAAGTTCTTCATGTGCAGCGGCACGCGCACGCGGGCCTTCAGTTCGCCCTGGCGATGCAACTCCTCGAGCAGCTCGAGGAGATAGAGGTTGCCGTCCATGTTCTGGATCGAGGTGATCCCGTGCCGTGCGCAATAGGCGAGGCCGTCTCTGAGGACCTGCAGGTCGCGCTCGCGCTCGGCAGGCGAGGGCGCGGGATCGGGCTCGCCGCCCGTGTCGAGGCCCAGCCGTTCGCGTCCGCCGGTCTCGCTCAGCCGGGCGACGGGCATGATCGCCGGCGGCTCGCGCAGCTCGCCCGCGGCGAGGCCGTCCTCGCCCATGACGATCTCGCTGCCGACGCCGACGTCGCGGCCCTTCAGGATGCCGCCAGCCTCCAGGGCCGCGGTGTTCGCCCAGGCGGTGTGATGGTCGGGCGCGTACATGATGAAAGGCCGGTCCGGGAGGATGCGGTCGAGATGGTGCCGCGTCACCGGCTCGCTGTCGGACAGGATCGTGTAGTCGGCCGACTGGCCGATCAGCAGGCGCTCGTCGGGATGCGCCGTCGCATAGTCCGTCACCGCCCGGCTCAGCGCCTCGAAGCCGTGCACCCCGTGGAGGTGGAGGTGGGGAAGCTCCGCCGCGCCGGTGAAGAGGTGCATATGCGCCTCGTTGAACCCCGGCAGCACGGTCTGGCCGCCGGCGTCGAGGCGGCGCGTGTCCGGCCCGGCCAGCGCGGCGATCTCCTCGTCCGAGCCAACGGCGACGATGCGGTTGCCGGAGATCGCGACAGCCTCCGCCCTCGGCGTCTCGTCGTCCATCGTGATGACGCGCGCATTGGTGACGACGAGATCGGCTGGGGTGGTCATCCGGTTGCTCCTCGGAGGATTGCGGAAGATCCTTTCTCCTCCGCGAGGCGGCTGCCGGTCAATCGCTCCCGGTGCGGCCGCGCCGGCCGAGAAGGCCGCCTACGCCGAGGGCGAGCCAGCCGACGATCATCGTCGAGCCGCCATAGGGGGCGGTGCCCCAGAGGAGCTTCGTCCCGGCCAGCGCGCGCATGGCGAGGTCGCCGGAGAAGAGCGCCGCACCGAGGAGCATCGCGGCCGCCGCGACCGTCATGAGGCCCCGCGCGGCGCCGGTCCCCCGCGCCGCCAGGGCGAGGGTCGCGACGGCGCCGGCGGCGTGGAGGATCAGGAACTGGGCCCCGAGCGCCAGCACCTCCCCACCGGCCGCATGGGTCGCGATCGCCGCGAGGGCGACGCCGGCTGCACCCTCTATTCCGGCGAGAAAGGTCAGCAGTCGCGAGAGGAGGGGCATCGGACGGCTCCCGTTGAGGCACTTTCCGACGTGATATCGCGCCGCCGCCGTCTTGCCCAACGGGCGCTCACTCGGCCGGCTGCGGCCGAGCGTCGCTCTTTCCGCCGGTCACTCCGCCGCTTTCGCCGAGCGCCGCGTTGAGCCGCTTCTCGATCGCACCGCGCGGCTTGGAGTAGCCGGCCAGGAGGTCGTAGAGCACCGGCGTCAGGAAGAGCGTGAGGAAGGAGGCGAGGGCGAAGCCGCCGATGATGACGAGGCCGATCGTCGTGCGCGCCTCCGCCCCGGCGCCGGTCGAGATGGCGAGGGGCAGGGCGCCGAGCAGCGTCGAGATCACCGTCATCATGATGGGCCTGAGCCGCAGCACCGACCCCTCCAGAATCGCCTCGCGGACCGTCATGCCCTCGTCGCGCAGCTGGTTCGCGAACTCGACGATGAGGATGCCGTTCTTCGCCACGAGCCCGACGAGCAGAACGAGCCCCACCTGGCTGTAGATGTTGAGGGAGATTCCGGTCAGCAGGAGCGTCAGGAACGCGCCCGATACCGCGAGCGGCACGGAGAGCAGGATCACGACCGGGTGGATGAAGCTCTCGAACTGGGCGGCCAGGACGAGATAGACGATCAGCAACGCCAGCGCGAAGACGATCTCCACGCCTTGCGAGGTCTCGAGGAACTCCTTCGCCTGACCGCTGAAGCTGATCGTCGCCCCGCCCGGCAATTCCGCGTCGGCGATCTGCCGCACGATGTCGATCGCCTGGCCGAGGTCGGTGCCCTCGGCGAGACCTGCCTGGATCTCGACGGACGGCAGGCGGTTGTGCCGGTTCAGGGCGGCGGCGGACGCGCGTTCCTGAAGCTCGATCAGGCCACTGAGCGGCACGAGCTCGCCGGAGTCCGGCGCGCGGACGAAGACGCTCGCAAGGTCGGCCGGCGTGCTGCGATGTTCCTCCCGCGCCTGCAGCATCACGGGATACTGGCGTCCGCGGTCGGTGTACTCCGTCACCTCCGCCGAGGCGAAGAGCGTCTGCAGCGCCTCGGAGATCGTGCGCACGTCGATTCCGAGGTCGCGTGCCCGATCCCGGTCGACCGTGACGTTGAAGCCCGGCTGGTTCTCCTGGAAGTCGCGCTCGACATCCGTCAGGCGCTCGTCGGCGCGCATCCGCTCCTCGAGGGTGGCGCTCCAGGCCTCGACCTCGTCGAAGTTCGGGCCGCCCACGACGACGCGGAGCGGATTGCTGGCGCCGCGCAGGCCGAGACCAGCGGGTGCGATGGGGAAGGCGCGCGCGTCCGTGATCGCGCCGAGCTTCGGCCGCAGCTCCGAGATGATGTCCTGCACGTTCCGCTCGCGCTCCGCCCAGGGCGGCAGGCGAACCACGACGAAGGCACGGCGGAGCTCGCCCCACCGGCCGACGATCGAGATCAGGGCCGTCGCGGTGCCGTCGTCGAGATAGGGTCTGAGCACCTCCTCCACCTGGCGCGTCGCCCGGTCGGTGTAGGCGAGATTGGAGCCCTGGGGCGCCGTGATCGACACGAAGAAGACGCCGCGATCCTCCTGCGGCGTCAGCTCCTTCGGCAGGCGCTGGTACAGCTCTACGGAGGTTGCGCCGATCACGGCGGCGATCGCGATTACGAGATAGGGAGCCGCGAGGGCGCCGCGGAGGAGACGCCGGTAGATCGCGTTCGTGAGCGCCGTCACGCGGTCGACCAGACGCTCGAGCAGCCCTCGCTCGGGCGTGTCGCGCAGGAGCGCGGCGCAGAGGACGGGTGTCAGCGAGAGGGCGACGAAGGTCGAAACGGCGACCGCTATGGCGAGGATGAGGCCGAACTCGGAGAACAGCCGCCCGACCTGGCCCTGGAGGAATGAGATCGGGACGAAGACCGCGATCAGCGTCGCGGAGGTGGCCAGGATCGCGAAGGTCACCTGCCGCGATCCCAGCGCGCTCGCGACGAGCCGGTCCTCGCCCTCTTCGATCCGCCGCTGGATGTTCTCGAGGACCACGATCGCGTCGTCGACGACGAGGCCGATCGCCAGGATCAGCGCGAACAGCGTGAGGATGTTGATCGAGAAGCCGAAGAGCGCGATCCCGGCGCAGGCGCCGATCAGGGCGATGGGGATCGTCACGGCCGGCACGATCGTCGCCCGGAAGGAGGCGAGGAAGGCGAAGATCACCGCGACGACGAGGACGACGGCTATGCCGAGGGTCTTCAGGACCTCGGCGATCGAGTTCCTGATATAGACGGCGTCGTCGTTCGACACTTCGAGCGACATGCCCTCCGGCAGGTTCGCCCGAACCGCCTCGATCTCGGTGCGGACGGCGTTGGAGATGTCGACCGTGTTCGACTGCGACTGCGGCAGGATGCCGAGGCCGAGGGCCGTCCGGAAGTTGCCGCGGAAGGTCGAATCGTCGTTCTCGACGCCGCGCTCGATCTCGGCGACATCGCCGAGCAGGACCGGATAGCCGTCGATCGTCTTGACGGTCAGCCGGCTGAACTCCTCCGGGGTCGAGAGCCGCGTGGCGGTCCGGACCTGGAACTGTCGCCCCGCCGTTTCGATCCGGCCGGCCGGAAGCTCGACATTGTTGTCACGCAAGGCCGCGGAAATATCCCCGACGGTCACGTCGCGCGCCGCCATCGCCTCGCGGTCGAGCCACAGCCGCATGGCGAAGGCGCGCTCGCCGTACAGGTTGACGTCGGCCACCCCGTCCACGGTCGCCAGACGATCGACGAGGTACCGGCTCGCATAGTCGCTCAGCTCGGGCGGCGTCATCCGGTCGCTCGTCAGCGTGAGCCACACGACCGGGCTCGACTGGTCGTTGTTCTTGCGGACGCGCGGCTGGTCGGCGCTGTCGGGGAGCTGGTTGACGACGCGCGAAACCGCGGCACGCACGTCGTTCGCCGCCTGGTCGATGTCGCGTCCGGCGGAGAACTCGATGACGGTACGGTTCGAGCCGCGCTCGCTCTCGGACGATATCGTCTCGACGCCCGCAATACCGGCGATTGCGCCCTCGATGACGGTCGTGATCTGGGCGTCGACGACCTCCGGAGCGGCGCCGGAGTAGCCGACGCTGACGGTGATCTGGGCCGATTCGGTCTCCGGCAGCTCCCGGACCGGGACCGTCAGGAGAGCGGACAGGCCGCCGACGATGATGAGAAGGCTCACGACGGTGGCGAAAACCGGCCGGCGCAGGCTGAGCTCCGAAAGAGTCATCCCGACCTCGCGGCCGTTTCTCCGGCACCGTCGCTGGCTTCCTTCAGCCGGATCTGCGCCCCGTCCTGCAGTCCCTGCATGCCGCTCGTCACGATCGAAGCCTCGGCCTGAAGACCTTCCAGGACCTCGACGTGCCCGTCGCGCCAGATCCCCGTGCGGATGCGCCGCTTCTCCGCCTGATTGCCCGCGACGGTGAAGACGTAGTTGGAATCGCCCTCGCTGATCACCGCCTCCTCCGGAACCGTGATCGCCTGGCGCTCCTCGAGCACGAGCTGGATCGACATGAACATTCCGGTGCGCAGGGAGCCGTCCTCGTTGGGGATCGTCGCGCGGACGCGGAAGGCGCGAGACCGCGGCGAGATGCGCGCATCGACTTCGCTCACCTGGCCTTCGAAGCTCCGTGAGCCGTAGGCACGGCTCGTCACGACGACCGGCATGCCTCGCCTCACACGCGGAAAGAACAGCTCCGGCACCGAGAAGGTGACCTCCACCTCCGACAGGTCGTCGAGCGAGGTGATGGTGGTGCCGGTGTCGACCCGCTGGCCCGTCGTCACCTCGACGAGGCCGGTCGTGCCGGCAAACGGGGCCACGACGCGCCGGTCCTCGATTTCGTTCTCGGCCCGATCGACCGCGGCCTCGGCGCGCAGCATCGTCGCCCGGGCCTCCTCGAGCCGTGCCTCCGGAGCGTAGTTCCCCTGCTGGAGTGCCTGCGCCCGCTCGAAGGCCTGCTGCGCTTCGGCAAGTGTGGCTTGCGCTTCCTTGAGCTGCGCCTGTTGCGCCCGGTCGTCGAGCTGAACCAGAAGCTCGCCCGCCTCGACCTCCTGCCCGGCCCTGAAGGCTATCTCGACGACGCGGCCCGCCGCCATCGGCACGATCTCGACGGCCTGCACCCCTTCGACGGTTCCCACCGCCTCGGCCGTTTCACGGACGACGGAGCTGCCCGGCCGTGTGGTCGCCACGAGGGTCGTGCGGCCGACGGGGCCGCCACTGCCCCGCGCATCGGCCTTCTCGGGCGCGAGGTGATCGAGAACCGCGCCGCTCCCGAACAGCCCCGCGGCCGCTCCGGCGGCAACGCACACGAGAATGACCAGGAGTCGGAGGATACCCGGACGTCGTTCCTGTTCCTTTGGCAGATCCTGCCGGCTGGTCATTCGAACTCCGTTGGGGGTGCGTTTGGTGGATTGGATGGCGCGCCCGGCCCTATTCGTGAGCCTAGTATAGACCGGAACGGGGGCACGCGCAGGCCGGACCAGGCAGTGACGGGATTGTGAAGTGAGCGAGGGTGGACCCTCCGATGTGTCGGGGCGCCGGCCAAGCTCTTGGGCATCGAGCGTCTGCCTGCCGAAGGATCCGTCCTCGGCTGCGCCAGATCCTGGAAAGTCAAAATTTACGCTGTCGGAGTGTCCGGACGTTTCTTCAGCATGCGGAAACCCGCGGGAGCCGCATTAGAGGGTGATCGAGGTGTCGGTCCTGCAGGCAGGGGAGGTCCACATGCGCGCGGCAAAATTGGCGAGAATCGCGTTTGCGGCGGCCGTCATTTTCATTTCTCTCGGCGATGTTTCGCAAGTGGAGGCGAACGCCGCGACTGTCCGGATCGAGAATCCGCGCCAGAACGAAACCCTGGTGCTCGGCGTCCATGAGCTCAAATCCCTCGGTTGGGAAAGCCTGACCACCGCGACACCGTGGGACCAGAAGGTCGTCTCCTTCGGGGGAGTGCCGCTGGCGAAGGTGCTGCGCTATGCCGGCGTCAGGTCGGACATCGTCCAGGCCATCGCGCTGAACGACTACCGGGCAGATCTCGACGTCTCGAAGGCCGAGAGCTGGGATGCCTTCCTTGCGTGCGAGATCGACGGCATGCCGATCTCCGTGCGCGAGAAGGGGCCCTGCTGGATCGTGTTCCCGTGGTCACGCCGCCCCGAGCTCGTGAACGGCGATGTCATGGCCGTGTCTGTTTGGCAGCTTCACGTCCTTCGGGCGCAGTAGCGGGCGCCGGCGCGGTCGAATGAATATCAGGCCCCTCGTCTACACGGTCCTGCTGAGCCTGCTCGTCCTGCTCGGCACCGTCGTCATGCGCAATGCCTCGCTCGAAGACACCACCCGTGCCGAGGCGGAGCGCTACGAGGCGGCGACGGCCTGGCCCGTGCTGCAGGCGCGGGTCGAGGTCTCTCGCTTCCGCGAGGCCTTCGCGAGGCACGTTGTCGGCGATCCCTGCCGTGCCTTGGGCCGACGTCCAGATGCGCTTCGACATTCTCTGGAGCCGCGTCCCGCTGCTCGACACCGAACTCATGCTGCCGATCGACATCGGGGGCACGACGGTCGGCACGGTGCGCGGACGGGCCGAGGAGGTTCTGAGCCGCATCGACGACTGGCTGCAGCCCCTTCCCGACGCCTGGGGCAGGATGGACCTTCTGGCCGAGGTCGACGCCGAACTCGAGCCGCTCGAGACGGATCTTCAAACCCTGCTCGTCGGATTTCAGGTCGAGCGCCATCGCCTCTACGAGAAGACCCGCAGCGGCATCATGAGCCTGGGCCGGCAACACTCCATGACGGTCGGCGGCTTCTTCATCGTCACGTTGATGCTCCTGACGATGTCGCTGCTCGAGGCGCGAATCGCCCGGAAGGCCGAGCGGCGTTTCCGCCACTTCGCGACCAGTGCCTCCGACATATTGTGGGAAACCGATGCCGCTCTGGTGATGTCGTTCGTCTCCGAGGGCGGGCGGTGCGGCCGGCAATCCGGCGGCGACGGGAGCGGCACGGGCGCCCGCTTCTGCTTTCCGCGCTGGGATGCGCTGACCAGTGCCGAGACGCAGACGCGCGAGTGGGCGCAGCACCTCCGCGACCTGTCCTTGCAGAGGCCGTTCCGGGACTTTCGTCGTCGCGTGCGCACGGCGGACGGAGACGTGCTGACCTGGCACGTCTCCGCCGTGCCGGTCTTCGATCGCGCGGGGCGCTTCAGGGGATATCGCGGTGTTGCCACCGACATCACGGCGAAGCTCGAGCAGGAGGAGCGCATCCGCTTTCTTGCGGAGCACGACCCGATGACCGGGCTCGTGAACCGGGCGGCGTTCCAGTCCAGGCTCTGGGCGATGGTGGATTGTGCGCGGGAGCGGCGGGGGAGCTGTGTCCTCCTGGTCGCGGATCTCGACGGCTTCAAGGAGATCAACGATCACCATGGCCACGACACAGGTGATGCCGTCCTGTGCATTGTCGGTGCCAGGCTGCGGGAAGCGGCCCCCGCCGGAGCAGTCGCGGCCCGGGTGGGAGGTGACGAATTCGCCTTGGCCTTTCCCATCGACGGAAGGGACGGCGCGGAGGTGGATGCCCTCGCCCGGGTCATCATGGCCTGCGTGGGCCGGCCGGCCTTCGTGAATGGCAGGGAGCTGTCGATCAGCGGCTGCGGCGGCGTCTCGATCTACCCTCGCGACGGGCAGGCCATCGACAAGCTCCTGAAGGCGGCCGACCTCGCCCTCTACTGCGCCAAGCGCGACGGACCGGGCTCGCTGCGCCTCTTCGATCGGACGCTCCTGGAGGAGGCCGAAAGGCGGTGGCAGATCGAGCGCGCGCTGCGGCTGGCGGTCGCAACGTCACGGATCGAAGTGCATTACCAGCCCATCGTCCGGCTGGCCGACCGGCGGGTGCTCGCGCTCGAGGCTCTCGCCCGGTGGACCGATCCGCAACTCGGTCCGATATCGCCGGCGATCTTCATACCGATTGCCGAGGAATCGAGCCTCATCAACCAGATCGGGAAGGCCGTCCTCATGCAGGCATGTTGCGATGCAGCCGCGTGGGATGGCGCGCTCGCGGGTGCCTGCGTTTCCGTCAACCTGTCGCCGGCGCAGTTCCGGAGCGAGATCGCCACCGTCGTCGAACAGGCGCTGGTGATCTCCGGCCTGGACCCCTCGCGCCTGATCCTGGAGATCACGGAAACCGTCCTGATGCAGGACAGCGGAACGACCCTGCAGACCCTGAATCAATTGTCGGAGAAGGGGGTGGGGCTCGCGATCGACGATTTCGGCGCGGGATACACGAGCCTCGCCTACCTCAAGAAGTTCCCGGTCCACAAGATCAAGCTCGACCGCAGCTTCGTGAGCGATCTCGAGGATAGCGAGGACAGCCGCCTCATCGTGGAGGCGATGATCAGGCTCGCCCACGTGCTCGGTCTGCAGACGGTGGCCGAGGGCGTGGAGACGGAGGCCCAGCTGGCCTTTCTCGAAAGGCTCGGCTGCGACGAGGTGCAGGGCTACCTACTCGGAAGGCCGGGGCCGCTGGATCGGATCCTCGCGGCCCGGCTGCGCGCCGCGGCGAACGACCTCGCGCGGTCGCCGGTCGCGCCGCCGGTGCGCGAGGTCGGGCTGGCGCAGACGTGAGCCTCAGAGGCCGGTGCGGCCGGCCGCGCGGTCGCGGCGCAGGCGGACGAGCGTGTCCGTCAGCTTCTCGGTCAGGATGCCGCCGGCGAGGCCCCAGGCGGCGTCCAGGAAGAGCGTGAGCGCCGCTGCGACGGCGATGGTCGGCCAACAGCGGGGCCTGGCGTCGAACAGACGCTTCGACGTGGCGAGGTCGGCGCCGGCGAAGGCGAGAAGCGCACCGAGGACAGCCATCGGCATCGCGGCGACAGCGGTCACGATCTGCGCCCCGAAGACGACGAGCAGGACGAGAATTCCGACGCCGAGCGCGACCGGGGCGAGGCCGCTGCGCGCACCGAAGCGCCACTGCGCCTGAAGGCCGCCCGCCCCGTGGCACATCGGAAGGGCACCGAAGGGCGCGAGGAGCAGGTTGAAGATCCCGGTGGTCAGCGACAGGTTGCGCTCGTTCGCGCGGTGGGCGCGGACGCCGAAGAGGTCGCGCGAGAGCGCGGCGGTCAGGATCACGGCGTTCGTCAGCGTGAGGGCGAGCTGCGGGAGCACGGCGAGCGTCATGGCGCTCCAGATCTCGGCCGGGGAGGGCAGCGGAGGCATGCCCCACACCTGGCTGGCGGTGGTCGTCGCTTCGCCCTGCGGGAACAGTATGCCCCAGGTGACCGCCCCGACGACCAGCACCGCGGCGGACGGCACCCGTGGCCAGCGCAGCGCCGCCATCAGGAATGCGACGCTCGCCGCCGCCAGCCACGGCATGCCGGCCATCAGCGTCAGCCCGATCGAGATCATGGCCAGGCCGAGGCCGAGCTGCAGGCCCGTCGTCACGGACTGCGGGACGAGCCGGGCGAGCCGGACCGCGAGCCCGCTCGCGCCGAGAACGAGCATCGTCCCGCCGATGGCCACTCCGGCGGTCAGCACCTCGGCAGGCGACAGGCCGCCGGTCATCACCACGGCGCCGACGGCCTTCATCGGCTGAACCGCGATCGGAATGCCGTAGAACAGGCCGGTCGCGATCAGGAACACGGCGAACCCGCCAAAGACCCCGACGGCGCTCAGCCCGCCGATCGTGGCGGCGCCGAGGGCGTAGGGAAGCAGCGTCCCGAGGTCGCCGAACGCGCCTCCGAGGTCGCCCGGCAGGCTGCGGCGCCTATGGCGTTCCGTCGCATCCGTTCTGCTGCGTCCAAAGGCCATTCGCGGTTCCGGTTGATCCAGGCAGCCTCCCTCCAGACAGCCTCGGCTGCGTGAGCTTCCCATAGATGGCGACGCCTGTATGCACCAGCATCCAGGCGCCCGCATTCATTATCATTATGGGGCCCGGAGTTATCATTATAGGGCCCGGAGCTCCCGGTGACGACCGCTGGAGCGGGGCGCGAGCCGGCTTCGAGCGGGTCAGGCGTGCTGGGGCCGCGACCGCTGAAGCACCTTCTCGAGTTCCCGCCGCATCAGGTGCGGCATCATCGGCTTGCTGAAGATCTTCGCGTCCGGGTGACCCTGGCGAAGCTCGGGCAGTTCTCCCTGCGCGGTGACGAAGAAGAACGGGACTCCCCGGGCGGCGAGCTCGGCGGCGACGGGGAGGGAGGTGCCGTCGCCGATGCGAAAATCGAGAATCGCGCAGTCGAAGTGACCGGCGCGGATGAGGTGGAGCGCCTTCCGGGCCGTGGCCGCCATCTCGACGTCACCGCCGGCGCGCTCGAACTCGTCAGCCATGTCGAGGGCGAGCAGAATCTCGTCTTCCACGAGAAGAATGTGCTGTCCCGCGAGACAATCGATCGGGAACTCTTCGAGCTGAACCATTGCCGCATCCTCCGCATCCGAAAAATGAACGGCAGTACGGAAAATTTGTTCAAAATGCCGCGCGACTCCCCGCCGGCGTGGTTACCCATCGGTAAACGACGGCTTGGCCCGCGACGCCGATGCCCAGCCGTTGACACAGAGCGGGGGCGCAGCTAGCTTCCGGCCTCTGAACAGGACGGGCCGGTGCCACGTGGTCGCCGGCCCTTTCGTTGCGAGGGATGTTCCCGGAGGAAGATCCCGCCGCCTTCGATCTCGGAAGACATGTCATGAAGATCAAGAACTCGCTCAAGTCGTTGATCAAGCGGCACCGTGGCAACCGTGTGGTGCGCCGCAAGGGCCGTATCTACGTGATCAACAAGCAGAACCGCCGCTTCAAGGCCCGCCAGGGCTGACGGCCACCCGCGGCTGCATCACGGTGCTTTGAGCCGGCCGGCTCGGGCCGCGCCGGCACCGGCGTTGACGGTCTCCCGTCGCTGTTCCATCTATATTCCAATGGATGTCAGCGGTGAGATGCCATGCTTCGTCGTGTCGTCGACAGACTGAAACGCGCCTCGCGCCTCGCCGCGGCTGCGATCGTCGCCGTCAGCGCCATTGGCGGCGTCGTCTTCGCCGCGCCGGCCGACAGCCGGGTTTCGCGGGATGACCTGCCCGAAGTCGAGCTTCTGCTCGATCGCCTGTCCGAGTCTGCCTCGCCCGAAGGCGCGGGCCGGATCGAGCGGCGGATCCTCGCGAACTGGTCGAGGTCGGGCAGCGACACGGTCGATCTCCTGATGAACCGGGCGGCCGAGGCCATGGCCGCCAAGGAGCACGATCGCGCCCTTCTGTACCTAGACCGCGTGGTGACGATTGCGCCGGGATATGCCGAGGGCTGGAACCGGCGCGCCACCCTCCACTACCTGCGTAATGACTATGCCAGGTCGCTGAACGACATCGGCCGCGTTCTGGCGCTTCAGCCGCGCCATTTCGGCGCCCTGAACGGGCTTGGGCTCGTCCTCGACGAGCTCGACCAGGACGGCCCCGCCCTCGAAGCCTTCCGGCGGGCGCTCGACGTGCATCCATACCTCGACGGCGCGGAGGAGCGGGTCAACCGCCTCTCGAAGAGCGTCGACGGCCTGCCGATCTGAGTACCGACACTTCGTGACCTCTTCCCACATTCTGCTCGTCGCGGCGGCGGTCGCCGCCGCTTTCGTCGTGCTTCTGGGCTGGAGCGCGCTGCGCGCGCGGGCCATCGCCAGACGCTATCCTCCGACCGGCCGGTTTCTGGACCTGCCCGACGGCACGTCGCTCCATTTCGAGGAGCGCGGGCCCGCCGACGGCCCGGCGGTGCTCTACCTGCACGGCGCCTCGGGCAGCCTGCTCGATCCCTTCACGGCCTTTCCGCCGGACGGGTTGTCGGCCTTCCGATTCGTCTCGGTCGACCGCCCCGGCGCGGGGTGGAGCAGCCGGCCGGCGGGCAAGGCCGTCGCGCATCCCGACGAGCAGGCGGACCGGGTCGTGAGGGTGCTGGACGAGCTCGGGATCGAGAAGGCCGCGATCATCGGGCACTCGCTCGGCGCGGCGACGGCACTGCAGATCGCCCTGCGCCATCCCTCCCGCACGAGAGCGCTCATGCTGCTCGGGCCCGCCAGCCATCCCTGGCCGGGGGGAATCCGCTGGTACTACAGGCTCGCGGCCACGCCTGTCCTGGGCCCGATCTTCGTCCGCACGATCGTCATACCCGTGGCCGAGCGTATCCTGCCCCGCGTCGTCGCGAACACGTTCCGGCCGGGCCGGCAGACGCCGGACTACGCCGAGCGGGCCGCCGTGCCTCTGACGCTCCGGCCCGCCGCCTTCCGTTCCACCTCGCAGGATCTCGCGGTCCTCAAGGATTTCGTGGAGAGGGCGAGGGGAGACTACCCTCGCATCGCGGTGCCGACGGTCATCGTCCAGGGCGACCGCGATCAGACGGTCGCCCCATGGCTGCACGCCGAAGCCCTGGCGCAGGAGATTCCGAACGCCCGCCTCGTCTGGCTGGAGGGGGTGGGGCACATGCCGCACCACGCGTGCCCGGATCTCGTCCTCCGGGAGCTTTGGGCGATCGCCGTGCCGCCGGCCGCCGATGCGGCGGCTCGGCGCGAGGCCGGGGCCTGATCCTCAGTCGCCGATGTCTTCGTCGCCGACGAAGGCGATGCGCAGCATGTTCGTGGCGCCGGGCGTGCCGAAGGGGACGCCCGCCATGATGATGACCCGGTCACCGATCCGGGCGACCTTCTCCTGGAACAGGATGCGGCAGGCGCGACGCACCATGTCGCTCTCGTCCCTGGCATCGTCCGTCAGAACGCAGTGAACGCCCCAGACCACGGCGAGCCGACGGGCGGTCGAGACGTTCGGCGTGAGCGCGACGATGGCCCGCAGCGGGCGTTCCCGGGCGCTGCGGAGCGCGGTCGCGCCAGAGGAGGTCCAGCAGACGACCGCGGCCAGGTTGAGCGTCTCCGCGGCCGAGCGTGCGGCGGCCGAGATCGCGTCGGCACCGGTCGCTTCGGGCGTCGCGCGCTGGGCGTGGATGATGCCACGGTAGTTGGCGTCGCTTTCGACGTGGCGGGCGATCGAGTCCATCATCGTCACGGCCTCGACGGGAAACTCGCCCACTGCGGACTCCGCCGACAGCATCACTGCGTCGGCGCCCTCGAACACGGCGGTCGCGACGTCGGACACCTCGGCGCGCGTCGGGACGGGCGCCGAGATCATCGATTCGAGCATCTGCGTCGCCACGACCACCGGCTTGCCGGCATAGCGGCAGGCGCGCGTAAGCCGCTTCTGCAGTCCGGGGACCCTCTCCAGCGGCAGCTCGACGCCGAGATCGCCGCGGGCGACCATCAGGCTGTCCGAAAGCTCTAGGATCTCGTCCAGCCGCTCGATCGCCGCCGGCTTCTCCATCTTCACCATGATGGAGGCGCGTCCGCGCGTGATCTTGCGCGCCTCGGCGACGTCCTCGGGGCGCTGGACGAAGGAAAGGGCGATCCAGTCGACGCCGATGTTGAGCGCCGCCTCGAGGTCGTTGCGGTCCTTCTCCGTCAGGGCCGGGATCGGGAGGACCGTGTCGGGCAGGTTGATGCCCTTCCGGTCGGAGATCCGGCCGCCGACGCGCACGATGCCCTCGACGTGATCGGGACCCGTCTCCGTCACCTCGATGCGCACGCGCCCGTCGTTGAGGAGCACCATGTGCCCCACCTCGAGCGCGTCGAAGATCGCACGCATCGGCACGCCGACACGGCTGTTGTCGCCGGGCTCCTCCGACTGGTCGAGCCTGAAGGTCTGCCCGACCTCGAGCACCGTCTCTCCGCTCGCGAAGGTGCCGAGCCGGAGCTTCGGCCCCTGCAGGTCGGCGAGGATGCCGATCGGCCGGTTCTTCGCATGCTCGACCGCACGGATGCGGCCGTGGAGCTCGCGCAGGAACTCGTGCGAGGTGTGGCTCATGTTGATGCGGAAGACGTCCACGCCCGCATCGAACAGGCGCTCGAGCATCTCCCGGCTCTGCGACGCCGGACCGAGCGTCGCGACGATCTTCGTGCGGCGAGCCCTCATCGGGCGGCGCTGGCTTCGATGGCGGGGTCGGTCAGCTGGACCGTCCAGCTCGACTGCTCGAGAGTGTCGATCTCGAAGAAACCGGTCTGGAAATAGCCCCGGTCCTCGCAGCGGTCGATACCTCTGATCGTGAACATCTGGTCCTGGGTGCACATGAACGCAGCGCCGCTCCATTCGCCGCCTTGGTCGTAATCGATCGCGTAGAGGTAGTAGTACCGGGCGGCGAGGCTGCCCTGAAGGAGCGTTTCGCAGGCATTCGCCTCGACGTTCCACCACCCCTCGGTCGCCCAGCCCTTGGCGTCCTTGTAGCCGATCGCGATGCCGACCCGGCTCGGTGTGGTGTTGCAGATCCTGAAGTCCGCCTCCGCCTTCGTCGGGCCGAGGTAGGCGAGGGAGAAGACGAAAGCCGGCACGGCCAAGGCCGCGAGGCGCCCGCAGCATTGTGATCGAACGTTGTTCTCAGTCATGATCCCGCGTCGGTCTGCTGGCCCCCGGGCGCAAGTTGATCGCCGTTGCCGCCCGTGTCAACGAGCACGGCACGGAAGTCATTCACGTTGGTGCGGGTGGGGCCGCAGGTCAGGAGATCGCCGAGGCCCTCGAAGAACGTGGTGGAATCGTTGCGCGCCAAGTGGTCGGCGGCGTCGAGCCCAGCCTCTCGGGCCCTTTCCAGCGTGTCGGGGAAGACGAAGGCGCCGGCCGGATCGTCGTCGGCGCCGCTGCCGCCGTCGGCGCCGTCCGTGTCCGCCGCGAGGGCGGAGACGCCCGGCTGGCCGTCGAGCGCGATGGCGAGGCCGAGCGCGAATTCCTGATTCGGTCCGCCCCGGCCGCCGCCGGCGATCGTCACGGTCAGCTCTCCCCCCGACAGCAGTACCGTCGGCTTCGCGCCTTCCCGGACGAGATTGATCGCCTGCCGCGCGTGGTCGCGGCCGACGTCGCGGGCCTCGCCCTCGAGGTCGGCGCCGAGGCTCGTCGTCTCCCACCCGCGCTCGCGCGCAAGCCGGGCTGCCGCCTCGAGCGCCAGATTGGGTGCCGCGACCAGCCGGTACTCCGCCTTGGCGAGGCGAGGATCGCCCGGTCCCGGCCGGTCCTGCGCCGACTCGAGCGCGGCTGCGATCGCCGGCTGCGGCTCGATCGCGTAACGGTTGAGGATGCGTAGCGCTTCCGCCGGATCGCCCGGGTCCGCCACGGTGGGGCCGGAGGCGATGGCCAGCGGGTCGTCGTGCGGGACGTCGGAGATCGCGAGCGTGAGCACGCGGGCGGGATGCGCGGCGGCTGCCAGACGGCCGCCCTTGATGCGCGACAGGCTGCGGCGAACCGTGTTGATCTCGGAGATCGTGGCTCCACTGCGCAGGAGGAGCCGCGTCAGCTCCTGCTTGTCGGACAGCGACACGCCGATCGGGGGAGCGATCCAGAGCGCCGAGCCGCCGCCCGAGAGGAGAACGAGGACGAGGTCGTCCTCGCCCGCGCTCGCCGCGAGCTCGAGCGCGGCCACGGCCGCCGCCACGCCGTTGCGGTCGGGCACGGGGTGGGCTGCCTCGACCATCGTCACGACGCGGGTGGGGCCGGCATAGCCGTAGCGGGTCACGCCGACCCCCTCGATGCGCTCGGGGGCGAGACCGAGGACGTCGAGATAGTGCCGCTCGGCCGCCTCCACCATCGCGCCCGCCGCCTTGCCGGCCGCCAGGATGATCAGCCGCCCCTGCGGCGGCTCGGGAAGATGGGGCGGCAGGCAGACGTCGGGATGGGCGGCGGCAACGGCCGCGTCGTAGAGCTCACGAAGGAAGCCGCGGGATTTTTCGTTCATTGGGCGGTTCTTCTCCTTTCGCGCGTCCTTCCGCGCGGCCGCGCGATCCAGATGCCGGCGAAGATCGAGAGGCTCCCGCAGATCTGCAGGAGGGTGAGGTGCTCGCCGAGGACGAGCCAGCCGAGCGCCGCCGCGGCGACGCCTTCGACGAAGATGACGAGCGACGAGAACGCGGCGGGCAGGTGGCCCAGCGCGAAGGCGAGGAGGCCCTGGCCGCCGGCGTGGCTGACGAGCGCCAGGGCGAGAAGCGCCGCGGCGCCTTGCAGGGTCGCGGGAAAGAGCGTCGCCTCCGTCATGAGGGCGAGGATCAGGAGACCCGCCGCCGTGACGACGCTGGAGCCGAAGAGCAGCGCCCCGGTCGACACGCGCGCCCGCGCCGGCCGCACAGCCAGGATGTAGGCGCCGAAGAAGAGGGCCGTGACGAGGCCGAAGGCGTCGCCGAGCAGGTGGTCGGGGGCGAAGCGGTAGCTCGATCCCAGCAGGAAGGCCGCGCCGACGATGCCGAGCGCGAGCCCCGCCCAGATCTCGCGGCCCACCGTCTCGCGCAGCAGGAGCCACGCACCGAGCACCACCATCACCGGCGCGAGGGCGGCGAGGAAGGTGGCGTTGGCGACGGTCGTGTTCATGATGGCGAGGTGCCAGAAGGCGAGGTCGCCGACGAAGAAGAGGCCGGCGAGCGCCACGAGCGGCGGCATCGCGAGGAGCCGCCGCGGCAAGGCGCGGAGCCTCAGGCGCTCCTCCCACATCATCCAGGCCGCCAGGAAGGGCAGGGCGAGCGCGACGCGCCAGAAGGCGCTGGCGAAGGGCCCGACATCTGCCAGCCGGACGAAGACGGGCGAGGCGCCCATGGCCACGGCGCCGACGGCGACCGCCAGAAAGGCGGCGCCCGTCCGTCCCGTGCCGCCCTGCGGCGCGGTGGCCTCGGTTCCCGTCGCTTCGACCATGCATCCCCGCAAGCTGCCGGGGTGCATTGCCCGGCACGGCGCGATAGTCCTATAAGACGCGCATTCGTAGGGCAGCCCGGCTGCCCCGTCACGAAGAATTCAAGGCGAAATGGTCATCAGGCAAGACGCGTGTGGAGAAAGCGCCACGTCGGCGCGTGTGGAAGAGAGCGACTTCCAGCCCTTCGAGGTGATCGAGGGGCGAGCCGACACGCCGTATCTCCTGCTCTGCGATCACGCATCGAACAGCCTGCCGGCGGAGTACGGCACGCTCGGCCTGACGGAGAGCGAGCTCGAGCGGCATATCGGCTACGACATCGGCGCCGAGGCGGTGACACGGATGCTGGCCGGCCGACTGGGTTGCCCCGCGGTGATGAGTCGGTTCTCGCGGCTCCTGATCGATCCCAATCGGGGCGCCGACGACCCGACGCTGATCATGCGATTGTCGGACGGCGCCGTGGTGCCGGGGAATGCGAGGGTCGGCGAGGCGGAGCGGCAGCGCCGCATCGAGCGCTACTACGAGCCCTATCACCGGGCGGTCGACGGCGCGATCAACGCCGCGATCGCGGCGGGACGGCCGCCGGCGCTCGTGTCGATCCACAGCTTCACACCTCTCTGGCGAGGCGTGCGCCGGCCGTGGGAGATCGGCATCCTGTGGGACGGCGATCCGCGCCTGCCCGTGCCGATGATCGACATGCTGTCGCGCGACGCTGCCCTGACCGTCGGCGACAACGAGCCCTACAGCGGCAGGCTGAAGGGCGACACCATGTACCGGCACGGCACCTGCCGCGGGCTGGCGCACGCCCTGGTCGAGCTGCGCCAGGACCTGATCGCCGACGAGGCCGGCGCCGCGCACTGGGCTGGCCTTCTGGGGGATCTCCTTGACGCGCTGGCCGGCACGCCGCACCTCAACGAGATACACCTGTCGCAGGCCGCGTGACGCGAGGAGACTTCACCATGACGGACAAGATCGACGAAAAGACCCGGACGGAGCTCGAGGCTGCCGCCTTCAGGCGTCTCGTCGCGCATCTGCGCGAGCGCACGGACGTGCAGAACATCGACCTGATGAACCTCGGTGGCTTCTGCCGGAACTGCCTCTCGAACTGGTACCGCGAGGCGGCCGAGGAACGCGGCCTTTCCATGACGAAGGACGAGTCGCGGGAGGTCGTCTACGGCATGCCCTACGAGGAGTGGAAGGCGAAGCACCAGAGCGAGGCGACGCCCGAGCAGCAGGAACAGTTCAAGACCTCGCATCGCCACTGAGGCAAGGCTTCATCCACGCATCCGCGGCGTCGGGCACGGTCATGCGCCGCCCATCCCGCGACGCGCGCTTTTCGCCCCAAACCCAGAGACCCGCCGCCGAGAGGGCGGCCGCATGACAACTATCGAGAGGACCAGATGGTCGAAGACCTCACGGACAGCGGTGTCGCCGCAGAAGAACTGAAGCAGCTCATCGAGCGCATCGAGCGCCTCGAGGAGGAGAAGAAGGGCATCGCGGACGACATCAAGGAGGTCTACGCCGAGGCCAAGGGGCGCGGCTTCGACACGAAGGCGATGCGGACGCTCGTTCGCCTGCGGGCGAAGCCGCCGCAGGAGCGGGAGGAGGAAGAGGCGATCCTCGAGCTCTACAAGCAGGCGCTCGGCCTCGGCTGACGCCCGCGGCCCGGTCGGGCGGCCCTATCTTCATCCGACGCACAAAGAGAAGGCCGGGCGCGACCCTCGCGCCCGGCCTTCTCGTTCCTCCAGGGAGAGGGAAGCTCGCTACCGCCTGCCGGCCAGCGCGATCGTCTTGACCGCAAGGTGGTTGATCGGCGCGCCCTTGAAGCCGTTCGCGTAGTCGAGCGGGCCGCGCGGCACGAAGCGGTTGTCGACGAAATGGCTCGCCCTCTCGAACAGCGGCTCGAGGTCGCGCTGGTCCGGATGGCGAAGGCCGAGCCCGTTGCCGGTGCGCCAGACCGTCGCGCTGGTCGCCACCGCGTCGATCGCCTTCACGCTGAGGTCCATCGGCACGAGCTTGACGCTCGTCGTCAGCGTGCCGTTCGTGAACGTGCGGTCGAAGGGCAGGTCGCGCCTGGCGTCGGCACCGGCCGGCGCGAGCGCCGTCACGATGTTCGGCTCGATCCGGGCGGGCTGTCGGGGCGTCGCCGCGGAGGTGATGAGAGGACGCTCGGGCGGCATGATGGCCGCAACGAGGACGGAGTCGACCTTGGGAGGCTCCGGCGGCATCGGCACGTCGAGCTTCGCCGCGACCGCCGCGGGCTCGGGCTGCTCGGCCGCCTCGAGAGCGGGCTCCATGGCCGGCCGTGCGACCGGCATCGGAACGTTGGCGGCGAGAACGACGGGCGCCGAAGCGGCCTCTGCGGGTTCGGCCGCCGCGGCCGCCGGGGCAGGGCGCTCCGGCCGGGCGGGCGGAAGCGGTGCATTGGCCGCGGCCACCTGCATCGCAGCCGGCTCCTGTCGGGGTGCCGCTGCGGGTGCCGCCGGCGCGGCGGCGACCTGAGTCCGCTGCGGCGCGGGCCGCGCGGCGGGCGCCCGGCCCGTCGCCTGCTCCTCGTCGTCCTCCTCGCCGGCGTTGCCGAAGAGCGAGGCGAAGAAGTTGCGGCCGCCGGACGCGCGGACCGGCGCAGCCGGATCGTCGCTCGACCTGCGCCCGCCGCCGAGCGCCGCGAAGAGGCCGCGCGACTGGGTTTGACCGCTGGACGTGCCGCCGCCGCTCTTGCGGCGCTCGGCCTCGGCGAGCGCCACCTGGTAGCCGTCCATCGGGCGCCCGTCGCTCGGGATGTGCAGGGTCTTCCCGTCCGGGAACACCTTCGCGAGCTGCTGGCGCGACATGCGCGGCCAGTGGCGCACGCTGCCGGTGTCGAGATGGATGAAAGGCGAACCCGAGGTGGGGTAGAAGCCGACGCCGCCCACCTGCTCGCGGAGACCCGCCGCCCGAAGCTGCGTCAGGTTCACGCCGGGGAGGAAGAAGTCGAGGGCCCGGCCCCGCATGTGCTGGCTCTGCTGCGCGACGCCGCTCGACCGGGAGCGCAGCGCCGCGTTGGTCACCGGCGAGCGGTAGCCGGACAGCACGTGCACGGGGGCGTTCGTGCCGAGCTTCCGGCGGACGTCCCAGATGAGGTCCATCAGCGCGGGGTCCATGTTGGTGGCTTCGTTGCGCCGCCAGTCGCGGAGAATGTAGTTGATCTTCTTGAGGGCCGCCTGATCGTACCTGCCGTTACGCTTGTACGTCACGGTCAGCGTCTCACCCGTGTGCATCTGCTTGAAGGTGAGCGTGCGGTCTTCCGCTGCGGCTGGGGTGCTGAAGGCTCCTGACAAGACAAGCAGGAGCGCCAGTCCGCTCAGCGCGGTCGCGAGGCGCATCGGCAAGTTCGCTTCCCCCGATTGGCAGGCCTGTCGGCCGGCCCTGTCCGACGGTGTGTCACCAAGGGCACTGTTAGCGCAGCACCCTCATCTCGGACGGATCCTTTACCCGTATTGGTTAAGGCAACGTTGCCACAAGGTTACAATTTCGCGGCGAAACTTTGACCCGACTCGGGGGGGCAGCACAAGTCTCGTCAGCCTGTGGCGCCGAGAAGACGCTTCATCTCCCGGTCGTAGCCGTAGATGTCGCTCCAGCGTTTCATCGTGCCTTCGGGCCCTGCCCAGACCGTGAAGTAGCTCAGATGCACGGGGATGTGGCGCTCGAGCGAGCGGGCCTGGTTGCGGCCGCCGATCATGCCCCGGACCGTGTCGCCGCTGAGCTTGGGCTCCTCGGACAGGAGAGCGTCGGCGAATGCGAGGGGGTCGTCCACCCTCACGCAGCCGTGGCTCAGGGCGCGGTCGGAGCGCGAGAACAGGTTCCGGTTCGGCGTGTCGTGCAGGTAGACGGCGTGCTTGTTCGGGAACATGAACTTCACGTTGCCCAGCGCGTTCGCCTCGCCCGGAACCTGCCGGAAGCGGAACGGCATGTTGCCGGGGCTCACGCGCGACCAGTCGACGCGGACGGGATCGATGAGCTGCGACTTGCCGTCGCCCGTGTAGAGCACCTGGATGCCGCGGCGGTCGAAGAAGTAGGGGTCGCGACGGATCTCGGGCAGCATTTCCTTGACCGCGATCGAGGACGGAACGTTCCAGTACGGGTTGACGTCGACATACTCGATCTCGTCGCTGAAGAGCGGCGTGCGGTTCGTCTGTGTCCCGACGATGACCCGCGTCTCGAAGGTCTCCCTGCCGTCCTGCAGGATGCGGAGCTTGAACTCGGGGATGTTGACGAAGACGTGGTGCCGGCCGAGATCGCGCGGCAGCCAGCGCCAGCGCTCCATGTTGGCGACGATGTCGGCGCTCGTGAGCGAGGTCGACGCATTCAGCATCTCGCGGGTCCGCGGGCCGACGATGCCGTCGACCGTCATGCCATGTTCCTTCTGGAAGGCGCGCACGGCGGCAGCGAGCTCGGGCTCGTAGACTCGATCGTCCGTCCCGGCACGGGCCGCGACGCCGAGGCGCTCGCGAAGGGCGGGCACGGCTTCGTCCCGCATGCCGAGGCGCAGGCTGGGGCCGTCGGGGATCGGGCGCGACGGCTCGACGGACCCCGTGTACTGGCGCAGCTCGCGCAGCCGCTCCCGGAGGGCGGCGAACTGCGGATGCTGCGGGTTCTGCGCGTCGAGGAGCGACACGATGTCGTCGCTCGACGCGAGCTCCCGGAGAAAGATCCCGGCATCGAAGGGGTCGGGCGTCGCCGACACGAAGTCGCCGAGGGTGGACGGCACGAGCCGCCCCTGCCGCGCCTCTCTGGCGAAGCGCACCGCGAGCAGCGTGAGCTCGACCTCGCTCGCGGCGAGGTCGAGCGCCGCGGCCGTGGAAAGGGGCAGCCTCGCCTCGTAGGCCAGCGGGTCGAGCCCGTCGTCGCCCGCCTCCGCCAGACGCCGCGCGAGCTCCCGCGCGCCGCGCTTGAAGCCGTGATCGCCGATCCAGACCGGGGCGAAGTCGCGCGCCTCGTAGAAGGCCTGCACCGCCTTGGCATCGGCGAGGAGCCGGCCGCTGCGCTTGGCCGCCGTGTCGGCCAGCGCCGTCTCGATCAGCGACGAAACGGGCTGGCCTGCCGGGGCCGCCGCGACGCCGGTGGCGCCGCCCGTGGTCTGGCCGGGATGGGCGAGCGGCTGCGCGTTCGCACCGGTCGTGGCGATGGCACCGATGGCGAGAAGCGTCAGGGCGAGGCGTGTCTTCGTCATGAGGTCCTGCTGGTCCGGCGCACGAATCGCCCGAAATGGTACCGACCCGCGCGCGTCGACTGGAAACAAATGCCCGCGATCTACTCCGCCGCGTCGAGGCCGAGCTCCCGCACGCGACGATAGAGGGTCGATCGACCTATGCCGAGCCGCCGCGCGACCTCGCTCATCCGGCCTCGATAATGCTCGAGCGCGAAGCGGATGATGTCGGCCTCCACGTCCGAAAGCGGCCGCATCTCGCCGTCCTCGTCGAGGAGCCCCACCCGCGGGCCCGCGAGGTCCTGCGGCTGCGCCGGCGACTGGTGGGCGCCCCAGCCCCGCCGCCCCGCCACCGCCATGCGCTGTGCGGTCTCGCGCAGTTGCGCGGTCGCGATATCGTCCGGCTCCAGATCCGGCACCTGCGCGGCGATCTGGGGGAAGGCCTCGATCCCGACCTCCGGTCCGTCGGCCAGCACGACGGCGCGGAACACGGCATTCTCGAGCTGTCGCACGTTTCCGGGCCAGCGGTGGCGCATCAGGAGCTCGATCGCTCGCGGGCTGACCCCGTCTATCCGCTTGCCTTCTTCCGCCGCGAAACGGGTGGCGAAGTGCTGGACGAGGCTCGGTATGTCCTCCGGCCGCTCGCGCAAGGGAGGGATCATGATCGGGAATACGTTCAGCCGGTAATACAGGTCCTCGCGGAAGGCACCCTGCTGGACGATCTCGATCATCGAGCGGTTGGTGGCGGAGATGAGGCGGAAGTCGGTCTTGACCGGCTTGCGTGCGCCGACGGGGTCTACCTCGCCCTCCTGCAGCGCCCGCAGGAGCTTCACCTGGGCATCCGGCGGCAGTTCGCTCACCTCGTCCAGGAACAGAGTTCCGCCGTCGGCCTCGACGAACTTGCCGATCCTGCGCTCGGTCGCGCCGGTGAAGGCGCCTCTCTCGTGCCCGAACAGGGTGCTCTCGACGAGGTTCTCCGGGATGGCTCCGCAATTGACGGCGACGAACGGCTTGCCGGCGCGGTTGCTGGACCCCTGGATCGCACGCGCGATGACCTCCTTGCCGACCCCGCTCTCTCCCTCGAGGATGATCGGGATGTTCGAGGCGGCCGCGCGTTCGCCGAGCTCGATGACCCGCCGCATGGTGGGGCTTCTCGTGATCAGGTCGCGGAAGGTGAGGCGCCCCTCCGCCTTGCGCTGGATGCGGACGATCTCCCCCTGCAGCGCGTTGACCTTGAGCGCGTTCCTGATCGAGACCTCGAGCCGCTCGGGGCTGATCGGCTTCACCACGAAGTCGGCGGCGCCGGCGCGCATGGCCGAGACCACCGTGTCGATGCCGCCATGGGCGGTCTGCACGATCACGGGCGGTCGAGAGTCGAAGGCCTGCAGCCTTTCCAGAACCTCGAGGCCGCCGAGACCGGGCATGACGAGGTCGAGTATCAGGAGGTCGACGTCGCCCGCGTCGTGCGACAGCATGGAGAGCGCCTGCTCGCCATCCTCCGCCACGGACGAGCGGAATCCGAGCCGTCGCACCGCGCTGTCGAGAATCCGCCGCTGAACGGGGTCGTCGTCGACAATGAGGATGCGTTCGGCCATCAATCTCCCCGATGAATTCGCGTGAAGGCGATTGTCGGCGAGCAGCGCCGGCCCCACATCCTTCCGGTCGATCGGTAAAGGTCTTCTTAAGCAATTCCGCCACGACCGGACCCGGGACCTCTGCCGGGGCGACTTTCTCGCCGATCACCCGCCGAGCTGCTAGAAGCGAAGCGACGGTCCGAACAGGAATGATGTTGAGATCCATGAGCGAAGCCACCGCCGCCATCCAGCCCCGCCGAACCGCCCCCGACCTCGGGGCGCTGCCGGAGTGGAACCTCGACGACCTCTATCCGGCGATGGATTCAGACGAGGTGAAGCGCGATCTCGCGCGGTCGCTCGACGAATCGGTCGCGTTCGAGGAGCGGTGGAAGGGCAGGCTCGACGGCCTTCTCGACACCGAGACCGGCGCCGCCGAACTCGCCGGCGCCATCCGCGAGTTCGAGGCCCTGCAGGACCTTCTGGGGCGCCTCATCTCCTATGCTGGGCTGCAGCACGCCCTGCAGGTGAGCGATCCCGCGCGGGCCAAGTTCTACGGCGACGTGCAGGAGAAGCTGACGAACGCCGGGCTCCATCTCCTGTTCTTCCCGCTCGAGCTGAACCGCATCTCCGACGAGCGCATCGAGGCGGCGATGGCGGACCCCGAGCTCGCCCACTACCGGCCGTGGATCGAGGACGAGCGCAAGGAGAGGCCCTACCAGCTCGAGGACAGGCTGGAGCAGCTCTTCCACGAGAAGTCCGTGACCGGCCGTGGCGCCTGGAACAGGCTCTTCGACGAGACGATGGCGGGCCTGCGGTTCGACGTCGACGGCGAGGAACTGCCGCTCGAGCCGACCCTCAACCTGCTGCAGGATCCCGAGGAGGCGACGCGCCGCAAGGCGGCGGAGGCGATGGTGCGGACCTTCCGCGAGCACCTGCCGACCTTCGCGCTGATCACGAACACGCTCGCCAAGGACAAGGAGATCTCCGACCGCTGGCGCGGCTTCAAGGACGTGGCGGATTCGCGCCATCTCGCGAACCGCGTCGAGCGCGAGGTCGTCGATGCCCTCGTGACGAGCGTGCGCGAGGCCTATCCGCGCCTCTCACACCGCTACTATGCCCTGAAGGCGAGGTGGTTCGGCAAGGACAGGCTCGAGTTCTGGGACCGCAACGCACCCCTGCCGAAGGCCCCGCAGAAGACCTATCGCTGGGAGGAGGCGCGCGACACCGTGCTCTCGGCATATGCGGGATTCGATCCGCAGATGGCCGACATCGCGAAGCCCTTCTTCGAGAAGGGCTGGATCGACGCGCCCACCAAGCCCGGCAAGTCCCCCGGCGCCTTCGCCCACCCCACCGTGCCGAGCGCGCACCCTTACGTGCTCCTGAACTACCAGGGGCGCCCGCGGGACGTGATGACGCTCGCCCACGAGCTCGGCCACGGCGTTCACCAGGTGCTCGCTGCCCCGCAGGGCCCGCTGATGGCGCCGACGCCGCTGACGCTCGCGGAGACCGCCAGCGTCTTCGGCGAGATGCTGACCTTCCGCGCGATCCTGTCGCGGGCCGAGCCGGCCGAGCGCAAGGCGCTCATCGCCGCGAAGGTCGAGGACATGCTGAACACCGTGGTGCGGCAGATCGCCTTCTACGTGTTCGAGCGGAAGCTGCATGAGGCGCGCCGCCAGGAGGAGGTCCCCGCCGAGGAGATCAACCGCATGTGGATGGAGGTCCAGGCGGAAAGCCTCGGCCCCGCGATCAATCTCGGCGACGGCTACGAGACCTTCTGGGCCTACGTGCCGCATTTCATCCACTCGCCGTTCTACGTCTACGCCTACGCGTTCGGCGACTGCCTCGTGAACTCGCTCTACGCGATCTACCAGGAGAGCGAGGACGGCTTCGCGCAGCGCTACTTCGAGATGCTGAAGGCCGGCGGCTCGAAGCACCATTCGGAGCTGCTCGCGCCGTTCGGCCTCGATGCGGCGGAACCGGCCTTCTGGTCGAAGGGCCTGACGGTGATCGAGGGCCTGATCGACGAGTTGGAGGCGCTCGAGGAATAGCGGCCTTGCGCTTCACCGGCGGATTCCGGCTCAATGGGGCATCCCATGTCCGCCCCGACGGAGTCCGCAGTTGGCTGAAGCGCTTGCCTATACCCCCTATGACGGTTCCCGCCGGCCCTTCTCGATCGGCCTGAAGCCGCTCGATCTGGGCCGGTGGATCGAGCCGGACGGGCATCTCGTGCGGCATCTGCGCGAGAAGGAGCGTCTGCTGGCCGAGCGCCCGGAAGTCGTCTTCGCGGCGGAAGACGGGACCGAGGCGGCGCAGGCCGAGACTCTCGATCTCCTCGCGGGGCATCTCGAGACGTGCTTTCCGGACCTCTACGGGCGTGACGGGAAATCCCTCACGGTTCCATCGGCCGGCGTCAGGGTCGCGCTCGGCGACGACGACGAGCCGGCGCTGATGCGAGCGGCACGTCTGGTGCAGGAGGATCTCGTTCTGATGCGGGCGGGGGATGGGGGCTACCGGCTCGCCGCCGCGGCGCTCTGCTTTCCCTCCGCCTGGTCGCTCCGCGAGAAGTTCGGCCAGACCCTCGACGGCGTCCACGAGCACGTGCCGGGCTACAAGGAGCGGCTCGGCGTCCGCATGAACAGGATCTTCGAGACCTTGAAGGTCGACATGCCGACATGGCGGATCAACTGGTCGCTCTATGCCGACGACCAGTTGCACCACCCGGAGTCCAAGTCGCGGCCGCGCGACTGGTTCTCCGCCGGCGACGGATCGGACGCCTTCGTGCGGGTGGAGCGGCAGACGCTGCGCCGCCTTCCGCGCTCCGGGGATATCCTGTTCACGATCAAGATCTACGTCGACCCGGTTGCCGCCTTCCGCTCCCACCCGGACGGCGCGGCGCTCGCGGAAGGGCTGCGGCGCGACATACTGGCGCTCGACGAGGGAGAGCTTCGCTACAAGGCCCTGATCCAGGATCGCGACCGGATCGCCGGGATGCTCGAGCGGCTGGCCCACGAGCTGCGTCAGGCCGGCCCGGTGCAAGAGGCCGTCTCGAACCCTATCTAGAGGCGGTCACACATCTCACCCGGTGCCGCCCTTCATGTCCGAACGAGACGACGAACGTAACCGCTTCTCGGCCCGTGCCCTGCGCTACGCCCGCGTCGGCACGAATGTCGGAGGGAATGTCGCCCGCCTCGGGGCGTCGCGCCTCATGGGCGTCAAGGGCAACGACGCCCAGAACGCGGCCGCCCTCGCGGCGGCCCTCGGCGGCCTCAAGGGGCCGGCGATGAAGGTCGTCCAGCTGCTCGCGAATATCCCGGACGTGCTGCCGCCGGAATACTCGGCCGAGTTCGCGAAGCTGCAGGCCTCCGCGCCGCCCATGGGCTATCCGTTCGTGAAGCGCCGCATGGTGAGCGAGCTCGGCTCGGACTGGCGCCAGCGCTTCGCGGAGTTCAGCCGGGACTCGGCCGCCTCCGCCTCCCTCGGGCAGGTCCACAAGGCGCGCGACCACGAGGGCCGGGCGCTTGCCGCGAAGCTTCAGTATCCCGACATGGCCTCGGCGGTGGAGGCGGACCTGCGCCAGCTCGGCATGCTGTTGCAGGTCCAGCGGCGGATCAGCCCGGAGATCGACGCCCGCGAGGCGGTGGTCGAGCTCGGCGAGCGCCTGCGCGAGGAGCTCGACTACAAGCGGGAGGCGTCCCACATCCGCCTCTACGCGGAGATCCTGAAGGACCACGACCAGATCCGCGTGCCGGGTGTTCACGAGCAGCTCTCGACGAAGCGCCTTCTTGTCATGGACTGGCTCGAGGGGAGGCCGCTCTCTGGCTACGAGGGCGCGGACCAGGAAACCCGCAACTTCCTCTCGGAATGCCTCTTCCGGGCCTGGTGGTATCCCTTCGCCCACTACGCGGTGATCCATGGCGACCCGCATATGGGGAACTACACCGTCTTCGAGGAGGCGGGCGCGGTCCGGGGCATCAACCTGCTCGACTACGGCTGCATCCGCATCTTCCCGCCGAGCTTCATCCAGGGCGTCATCGACCTCTACGAGGGCCTGAAGACGGACGACCGCGAGCGCATCGTCCATGCCTACCGCACCTGGGGCTTCAAGAGCCTCGACAACGAGCTCGTCGACATCCTCAACATCTGGGCCCGCTTCATCTACGGGCCGATGCTCGAGGACCGGGTGCGCGTGCTCGCGAACGATGTCGGCGCGGCGGAGTATGGCCGGCGCGAGGCGTTCCGGGTGAAGCAGGAGCTGAAGCGGAAGGGGCCGGTGACGATCCCGCGGGAATTCGTCTTCATGGACCGGGCCGCGGTCGGGCTCGGCGGCGTCTTCCTGCGGATGAAGTGCGAGTTGAACTTCTACCGCCTCTTCAACGAGACGATAGAAGGCTTCGATCTCGCTGCCGTCGCGGATCGCCAGCGCGGGGCGCTCGAGCGTGCGCAGGTGCCGACGCCCGACTTCCTCAGGCCCATGTGAGGGAACCCCTCTTCGAGCCCTCGGGTTGAGTGGGCCAACCGGCGCGAGCCCGCGCCGAGCCCAGCGTCAACGGAGAGAGCCTATGACGGATAAGATCGACCATGTCTGGGAGATCATGGAGAAGGGACATGTCTGCATGCTCGTCACCCGCGACGGGGGTGAGCTGCGCGCCCGGCCGATGGGCGCGATGCCTCGCCGCGACGAGCACGTCGTCTGGTTCGTGACCGACATCCGCGCCCACAAGGACGAGGAGCTGCGGGCCGACCCCTCCGCCTGCATCACCTTCGAATCCGGTTCGACCTACCTCTCCGTCTCCGGCCATGCCGAAGTGATGCGCGACGAGGCGAAGATGAAGGAAATCTGGAGCGTCGCCGTGGACGCCTGGTTTCCGGACGGGCCCGAAGACCCCAATGCCGTGCTCCTGAAGTTCACCCCGCACGAGGCGGAATACTGGGAAGGGCCGGGCCGGATCGTGGCCGGGCTCAAGATGGCGATGGCGAGCATTCGGGACACCCCTCCCGATCTCGGCGAGAACAAGAAGGTCTCGATGTAGGTCGGCTCAGCCGTCGTAGGGCGAGGCGAGGAACTCCGGCAGCGCCTCCGCCCGTTCCGCCAGACGTGCGATCGCCGGATGGTCTGCGGCCGGCAGCGGGTCCGGCAGCATCCTCTGGTGGAACGTCCAGGCGATCGCGGTCGTGATATCCGCCTGCATCGGTTCGGCGCCGAAGAGCCAAGGCTGTGCCGGCGTCACCTCCGTCTCGAGCATCGCCAGCGCGTTGCGCACCTGCCCGCGGACGCGGTCGAGCCAAGGCTCGTGCCGCTTCTCCTCGGGCCTGAGCGTGCGCTCGTAGACGATCTGCACCGTCTTGTCGCAGGCGGCGAGGGCGAGGCCCAGGATGCGCTGCGACCGTGCATGCGAGGCGATGCCGTCCGGATGGAGGGCACGCCCTTCGGGGGCGAGACGCGCGATGTGCTCGAGGATGAGGGTGGAGTCCATGAGGACGATCCCCTCGTCCGTCACGAGCGTCGGCGCCTTCACCAGCGGATTGATCTCGCCGAACTCCTCGAAGTTGCGGAAGACCGACAGCGACTCGTGCTCGTAGGCGAGGCCGAGCGCGTTGAGTGTCACCGCCACGCGCCGCACGTAGGGCGAGTCGAGCATTCCTATCAGGCGCATCCCCGGATCGTCTCCTGATCGCTGCGTGCATGGGCGGCCGACGAGCGGGCCGTCACGCAGAGTAGCGTCTCGCGGCGCGTCCGGCGCAAGGGGGATTTCGACTGTCGAAATAGCCTCGGCGCCTCCGCCGGGCCGGCGTTGCCCTGTGCCGGCCGCCTGCTATAAGTCCGCATTCCATTACCAATCCTGGAGAGGGACGATGGCCGACGAGACCCGCAGCCACAACGACATGACCGACCACGTCAACACCTATGACACGTTCATCTGGCTGACGAAGTGGAGCACCATCATCGTCGTCGTCATCCTGATCCTGATGGCGTTCTTTCTGCTCTGAGCCTGTTGCCCTGTGGTATACCAGTGTGCCAATCTCTGGCGCATAACAACGATCTCGTGAACGACGTGACCCAAGGGGAGGGGTTGGCCTGGCATGAAGATAGCCGTGCCGACGGAACGGGCAGAAGGTGAGCCGCGCGTCGCGGCCAGTCCCGACACGGTGAAGAAGTTCCTCGGCCTCGGGGCCGAGGTGGTGGTGCAGAGCGGCGCGGGCACGCATTCGCGCTTCGTCGATGCCGCCTACGAGGAGGCCGGCGCGAAGATCGCCGACGGCGCGGAAGCCACTCTGAAGGACGCCGATCTCGTCCTCAAGGTGCGCCGGCCGGAGGGCGAGGAGCTCGGCCTCTTCAAGAACGGTGCCGCGGTGCTCGCCCTCATGGACCCTTACGGGCACGAGGAGGAGCTGAAGCGCGTCGGCGAGGCGGGCATCGTCGCCTTCGCGATGGAGCTGATGCCGCGCATCACCCGCGCACAGGTCATGGACGTCCTCTCGAGCCAGGCGAACCTCGCGGGCTATCGAGCGGTCATCGATGCCGCGGGCGCGTTCGACCGGGCCTTCCCGATGATGATGACGGCGGCCGGCACGGTTCCGGCGGCGCGGGTCTTCGTGATGGGCGCCGGCGTGGCGGGCCTTCAGGCGATCGCCACGGCCCGCCGTCTCGGCGCCGCCGTGTCGGCCACCGACGTGCGCCCGGCGGCGAAGGAGCAGGTGGAATCGCTCGGCGGCAAGTTCATCGCCGTCGAGGACGAGGAGTTCAAGGCCGCGGAGACGGCCGGCGGCTACGCGAAGGAGATGTCCAAGGAGTATCAGGCCAAGCAGGCCGAGCTCGTGGCGAGCCACATCGCCAAGCAGGACATCGTCATCACGACGGCGCTCATTCCCGGCCGTCCGGCGCCGCGGCTCATCTCGAAGGAGATGGTCGCCTCGATGAAGCCCGGCTCCGTGATCATCGACCTGGCGGTCGAGCGCGGCGGGAACGTCGAGGGCGCGAAGCCCGGCGAGACCGTCGAGGAAGGCGGCGTGAAGATCATCGGCCATCTCAACGTGCCGGGGCGCATCTCCGGCAGCGCTTCGAGCCTCTACGCGCGCAACCTCTTCGCCTTTGCCGAGACGCTGATCGACAAGGAGGCGAAGGCGCTGAAGATAAACTGGGAGGATGAACTGGTGAAGGCGACGGCCCTGACCCGGGACGGTGCGGTCATCCATCCGAATTTCGCACCGAAGGGAGGGGAATGATGGCAGGCACGTCCGACGCGCTCCTGAACCAGGCGGAGTACACCGCCGATCTCGCCCGTCAGGCGGCGGAAGCTGCCGAGGCGCATGCCGAGGCCATGGCCGCCGGCGTCAGCGGGGTCGCTCACGCCGCGGGCATGGAGATCGACCCGTTCGTCTTCCGCTTCGCGATCTTCGTCCTCGCCTGCTTCGTCGGCTACTACGTCGTCTGGAGCGTGACCCCGGCGCTGCACACGCCGCTGATGTCGGTCACGAACGCGATCTCGTCCGTCATCGTCGTCGGCGCCATCCTGGCGGTCGGCGTCGAAGCGGTCGATGCCGTCGCCGCGGACGGGACCGGCTGGGCCACCGCCTTCGGCTTCTTCGCGCTCGTGCTTGCGTCCGTGAACATATTCGGCGGCTTCCTCGTCACACAGCGCATGCTCGCCATGTACAAGAAGAAGACGAAGTAAGGGGCGCCAGCAATGTTGTCAGCAGATTTCACGGCGCTCCTGTACCTCGTGTCGGGCGTCCTCTTCATCCTCGCGCTGCGCGGGCTTTCGAGCCCCGAGACGTCGCGGCAGGGCAACCACTTCGGCATGGCGGGCATGGGGATCGCCATTGTCACCACGCTGTTCCTCGCCGGTCCGTCGACCTTCTCCTCCTGGGCGCTGATCATCCTCGGCATCGCCCTCGGCGGCACCGTGGGCGCGGTGGTCGCCAAGCGGATTCCCATGACGGCGATGCCGCAGCTCGTCGCGGCATTCCACTCGCTGGTCGGCCTCGCGGCCGTTCTTGTGGCGGCCGCAGCGCTCTATGCGCCGCAGGCCTTCGGCATCGGACAGCCGGGAACCATCCACGGCGCGAGCCTCATCGAGATGTCGATCGGTGTCGCCATCGGCGCGCTCACCTTCACCGGCTCGATCATCGCGTTCCTGAAGCTGGACGGCCGCATGAGCGGCGCGCCGATCCTGCTCCCGTCGCGCCATGTCATCAATCTCGGCCTGGCGGGTCTCCTGCTCGTGCTGGTGATCGTGTTCGTCACGAACGAGAGCCACACGCTGTTCTGGATCATCACGCTGATCGCGCTCGCGCTCGGCGTCCTGATGATCATCCCGATCGGCGGCGCCGACATGCCGGTCGTCGTGTCGATGCTCAACTCCTACTCGGGCTGGGCGGCGGCAGGCATCGGCTTCACCCTCGGCAACACCGCGCTCATCATCACCGGCGCGCTCGTCGGGTCCTCGGGTGCCATCCTCTCGTACATCATGTGCAAGGGCATGAACCGCTCGTTCATCTCGGTCATCCTCGGCGGCTTCGGTGGCGACACGGTCGTTGCCGGCGGCGGTGGCGGCGAGCAGCGGCCCGTGAAGCAGGGCTCGGCCGAGGACGCGGCGTTCCTCATGAAGAACGCCAGCCGCGTCATCATCGTGCCGGGCTACGGCATGGCGGTGGCCCAGGCGCAGCACACGCTGCGCGAGATGGTCGACCTGCTGAAGGAGGAGGGCGTCGAGGTGAAATACGCCATCCATCCCGTCGCCGGCCGCATGCCGGGCCACATGAACGTGCTCCTGGCCGAGGCGAACGTGCCCTACGACGAGGTGTTCGAGCTCGAGGACATCAACTCCGAGTTCTCGCAGACCGACGTCGCCTTCGTCATCGGCGCGAACGACGTGACGAACCCGGCGGCCCGCGACGATCCGCAGAGCTCGATCTACGGCATGCCGATCCTCGACGTCGACAAGGCGAACACCTGCCTCTTCGTGAAGCGCTCGCTCGGCTCCGGCTATGCCGGCATCGACAACGAGCTGTTCTACAAGGACAACACGATGATGCTCTTCGGCGACGCCAAGAAGATGGTCGAGGAGATCGTGAAGGCGCTTTGAGCGCCTTCGTTCTCCCCGTCGACGAGATCGACCCGGTCGGCTTCGCGCTTTCCTATCCGTTCGCGCGACCGGCCGGGTCCTTCGTTTTCGGCCCCGGCGATGCGGGCGTCGCGGCGGCCCTGCGTGTCGAGGTGGCAGCGAAGAGGACCGGCGAGGCGGCCGGCCTCGAAGTGCCTCTCGCGACCCTGACGGCGGATGTCGGGGGAGAGCAGGTGGAGTTCGCCGACCGCGTTCCCGTGCTCGCCTCGGGCAGCAACGCGGCGCCCTCGCAGCTTGCCCGCAAGTTCGGCTCGATGAGCATCCCTCCGATCCCGGTGGTGGAGGTGGTGGCCGAGGGCCTCGCCAGTGTCTATTCCGCCCACGTCGCCCGCTACGGCTCGATCGCGGCGACCCTGGCGCCCTGCGACGGCGTCCGCTCCCGGCTGCACCTGCTGTTCGTCCCGGCCTGCGCACTGGAGCACCTGAACCGGACCGAATCCGTCGGCAGCAACTACATGCTGTGCGAACTGACGGGGGCGCGCCTGCCGGTCGGCAGCTCCGTCGTCGCTCCGCTCGCCTACATTTCCCGTCGGGGGCCAGCCCGAGTCGACGGGATGCCACGGGCCTTGCCTGGGACGGCGGACGAGGGGCTGCCCGAGGCGACGCAGGCGGAGATGCAGGCGTCGCTTCAGCGGGAGTTGGGCGAGCGCGGGGAGCTGAACGGCTTCGTCGCGCGCCTCATCCGCGAAGACGCGTTCAGGGCGCGCGCAACCGATTTTCTGGCGTCCACGACCGAACGCATCGTTCCGGGCGGAACGAAGATCCTCGCCGGCGGATGACGCCGTCGGTCAGGTGGCCGAACCGTACTGGCTGAGACGCCGCTTGCCTTCGTTGGCGGGGCCGTAGCTCGGGTTGATCATGCTCGACTGGTTGTACGAGGAGAACGCCTCGCCCGGACGGTTCAGCCGCTCGAGCGCCTGCCCCCGATGGGCCCATGCCTCCGCATACTCGGGATGGATCTGCACGGCGCGATCGAAATCCTCGAGCGCGTCCTCCGCCTGACCGAGCGCCAGCCGCGAGATGCCTCGCCCGTTATAGGGCTCGGCGGCGTTCGGGTTGAGGTTGATGGCCGACTTGAAATCTTCCACGGCGTCGGCGTGCATGCCCTGCGCCTGATAGATCAGGCCGCGGTTGTGGTAGCTCTGGGAGTTGTCGGGGTCGACCTCGATCGCCCGGTCGAAATCGGCGAGCGCGAACTGGAACTGGCCGTTCTTCCGGTACAGGTTGCCGCGCTGGACGTAGGCCGGCGCATAGGTCGGATCGATCGAGAGCGCCTGGTTGTAATCCTGCAGCGCAGCCTGATCGTTGCCCATCAGACGGTAGACGAGCCCGCGGTTCGAGTAGGCCTGGTGGAATTGCGGGTTCATCTGGATCGCGCGATTGAAGTCCTCGAGCGCTTCCTGATAGCGGCCGGCACGTCCGAGGGCGGTCCCTCGCACGTTGTAGGCGCCGGGATCGTTCGGGTTGCGCTCGATGATTGCGGTCAGCGACTCGATATTGGCCGAAGACGCCACCCCGAACCCCTCGGTGGGGGCGCTCGGCAGGCTCTGGCAGGCGGCCAGCCCGAGGGAAAGGGCCAAGGCCAGGGGCAGGCCGCGCGTCAGCAAGGTGGCGCGCACGGGGGGCAGGCTGGAGAATACCGTCATGGGTCTTCGGGTCTCGTCACTTTCTTCCAGTGGGGCGACGACGGGTCTTGGCGCTCGTCGCCGTCACCTGTTCAGGATCATCCCTTCCTCGGCGGACGTTCCCGGACAGAGGAAGTCGATCTCGGGACTTCTGAAGCGGGGCGGAGATCCTGCAAAGAGGATCCCGCTCCACGGACCCCCCGGCCCAGTTGGAACCCGGGTTCAGCGGGTGCGCTTGCCCGGCAGCAGGCCTTCGCGCTGGGCGCGCTTGCGTGCCAGCTTGCGGGCGCGGCGCAGGCCCTCGGCCTTCTCGCGGGCCCGCTTCTCGGACGGCTTCTCGTAGAAATTGCGCAGCTTCATCTCGCGGAAGATGCCTTCGCGTTGCATCTTCTTCTTCAGCGCCTTCAGCGCCTGGTCGACGTTGTTCTCACGGACGATGACTTGCACACGTTCACCTTTCTTGCACGAGAGCCAGAGCTTGCGAGAAACAAAAATGCGGAGCGAGGCGTCCCGCGCCCCACCCCGACGTTTGACCGGCCACGGCGTGAGTCCGCGACTCGGATCAGGCCGCGGAACCTATCAGAAACGCTGCGTCAAGTCCATGTGGCGCGATTGCCTCAGCCGCCGGATTCGAGCGTCCCGAGCGGCAGGATGCGGGTCGCATGGCCCATCTTCCGGCCCGGTCGGACCTCGCTCTTGCCGTAGAGATGAAGCGCGAGCCCCGTCTCCGCGGCGAGCGCGGGCCAGGCGTCGGCATCCGCGCCGATCAGATTGGCCATGACGGCGTCGGAGTGGCGGGCCGTGGAGGGAAGGGGCCAGTCCGCCACGGCGCGGATATGTGCCTCGAACTGGCTCGCGATGCAGCCGTCCTGCGTCCAGTGGCCGGTGTTGTGCACGCGGGGCGCCAACTCGTTGACGAGCAGGCGCTCCCCTCCGTCGGCCTCGGTGACGAACATTTCGATGCCCATCACGCCGACATGCTCGAGCGCCTCCATGATCCGCCGGGCGATAGAGAGAGCTTCCTCGGCGGTCGCCTTCGCCAGCCGGGCGGGGGCGCGGCTCTCGACCAGGATGCCGCCTTCATGGCGGTTCTCCGCCACGTCGTAGGCCGCGAAGCTCCCGTCGCCGCCCCGCACGCCGATCACCGAGACCTCGCGGAGGAAGGGAACGCGCTCTTCGAGGATGGCCGGTGCCGCGCCGACCACGCGCCAGGCCGCCGCGGCGTCCAGATGCTCGTCGAGCCGCGCCTGCCCCTTGCCGTCATATCCGAAGCGGCGCGACTTGAGCACGGCGTTGCGCCCGAGGCGCCCTGCAGCACTCTGTATGTCTCCCGGACCTTCGATCAGCGCCCAGGCGGCCGTGGGGATCCGAAGCCGGTCGAGCAGCTCCTTCTCCTGGCCGCGATCCTGGCAGACGGCGAGAGAGGTGGCGGAGGGACAGACCCGCGTCAGCGCTTCCAGGACTTCCACCGCCCGTGCCGGCACGTTCTCGAACTCGAACGTGACGACGTCGCAAGCCTCCGCGAAACGGCGAAGCGCGGCCTCGTCCTCATAGGCCGCGACATGGGCTGCCGAGGCCACCTGGAAGGCCGGGCTGCCCGGATCGGGGCACAGCACCTCGGTGCGGAAGCCGAGCTCGGCCGCCGCGATCGCCAGCATTCGGCCGAGCTGTCCACCGCCCAGGATGCCGACGGTGGAGCCGGGGGGAAGGGGCTTGAGTGACATGTGAACCTAGACCTCCTCGACCGGGCGCTCCGCCACCTGGTCGCGTTGCGCGTCCCGCCAGCGGTCGAGGCGGGCGGCGAGCCCCTCGTCGGTGAGCGCGAGAACCGCCGCGGCCAGGAGGGCCGCGTTCACGGCGCCTGCGCGCCCGATCGCCAGCGTGCCGACCGGAATTCCGGCCGGCATCTGCACGATCGAGTGGAGGCTGTCCACGCCCGACAGGGCCTTCGACTGGATCGGGACGCCGAAGACGGGCAGGGGCGTGAGCGCCGCCGTCATGCCCGGAAGGTGCGCGGCGCCGCCGGCGCCGGCGATGATGATCTTGAAGCCCTCTCGCCGCGCGCCGCGCGCGAAATCGTACAGTCGGTCCGGCGTGCGGTGCGCCGAGACGATGCGCACATCGTGCGTGATCTCCAGCGTTTCGAGGGTTTCCGCCGCGTGTCGCATGGTCTCCCAGTCGGACTGGCTGCCCATGATGATGGCGACGGGCGGCGTTGCGTCTTTCACGGCGGTCTCCTAAAGAACCGTCGCCGAATCATATTGATTACTAACAGATTCACGACGATTGCTGATACGCTGACGTGGCGGAGTGTAGAGGGATGCCCGCATGGGAGAAGGCAGGAATCCTTCGCGTGCAGAAGATGAATCACTCGCCCGCGTCAGTGGGCTGGTCGATTTCGGCCTCGAGCTGCGGGACGAGAACGAACGGCTCCGCCTGGAGCTCGAGCATGCACGCGCACGGATACTGGAACTCGAAGCGCTGGTCGAGCGTGATTCGCTGGCGCCGGTCTACAACCGGCGCGGCCTCATGCGCGAACTCGACAAGGCGATCGCGCATTGCCGGCGGTACGGCGAGAAGGCCGTGGTCTTCTATGTCGATCTCGACCGGTTCAAGTCGATCAACGACGAGCATGGCCACGGCGCAGGCGACCGCGTGATCGAGTGCGTCGGGGAGGTTCTGGCGCGAGCGACGCGCCTGTCCGACACCGTCGCGCGGGTCGGCGGCGACGAGTTCGTCCTGATCCTCCGCCACATCACGCTGCCGACGGCCCGCACGAAGGCGGATTCGCTGAAGCGGATCGTGGCGGACCTCTCCATCGCCTACGAGGGAGTCCGGCTGTCCGCCACGGCTTCGATCGGCGTGGCCGAGCTCAGTGAGGACGACACGCCTCAGAGCATCCTCACGCGCGCGGATGCCGCGATGTACGCCGAGAAGCGCGCGCCATAGGCGGGAGGAGCCGCCGCCGCGGGTGCGCCGCAGCCGCTACGCTCAGGCGATGATGTCGGGGGTCAGCTTGTCCTCGAGATGCGAGATCTTGTCCTTCAGCATCAGCTTCTGTTTCTTCAGCCGCTTGATGCGAAGGGCATCCGCGACAGGAGCGCCTTCGAGCGCCCTGATGGCGTGGTCGAGGTCACGGTGCTCCTGCTGGAGCGTGATCAGCCTCTCGCGGAGGATCTCCTCGTCGTCCGCGACCTCGTCTCCGGTCATGTGCCCCTCTTGTATCGCCACATTCGGGCGCAACATATCACAACAGGTGCGCTGAACCGCAGAGGCGGCGAGGGCACCCGGCACGGCCCCGCGGCGCGCCGCTTCTTGTCGACTCGCTAACGGCCCCGTGTCAAACTCATGACGTCGGAACACGACGTAGAGGAGACCACTCATGTCGTTGCAGTCGCACCTTCACGAACTCGAGCAGAAGCATCGAAACCTCGATCAGGCGATCCTTCAGGAGATGGCGCATCCCAGTGCGGACGATGCGCGCGTTCGCGAACTCAAGAAGCAAAAGCTCCTGCTCAAGCAGAAGATCGAGCGACTGCGGGCCGAGACGGTGTCGGTCCACTGAGCCGACGAAAGCGGCGATAGAAGAGATTTGACGGCCTTGGGCGCCCCCCGATCGGGGGCGCCTTTTTCAATGGGGGTGCGACGTGTCGAGCGGCGGCAACTCGGACCAGTGGGAGTACTGGAACGCCTCGGGCGGCCGGATCTGGGGCGATCAGGCCCGGGACCTGGATGCCCTCCTCGAGGCCGTGACGCGGATAATCCTCCAGGTCGCCGCGCCACGCCCCGGCGAGCACGTGCTCGATATCGGCTGCGGCGCGGGGGCGTCGACCCTCGCACTGGCACGTGCAGTCGGATCTCGGGGACGCGTGGTCGGCGTTGACCTCTCCTCCCAGCTTCTCGGCCATGCCGAGCGCCGCCGGCGAGCGGCGGGGCTAGACCATGTGGCGTTCGAGATCGCCGACGCGCAGACCCATCCCTTCGAGCCGGAGGCCTTCGACCTGTTGGCTTCCAGGTTCGGGGTGATGTTCTTTTCCGATCCGGTCTCGGCCTTCCGCAACCTGGCCACCGCCCTGCGGCCCGCCGGCCGCGTCGCCTTCGCCGCCTGGGCGGGAGGCGACGAGAATCCCTGGTTCTCGATCCCGCAGCGGATCGCGGAGGATCGGCTCGGCAAGGTCGAGCCCTCGCCCCCGCTGGCCCCGGGACCTCTGGCCTTCCGCGACATCGATCAGGTCGTCGGCCTCCTGGAGGCAGCGGGCCTTGCGGAGTGCAGGGGGGAGGCGGTTCCAGTCGATCTCCATCATCCGGGCGGCCTGGAGGCGGTCGTGGACCTGACGACGAAGGTGGGCCCGACATCGCGCCTCATGCGGGAGAAGGGCGGCACCGAGGCCGATCTCGCAGCCATGCGCGAGCGGATCCGGTCTTCCTTCGCGCGATACGACTCCGCCGATGGCTTCCGCATCCCCGCCGTCGTCAACATGTTCCAGGCGAGGCGCCCATAGCCCTCGGCGGCGGGCGCAGCTCCGACCGGCTGCCGCCGCTGCCGGCTTCAAGCGTCCTTCGCCATCTCCCGCAGCACGTATTTCTGCACCTTGCCGGTCGAGGTCTTCGGCAGCTCCGTGAAGACGACGTGGCGCGGGCACTTGAAGTGGGCGAGGCGGTCGCGGCACCAGGCGATCACCTCGTCCGCTGTCAGCTCCTCGCCCGGTCTCGTCTCGACGAAGGCGCAGGGCGTCTCGCCCCATTTGTCGTCGGGCTTGGCGACGACGGCGACGGCCGACACCTTCGGGTGCTTGTAGATCGCATCCTCCACCTCGATCGAGGATATGTTCTCGCCGCCGGATATGATGATGTCCTTCGAGCGGTCCTTGAGCTGCACGTAGCCGTCGGGGTGCATCACGCCGAGGTCGCCCGAATGGAACCAGCCGCCGCGGAACGCCTCTTCCGTGGCAGCCTCGTTCTTCAGGTAGCCCTTCATCACGACATTGCCGCGGAACATGACCTCGCCGAGCGTCGCGCCATCGGCCGGCACCGGCTCCATCGTCTCGGCGTCACGGACGGAGAGACCCTCGAGCGCCACGTAGCGCACGCCCTGCCGGGCCTTCTTCGCCGCCTGCGCGGCGCCGTCGAGCGCGCTCCACTCGGCCTTCCAGTCGTTCACGACGGCCGGTCCGTAGGTCTCCGTGAGGCCGTAGAGGTGCGTGACGTTGAAGCCGTTCTCCGCCATCGCCGCAAGGACGGCCTCGGGAGGCGGGGCCGCCGCCGTGAAGAACTCCACCGTCCGGTCGAGGCGGCGCTTCTTGTCGGCCGGCGTGGAGAGGATCGTGGACATGACGATCGGCGCGCCGCAGAGATGCGTCACCGAGTGGTCTGCGAGCGCGTCCCAGATCGCCTGCTGGCGCACCGAGCGCAGGCAGACATGCGTGCCCGCGATCACCGACATCGTCCACGGAAAGCACCAGCCGTTGCAGTGGAACATCGGCAGCGTCCAGAGATAGACGGAGTGCTTGCCCATGCCGCCGGTGATCACGTTGCCCTGCGCGAGGAGCGCGGCGCCGCGATGGTGGTAGACGACGCCCTTCGGGTTGCCGGTGGTGCCCGAGGTGTAGTTGAGGCTGATCGCGTCCCACTCGTCGTCGGGCATCAGCCACTCGTATGCCTCGTCGCCCTCGGCGAGGAGTTCCTCGTACCCGATCGCGCCCAGCCGCTCGCCCTCCTGCGGAAACTCCGGGTCGTCATAGTCGACGACGAGCGGGCGCACCTTCGCCTGTTCGAGCGCCGCCTTGACGGTGGGCGCGAACTCGCGATCGGTGATCAGAACCTTCGTCTCGGCATGGTCGAGGATGAAGGCGATGATCGCGGCGTCGAGCCTCGTGTTCAGCGTGTTCAGCACACCGCCGCACATCGGCACGCCGTAATGGGCCTCGAGCATCGGCGGGGTGTTGGCGAGCATCACCGAGACCGTGTCGTTCCTGCCGACGCCGCGCCTTTCGAGTGCGCTCGCGAGCTTGCGGGCCCGGGCGTAGAACTCCCGGTAGCTGCGCCTTGCTGTGCCGTGCACGATCGCCGTCTGGTCGGGAAAGACGCGGCCCGCGCGGTCGAGGAAGCTCAGCGGGGTGAGCGGCTGGAAGTTCGCCGGCCTCCTGTCGAGGCCGGAATCGTACTTGGTCATCGGGCGCTTTCCTCGCTTGGTCTCGTTGGTGAGACGCTAGCCGGGCGGCGGGATCACGACAATGCGTCGCAAGGCGCATGCCCTCGCGACGGCGCTCCGGATTGCGCGCGGGACTCGATCCGCGCCGACGGCTTTGCCATATAGTTGGAAGCCCATTCACAACATGTGCGAGAGCCGATGCACCGTCTGATCGAAGGTTACCGCCGCTTCCGCGCCGAACGCTGGCCGACCGAGCGCGACCGTTACGAGAAGCTCGCCCTCTACGGGCAGCGTCCCGAGACCCTCGTCATCGGCTGCTCGGATTCGCGCGTCGACCCGCAGACGGTGTTCGGGGCCGGGCCGGGCGAGCTCTTCGTCGTGCGCAACGTCGCGGCGATCGTGCCGCCCTACGAGACGGGGACGGGACATCACGGGACGAGCGCGGCTCTGGAGTATGGCGTCCGCGTCCTGGAGGTGAAGCGCATCGTCGTCCTCGGCCATGCCCAGTGCGGGGGTGTGAGGGCGATCGTCGAGGGCGCTCCCGACAGCGCGGCCGACTTCATCAAGCCATGGCTGCAGCTGGCTGCGCCGGCGCTGCAGGCGATCCCGGAAGGCCTCGATCACGCCGAGGTTATCCACCGCTGCGAGCACGAGGTCGTGCGCCTCTCGATGAGCAACCTCCTGAGCTTCCCCTGGATCAAGGACGCCGTGGATGCCGGCCGGCTCGAGATCGAAGGATTCTCCTTCGGTGTCGCCAACGGGGCGCTGCAGAGATTCGACGGCGAGCGCTTCGTGTCGGTCGACTGAGGCAGTCCGACGCTCAGAGGAAGGCGAGCACGCCGTCCCAGGTGAGCTTCACGCTGGCCAGGAAGATCCCGGCATAGGCGATCCGGTAGAATGTCCGGGGATCGACGATGCGCACGAGGTAGACCCCCGCGCGCGTCGCGAGCGGAGCCAGCGGAAGCAGCACGAGCGAAGCCGTCAGCGTTTCCTGGGTGTACTGCCCGAGCTCCAGGTAGGGCAGGAGCTTCAGCACGTTCACGACGAAGAAGAAGATCGCGGCCGTTCCCGCCAGCAGGCGCGGCTCGAGCCGCAGCGGGGTCGCATACATGTGGAACGGCGGTCCGCCGGCATGGCTCACGAAGCTCGTGAAGCCGGAGACCATGCCCCAGAACCGGCCGAGCCACGGCCTTTGAGGCTGGGCGGGCCGCTTGCGGCCGCCGAAGACGTAGTTCGCGGTGAAGGCGAGGCCGACCAGCCCCAGGAGAAGGCGCACCTGGTCCGGCGTGATCCAGCTCGCCGTGATCCAGCCCAGCGCGACGCCCGCGACCGCTCCGGGCAGCATGATGAGCAGCGTGCGCCTGTCGAACGTTCCCCAGTAGGAATAGAGCGCGACCGCGTCCATCAGCACGAGGACCGGGAGGAGAATGGCGGCGGCCGTGAGCGGGCTCATCACGAGCGCCATGATCGGCACGGCGAGCTGTGACAGGGGGCCGCCGAACCCGCCCTTGCCGAGCCCGTAGAGCACGATGGCGGGAAGGGCCACGAGGTAGAAGTCGAGATTCGAGATCATCGGGGGAGAGACGCCAGGAGGGATGGCCGCCAGGTCGCAAGGCCACTGCCCAAGCTAGCCCAAGTTCTCCGGGGACGGAATCGCGAAGTGGTCAGAAGAGCATGCCGATCGCGGCGCCTGAGCCGCGCGTGGCCGCGATCGGGTATCGGGGCCGGCGGCTCTCCGGCTACTCCGCTGCGACGCGCGTTTCGAGGAGGTTCCGCTCAACGGTCCTGAGATGCGCCAGCATCGCCTGGGCCGCGCCGTCGAGGTCGCGTTCGGCGATCGCGGCGACGATGCGGTCGTGCTCGGCGAAGGAGTGGTGGTTCTCCGGCGGGCGTGTCGGATTGGCCCTCAGGCGGCCCCAGACGACCGTGCGGCGCACGCGGTTCAACGCGTCGAACAGAGCGAGGAGGAGCCTGTTCTGCGTCGACTCCGCGATGACGCGGTGAAGCTGGTTGTCGAAGAACTCGTACTGCCGCCAGGTGTCCGCCGAACGCATGCTCTGGATGCAGCGGCCCATCGCGGCGACGTCGGCAGAGGTGGCGTTGAGCGCCGCCTCCCGCGCGATCATCGGCTCGACGAGGAGCCTCGTCCGCATGACCTCCGCGGGATTGGTGCGGCTTTCGACATCCCCGAAGGAGAGGACCTCCTCTTCCGGCTTCACCCCCACGAAGGTGCCCTTGCCGACGTGGCGCCAAAGGTGCCCTTCGTCCTCCAGCACCGCCAGTGCCTTGCGAAGATCGCCACGCGAGACGCCCAACTGCTCCGCGAGCTCACGCTCGGCCGGGAGCCGTGTGTTCGCGGGAAGGTCCTGCTGCGCCAGATAGGCCCTCAGCTGGACCAGAGCTCCCACATGTTCGTCCATCGCTGTCCGTGACCAATTCCCGAATTGGCAACGTTCATGCGCCTCGCGGGTGCCCTCTGTCAATGGAATTGATCTTGACCAATGCCTGCGAGTTTCCTAACCAATTTGATGATGGGTCGGAATGGCGGCAGAGAACCGCAGATGCCCATCGGGCCGGCGCAGAGCCGGTCCCACGAGATACGCAAGGGAGATGCCCAGATGTTTGGTTTCACGCGTAGAGCAGTGGCCGGGGCGATCGCCGCCGGCATGGTGATGGGGGCCGCGGCACTGCCCGGGGCTGCGCCGGCGCAAGCCCAGGGGGATCCGATCAGCATCGCGTTCGGCGACATCGCCAGCGTGGAGAGCCTGAACCTCCTGATCGCGATCGAGCGGGTGAAGGAGCGCGGGGTTCCGGTCGAGGTGACGTTCTTCAACTCCGAGGACGTCGCTGCGCAGGCAGTCGTCTCGGGGCAGGCCGATATCGGCATCGGCGCGCCCTACGCCTTCATCCAGAACTCCGGCGCGCCGGTCCGCATGTTCTACCGGATGAGCCGCCTCCTGTTCTTCCCCGTCGTGAACTCCGAGGTCTATTCGGGCTGGCAGGACCTCGACGGCGAGGAGGTGACGGTCCACTCGCGCGGCTCCGGCACCGAGGCGCTGATGCGGCTGATGGAGAGCCGGGAGGGCATCAGCTACTCGAACGTCTCCTACATCCCCGGTTCGGAGGTGCGCGCCGGCGCGATGCTGCAGGGGCGGATCAACGCCACGATCGTCGATGCGGCCGCTTTCCGTCTCCTTCAGGAGCAGGGCGGCGACAAGTTCCAGCGGCTGCCGCTCGAGGGCGTCGACGCGACCGACGAGGCGCTTTACGCCAACCAGCAGTTCCTCGAGGAGCGGGCCGAGGACGTCGCCGTTCTCGTCGAGGAGCTCCTGAAGACGTGGCAGGAGATCGACGAGAACCCGGAGGTCGTCGTCGAACTGCGTGAGCAGTACGACCTTCTGCCCGACCTGCCGGAGGCGGCCGCGGCCGACGCGGGCCCGTACTACGTCGAGGCCGTCGAGGGCGACGTCTACCCGACCGACGGCGGGTCGCCCGACGTCGTCCAGCAGGACCTCGAGTTCCTGGCGGCGGCCGGTCAGGTCGAGGCGAGCGACGCGGATCCCGAGGACTACTGGGACTTCGGCCCGCTCGAGCGCGCCAAGGGCAATCTGGGCCAGAACTGAAGCTCGAACCCACAGGCCGGGGGCGGAGCGGTGCGTGAAGCACCGATCCGCCCCCATCGGAGATCGGGATGTTGTCAGCAAATACGACTGCCCAGAAGCTGACGGGAGACAGCCAGCCGCAACACGCGGCCCCGGGCCTCATGGCCCGGATAGGCGACAGGCCGGTGCTTTGGCGCGTGCTGTCGCTCGCCCTCTTCTGCGCGGTGTGGGAGGTGGGCGCCCGCGCGAGCGGTAACTTCGCCTTCCCCTCGTTCAGCCAGACCCTGTTCGCCTTCCTCGAGATGATCGGCGACGGCTCGCTGTTCTGGGCCTACGGGCGCACGCTCGAGCCGCTCGTCATCGGTGTCACCTTCTCGCTCCTCGTCGGCATCGGGACGGGAGTGGCGATGGGCCTGCGGCGGGACGTCGAATGGCTGACGCTGCCGGTGTTCATCGTCATGCAGGCGGCCCCGATGGCCGCGCTGATCCCGCTCGTCACCTTCGTCTACGGCATCGGCCTCGCATCCAAGGTCGTCGCGGTCGTCATGCTCTCGCTGCCGGTCATCGCGATGAACAGCTACAAGGCCGTCCGCAACACGAGCCCCTCGCTCACCGCGATGTGCCACTCCTTCCAGGGGAGCCGCTGGCAGCAGATTTCGAAGGTGATCCTGCCCGAGGCGAGCCCGATGATCTTCGCCGGCGTTCGGCTCGGCGTGGCCGAGGGCTTCTCCGGCGTCGTGCTGGCGGAGCTTCTGATCACGCCGACCGGCATCGGCGACCTCATCACCTATCACCGCTCTATCGCCAACTTCGACAGCATGTACGCGGTGATCGTCTCGATCGTCGTGTTCGCCGTCGTCACCGTCACCCTTCTGCAGCTTCTCGAGACGGCGCTGTTCCGGCCCGACAAGCGGAGATCCAAATGACAATGGCCGAACCCATCGTGGCGGCGCCCGAGCGGCGCGCTGCCTCGGATGTCGCTGCCCCCATCGTCGAGGTCAGGGGCGTCCACAAGATCTACAACGGCGACGTCGTCGCGCTGAAGGACATCAACCTGTCCTTCGAGGAGGGCCGGCTGACGAGCCTCCTCGGCCCCTCCGGCTGCGGCAAGACGACGCTCCTGAAGATCATAGCCGGGCTGCTCGAGCCGACGGCCGGCGAAGTCATGGTCAAGGGGCGGAAGATCACGGGGCCGGGCCCCGAGCGCGCCTTCGTCTTCCAGGACTTCGCGCTGATGCCGTGGGCCACCGTCCTGCGCAACGCCGCCTTCGGGCTCGAGCTTCGGGGCGTGCCGGCGAAGGAGCGCAACGAGACCGCCCGCCACTATGTCGAGGAGGTCGGGCTCAAGGGCTTCGAGGAGAAGTATCCCCACGAGCTCTCGGGCGGCATGCGCCAGCGCGTCGGCCTCGCCCGGGCCCTGGCGGTGAACGCGGACGTTCTGCTCATGGACGAGCCGTTCTCCGCGGTCGACGAGCAGACGCGCCGCAAGTTCCAGGAGGACCTGATCCGGCTGCGGGAGGTCGAGAACAAGACGTTCCTCTTCGTCACGCACTCGATCGAGGAGGCTGTCTACGTCTCCGACCGGATCATCCTGCTCTCGCCCCGTCCGGGCCGGGTGAACAACGTCATCGACCTCGACATCCGCCGTGGCGACGATCCCGAGGCCATCCGTCGCGACCCGAACTACCTCGACACGGTCGAGGAGATCTGGCGCGGCATCAAACAGTACCTGGATTGATCAGATGACGATCTACGGCTACCGCATCCCGATGATGGCCTCGCTCATCGTGTGGTGCATTCTCTGGGAGATCGTCGGGCGGCTGGACCTGCTGCTCCTCTTCCCGCCGTTCAGCGACGTGCTGGTGGCGCTGGGCGACGTGGTGAACTCGCGGAGCTTCGCGAGCGCCGTGTCGATCACGCTTTATTCCTACGCCTGGGGGCTCGGTCTCGCGATCGTCTTCGGCGTCGCCCTCGGCTTTCTCATGGGCACGGTTCCCGTGGCGGACCGGCTCCTGAACATGTGGGTCAACGTGTTCCTGTCCGCGCCGCTGTCGGCCCTCGTGCCGGTGATCATGATCCTGTTCGGCATGGGAGCGCCGACGGTCATCGTGACGGTCTTCATGTTCGCGGTGTGGATCATCGCCCTCGATACGAGGGCGGGCGTCCTGCACGTCCCCGCATCTCTTCTCGAGATGGCCCGTTCCTTCGGTGCGAGCCGCTGGACCACGACGTGGAAGATCGTCCTCTGGGCTGCGATGCCCGAGATCCTGGCCGGCATACGTCTCGGGGTGATCCGGGGCGTGAAGGGCGTCGTGATCGGACAGCTGCTCGTCTCGATCATCGGGGTGGGGGCGCTGTTCACGACCTACTCCAACAACTTCCTGATGGAGCATTTCTGGGCGCTGACGCTGATCCTCTTCGCGTTCGCCCTGACCGTCGGGCAACTCATCGCGCTTCTCGAGGCGCGCATCGACTACTACGCAGGAGCAAGAAGCTGATGTCTTTGAAGAGCACCGTCCTCAGCGCCGTGGGCGTGGGTGCAACGAATTACGTGTTCGAGCCGCAGGCGGTCCCGACGCTGCCGGTCCGCGGCACCGACCTTCTGTTCCCCGTGCACCGCATCTATTGCGTCGGCCGGAACTACGCCGCCCACGCCGTCGAGATGGGGCACGATCCCGACAAGGAGCCCCCCTTCTTCTTCCAGAAGAACCCCGACAACCTCGTCGTCGGCGACGACGTCGTCTTCCCCTATCCCTCCGAGACGAGCGACGTCCACTTCGAGATCGAGATGAACGTCGCGCTGAAGTCCGGCGGCACGAACATCCCCGTCGAGCGGGCGATGGACCACGTCTACGGCTACGGCGTCGGTCTCGACATGACGCGCCGCGACCTGCAGGGCGAGGCGAAGAAGCTCGGCCGCCCGTGGGAAGTCGGCAAGGCGTTCGAGGCGTCCGCCCCGTCCACGCCGCTCGTCACGGCCGAGGAGATCGGCCACCCGGCGAAGGGCGCGGTCTGGCTCAAGGTCAACGGCGAGATGCGCCAGCAGGGCGATCTCGAGCAGATGATCTGGAAGGTGCCGGAGATGATCTCCTACCTCTCGAAGCTGTTCGAGCTCAAGGCGGGCGACGTCATCATGTCCGGGACGCCGGCCGGGGTCGGCCCCTGCAAGCGCGGCGACGTTCTGGAGGGGCACGTCGACGGCGTCGGCGATCTCCGGGTGACCGTTGCCTGATCGACCGGGCCCGCATGACCACTGCCAGAAGGCGGGCCCTCGGGTCCGCCTTTTTCGCGACGAGGCGGCAGCGCGGTCGCAAAGACCCGGCGGGTCCCGAGCCCCCCTTGCGGGATGGCCTTCTGCTTCAGCGGCCGGGCATAGTGTTGCCGAAAACGTGTTGGATGAGGGAAGGGGATTGTCGCCTTCGCGCTTGCGGAAGATCGCGGTCCCGAGGCCTTGTGCGGGTCGGTCGATTGGTCTATCGCAGGCGCCGACCTTCCCGTGCGGGAAGTTCTTTTCGTCCACGCCGCCGTGGCTGCGCCCCGCTCCTTCGGGTGGGGTGAGAAATCTATAGGACTGCAGATGTCATCCGAGCGATTTTCGCATCTCAGGCGCCTCGAGGCGGAGTCGATCCGCATCATGCGCGAGGTCGCCGCGGAGTTCCGCAACCCGGTCATGCTCTATTCGATCGGCAAGGACTCCTCGGTCATGCTTCACCTCGCCATGAAGGCGTTCTACCCCTCGAAGCCGCCGTTCCCGCTGCTTCACGTCGACACGACGTGGAAGTTCCGGGAGATGATCCGCTTCCGCGACGACACGGCGAAGAGCCTCGGCCTCGACCTGATCGTTCACACGAACGAGGAGGGCCGGTCGCAGGGGATCAATCCCTTCGACCACGGCTCGTCGCACTACACCCACATCATGAAGACCGAAGCGCTGAAGCAGGCCCTCACGAAGTACGGCTTCGACGCGGCCTTCGGCGGTGCGAGGCGCGACGAGGAGAAGAGCCGCGCGAAGGAGCGCATCTTCTCGTTCCGCACGCAGAGCCATGCCTGGGATCCGAAGAACCAGCGGCCGGAACTCTGGAACCTCTACAACACGCGGGTCAACAAGGGCGAGTCGATCCGGGTCTTCCCGCTGTCGAACTGGACCGAGCTCGACATCTGGCAGTACATCCTCGCCGAGGACATCCCGATCGTGCCGCTCTACTTCGCTGCGGAGCGGCCGATCGTGAATCGCGACGGGACGCTCGTGATGGTCGACGACGAGCGGCTGCCGCTTCATGATGGCGAGACCCCCGAGATGATGATGGTGCGCTTCAGGACGCTCGGCTGCTACCCGCTGACGGGCGCGATCGAGAGCCCGGCGACCTCGCTGCAGGAGATCGTCGGCGAGATGCTGATCGCGAGGACCTCGGAGCGCTCGGGGCGGCTCATCGACAGCGACGAGGCGGCCTCGATGGAGAAGAAGAAGCGCGAGGGGTACTTCTGATGAGCGAAGCCATGTCGAATGTCGCCCTCGTCAGCGACTACCTCGCGGAGCAGGAGAACAAGTCGCTTCTCCGCTTCATCACCTGCGGCTCCGTCGACGACGGCAAGTCGACCCTGATCGGCCGGCTGCTCTACGATTCCAAGCTCATCTTCGAGGATCAGCTCGCGGCCCTCACACGCGACAGCCGCAAGCACGGCACCGTCGGGGAGGACATCGACTTCGCCCTCCTCGTGGACGGGCTCGAGGCCGAGCGCGAGCAGGGCATCACGATCGACGTCGCGTACCGCTTCTTCACGACCGAGGCGCGCAAGTTCATCGTGGCCGACACGCCGGGGCACGAGCAGTACACGCGCAACATGGCGACGGGCGCCTCCAACGCGGAGCTCGCCGTTATCCTCGTCGACGCCCGCTACGGCGTCCTGCCGCAAACGAGGCGCCATTCCTTCATCGTCTCGCTCGTCGGCATCAAGCACGTGATCCTGGCGATCAACAAGATCGACCTCGTCGATCACAGCCAGGAGGTGTTCGAGCGGATCTCGGCCGATTACCGCGAGTTCGCCTCGTCCTTCGGCTTCGAGACGCTGGTGCCGATCCCGATCTCCGCGCGCTATGGCGACAACGTCTTCGAGCGCTCGGCGAAGATGCCGTGGTACGACGGGCCGACGCTGAAGGAGCAGCTCGAGACGGTCAACGTCGTCGACGACCTCGAGCACAAGCCGTTCCGGATGGTCGTGCAGTGGGTCAACCGCCCGAACCTCGATTTTCGCGGGTTCTCCGGCACGATCGCCACGGGTTCGATCAAGCCGGGCGACGAGATCATCGTGGCGAAGTCCGGCCGGACGTCGAAGGTCAAGTCGATCGTCACCTATGACGGGAAGCTGGCAGAAGCCTTCGCGCGCCAGGCGGTGACGATCCAGCTCGAGGACGAGATCGACATCTCGCGCGGCGACGTTCTGGCGAAGCCGTCGCAGCGCCCGGAGGTGGCGGACCAGTTCGCGGCGCAGCTGATCTGGATGCAGGACGGCCAGGACCTCATGCCCGGTCGCCCGTATCTCCTGAAATGCGGCGCGAAGAGCGTGACGGCCACCGTCACAGAGCTCAAGTACAAGGTCGACATCAACAATTTCGACCATCTGGCCGCGAAGACGCTCCACCTCAACGAGGTGGCGATGGTGAACCTGTCGCTCGCCGAGCCCATTCCCTTCGATCCGTACGACGAGAACCACGAGACGGGCTCGTTCGTCCTGATCGACCGGCTGACGAACCAGACGGTCGGCGCGGGCATGATCCAGTTCGCGCTCAGGCGTGCCTCGAACGTGCACCTGCAGGCGCTCGACGTCGACAAGGTGGCCCGTGCGCGTCTGAAGGCCCAGAAGCCCGCGATCCTGTGGTTCACCGGCCTCTCCGGCGCCGGCAAGTCGACGATCGCGAACCTCGTCGAGAAGAAGCTCAACGGCGGTGGTCAGCACACATATGTCCTGGACGGCGACAACGTCCGCCACGGGCTGAACCGTGACCTCGGCTTCACCGACGTCGACCGCGTCGAGAACATCCGCCGCGTGGCCGAGGCTGCAAAGCTCTTCGTCGATGCGGGGCTGATCGTGCTCGTCTCGTTCATCTCGCCCTTCCGCTCGGAGCGGCGCCTCGCGCGGGAGCTCGTGGAGGAAGGCGAGTTCATCGAGATCCACGTCGACACACCGCTGTCGCTCGCGGAGGAGCGGGATCCGAAGGGCCTCTACCAGAAGGCCCGTGCCGGGCAGATCAAGAACTTCACCGGCATCGACAGTCCCTACGAGTTGCCGGAGAATGCGGAGCTGACCCTGAACACCGCCGAGCATACGGCGGAGGAACTGGCCGAGGCCGTCGTGAAGCACCTCCGCGACAACGGGTACGTCTCGTAGGACCAGCTACGTCTGGTCACGCGAACGGGGCTGCGGCGGGCGATGGCCCGCCGCCGTCATTTTCAGGCGACGTCCTTGGTGGTGCGCCGGTCAGACGATGAGGCCGTCGAGCGGTTTCAGGCCGATGCTGTCGGGGAAGATCCTCGTGGCGAGCGTGCGCTGATCGATCCCGAGGTGGTCGCGCAGGACGCCCTTCAGGACGGCGCGGAGATCGGTCGTCGGCTGCAGGTCGCGCTCCTCGTAGAGGTCCCGGGTCCGCAGGCCCGGCCAATCCGCGATCACGCGGCCTCCCTTGACGGCGCCTCCCATCAGGAAGGCGGTCGTCGCAGTGCCGTGATCGGTTCCCTTGTTGCCGTTCGCGCGCGCCGTGCGGCCGAATTCCGTGACGACGGCGACCACCGTCTGGCTCCAGACGGCGCTCAATTGCCCCGCCAAGGCGTCGAGCGAGGAGTCGAGAGCGTCGAGAAGCACGGCCAGACGGCCGTCCGCCGCGCCCTCTGCGGCGTGGGTATCCCACCCGTCGTAGCTGATCGCCGCCAGTCGCGGCCCGTCGTCCTCCGCGATGAGCCGGCCGGATCCCTCCGCCAGCGCGATGAAGGAGGAGGCGAGCCCGTTGCGTCGCTTCTCCCCGGCATCATCCATCGGCACGCCCATGGCCAACTCGTCGAGCTCGACCCCCGCCGTGAATACGCGGGACAGTTCGGCATCCGTCTCGCCGTAGAGCGATGCCAGGCGCTGCACGGTATCGGACCCGGCCTGCTTCATCGAAGGGGGGCTCCAGGTGAGCACCGGGGCGTCGCCGCGCAGGATGAGCGGCACCGTGGCGCCGACGGCGAGGCCCTGCGTCGGCCTGGCCCGATCTCCCGCAGGCAATGCCGCAGCCACGCGGTTCAGCCACCCGTCCTGGCTGCCGCGCGGGCCGACGAGGCCGCTTTCGAGCACGTCCTGACCGTCGAAGTGGGACCGCTCGCGGTAGGGCGTCGCCGCCGCGTGGACGATCAGGGCCTCGCCCTTGCGCATGCGCCGATGGAGCTTCGGCATGGCGTCGTTCAGGGCGAACAGATCGTCGAGGGGCAGGATCTCGCTGCCGTCGGCGCCGAGGGCGAGGTCGCCGCGCAGCGCCGCATAGTCGCGGTCGCCGACCGGGGGCACGGCCGCCAGCCCGTCCATCGCACCCCTCAGGATCACGAGGACAAAGCGCGGATCCGCCGTGCCGGCGAAGCCTGCACGGGGCATGTTGGCCCAGGCCACCAGGGAGCCGGCGCCCGCCAGGAAGGCACGGCGGCTGGGGCAGAGGCGAGCGTCCTGTGCGAGGAATGAGGGAACAGACATCGGCATCACCTGCGCTGGAATTCCGGGCTCATGAGAAGTAGTGCGAGACCCTGCTCGGTCGTCTCCGCGCGTGAGATGCTCTGGGATGTCGCCATCGACATCGAAGCGCCCAGCACCTCCTCCGCCACCCCGCGGGGATCGAGCGCACGGCTTCTGCCCGCGATCGCCTGCGCGATGTCGAGGCGCGTGGTCAGGGCGTCGGGAGCGAGCCATTCGGCGCTGTCATCGGGGAAGCCGGCGGGCGAGGGCGGGTTCCACAGCGGTTGGCCGAGGAGGTTCAGCACACGCTGGCAGAACGGGGCGGGGGCGTTGAAATCGACAGCGCGAATGGTCGCCCACAGGAACTCCTGAGGGGGGCGCAATTTGCTCGGCGGAAGGTCCCAGGCCTCGTCGGAGTGAAGCAGCGTCGCGTAGACGCTGCGCAAATCGCCGTCGCTGTCGAGAAAGCTGTCGGTCAGCGCCTCGACCAGCCGTGGCGGAGGCGCGTCGGAGACGAAATGCCGGGCGAGCTTGGTGGCGACGTGGCGCGCGGTCGCGGGCTGGCGGGCGAGATCCCTCAGAGCCGCCACGCCTTGTTCCTCGCCGTCGTCGGGATATCGCGTGCCCATGAGCACCTGGGGCCCCGGCTCGTGCGTGGGTGCCTTGAAGGTGAACCGGCCGAAGCGCTCCGGATACTTCGCATCCGCCCCGAGCGACCAGCCCGTGAGGATCTTCGCCAGCGCGATCACGTCGTCCTGGGTGTATCCGCCCGTCACTCCCACGGTGTGAAGCTCGAGGATCTCGCGGGCGTGGTTCTCGTTCAGCCCGCGCCCGCGCCGGACCCCGAGCCGGCTGTTCGGGCCGACCGAGGTGATGTTGTTGAGGTAGTAGAGCATGGCCGGATGGCGCGTCGCGGCGAGCAGCAGGTCGTCGAAGTGACCGAGCACGTGCGGCCTGATCGCCTCGCGCTCGTAGGCGCCGGCCATGCCGCGCCGGGCGCCCCCGCGGAGGTCGACGGCGAAATGGTTCGTCCAGAACCCGACGATCCGCTCCACGAAGCCGGTGTCCACGCGGCGGATCCGCCGGACACGGGCCTCGACCTCGTCGAAATAGATCGCTCTGGCGACGTTCTTCGGCGCGCCCTCCGGTGGTTCCTTGCCCTCCTTGCGCCGCCGCGCCTCCTCGCGCACCGCGAGCCAGGCCTCCCGGCTGTCCAAAAGGCTCGGATCGTTCATGAGCGCCGCGCGCGGACGGTCGATTTCGGCGAGCAGGAGCGTTCGAACGTCGCCTTGCCCTCTCGTCTCCGCGTTCCCCCTCATGCCGAGACCGAACCGCGCCAGGGCGCGTGATGCATCACTTGGAGCCATGCCACCTCGCTGGAACGGCGCCCGAGCGCCGAATGAAGGGAGCTTCAGGATAACGCGGAGCTCGTGGCGGAGTTGTGGCTGCACCCGTCCCAGGGCACGCGGTGACCGCGGCAAGACGCGCAGAGGTGCTGTGTTTGGAGGCCCGGCCCCGGGGTCGAACCGGGGCTGGCCGGCGTTGCATCGCCGTCGGGTGGCCGCTCCCCCACCGGGCCGTCTACGCCACCGACGATAGCCGGCCGAGCCGGATCACGGAAGCGTGATCTTACCTGTCGGTTAACGCGGGTGGGCCGCAGTCTCAGCGGCGCCAGAACTCGGGATCGAGGAGAAGCAGCATCGTGAAGAGCTCCAGTCGCCCGAGGAGCATCGCAAAGGCGAGGATCCACTTGGCGGAGTCGGGCACCTCCTGGAAGTTGCCGGAGGGACCGATGATCTCGCCGAGCCCCGGGCCGACATTGCCGAGGGCCGTTGCTGCCCCGCTCAGCGCGCTGACGATGTCGAGCCCGGTAGCGGCCAGCAGTAGCGTCACGACCACGACACTGGCGAAGTACGTCGTGAGGAAGAGCAGAACCGAGGGCGGCACGTCCTCTGGAATGCGCTGCCCGGAATAGCGCAACGGGATGAGACGGTTGGGCCGGGCGAGCCGCCCGAGATGGGCCCTGAGAACGCGCCACAGGATCTGGAAGCGATAGATCTTGATCGCTCCGGTGGTGGAGCCGCTGCACCCGCCGATGAACGTCAGAAGAAAGAACAGACCGACCGCCGCGGCGCCCCAGAGCGTATAGTCGCTGCTCGCGTAGCCCGTCGTGGTGGTGATCGAGACGACGTTGAACGCGGCCAGCCGCAAGGCCTCGAGCGGCGGCAGGTCGTGCGTTCGGACGAGCCACAACGCCAGCAGGATCGACACGACGACGATCAGTTGCAGGAAGGTGCGGATCTGCGGGTCGCGCCACAGGGAGACCTGCTCTCCCTTTACCAGCTTGATGTAGGCCACGAAGGGGAGGGCTCCCGCCAGCATGAAGATCGTGGCCGTCCAGTGCAGGAGGGGCGGCTCGAAGTGACCGAAGGAGGCGTCGTAATTGGCGAACCCGCCCGTGGAGAGGGTGGTCATCGCGTGGCAGATGGCATCGAAGAAAGACATCCCGCCGATCTTGTAGAGCGCGGCGCATGCCGCCGTCAGCGAGATGTAGGTCAAGCCGATGAACTGCACGAGCTGGACGGGTCGGGGGACGATCTTCTCGGACCGGTCGGAGCTTTCCGTGTGGAAGAGCTGCATGCCGCCGACACGCAGGAACGGCAGGACGATGATGGCCGTGACGACGATGCCGACGCCGCCGATCCATTGCAGCAGCGCACGCCAGAACAGCAGGCCCGGCGGGAGTAGCTCGAGATCCGAGAGCACGGTCGAGCCGGTGGTGGTGAAGCCCGAGACGGCTTCGAAGAACGCGTCGTGATAGTTGAGGCCGAGCCCCAGGAACGGGAGGGCGGAGAAGGCGGAGAGCGATATCCAGACCGAGGTGGTCACGATGAAGGCGGTCTGCATTCGCAGCGCGCTCTCCACCGGCCGCCTCGCAGCGAGTGCGATCAGCGTGCCGAGCGACCAGGTGACGAGCGCGCTGACGGCGAAGATCGACCAGTCCTCGTTGCCGATGACGACGTCGATCAGCGCCGGCACGAGCATGGTCACGCCCAAGCCGGCCAGCAGGAGCCCGTTGACATAGAAGATGATGGACATTCGTGGGCCTCTTCGCGACCCGAAGCCTCTAGCACGGTCTCGTGCGCGGGCGAACGGCTACTCGCCGTGGGAGGCACCGCGTCGCATGGCCGCGACGCTTTGATCACACTTCGGTTCAGAGAACCGCGAAGAGCAGGACGAGAACGACCATCCCCACGAGGCCCGCGAGGAAGATCGCGCGCCGCTGCCGGCTCCGCAGGATGATCGTGCCCTGCCTCACACTCTCGGCCGAATAGGTCTTCTCGACGTCCTCGCGGTTCGGCCGCTCGCTCATGTCCGTCTCCTCGATCTGTGGTGACGGGAACGGCCCCGCGGACGCCTCTGTTCCGTGCGTCGTCCTCGCCGGCCGCCGTCGCTCACCGGTTCCTCTGCACGAGGCAGTTGCCGCCGTTCGCTCGAAGCCTGCCACAGATGCGTTCCGCCTCGTCGCGGCTCTCCGCCGGCGCCTGAACCTGGTAGAACCGGCGCGGGCCGCGGCCGGGGACCCGGCCCGTCACCACCATCGGCTCGACGTCGCCGAGAATGGACGCATGGCGTTGCTGCTGACGCCGGTAGCCGGCCATCGCGACGTCGAGCGAGTGGTTGCCGGCGAGCTGAACGCCCCATGGGGTCGTCCGGGAGGTGCCGGTGGCCTTCTCGGCCGTCAGCTGGCCGCGCCCCGAGGCGATCTTCAGGCAGTCGTCGGCGGGGTCGAGGACGGCCTGTTCCTGTTCCTGTTGCTCCTCCTCCGCGTCCTCGGCCTGCGCCTGGGGCAGCCAGTCCTCGGGGCCGCGCCCGGTGATCTTCCAGACGTAATTGCGGGTCTCGAGCGGCAGGCCGCGGTCCCCCGCGACGAAGCCCAGGACGCGGTTCTCCCCGGCATTGTAGGCCGCCGCCGCGAGGCCGAGGTTGCCGAACCGGTCGCGCAGGTCGGACAGGTAGTGCGCGGAGGCCGTGATGGCCGTGGCGGGGTCGAACGGGTCGACGAGGCCGCGAAGATCGGCCGTGCCGCGCATGAACTGCGCGATGCCTTCCGCGCCCTTCGGGCTCACGGCCCGAGGATTGAAGCTGCTCTCCGTCTGGATCAGCCTGGCGAAGAAGCCGATCGGCAGGTCGTGCTGTTCGGCGGCGGCCTCGACGAGATCGCACAGCGTCTCCCTCGACTGCGGCTCTGGCCGGTCTACCTCCCCGGCCTCGGCGTCCCCGTCGGGGGCCGTCGGCGGGTGCGGCGAAAGCCGAACCTCGGCGGGCGCATCCCCCGGCGCGGCGTCTTCTTGCGTCTGGCCGGGGACGACGGCCATGAGCGTGAGGACCACCGTGGCGACCGCCATGCGCGTCGACATATGCGCCGCTCCTCAGGCGGTCAGGCCGGCCGCCCGCGCCTCGCAGGCGCGCAGCAGGTCGGCGGGTGCGACGGCGAACACGCAATGGGGCGTGCCCGCAGCCGCCCAGACGACGGGGTGATCGAGCAGCGACCGGTCCATCAGCGTCTGCATCTGCGTCTCGTGGCCGAGCGGGGGGACACCCCCGATGGCGTATCCGGTGAGCTCGCGGACCGTCCTGCCGTCGGCCCGTCGCAGGCCCTCTCCGACCTCGCGCTCGACGGTCGGCTCGTCGACGCGGTCGGCGCCCGAGACGAGCAGCAGAAGCGGAGTCTCGCTCTCGCTTCCGACGAAGACGAGAGACTTGACGATCTGGGCGACCGAGCAGCCGCAGGCCAGGGCTGCCTCCTCGGCGGTCCGCGCAGACACGTCGTGCACCACGACCTCGATCTCCAGCCCACGCGCGAGGGCTCGGCGGCGGAAGCGTTCGGCACTGGCGGGCAATTCGGTCATGCGCGGAGGGTAGTGCCGGAGCGGGCGCGACGGAAGCAGCAAGCCTCGCCGGGCGTGCGGCAAACATGGTAAACAGCGCGTTAACCAATGCGAGGTCGCCCCACATGCTCGAAGAACAGGATCGTCAGACGACGCCGCAGGACACGCCGCAGCGCGAGGACAAGGCAGGCCCGGCGGTCAATGGAGAGGCGGCCGTGGCCAAGTCGCGCCTGCAGGACGCGATTCGGCGGGCCAGGCTCAACGAGGCGGAGCGGTCGGACGTGATACTCGAGCTTCGCGAGGCCGAGGCCGCGCGGCTCGAGATGCTGCACGCCTCGCTCCGCGACCTCTTCGACGAGATCCCGCCGGGCACCGATCTTCTCGAGTGCTCGCTCGTCGCGAGGTCTCCGCCACGGCTGTGGATCGACGTGATCGCGTATGTCGTGATGGGTCGCGACAAGCGCACCTACCGCTTCGTGAAGGAGACCCGCTACGGCCCGAAGATCATCCTCGAGAGCACCAATCTCGATGAGGTCAACCAGGCGGTCACGGACTACGTCGCCCACCGGCTTCTCGAGCGGGCACGGGCCCTCGACAGCGACACGACGGAGCCTCGCGTCGCGCCTGCCGCCGAACGTCCGGCAGCCGAGCCTGTGCCGGTGCAGAGCATGCCGGTGCAGCGCCGTCGCGGGCCCGGCTGGTTCAGCCTGTTCGTCGCACTCTTGTTCGGGGCGCTGTTGGGCGCGGGAGGGTTGTTCGCCTACGGCTACTACCTCGTGAGCTTCGGCTGAACGCGGGGTTGCTGCGCATCGAGCGCGCGTTCGAGGCTCCGGATGCCGGCCTCGATCTGGGACGCGGTGGCCCCCGCGAAGCCGATCACGAGGCCGGGCCGGGGCGCGGCGTCGAGGTAGCAGGCGCTGAGAGGCGAGACGGCGAAGCCGTCGCGCTGCATCGCCATCGCGACCTCCGCGTCGTCGACGGGGGCCCTGAATGCCACCGTGAGCTGGACGTTCCCGGTCGGCCGATCGACCTCGATCCGGTCGCCGAACCGGCTGACGAGCGCTCGGTGGAGTGCTGACCCGCGCTCCTCGTAGACAGTGCGGATGCGGCGTAGGTGGGCCTGATAGTGCCCGCCGTCGATGAAGTCGGCGATGGCGAGCTGCGCATGCACGTTGGCGAGCCGGCCCGTGCTGCGGAAGAGCTCGGTGAGATCACGCGCCAGAGCCTTGGGGACCACGCAATAGGCCGTCCTCAGCCCCGGCAGGAGGGTCTTCGCGAAGGTGCCGAGGTAGATGACCTGCTCCGACTGGGCGAGACCATGCAGGGCCGAGATGGGTCTGCCCTCGAAGAGGAACTCGCTGTCATAGTCGTCCTCGAGAACCATCGCGCCGACGCTCCTCGCGTGAGCGAGGAGGGAGAGCCGTCGCGCGAGGGTCATACGCGCGCCCGTGGGGTACTGGTGCGACGGCGTGACGTAGATGAGCCGCGCGGCGTCCTCGCTCTTCATCCGTTCGACATTCGCGCCCTCGGCATCGACCGGCAGCCCCGACAGCGCCAGTCCCGCCCCCGAGAAGGCGGCACGTGCTCCGAGATAGCCCGGGTCCTCGATCCAGACGCGCTCGCCCGGATCGCAGAGCGCCTCGGCCAGTCCCGACAGGGCGCCCTGCGTGGAGGCGACGACGAGGATCTGGTCCGGCTCGGCCTCCACGCCTCGCGCCGCGGCGAGATAGCTCGCGAGGATCTCGCGCAGCTGCGGCACGCCGCCGGTCCGGTCGTAGTGGAGAACCGCGGATCGCTCGCGCATCACGGCGCGGCGGAGGCAGCGCGCCCATAGCTCGAAGGGGAAGAGATCGGTCGCCGGCGCTCCCGGCTGGAGCAGCCCCGGATGGCGGGCCCATGCTCGGCCCCTGGTGTCGTCGGCCTTGAGCCGACCCCGCACCGAGAGAGACGGTGGCGGCGGTGACGTGGCCGACCGAGGCGCTTCCCCCTCCGGAGGGACCCGCGCCGCCACGATCGGGGCCGAGCGACCGGTGATGTCGACGATGCTCTCGCCTTTCAGGAGGTCGTAGGCCGCATTCACCGTGTTGCGGGAGACGTCGAGCGTGGCAGCCAGGCGTCGGCTGGAGGGAAGCCTGTGGCCGGGCCGCAGGGTTCCCTCGGCCACCGCCTGGCGCAGCGACCTGTAGATCTGCTCCGGCAGCGGCACGGCCGAACTTCTGTCCAGCAGGACCTGCCCCTCCTGCAGTATTGGTACTTCCATTTTCGTCGATCTGGCTCTTCTCGGGAACCAGAGTGTGCGTCATGGATCGGCGGAAGGCCATAGCCGAGGATGGAGAACGAGATGAACGTCATGTCGAAGGCCGAGCGGGAGAGGATCCCGCCCCACGCGCGAATCCGGAACGCGAAGCGGGGAAGCTATGACCGCGAGCAGGTGTGGGCGGTACTCGACAAGGGGCTCGTCGCGCATGTCGGCTTCATCGATGCCGGTCGCCCGATGGTGATCCCCATGATCTACGCGAGGCGCGGCGACACGCTCTACATCCACGGCGCGAGCTCGACCCGCATCATCCGCAAGGTGGGCGAGACGGCGCCGCTGTCGCTCACGGTCACGCTGATCGATGGCCTGGTGGTCGCGCGGGCGGCCTTCCACAACTCCGTCAACTACCGCTGCGCGATCGTCCACGGCCAGGCCCGGCACGTCACGGACCCGGACGAACTGGACGAGGCGCTGACGCTCCTGACGGACCATCTGCTGCCGGGACGCTGGGCCGAGAGCCGGCCGGTGTCGGCGAAGGAACGGAAGGCGACGGGCGTGCTGGCGCTCGAGGTCGAGGAGGCGGCGACGAAGGTGCGGACGGGAGGGCCGGTCGACGACGAGGAGGACTACACCCTGCCGATCTGGGCGGGAGTCGTTCCGGTCGTCACGGCGCTGGGGCAGCCGCTCGACGACGGGCGACTGGCCGAAGGCGCGCAGGTGCCGCCTTCGATCGCCGCCAGCCGCGGCCGGTTCCTGTAGGCGCTGCCGTCGCTGCCGCGGACGCTCAGCCGACCACTGCGTGGCCGTCGCGCCAGAGGGGGCGCCGCTGCGTCTCGGAGATCGCCTCGTCCTCGAATCCGCGCACCGACATCGTGCAGTTCCAGCCGTGACGGCCGCGGTCGATCTCGTAGACGTTGTAAGCGGCCGCCGGCTTTCCGCCGAACGCCAGAGCCGAGGCGGACGGCACGCCGATGACGGGCACGGGCTCGCGCGGGCTCTCGATGTGCCGCACGGTGCTCGTGTGGTCGTGGCCGTGCAGCACGAGCTCGGCCCCGAGGCGGCCCACCATCTCCACGAAATGCTTGCCGTCGAGCAGCCGGCGGTAACGGTCGCCCTGGGTGCGCAGCGGGGGATGATGGATCAGGACGACGCGGAAGAGATCCGCGGATCGCAGCTCCGCAAGCATCGTCTCGAGCCGTTCGAGCTGCGAGGAGCCGATCTTGCCGGTGGCGAGGAAGGGAGCGGTGGCGACGGCGGAGGAGACGCCGACGAGAGCGAGCGGCCCGCGTCGCCTGAGATAGGGAAAGCGCGCCATGCTTTCGTCGGGATCGGCGCCGTCGCCCGTCATGTATTCCCGCCACGCACGCCGCGTCGCAGGAACGGCACCGCGTGTGTAGGCGTCGTGGTTGCCGGGCACGAGGGAGACGTGGTCGCCGTGGCCGATCTCGTTCAGCCACTCGCGGCACGCAGTCCACTCCGCCCGCGAGGATACGATCGTCAGGTCCCCCGTCACGGCGATATGGTCCGGTGCCTCGCGCTCGAGATCCCCTGTCAGGACGTCGAGCACCTCGCGGCGGTGCACGTCGCGACGGCTGCGACGCCAGTTCGTCCAGCCGACGAGGCGCTGGCTGAACAAGAGCTCCCGTCGACGCGGACGGCGCGAGGGCGGAATGTGAGGGTCGGAAAGATGAGCGAGACGATACATCACCGCTGGCATCTAGCGCGCCTCGGTGCGAAATGACAGACGGAACCAGGCGCGAGGGCCGGATCGTCCGCTCCCGAGCAACCCTTAGTTGCTGGAGAAGGTCATCAGCGTCGCGGCGATGCGTGCATTGCCGAGGTCGATCGCGGGACGCCAGATGTAGCCGGGGCGCCGCGAGCGGAACAAGAAGGAGAACATCGGAGATTCCAGAGGTCATAGAAACGGGAAGCGCCGCATCGTCGAGACGCGCGGCGCTGGATGCGATCTTCTACCAGCCTGCCCAGGAGGCGGGCAGATGCCCGCGCGCTGGGCAGACCTGCGCGCCGCTCATGCCGTTCGGTAAGCCTATGTCAACGGGATGTGTCGTTCCGGCCGCCGGCCTCCGCGGAAGCGGGCGGTGGTGAGGCCGTTGACGCGCCGCCTGGCGCAGACCTACTGGCGATGGTCACGCGGCCTCACGATGGGCGTCCGCGTCGCCGTGCTGGACGGCAGGTACGTGTTTCTCGTCCGCCACACCTACACGTCCGGCTGGCACCTGCCGGGGGGCGGCATCGAGCGGGGCGAGACCGCCCGGCAGGCGCTCGAGCGCGAGCTGATGGAGGAGGCGGGCATCCGGCTCGACGAGGAGCCGAGGCTGCACGGGGTGTTCCTGAACGAGGCGACATTTCCCGGAGACCACGTGCTCACCTTCGTGGGAGAGGCCTGGACGCAGGTGGAAGTGCCGTACCCGTCGAAGGAGATCGCCGAAGCCGGCTTCTTTCCGGCGGACGGGCTCCCCGCCGGCACCACGCCCGGCACCCGCCGCCGCATCATGGAGATCGTCGATGCCGCCCCTCCGGCGGCTCACTGGTAGCCTCAGGCCGCCTTCAGGCGCTCCCGCCCATGGGGCTCGTGCAGGTCGATCTGCGGACCCACCGGCACGATGCCCGTCGGGTTGATCGTGCGGTGGCTCGCATAGTAGTGGCCCTTGATGTGGTCGAAGCGCACCGTCTCCTCGATGCCCGGAACCTGATAGAGTTCACGGAGATAGCCGGAAAGGTTCGGGTAATCCGCGATGCGCTTCAGGTTGCACTTGAAGTGGCCGTGATAGACGGGATCGAAGCGGACGAGCGTGGTGAAGAGGCGCCAATCCGCCTCCGTCAGCTGTTCGCCCGCCAGGTAGCGGCTCTGGCCGAGCAGCCTGTCGAGATCCTCCAGCGTCGCGAAGAGATCCGCGAACGCTTCCTCGTAGGCCTCCTGTTCCGTCGCGAACCCCGCCTTGTAGACCCCGTTGTTCACGGAGTGGTAGACGCGCTCGTTCACCTCGTCGATGCGGCCGCGGAGATGCTCGGGATAGAGGTCGAGAGCCGGATTCTCCGCGAAGGCGTCGAAGGCCGTGTTCAGCATGCGGATGATCTCGGAGGACTCGTTCGAGACGATCGTGCCGCGCTTCTTGTCCCACAGGGTGGGCACGGTCACGCGGCCCGTGTAGTCGGGCTTGGCCCTGAGATAGATCTCGTAGAGCCGCCTCGCCCCGAAGAGCGGGTCGGGGTGCTCGTCGTCGAAGACCCAGCCCTCGTCGAGCATCAGCCAGTCGACCGGGCTGAAGCTGACGACGTTCTCGAGCCCCTTGAGCTTGCGCACGATCAGGGTGCGGTGCGCCCACGGGCAGGCGTAGGAGACGTAGAGATGGTAGCGCCCGGGCTCCGCCGCGAACCCGTCCGTGCCGCTCGGGCCCGCCGAGCCGTCGGCGGTGACCCAGTTGCGAAAGACCGAGTCCTCGCGCTTGAAGCGGCCACCCGTCTTGTCGGTGTCGTACCACTTGTCCTGCCAGTTTCCGTCGACGAGTAGGCCCATCTCGAAAGTCTCCCTGTTCGCGTCGAGTGCCGGCGCCGTCAGCCGTGCATCTTCTTCGTGATCTCGGCCACGTGGCGGCCCTGGAATCGGCACTGGGCGAGCTCGTTCTCGGAAACGTCGCGGCTTCCGTCGGAGTTCGACAGCGCTCCCGCGCCGTAGGGCGAGCCGCCGCGGGGCTGGGTGATGTCGGAGATCTCCGGGCACGAGTAGGGCAGGCCGACGATCACCATGCCCTGGTGGAGTAGCGTGACATGGAAGGACGTGATGGTCGTCTCGTTGCCGCCGCCGACGCCGGTGGAGGTGAAGACCGAGCCGACCTTGCCGATGAGCGCGCCCGAGGCCCAGTGCTTGCCGGTCTGGTCGAGGAAGTTGCGCATCTGCGAGGTCATCATCCCGAAGCGGGTCGGCGTGCCGAAGATGATCGCGTCGTAGTCGGGCAACTCGTCGATCGTCGCGAGGGGAGCCTCCTGCTCGACCTTCATGTGGGCGGCCCGCATCTGCTCCTCCGTCATGAGCTCGGGCACGCGCTTGACGACGATTTCGGCGCCTTCGACCGAACGCGCGCCTTCCGCGACGGCGTGCGCCATCTTCTCGATATGGCCCCAGCTCGAATGGTAGAGGACGAGGATCTTCGGCATTTCGTGTCTCCAATAAGTGGCTGCGGCCGCACGCCGCCTGAACCGGGTAGAGAGGTAGAGGTTGCGCGGCCCGGAAAAAGCCCGTGCAATGCGAAGGGATTGTTGACCGAAGGGGAACGATGGGACGGTTGGCCGAGATCGAGGCGTTCGTGAAGATCGTCGAGGCGGGCGGCGTGGGGGCGGCGGCGGAGCGCCTCGACATCGCGAAATCCGTCGTGAGCCGGCGGCTGCGCGACCTCGAGGCGCGGCTCGGCGTCCGCCTTCTCCAGCGGACGACGCGCCGGATCAGCCTAACGGAGGTCGGACGCGCCTACCACGAGCGGTGTCTGCGCATCCTGGCCGATCTCGAGGAAGCCGACCAGGCGGCGACGCAGGAGCATGGCACGCTGCGCGGACGTCTCAGGGTCGCCGCTCCGCTGACCTTCGGCATCATGCATCTGGGGCCCGCGATTCCGGCCTTCCTCGAGGCGAACCCGGAGATGTCGATCGAGCTTGACCTGAACGACCGCAGGCACGACCTGGTCGACGAGGGATTCGACCTGGCGGTCCGGATCGGAAAGCTCGAGGACTCGAGCCTCATCGCGCGGAAGCTCGCCCGCGTCCGCAATGTCGCGTGTGCAAGTCCCGCCTATCTCGCCCGCCACGGCCGGCCGGAGCGGCCCGAGGACCTCGTGAACCACTCTGGCCTCAGATACACGAACGTGCCCGAGCGACGCTCCTGGACGTGGCTCGACGGCGAGGGGCAGGAGCGTTCGGTCTCGGTCCCGTTCCGGTTTGCCGCCAATAACGGGGAGATCCTGGTGACGGCCGCGGAGGCGGGGCTGGGAATCATGGTCCATCCCGTCTTCATCGTTCACCGGGCCATCGAGGAAGGGCGACTGGAGGTGGTCCTGCCCGACGTGGAGTGGAGGGAGATCTCCGCCTACGCCGTCTGGCCGCAAGGCCAGCAGCTCTCGGCCAAGGTGCGCGCGTTCGTGGACTTCCTGGCCGAGCGCTTCGGGGATCCTCCCTACTGGGAGCGGTGCCTCGACAAGAGCAACGGGCGCGCGACCTGACGCAGTTCTGCAACGGCCGATACCGGCGGGCGGTCGCGTGCAAAAGCGGGTGGCGGCCCCCTGAACATCATGCTATTCCTCTCGCGTCTCCACCAGTTCGGGGTGCAGGTTCTGATGAATCACGCACAACAGATGCGACGAGTTTTTTGGTGCACGCCCATTGTGCGCCGTCTCGCCGCGCGCCCGAGCCGGCCTCGCTCCTTCCTACGGTAGAGCGCACGGGGCCTTCGCTGACGGGCGCTGCCGAAAGAAAGCAACGCCCAGGGAAGACCCATGACGACCCCTTCGAAGTCCTTCATAATCCGTCCGGAACACCCGTCCGACACCGGCCCGATCGAGGCGCTTGCCGCGGAAGCCTTCGGCCCCGGCCGCTTCGCGAAGACGGCCTATCGCCTGCGCGAGGGTGCCGAGGCCATCGAGCCTCTCTGTCTCGTCGCCGAGCTCGACGGCGAGCTGATCGGATCGATCCGCCTGTCCGCGATCATGATCGGAGATAGCCCGGCCCTGCTGCTCGGCCCGCTCGTCGTGCGTCCGGCGGAGAAGGGGCGCGGTTACGGGATCGCCCTCATGCAGACGGCGCTCGACCGCGCGCGGGAGCTCGGCCACCGGCTCGTGATTCTCGTCGGGGACCTCCCGTACTACTCGCGTGTCGGGTTCGGCCACGTTCCGTTCGGACGGGTGAAGCTGCCGGGCCCGGTGGATCCGCGCCGCCTGCTCTACCTGGAGCTCGCCGAGGGGGCCTTCGACGGCGTGTCCGGCGAGGCGAGGGCCGCGTCCCTAGCGCCCCTCGCGGAACCAGGTCCCCGCGAGGGCGGCGAGCAGCAGGAGAAGCCCGAGAATTCCGCTCATGACCGGAAGCGTATGAACGCCGTGTAGGATCGAATCCTCACTGCGCCTCAACCCCATCCAGTCGCTCCCCGAGGCGCTGTTGCCGGCTCTCACGGGCAGGATCCGCGGCAGGCTCGGGGTGTCCCCCGGATCCTCGGCAAGACGGTAGACGCCGCCTCCGGTCTGCTCGGCGAGAGGCGACAGCTTCTCCTGGGTGGAGAGCACCTCCGCAAACTCCTTGGGGTTTGCGGGGCCGACGCTGGCCACGGTGCGCAGGTCTCCCTGCACGACGCGGTAGAGGCCCTGCTGCTCGGCCTCGACCGCGACCCGCCAGCGCCCGGGCTCCGCCTGCGTCATCTCGAGCGTCTCCTCGATGTCGCTCGGGCGGGTGAGCGTGGCCTCTGGAACGCTCTCCTCCATCGTCTGCCGCTCGATGACGAGGCGATCGCCCTCCTGGTAGGCGCGCAGCGCCTCCTCTTCCAGGTCCGTCTCCTTCATGAGCCAGTGCGACAGCCGGCGCAGAAGCGGCACGTACGGGCCGCCGCCCTCGAAGCCGCGGGCCCACAGCCAGGCGTGGTCGGAGAGCATGAGGGCGATGCGCCCTTCGCCCTGGCGGGCCGTGACGAGGAGAGGCATCTCCTCCGCGCCCGTCATGAGGGTGCGGGTCTCGCCCGCCGGGTTCGCCTCGACGAGGCGGAACCACTCGCTCCAGTCACCGACCGTCGCGCCGGCCGGAACGAGGTCGCGCGTGATCGGATGGCGCTGCCCCTCGATCGACAATGCGGCCCTGTAGGGCTCCTCGACGACCCGTCCGCTCGGCTGCGCAGGCAGGACCGAGGCGAGGGGAGTGCGGAAGAGGCTCACGTTCTCGGCGTATTCCGGTCCGGAGGCCACGAGCACCGCCCCGCCGTCCTCCACATAACGCGCGATGTTGTCGTAGTAGAGGATCGGCAGGACGCCGCGGCTCTGATAGCGGTCGAATATGATCAGGTCGAACTGGTCGATCTTCTCCGAGAACAGCTCCCGCGTCGGGAAGGCGATGAGCGAGAGCTCCGAGATCGGCGTGCCGTCCTGCTTCTCCGGCGGACGCAGAATGGTGAAGTGCACGAGGTCGACGGAGGCGTCCGATTTCAGGATGTTGCGCCATGTCCGTTCGCCCGCATGCGGGGATCCCGAGACGAGGAGGACGCGCAGCGTGTCGCGGATGCCCTCCACCGAGATGACGCCGCGGTTGTTCTGATCCGTCAGCTCGCCTTCGAGCGGCGCCGCCTCGATCTCGATCAGGTTCTTGCCGCCGTGGGCGATCTCGACCGGCACCGTCACGTTGTCGCCCGGCGTCACGTTCATCGTGCGCAGAAGCTCGCCGTCGCGGCGGATCTGCACTTCGACGCGGGTGCCGGGTCCCGGCTCGGGCGCGGCGGGCCCCACGTCCTCGACGTGGAACGTGATCGGCTTCTCTTCCCCGACGATGCCGAAGCGCGGGGTGGAGTTCAGGACCACGCGGCGGTCGGACTCCTGCTCGTGGCCCGTGACGAGGACATGGACCGGCGCGTTGAAGCCGAGCTCCGCGGCGTCGGCGGGGATGTCGTGCACCTGCCCGTCCGTGACGAGCACGGTGCCGCCGACACGTCCCTCCGGCACGTCGGCCAGAGCCTGCTCCAGAACGCCGAAGAGATGGGTCCCGTCGGTCCCGGCGCTGTCGGCGGCGACTTCGCGCACCTCGAACCCGCCGAGGCGCTCGATGCGCTCGCGGAGGCCGGCCACCGCGGCGTCGGTCTGGCCCTCCCGTTCGCCGAAGCCCTGGCTCGCGCTGCGGTCGGTGACGATCGTCACGACCGCCGGCACGGTCTCCCGATCCTCCTGGCGCAGCGACGGCACCGCGAGTGCGAGAAGGAGCAGGCCCCCCGCGAGCGCGCGCAGCCAGGCGCCGGGCGTGCGCCGGAACAGGCCCACGAGCGCGACGACGGCGACGGCGACCGCAAGGCCGGCCAGCAGCCGGTCGTCGATCATGGGGGAGAAGCTCAGCGACCAGTCCATCGGGCGTCTCTACTGTCCCAGTCGTTCGAGGAGGGCTGGCAGGTGGACCTGGTCGGCCTTGTAGTTGCCGGTGAGCGCGTACATCACGACGTTGATGCCGGCCCTGTAGGCCATCTCGCGCTGCCAGTTGCCGTCGGGCACGACTGGGTAGAGCGGCTGTCCGCGCGGGTCGATCGCCCAGGCGCCCGCCATGTCGTTTGCAGTGATCAGGATCGGCGAGACGCCGTCGGCGGCCCGCACCGGCCGGCCCGTCTGCCCGTCGTCCGGCAGCGAGGCTTCGACCCACATCTCACCGTCGTCCCAGCGGCCCGGAAAGCCCTGTACGAGGTAGAAGGTCTTCGTCAGAACGTGGTCGGGCGGCACGGGCTCGAGTTCGGGTATGTCGAGACCGCTCAGCATCTCCCGGAGCTTCGCCATGCCGGGACCGGTGCCCGACGCAGCGGAGGTCAGGGCATCGCGGGTGTCGAAGAGCACCGTGCCGCCCTGCTTCATGAAGGCGTCGACCTTCGCCATCGCCTCCTCCGACGGAGGCGAGCCCTCATGGTCCATCGGCCAGTAGATCAGCGGAAAGAAGGCGAGATCGTCGCGCTCGACGTCGACGCCGATCGGCGCTCCGGGTTCGAGCGCGGTGCGTGCGGCGAGCATCTCGCTCAGGCCCTGCAGGCCGGCCTCGCTCGTCCGGTCGACCTCCGAATTGCCGGTGACGACGTAGGCGAGGCTCGTCTCGAGGCTCGCTCTCATCGCGAAGCTGCGGTCGCCCTGCTGGGCCGCGAGGGGGGAGGGCGTGAGGACCGGAGAGAGCGCAAGCAACACGAGCGCCGCGGTCGCCCCGCCCCTGGCGGCCCGGCGCGCGAGGGCGCCACTCATGGCGAGCATGATCAATCCATCCACGATGAAGAGGGCGAGGGCGGCCGCGAGGAGCCAGGGCGCCAGCGTGCGCGGGTCGCGGTCGGGATATGCGGCCGCGGGCACGCCTGCGAGGTCCAGCGGTCCGAACTCGCTCTCGTCGCTCACGAGGTTGATCGCCCGCACCGCATCCTGCTCGCCGTACCAGCCCGGCGGATGTGCCGCGTTCGGGCGGGCGGTCCCCAGATCGGCCTGGGCGATCGGTCGCGCGGACGGCGGAGGATCGACGAGCCTGCCCTCGGCGTCGAGCGTGCGGAAGGGCCGCAGGACCCCTCCCGGTGCGAGCTCGCCTCCTGCGGCCGCAGGATCCCCTTGTGCCGGCCCAGCCAGCTCCTGCAGGCGGCGGAGCATTTCGACGAAGACGCCGGACAGGGGAAGGTTCGACCAGGCTGCGTCGGCGGTGACGTGGAAGAGCACAATCCACCCCTCGCCCTCGCGCCGTGCGGTGACGAGTGGCGTGCCGTCGGCGAGGCTCGCCCAGGTGTGGTCGACGAGCTCGCCGGACGGCTCCGCCAGGATCTGCCGCTCGATGCGAACGTCCGGAGGGATCTCGAGCCCCGCGAAGGGAGAGCCCTCTTCGAACGGCGCCATTGCCTGAGGCTCCGACCAGGACAGGGTGCCTCCCAGTTCCCTGCCGCTGCCCCGCAAGGGCACCGGCAGCAGCGCATCGCTCTCGCCGCCGGCGAGACGTGGCCCGGCGAAACGCACGAGCACACCGCCGTCGCCGATCCACTCGGAAAGCTCGCGCTCGGTGCTGCCGATGAGCGTGCCGACATCCGTCAGGATCATCATCGACACCCCGGAGCCGAGGAGAGCCTCGATGGCGTCCGGGACATTGGCGCCACCCGCAGGGCGGAGGTCGGCATAGGGCTCGAGCGCCCGCTCCACGTAGTAGAGGGGGGACAGCAGCGGTTGCGCGCGGTCGCGGGCCTCGCCGCTGACGAGGCCGATGACCCGTCTGCGCCAGCGGTCGTCGAGAAGCTCGACCGCGCCCGGCTGAGCCTGCCCGAGCACCGCCACGCGCGCGATCTCGTTCCGGAGGTCCCTCGGCAGGTCGACGGAAGCCTCGCCGGACAGGCTGCCTTCCCCGAAACTGACGAGGGCGCGGACCATCTCCCGCCCCCTGAGATCATAGGCCGCGACGGCGGCCGGCGCAGCATCCGCAGCAGAGGCACGCAGCACCTGCACGGTGAGCGCTTCGGCCTCTCCGCGCACGCCGCCGATCGCCAGCGGCAGCTCGTCGCCGCTCGGGGAGAGGACGCTGACGCCGCCTGGAGCTTCCAACGCGGCGAGCCGGTCGGCGAGCTCGCTGCCGGCTCCGTGATCGATGCCGTCCGTGAGCCAGACGATCTGCTGGAGACGCCCTTCGGAGACCGCTCGCGCCAGCTCGTCGAGCCTGCGGGCGCGGTCCGGCGCATGCGGCTGCGGCTCCAGGCCCTCGAGGCGGTCGGCCACGATCACGGCCGCGTCGGCGGCGGGTAGTGCGTCGTCGGATGCCGTCGCGGCGAGAATGACCGGCCGCGACTCCTGGTCGGCCGCCTCCAGGAGGTTCCGGGCGGCAGCCTGGATGCGTGGCCAGTGCGGGGTCGAGGCCCAGCCGTTGTCGATCATGACGGCGAGCGTGCCTTCGCCCGCGCCGGTCGCCGGCGGCGGGTCGAGCGTCGGCCGCGCCAGGGCCAGGATGATGAGCGCCGCGATCACGAGACGCAGGAGGACGAGCCACCAGGGCGTCGTCGACCGCGTGTCCTCCTGCCGCTCGAGCTCCGCCAGGATGCTCGTCGGCGGAAAGGCGACGCGGCGCGGCCGGGGCGGCACGAAGCGCAGCAGCCACCAGATCGCCGGCAGGGCGACGAGGCCGAGGAGCAGCCAGGGCTGCAGGAAACCGATGGAGAGGCCGGGGATCATCGCGACAGCCCCGTGCTGGCGGCCGTCAGCCGCGCCTGCAGGGCGAGCAGCGCCTCCTGGGCCGGCCGGTCCGTGTGGTGGACGAGGTGGCTCCAGCCGAGCGTCTTCGACAGCTGCCGCAGCCGCTGTCGCCTAGCCTGGAGGCGCTCGCGATAGGCCTCGCGCAGCTCCTGCGCCCGGCCGGCGAGATAGGTCTGCCCCGTCTCGGGATCCTGAAACTCGGTGCGGCCGCTGAACGGAAAGGTCTCCTCGGCCGGATCGAGAACCTCGAGGAGATGGCCGCGGACACGGCCTGCGCCCATCGCGCGCAGGCGCGCCTCGATGTCGTCGATCGGGGAGAGGAAGTCGCTGATCAGGACGGCATCGGACAGCGGCCTGAAGAGCGTCGGCTCCGGCAGGTCGTCCTCGGCGAGCGGTGCGTGCGCGAGCGCTTCGGCGGCGCGCTCCGCCGCGTCGGGTCTGCCGGTGATGCGTGTGACGCCGGCGATCGCCACGCGCTCGCCGCCCCTCACCATCAGATCGAGGGTCGCGAGGGCCAGGACGATCGCGCGCTCGATCTTGCGCTGTGGCGCGAGCCCGCTCCCGAACAGCATCGACTGCGACCGGTCGAGGTGCACCTGCACCGTGTGGGCCGCCTCCCACTCCTTCTCCCTCACGTAGAGGTGGTGGTCGCGCGCCGAGCGCCGCCAGTCGACGCGCGAGGCCGGCTCGCCCGACTGGAAGTGACGGAACTGCCAGAAGGCTTCGCCAGGTCCGGGCCGGCGGCGGCCGTGCAACCCTTGCGAGACATTCGCCGAAACCCGCCGCGCCTCCATGACGAGATACGGCATCCGCGCGGCGATCTGACTCGCCTGCCGCAGGAGGCCCGTGGCCGGCGGCGGGGTGAGATCGAGGTCTGGGCGGGCGATGGCCAACGCGGCTAACCGATGCGGGCCGTGAGCCGGTCGATGACCTCGCCGATCGACATGCCGTCGGCGCGCGCGGCGAAGCTGAGCGCCATGCGGTGCTGCAGAACGGGCTTCGCCATCGCGACGACGTCGTCGACGGAGGGGGAGAGCCGACCCTGCACCAGCGCGCGGGCCCTGACGGTCAGCATCAGCGCCTGGCTCGCGCGCGGCCCGGGGCCCCAGCCGACCGTCTCGTCGATCTCGCGGTCGCCGTGCCCGGGCCGGCCGGTGCGCACGAGGTTCAGGATCGCGTCGACCACCGATTGACCGACCGGGATCTGCCGGACCAGCGCCTGGGCCTCCATCAACTCGTCAGCCGACATCACGGGCTTCGCCACGTCCGCGTCGAGACCCGTCGTCGCCACGAGCATGCGGCGCTCCGACTCGAGGTCCGGATACTCGACGTCGACCTGTGTCAGGAAGCGGTCGAGCTGGGCTTCGGGCAGCGGGTAGGTGCCTTCCTGCTCGAGCGGGTTCTGCGTGGCCAGAACATGGAACGGCCGGGGCAGGTCGTGGCGCTGTCCGGCGACCGTCACGTGGTGCTCCTGCATCGCCTGCAGGAGTGCCGATTGCGTGCGGGGGCTCGCCCGGTTGATCTCGTCGGCCATCAGGAGCTGCGTGAACACGGGCCCGCGGATGAAGCGGAAGGCGCGGCTTCCGCCCGCCGCCTCCTCGAGCACCTCGGAGCCTAGAATGTCCGACGGCATGAGGTCCGGGGTGAACTGCACCCGCGCCGTGCCGAGGCCGAGCACGGTTCCGAGCGTCTCGACGAGCTTCGTCTTCGCGAGGCCCGGCACGCCGATCAGCAGCGCGTGCCCTCCCGCGAGGAGGGTGACGAGCGCGGTCTCGACCACCGTCTCCTGGCCGAAGATGACCCGTCCGATCTCCTCCCGCGTCCTGCGCAGGTGGTCGGTCGTCAGGTCGGCGCGTGCGACGATGTCTTCGTCAGCTTGATTGATCGTGGTCATGTGCTCGACTATATGGCGGGCGGCGTCCGTGGGGACGGGGCGGAGCCTCACATGTGTGTGAGTCCTGCGCCCCACAACAAGGGCAGTGCGACGTTTTCCGAGCCAGATCAAGGCTTCGCCAGCTTTCGTCGATTACCGCTCGCGAGGTGGGCAGAACTATGACCGGCAGGAACGACACCCATGCGGCGCCGGACCGTGGGAGCACGCCAGGCGGCCTGGCCGCTCTCGAGGCGGCGGCTCGGGAGGCCGGCCGGCGCGGCGCGCCACCGGTCGAGCGCTGGAACCCCGACTACTGCGGCGATCTCGACATCCGGATCGCCGCCGACGGCAGCTGGCACTATCTCGGCACGCCGATCGGCCGGCAGCGTCTGGTCAGGCTCTTCGCCTCCGTGCTGCGCAGGGACGAGGACGGCCGCACCTATCTGGTGACCCCGGTCGAGAAGATCGGCATCACCGTCGACGACGCGCCGTTCCTGGCGGTGGAGATGGCGGTCGAGGGCGAGGGCAAGGCGCAAAGCGTCTCGTTCCGGACGAATGTCGACGACGTCGTGACCGTGAGCGCGGACCATCCGCTGCGCTTCGTGGCGGAGCCGGGCACGGGAGGGATCAAGCCGTACGTCCTGGTGAGGGGGCGTCTCGAGGCGCTCGTGACACGGGCGCTGCTCTACGACCTCGCGGAGCTGGCGGTCGAGGCTGAGGGCCACGGGGGTCCCGGCATCTGGAGCGAAGGCGCGTTCTTTCCGATGCGTGGCGCGGTCGCATGAGCACGAGCGTCGAGCCGCGCATCGGCCACGAGCGGACGGTCTTCGCGGCATCCGAATTCCGCCGGCTTGCCGGTCTCCATCTGCTGGATGAGCCGTCGGCGGCGGCGAGCGACCTGTCGCTGCCGGCCGAGCGCGGCGATCACGACCTGAACCCGGATCTCGCCGCGGAGGTATACGGGGAGGGCCCCTCCCGCCTCGCGGCCGTGCTCGTGCCGCTCGTGCCGCGCGAGGATGGTCTCGCCGTCATCCTGACGCGGCGCACCGAGCATCTTTCGAGCCACGCCGGGCAGATCGCCTTTCCCGGCGGCAAGGTCGAGAAGGGCGATCAGGGGCCGCTCCAGGCCGCGCTGCGGGAGACGCGCGAGGAGATCGGCATCGCGTCGGACCGGATCGAGCCTCTCGGCTATCTCGACACCTACCAGACGAGGAGCGGCTTCCGGATCGTGCCGGTCGTCGCCTTCGTCGATCCCCATGCCGAGCTGGTGCCGGATCCGGGCGAGGTGGCCGCGGCCTTCGAGGTTCCGCTGTCGTTCCTGATGACGCCGGCGAACCACCGGCGCGACAGCCGCGAGTGGCGCAGCCGGCGCCGGTACTTCTACGCCATGCCGTTCCGCGAGCATCACATCTGGGGTGTGACCGCCGGCATCATCCGCAATCTCTACGAGCGGGTCTACGGCCGATGATACGTGCGATCTGGTTCCATGTGGCGCTCTTTCTGGCGCCGTTCGTGGTCTATGCGTTCTACCTCTACTTCTCGCACCGGGACCCTCTCGCCCGCGAGGCCTGGGAGACCCGCGCGACCTGGTGGCTCACGGCGGTGGGGCTCGTGCTGCTCATCGGCTCGATCCTCCTCGTGTCGGCCTTCCGTGGCGCAACCCCCGACCGGACATACGTACCGCCCCGCTTCGAGGACGGCCGCGTCGTCCCCGGTCACTTCGAGTGAGGCCACGTCGCGCGGAGTTCGACTGGCTCCGCCGCGAGCCGCTCCGCACGCTCCTGGCCATCCTGAATGGAGACGGCATCGAGACGCGCGTCGTCGGGGGCGCGGTGCGCGACGCCCTGATCGGGCGAGAGATCGGCGATGTCGACCTCGCCACCACCGGGCTGCCCGAGGAGATCGCGAGGCGGGCGACGCTGGCGGGCTTCAGGCCGGTGCCGACGGGGCTGGAGCATGGCACCGTCACCGTCGTCGCCGACGGTCGCGCCTTCGAGGTGACGACACTGCGCCATGACGTCGAGACCGATGGCAGGCGCGCCGTCGTCCGGTTCGGCAACGACTGGGAGGAGGATGCCCGGCGTCGCGACTTCACGATGAACGCGCTCTACGTGGAGGCCGACGGGACGATCCAGGATCCGCTCGGCGGCTGCGAGGACGCCCTCGCCGGACGGGTGCGCTTCATCGGCGAGGCCGAGCGCCGCATCGCCGAAGATCATCTGCGGATCCTCCGCTTCTTCCGCTTCCACGCCGGGTACGGGCAGGGCGACCCTCAGCCGGCCGACCTCGCCGCCTGCGTGCGCCTGCGGCTCACCCTCCTGAGGCTCTCGGCGGAACGGGTGAGGCAGGAGATGCTGAGGCTGCTCGTCCCCCCGCGCGCCGCGGCCGCCCTCCGCGTCATGAGTGAGACGGGCATCCTGCAGATCGTGATTGGGGGCGTCGACAGGCTGCCGGCCTTCGAGCGCCTGGCGCGTCTCGAAGAGACGCTGGACGAGGCTGCCGAACCGGTCCGGCGCCTGGGCGCCCTGGCGGTGATCGTCGAGGAGGACGCCTCGCGCCTGTTCGACCGGCTGCGCCTGTCCAAGGTCGAGAGCCGGCGGCTCCTCGCCATGGCGGAAGCGCGCCCGCGCCTCAAGTCCCCGGCGGACGAGGCCCCGGCGAAGGAGGTTCTCTACCGGAACGGCCCGGAGCTCTACGCCGACATCGTCCGCCACGCCGCCGCGAGCGAGGCGCGGGACGCCGACGCCCTCGCCGGGTGGCACGACCTCGTGCGCCTTCCGCAACGCTGGACGGCACCGGCCTTTCCGCTCAATGGCGGCGACGTGGCGGCGCTCGGCGCCAGGGGACGCGAGATCGGCCAGACGCTGAAGGCGCTGGAAGCGGCCTGGATCGCCGGCGGCTTCTCTGGCGGGCGGGAGCACTGGCTGGCAAGGGCCGCCGAACTCCTGCCGCGCGGCTGACGCCTCACGGCCAGCGGGCCAGCGGCGGCATCGACGACAGGATCGAGGCGACGTTGCCGCCGGTCTTCAAGCCGAACACCGTGCCGCGGTCGTAGAGCAGGTTGAACTCCACGTAGCGGCCGCGCCGGACGAGCTGCTCCTCGCGATCTTCGGGGGCCCACGGCGTGGCGAAGTTGCGGCGCACGATCTCGGGATAGACCTCGAGGAAGGCGCGGCCGACATCCTGGGTGAAGGCGAAGTCCGCGTTCCAGTCTCCGGTATCGACATAGTCGTAGAAGATGCCGCCGACGCCCCGGGGCTCGTTGCGGTGCTTGAGCCAGAAGTACCGGTCGCACCAGTCGCGATACTCCTCGAAGGCGCGATCGTTCTTCTCGCAAGCCCGGCGCAGCGCCGCGTGGAAGTCGATCGTGTCCGGGTCTTCCCGGGTCCTGCGACGGTCGAGCACCGGCGTGAGGTCCGCTCCGCCACCGAACCAGGCCTTCGACGTGACGACGAAGCGGGTGTTCATGTGGACCGCGGGCACGTTCGGGTTCCACAGATGCGCGATCAGCGAGATGCCGCTCGCCCAGAAGCGGGGGTCCTCTTCCGATCCGGGGATCTGACCGCGGAAGTCTGGACTGAACTCGCCGTGCACGGTCGAGCAGTGCACGCCGACCTTCTCGAAGAGGCGCCCGGTCATGCTCGACATGATGCCGCCCCCGCCCGGCGCGCCGGAGTGATCGGTCCTGTTCCAGGGTGTGCGCAGGAAGCGGCCGGCCTGGCCGTCGCCACCGGCCAGCTCCGCTGGCACCTCGTCCTCCAACGCCTCGAAGGCGTCACAGATCCGGTCGCGCAGGCTCTCGAACCAGCGCCGTGCCGTCTCCTGTCTCTGCGTCAGTTCGTCCATGATCGCCTTCCGAACGCCCGTGCTCTGGCCACGCGATCTAAGGCCGATCGTCCCTCGCGTCCACTTTCGCCGCCGCTCGCACCGGATTGGCCATTGGCTGGGGGCGCCGCGCGACTATCTAATGCGCGGTCATGGCAGTCTTCTCCTGGTTCGCAAACCTCCTCGATCCGTTCAGGCCGACACCGGTGGTGAGGCCGCCGGAGACGGCGCTCGCCTTCTACCTGCACTTCCTGAGGCCGGTGAAGGGCGTGCTCGTCGCGGTCCTGATCGCGTCCTTCGTGGCGGCGATCGCCGAGATGGCGCTCTACGTGTTCCTCGCCGACCTGCTCGACCGCGTCACGGGAGCGGATCCGGCGACCTTCTTCCAGGACAACTGGCTCGTTCTGACGGGGATGGCGATCGTCGTTCTCGTGATCAGGCCGATCGGCGTGCTCTCCGCCCGGGGGCTGATGGCCATCACGCTGACGCCGGGCCTCACCAACATGGTCCGCTGGCAGAACTACCGCTACGTCCTGCGGCAGAGCATATCGTTCTTCCAGAACGACTTCGCCGGCCGGGTCGCCCAGAAGGTCATGCAGACGGGCCACGCTCTGCGCGAGACCGTGGTGAACCTGATCGACGGGGTGTGGACGCTCGTCATCTATCTCGCCGGCACGCTCGCGCTCTTCGCCGGCATCAGTCCCTGGCTCGCGGTGCCGATCCTCGCCTGGATGATCGGCTACATCGCGACGATCTACTGGCTCGTGCCGCCGGTGCGGCAGCGCTCGGCCGCCTTGTCGGAGGCCAATTCGGCGCTGTCCGGCCGCATCGTCGACGGCTACACGAACATCATGGCCGTGAAGTCGTTCGCGCACGCGGAGCGCGAGGACGCCTTCGCTCTCGAAGGGTTCCAGCGCCATCTCGAAGCGTTCCGCACCCTGTCGCGCACCATCGTCACGATGACGGTGTCGCTCACGCTCATGAACGGCTTCCTGATCTTCGCGGTCGCCGCCCTCTCGCTATGGCTCTGGTCGCGCGGGCTGGCGACCGTCGGCGACATCGCGCTCGCCAACGGGCTCGTGATCCGTCTCAACCAGATGTCGGGCTGGATCCTGCGCACCATCACCTCGCTCTTCGAGAATGTCGGGACGGTGCAGAACGGGATGGAGACGATCAGCCGTCCGAACATGATCGAGGACGCGCCGGAGGCGCGGCCCCTCGAAGTCACGCGAGGAGAGATCCGCTTCGAGCGTGTGAGCTTCGGCTATGGTCGCGAGGACGGCGTCATCGAGGACCTGACGCTCACCGTGCGACCGGGCGAGCGGGTAGGGCTCGTCGGCCGCTCCGGCGCCGGCAAGTCGACGCTCGCCCATCTTCTCCTGCGCTTCCACGATCTCGAGGGCGGCTGCATCCTGATCGACCGGCAGGACATCTCGGAGGTCACGCAGGACAGCCTGCGCGCGCAGATCGGCATGGTGACGCAGGACACGGCGCTCCTCCACCGCTCGCTCCGCGACAATGTCCGCTACGGCCGTCCCGACGCCGCGGAGGAGGAAATTCTCGGCGCGGTGGCGGATGCCCATGCCGGCGACTTCCTGAACGACCTGATCGATCCGCGGGGCCGCACGGGGCTCGACGCGTTCGTCGGCGAGCGGGGCGTCAAGCTGTCCGGCGGCCAGCGCCAGCGCATCGCCATCGCCCGTGCGCTCCTGAAGGACGCGCCGATCCTGGTGCTCGACGAGGCGACCTCCGCCCTCGACTCGGAGGTCGAGGCGGCGATCCAGGCGAGCTTGGAGGACCTGATGGCGGGCAAGACGGTGATCGCGATCGCGCACCGCCTGTCGACGATCGCGCGGATGGACCGGCTCGTCGTGATGGATCACGGACGCATCGTCGAGAGCGGCACGCATGACGAGCTCGTCGCCGCGGGCGGCCTCTATGCCTCCCTCTGGGCCAGGCAGTCCGGCGGGTTCCTGCCGGAACAGTCGAACGAGGCGGCCGAGTAGTCGAGTTCGGACCTTCTACCGCCGCGGCGCGTTCTCATCGGATCGTGGTGGGGCTACGTACCGGGATCGCGTGAATGCGCTTCATCGCCGTCATCAATCGTGAGGCCGGCGGGGTCCGGAGGACGGGCGTCCGCCGGCTGGAAGAGATGGCGGAGGAGACGCTCGGGCACCAGCTCGTCGGCCTCGAGAGCGCGCGCGGCCGTGTCTTCCCGAGCGCCGTCACCGCGGCCCTGGCTCAGCGGCCCGACGGGCTGATCGCCATCGGCGGCGACGGCACGGCCCGCACCGTTGCCGGCTATGCCATCACCGCCGGCGTGCCCGTCACTTTCGCGCCCGCGGGAACCATGAACCTGCTGCCGCGCCGGCTCTGGGGCGAGCGCGAGATCGAGGAGGTTCTGGCGGCGATCGCGGCCGGCGAGTTCTGCCTCGACGCCCTGCCGGTGGCGATGATCGAGGGAGAGCCCTTCTTCGTGGCGGCCGCGTTCGGGCTCGTGCCCGCGTTCGGCCGGATCCGCGAGCATCACCGGCTCGCCAGGAGCTGGCGGCGGCGGCTCGGTGCCCTGCTGCAAGGCCTGGCGCTCGGCCGGCGCGTCTTCCGCCCGAACGTGATGTTCCGCAGCGAATCCCGCCGCACGATGCGGACCCCGGCCCTGATCGTCACGGTGGGTGATGCCGATCAGCTCTATCCCTGGCGCGGCGTCGACGCGGGCATCGGCGGGTTCGAGTGCGTCAGCCTCCGCCTCGAAGGCTGGATGGACGTGCTTCAACTGGCGGGCAAGACGCTCCTTCGTCGCGATTGGAGGGACGACGAGAGGATCGAATCGTTCTCGGCACGGCGCATCGTCGTGTCCGGGCGAGGCCGCCGGCTGTGGATGATGGTGGACGGCGAGCCTCTGTGGCGGGATCCCCCGGTGCGACTGCGCTTCTCCTCGTCCCCGATGCAGGTGATGGCCTCGACCGATTCGCCGCTGGCGAAGGCGAGGCACTCGGTGAACGAGAGCGAGGGCTCTTGAAGCGGATCCTGCACATTTCCGATCTCCACCTGCCGGCGAGGCGCGAGGGGCAGGTGGCGGCGCTGGCCGACGCCGTCGCGCGGTTGCGGGCCGATCTCCTCGTCGTGAGCGGCGATCTGACCCGCCGCGGGTCGCGGAAGGAGTTCGCGGCGGCCGCCGAGTTCCTGTCGGCCCTGCCGAAGCCGCAGCTCGTCATCCCGGGGAATCACGACGTGCCGCTGTTTCCGCTGACGCGGATGACGAGGCCCTTCCGGCGGTACCGCAAGGCGCTGACCGAGGATCTGGCCCCGCTCCACGTGGATGACGAGATCGCCGTTGCGGGGCTCAACACCTCCCGGGGGGTGCAGGCGCGGCTCGACTGGTCGCTGGGGCGCATCAGCGGCCGCGCCGTCCGCCGCGCCACGGAGCGGCTGTCGGCCGTGCCGACCGACCGGACCCGCATCGCCGTTACGCACCACCCGCTGGCGCCCGACATCGCCGATCTCCGCCGCTCGCAGGTCCGCGGCGCCGCGAGCGCCGTCACGTCGCTGGCGCTGGCGGGTGTCGGCATCATGCTGCATGGGCACCTGCATCGGCCTCGCGTGGACGTGGTCGATGTGGCTTCGCGAAAGGTCGTGATGGTCGGCGCCACCACGGCTCTGTCCGATCGCGAGCGCGGCGGAGGCAGCGGCTTCAACGTTCTCGATATCGTCGACGGCGTGCTGACGGTCGCGGAATCGCGCTGGAACGGGACGAGCTACGAGCTCGAGCCGCCGCGGCCCGTTCCGGTCGGCGCTTCGCCGGTCGTCGCCCAGCCTGTCTGACGCATCGCTTCACCGACCACGAGCGCCGCGGCCATCGCGATGTTGAGCGACCGCAGGCCGGGGCGCATCGGCACGACCACTCTCGCATCCGCGCGCTCGTGGACGCGCAGGGGCACGCCCGCCCCTTCGCTGCCGAGCAGCAGCACGTCCCCGCGGCGATAGGCGAAATCGAGATGAGGCGTGCTGCCGCGGGTGGTCAGGAGCACGATGCGGTCGCAAGCCGCGCGGCAGCTGCCCTCGAAGGCGTCGAAATCGACATGCCGGCGCACGGCGACATGATCGAGATAGTCCATGCCCGCCCGGCGGAAGCTCCTCTCCGACCAGGGAAAGCCCGCCGGCTCGATGATGTCCACGGCCAAGCCGAGGCAGGCGGCGAGACGCAGGATCGTCCCCGTGTTCTGTGGAATGTCGGGTTCGTAGAGAGCGAGCCGCATGTGGACTTTCAACCGCAGTGCTACCGCTTTGCGACAAATGGAACCGCCCTCTCCTGCATTGCTGGACAACGCGAGGCAAGAGTGCAAAAAGGACCGACGCCGCCGCCCGGCGGTCACGCCCGCGCTGCGTCCCGAGGAGGAGGGGGGCGGGCGAATTCTCGGGGACTCTACTTGGGGAATTGGACGTGGCCCATACCCACACGGACGCGGAAGAACCGACACGTCGGGACTTCCTCTACATCGCGACCGGCGCGGTCGCAGCCGTCGGCGCCGCCGCCGCACTGTGGCCCTTCATCGATCAGATGAATCCCGATGCCGGTGTCCAGGCTCTCGCCTCGATCGAGGTCGATCTGAGCGCGGTCGAAGTCGGACAGGCGATCACTGTCATGTGGCGCGGCAAGCCGGTCTTCATCCGTCATCGCACGGAGGGGGAGATTCAGGAGGCCGACGAGGTTCCGCTCTCGGATCTGCCCGATCCCGTCGCCCGCAACGAGAACGTGGCCGCCGACGCCCCGGCGACGGACGCCAACCGGGCGGAGAAGCCCGAGTTCCTGATCATGATCGGGATCTGCACGCATCTCGGCTGCGTGCCTCTCGGTGAATCCGGCGATTATGACGGCTGGTTCTGCCCCTGCCACGGGTCTCACTACGACACGGCGGGCCGCATCCGCAGGGGGCCGGCCCCGCGCAACCTCGATGTGCCGGTGTACGCCTACACGTCCGACACCACCGTGCAGATCGGCTAGCGGCGAGGGCAGGAAACAATGAGCGGTCATCACCCCACATCCGAACTCGAACATCCGGTCGCCCGCTGGCTCGACAGCCGGCTGCCGATCATCAGCGCCATGAAGGCGCAGTTCATCGACTTCCCGACGCCTAAGAACCTGAACTACTTCTGGACATTCGGCGGCATCCTGATGCTGATGCTCGTCGTCCAGATCATCTCGGGCGTCGTTCTGGCCATGCACTACACGCCGCATGTCGACCGCGCTTTCGAAAGCGTCGAGATGATCATGCGCGACGTGAACTATGGCTGGCTGATCCGCTACATCCACGCGAACGGCGCGTCGATGTTCTTCGTGGCGGTCTACATCCACCTCGCACGCGGACTCTATTACGGCTCCTACAAGGCGCCCCGCGAAGTGCTGTGGGGGATCGGCGTCATCATTCTCATCCTCATGATGGCCATCGCCTTCATGGGCTACGTCCTGCCCTGGGGCCAGATGTCCTTCTGGGGCGCCACCGTGATCACGAACCTGTTCAGCGCGATCCCGCTGGTCGGCGCGCCGATCGTCGAGTGGCTGTGGGGCGGCTTCGCGGTCGGAAACCCGACCCTCAACCGCTTCTTCTCGCTGCACTATCTCCTGCCCTTCGTGCTCGCGGGCCTCGTGTTCCTGCACGTCTGGGCGCTGCACGTCCCGGGCAACAACAACCCGACGGGCGTGCCGGTGAAGACGCCGAAGGACGCCATTCCCTTCCATCCGTACTACACGGTGAAGGACGGCTTCGCGATCGTCTGCTTCATCATCTTCTTCGCCTTCTGGGTGTTCTACGCCCCTAACTATCTCGGCCACGCCGACAACTACATCCCGGCCAACCCGCTGGTGACGCCCGCTCACATCGTTCCGGAATGGTACCTGCTTCCGTTCTACGCGATCCTGCGCGCGATCCCCTCGAAGCTCGGTGGCGTCATCGCGATGTTCGCGGCGCTGATCGTGCTGTTCTTCCTGCCCTGGCTCGACACGTCCAGGGTCCGCTCGGGCGCCTTCCGGCCGATGTTCAAGGTGTTCTTCTGGATCTTCGTCGCGGCCTGCATCGGCCTCGGCTATCTCGGCGCACAGCCGGCGGAAGGGATCTACATCGTCTTCGCCCGCATTCTGACGATCTACTACTTCGCCCACTTCCTCGTCGTTCTGCCGCTGCTCGGCATCTTCGAGACGCCGCGGCCGTTGCCGAATTCCATCTCGGAGGCGGTTCTGAAGGGGCAAGGCGGGAGTGCCACGGTCCCGGCCGGGGCTGCGTCCGCACCCGAGAAGAGGGGGTGAAAGTGAGGGGATTCATGTTCAAGACGAAGGCCGGCGTGAACGCGCTCGTCCTCGCGGCGGCCCTCTCCGTCGGCGGCGCCCAGTTGGCGCACGCCGCGGAGGCCGATTTCGAGCTGAAGAACGTCGACTTCTCCTTCGAGGGCCCGTTCGGGACCTTCGACCGGGGCCAGCTGCAGCGCGGCTACAAGGTCTACGTGGAATCCTGCGCGGGCTGCCACGGCATCGACTACCTCGCCTTCCGCAACCTCGGCGAGCCGGGCGGGCCGGAGTTCAGCGAGGACGTGGTCAGCGTCCTGGCCGAGGAGTTCCCGCGCCAGGTGACGGACGGGCCGGACGAGACGGGCGAGATGTTCGAGCGTCCCGGCACGCCGCCCGATCGCCTTCCGCCGCCGTTCCCGAACGAGGCCGCCGCGCGCGCCGCGAATGGCGGTGCATATCCGCCGGACCTCTCGGTCATCGCCAAGGCGCGTGCCGGTGGCCCGGACTACATCTACTCCATCCTCACGGGATACGAGGAGCCGCCAGCGGACGTCGAGATGCGGCCGGGCCAGTATTACAACGCCTACTTCCCCGGTCACGCGATCGGCATGCCGCCCCCCCTCGACGACGGCCTCGTGAGCTTCGACGACGGTGCGCCCGAGACGCTCGACCAGTACGCGAAGGACGTCTCGGCGTTCCTGATGTGGACGGCGGAGCCGAAGCTGGAGGCACGGCGGCGCCTCGGCTTCGAGGTGATGGTGTTCCTCATCATCTTCGCCGGCATGATGTACTTCTCGTACAAGAAGCTGTGGCGCGACGTGGAGCATTGATCCGGCCTCCCGGTCGGACGCACCGATTGCAAAGGGGCCCGTCGGGCCCCTTTTTGTTGTCTTTCCGAGGAGGTTTCCGCATGACCAGGGCAGTGTTGGGCATCATCGGCGGGTCGGGGCTCTACGACCTGCCCGGCCTCGTGAACGCCCGGTGGGAGAGGATCGCCGGTCCCTGGGGAGAGCCGTCCGACGAGCTGCACCGCGGCGAGGTCGACGGGCTCGAGATCGTGTTCCTGCCGCGCCACGGTAGGGGCCACGCGATCCCGCCCTCGGAGATCAACTACCGTGCCAATATCGACGCGCTGAAGCGGGCGGGGGTGACGGACCTCGTGTCGATATCCGCCTGCGGTTCGCTGCGGGAGGAGCTTTCGCCCGGGACCTTCGTCCTGTGCGACCAGTTCATCGACCGGACCTTCGCCCGCGAGAAGAGCTTCTTCGGGAAGGGTTGCGTGGCGCACGTGTCGTTCGGCTTTCCCACGAGCCCGGCTCTCAGCGGGCACGTGGCGCAGGCGGCCGAGGCGGAAGGGATCCCGCTCAGGCGGGGGGGCACCCACATCGTGATGGAGGGCCCGCAGTTCTCCACCCTGGCGGAATCGAACCTCTACCGGTCATGGGGCTGCGACGTGATAGGCATGACGAACATGCCCGAGGCGAAGCTCGCCCGTGAGGCGGAGCTTTCCTACGCCTCCGTCGCGATGGTCACGGATTACGACTGCTGGAACTCGGAGCACGGCGACGTCGACGTCCCCACGATCCTCAAGGTCGTGCGCGAGAACGCATCCAAGGCGCGCCGTCTCGTCCTCCGGCTCGCGCGCGACCTGCCGCGGGACCACGAGCCGTGTCCCAAGGGGTCGGACCGGGCACTCGATACGGCCATCGTCACGCCACCCGAGGCGCGCGACCCCGAGCTCGTCGCCAGGCTCGATGCCGTCGCGGGGAGGGTGCTTCGCGGCTGAGGCGGCGGCCGCGGATACGTGAACCATGACAGGCCTGACACGTTCAGTCGGGCATGCTCCTGCTGATCGATCTTCCCGTCGCCGCGACGGTCGCCATCTTTCTTGCCGCGGCCGCGCTGGTCACCTTCGCCGGCACCCGGCTTTCGCCCGTGGCCGACGAACTGGCGGATCATACCGGCCTCGGCGAGGTGGTCGCCGGGGCTCTCTTCGTCGGAATCTCCACCTCGCTGCCAGGCATCCTCACCTCCGTCCTGACTGCCGCAGCCGACTACCCCTCGCTGTCGATCGGCAACGCGCTCGGCAGCCTGACGGCGCAAACCATGTTTCTCGCGATCGCGGACATGGCGTATCGCCGGGCGAATCTCGAACACGCCGCCGCGACGGTGACGGGGCTCGCGCAGGGCGTCCTGTTCATGGCGCTCCTCTGCGTGCCGCTCTTCGCGGCCTCCTTCCCGCTGCCGGTGTTGGGAATAGACGTGGCGACGCTCGTGATGATCGGCGGCTACGCGCTCGGCCTGCGGCTCCTGACCGGCATCAAGAAGGAGCCGATGTGGGTGCCGGTCGAGACTTCCGAGACGGCGGAGGAGGAATCGGAGCCTGACGAAAGCGGCAGCTCCGCGAAGGAGTGCTGGAAGCGGTTCTTCCTCTACTCGGGACTGACGGCGGCGGGAGGGTACTTCATCGCCGTGTCCGGCGTGGCGCTCGTCCGGCAGAGCGGCATGTCGGAGACGGCTGTCGGCACGATCTTCACGGGCGTCGCGACCTCGCTGCCCGAGCTCGTCACCGCGGTCATGGCCGTCCGGATCGGCGCCGTCAGCCTCGCCGTCGGGGATGTTCTCGGAGGCAACGCGTTCGACGTGCTCTTCCTGGGCGTCGCCGACCTCTTCTACGGCGGATCGATCTATGCCGAGTTCAGCGCCCAGGACCGCTCGACCGCACTGATTGCCCAGACGATGACCGGAATCATCATACTCGGGATGCTGCGACGGGAGAGGAACGGCCCGGGCGGCATCGGCTTCGAGAGCGTCATCGTCCTGGGCCTCTACGCCGTCTCCGTCGCAGTCGTCGCCTTCTGAAGACGGTCAGGGGAGGTGGAAGCCTCCGCCACCGAACATCATGCCCATGCCGCCGAAGATGCCGGCGAAGAGCATCATCAGGAACGAGATGATGAAGGACACGATGATGGCGGCGGGAATGGCGGCAAGGCTCCACTTGATGAAGATCATCACGAGCCGGACGAACGGGATGTCGATGTCCGTGATCGTGATGCGTTCAGAGTGCTCGGCCATGTGATCGGCTCCTGTGACTGTCGAATCCTCCCGCGACTCTTGGGGGATTGGGAGCGTTCCGGCAACGCAGTTTTCCTCCCGGTCCGCCTGAAGCGAACCGTCTCGCATGCTTATCTTCCCGGTAGACACGCAAGGGAAAGGACCAGGAGATGGTCGAAGTCAGAGATCGGGTGGCCGCCTCGTGGCGCCCGGAAGACGAGGCCCGCACGCGCATCGGCGCGGTCGGGCTGAAAGTTCGGGATCTGGACCGGCTCGTCTCGTTCTACCGCGACGCCATCGGCCTCGATGTGGTGGACACACGGCCGGGCGAGGCAGTTCTCGGCGCAGGCGACGAAGCGCTTCTCCATCTGGCGGAGGACAGGGACGCCCGTCTCGACGACCCGCGGGAGGCGGGCCTCTTCCACACCGCCTTCCTGCTGCCCGACCGTGCGGCTCTCGGGCGCTGGCTACGCCACGCGGGCGACACGGGTCTGCAGCTTGAGGGCGCGTCCGACCACCTCGTGAGCGAGGCGGTCTATCTTTCGGATCCCGAGGGCAACGGCATCGAAATCTATGCAGACAGGCGGCCGGAGGAGTGGCAGTGGAGCGAGGGCAGGGTGGGGATGGAGACGCTGCCTCTCGACGTCGCCTCGCTCCTGGCCGCCGCGCTGGGCTCGTGGACGGGCATGCCGGCGGGCGCCACCATCGGGCATATCCATCTGCGGGTGGGCACGCTGGATGACGCGGTGCGCTTCTATGGCGACGGGCTGGGCTTCGAGGTCGTCGCCGAGTATCCAGGCGCGCGCTTCCTGTCGCGCCAGAACTATCACCACCACATCGGAACCAACATATGGCGCAGCCGCGGGAGCGGCCGCCGCGACGGGAGCCGGACGGGACTCGAGTGGTTTTCGATCGTGCTGGACCCCGAGGGCTTCGACGCTCTTGGAGCGAAGCTCGGCAAGCCGACGGGCGGCCACTACGAGGTGGAGGACCCCTGGGGGACGCGCGTCAGGCTCTCGCGGACGCCCGCCTCATGAGCGGGTCGCGAGGGGTTCCCGCCGCTCCAGCATGAAGGAGCCGAGGAAGCTCATGGCGAGGGCACCGTCGGCCTTTCGCGCCTCGACGCGAAAGCTGACGAGGCCCCAGCCGGGGTGCCGCTCGAGATCGCGCGTGCCGACGACCGTGTTGCGGTAGGTGACCTCGTCGCCGGGAAAGACCGGCAGCTTCCAGACGAGTTCGTCGAAGCCGGGGGACGGGCCGATCCTTGGCGGGCGCTGTCCCGAGGCCGCCGCCGTCCGCATCTGGCGCTCGATGTAGCGGACGTTGTGCTTCATCCAGGCGCAGGTCGTGTGCCAGCCGCTGGCGCAGAGTCCGCCGAACTGGCTGTCCCTGCCGCCCTCTTCGGTGAGGTGGAAGCGCTGCGGGTCGTACTTCCGGGCGAAGTCCACGATCTCGTCCGCCGTGAACAAATGCGGGCCGATCTCGTAGGCCTCGCCGATCTCGATGTCCTCGAAGAACTTCATCCGGCCACCACCGCGGGTTCCCGGCGCTCGAACATGATCATGCAAACCAGCGTCATCACGAGGTCGCCGTGCTGGTTCACGGCCTCGCCTGCCACCTTGACGAAGCCAATGGTCGGCCTCGACGCGGAGCCCCGCGTCTCGACGATCCTGACACGCATCGAGAGCGTGTCGCCGGGGCGCACCGGCTTCTTCCAGCGCAACTGCTCGACGCCGGGCGATCCCATCGACCTCGCATCGTGGAGGAGGTTGTCGCAGAGCTGCCGCATCCACAGGCAGACGGTCTGCCAGCCGCTGGCGATCAGCCCGTCGAAGAGCCGGTCCGCCGCGCCTCCCGCGTTCGTGTGCATCGGCTGGGGGTCCCACTCGCGCGCGAAGGCGACGATGTCCGCCTCGCTGAGGCTGACTGCCCCGAGGTCGAACGTGTCGCCCTCCCGAAGATCCTCGAAGCTGCGCATGCTCGAGGCCCGGCTCAGTTGGCGAAGCGGAAATGCATGACGTCGCCGTCGCGCACGACGTAGTCCTTGCCCTCGAGCCGCATCTTGCCCGCGTCCTTCGCGCCCGTCTCGCCTTTGCAGGCGAGGTAGTCGTCATAGGCGATCGTCTCGGCGCGGATGAAGCCCTTCTCGAAGTCGGTGTGGATCTCGCCGGCCGCCTGCGGCGCCTTCTTGCCGTTCTCGATCGTCCAGGCCCGGGTCTCCTTGGGGCCGACGGTGAAGAAGGTCACGAGGTGCAGGAGCTCGTATCCCGCCCGGATGAGACGGTCGAGGCCCGGCTCCTCGAGCCCCAGAGTGTCGAGATACTCGCGGCGCTCGTCCCTCGGGAGGAGGGCGATCTCGGCCTCGATCTTCGCGGAGACGACGACGATCCCGGCGCCTTCGGCTTCGGCCTTCGCCTTCACCCGCTCGGAATGGGCATTGCCGGTCGCCGCCTCGCCCTCGTCGACGTTGCAGACGTAGAGCACCGGCTTCGATGTCAGCAGGTTCAGGGCCTCGAAGGCTTTGCGCTCCTCCTCGTCGATCTCCGCCATGCGCGCGGGCTTGCCGTCCCGCAGGACGACGAGCGTGCGCTCGATGAGCTCGACCGTCGCCTTCGCCTCCTTGTCGCCGCCCTTGGCGCGCTTCTCGAGGCCGGCCACCCGCTTCTCGAGGCTCTCGAGGTCGGCGAGCATCAGCTCCGTCTCGATCGTCTCCGCGTCGGCGATCGGATCGACGCGTCCCTCCACGTGGGTGACGTCGGGATCCTCGAAGCAGCGCAGCACGAAGGCGATCGCGTCGACCTCGCGGATATGGGCGAGGAACTGATTGCCGAGACCCTCGCCCTTCGAGGCGCCGCGGACGAGGCCGGCGATGTCGACGAAGGTCAGCCGCGTCGGGATGATCTCCTTCGAGCCCGCGATCTGGCTGAGTTCCTTCAGCCGGGGATCCGGCACGGCGACCTCGCCGACATTCGGCTCGATCGTGCAGAAGGGATAGTTGGCGGCCTGGGCGGCCGCCGTCTCGGTGAGCGCGTTGAAGAGGGTCGACTTGCCCACGTTGGGCAGGCCCACGATGCCGCACTTGAAACCCATTGAAGATCCTCCGGCCGCGTCTCGAGGGCCGCTTGTGGCAGGTGTCTGTTGTGGTGGTCGGCGGAACGGGCGCGAACGCGCCGTCAGTCCCTCCGGCCGCCGGTCAGCTTGCGCAGCGCCTCCGCGAACGGGTTCGGCGCAGGTTCGGATGGCCCGACTGAGGCGCGGGGCGGGGTCGGCGTGAACTCCGGCGCGGACGGCTCCTTCTGCGGCTTGTCCTTAGCCGGCTTCGTCTTGCTCGCGACCTTGTTCATGAAGCCCGGGTCGTCACCCTTCGCGAGCAGACCGGCCGCGTCGGACACTGCCTCCAGCATCGGCTCGAGCCAGGCCTTGCGCTCCTCCTTCGCGAAGTCGCTGAGCACGTGGGCGTGCACGAGCTCCTTCACGCCGGGATGGCCGATACCGAGGCGCACGCGGCGAAAATCCGCCCCGATATGTGAGGTGATCGAGCGAAGGCCGTTGTGCCCCGCAGCACCGCCGCCCGTCTTCGTGCGGAGCTTGCCGGGTGCGAGGTCGAGCTCGTCGTGAAAGACCACGACCTCGTCCGGCTGGAGCTTCAGCCAGCGCATGGCCTCGCCGACCGACTGGCCGGACTCGTTCATGTAGGTCATCGGCTTGAGGAGCGTGACCTTGATGCCGGCCACGTGGCCCTCGGTGGCCTCGCCCTGGAAACGGCGGCGCCATGGCGGAAAGCGATGCCGCTCCGCCATGGCGTCGACAGCCATGAAGCCGATATTGTGCCGGTTTCCCTCGTAGCGAGGCCCCGGATTGCCGAGGCCGACGAAAAGCACCATCGGTCTCGTCCTTCGCGCCTATCGAGGGCGATCAGCCCTCGTTCGCCTCTTCGTCGCCGGGCTCCACGCCCTCGACGGTCTCGGCGTTCTGCTCGATCACCTCGGTCTCGGGCGTCTCCTCGGATTCCTCCTCGGTCGGCGCGACCGTCGGTGCCGCGATGGTGGCGACCGTGAAGTCGCGGTCGGTGATCGTCGGCTCGACGTTCGCCGGCAGCTTGATCGCGGAGATGTGGATCGAATCGCCGATGGCGAGGCCGGTCAGGTCGGCCGTGATCGCGTCCGGGATCGAGTCCGCGGGGCAGGAGAGCTCCACCTCGTGGCGCACGATGTTCAGCACGCCCCCTTCACGCAGGCCGGGGCAGTCGTCCTCGTTGACGAAGCTCACCGGCACGGCGACGTCGACGCGCGTGTCCTTCGAGATGCGCAGGAAGTCGACGTGGACGGGGGTCTCGCGGACCGGGTCGAGCTGGACGTCGCGCGGCAGGCAGCGCGTCTTCTTGCCGCCGACCTCGATCTCGAAGGTCGTCGTGAGGAAGTGCCCCGTGTTCAGGAGCTTCTTGATCAGGCGCTCTTCGATCTGGATCGGCTCGGGCGCCTTCTTGTCGCCGTAGATCACGGCGGGCGTCATGCCCTGGCGGCGTGCGGTACGGGCGGCCCCCTTGCCGACCTTCTCGCGCGCCGTGGCGGGAAGCGCAACGGTCGCGGTCATGCTAGTCTCCTCGAAATTGAAAAGGCGCCGGCCTCAGGCCGACGCGCGGCCCGTCTCCTCCAGGGGTGCGGACGGGAACGGCGCGCTTATACCGCGCCCGGCCGGAGATGACAACGCCAAGCGGACCCGCCATTCTGCCCCTCGAGACGGCGACTAGCAGGAGGCGAGATGATCGAGGTCTGGGGGCGGGTCACGTCCATCAACGTGCAGAAGGTGATGTGGACCGCGGCCGAACTGGGGCTCGAGTGGCGCCGCCACGACGTCGGCGGCGCGTGGGGCGGAACGACGGAACCGTCCTTCGTCGCGATGAACCCCAACCGCCTCGTGCCCGTCCTGCGCGACGGCGACACGCTCGTCTGGGAATCCCACGCCTGCGTCCGCTACCTCGCGGCGACATACGGCTCGGATGCCCTCTGGCCATCGGAGCCCGGCGCCCGCGCGGCGGCCGACATGTGGATGGAGTGGGCGTCGACGACCCTCATCCCCGCGCTCGGTCCGACCTTCATCCAGCTCGTGCGCACGAAGCCGGAGGCGCGCGATCTCTCCCTGCTCCAGGCATCCATGAAGCGCACGGCCGAGGCCTTCGCCATGCTGGACGCCCACCTCCGCGACAGGGACTTCGTGGCCGGCGATCGGCTGACGATGGGCGACGTGCCGGTGGGGTGCGCGACGTACCGCTACCTGAACCTGAACATCGAGAGGCCGGAGCTCCCTGATCTCGCGCGATGGTACCGCACGCTCTGCGCGCGGCCCGCCTTCCGGACGCATGTCATGGTGCCGCTGGTCTAGAAGCCCGTCTCGCCGCGCTCGATGAGGAGGGGAATGATCAGGTCCTCCTCGTCGTCGAGGTGGAGAACGAGCGTCCTGCCGAGGCCCTCGTAGGACTCGCGAAACCGCTCCATCTCGCCGTGGAAGGCGAGGGGGTCGGACGCCGGCTGTTGCAGGACGCGGTTGGCGATCGCCACGATCTCCCCGATCGCGTGGTGGAGCGCCTCGTGGTCGTTGTCGAGGATGTCGAAGCCGCGCGCGAGGCCGGGCTCGGCGCGCCGGAAGACCGGGAAGTAGTGGTGGTCCTCGACCGCGTGGTGGTTCTCGAGCTCCCCGAGATAGAGGTTCAGCTGGCGCGCGAGCCACGGCTTGAAGGCCTCCGCGCCGAGCCTCTCGATCACCGCCCTGTCGCTGCCGTCGCGGATGACCTTGTCGAGCTTGCGGAACGCGTCGTGGCGGTCGAGCCAGAACCGGGCGACCTCGCCGAGGCCGGGATTCGCGGGCCATCCCTCGCGCGGGTGCCTGCGGGCGAGGACCAGAAGCTCCTCGTCGAGCCGGCGAGGTTGCCCCTGTCTCGTCGGCAGGGCCTCCTCGACCGGCGTCGGACGATCGTCCTCGCGCGTCACGCTTGAGCCTCAGTCGGCGACGTCGGGGCCGTCGAGGGTAAAGCCGAGCTTCAGCTTCACCTGGTAGTGGTGGACGGCGCCGTTCTCGATATGGCCGCGCGTCTCCACCACCTCGAACCACCGCAGGTGCTTCAGTGTCTGTGAGGCGCGGGCCACGGCCCGCTCGATCGCGTCCTCGATGCTCTTCTCCGACGAGCCGACGATCTCCACGACCTTGTAGACATGATCGGACATGGCACTGACCTCGCTGGTGTTCGTGAGTGGGCCCTGTGAACTGGGCCGGCCGTGCGGCCCGTCAAGGGGCGGGAGCCTCTAGAGCACGAGCACGCCCTGCTGCTTCGCCTTGTGCGCCGGCTCGACGTGGATCGAGATCATCGCCTCTTCCATCTCTTCACGCAGGGCGCTCTCCACCTTGTCGCAGATCTCGTGTGCCTGCTCGACCGTCATGTCCGAGGGCACGACGAGATGGAACTCGATGAACGTCATGCGGCCGGCGTGGCGGGTGCGCAGGTCGTGGGCCTCTTGGGCGCCGCCGGCATTCTCGGAGATGAGCTGGCGGATCCTCTCCAGCGTCTCCGGCGCCGGCGCGGCGTCCATCAGGCCGCCGACCGATTCCTTCATGACCTGCCAGCCCGTCCAGAGCACGTTGAGCGAGACGAGCGCGGCCAGGAGCGGGTCGAGAAGCAGGAAACCCGTCAGCGGCACGAGCGCGAGGCCCGCGAGGACGCCGATGGAGGTGACGACGTCGGCCATCAGGTGGCGCCCGTCGGCCGTCACGGCAGGCGAGCTCCAGCGCCGGCCCCGGGTGATGAGATACCGCGCCCACAGGAGGTTGATGATCGTCGCGAGAGCGTTGAGGGCCATGCCCTCGACCGGCGCGTCGATCGGCGTGGGGTTCAGGAACCCGAGATAGGCCTCGCGCATGATGGAGAGCGCCGCGAGGACGATGAGCACGCCCTCGATCACCGCGGAGAAATACTCTGCCTTGTGGTGACCGTAGGGGTGATCGGAATCGGCAGGCTTCGAGGCGTAGTGCAGCGCCACGAGGGCGGCGAAGGCGGCCGCGACGTTGATGATGCTCTCGAGCGCATCGGAGTAGAGCGCGATGGAGCCCGTGATCCACCAGGCCGCCGTCTTCAGCAGAAGCACGACGATCCCGATGAAGACGCTGCACCAGGCGGCACGGATAGCACGCCTCATCGGCATGGGCTCACGGCTCCATCCTCGCGAGTATCTTCACGCCGGGTCGCTTGGACGGCCGGCCGTTCCATCAATGCGTAAGGCGCCCCGGCGCGATCAGTCGAAGAGGCTCGAAACCGATTCCTCGGTGGCCGTGCGCCGCATGGCCTCGCCCATCAGGGGTGCGATCGAGAGAACCCTGATGTTGTGCGAGACGCGCACGGCCTCGGTGGCCTGGATGGAGTCGGTGATCACGAGCTCGTTGATCTGCGAGGCCGAGATGCGGGCGACCGCGCCGCCCGACAGCACGCCGTGGGTGATGTAGGCATGCACCGACGTCGCGCCCTTCTGCATCAGAGCGGCCGCGGCGTTGCAGAGAGTGCCGCCCGAATCGACGATATCGTCGACGAGGATGCACGCGCGCCCCTGGACGTCGCCGATGATGTTCATGACCTCCGACTCGCCCGGCCGCTCGCGCCGCTTGTCGACAATGGCGAGCGGTGCGTCGATGCGCTTGGCGAGGCCGCGCGCGCGCACGACGCCGCCGACATCAGGCGAGACGACCATCAGCTTCGAGGTGTCGAAGCGTTCCTTGATGTCGCGCACCATCACCGGGGCCGCGAAGAGGTTGTCGGTCGGAATGTCGAAGAAGCCCTGGATCTGCCCGGCGTGGAGGTCGAGGGTCATCACCCGGTCGGCGCCCGCATGGGTGATCAGGTTGGCGACGAGCTTCGCCGAGATCGGCGTCCGCGGCCCGGGCTTCCGGTCCTGGCGGGCATAGCCGTAATAGGGAATGACGGCGGTGACGCGCCTGGCCGATGCCCGCTTCAGCGCGTCGAGCAGGATCAGGAGCTCCATCAGGTTGTCGTTCGCCGGGAAGGACGTCGACTGCAGGATGAAGACATCCTCGCCGCGCACGTTCTCCTGGATCTCTACGAAGACTTCCATGTCGGCGAAGCGCCGGACCACGCAGCGGGTGAGGGGCGTGCTGAGATGGGCCGCGATGGCTTCCGCCAGGGCGCGGTTGGAGTTGCCGGCGACGAGCTTCATGGGGCTCCTCGATCTCCTTCTTGGGCGGATCGAAGCGGGAGGAAACGGGTCGGCCGTCCGCCGACGTTTCGCAGCTTCTAACAAGGCACGGGCGCGGTGCAAAGGGGCCGCTTGCCACGCGGTGAACAAACCGCCGAATCTCCGCTTCCGATCCGCTCACCGCAAGCCCCCGTTCTGCTTGACGAAGCTCGGAAACCCAGCGCTCATCCGTCGATCGGGAGCGGGGGGCTCCCCGGACATGGAGATATGAGTGAAGGGGATTCTTGTTGCGGCCATCCTGGCCGGCGCAACGGCGGGGTGCGTCACGACGGAGCAGGCGAACCAGGCGATCCAGATGCAGTGGACCGGCCAGCCGAGCGATGCGTTCTTCTCGGCATACGGACCTCCGGTGAGCGAGTATCGCCTCAACGACGGCGGCACGCTCTACACCTGGCGGGGCGGCGAGACGCAGCGCAACGTTCCGCCCGTCTATCGCCAGATGACGGAGGAGGAGAAGAAGCGTCAGCCCGCCCAGCAGACCATCATCAACGTCAACACCTACGGCTCCCCGAACTGGACGCCCCCGCCTCCGCCGGGGCAGGTGCTCGTCTCGCCGGGCCGCTACGAATATCTGGGCTGCGAGGCGCAGATCGCGACGGACCGGCAGGGAATCATCACGAGCATCCGGACCAGCAAGGATTCCGACGGCGAGGGCCTCGCCTTCTCGCGCTGCGCGGAGGTCTTCGGGGTCAGGGGGTAGCGCGATGGGGGGATCCGTCCGCGTCTATCGCCCCGTCACGAGGCCGTGGAGGCCGTGGACGGCGGCCATCGCGGCGCGTCCGGCCTCCATCCCCCCAGCCCGGAGCGATGTCGCCCGCGGGCAGCTCGCGAACCTGACGGATGGTTCCAAGCGGCCGGCCGTCCGCTGCGGCGATCGACCAGATGATGGCGACGGTGCGCCCGGTGGCCACCTCCGGGCCGACCGTCGCCTCGCCCTCGACGAGCACGTCGGCCTCCGCCCTCGATGCGGCGGGGGTCAGGCCCGCCCGCTGCATCTGCGCGAGCATGGCCTCCGCGAGGGCCCGTGCCGCCGGCGCGTCGAGCCCCGAGATCCCGGTGATGAAGATTGTGGCCCCGGGCGCAGGCTTCGCAAAGGCATGCGCCGGTTCCGCCGAGGGTGCGGCGTAGCCGTGCGCCGCCGCGATACGCTGGGTGGTCGCGACACCGATCTCTGCGGCGGGCGTCTGCGGCTCCGGCACGCCTGCGCGCGACTGCTGTTGCTGCTGTGCCATGGCCGACCCCTCGGTCTTCGGAGCGCCTGCCGTGACGGGCGCACCGCTGCCGAGCCAGGCGGAGACCTGCTCGACCGTCCTCCGGGCGATCGCGTCCAGGGCGGCGTCGGTCACGGTCTGCCACGGATCCGGAAGGGCTGCGGGCAGGCGCTCCTCTCCCTCGATCCGGTGAACGCGTGGCCCGGCATCCGCGAAGACGTCCCAGACGAAGGCGACGACGGTCTGTTTGCCTTCGGACCGCGCCGTGACGTAGCCCTTGAGGCGAAACTCCACCCCTTCCGTGTCGCGACCCACCACGTTCAGGCCCGTCTCCGCCGCATGCGTTCCGAGCGCGGTGGCGAATGTGGCGGTCCGGTCGGCCGGCAGGCCGGTGATCGGCTCGAAGGCGACGGCCTTGCGGGCAGGCGCCTCGGCCGTGGCGACGGTAGCCGGGGCCATCGGCTCGGCCACGATCGTGGGGCCGCAGCCAGCCACCGCCAGCACGAGAAGCAATACGGCGAGTACCCGAGCGACCGGCATGGAATGTCCCACGGTTTTCAGCTTCCTGCGGAGGGGGCACGTCTCCGGCGCGCGCGCCGCGTCTGGTATCGCTATTTCACGATGAGGTCCAGCGGCGCGCGGGTCAGAGGCTCGCTGCCCCCCTGCGTGACGAGCGACGTGCGCCCGAGGGTCATCGCGGTCCCCGAATCGGAGTCCATGATGATCATGTGCGCGAACATCACCATGCCAGATTCGAGGACCCACGGGTTGTCCTCGTAGAACATCGGACGGTCCATCCAGCACGGGGTGAACGTCGTCCCGAGCGAGTAGCCGCAGGCGTTCAGCCGGTGCTCCGACAGGCCGTGCGCATCGAGCACGCGGGCATGCGCCGCGAAGACCTCGCCCGCGGTGCTGCCGGGGCGGATGGCCGCCTCGACCGCTGCGAGAGCCTCCCGGGCCGCCGCATGAAGGGCGACGTGCCTCGGGGTTGCTTCTCCGGTGCAGACCGTCCGCATGAGCGCCACGTGGTAGTGGCGGAAGACCCCGGCGAACTCGAGCGTGATCTGGTCCTTCTCGGACAGCCTCTTCCGGCCGGACTTGTAGCGGCAGAGAAGGGCGTCGGCCCCGGAGCCGATGATGAACTCGTTGCCGGGATAGTCCCCGCCGCCCTCGAACACCGCGCCCTGCATCGCGGCGAGGATGCGTCCCTCGTCGGCGCCTGCGCGGATTTCGGCGAGGCCCGCCTCGTCGGCCGCGTCGGCGAGCCGCCCGGCTTCACGCACACAGGCGATCTCGGCGGCCGACTTCACGGCGCGCAGCCGCATCACGAGGTCGGAGGCGTCGACGAGCGTGGCGAAGCCTTCGAATGCTGCGTCCACGGCCTTCCCGTTCGCGGCGGTCAGGCCCTGCGTGTCGTACTCGATGCCGAGCCGGCCCGCGGAGAACCCGAGGTCGCGGACCATCTCCTTCAGCTGGCCGGCGGGCGTGGCGCCGGCGCGGTCGGTCCAGATCCTGATGTCGGCGATGTTGGAGGTGTGCCGGGCCTGCCGCAGGTCGGCCGATCGGGTGAGCAGCGCCATGCGCCCGTCGGTGCCCACAAAGAGGCACTGGAAGAAGCAGAAGCCGAACGTGTCGTAGCCGGTCAGCCAGTGCATCGAGTTCTGGTTGAAGAGAAGGATGCCGTCGAGCTCCGCCTCCGCCAGCGCGTGGAGCAGGCGATGCCGCCGGTCCTCGAACTCGCTCGCGTCGAAATGCAGTGCCATCTCGTGCGTCAGCCTCTCGTTTCGTCGCGGCCGTCGAGCGGGTGCAGCGCGATGGCCGAGATCAGCCGGCCATAGTCGGCCTCCTGCGCGTGCGTCGCGCGGCGGTAGGAGAAGAACTCTTCGTCGGCGTAGGTGCAGCGGCCGAGGTCGGTGACGTTCGACAGGCCGATGCGCCCCAGCCGGGCGACGATATAGGCCGGCAGGTCGAAATGCGGCTTGCCGCCTTCCACGAGCTCGTCGAAGAAGGGCTCGCTGTCGGGATCCTCCTCCATGAAGCGCGCCCGGAACTCGCGGCCGACCTCGTAGGCTTCCCGGGAGATCGTCGGGCCCACCACGGCGACGATCCGGTCGGCCTCGGCGCCGAGCCGCTCCATCGCCTCGACGGTCATGTCGAGCACGCCGGACAGCGCGCCGCGCCACCCGGCATGGGCGGCGCCGACGACGCGCGCCGCAGGGTCGGCGAACAGAACAGGGCCGCAGTCGGCGGTGGAGACGCCGATGGCGATCCGTTCGAGCCGCGTCACGACGGCGTCGGCCTTGGGCCCCTCGCCGTGCGGCCACGGCTCCTCGACGACCTTCACGTCGGCGGAGTGGAACTGGTGGGGCGTGACGAGCTGGTGCACCCGTACCCCGAGCGCCGCGGCGACGCGCGCGCGATTCTGGATGACGTTCGCCGGGTCGTCCTTCGAGCCGAGGCCCACGTTCAGGCTGTCGTAGATGCCGGTCGAGACGCCCCCGTGGCGGGTGAAGAAGCCGTGCCGGATGCCCGGCAGCGCGAGCGCCTCGCTCTCGATCATGCGTGTTCTCCCGATGGCGGGCGGCCGCTTCGCCCGAAGGCTCGAAGGTGTGCCGGGAGGCTAGGCAATGTCAAACGGCTGCGGTGTCGCCGTGCCGGGGGTCACGAGGGCCAGGACCTTGAAGAGATCGCCCATCGCGCCGACACCGGTCAGCCGCTCGAGAGCCAGCCCAAGATCGCCCGCGTCGGCCCCTCCCTTGCGCAGCCTCTCGGCGCGGGCGCCGATGCCGAGGGCCGTCAGGAAGCTGCCCTGCGCGAGGGGGCCGTGGCTGTCGGCGCCTGCGGCCCGAGCGGCCTCGGCGAGCGCGCCGAAATCGACATGGGCGGTGAGGTCCGCTTCGCCCGGGGCCGCCAGAGGATCGGCCGGCCGCTTGCCCTTCAGCGCCTGGAGCGTGTCTCCCGGAGCGGCGGCGCGGTAGCCGTAGTCGATGACGAGGCCGGCACCCGGAGCGTCCGCCATGCGGCGGCCGATGGCGGTGGCGACGGCGCGAGCGGCCTCGCAGATCTCGGCGATCGCGCCTTCGGGGGCGATCGCGAAGGCCGGGCCGAGATCGGCCTCCACCGGCTCGGCGTCGACGAAGGCCAGGCCGCCTTCCGGGGCGAAGGCGACCCGCCGTTCGCGCCAGCTCTCGCCGCGGCGCACGAGATGCCGGATAGGCAGGGCGTCGAACAGCTCGTTCGCGACGAGAAGCGTCGCGCCCGCCGGCACCTCGTCCAGCGTCTCGTGCCACTCGACGGGCAATCCGGAGAGGCGATCCGCCTGCTGTGCGCGCAGGCGGGGGCTCGTCTCGACGAGGTGGATGCGGGCGGCGTCCCGCAGGCCCGGCACGAGCGCGAAGGTGCGCCAGATGTCGGCCGTCAGCGTGCCGCGTCCGGGACCGAGCTCAACTAGGGCGACGGGGGAGGGTGATCCGAGCACCGTCCACATATGCGCGAGCCATGCGCCGACGATCTCGCCGAACATCTGGCTCACCTCCGGCGCGGTGGTGAAGTCGCCCGACTGGCCGATCGCCGGGCGGCTCATGTAGTAGCCGTGCTCCGGGTGGCCGAGGGCGAGCGCCATGTAGCGGTCGAGCCGCATCGGGCCGTTGAGGTCGATCTCCCCGTGGATGAGCTCTTCCAGCCTGTTCACGGATAAGCCGACCCGGCGGTCGGGCGGGGCGGTCGCCTGAGCGCCGCGGCGGCGACGGCGAGTCCCACGAGGATCATCGGGATCGACAGGAGCATGCCCATGGTGAGGCCGCCCCAGAGGAAGCCGAGCTGCGGGTCGGGCTCGCGGAAGAACTCCGAGACGGTGCGACCGAGGCCGTAGCCTGCGAGGAAGAGACCGGTCGTCAGCCATGGCCGCGAGAGCGAGCGGTAGGCCCAGACGCAAGCCGCGAGGACGGCGAACAGGAGAAGTCCCTCGAGGGCGGCCTCGTAGAGCTGGCTCGGATGACGCGGCTCGGGGCCGGCGAAGGGAAAGACCACCGCCCACGGCACGTCGGCCGGCCTGCCCCAGAGCTCGCCGTTGATGAAGTTCGCGATGCGCCCGAGGAAGAGCCCGGCCGGCGCCGCCGCGGCCGCGCAGTCCGACAGCGCGGACAGCGGAATGCCGCGGGCCCGGGTGAACAGGACGAGGGCGACGGCGACGCCGAGGAAACCGCCGTGGAAGGACATGCCACCCTGCCACACCGCCAGGGCCTCCACCGGGAATTGGAGATAGTGCGGCAGGTTGTAGAAGAGGACGTAGCCGAGCCGTCCACCGAGGACGACGCCGAGCGTGCCCCAGACGATGATGTCGTCGACGTCGCGGCGCTGAAGCGGCGCGGAGGCGCCGGGCGTCGCGCTCCACAGCCTGTCGGTCTTCACGAGCTGGAGCATGTACCACCAGGCGAAGAGCAGCGCCGTCACGTAGGCGAGCGCATACCACCTGATGGCGAACGGCCCGATCGAGATGGCGACGGGGTCGATCGCGGGGAAGGGCATGACGAAAATGGGCATCGGCGGGGCCGGCTCGCTGTGGTTGGAGGCGGCGGGACGGTGTGGGGCGGGGCCCGGCTTGTCAAGGGAGCGGCGGCGCCCTCAGAGCGTGACGCGCCAGACGAAGTCGCGGCTCGCTCCGGGTGGCACTATGAGGATGCCTGGCTTCTCAGCGAACTCGCCGTCCCAGTCGACGGGGCTCGCCATCGAAAACCACGGCTCGATGCAGACGAAGGCCGCGCCGCCGGGTTTCGCCCAGATGCCGAGGTCCTTGTAGCCCTCCCAGCCGACGGTGATGGCCCGGATCTCCTGCCCATCGGGCCCCCGTGCGGCGTAGCGCACGCTGCGGCTTCCGACCGCCGGCATCACCAGGGCATCGCGCTCGAACAGGCTTTCGGCGAGGGGCAGCGTGGTGCCGTCGAACGGAAGGGGCTTGGGGTCCGCCAGCAGGCTGTCCCGAACCGACAGGGCCTGGCCTGTCTCCCGGCTCTCGAAGACGACGACATGCGCCTCCTTCGGCACGCCGTCGACGAGGGGCCAGCGGAAGCCCGGATGGGCGCCGACACCACAGGGCAGAGCCTCCGATCCCGTGTTCGTGACCCGTGTGGTCACCGACAGCGTTCCGCCGTCCGCCTCGTAGATCATCTCGAGCACGAAGGGGAACGGGTAGCGGGCGAGCGTCTGCGGGCTCTCCGTGAGCCGCAGGGAGGCGCGGCCCTCGGAGCGCTCCGTCCATCGAAATCGACAGTCGCGGGCGAAGCCGTGCTGCCCCAGCGAATACGCCTTGCCGCGGTGGCGCAGCGTGTCGTCCTTCAGGCGGCCGACGACGGGGAAGAGGAGGGGCGCATGGCGCGGCCATTCCGGCCCCGCCTGCCACAGGAGCTCCCGGCCTTCGGGGTCCCGGAGGCCGATGAGCTCCCCGCCTGCGGCCGTCACGGTGGCGGACAGGCCGGGGGCCAAGACCGTGTGGCGGTCCGTCATACGGGCCCGGTTCCTCGCATCATCCGCCCGCTCAGTGCCCCGCGGGGCCGCTCGTCAGGAAGTGGCGGGCAAGGCCCAGGACGATGAGGATCAGGACGGCGATCGCGAGCCAGGTGCCGAATCCGTATCCGTAGAACGTGCCGCCGCTCAGGATGTACTCGATCATCACTCTCTCTCCCGGATGTCTTGGCGATAGTTCATCCTATCGCGCCCGGCCGGGGTTTTGGAGCCTCGGTTGGACGCTGCTGCGTCACGCGAGCCGCGCATTGTCGCCGACGAAGGGATTGTTCACCCGCTCCTCGCCGAACATGCCCCCCGGCCCGTGGCCGCACAGGAACTGGATGTCGTCGCCGAGCGGGAAGAGCTTGTTGCGGATCGAGTGCAGGAGCGCCTCCGGATCGCCGCCCGGGAGGTCGGTCCGCCCCACCGAGCCGTTGAACAGGACGTCGCCGACGATGGCGAAGCGCGCCTTCTTGTGGACGAAGACGACCGAACCGGGGCTGTGGCCGGGGCAATGCAGGATGTCGAAGGTCTCCCCCGCCATCTCGATCGTCTCGCCCTCCGACAGCCATTGGTCGGGCGTGACGTTGCGGACGCCCGAGATGCCGTACTGGATGCCCTGCATCTCGAGCCGCTCGAGGAGCGGGCGGTCGGCCTGGTGGGGCCCGTAGATCTTCAGGCCTTTCGCCTGGCGCATCTCGGCCGCGCCGCCGGCATGGTCGATGTGGCCATGGGTCAGCACGATCTTCTCCGGCTCGACACGCAGCTCCTGAAGTGTCGCGTCGATCCGGGCGAGATCACCGCCGGGATCGATGACGACGCCCTTCCTCGTCTCTTCGTCGAAGAGGATCGTGCAGTTCTGCTGAATCGGAGTGACGACGACGATCGCCGCGTTCAATTTCGCCATGCGAAGCTTCCTGTCAAAAACTCGCCCCTTTGCTAGTCGAAGCCTCGCGGCGAGGGAAGGGCGGGGCGCGCACCGTGCGCCGTCCCGCGCGGATCCGGCCGGGGAGTGGAGGCGACATGGACTTCTTCCGCATCATAGACGCCGAGAGCGTGAAGCCTGAGGCGGGGGCGCCCGCGGCCGAGCGGATCGAAGAGGGCAGCCCGCGCACGACCACCTGGGTCGCCTCGGAGACCCCTGACGGGAAGACCATCGCGGGCATGTGGGAAGCGACGCCGGGGCGGTGGCGGGTCGAGTACGACGAGTGGGAGAGCTGCACCATTCTCTCCGGCATCTCGATCGTCCGCTCAAGCGGGGGCGCCGAGCGCACCGTGCGCGCCGGCGACAGCTTCGTGATCGAACCGGGCTTCAGAGGCACGTGGGAGGTCGTGGAAACGACACGAAAGGTGTTCACGGTGAGGCTGCCCTGAGCGGCAGGGAAGCGGGAGCGGACGAGGACGGCGAGAGATGCGGCAGACCGGGACGGTGAAGTTCTTCAACCAGGCCAAGGGCTTCGGCTTCATCCAGCCGGACGACGGCACGAGCGACGTCTTCGTCCATGTCTCCGACGTCGAGAAGTCGGGCCTTCCCGTCGTCGACCAGGGCATGCGGATCTCGTTCGAGGTGATGCCCGACAAGCGCGGCAAGGGGCCGAAGGCGATCAACCTGCAGATCGCGAGCTGACCTTGCGGGACACCGGCGTCGCCTGTGCTATCCTGTTCCGGATGGGATAGGAGCGCGCCTCGCACTCTTCGGACTGCTGTCGGCCGGCCTTGCCTCGGCAGCCGCGGCGAACACGGTCTTGCCCGGAAGCGGGCCCGAGGCGGGAAGCGCCTCGAGGCCGTGCAGCTGCCGATCCGCCGGACGCGACTACCTGCTCGGCGCGACGACCTGCATCAGGGGCCGGGTGGCGCGGTGCAGGCTCGTCCTCAACAACACGTCTTGGGACATCGGCGAGGCTCCGTGCCCGGTGTCGCTCCTGCCGGATCTGGCTCCCGACACTCCCCTTGCGCGTCAGCGGTGATCCCGGTCGTCAGCCGGTCGCCCGGAAGGGCTGCTCCACCTCGACGAACGTGTCGGGGTAGAGGCCGTTGAAGTCGGTCCTGAGGGAGAGCGAATAGGCGCCGATATGGCCCACCTCGATCCAGTCGCCGGTGGAGACCGTCTCGGGCAGCCAGAAGGGCCGGGTCAGGATGTCGACGGAGTCGCAGGTCGCGCCCATGATGCGGAACGGCGCGAGCGTCCTCGGGTCCCCCTTGGCCGGACGCCGGTCCGGCTCGGGGATCAGGTTCACCGGCAGGGTGAGCTTGCCGGTCCACGCGTCCGACAGGCTCGCCCAGATGCCGTCGTTGATGTAGAGGCGCTGCCCCTTCCGCAGGAGAACCCGAACGAGCACGGAGAAGGCGCGGGCGGCGATCGCGCGTCCCGGCTCGGCGATGACCGGAACGTCGCCGAAGCCGAAGCCCTCGACGGTGCGATTGATGGCCGGCATCAGGAGATTGAGCGGCGGCACGGCGTGGGTGGCCGCCGCCTTCTTCCTGCGATCCTGCGCGTATCGCGCGGGAAACCCGCCCCCGATGTCGAGCGCGGCCAGCGGCACGCCCGCCCGCTGGCGCACCCATTGCGCGGTGCGCAGCGCCTTCTCGTAGGCGTCGGCCTCCTCGATCTGGCTGCCGACGTGGAAGCAGAGGCCCGCCTTCGCGCCGAGCCGGCTCACCCTCTGCAGGAGCTCGACCGCGTGGCCGGGAGCCGCGCCGAACTTGCGCGACAGCTCGTAGACCGCGTGTCCCTTCGTGGCGAGGCGCACGAACAGCGTCAGCTCGTCGATCGGCACGCCGAGCGAACGCGCCTCGCGCAGGATCTTTGCCGCCTCGCCCTCGTGGTCGAGCGCGAAATGGCGGATCCTGTAGGCGGCGAGCGCTTCCCGGATCGCGGATTCCGACTTCACCGGGTGCATGTAGAGCAGCTCCGACGACGGTGCCGCCGCCCGTGCCATGCGGAACTCCGAGGGTGCCGCGACGTCGAATGCCGATATGCCGGTATCGGCGAGCGTGTTGAGCACAAGCGGATGAGGGTTCGTCTTGACGGCGTAGGCGGTCTTGCCGCGGAAGGTCGTCGCGAAGCTCTTCGCGTCCGCGACCAGAGCCGCGGGCCTGAAGAGGTAGACCGGCATATCCGGCCAGAGCGTCTCGACGACGCCGCGCGCGTTGGAGAACTTCGGCAGCCCGCTCCCGCGGATGGCAGGAGGTGCCGTTTTCGTGGGTGCGTCCGTCATGTCCTCCTGCCTGATCTATGTCATCTCGAAGGGCGGCGAGAGCGGCGTCACACCAAGCGACAGGCGCCTCGTCCGTTCCCCGGCCCAGAGCGGGATGAGGAAAAGTGGGGACCGGTTTTCCGCGCGCATCCCGCTCCGAACCGCAACGTGATCTAGCGAGCCGGAATCCCGGGCACGGCGATCGAGCCGACGCGGCAGGATCGCCTGTCGACCTCCGGGCATGGCCGGAAGGCGAGCTGTTTCGTCAGGCAGATGCGGACCTCGTCGAGGCGTTGCCGCTCGCAGGTCACCGCGATGCCGTCCGGACGCAGGCCTGGATTGGCGCGGATGAAAGCCTCCTCGATCGCCTGGGGCGAGCCTGCCGAGCGCTGCATCGCATCAGTCAGCGAGGGCGGGATGGCGATCCGGTTCCAGGCCAGTCGCGCGAGGCGGAAATACCCTTCGGGCGTGAGGCCGGAGCAGCTGCCGTGCTTTTCCCATTCGTGGCGGATCAGCCGCTCGCTCGGCGTGAGGTCGAGACTGTCGCGCACGACCTGTGCCGGCACGCGCTCGGGCCTGGCCTGGCAGTACTCGGGATAGCCTCGCTCATATTGCGGCCACAGCCCGTGGACGATGAATCCGCGCCGGCGGCCGACGCCGCACTGCAGATTGTCGGCCGGAGAAGCCGTCTCGCAATAGGTCGGCGACCAGGAGAGGGAGAGGACGTAGAAGTCGAAGTCGCCGGCCCGGTTGATCACACGGCCCTGTGCGTGTCCCGGAGAGGCCGCGAGCAGGAGCCCGATCGCCGCGGCGAGGAGGGCGATCGGCCGCATGAAACGCACTACGGCCGCAGCATCCGGCATGCCGGAGCGTAGGCCATGTGCTCGTCGAAGCCGGCGACGCAGAACTGCAAGCCCCAACCGACGCCGGCGAAGCCCTGCTCGCTGCGCAGCCAGTAGGTCACGTCGTGCCGTGACCCGTCGGAGAGGTAGGCGGTGGCGTTGCAGTAGCGCGTCGCGATGAGCGGCGGATCCCACTGGTTCGTGGCGACCTCGCGGGCATAGACGACGTCGTTCATCAGGACCGCCGGGCTCCAGTACTCCTTCCGGTTCTGGTTGAACCGCTCGACGATCCGCGCCGCGACCTTGGGGTCGTCGCAGGCTGGCCCGGCCCAGGGGGCCACGCGGTCGGTCGAGTAGAGGAAATCGCGGTTCTCGGTGCCCCAGCCCCAGGCGCCGGCCGGGCCGGCGGCAAGCAGGATCGCCAGGACGGCGACAGGCAGAACCCGGCTCAGGACGTGCATCTCGACCTTCTCCACGACTGTTTGCCGCGGAGAGTGCCGGTGGGGCGTCGGGGGGTCAAGAGCGCCGCGGCCACAGGGGCGCGGCCGTGCTAGCGGAACGTGTAGGTCACGCCGGCGCGGACGGTGTGGCTGTCGAACTCGCTCTTGAAGGGTGTGCCGCCGATCTCGCCCGACTTCGATCCGAGGTCGGTGTAGAGATATTCCGCCCGTGCCGTGAAGTTGTCCGTCAGCGGCATTTCCACGCCTGCACCGAGCGTCCACCCGAATTCGGTGGAGCTGTCGGAGCCGGCAGGGGTCGAAACCTCCACGTCGCCGACCGCGAGACCACCGGTGCCGTAGACCATCGCGCTGTCGAACGCGTAGCCGACGCGGCCGCGGAGCGTCGAGAACCAGTCGTTGTCGCTGGTCACCGGCACACCGGCCACGACCGAGGTCGAATCGCCGGTGGCGAAGTTCACGTCGCCTTCGATGCCGTAGACGAGCCGGTCGGACTGGAACGCGATGCCGCCGATCACGCCGCCGGTGAAGCCCGTTTCCTCGCTGCCGGCGCCGGCCGTCCCGAACACCGTGTCGAAGTTGCTCCACCGCCCGCCGGCGGTCACGCCGACATAGGGGCCGGAAAAGTCGGGTGTCGAGAAGTCGTAGGCGACGGGTGCGGGCGGTGTCACGGGGATGTAGGTGTCTGCGGCACGAGCGTGCCCGGCCGCGGCGAGCACCGCCGCCGCGAGAGCAAGTCGGGCAAACATCCTGGTCTTCATCCGATCCTCCACACCGGTCATCCGGCATGCACCGTACTAAGGTGGCCCCGGTCGCGGGCCGCCACAAGTCCCCGCATCATCTTCGCTCGCATTCGTGAACGAAGCATCCTCCGGATACGGGGCGGATGTCCTCGCGCCCTGTGTAGGAAATGTGGCAGAAGCGGTCGAGGTCCCCTGGGGCCGGTGATCCTGATGTCTCTGTGGGCTTCGGGCCACAGTCGCTGCCGTGCCGCCGTCCCTCGTCCGGCCAGCGAGACTTCCGGTCGGCAAGGCAGACGCCTATCTATGGCGGGGAAGGGCGAGACCCCCCTTCGAACCCCGCAGCCTCGACACCGAAGAGCGACCGGAGCAGGTTCCTTCCGGATGAATGCCGATTCCACATCCGACGCGGCCACGGCGCCCGCCCTCAAGGGGCCGGGCGTGATCGCCGACTTCGTGACCAGGCTTCCGAAGGGCCCGGGCGTCTACCGAATGCTGAACGAGGAGGGCGAGGTCCTCTATGTCGGCAAGGCACGCAACCTGAAGGCGCGCGTCTCGAACTACGCGAGGTTCGGCGGCCAGTCGAACCGTATCGCCCGGATGATCTCCGAGACGGCGGGCATGGAGTTCGTCTCCACCCGCACGGAGACCGAGGCGCTGCTGCTCGAGGCGAACCTGATCAAGCGCCTCAGGCCGCGGTTCAACGTGCTGATGCGCGACGACAAGTCGTTCCCGTACATCCTGATCACCCGCGACCACGAGGCGCCGCAGATCGTGAAGCATCGCGGCGCGCGCAACCGGAAGGGCGACTATTTCGGGCCGTTCGCGTCGGCCGGCGCGGTGAACCGGACGCTGAACGCGTTGCAGCGGGCCTTTCTCCTGCGCTCGTGCACCGACAGCGTCTACGAGAGCCGGACGCGGCCGTGCCTCCTCTTCCAGATCAAGCGCTGCTCCGGGCCGTGCACGGGGGAGATCTCCCCGGCCGACTACGGAAAGCTCGTCGAAGAGGCGGAGGCCTTCCTCTCCGGCAAGTCCGGCGCGGTGCGGCAGGACCTCTCCGAGCTGATGGAGGCTGCGTCCCGCGCCATGGAATTCGAGCGCGCGGCCGTCTATCGCGACCGCCTGTCCGCGCTCAGTCATGTGCAGGGCCACCAGGGCGTCAACCCGAAGGGCGTGGAGGAGGCCGACGTCTTCGCCGTCCACCAGGAGGGCGGGCAGAGCTGCGTCCAGGTCTTCTTCTTCCGCACCGGCCAGAACTGGGGCAATCGCGCCTACTTCCCGAAGGCCGACAAGTCCTTCGGCCCCGAGGAGGTGCTGGAGAGCTTCGTCGCCCAGTTCTACGACGACAAGCAGCCGCCGCGCCTCGTGCTCCTTTCGCATGACCTGGAGGACGAGGCCCTGATGGCCGAGGCGCTCGCGACCCGCGCGGGCCGGAAGGTCGAGGTGGCGACGCCGAAGCGGGGTGAGAAGCGCGAGCTCGTGGAGCACGCGCTGTCGAACGCGAAGGAGGCGCTGGGCCGCCGGCTCGCGGAATCGGCGTCGCAGGGCAGGCTGCTCGACGGCCTTGCCGACACGCTCGGCCTCGAGGGGCGTCCCGAGCGGATCGAGGTCTACGACAACAGCCACATCATGGGCACCAATCCTGTCGGCGCGATGATCGTCATGGGCGAGGAGGGGTTCGCGAAGGGGCAGTACCGGAAATTCAACATCAAATCGGCGGCGCTGACCCCCGGCGACGACTACGCCATGATGCGCGAGGTCCTGACGCGCCGCTTCTCGCGGCTCGTGAAGGAGCGCGAAGAGGGCGTGAGCGACAAGGGGGAGGACGTGCCGGAGCCGGATCTCGTGGTGATCGACGGCGGCCCGGGCCAGCTCGCGGCGGCGCGGGAGGTGATGGTCGAGCTGGGCGTCGACGACATACCCGTGATCTCGGTGGCGAAGGGGCCGGACCGCGATGCCGGGCTCGAGACGTTCCACATGCCGGGCCGGGAGCCCTTCAAGCTGCCGCCCCGCGACCCCGTGCTCTACTTCATCCAGCGCATGCGCGACGAGGCGCACCGATTCGCGATCGGATCCCACCGGGCGCGGCGGAAGAAGGCGATGGGGCAGAACCCGCTCGACGAGATCGCCGGCATCGGCCCGACCCGAAAGCGCGCGCTGCTGCACCATTTCGGCTCTGCGAAGGCCGTGAGCCGGGCGGCGCTGGAGGACCTGCAGGCCGCGCCGGGCATCAGCTCCGCCATGGCCCGGCAGATCTACGATCATTTCCACGAGCGGCGGGATTGAACGCGTGAGCCGTTGCAGTGTTGTCGTGGGCGTGGTGAAAGCTAGCGGTCCGAACCCTACCGGATCTTGATCATGGTGACGAACGAAGCGAGCGGACGTGACGCGAGGTCGAAGTCCCACGCGCTGGCGCTGCCGAACCTCCTGACCTATGGACGCGTCGCCGCGGTGCCGGCGGTGGGGGCGTGCTTCTATATCGACGGCTTCGTCGGCAACTGGATCGCGCTCGGCCTGTTCGTCACGGCCAGCATCACCGACTTCTTCGACGGCTACCTCGCGCGCGCCTGGCAGCAGCAGAGCGCGCTCGGCAGGATGCTCGATCCGATCGCGGACAAGCTGCTCGTCGCGGTGGCGCTGATGACGCTCGTCGCAGACCGCACGATAGGGGCATGGTCGCTGCCGGCGGCGATCGTCATCCTGTCGCGCGAGGTGCTCGTGTCGGGCCTGCGCGAGTTCCTGGCGGAGCTGCACGTGAGCGTGCCGGTCAGCCAGCTCGCCAAGTGGAAGACGACGGCGCAGATGGTGGCGATCGGCGTGTTGCTGGCCGGCCCAGCCGGGGAGGCCGTGATGCCGGGACTGACCTTCATCGGCCGGACGTTGCTTTGGATCTCCGCCATACTCACCATCTACACGGGATGGGACTATCTGAGGGCGGCCATCCGCCACGCCATCGGAGAGGACAGTTGAAGATTCGCTACTTCGCCTGGCTGCGCGAGCGCACCGGCATCGCCGAGGAGGAGGTGAGGGTGCCGGACGAGGTGCAGACCGTGTCCGGGCTCGTCGCCTGGCTGTCGAGCCGCGGCGAGAACTATGCCTATGCCTTCGAGAATCCCGAGATCGTGCGCGTCGCGGTCGATCGGGTGCATGCGAAGGAGGACCGGCCGATCAGCGGCGCCTCCGAGGTCGCCTTCTTCCCGCCGATGACGGGGGGCTGACATGGATGCCGGCCTTCTTCCGCCGTTCCGGGTGCGCATAGCACTCGAACGCTTCGATCCGGCAGCGGAAGTGGCCTGGCTGCATGAGCTCGATGGCGCCGGGGCCGTGGTCTCCTTCACAGGCCTCTGCCGCAGCGAGGCGGGACGGCTCCAGGGGCTCGAGCTCGAGCATTTTCCCGGCATGGCGGAGGAGGAGATCGGTCGCGTGGTCACCGAGGCCTGCGGCCGCTGGCCGCTGCTCGGCGTCCATGCCGTCCACCGGGCGGGGCAGGTACTGGCCGGCGAGGAGATCGTGGTCGTGGGAACCGCCTCCGCGCACCGCCGCGCCGCCTTCGAGGCGGCGGAGTTCGTGATGGACTGGCTGAAGACGAGCGCGCCCTTCTGGAAGCGCGAGATCCTGGAGCACGGCGCCCCCGGCGAGTGGATCGCGGCGAAGGACATTGACGACGAGGCCGCCGAGAGGTGGCGCTGAGTTCCTCGGCCATGTGCTGAGGGCATGGCAGCCTCCGCGTCCTCCTTCCGGCTGGCGCGAGCGTTGTCCGGGGCTATCTTCCCCGTTTCAGAAGCCGCCTCCAGAGAGCGTTCCTAGACTCATGTCGATATTCCGTCCGACCGCAGCCATGCGGTCCGCCCCCGGCTTCCCAGAATTCGTGGCGATGATCGCCAGCATGATGGCGCTCACAGCGCTCTCGATCGACGTCATGCTGCCGGCCCTGCCCCAGATCGAGAGCGAGTTCGACGTCGGGGGGGCGAACAACCAGCAGCTCGTCGTCACGCTCTACGTGCTCGGATTCGCCGCCGGGCAGCTCTTCTACGGGCCGTTGTCCGATCGGTTCGGGCGCAAGCCGGTGCTGCTCGGGGGCCTGCTCCTCTACGCGGCGGCGTCGGTCATGTGCATGCTCGCCCACACGTTCGAGCTCCTTCTCGCCGCGCGCTTCCTCCAGGGCATCGCCAACGCCTCGCCCCGCATCATCGCGATCGCCGTCGTGCGCGACATCTATGGCGGGCGGCGGATGGCGGAGGTCATGTCCTTCGTCATGATGGTGTTCATCATCGTGCCGGTGATCGCGCCGTCGATCGGCGGGGCCTTCCTGATGATCGGCAGCTGGCACCTGATCTTCGGCGCGCTGGCCGTCATCTCGCTGGCCGTGCTCGTCTGGACGACGCTTCGGCTCGGCGAGACGCGGCCGCCCGAGAGCCGCGAGCCCCTCTCGGTCGCGTGGCTGGTGAAGGCGTTCGGCGAGACGCTGTCGAACCGCCAGACCCTCGGCTACACGCTGGCGATCGGGACGATTTTCGGGTCGATGATGAGCTACATCAACTCCGCCCAGCAGGTCTTCATGGAGGTCTATGGCGCGGGCGCCTGGTTTCCGGTGCTGTTCGGCGCCGTGGCGGGGGCGCTCGCGGTGGCCTCCTTCGTCAACAGCCGTCTCGTGGTCCGGGTCGGCATGCGCCGCCTGTCGCATGCGGCCCTGGTCGGCTTCACGGCGACGGCGATCGTCCACCTCGCCGTCTATTTCCTCCTCGGCCCGCCGTCGCTCTGGCTCTTCGTGATCCTGATGGCGATCGGCCTCTTCTGCTTCGGCTTCGTGATGCCGAACTTCAACGCGCTCGCCATGGAGCCGATGGGGCACATCGCGGGCACCGCGTCCTCCTTCGTCGGGGCCGTCATGACGGGACTTGCCGCGGCGCTAGGCTGGTACGTGGGCCAGCACTATGACGGCACGATCGTGCCCCTCGTCACGGGCTTCGCCGCTTTCGGGATCGCGAGCCTGGCGATCGTGGCCTTCACCGAGCGTGGGCGCCTGTTCGGCGTGGGCTCCGGGCAATGAGAAAGGGCGGGAGATCATCTCTCCCGCCCCTCTGAAATGTCGGCCAACCAGATGCCGGTCAGGCGGACGCGGCCATCGGCGACATCTCGGCCCGCGGCTGGACCTCGGCCAGGTAGTCCTCCATCAGCGTCTTCGTGATCTCCCCCGGGACGAAGCCGTAGGGGCCGATCTCGGAGACCGGGGTCACCTCAGCCGCCGTCCCGCAGATGAAGCACTCGGAGAGGTCGTTCATCTCCTCTGGCATGATGTGGCGCTCGATCAGCTCGTAGCCGCGGCGACGGGCGAGATCGATCACCGTGCGGCGCGTGATCCCGTCGAGGAAGCAGTCGGGCGTCGGCGTGTGGATCACGCCGTCCTTCACGAAGAACACGTTGGCGCCTGTCGCCTCCGCCACGTAGCCGCGCCAGTCGAGCATCAGCGCATCGGCGTAACCCTTCCGCTCGGCCGCATGCTTCGACAGCGTGCAGATCATGTAGAGCCCCGCCGCTTTCGACTTGGCGGGCGCGGTCGCCGGATCCGGCCTGCGCCACTGCGCGAGGTCGAGCCGGATGCCCTTCAGCCGCTGCGCCGGGTCGAAGTAGGACGGCCACTCCCAGGCCGCGATGGCGAGGTGGATCGAGTTGTGCTGTGCGGACACGCCCATCATCTCGCTGCCGCGCCAGGCGATCGGCCTGACATAGCCGTCGACGAGGTGGTTCGCGGCCAGGACCTCCTCGCATGCCCTGTTGATATCCTCGACGGAGTAGGGGATGTCGAAGCCGAGGATCTCGGCGGAAGCGCGCAGGCGGCGCGTGTGCTCGTCGAGCTTGAAGATGCGCCCGCCATAGGCGCGCTCGCCCTCGAAGACGGCGCTGGCATAGTGCAGGCCGTGGGTCAGTACGTGGAGCTTCGCGTCCGCCCACGCCACCATCTCGCCATCGAACCAGATGACGCCGTCGCGCTGATCGAAGGGTAGACCGGACATCCCAAAGCTCCTTGTGGTCCCATGTGAATCGGCCTCCGGCCGCGCTTTGCCACCTTACCCGAGTGGGGTATGTTCGCGCTCGAATGGACCGGGCCGCCGCAGATCTTGATCTCGGTTCGCGCGTACCGCGCGCGATGGATTGTTTCGTCGGCAGCCTTGCTTTCGTAACAATCGGAAAAATATATGTCAACATGACTGACATAAATATTGCCGGATCGGGCGCGCTGCAGCGTGCCGGCACCGCCGACGGCGAGGGGGCCGCGGACGAGGTCGACCAGGAGTTGATGCAGCTCGTCGAGCTCCTGTTCTTCGCATACCGCGACTTCATTGGAGATCCCGACGCGATCCTCGACGAGTACGGGTTCGGCCGCGCCCACCACCGGGTGCTGCATTTCGTCAGCCGCAACCCTGGTCTGCGTGTCGCCGATCTGCTGGACATCCTGAAGATCACGAAGCAGAGCCTGGGCCGCGTCCTGAAGCAGCTCGTCGACGAGGGCTTCATCTACCAGGAGGCGGGGCGGAGCGACCGCCGGCAGCGCCTGCTCTACCCGACCCCCGCCGGGGCGGCGCTCGCGTCGCGGCTGGCGCGGCCACAGCTCGAGCGCTTCAAGCGCGCCGTGGCCTCCGCGGGCCTGCAGGACTCCGAGGCCGCGCAGAGGTTCCTGATGTGCGTCGTCAATCCGCAGGAGCGGCAGCGCGTGGCGGCGCTGATGCGCGGCGGCCAGGGCAAGGCGCGGGAGGACGACGCGTGAGCGGCACGCTTCCCGTTGCGCAGGGGGGCGCACCGCCCGACGACGAGGCACCGCACCTCCTCGTCGTCGACGACGACGGCCGCATTCGCAAGCTCCTCTCGCGCTATCTCTCGGGCAACGGCTACCGCGTCACCACGGCCGAGGACGCCGCCGAGGCCCGGCGGCGGATGCAGGGGCTCGTCTTCGATCTCATCGTGCTCGACCTCATGCTGCCCGGCGAGTCGGGCCTCTCCTTCGCCCTCTCGACCCGGCAGGTCTCCGACATTCCGATCCTGATGCTCACGGCCCGCAGCGAGACGGAGCATCGTATCGAGGGGCTGGAGGCGGGGGCGGACGACTATCTGTCGAAGCCGTTCGAGCCGCGCGAGCTCCTGCTGCGCATCGCGAGCGTCCTGCGGCGCCGCAGCGGCGGCGAGGAGCGGGAGGACGGCGAAACGGTCACGTTCGGCCCGTTCCGCTTCCACACCGGCCGCGCCGAGCTCAAGTGCCGGGGGCAACTCGTGCGGCTGACCGAGCGGGAGAGGGAACTGCTCCAGCTCTTCGCCTCGAGACCCCGTGAAACCATCTCCCGGCTGGAGCTGGCCGCGAGCGCCAACGGCAGCGAGCGGGCCGTCGACGTGCAGATGAACAGGCTCAGGCGCAAGATCGAGCTGGATCCCGCCAATCCCGTGCATCTGCAGACGGTCCGCGGGATCGGCTACCGGCTGCAGGTGGATTGATGGCCGTCGGTGCCGACGGGGCGAGCCCCGCGATCCGGGCCCGCCGGCTCTGGCGCCGGCTTGGCCGGGCGCTCTACGACATGATGCCGAAGGGGCTCTATGCCCGCTCGCTCCTGATCATCATCATCCCGATCGTGATCCTGCAGGCCGTGGTCGCCTTCGTGTTCATGGAGCGGCACTGGCAGCGCGTGACGGCCCGCCTCTCGGCAGCGGTGACCGCGAGCATCGCCGGGCTCATCGACGTCTACGAGACGTACCCCGAAGAGCAGGGGCACGACGAACTCGTCCGCATCGCGCGCGAGCATTTCGGCCTCATCGTCTCCTTCCTGCCGGCCGAGCCGCTGCCGCCACCAGGGCCCAAGCCGTTCTTCTCGCTCCTCGACCGCACCCTCAGCGAGGAACTGACCCAGCAGATCGGGAGGCCGTTCTGGATCGACACGGTCGGACGCTCCCGCCTCGTGGAGATCCGGATCGAGCTCGACGACGCGGTCATGCGCGTCTTCGCGCGACGCAGCCTGGCGTCCGTCTCGAACTCGCACATCTTCATTCTCTGGATGGTCGGGGCGTCGCTCATCCTGCTCGGCGTCGCCGTCGTCTTCCTTCGCAACCAGCTCAAGCCGATCGTGCGCCTGGCCGAGGCCGCGGACCGCTTCGGCAAGGGGCGCGACGTGGACGACTTCCGGCCCGGCGGCGCGCGCGAGGTGCGCCAGGCGGCGCACGCCTTCCTGCAGATGAAGCATCGCATCGAGCGGCAGATCGAACAGCGGACGACGATGCTCGCGGGCGTCAGCCACGACCTCAGGACGATCCTCACGCGGTTCAAGCTCGAGCTCAGCTTCTTTCCCGATGTTCCCGAGGCCGAGGAGCTGCGGCGGGACGTGGAAGAGATGCAGCAGATGCTCGAGGACTACATGGCCTTCGCGCGCGGTGACGGAGGGGAGCAGCCGGAGGAGGTCGACGTGCAGGCGCTGCTGGAGTCGCTTCGCGCCATCGCCGAGAGGACGGGCGATCGGGCGACCGTGCGATACACGGGCGCCGCGACGGCCACCCTCAAGCCGAACGCGATGAAACGCTGCCTCGGCAACCTCGTCGCGAACGCCTCGCGGCACGGGAGCGAGATCGCGATCACCGGCATCCGGGGCGCCTCCTGGCTGACCTTCGTCGTCGAGGACGACGGGCCGGGTGTTCCCCCGGAGCTGCGCGAGGATGTCTTCCGCCCGTTTTATCGGGTCGAGAACTCGCGCAACCGCAAGAGCGGCGGGACCGGGCTCGGACTTTCCATCGCCCGCGACGTCGCCCGCAGCCACGGCGGCGAGATCACCCTCGGAGAGAGCGAGATGGGCGGCCTGAAGGTCACGGTCCGGATCCCGGTCTAGGTTGTGCGCCTCTCCGGGTGGTGCAGACCCTCCGCAGCGGATAGGCTTGGCGCTCTCGCACATCGAAGGGTTGTCCGATGCCACCGTCGGCGCTGCTCCTCAACCTCGCGCACTTTCTCGACCACTTCTTCCTTCTGATCTTTCCGACGGCCGTTCTGGCGATCCATCCCGCCTGGGGCATGAGCTACGGCGAGGCGCTCAGCCTCGGCACCCCCGCCTTCGTCGTCTTCGCGCTGGCCACGCCGCTCTCGGGCTGGCTCGGCGACAGGCTCGGTGGCCGGCCCATGATCCTCGCCTTCTTCCTCGGCATCGGCCTTTCGAGCATCGCGACGGGACTGGCCACCGGGCCGGTGACCCTCGCGCTCGGTCTCGCGGCGATCGGCCTCTTCGCCTCGATCTACCACCCCGTCGGGACGGCCATGGTCGTGCGCGTGGCCGTGCGGCGGGGCAGGGCGCTCGGCGTGAACGGCGTCTTCGGCAACATGGGAGTGGCCGCCGCGGCTCTCGTGACGGCCTGGCTCGCGGCTCATATGGGATGGCGCGCGGCCTTCGTTCTGCCGGGCATCCTCAGCTGCGTGGCCGGCCTCGCCTACGCGCTGGTATCTGACGACGTGGGGGCGGAAACGGCGGAGCCGCATCGTACTGGCGGGGGCGACGGCGCACGTGGCGAGCAGGCGAGGGTGCTGCTCGTGGTGGCGGTGAACGCCCTGCTCGGCGGCATCGTCTTCAACGGCGTGACGATCGCGCTGCCGAAGCTCTTCTCGGAGCGTCTGGACGGTGCCGGACTGGCGGCGGTGGGGGCATATGCCTCCCTGGTCTTCGCGCTCGCCGCCTTCACGCAGATACCGGTGGGCCGTCTGCTCGACCGGATCGGCGCGAAGCCGATCCTCGTTTCCCTCGTCGCACTCCAGACCGTATTGCTCGCCCTGGTGTCGACGGTCGAGGGCCCGCTCGTCGTTCTGGCGGCGGTTCCGCTGATGCTCGCCGTGTTCGGCACGATCCCCGTCGGCGTCTGGCTCATCAGCCACTACGTCGCGCCCGACTGGCGGTCGCGCGTCTACTCCGTGCAGTTCCTGCTGTCGCTGGGGGTGGGCGCGGTCGTGGTGCCGGTCCTCGCCTGGACGCACGAGGCGAGCGGCGGCTTTCGGCTCGCCTTCCTGCTCTTTGCGGGGGCCACCGGGGCGGTCCTGGCGACCAGCGCCATGCTGCTGCCGCGAGAGAGCCGTCCTTTGACAGGAGAGACGGCGCGGGCGGAAGGAGCCTGAGGCTCCGTCAGAACAGCCGGCTGCCGTTCGGCACCGGCCGCTCCGGCGTGACGAGCACGACCTCGCCCTTCACGTCCGGGAGGCCGAGCGTCAGAACCTCGGACATGAATGGTCCGATCTGGCGCGGCGGGAAGTTCACCACCGCCATCACCTGCCGTCCGACGAGCTCCTCGGTGTTGTAATGCGCGGTGATCTGGGCGGAGGACTTCTTCACGCCCACATGGCCGCCGAAGTCGATCTTCAGCTTGATCGAGGGCTTCCGCGCCTCGGGGAAGGGCTCGGCCTCGACGATCGTGCCGACGCGGATGTCGACCTTCAGGAAGTCGTCGAACGTGATGGTGTCGCTGGCGGATGCATCGTTCATGGGCCGCGGGTAGCACGCGCCGTCGCGGCCGGCAAGCGTCAGATCCCGGAGCCGGAGCCCTCCTGCTCGGGGTCGAGCGGAGTTCTCGGATCGTAGCGATCTCGCGAGTATCTGCCGCGGCGGCCGATGTCGCCGAACCTGCCGAACATGCGCGATAGACCCTCGGCAAACCCCATGGCCCGCTCGCCTTCACGCAGCCGCCGGTCGAGCGCGACCATCGTCTTGGCCATGCCCGGGTCGTCGTCCTCGAGCCAGACGCGGAGCGTTCGGGCAAAGACGACGGCGAGCCCCTGGGCCCGCAGCGCACCGATCTGTCCGCCCGTGTCCATGCCTGCGGCCTCGAGCGTCCAGGTCATGGAGCGCATGCCCGCATCGCGGAGCCTTATGAGATCCGCCGGGGAGCGGGCGAGGGCATTGGCGATCGATCGCACGGCGGCGCGGTGCGGGCGGAGCGCGTCGAAGCGCGCCATCATCACGTCGAACAGCCGCTCGCGGGGCGGCTCGCCCGACATCTCCGTGTCGATCGTGTCGAGCACCTGCTGGTCCGTGCGGTCGGACAGGGCGACGAGGATGTCGAGCTTGTCCCGGAAGGCGGCGTGGAGCTCTCCGAGAGAGACATGCGCCTCGTGGGCTATGTCGGCGAGGGAGACGTCTTCCCAGGGACGGCGGGCCGCAAGGCCGAGCGCGGCGTCGAGCAGGCGGTCCTTCGGGCTTTGATCTTCCATCACGGTCACGGCGGCTTGCTCTGTCATGACGTCAAATCTAGCCCTTCGGTCGGCGGGGGCAAGCCTTCGACTCACGTCGCGAGCTGGCGCGACCTCGCCGCTGCGGCGGCGACCGCCTCGCGCATCAGGGCGCCCAATCCGTGCTCTTCGCGCATCAGAACGGCGAGGGCGGCAGCCGTCGTGCCGTTGGGGGACGTGACGTTCTCACGCAGCTTCGAGGCCGGAAGCCCGCTCTCGAGCATCAGCGCTCCCGCTCCCGCGACGGTGACGGCGGCCAGCCGGGCGGCCAGATCCTGCGGCAGCCCTTCGGCATGCCCCGCCTCGGCGAGGCACTCGGCGAGATAGAAGGCGTAGGCCGGGCCCGATCCCGAGACGGCGGTCGCCGCGTCGATCAGCTGCTCCTCGTCGACCCATTCCACCACGCCCAGCGACTCCAGGAGCCTCGTGCAGACGCGGCGCCCGTCCTCGTCTACGGCCTGGTTGGCGTGGGCGACGGTCACGCCCTTGCCGATGGCCGCGGGGGTGTTCGGGATCGAGCGGACGATCGGGGTGCCTGTGGGAAAGTGGCGGGCGATGCCCTCGAGCGTGCGGCCCGCGGCGATGGAGATGACGAGCGTCGACGGCGAAGCGAAGGGTGCGATCCTCGCCAGGACATCGTCCATGACCTGCGGCTTGACCGCGAGGACCATCTTGTCCGGAGCAGGGCCCTCGGCGGGATCGGGGTTGAGATGGATGCCCCGCGTCTCCGCCAGCTCGCGGAGACGGTCGCTCGGTTGCGGCTCGATCACGAATGTCAGGTCGGGGTCGAGGCCCCGGGCGATCCATCCCTCGAGCATCGCGCTGCCCATGCGGCCTGCCCCCACCAGGAGGAGGGGGCCGACATCGGCGAGACTCATGCCTCGCCCGCCGTCTCGAACAGGGCGGATTCCAGCGCCTCCTCGGCCGACTTGCCGGCCCAGACGACGAACTGGAAGGACTGGAAATAGCGCTCGCACGCCTCGATCGCCGCGTCGAGCATCATCTGGCACTGCCGCGAGCTCGCCTCGGTGCCTGCGAGCGGCAAAGCGTGGCGGAAGATCACCACGCCTTCCTGCGTCCACAGGTCGAAATGGCCGAGCCACATGAGCTCGTTGATGCGGGTCATGAGATCGACAACCTCCCGGCGCCGGGGCGACGGGACCTTCAGATCGAACGCGCAGGCCAGATGCAGCGCCTCGACCTCGTCCATCCAGGTGAACGAGATGTGGTAGTCGGTCCAGGAGCCGCTCACGCTGATCGTGATCTCGTGGTCGCCGGAGCGGTCGAAAGCCCAGTCGTTGAGCGCAGCGAGGTGCTCGATCGTGTCGACGGGGTTGGCGGCGCGCTCGAGTTCGATCTCCAAGAAGGTCATAACCTGGTCCTTTACGGGTTGGAGGTCGTGATGGCGACGCTCGGGGAGCGGCGCAAGGCGGGACGGGACGAGATGTTCGGGACGTCCCGTCGTGTCGGCCGGCGTAAAGGAAGAGACATTCCCGCGCGGCTGGTCGGGAAGTTCTCTGAACGCGGCGAACTGGAGTCGAATCGCTGCATGATTCAGACTATATCGCGTGCGCGACGGGCTTCGCCACCAGCGTATGTCGGAAGAGCGTTAACAGGCTGTTAACCCTAAGCCCACCGCGTGCCGCAGCGGCAACCGGCCGGTCACCTCGCTTCAGATCGCCGGATCGGAGCTGTCCCCGACCGCAGATCCGGCCGTCGACTGGTGCTTGGCCTCGAGCGCGGCGACGCGCTCCGACAGCCGAACGTTCTCCTCGCGCGCCTTGATGGCCATCTCGCGGGCGGCCTCGAATTCCTCGCGCTGCACGAGGTCGAAGTCACGCAGGACGCGCTCCATCTGGGAGCGCACCATCGTCTCGATTTCCTCACGAACGCCGCGCGCCACACCGGCGGCATCCGTCGCCAGGCGGCCGAGCTCGTCGAAGATCCTGTTTCGGCCGTCACTCATCACGTTACCCTCCAGACATGCGGAAGGCCGGCGCCACGGGGCACCGGACACCGCCGCAACATGGGCCGTCGGCCTTCGTGACGCAAGAGGAGGGGCGGATCGAGCTGTCGATCCTTGCCCGAAGGGACCATTCAGTTCGCGCCGATCGGCGAGTTGCGTCCCTTGTCGGTCTCGCCTGGTTCCACGTCCCGCGCGGCCTCGGCGAACCCCTTGGTCGTCCCGCGCTTCGGGCCACCCTTGTCCATCTCCTGACCCATGACGTCGGCGGCGAACTGGCGCAGGTCGTTCCGGTCGAGATGGCGTTCGCGACGCCCCCTCTCGCGTGCCACGCGCTTCACCGCGTGCGTCAGGATCTGCGAACGCCTGCCGGCCGAGCGCCCGTCACCGCCGCCGTCCGAGCCGTGGCCCCGACGCGCGGCCTCCCGTTCGGCGCGCAGGTCGCGCTCGATGGAGGCGAGCTCCTCGCTGTCGACGTTCTTGACGCCCGGATGCCGTGAGCGCTCCACCAGGGCGGTCTGGCGTTCGTCGAGGTGCTTCGCGTCATCACGGGTGGGATGTCCCATCATCCTCTCCTCTGGTTCGGCAAGTCCGGGATCGGGCCTTTCCACTATCGAAACGTCTCAAGGGACGGCGGGTTTCCTCTCAAGGCAGCTGCCGGTCGCAGCGATAGAACCCGCGGTAGCCGACCGTCAGCCCCTGATCGAGCTCGAAGACGAGGTCCGCCTTCCACTCCTGCCTGCCGTTCTCCGTCTCCGGCTCCTCGTCCGGGAGATGCCGGACCGCCATCGTGACGCCGTCCGCCGCCATGGTCGGGCCCGCGAGGAGGGTGTCGAAGCCGTCGCTCCCTTCGGAGCGGAGGGCGACCAGCTCGCCGTTGAGCTTCATCACGCCCTGCGCCGGTCCGGTCTCGCCCGCTCGCGCGACGAGGATCGGATCGCTCTCGGCGGTGCGGACGAAGTCGCAGCCGGGCGCGCCGGGGGGCACGACGTCGTCCGCCTCGGCCTCCGGCATCGGCTCGGGGTCGAGCGTCGCGATGACGGTGCGGCTCAGCGCCTCCCGGAGGGACGCGACCTCCGGCGGCTCGTCGGCTTCCGTTACCTCGGACGGCTCCGCCCCGCCGTGCTCCTCGATGTCGGCGATGAGATAGCGCATCTCGGCGATCTCGCGCTGCTGCGCCTCGATGATCTCGTCGGCGAGCTTGCGGACGCGAGGATCGGTGATCTCTGCCCGCTCGCTCGTCATGATGGCGATCGAGTGATGCGGGATCATCGCGCGCATGTAGGAGACCTGGCCGACCGTCGCCTGGCTGCGGACGAGCCAGAGGGAGCCCGCGAGAACCACGACGCCGGCGACCATGATCGCCACGTTTGCGGCCCGGTTCGGATACATGGCGAACATGTAGCCCATCATGACGACCGCCATGGCGCCACCCATCAGGATCGCCATGTAGACGCGCGTCTCGCTGAAGAAGATGTGCTCCCAGGCGTAGGTGTTCAGGTACATCAGCCCGAACATCACGATGGTCGAGGTGGCGATCATCGCCGCGAAGCGTCCGTAGGACATCGCAAGGCCTCCTTCGCTTGTTGGGTCTCGATCCCGCCGGGCGCCGCCTCGGGTGGACGTTTCCAGCCGGGTAGCAGGGCCCCCAGGGAGCCGGCGGGACGGAGAGACACCGGGCCAACGGCCGCTGCCTGCCGGAGTTCCGGCAGCTGCGACAGCAGAGCGCCTCCTGTCGGCTTGCATCCCCCGCGCCGCCCTGCAAATCTCCCGGCACGCGAAGGCCGAGAATTTCCAAGACGCTAAGGGAGGAGAGCCGGATGGAGAGCCGTGCTGCGGTGGCGTTCGAGGCTGGCAAGCCTCTGGAGGTGGCGACGGTTCGGCTCGAGGGGCCGAAGGAGGGCGAGGTTCTCGTCGAGATCAAGGCGACGGGGATCTGCCACACGGACGAGTTCACGCGCTCGGGCGCCGATCCCGAGGGGATCTTCCCGGCGATCCTCGGTCACGAGGGTGCGGGCGTGGTGGTCGATGTGGGGCCGGGGGTCCGCAGCCTGCGGAAGGGCGACCACGTGATCCCGCTCTACACGCCGGAGTGCCGCGAGTGCCCGTCTTGCCTGTCGCGCAAGACCAATCTGTGCACGGCGATCCGGACGACGCAGGGGCAGGGGCTGATGCCGGACGGCACCTCGCGCTTCTCGCTCGACGGCAAGCCGATCCACCACTACATGGGCACCTCGACCTTCTCGAACTTCACGGTGCTGCCGGAGATCGCGGTGGCGAAGATCCGCGAGGACGCGCCGTTCGACAAGGTCTGCTACATCGGCTGCGGCGTCACGACGGGGATCGGCGCGGTGATCAACACCGCGAAGGTGGAGGCTGGCGCGACGGCGGTCGTGTTCGGGCTCGGCGGGATCGGGCTCAACGTGATCCAGGGGCTGCGGCTCGCCGGCGCCGACATGATCATCGGTGTCGACCTCAACAACGACAAGAAGGAATGGGGCGAGCGCTTCGGGATGACGCATTTCGTCAACCCGAAGGAGGTGGGCTCCGACCTCGTGCCCCATCTCGTGAACATGACGAAGCGCGGCGCCGACCAGATCGGCGGGGCCGACTACACCTTCGACTGCACCGGCAACGTGACGGTGATGCGCCAGGCGCTCGAATGCGCCCATCGCGGCTGGGGCCAGTCGATCGTCATCGGCGTCGCGCCGGCCGGCGCGGAGATCTCGACCCGGCCGTTCCAGCTCGTGACGGGCCGCGTCTGGAAGGGCACCGCCTTCGGCGGCGCCAGGGGCCGCACCGACGTGCCGAAGATCGTCGAGTGGTACATGGAGGGCAAGATCGAGATCGACCCGATGATCACCCACACGATGCCCCTCGACGACATCAACAAGGGCTTCGACCTCATGCACCACGGCGAATCCATCCGCTCCGTCGTCCTGTTCTGAGACGAGAAGGGGCGGCCATGGGCCGCCCCAGCCTTCCGGTCGGTCGTCGGTCAGACCAGGTGGTCGATCTCCGGCACGGGCTCGCCGGCCGCGACGCGGCGGATGTTCTCGAACATCCGGCTCACCGTCGCGTCGAAATTGTCGGTCGCCTGCGCCGCGATGTGGGGCGTGACGACGACGTTCGGGAGCCCGATCAGCCGGTTGCCGGCCGGCGGCGGCTCGGTGGCGAAGACGTCGACGCCGGCGCCCCTCAGCTTGCCGCTCTCGACCGCGTCGGCGAGATCCTCTTCCACCACGATGCCGCCGCGGGCGGTGTTGATGAGGATCGCCCCGTCCTTCATCGCGGCGAACTGTTCCTTCCCCATCATCCAGCGCGTCTCGGGCGTCAGTGCGCAGTGCAGCGACACGACGTCGGATTCGCGGAGCAGGGTCTGCAGGTCGGCATGCTCGACGCCGAACTCCCGCTCCTCGTCCGCCGGCAGCTTCGTCGGCTTCGTGTAGAGGATGCGGCAGTCGAAGCCCCGCAGCAGCTTCGCGACGTTCTTGCCGATGAAGCCGAGCCCCACGAGCCCGACCGTCTTGCCGGTCAGGAGGAAGGTGCGCGGGCCGACTGCGCCCTTCAGCCATTCGCCGCGCAGCATGCCCTCGTGCCCCGAGACGATGGAGCGCTGCACGGACAGCATGAGGGTGACGGCCGTCTCGGCCACCGCCCGGGCGTTCGATCCCGTCGTGCGCATGACCCGGATGCCGACCTCGCGCGCGGTGTCGATGTCGATCGAATCGTAGCCGACGCCCCATTTGTGGACGCCCTTGAGCCGCGCCGCCGCGCCCGCGCGCATCATGGCCGCGTCCACGGGAAGATCGCCCGTGACGAGAAAGTCCGCTCGCTTCGCCGCCGCCATCTGCTCGGCCGGATCACGGCTGGCGACGGTCTCGAGCGCGAATCCGTCGGGCAAGAGGCCGTGCATCTGCTCGAGGCGCTGGGGCGAGATGGGGTCGAGGACGACGATCAGGTGGCTCATCGGGGCTCCGGGAGAGGGAGGATCTGCGAGAGGCGGATGGCGGCGGTCAGCCGGCCGGCCGGCGCGGCTCGGCGTCCTCGGCTTCACCGCCGGAAGGTGGTACGCGATCCGGCCAGAAACGGACGCCGGGCCGCGCGAGGCCGCCGCCCAGCGCCATGACGGTGCCGTCGGCGCGCCAGCAGGCGGCGCCGGTCATCGTGCCGTCCTGCTCGAAGGCGATCGCGTTCATGCCGCCGCCGATATGCGGCACGACCTTGACCTCGTGGCCGCTGGCCGCCAGAGCCTCTTCGGCGCCGGCTTCGGCATAGGCCTTCTCGATCTCGACCTCCTGGCCCTGCGTCCACAGGCGCGGCGCCTCGACGGCCTCCTGGAGGCCCATCCGATGGTCGACGAGGTTGACGATCGCCTGGAAGGCCGAGGGAAAGATGCGCAAGCCGCCGGGCAGGCCGAGCGCGTAGAGCGGGCGGCCGTCCTTCAGCACCATCATCGGCGCCATCGAAGTCGGCACGCGCTTGCCCGGCGCGACCGAGAGGGCACGGCCGGGATGCGGGTCGAAGTTCGACATGTAGTTGTTCGGGATGAAGCCGGCCTCCGGCACCATGAAGCGGGCGCCGAAGATGCCGTTGATCGTGTGCGTCGCGGTGACGACGTTGCCTTCGCGGTCGGCGACCGTGACATGGGTCGTGTCGCGCGATTCGTAAGGTGCGGTTGCGGTCGGGGCAGGGCCGGCCGAACCGAAATCGATCTGCCGCCGGCACTCCTCCGCGTAAGCTTTCGACGTCAGCCGCTCGACCGGCACGTCGACGAAGTCGGGATCGCCGCTCGTCTTCACCCGGTCGGCGAAGGCGATGCGGATGGCCTCGGCCATCAGGTGCAGCGTGTCCGGCGTCCCGAAGCCCATCGCGCGGACGTCGAAGCCCTCGACGATGTTCAGCATCTGGGTCACGTGCACGCCGGAGGAGGCAGGCGGCGGCGGGCCGACGATCTCGTGGCCGCGATAGGTGCCGACCACCGGCTCGCGTTCCATGACGCGGTAGCTCTCGAGATCCTCCTCGCTGAGCCAACCATCGTCTTCCGTCCCCGCGCGGATGCGGGCGACGAGAGCGCGGCCGAGCTCGCCGCCGTGGAGCGCCGCGGCGCCCTCGCGGGCGATGAGCCTGAGGCTCTCCGCGTAACCCGGCTGGGCGAGGCGCTCGCCGGGCTTCGGCGGCTCGCCGCCCGGCAGGAGGATCGAGGAGATCACGGGGTCGCGCGCCAGGTCCTCGCGCGATTCGCCGATCGCGCCAGCGAGATAGTGGGTGATGGCGAAGCCGCGGGCGGCCAGGCGGATCGCCGGATCGACGACGTCCGCGAAGGGCAGCCTGCCGAAGCGCTGCTGCATCGTCCACCAGCCGAGCAGGTTGCCCGGAACGGCGACGGCGGTCGGGCCGACGGCGCTGCGGCGGCCGACCGTCTCCATGTGGTTCGGCGGCTCGTCCGACACCGGCTCGAAACAGGTCGCATGCGCAGCGCCCGGCGCCGTCGACATCGCGTCGAAGACGAGGTGCCGGCCGTCCGCGAGGCGGAGATGGGAGAGGCCCCCGCCGGCGATGCCGACCATCATCGGCTCGACCACCGTCAGCGCGAGCAGGGAGGCCACCGCCGCGTCGACGGCGTTGCCCCCGGCGCTCAGGATCTCCGCGCCGGCCGCCGTGCCGAGCGGATGGTTCGTCACGACCATGCCGCCGGCACCCGAGGCGGGGCGCTTCTCGCAGGCGAGGTCGACGGGCGAAAGCCGCCGCCAGTCCCGTGCGCTCATCGCCCGACGCTCCCAGGCGAGAGCGTCACCGGCGTTCGGCGGCCGTCGTGGCGCGTGGCGGCGCGGGTCCGGCGGAGGGTGGTCATGAGGCTGCAGCTCGACTTTTGCGGTGCCGCTCGCGGGGCGGTGGGATGAGGGACGACGGGTGTTGAAGCGGCTCCCGATCTTAGGCGCGTTCGCACTCGCCGCAAGATGCGAAGCGGCAGCCGTCGGCGGGCGGCGACTCTTCCCTCGAGGTGGGTGCTGCATCAGGCCGTGACACCGGCGGCGTCGGCCGGGCGGGGGGACAGGATCTCGATGATCTCGATCAGGTGGCGGGCCACCTCGTCGAGGCCGAACAGGAGCGTGCCGAGCGCGCGCTCTGCGGCCGGCGTCCGGCCGCCGGCGAGCGAGCCGCTCAGCGCCTGCACCTGGGCGCGCGCCTCCTCGAGCCGCGCCCGCATCTCGTCGAACTCGGGCCGCGGCCCGCCCTGCGCGAGCGCATCGCCGACGCAGCGAAGCGCGTCCTCCACCGTGTCGAGCACCGTCTGGGAGGCGGTCACGAGGGTCGGGAGACGCTCGGCCGGCAGGTTGAAGGCGTCCTCGATGAGCACCCGCTCGAGAATGATGATGCCGTGCCAGAGCCGTTCGATCCGGCGCAGGAGCTCGAGGATGGGCCTGCCGTTCCTGAGGCGCCGCCGCACCTTCGCGCCGCTCGCCGCGGCACGGGCCGCCTGCATGTGGGAGAGGAACCGGCCGTGCAGGCCCTCCGGGACGCGCCTTTCCCCATCGTTCACCTCCGGATCCAGCACGCAACGGAGAAGCTCTCCGGCCGTAGCGAGCCCCTGCCGTGCCTGCCGCAGCGCCCTGTCGCGACTGCGGTCGGGCCAGACGAGAATCGCGGTGAGGAAGCCGGTGAGGCCACCGAGAATGATCGCGGCGGCGCGTGGCACCGCGTCGTCGAGCGGCGCTTCGCCGGTCGAGGACAGCACGAGGATTGTGCCGGGCACGACGCCGAAGCGGAGGCCGGGCCAGCGGATCGCCAGCGCGTTCACGACGGTCGCCGCGAAGACGAGGCGCAGGAGGACGTAGCCCGTGTCCGGCGGCACCCAGACGGCGACGAGGCCGAGCGCGGTGCCGAGAATCGTCGCGAGGACGCGGAAGCCGGTCGCGAGCATCGTCTCGTCGACGCTCGTCTGGACGACGAGCAGGGTCGAGATCATCGCCCAGGACATGTCATCGAGGCCGAGAAGGTGCATCGCATACCAGGTCAGCGTGCAGGCCACGGCGGTCTGCACGATGATGCGGTAGGCGTCTCGGTGTCTGGCGGTCAGGGACATTGTCTCGAGCGGCTGCGGGGCCCGGTCTGCCGGAGCCTCCGCAGGAGGCAATGTCCGAGGCCGCGCCGCGGTTCGAGGTGGACCGATCGCCGCGGCGGGCTTCCTCGCCGTACCTACATGTCGAGGAAGACCGTCTCCTTCTCGCCCTGCAGATGGATGTCGAGCCGGTAGCCCGGCATGCCGTCGGCGTCGAAACGCCCGGCGATCATCGTTTCCTGCAGCCACGGCGCCCCGGCCGCCTTGAGCACGGGGTCGTCCGCGTTCGCCTCCGCCTCGTCGGCGAAGTAGAGACGTGTGTGCAGATGGATGTTGATCCCCCGCGAGAAGATGAGGATGTCGATGTGCGGCGCCTCGGTGCGGCCGTCCCGGTACGGCACCGGGCCCGGCTTCACCGTCTCGAACCACCACCGGCCCGTGGTCCAGTCGGTCACCGTGCGGCCCCAGCCGAAGAAGCCGTCCTGGCCGTAGCGCCCTTTCGAATCGGCCTGCCAGATCTCCATCATCGCGTCCGTGACCGGCTGGCCGGCCCCGTCGATCAGCAGCCCTTCTATGCGGATGCGGGTGCCGTCCGCGTCGCCCTGCAATATGTGCGGGTTCTCCTGCGTGCGGATCTCCAGTCCGGCCGCCGAGGGCACCGTGCCCAGATGCACGTAGGGCCCGGCGGTCTGCGAGGGCGTCTCCTTCAGTCGCTGGAAAATCATGTCAGTTCCCCTCCGGTCGGTTCTCGAAGAAGGTCGAGCGGCGGCCGCGCAGCACGATGTCGAAGCGGTATGCGAGACAGTCGAACGGCACCATCTCGCCCATGTCGAGCGTGGCGGTGAGACGGTCGGCCAGCGTCGGGTCCGGCAGGGTGTTCACGATCGGGCAGAGCCTGATCAGCGGGTCGCCCTCGAAGTAGAACTGCGAGACGAGGCGCTGGGCGAAGGCGTCGCCGAAGACCGAGAAGTGGATGTGGGCGGGCCGCCAGTCGCTGCCGTGATTGCGCCAGGGATAGGGCCCCGGCTTGATCGTGCGGAAGACATAGTTGCCGTCCTCGTCCGTCATGCAGCGGCCGCAGCCGCCGAAATTCGGGTCGAGAGGCGCGAGGTAGCCGTCGCGGACGTGCCGGTAGCGACCGCCGGCATTCGCCTGCCACACCTCTATCAGCGTGTTCCGGACGGGCCTCGCGTTCTCGTCGAGCACCTTGCCGTAGACGATGATCCGCTCGCCGAGCGCCTCGCCGTCCGTCGCGAAATTGTGGATCAGGTCGTTGTCGAGCGGGTCGAGACGGTCGTGCCCGAACACGGGCCCCGTCCTGTCGCCGATCGACTGCTCCATCGACAGGAGCGGCCTGCGGGGCGAGCGCAGAAATGTCGACTTGTAGGTCGGGGCGAAGGCCGGGGGATGCTGCGCGTGATCCCGCCTCATGAAATCGGCCGGGTCTGCCATCGGCGCCTCCTGCTCGAAGTTTGCGTGGGCCCCGCCGCCGGAGGGGCGGGTGCAGGCGGACCGTCCGGCGGCCTCCCGCTCGTGAGGGGAGCATCCTAGACCTTCGGCGCCGGGTCCAGTTCGATGGAGTGCGGGCGGCGATAAGCCCCCGTTATAGCGGATTGCGCGCCAGACGCGGCCGGCCGGTCTTTCCGCGCCGGCGGTGGCCGGGCCGTGTCCGCAGGCTCGCCGATCTAACCGGCCCGCGAGGCAAGGAAACCAGGGATTCATGTTAACAAGCATGCAAATCCGGCTCCCGCGTTAACCTGCCGTTAACCATGAGGCATGACCCGGAGGTCACAACGTGACGCTTCTGCCACACCCCCTTCTAAACAGGGTTCCCGAGGCCCCGGCGGGAGCGATTGCCGGTTGAACGGGAAGGGGCTTCCGGTACTTTGCCCTCAGCGACACCGGGGACCCGGTTGAGTCGCAAAACGCTCGGCGGTGGGGGGACAGTAATTACCACCACCGGGCGCTTCGCGGGGAAATGGGCAAAACTCCAAGGCAGACCGCCCGGGGGAGTAACCTGGTCCCTTAAGGTGACTATTTGGAGGTCAGGATGAATAACATGAAGAGCTTCTTCCTCGGCTCCGCCTTTGCCGTCGTCGCTGCGACCGGCGCTCAGGCTGCGGATCCGATCCTGTACGACGTGAAGGCTCCCCGTGAGCCCGTCTACCGCTGCGACACGACCGGCTTCTTCGAGATCCCCGGCACGGACGTCTGCCTCAAGATCGGCGGCTTCGCCGCGGCGGTCGCCTACGGCGGCGTCGACTGGGAAGGCGGCGGCACGGTGCCGTTCGCGGTCCGCTACTTCGGGTACACCTACGGCAACACGGCCGAAGGCTTCAACATCTACGCCCGTGGCCGCATCAACTTCGACGCCCGCACGGCGACCGAGTACGGCACGGTCCGCGCGTTCATGGAGTTCGAGGCGAACACGGCCGGCTCGGGCAACACGGGCAACGCGCTCAACACCCGCCACGCCTACGTTCAGTTCGGCAACTGGACCTTCGGTAAGACGAACTCCGTCTTCACCGACGGCTCGGTCGGCCCGGACGGCACGGATCCCTTCACGATCCTCGGCACGAACACGACCCGCATCAACCAGATCCGCTACACGCAGGCCTTCGGCAACGGCATGTCGGTCTCGGTGTCGCTGGAAGACTCGCAGTGGGCCGGTGGCTCGAGCTACTACCGCGCGTATGATCCGGACGGCTTCCGCGTTCCGGCCGGTGTCGCGGTCGTCGACAACGACTGGCCGGTCGTCGTCGCCGGTCTGAAGTATGCGGGCGACTGGGGTTCGGCGCACCTCGCCGGCGCCATCGGTCGCAACGAGATCGAGGGCTTCTACGAGCCGCTCGGCCTCGACTTCGAAGAGGACGAGATCGGCTGGGCGATCACGGCCAGCCTGTCGGTCAACGTGCCGTCGGTCGGCGAGGATACCTCGGTCAACCTGAAGGGCATCTACACCGACGGCCTGTCGCGCTATGCCGGCCCGAACGCTCTCGGCCGCGCCACCAGCTACGGCGTCGGCTGGTGCGACGCTGGTCTGGACTCCATCTGCCTCGACAGCGACATTCAGGTCTGGTCGGTGCTCGGCTTCCTGCACCACTCCTTCAGCGACCGCGTCGCCGGTGAGATCGGTGCGTCCTACCAGAACACGCAGGCGGATCGTTACTTCTTCATCGACGACGAGGCCCGCAACCTCGACGTCGACGCCTGGGAAGTCTTCGCGAACGTGTCCTGGACCCCGGTCAGCCGCACGACGTTCATCGCGGACGTCCACTACGGCAACATCAGCCAGGACTTCTTCAACCCGGACAACGACCAGGCTCTGGCGTTCGGCGTGGAAGTCATCCGGTCGTTCTGATGACCTGAAGATGGATCCGGCTCCGGCCGGACCCATCGCCTGACCAGGAATCCCCGGCGGTTCGTCCGCCGGGGCTTCTTTCGTTTAGAGGGGGGTGTGGCACGGGCCAGAGGGGCGAGGGATGCGCCGGTCCGCGCACGGGCGTCGTGAGGCAAGGGTGTGCGCCGGCCGTCTGCGGGCCGCTGATCAGGCCGGTCGGTCGACTTCGTCCAGCAGCGTCTCGATGGCGGCGAACTCCGCCGGCGTGGCGAGCGGGGCCGGATGGCCGACATCCGGCACGGTGAGCGCGCGGACACCATGGCGACGCCCGAGCATCGCGCCGACCGTCGCCTGCGACAGGAGCGCGGAGTTCGCGCCGCGCAGCACGAGCACGGGGCCCGAAGCGGCGAGCGCGTCGAACTGCGGCCACATGGCCGGCAACGAGACGTCCTCGGGCAGGTCGCGCAGCGGCGTGGCGAGCCTTTCGTCGTAGGGAGCGGCCGGTCGCCCGTCGCGCTCGACATAGGTGCGCGCCGCCATGGCCGCCCATCCCGCCTCGTCCACATGCGGAAAGTCCGCGCCATAGACGGAGCGGAGGCGGTGTGCCGCGTCGGCCCAATCCGAGGGCGCACGTGTCGCGGCGAGGGCGGCGCCGATCTTGCGCAAGCCGGAGATCTCGAGCACGGGGCCGATGTCGTTCAGCACCGCGCCGGCGACGAGCTCGGGCCGCGTCGCCGCGAGCTGCATCGTCACGAGGCCTCCTCGGGACGTGCCTATGAGGACGGCATGGTCGATTCCGAGAGCGGCGAGGGCTTCGATCACGTCCTGCGTCTCGCGAAGGACGTTGTAGTTCGCGGCGTCGGCATCGTGGTCCGAGCGGCCGCGGCCGCGGAAATCGATCGTCACCACGCGCCGCGAGGACTGCTCATGCCGGGTGAAGTGCCGTGCGAGGGCCTCGAAATCGCGGCCGTCCCGCGTCAGGCCGGGAAGGCAGACCAGAGGAGCCCGCGGTGCGGCATCGCGCGGGCGGTGATCGCGAACGAAGAGGCGCAGCCCGTCGCCGGCCCTGACGAAGCGCTCGATCGTCTCGACCCGGTCATCTGCCATCAGCGGGAAAGGCCGGCCTCTGTCGGCGCAGGAAGGGTGGAGGTCTCTCGCGCCTCCTGAATCGGCGCGGCGGCGCGGGCGCCGAGGTCCTCGGCGATGCGCAGGCCCCCATCGCCCAGCCGCGCCCGGTAGACCTGCATGCCTTCCATCACCCGCTGCACGTAGTTGCGGGTCTCGCCGTAGGGGATGAACTCCACCCAGTCGACGGGATCGATCTCGCCCTTGCGCGGGTCGCCGAAGCGGCGGTTCCACTCGTAGATCCGCCCTCCGCCGGCATTGTAGGCCGCGAAGACCATCGGGTAGGAGCCTTCGAACCGCTCCATGAGCTGCCCGAGATGCGCGGCGCCGATCATCACGTTGTAGGTCGGGTCCTGGGTGAGGCGGGATTCGTGGTAGGCCTGACCGTAGGCCTGCGCGGTCATCCGCGCCGTCGCCGGCATGAGCTGCATCAGCCCCTGCGCCCCGGCATGGCTGCGGGCGGTCGCGTTGAAGACGCTCTCCTGCCGCGCGATCGCGTAGACGAGGGCGGGATCGACCGGCGCACCGATGACCGGGTAGGCCGGCAGTCCGTCGGTCGTGAAGGAATAGTACTCCGTCGGGTCGCCGGCATAGGTGCCGAGCTTGCCGATCGCGAGAGTGGTGGAGGGAAGCTTGAGCTCGTGGGCGAGCTCGGCAACTCCGACGCGGATGGCGGTCGACCGGGTTTCACGCGCGAGCGACGTCATCAGCTGCGTGGCGAGGCTTTCATGGCCGAGCTGCCACAACAGCCTGATCGCCTTCACCGGCTCCTGCGTCTCGGCGTGGCGGAGCGCGGCGTGGGCGATGAGCGGCTTATGGGCACCGGGCAGGGAGTCCACGCCGAGCCGCTCGAGGGCGAGCTGGCCGTAATAGGTGGAGAAGTGCTCGCCGGCCTTGCGGTAATGCTCGGCCGCCTTTGTCCGGTCGCCGTTCGCCTCGTGCGCGCGGCCGAGCCAGTACTCGCCGCGGGAGACGCTGATGGGAAGGGACACGACGCTCAGCGCCTCGGCGAAATGCCCGATCGCGTCCGCCGGCCTGTCGAGGAAGCGCAGCGCGATCCAGCCCGCCTGCCACTCGGCGTCCGACCGCTCGGCCGGCGACTGGGCCGCATGCTTCAGCGTCAGCGCGTAGGCTTCCTTCGCGCGGCCGCGCTCCAGGAGCCAGCGGGAGGCGAGCTTCTGTTCGAGCCACCATTCGTCCGGCGCCGCCAGCGCGTCCTCGTCGGCGGGCGCCTTCATGAGGATGCGGCCGGCTTCCTCTTCCTCGCCGGCGCGACGCGCAAGGCGCGCCTTCGCGAACAGGGCGACCGGCTGCTCGCCGAGCTTCTTCGGCAGCTTGTCCAGGGCCTCCTGCGCCTTCTTGTCGCCCTGGAGAGCCTTCGCCGCCGCCTCCACCAGCTTCTGGTCGTCGCCCTTCAGCCGCTTCGCCAGCGATAGCGCGTCGCGCAATTCGCTCGTGTAGACCATGCGCACCGCGCGGGCCCGGTGATCGGCCTCCGTCAGGAGCTCGCCCAGCCGCTCGTCGACGAGCTTCTCCTCCGCCGCGGTCAGCTTCGTGCTGCGCCAGAGCTCCGCCGCGACCGTTCGGGCCTCGTTCCGCCGTCCCTGCGCCATGTGCGCCTGGGCGAGCGCGAGCCGACCGAGATTCGTCTCGGGCGGGCGTCCCGCAAAGACCTCCATGACGTCTCCGGGAGCCGCCTTCTGGGAGAAGAGCGCGACCTCGAAGCGCCTCTCGATCAGGTCGCGCGAGGGCCACTCCGGATGCTCGTCGAGAAAGCTGCGGATGCGGCGCCAGGGCGCGTGGCTCGAGGCGTCCCTCACGTACAGGAACTCGACGAGGCTCTGCGCGGCGGGGTCGTCGAGGCGCTCCTTGCCGGCCAGGGCGTCGGAGAAGCGTTTCGCGAAGAGGTCGCTCAGCACGGCCGACACCCGTTGCGCCGTCGCGCGATCGACGACCGGGCGGAGGCGCCAGGGCAAGTCGTCGTCGGCCGGCCGCAGGCGCGGCATCGGGTGGCCCTCGAGGCTGGCCACCGGGGCGGGGGCCTCGGCCTCGTCTGCGTCAGCCGCCCGCGGGGACACCGGCGGAAGGGGAATCGCCGCCGCGGCCTCCTCGGTGGAGACGGCGTCCTCCGCGACCTCGTTCTCCTCCGGAGCCGGGGTGGCGGCCATCTCCTCCTCGGGCGTGGCGCCTTCGTCGTCGCCCTCCGAGGCCGTCGCCTCGTCCGAAGGGGGTGTCGCCGCCTCCGTCTTCGCGACCTCTTCGGCCCCGGGACGCGCGTCTTCGCCCGCCCTCTCGCTGGCCGAGGCAGGTGTCGAGCCGCTCCACCCGGAGTGGAGCAGCGGTGCTGCCGAAATTGCCGCGCAGGCCATCACGGCCGTCGCGCCGGCGCGCAACAGACGATAGTTGTGCATAAGCGAGAACGATCGCCCCGAATGGTTGACAAAGCAATACTGTCGGCCTGTTGAGGCGACATCGTGACAACGCTCGCCTCGCGTCATGCGGCCTTGTTCAGCTTGAGCCCAGTTTCTATGTTGGCCGCCTGCCGCGAGGCGTTTTCTTGAGGGCGGCCGCAGCCGTTCCGTCGACGAGGGTTATTCATGTTCAGAGGTTCGATTACGGCACTGATCACGCCGTTTCGGGATGGCGAGGTCGATGCCGAGGCTTTCCAGGCCTTCGTCGAGTGGCAGATCGCGGAGGGCAGTCACGGTGTGGTGCCGGTCGGCACGACCGGCGAGTCGCCGACGCTGAGCCATGACGAGCACAAGCGGGTCGTGGAGCTGTGCGTCGAGGTGGCGGCGGGCCGCGTGCCCGTGATCGCCGGCGCCGGGTCGAACAACACCGCCGAGGCGATCGATCTCGGCCAGCACGCCAAGCAGGCCGGCGCGGATGCGATCCTCGTCGTCACGCCCTACTACAACAAGCCCGGCCAGGAGGGGCTGTACCGCCACTACAAGGCGATTCACGATGCGGTCGACCTGCCGCTGATCATCTACAACATTCCGCCGCGCAGCGTGATCGACATGTCGGTCGAGACGATGGCGCGCCTGTCGAAGGACTGCCCGAACATCGTCGGGGTGAAGGACGCGACGGCGAATCTCGCCCGCGTCAGCCTGCAGCGGCAGGCCTCCGGCAAGGAGTTCATCCAGCTCTCGGGCGAGGACCCGACGGCGCTCGGCTTCATGGCGCATGGCGGGGTCGGCTGCATCTCGGTCACGTCCAACGTCGCGCCGCGTCTTTGCGCGGAGTTCCAGGAGGCCTGCCTCGCCGGCGACTACGCCAAGGCGCTGGAGATGCAGGACCGCCTCATGCCGCTTCACCGGGCGCTGTTCTTGGAAACGAACCCGGCGCCGACCAAGTATGCCGTGTCGCTCCTCGGCAAGTGCGCGGCGGATGTCCGCCTGCCCATCGTGGAGGTGACGGAGCCGACCCGCCTCGAGGTCCGCGCCGCGATGGTGCATGCGGGCCTCCTGAACAGTTGAGAGAGTGAAGAGTCATGGCCCCTCGTGGAGCCCCCGCGCGCAGGATCGTGTCGGAGAACCGGCGCGCCCGCTTCGACTACGAGCTGCAGGACACGTTCGAGGCCGGCATCGCCCTGACCGGCACGGAGGTGAAGTCGCTGCGCGGCGGCAAGGCGAGCCTCGCCGAATCCTATGCCGGCGAGTCCGGCGGCGAGATGTGGCTCTTCAACGCCAACATCCCCGAGTATGGCCCGGCGAACCGCTTCAACCACGAGCCGAAGCGGCCGCGGAAGCTGTTGCTGCACAAGCGCGAGATCGGCCGCCTGATGGGGGCGGTCAACAAGGAGGGCATGACGGTCGTGCCCCTGAAGCTCTATTTCGACCCGCGCGGCATGGCGAAGCTCGAGATCGCCGTCGCCAGGGGCAAGAAGCAGCACGACAAGCGGCAGGCGATGAAGGAGCGCAGCTGGCAGCGCGACAAGGCGCGCATCCTCAAGGAGAACAACTGAGCGGCGCGAGCCGGTTCAGTCGGGACGCACGTACAGGGCGCCCGGGACTGCGGTTCAGCCCGGGAGGGTGACGATGACCGCCCCTTGGTCCGTCGCGACCACGGTGTGCTCATACTGCACGACCGGCGCGGACGGCTCGCTGTAGAGCGTCCAGTCGTCTTCGCCGTCCCGAGCCCACATTCCGCCACGGGACAGGAACGGCTCGACGGTCAGCACCAGTCCCTTGTGCATCCGACGTCTCTCGCCCTTGTCGGGCCAGGTCGCGACCTCCTCGGGATACTCGTGAAGAGCCCGGCCGACGCCGTGACTGGCGAGGTTCCGGATCAAGGTGTAACCGCGCTTCTCGGCGAAGCGGCCGATGGCGTTGCCGATGCCAGCCAGCGGCCGGCCGCTGCCGACCTGCGCGATGCCGATCTGCATCGCACGCTTTCCGTCGCGGCACAGCCGATCGAGCGGGGGTCGGACCGGCTCCAGGCGGAACGTGGCGCCGGTATCCGCGAAATAGCCGTTCTTCGAGGCTGAGACGTCGAGATTGACGAGATCGCCGGCGGCGAGGATCCGGCTGCCGGGGACGCCATGCGCGATCTCTTCGTTCACGCTGATGCAGGTCGCGCCGGGGAAGTCATAGGTGGATTCCGGCGCCGAAACCGCACCTTCGCGCTCCAGGAACTCGCGGCCGATCTCGTCCAGCTCTCTCGTCGTCATGCCGGGCTCCATCGCCCCTGCCATGGTGTGCATGGTCTTGGCGACGATGCGGCCGATCGCTTTCAACCCGTCCAGCTCATCCTGGTTCGTGATCGTCATTCCGTGTGTCGTCTCATGTCTCGTCGACGCCGAGATCCGCACGCACGCCGGCGAAGACGGCTTGGAACATCTCGGGCGTCAGCCGGCCCGTCTGCGTGTTGTAGCGCGAGCAGTGATAGGTGTCGCGGATGACGAAGCGGCCGGCCTCGTGCCTGGCATTGTGGCCGAAGGGGAAATCCCCACGGCGCAGGCCCAGCGCCGTGAGGCCCGTGTCGTGGGCGATCCGGCCCATCATCACGACGACCCGCAGGTTCTCCATCTCCGCGATCGCCGGCACGAGGAACTGCCGGCAGGTCTTGATCTCGGCGCCCGTCGGCTTGTTCTCTGGCGGCACGCAGCGCACACCGTTGACGATCCTGCAGTCGACGAGCTCGAACCCGTCGTCGGGTCTCCCGAGATATCTGCCGCGGGCGAAGCCGTAGCGGGGCAGCGTGTCGTAGAGGAGGTCGCCGGCATAGTCGCCGGTGAAGGGCCGGCCGGTGCAGTTGGCGCCCTTCAGGCCGGGCGCGAGCCCGACGATCAGCACGCGCGCGTCGACTGGGCCGAAGCTCGGCACCGGCGCGTTGAAGCAACCGGGCAGGCGCTCGCGGTTGCGCTCGCGGAACTCGACGAGGCGCGGGCAGAGCGGGCAGTCGCGCCCGGGTTCGTAGGCGGCGAGCGACATGGCGGCGTTCAGCGGTCGAAGAACTCCTCGAGGTCGTCCGCCGGCTCCGCGGGCCGGTAGGTGCGCTCGCTCGCCTCGCGCCGCGCCGCGCGTTCCGCCGGGTCCCGGCCGATCTGCTTCACGAGCTTGGCGATGTCGATGAAGTGATCGGCCTGGCGCCTGAGCTCGTCCGCGATCATCGGCGGCTGGACCGAGACGGTCGAGACGACGCTGACGCGCTTGCCCTTGCGCTGGATCGCCTCGACGAGGGAGCGGAAGTCGCCGTCGCCCGAGAACAGCACCATGTGGTCGATGTGCTCGGCCATCTCCATCGCGTCGACGGCGAGCTCGATGTCCATGTTGCCCTTCACCTTGCGGCGGCCGCTGGCGTCGGTGAACTCCTTCATCGGCTTCGTGACGACGGTATAGCCGTTGTAGTCGAGCCAGTCGATGAGCGGGCGGATGGAGGAATACTCCTGATCGTCCGCGAGCGCCGTGTAGTAGAAGGCGCGGACGAGATAGCCCTGCTCGTCGAACAGGCCGAGCAGGCGGCGATAGTCGATGTCGAAATTCAGCGAGCGGGCAGTGGCATAAAGATTTGCGCCGTCGATGAAGACGGCAATGCGTTCGTTGGGCGTGAACTTCATGGGAAACCTCTCGCGGGGAGGCGGTTATGCGGCCCGCGTGAAAATGTGGTTGAGGCGCCGGCAATGGAATGGCGCACGCTATCGGCACGTCGGCGATTTCCGGCAAGCAAGCCGGTAGCGGGGTGGCTAAGCCGCGCGATGTGCCGTGTCAACGCCTTCGGCCCGCACCTCTCCCGGCTCCTCCCATCGGACGACCCGGCGGTAGAGATGCCAACTCGTGTGGCCGAAGAGTGGCAGGGCGAGAATCAGGCCGAGGAGCGCCGGGAGGATGGCGAGGAAGGTGAGGACGGCGACGAGGACGCCGTAGAGGAGCATCGGAACCGGGTTCGCCCGGACTGCCCGCCAGCTCGTCGCGATCGCGGTGACGAAATTCGTGTCGCGGTCGAGGAGCATTGGATAGGCCAGAACGGTCGAGGCGTAGACGCCCACGGCGAATATGGCGCCGACGGCGTTGCCGAGCGCGAGGAAGAGGAGGCCGTGTGTCGTGGTGAAGAGCTCGCTGAGGAACTCGCCGGCTTCCATCCTCGTCAGGCCGAAGAAGCTCAGGAACAGGGCCGCCGCCACGTCGATCCAGATGATGAAGACGAAGAGGTTGAGCATTGGCATCCAGCCGAGGCTCCGGGCGCCGGGGCCGAGCACCGTGCCCAGCACCTCTCGCCAGGACAGTCGATCCACCGTTTCGAGCCGCCGGCTGACGTCGTAGAGGGCGATTGCCGCGAACGGTCCGAGGAGCGTGAAGCCCGCAGCCAGCGGATAGGCGAGGAAGAGGAGGTCGGCCAGTGCCACGAGGGCATATATGAACCAGCCGCCGGCGACGAAGAGTAGGCCGATCGCGGCTCCCAGGACCGGGGCGCGGCGCAGGTCCCGCATCCCCAGCACCAGGACGGCGCCGACTTCCGCGACCCCGATGCTGGCGATGGCGGGATCGCCCTTCCGCATTTTCGAGGCGGCCACCCCGCGGATCGCGTCTTCCGTCATCTCTTCCCCATCCGCATGCCTCGCCGGAGACGGTCGCCTGTCGCGCCCTTGCGTCACCAGTGCCGACCGCGTATATCGGCCAATAACCCACTCCATCGCCTGAAGGAGCCGACTGTCATGGCGCGCGTGACGGTAGAAGATTGTGTTGACAAGGTCGAGAACCGCTTCGAGCTGGTTCTGCTGGCTTCCCATCGCTCGCGGATGCTCTCGAATGGCGCGCCGCTGACGGTGGATCGCGACAACGACAAGAACGCGGTCGTCGCCCTGCGCGAGATCGCGGACGAGACCGTTTCGCCCGAGGATCTGCGCGAGGAGCTCATCCACTCGCTGCAGCGCTATGTGGAAGTCGACGAGCCCGAGCCCGAGCCCACGGCGCTTCCTGCGGCCGCCGGCGGCGACACGGGCGAGGACGACAGCGTGCAGTTCGATCGCATGTCCGAGGAGGACCTCCTGAGGGGGCTCGAAGGCCTGACGCCTCCCGAAGACCGGGAGTGATCCGCGCGGGCGATGAAGGGGCTCGCATACGGGTTGCGCGCCCCGTCTTCCTGGACTTGACGATTCGATCTGCCGCCGGGTGAACCCTCGATGATGCGGCAGTATGAGCTTGTCGAACGCGTCACCGCGTACGACCCTGATGCCGACGAGAACCTCCTGAACCGGGCTTATGTCTATGCGATGAAGGCGCATGGACTGCAGAAGCGCGCCTCGGGCGACCCCTATTTCTCGCATCCCCTCGAAGTTGCCGCGATCCTGACGGACCTGAAGCTCGACGACGCAACGATCGCGGCGGCGCTCCTGCACGACACGATCGAGGATACCGACACCACCCGCGACGAGATCGACCGGCTGTTCGGCAAGGAGATCGGCGCGCTGGTCGACGGTCTGACGAAGATGAAGAAGCTCGACCTCGTGTCCAAGCGGGTCGAGCAGGCCGAGAACCTGCGCAAGTTCATGCTGGCGATCTCGAAGGACGTGCGCGTCCTTCTGGTGAAGCTCGCCGATCGCCTGCACAACATGCGCACGCTGGAATACGTGCCCGAGGCGAAGCGCAACCGCATCGCCGAGGAGACGATGGATCTCTACGCGCCGCTTGCCGGCCGCATGGGCATCCAGTGGATGCGCGAGGAGCTCGAGGAGCTCGCCTTCCGGCAGCTTCAGCCCGAGGCCTACCAGATGATCGTGAACCGTCTGGCGGCTTCGCGGGAGGCGAATGCCGCGGCGATCGCCGAGATCGAGGTGGCGCTGAAGGACAAGCTCGGGCAGCAGGGCATCAAGGCGCAGGTGACGGGGCGGGAGAAGCGCCCGTTCTCGATCTTCCGGAAGATGGAGCAGAAGAAGCTCTCCTTCGAGCAGCTCTCCGACATCATCGGGTTCCGCGTCGTGGTCGACACCGTTGCGGACTGCTACCAGGCCCTCGGCATCGTCAACACGACCTGGCGAATGGTGCCCGGCCGGTACAAGGACTACATCTCGACGCCGAAGCAGAACGACTACCGCTCCATCCACACGACCGTCATCGGCCCCGGGCACAGGCGCGTCGAGCTGCAGATCCGCACCTACGGCATGAACGAGGTGGCCGAGTACGGCATCGCCGCGCATCCCCTCTACAAGGACGGGATCGAGGTCAAGACCGGCAATCGGATGGCCGCCGAGAGCGGCGCCTACCGCTGGCTCAGGCGCCTCATGGAGATGCTGGCCGAAGGCAACACGCCCGAGGAGTTCCTCGAGCACACGAAGCTCGAGCTGTTCCAGGACCAGGTTTTCTGCTTCACGCCGAAGGGGCGGCTGATCGCACTGCCGCGGGGGGCGACGGCGATCGACTTCGCCTATGCCGTCCACACCGACGTCGGGAACACGGCGATCGGCAGCAAGATCAACGGCCGGCACGCCCCGCTGATCGGTGCGCTGTCGAACGGCGACGAGGTGGAGATCCTCACGTCGCCCGGCCAGACGCCGTCCGCCGCCTGGGAAGGGATCGCCATCACCGGCAAGGCCCGCTCGGCCATCCGGCGGGCCACCAGGGAAGCGACCCGGAGACAGTACAGCGGCCTCGGCCGGCAGATCGTGCAGCGCGTGTTCGACAGGGCGGGCAAGCCGTATTCCGACGAGCGACTAGGCACCTGCCTCAGGCGCCTCGCCCAGGCGAGCGTGGAGGATGCGCTGGCCGCCGTCGGCCGCGGCGACCTGCCGGCCGGCGACGTTCTGAAGGCGGTCCACCCCGATTACCAGGAAGCACGTCACCAGCACTCCTCCGCGACGGGCAACGAGGCCGGCTGGTTCGGCATCGAGCGGGCGGTGGGACTCAAGTTCCATGTGCCCGAGGAGAGCGACGGGCGCGCGAACCCGATCCCGATCCGCGGTGTCCAGGGCGACCTGCCGGTGAAGTTCTCCCCCGAGGGCGGAGCCGTTCCGGGAGACCGTATCGTCGGCATCTTCACGCCGGGCGAAGGGATCACGATCTATCCGATCCAGTCGCCGGAGCTTCAGAAGTTCGACGAGTTTCCCGAGCGCTGGATCGACGTCCGCTGGGACATCGACGACGAGTTCCCGGAGCGGTTTCCCGCGCAGATCAAGATCGGCGCGCGCAACGAGCCGGGATCGCTCGGACGCATCGCCAAGATCATCGGCGAGAACGACGCGAATATCGACAACGTGAAGATGGTGAAGCGCGGGGAGGACTTCCACGACATGGTCATCGACGTGGAGGTCTGGGACGTGAAGCACCTGAACTCGATCATCTCGCTCCTGAAGGGCGACAGGGTGGTCAATTCCGTGACTCGGGTGAATGGCTGAAGGGGGCGACGTGGAACGGGAAGAGGTCTTGCGCGAGTTTCGCGACGCGGGGGCCCTGCTCGAGGGGCATTTCATCCTCTCGTCGGGGCGGCACAGCCCGAAATATCTCCAGTGCGCGCGGGTCATGATGGACGCGCGGCGCGGGGCCCGGCTGTGCTCGGCACTGGCCGAGAAGATCCGCGCGGCCGGCCTCGGCCCGTTCGATCTCGTCGTCTCTCCGGCGATGGGCGGCGTCGTGGTGGGTTACGAGATGGGCCGGCAGCTCGGCGTGCCGGCCGTCTTCATGGAGCGGGTCGAGGGACGGTTCACGCTGCGCCGCGGCTTCGCGATCGAGCCCGGCGCGCGCTGCCTGATGATGGAGGACATCGTCACGACGGGCCTTTCCTCGCGCGAGACGATCGAGGCGATCGAGGCCGCCGGCGGTCGCACGACGGCGGCGGCGTGCCTCATCGACAGGTCCGGCGGCAAGGCCGATCTCGGCGTGCCGCTCGTCCCGCTTGCGGCGCTCGAGATCCCGACCTACGCCCCGGACGAGGTGCCGCAGGATCTCGCGGCGACCGAGGCGGTCAAGCCAGGCAGCCGTTTCCTCAAGGCCTGACGGAGGGCCGGAATTTTAACATCTTTGTCGCTGATAGTGTCGTTCCCGCCCGAAATGGCGTCGACCCACCCGACCTGAACCCGACATGCTATTTGCCCGCCGCACCAAGCCACAATTCTGGGAGAGGTTCCGCGTCGCCGTCTGGCCCCGCCGGAGCTGGGGACGCTCCATGCGCTACATCCAGAAGCGGGTGCTGCGCATGACCGGCAGCCCGCACGCCGTGGCCGCCGGCTTCGCCTCGGGCGTCTTCGCCTCGTGCACGCCGCTCGTCGGCTTCCACTTCATCCTCGGGGCGGTTGTCGCCTACATCACCCGCGGCAACCTGCTGGCTTCGGCACTCGGCACGGCGATCGGCAATCCGCTGACCTTTCCGTTCATCTGGGCCGGCACGTACCGGGTCGGCAGCTGGATGCTCGGCCTCGAGGGGGAGGGGCCCTCGCCGGCGAGGCTCGCCGGGGGGCTCTTCAACGAATCGCTCGACACGATGTGGCCGCTCCTGAAGCCGATGCTGGTGGCCGGCGTGCCGATCGGCGTGATCGCCTGGTTCGTCTTCTATTTCCCCGTGCGGCGAGCCGTGCGAATCTACCAGGAGAACCGCAAGCGCCGCGTGCTTGACAGACTGCACGAGCGACGTCTCCTGAAGGCGCAATCGGTGAGAGGTGAAGCGTGAGCGAGCGTGCGAGGTCCGGGTTGCGGCTCGGCGTGAACATCGACCATGTGGCGACCATCCGCAACGCGCGCGGCGGCCGTCATCCCGATCCCGTGCGGGCGGCGCACGCGGCCGTCGACGCTGGCGCGGACGGTATCACCGCGCATCTGCGCGAGGATCGGCGCCATATCAGCGACGACGACATCGCGCGGCTGAGGGCGGAGATCACGAAGCCGCTGAACCTCGAGATGGCTGCGACGCCGGAGATGGTGGAGATCGCGCTCCGGCATCTGCCGCACGCGGTCTGCCTCGTTCCCGAGCGGCGCGAGGAGCGCACGACGGAGGGCGGCCTCGACGTGGCGGGGCAGGAGCGACAGCTCTTCCCGTTCATCTCGCAGCTCGCCGGCGCCGGCATGCGCGTCTCGCTCTTCATCGAGGCCGACGAGCGGCAGATCGAGGCCGCGGCGCGCTCCGAGGCGGCGGTCGTCGAGCTCCACACGGGCGCCTATTGCGATCATGCCGCCACCGCAGACGGGCCTGCCCGCGAGCGCGAGCTGGAGAAGCTGCGCCGTGGCGCGGCGTTCGCGGCAGAGGCCGGGCTCGAGGTCCATGCGGGGCATGGGCTGACATTCGAGACGGTGGGGCCGGTGGCGGCGATGCCCCAGATCGTCGAGCTCAATATCGGCCACTTCCTCATCGGCGAGGCGATCTTCGGAGGGCTCGACTCCGCGATACGGCGCATGCGCACGATGATGGACCGGGCGCGCGAGGAGCGCCGCGCCGCATCCTGACAGGAACCCGCACCGCATGATCCTCGGCATCGGCAACGACATCATCGACATCCGCCGGGTGGAGAAGACGCTCGAGCGCTACGGCGACCGCTTCGTCCAGCGTATCTTCACGGAGGTGGAGCAGAGGAAGTCGGACCGCCGGCGCCTGCGCGCCGCCTCCTACGCGAAGCGGTACGCGGCCAAGGAAGCCTGCTCCAAGGCGCTCGGCACGGGCTTCCGGAGCGGCGTCTACTGGCGTGACCTCGGCGTCGTGAACCTGCCGAGCGGCCGTCCCACGATGCAGCTCACCGGCGGGGCGGCGGAGCGCCTGAAGGCCATGGTGCCGGACGGGCACGAGGCCGACATCCAGCTGACCATCACCGACGACTGGCCCATGGCCCAGGCGCTCGTCATCATCCAGGCGCTGCCGCGTCGGTGACGGGACGGGCGACCATCGACCGCGCCTGCCTCGATTGCGGGGCTGGAACGAAGCCGCTATAGCAACGGCCAACCCGCCCGCGTGCCGGACATCAGAAACATGAATGTCATGACCGACAAGAAGTCGAAAGAGGAGGGCGGGTTCGGCGAAACCGTCCGCGTCATCATCCAGGCCCTGCTCCTGGCGCTGGTCGTGCGCACCTTCCTCTTCCAGCCGTTCAACATCCCCTCCGGCTCGATGATGTCGACGCTTCTGATCGGCGACTATCTCTTCGTGTCCAAGTATGCGTACGGCTACAGCCGGCATTCCTTCCCGTTCGGGCTGCCGCCGTTTGAAGGCCGCGTCTGGGAGGGCGAGCCGGAGCGTGGCGACGTCGTCGTCTTCAAGCTGCCGCGCGATTCCAAGACCGACTACATCAAGCGGGTGATCGGTCTTCCCGGTGACGAGGTGCAGGTCCGCGAGGGCCTCGTCTACATCAATGGCGACGAGGTGCCGCGCGAGCGGGTGGACGACTATGTAGCGATCGACCCCAGCGGCCGGGTGACGCGGGTTCCGCGCTACCGGGAGACGCTGCCGAACGGCAAGAGCTACGAGGTGCTCGACCTGACGCCGAACGGGTTGAGCGACAACACCGATGTTTATCAGGTGCCCGAGGGGCACTATTTCATGATGGGCGACAACCGCGACAACTCGACCGACAGCCGGGTGCTGAGCGCGGTCGGCTACGTGCCCTTCGACAATCTCGTCGGTCGGGCCGAGCTCGTGTTCTTCTCGATCGACGAGGACACCAGCATCTGGGAGTTCTGGAAATGGCCGACGAGCGTTCGGTGGGGACGCCTGTTTTCGACGGTGGAATGACCGCACGTGGCGACCTCGCCGCGCTCACCGAACGACTGGGCCACGCGTTCTCAGACCCCGAGCTCCTGGTGCGCGCGCTGACGCATGCCAGCGTCCAGGGAGGCGGCGAGACCTATCAGCGCCTCGAGTTCCTGGGCGACAGGGTCCTGGGCCTGGTCGTCGCCGACGCGCTGTTCCGGATGTATCCGAAGGCGGACGAGGGGGAGCTTTCCCCCCGCTTCACGCGGCTCGTCCGGCGGGAGACCTGCGCCGAGGTGGCGCGGGAGGCGGATCTTGGCCGCCACATCCGGCTGGGGCCGGGCGAGAGCACGTCCGGCGGGCGAACCAAGGATGCGATCCTGGCCGACGTGTGCGAGGCCGTGATGGGCGCGCTCTACGTCGACGGCGGCCTCGAGGCCGCGCGCGGCTTCATCGAGCGCTACTGGGGCGACCGCCTCGCCCAGAAGGTGGAGCGGCTGAAGGACGCGAAGACGGCGCTGCAGGAATGGGCGCATTCGCAGGGGCATCAGCGCACGCCGGCCTACCGGGAGGTGGAGCGCGCGGGTCCCGATCACGCGCCCGTCTTCACGGTCGAGGTGCAGGTGGAGGGCGTCAGGCCCGCAACGGGCCAGGGCTCGTCTAAGCGCATCGCGGAACAGAGCGCGGCAGAGGCGATGCTGGTCCGCGAACGGGTATGGAAGGGCGCGAAGCCATGACGGATCAGACGGATTCCCAGCAGCCGGAGGCGAACACGCCGGACGATCCGGAGCACGGCGACAGGCGCTGCGGCTTCGCGGCTCTTATCGGTGCGCCGAACGCGGGCAAGTCGACGCTCCTGAACCAGCTCGTCGGCGAGAAGGTCTCGATCGTCACCCACAAGGTGCAGACGACGCGCACGCTGGTGCGCGGCATCGCCATGCACGGCAACTCGCAGGTGATCTTCGTCGACACGCCCGGCATCTTCCGGCCGCGGCGGCGGCTCGACAGCGCGATGCTGAAGACGGCGTGGAGCGGCGCCAAGGACGCCGATCTCGTCGTGCTCCTGATCGACGTGCGCAAGGCCCGCGAGCCGGAGACGATGGAGATACTCGAGCGTCTCGCCGACGTGCCGATTCCCCGGCTCCTCTGCCTCAACAAGATCGACACGGTGAAGCGCGACACGCTCCTCGAGATCGTCGCGCGGCTGAACGCCCAGCTCAAGTTCGAGGCGACCTTCATGATCTCGGCCTTGACGGGAGACGGCTGCGCCGACCTGCTCGAGGCGGTGGCGAAGGCGATGCCTCCCGGGCCCTGGCTCTATCCCGAGGACCAGGTCTCGGACTACCCCGTGAAGCAGCTCGCGGCCGAGATCACGCGGGAGAAGCTCTTCATTCGCCTCCACGAGGAGCTGCCCTACGAGTCGATGGTCGAGACGGAGCAGTGGAAGCCGCTGAAGGACGGGTCGCTTCGCGTCGAGCAGGTGATCTATGTCGCCCGCGACAGCCAGCGCGGCATCGTCCTCGGCAAGAAGGGTCAGATGATCAAGGAGATCGGCGCGCAGTCTCGCAGGGAGCTCGAGGAGATCCTGGAGCGGAAGGTGCACCTCTTCCTCTTCGTGAAGGTGCGGGAGAAGTGGAGCGACGATCCCGAGCGCTACCGCGAGATGGGACTGGAGTTTCCCACGGACTGACGGTCGAGGTGCCGTTCGCGCATGGAATGGAGCGATGAGGGCGTCATCCTCGGCGTGAGACGCCACGGCGAGAGTTCCGCGGTCGTGGAGGTCTTCACCCGCGGCCGCGGCCGGCACATGGGACTCGTGCGTGGCGGCCGGTCAAAGCGCATGCAGGCCGTCCTCCAGCCGGGAAACGCCGTCACGGCTGTCTGGCGAGCGCGGCTCGATGAGCATCTGGGCCTCTTCGCGCTCGAGCTGGAAGAGGGACATGCCGCGACGCTGATGCAGAGCTCGCACGCGCTCTACGGCTTCGCGGTGGCGGCCGCCCATCTGCGGCTCCTGCCGGAGCGTGATCCGCATGAGGGGCTGCACGACGCCTTCCGCCATCTCGTGTTGCAATTGCCCCGCAAGCGGCAGGGAGCGGCGGATCTCGCGAGGTTCGAACTGCTGCTCCTCGCCGAGTTCGGCTTCGGCCTCGACCTCACGTCGTGCGCGGTGACGGGCACCGTCGAGGACCTGGTCTGGGTATCGCCGCGCTCGGGTCGTGCCGTGAGCCGCGAGGCCGGGCAAGCCTATGCCGACCGTCTCCTGAAGCTGCCGCGCTTCCTCCTCGACGAGGAAGCGGCTGCCGTCTCCGCCGCGGATGTGTCCGATGCCTTCCGCCTGACCGGCTTCTTCCTCGGCCGGCACGTCCTCGAGCCGCGGGGCCTGTGTCTGCCTCCGGAGCGGGCCCGGCTCATCGGATCTCTCGACTGATCATCTGCGATTGCGGCGACATACCGGCAAACGAGGGGTCTTTCCGCGGCCGCAGGAACGGCATCTTCCAGGCGCCGTTCATGGCGCATCCGATGTTGCGGAAGGAGTAGGAAGATGAACCGTTCGATCTTGCTCGGGACCTTGGCGGCCGTGGCCGCCTCTGCCCTCCCGGTCGCCGCCCAGGCGGAGTCCGCGTACACGACCTCTGCCCTGAACGTCCGCGCCGGGCCCGGCCCGGAATATCCCATCGTGACCGCTCTTCCCGTGGACGCGGACGTCGAGATCTATGCCTGTCTCGAAGGACGGACCTGGTGCGACGTGACGGCGGCTTCGGCGCGCGGCTGGGTCTCCGGCGAGAGCCTCGCCTATTCGAGCGACGGCGCGATCGTCGCCGAGGCGCGGGTCGAAGTGCCGGTGGCGAGCTACGACACGGCCACGTACTGGGACCAGTACTACGCGGATCGAGACTTCTATGCGCAGCGGGACCAGTTCGCCGGCCAGACGACCGTCACGACGCGCAGCGGGCAGTCGGGCGAGGGCGCCCTGGCCGGAGCGGCCACGGGGGCGACCGCAGGCGCCATCGTCGGCGGACCGGTCGGCGCGGCGATCGGCGGTGCCGCCGGCGCGCTGACGGGGGCAGCGCTCGAGCCGCCGGAAACCGTCACCACCTATGTGACGCGGAACCGTGTCGAGCCGGTGGTGATCGAGCGGCAGGTGGAGGTAGGTGTCGCGCTGCCGGATCGCGTGGTCCTGCACCGGGTGCCCGACTACGAGTACCAGTACACCTACGTGAACGACCGCCCCGTGCTCGTCGATCCCGGCACCCGCCAGGTCGTCTACGTCATGCGCTGAGCGAGACGCTCGCGTCGGCGCCGCCGCTCCCGAGGCGGCGCCTCCAGATATGCAAAAGCCGCCGGCTGGGCCCGGCGGCTTCGTTCATCATGCCGCACGCACGGCATCAGGCATTGCATCCCGCGCGTGGACGCGGGTGACACCTCCGAGATGGCGGCGTCCGGTGCAGGGGCCCAGGGCGAGTGGCGAGCCTCGCGTGGGCCCGCACGATCAGCCCGTGACGCGCAGGTTGTCGGCAGCTTCCTTGCCGCTGCGACGGTCGGTGACCAACTCGTACTCGATCTTCTGGCCTTCCTGGAGTTCCGTCAGGCCGGCCCGCTGCACGGCGCTGATATGGACGAAGGCGTCCTTGCCACCCGAGTCCGGCTGGATGAAGCCATAGCCCTTCTGGGTGTTAAACCACTTCACGGTTCCCCTAGCCATGGGAGACCCTTTCTCAAGTCCAAAGTGTTGTTCGAAGCCCGCTCGCGCGAGCCGTTGCCGTCATCGATGTGCGGGGAAGGAGCTCTCTTGCAGCAGGCCGTCTCGGTGGAAGCGGCGCAAAGTCGTCCGTGCCGTTGATCGATACGCCTTCATTTATGCGAGGCTCTTCATGGGCTGGCAAGCGGAAAATGGAGCTGAACGCGCACGCGCAAGTACCCCTTCGGCCGCTTGTGCGCCAACTCCTGCCGGCCTCAGTCATTGTGCAAACCGTGGCGGGTAACGGCGTCGGACCCACTCGTCTCGCGGGTGCCGACGACTTGTCGGAAGTCGATCCGGCGGCTGACTGCAACAACGTCGAAGGACTCCCTTGCCGGGGCTCTTGCTCGGCGTCGGGATGCCGGGGGTGCCCCCTCGCGCGCTGCACATAAGTTCGGCATGCCGCACGTTGCGTCAGGGGGTGCGAATCTGCATTCTATTTCTTGTCGTCAACAGCAGAAAGGAGGTGATCCAGTGTCTCATTGTCTTACGCCGCGTGCTTCGGCTGCACTGACCTGGATTCGTGCCTCTGCAGGAATCCGCGCTGCCTGATCTCGCAGGCATCGCACCGGTCTTGGAGCCCGCTCCGCGGACCGACAATGGAAGGGTCGTCGCTTGCGGCGGCCCTTCGTCGGTCCCAGGGGGTGACCTTGCGGAGTTGATCGTTTCCGCACTCCCCCTCGCTCGCCCATTGAGCTAGAAGGCGCATATGAGCGACCATGTTCTTCCCGAGGGTGGGGTCGAGCCGATCGACCTGAAGTCGGCGCTCGAAGAGCGCTACCTCTCCTATGCCCTGTCGACCATCATGCACCGCGCGCTGCCGGACGTGCGCGACGGGCTGAAGCCCGTGCACCGGCGGCTGCTATACGCGATGCGCCTGCTGAAGCTCGATCCCGACGCGGGCTTCAAGAAGTGCGCCCGCGTCGTCGGCGACGTCATGGGTAAGTTCCACCCCCACGGCGACCAGGCGATCTACGACGCGATGGTGCGTCTCGCGCAGGACTTCTCCGTGCGCTACCCGCTCGTCGACGGGCAGGGCAATTTCGGCAATATCGACGGCGATAGCGCCGCGGCCATGCGCTACACCGAGGCGCGGCTGACCGAGGTGGCGCAGCTCCTGCTCGAGGGCATCGACGAGGACGCCGTCGACTTCCGCGAGACCTATGACGGCGAGGAGCGCGAGCCGGTCGTCCTGCCGGGCGCCCTCCCGAACCTCCTCGCCAACGGCTCGGCCGGTATCGCCGTCGGCATGGCGACGAACATCCCGCCGCACAATGCGGCCGAGCTGTGCGAGGCGGCGCTCCACCTCATCAAGCACCCCAACGCCCGCGTCGAGAAGCTGCTCGACATGGTGAAGGGCCCCGACCTGCCGACCGGCGGAACGATCGTCGACGGGCGCGAGGCGATCACGGAGGCCTACCGGACGGGACGCGGCTCGTTCCGGGTGCGGGCGAAGTGGGAGAAGGAGGACACGGGACGCGGCACCTGGGCGATCGTCGTCACCGAGATCCCCTATCAGGTGCAGAAGAGCCGCCTGATCGAGCGCATCGCGGAGCTTCTGACCTCACGCAAGCTGCCGCTGCTCGCGGATGTGCGAGACGAGTCGACGGAGGACGTGCGCGTGGTTCTCGAGCCGCGGTCGCGGACCGTGGAGCCCGAGCTTCTGATGGCCTCGCTATTCCGGCTCACGGATCTCGAGGCGAAGATCCCGCTCAACATGAACGTCCTGACCGACGGCCGCGTGCCGCGGGTCCTCGGCCTCGTCGAGGTGCTGCGGCACTGGCTCGACCACCGGCGCGAGGTGCTTCTACGGCGCACCCACCACCGGCTCGGCAAGATCGCGCACCGGCTCGAGGTCCTGGGCGGCTACCTCATCGCCTACCTGAACCTCGACGAGGTGATCCGCATCATCCGCGAGGAGGACGAGCCGAAGCAGGAGCTGATGCGCACCTTCTCGCTGAGCGACGTTCAGGCGGAAGCGATCCTGAACATGCGCCTGCGCTCGCTGCGGAAGCTCGAGGAGATGGAGATCCGGACCGAGCACGACCGCCTCTCCGCCGAGCAGGTGGAGCTTCAGGAGCTCGTGGCCTCCGAGGACAGGCAGTGGCGGCGTGTCGGGGAGGAGGTCAGGTCGATCCGCGACCGCTTCGGTCCCGGCACCGAGCTCGGCCGCCGCAGGACCGTGATCCTCGACGAGGCGGAGGCACCGTTCTCCGAGCTCGCGGCGGAGCTGAAGGAAGCCCTGATCGAGAAGGAGCCGGTGACGGTGATCCTCTCCGAGAAGGGCTGGATCCGCGCGCTGAAGGGCCACGTCGCGGACCTCTCGAGCGTGGCCTTCAAGACCGGCGACAGCCTGAAGTTCGCGATCCGCTGCCAGACGACCGACAAGATCCTGCTCTTCGCCACCGACGGCCGGTTCTTCACGCTCGGCGCCGACAAGCTGCCGGGCGGCCGGGGGCACGGCGAGCCGTTACGGCTGATGGTCGATCTCGGCGAGAGCCAGGACATCGTCACCGCCTTCGTGCACGAGCCCAAGCGCAAGCTGATCGTGGTGGCCACCGACGGCCGCGGCTTCGTCGTGCCGGAGAAGGAGGTCGTGGCGATGAAGCGGACGGGCCGGCAGGTGCTGAACGTGACGGCGCCGGACGAGGCGAAGATCTGCGCGCCGGCCGCAGGCGATACGGTCGCCGTCGTCGGCGAGAACCGCAAGCTCCTCGTCTTCCCGCTCGCCCAGGTGCCGGAGATGACGCGCGGCAAGGGCGTGCGCCTGCAGCGCTACAAGGATGGCGGCTTGGCCGACCTCAAGGTGTTCCGGTCCGAGGACGGGCTGACCTGGCTCGATTCCTCCGGCCGCACCTGGACGGTGAGCGATCTCGTGGAGTGGAGGGGCGATCGCGCCCAGGCCGGGCGCATGGCGCCGAAGGGCTTCCCCCGCACGAACAGGTTCGGCGCGAAGGAGTAGGAGCGATCGGTGCCGCTGGCGTGGCCGCCGTCTGCTGCAACGCACGGCGCTCCGGCTCAGGCCAGGACGCTCTTCGTCATCAGGAGCACGTCCTCGTCGTGGTGCGGCGGGCAGGGGTGCAGGATCACGGGCGTGCGGTCGACGATGCGGAAGCCGAACCGCTCGTAGAGGCGGACGGCGCCGGCGTTCTGCGAGTAGACCTGGATGCTCGTTTCGGGCGCTTCGGCATGCCGGGCTGAGGCTTCCGCCGCCCGCAGGAGCTTTGCGCCGATCCCCAGTCCACGGCGGTCCGGCAGCACCGCGACCGCGTTGACGTAGAATGTGCCCACCGCGCGGTGCTCGAGCTCGACGAACGGACGGATCGGAGCGGGCAGCGATGCCACCTCCCGCCGTTCCTCGTCCGAAGGCTCGGGGATGACGTAGCCCAGCATCATGCCGACAGGCGTGCCGCGGAATTCGGCGACGGTAGCGTTGCGATAGGAGAACCCGCCGGTCTCGCGGCAGGCGCGCTCCGTGCCGTAATCCAGCGGCGACTGCCCGGGAGCGGCCCCTTGCGACCATAGCCAGCTCGGAATGCCCTCGCCGGCGATGTCGATCAGTCTTGCGAGCAGCCGCGCGTCCTCGCGCACGGCAGCGCGCAGGCTCACCGTATCCTGGGTCGCCATGGTCGGACTCCTTCTGTCGCCCTCGGCGATGTTCCGAAGGCTCCCCCATCCTAGCCGGCCCGCATCCGGCGCATCAGGGGCGGAGGTGCCGCGAGCGGGGCGTATGTGCCAGACGGGCGAGGACCAGCGCCGCCGGGCCGAAGGGGGCCGCTTCCAGCGGTCGTGGAAGGACGGTAGGCTCGGCGGACTCGGCACGGTGGAACGTGTCGTGACGTGCGCGTGAAGGGACCGGAATGACCTGGCAGGTCTGGGCGCTTCTTTCGGCGGGCTTCGCGGCGCTGACGGCGATATTCGCGAAGGTGGGCGTCGAGAACGTCAACGCCGACTTCGCGACGCTCGTCAGGACGGCCGTGATCCTCCTCGCCCTCCTGGTGATCGTGGGGGCGACCAGGCAGTTCCAGGCGCTTTCGTCCATCTCGCCGAGGAGCTACGCCTTCCTGCTCCTCTCCGGCCTCGCGACCGGCGCGTCATGGATCTGCTACTTCCGCGCGCTGAAGCTCGGCGACGCGGCACGCGTGCAGCCGATCGACAAGCTGAGCGTCGTGCTCGTCGCCGTCTTCGGCGTCGTCTTCCTCGGCGAGGAGCTGAGCCTGCCGAACTGGATCGGCGTCGTCATGATTGCCGGCGGGGCGATGCTGGTGGCCTACAGGGGGTAGGGCGGGGCGCCAGACGCCGCCGCGGGACTTTCTTCGCGCTACTCCCCGTCGAGCGTGTCGACGCGGGTCCAGCCCTCGGGCATCAGGTGCTCCTGCGGCAGGAACTTCGACTTGTAGCCCATCTTCGGCGAGCCCTTCACCCAGTAGCCGAGATAGACGTAAGGAAGCCCCAGGCGCCGCGCGCGTTCGATGTGGTCGAGAATCATGAACGTGCCGAGGCTCCGTTCGGCAAGCTCCGGGTCGTAGAAGGAGTAGACCATCGAGAGGCCGTCGGAGAGGCGGTCGGTGAGCGCCACGGCCAGGACCGGCCCCTCGCCGCGTCCCGTGATGAACGTGTCCGGGCCGATCCTGCGATACTCCACGACCTCGGTGTCGACATAGGTGTCCTCGACCATCATCGCGTAGTCGAGAACGCTCATGTCGGCCATGCCGCCCTCGGCGTGGCGCGCGTCGAGATAATCCCGGAAGAGCGAGTACTGCTCCGCCGTCGGGCGCGGCTGGAACGCCTGTCCCAGGATGTCCTTGTTGCGGTTGAGGACGCGGCGGTGGGAGCGCGACGGCTCGAACGCGTCCACCATGATGCGCACCGACACGCAGGCCCGGCAACGGTCGCAGGCCGGCCGGTAGGCGATGTTCTGGCTGCGCCGGAAGCCGCCCTGGGTGAGGATGTCGTTGAGCGGGGATGCCTTGTCGCCGACGAGGTGGGTGAAGACCTTGCGCTCGTACTTGTTGGGCAGATACGGGCACGCCGTCGGCGCCGTCAGGTAGAATTGCGGTGTGCTTCGCGGGAGTTCGCTCACGTGGAAGCCTCGAAGATTGGGTCCGCCCTCGCACCACAAGATAGCGCAGGCGCACCCGCTCCGGGAGGGGTCAGGAGACCGCGGCGGTGAACGGATCGATATAGCTCACCGACATCCCCGCCGCCTTCAATGCGCCGACGAGCCGCTCGGCGTGCGCCTTGTCACGGGTCTCGAGCGCGAGGTCGATCGTCACCCGCATCGCCGGCACGTTCAGGAGCATGCGGTGGTGCGAAACCTCGAGGATGTTCGCCTTCTCGCGGCCGATGATCTCCGTCACGCGGGCGAGCTCGCCCGGACGGTCGCGCACCGTCACCCGCAGACCCACCACCTGGTCGGCCCTCTCGAGCGCGCGCACGGTGATGGCCGAGAGGAGACGGGGATCGATGTTGCCGCCCGTGAGGATGAGACCCACCCGGCGGCCCGCGAAACGCTCCGGCTGCGCAGAGAGGGCCGCGAGCGAGGCGGCGCCGGCGCCCTCGGCGAGCGTGTGCTGCTGGACGAGGAAGGCGTAGATGGCGCCCTCGATATGGTCTTCCTCGACGGTGACGACGTCGCTCACGAGGTGACGCGCGATCTCGACCGCCGTGGCCGAGACGTTCTTGACGGCGATGCCCTCGGCCAGCGTGTCGCCGCCGCATTGCGCGGCCTCGCCCCTGAGCGCGGCGACCATCGAGGGAAAGCCCGCGACCTCCACGCCGATGATCTCGATGTCCGGGTTGATGGCCTTCGCGGCCACCGCGACCCCCGAGATGAGCCCGCCGCCGCCGACCGGCACGACGATGCAGTCGAGCTCCGGCGCGGCGGCCAGCATCTCGATGCCGACCGTGCCCTGGCCCGCCATCACCAGCGGGTCGTCATACGGGTGGACGAGCGTCAGCCCCTCGGCCTCCATGAGCGCGCGGACCGCTTCCTGGCACTCGGCGATCGTCTCGCCCTCGAGCTTGACCCTCGCGCCGTACGCTTCGGTGCGCGCGACCTTCACCGACGGCGTCGTCACGGGCATGACGATCGTCGCCGGCACGCCGAGCTCGCTCGATCGGAAGGCCACGGCCTGCGCATGGTTGCCGGCCGACAGCGTGACGACGCCACGGCGGCGCTCGTCCTCGGTGAGGTGCAGGAGGCGGTTCGCGGCCCCGCGGTCCTTGAAGGAGCCCGTCGCCTGGAGCGTCTCGTACTTGACGAAGACGCTCGCGCCCGTCGCGGCGGAGAGGCGTGGCGAAGGGAGGGTGGGCGTCCGGATGACGAGGCCGTCGATCGCGGCGGAGGCGGCGCGCACGTCGTCGAATGAGACCGGCAGCGCGGCGGTCAGATCTGTCTGCATGGCGTCAGGTCCGGTCGTTCAGGAGACGCGCGGCATCGAGCGCGAAGTAGGTGAGGATGCCGTCGGCGCCCGCCCGCTTGAAGCACGTGAGTGTCTCGAGGACGATGCGGTCGTGGTCGAGCCAGCCGTTCTGGAAGGCGGCCGCGAGCATCGCGTACTCGCCGGACACCTGGTAGGCGAAGGTCGGCATGGCGAAGGTGTCCTTCAGCCGCCTGAGGATGTCGAGATACGGCATCCCGGGCTTCACCATGAGCATGTCGGCGCCTTCCGCGATGTCGAGCTCGGCCTCCCGGATCGCCTCGTCGGAATTCGCCGGATCCATCTGGTAGGTGCGCTTGTCGCCGCGCAGCGCCGAGGCCGAGCCGATCGCGTCGCGGAACGGGCCGTAATAGCCCGAGGCGTACTTGGCCGTGTACGACATGATCTGCGTCTCGTGGAGCCCGCACTCCTCGAGCGCTTCCCGGATGGCCGCCACGCGCCCGTCCATCATGTCGGAGGGTGCCACCACGTCGGCACCGGCCTCCGCCTGGACCTGGGCCTGACGGGCGAGCACCTCGACCGTCTCGTCGTTGAGGATGCAGCCGTCCCTGATCAGGCCGTCATGCCCGTGGCTCGTGTAAGGATCGAGCGCGACGTCGGTGATGATGCCGATTTCCGGCACGGCGTCCTTGATGGCGCGCACGGTGCGGCAGACGAGGTTGTCGGCGTTCAGGGCCTCGCTGCCGCGCTCGTCGCGCAGCGAGGCCGTGGTGTAGGGGAAGACCGCCACCGCGGGCACGCCGAGCCCGGCGGCTTCCTTCACCGCCTTCACCGCCTCGTCGATCGAATGGCGGAAGACCGAGGGCATGGAGGCTACGGGCTCGCGGACACCTTTGCCTTCCGTCACGAAGAACGGCCAGATGAGGTCGGAGGGCGACAGCTCGTGCTCGCGCACGAGGCGCCGCACCCAGTCGGCACGCCTGTTTCGCCGCGGCCGGACATGGCGGGTGACGCGCGCGGGCGCCTGCTCCTCCTGGCTCGTCGCCGCAACATGATGATGGTCCGCGCGCCGCGCTTCCACTTCCGGCCTCTCCTCTTCCGCTCTCTTGAGATGCGCCGCACGCTAGCACGCGAGGCACCGACGCCGGAAGGCGGCGCGACCCGCCGGGTGCCGCAGGAGGGCCGTCCTTGACGGGCCCCGGCGATTCTGCACCTTCTCGGGGTCACGGGAGGCAGCCGCACCCATGGACGAACCCCACATTCTCTTCGAACGCCGTGGCGTCGCCGGCATCGTCACGCTGAACCGCCCGAAGGCGCTGCACGCGCTCACGGGGGAGATGTGCAGGGCGATGCGGGCGGCTCTGGAGGAGTGGGCGCGGGACGAGGGGGTGCGCCTCGTGGTCGTGCGCGCGACGGGCGAGCGTGCCTTCTGTGCGGGCGGCGACATCCGCGCCACCTACGAGCTCGGCCGGGCAGGGCATCCTGGCGCGCTCGATCTCTTCCGGGAGGAGTATCGCAACAACGCCGCCGTGAAGCGCTTCCCGAAGCCCTATGTCGCGCTGATCGACGGCGTCGTGATGGGCGGCGGAGCGGGCATCTGCGTCCACGGCTCCCACCGCCTCGGCGGCGAGCGCACGCTCTTCGCCATGCCCGAGACGGGTATCGGCCTCTTTCCAGACGTGGGCGCCACCTTCTTCCTGCCGCGCATGCCGGGGAAGCTCGGCACCTATCTCGCCCTGACCGGGGCCCGCCTCGGACAGGCCGACGCGCTTTATTGCGGCGCTCTCACACACGCCGTGCCGGCGGCCGCCTTCGTGGCCCTGCTCGACGAGCTGGCGGAGCGCGGCGAGGTCGAGGCGGTGGTCGAGGAATTCGCCAGGCCTGCGCCCGAGGCGCCGCTCTCCCATCAAATGGCCACGATCGAGCGCTGCTTTGCCGCCGACACCGTGGAGGAGATTCTCCGGCGTCTCGACGCGGACGGCAACGACGCCTTCGCGGCAGGGGCCGCCGGCGCGATCCGCAAGCGCAGTCCGACGAGCCTGAAGCTCGCTTTGCGTCTCGTTCGCATGGGGGCGGATATGGACTTCGAGACATGCATGCGGACGGAGTTCCGCGTGACCAGCCGCCTCCTTCGAGGCCACGACTTCTATGAAGGCATTCGCGCCGTGCTGATCGACAAGGACAACGCTCCAGCCTGGAGCCCCGCGACCCTGGACGAGGTGTCGGAGGACGAGCTCGACCGGCACTTCGCGCCGTTGCCCGATGGCGAACTGCCGCTGCCCTGATGGCGATGCGAACCATCCGTCTTCCCCGCAGGGGCAAGCTTTCACCCGCCGGCATCCTGCTGTGGTACATGCGGGCGCTGGCCGTCTACTACTTCGTCAGCGGGCTCAACCACTGGGCGATGATCATCGGCCTGACGGGGGACTTCGGGGCGGCGCCGACGCACTGGCAGGTCGCACACATCTATTTCGCCGTCGTCGAACTCGCAGCCGCGCTCGGCCTCTGGTTCGGAGCTTCCTGGGGTGTCGCCGCGTGGCTGTTCTGCGCGGTGGCCGAGCTCGTGATGATGAACGGCTTCACGGAGCTCTTCGGCCAGAGCTGGCCGACGACCGTGTTCCACGCCGGCACGATCCTCGTCTATATCGGTCTGGCCTGGTGGTCGGGCTCGCCGGGCAACACCGGCGAGGTTCTGCGCCTGCCCGAGGATTAGCGCGGGCGGGTCCGGAGGCAATCCCCGCGGCCGCGGGGATGGTAACCGCGAAGTTGATGTTCCCGATATGACCCGCACCGCTTGGAGCGAACAGTAAACTATTAGAAAATCTGCACTTTATCGAAATTTAAGGCTGCCTTTTAAACCGCTCTTAGCGGCCTCGGCCTATTCTCTGTCTCAACGGTGGGAAAAACCACCACAGGGCACGTTGAACAGAGAGGCTTGAGACATGGGCATGGCTGTCGCCGGTGCGCGCACTCACGAGACCGAAGCCAACGAAGAGGAGCTTCGGCCCCACTACATGGAGGCGCTGACGCTGGTCGAGCGCCTCCACCGTCGGCTGCTGGACGTGATCAAGGACGAGTTCGACCGGCGCGGTCGCAACGATGTCAACAGCGTCCAGGCGCTTCTTCTCTACAATATCGGCGACTCCGAGGTGACCGCGAGCGAGCTCAGGACCCGCGGCTACTATCTCGGGTCGAACGTCTCGTACAACCTGAAGAAACTGGTCGAGGGCGGCTACATCCACCACCAGCGCTCGACGGTCGACCGGCGCGCGGTCCGCATCAGCCTGACCGAAAAGGGGCAGGAGGTGCACGACATCGTCGACATGGTCTACCGGCGGCACCTCTACTCGATGGAGAAGGTCGGGGGCCTGGGCGTCAGCGACTTCCAGACGCTCAACCGATCGCTCCAGAAGCTCGAGCGGTTCTGGACGGACCAGATCCTCTACCGTCTCTGACGGCGAGGCCGAGATGCTGACGGCCGGCTGCCGTCGCGGGTCCCTCTTCTGGGCCCCGCGAGGAGCCGGCCTTCAGCCGTTCGGTCAGCGCCCCTGCGAACCCGCCGTCGGGATTGCGATCTCCGGAGCATGTTCGATCGGCGCGGCCTCGTCGCTCAGGATCCGCCAGGCGAGGAGGACGATGACGAGGAGATAGAGCGCGCCGCCGACCACCCACATGACGAGGCCGGCGATCTGCTGGTCGTCGAGCGGCGAAAGCTGCCAGGCTTCCGCTCCGGCGGATAGCAGCGGATAGAAGCTCTGCGGCGCGAAGGTGAGGATGGCGCCCAGCAGGCCGGTATGCGCCGCCGTCGCGAGGAGCGAAAGCGCCGCCTGCGCCCGCCGCTTCGGCGCGTTGAGGTGCTCGCTCCAGAACCACACGGACGCGACGACGACGAGCGCGAACATCGCGAGATGCGCCGTCGGATCGAGGAGGACGGTCTCGTAGACGGTCGGGGCGTGCCAGAGCCAGACGAGCGCGCCATATGCGACGGCCGCGAGGCCCATCCACCGCCCGCCTGTGATGCTGCCTGCCCGGAAGCCTGCGGCCCGCGCCATCGCCTCGCCGGGCCGTGCGAGTGCGATCAGGGCCGGCGCGACGATCGTGAGCAGCATGAACTGCGCCATGTGCGCGGACACGAGCGTCGCCGCGAGCCGGCAGAGCGGCGAGACGAGGGCGACGACGAGCACGCCCCATCCGGCGAGGAACGCCGCCGTCCGCCCGTCCGCCCTGCGGTGGCCGAGGAGGAACAGCGCCAGCGCGACGAGAAGCGGCACCACCACCCAGGGAGAGAAGCTCCAGGCCTGCCACACCTCGCCAGGCCGCAGCACCGTCGCGAGGCAGAGTTCGAGGAGGCCGGGCGGCTCCGCCTGAGCAAGGGCGGGAAGAGGCGCCAGCGCCGCTGCCGCCGTCAGGCCGGCCGTGGCGATCATCCGATGTCCTCTCATGTGCGGTCTCCTTCGGTCAGTCTTCCGGATGCCGACGCCTCAGCCGCATGGCGGCAGGACGAGGATCGGCGCACCGAACCAGATCAGCGCGAGCGCGGCCGTGACGTTGACGATATGCGATAGTCGCGCCAGCACGATCTCGCCTGTTTCCTCGGGCCTTCGCCGGCTCTGCCCGATCGCCTTCCACTCCAGAACGCCGATCGCACCGAGGTGGATCAGCCACACGACGACGAGCAGGACGGTGAGGCCGGGCAGCCCGAGAATGTCGGGCAGGGTCGCGGCGGAGTGGCAGAAATAGCCTTGGACGGCATAGAGGACCGCGAAAGCTGCCGCCCACACGATCCAGCCGGAGAGGGCGAAGAGCAGGCGCCAGCCGCCGGTGATCGCTCTCGTGCTCATGACGGCAGCACCGCAGGAACGATGAACATGGCGATCCCGATGATGACGGCCGCGACGGCCGTGTAGCCCCACCACAGGCTCGCGATGCGTGTCTCGAGGCTGCGGACGGGAGAGACGTAGCCCCACGCGCAGCGCGTGGCGACGAAGGCGGAGATGATGCCGCCGACCAGGGCATGCAACGCGCCATAGCCGGCGAGTGCCGCGATGCCCGCCGCATAGGCATGGGCGGTGAGATCCTCGAGCCCGACCCAGGGAATCGCCACGAAGGCCGCCGCGGCGGCGAAGCCGCCGAAATAGCTCACGACGAGCCCGATCGCCCGCATGCCCTCACGTCCGGCCTCGTTGGCCAGCCGCGCGGCGCGCGCGCCGAGATAGCCGACGAGGCAGCCGCCTATGGCGAGGGCGGGGAGGAGCGGGCTCACCTCCAGCACGAAGGGAGGCGGCCAGTTCGGCGCGATCGTCTTCAGGTAGATGAAGCCGAAGATCAGCGACGCGAAGAGGTGCGCGTCCGCGACCAGCGTGAAGACGAGGCCCCACCATCCAGGTGCCTGCGGCAGGCCGGTGTGGGTGGGCAGGAGGTCGCCCTTCGGGCTGGCCGCGACGGGGACGGGGTCCGTCTTCGCACCGTTCGCCCAGGCCCAGGCGAGATAGACGCAGAGGGATAGCCCCGCGCCGACAGCCGCCATCCAGTAGACCTTGAGCAGGAAGGAGGCGAAGAAGATCGCCGTCGTCAGCCCGGCGATCAGCGGCAGGTATGTCGGTCCCGGCAGGAGGATGATGTAGTGCGGCCGGCCGCTCACCACGTCGACCGCCAGCGTCTCCCGCCAGCCGTTGCGCACCTCGCCGAGATAGTGCTTCCCGGCGGCGATCTCGCGGCCGAGATCCGGCTGGTTCCAGAGGGGATTGGGCCCCGTGATCTCCGGCTGGCTGCCGAAATTGTAGGTCGGCGACGGGATCGGCATCGCCCAGTCGAGCGTGTCGGCCTTCCAGGGGTTGCGCGGCGAGAGGCGGCCGAGGCGCCAGTAGATCAGCATGTCCATGAGAAACATCGCGAAGCCGATCGACAGGATGAAGCCACCGACCGACGAGACGAGGTTCGGGATGTCCCAGCCGAGCCCCGCCTCGTAGGTGTAGACCCGCCGGGGCATGCCGCGCAGGCCCGTCAGGTGCATGATGAAGAAGGTCAGGTTGAAGCCGATGAAGATGAACCAGAAGGCGTAGACGCCGAGCTTGCCCGACGGCGCGCGGCCGCTGACATGCGGAAGCCAGTAATAGGCCGCGGCGAGCATCGGAAAGACGAGCCCGCCGACCAGCACGTAGTGCATGTGCGCGACGACGAAATGCGTGTCGTGGACCTGCCAGTCGAACGGCACGAGCGCCACCATCACCCCGGTCAGCCCGCCCATGACGAAGACGATCAGGAACCCGAAGAGGTAGAGCATCGGCAGCTTCATCGCCGGTCGGCCGGCGAAGAGCGTCGCGATCCAGGCGAAGAACTGCACGCCCGTCGGGACCGCGACGAGCATGCTGGCGGCCGAGAAGAAGGCGAGGCCGAGATGCGGGATGCCCACCGTGTACATGTGGTGGACCCAGAGGCCGAAGCTGATGACCCCGGTCGCGACGATGGCCGCCACGATCATCGTGTAGCCGATGATCGGATGGCGGGCGAGCGGCGGGACCATCGTCGAGATCAGCGCCGCCCCGGGAAGGAAGATGATGTAGACCTCCGGATGGCCGAACAGCCAGAAAAGGTGCTGCCAGAGGATCGAGTCGCCGCCCCGCGCCGGGTCGAAGAAGGGCAGGCCGAAGGCGCGCTCGAGTTCGAGCAGGATCGAGCCGAGGATCAGCGGCGGGAATCCCGCGATGATCATGAAGGCCGTCACCAGCAGGTACCACCCGAAGAGCGGCATCCAGATGAGCTTCATCCCCGCCGTCCGCACCTTCAGAATCGTCACGACGATCTCGACGCCGATGGAAATGGCGGAGATCTCGACGAAGGTGATGCCGAGGAGCCAGATGTCGGAGCGGATGCCTGGCGAGTAGGGCTCGCTCGACAGCGGCGTGTACATGAACCAGCCGCTGTCGGGCCCGTGGCCGAGGAGCACCGCCAGGAGCACGATCGACCCGCCGAACAGGTAGCACCAGAAGCCGTAGGCCGAGAGCCTCGGGAAGGCGAGGTCGCGGGAGCCCAGAAGCTTCGGCAGGAGGTAGAGCGTGAAGCCCTCGATCAGCGGGATCGCGAACAGGAACATCATGAGTGTCCCGTGCGCGGTGAAGATCTGGTTGTAGATGTCGGGCCCGATGAAGTCGTTCGTCGCCGTGGCGAGCTGGGCCCGGATCAGCATCGACAGGATGCCTGCGACCACGAAGAAGAACAGGCTCGCGACGATGAACCGCAAGCCCACCGTCGTGTGATTGACTGCGGAGAGCTGTCCGAGGCCTGGCGGGGTTCCGAAGACCTTGGAAAGGCGGGCGTGGCGTTCCACGGCTTCCGTCTCGCTCTTCATCGGCCGCGCTCCTCGAGGAAGGCGGCGATCGCCTCGATCGTCTCTGGTTCAAGGTGATGGAAGGTGGGCATCAGGTTGCCGGGCTTGAGCGACTGGTGGGAGGAGAGCCACGTCCGCAGCCCTTCCGGGCCGTTGGCGATCGCGCCGGCTCCCAGGAAGGCGCGTTGGGAGAGGCCGGCGAGGCTCGGGCCTGGATCGGCTGCCGGTTGCGTCGCGTCGAGGCTGTGGCAGGCACTGCAGTTCTCGGCGAAGGCGGCGGCGCCGGCTCCGGCTCCCGCGTCGGCCCCCTCTGCGGAGCCGCCGCCGAGCCGCTCGAGATGGTCGAGATGGCCGTCGCCCTCGTGGGCGACGAGGCGCAGCACCATGCCGGCGTGCTGGAGGCCGCAGAACTCCGAACACTGGCCGCGATAGGTGCCGGGTTCGTCGGCCTCGATCCGCACGACATTGGTGTAGCCGGGCACGGCGTCGATCTTCGGGCCCATGCGCGGGATCCAGAAACTGTGGATGACGTCGGCGCTCGTGACGTGGACGTCTACGGGGCGGCCCGCCGGCACGTGGATCTCGTTCGCGTCGATCAGCGTCGCGCCGCCTTCTTGCGGGTAACGGATCTCCCACCACCACTGGTGGCCGACGACCTCGATCCGGTAGGGCTCGCGGCTGTCGCCGCGCGGCAGCAGCGCCTCGCCGAGCCACAGGCCGTAGACGAGGAGAGCGAGGACGGTGAGGGTCGGCCACGCGATCCCGCCGACGAGGATGAACGCCGTCAGCCCCTTGCCGGCGTGCCATGGCCGGCTGCTGGCGGCATAGAGCCCCAGGACGATCATGATCGCCAGGACGACGAGGGCGCCCCAGAACATCACCCACCAGATGTCGGCCACCGCGCCGGCCCCGCGACTGGCAGGCTCGAGGATCGACATCGGCCCGCCCGTGCAACCCGCCAGGGGAACCGCGAGCAAGATCGCCAGATTTACCGAGCGAGGGAAAGCCGCGCCAACCCCGCGGCAGCGCCGGCGAAAGGCAGGAAACACATGGAAATCTTCAAGGAGACGACGAGCAAGGGCACGGGCACGAAGATCGCCCTGCTCGAACATCCGCTGCACCCGATGACCGTGACGTTCCCGATCGCCTTCGTGATCTCGCTGCTGCCGAGCGACATCGCGTATCTCTATCTCGGCGACCCGTTCTGGGCGCGCGTCTCGCTCTGGCTTGCGGGGGCAGGCGCCTTCAGCGCGATGATCGCGGGCGTCGTCGGGACGGGCGAGCTGCTGTCCGTCTCGGCCATCCGCCGTCGCGCGGCCGCCTGGAACCACTTCGTCGCGGCGGTGGTGATGATCTCGGTCGTCTGGGCGAACTGGGTGATGCGCCTGCCCGACCACGAAGCCGCGATCTACCCGTGGGGCATCGCGCTGTCCGCTCTGGGCGCGCTTCTGGTGGCCCTCGCCGGCTGGCTGGGCGGTGATCTTGTGTTCGAGCATCTCGTGGGGACGGGAGAGGAAACCGAGGAGGAAGAGGAGGCGGACGCGGAGGCGGCCGAGCAGAGGGCGTGAGCTCATATCGGCTTCCCCAGCACCATCACGAGGATGCCTGGGATCAGCAGCGCCGGCACGACCATCAGGGCGCGCTGGGCAGCGGGAGACCACATCGCCGGCCCGCTGCGCAGCTTGTCGACCATGTGCCCGCACAGGATGTGGAAGCCCATCATCATGCCAACCAGCGTCAGCTTGACGACGAGCCAGCCGCCATACGCGTCGTTCACATAGATGAGAGCGCCGCCCGACACGATCGCCAGGATGGCGGCAGGGGATGTCACGCCGAGATAGGTTAGGCGCGTCATCAGGCGGAGGCGGCGGAAATGCTCCCCCGTCCTCACGTGGTGGGCGGCGAACAGGCCCGGCAGGTAGAAGAGCCCCGCCGCCCAGATCAGGATCGTCGAGACGTGAATGGCCTTGAGCCAGACCGTAGCGGCTTCCAATGCTCCAACGCCCCCTGCCTGCGACACCACCAGCGTGCTTCGGAAACTATGGCACTCGCGCGTCCTATCAACCGCTCGCGTTGTCGGTCGCCGTACGCTCCGCGGATCCGCCAGGCGCGGGCCGGCCGCGGTGTCGGTTGCCCGGAACGGGCGAGTGCGTCATCCTTGCAACGGCTTGAATCAACCGAGATCACCGGAAGATAGCATCTTCGCGAGCGCCTTAATCAGGCCACCATCCATTGCTGTTCGTTAACCAGCGCATGGTACGGATCGAACAGCCCGAGCCAGGTGTGGCGCAGGACCTTCGATCCTGCTGGTCAAGTTTCAATGGTCTCCTCAGGTGGTAACGAGAAAAATGACGAAGACATTCTCGCGCGCGACCGTCCTGTTCGTGTCTGTGGTCGCCTGCGGCATGGCCGCGGCGCCGGCTGCTGCGCAGAGCGGCTTCGGATCATGGCTGGGCGGCAACCGCAATGCCGCCCCCGCGCAGCCCGTCGGCGTGGCGCAGGCCTTCGACACGGGGGCGGCCGAGTGGAGCGATCGCTTCGATCCGGCCTCCGCGAGCACCTATGCCACGGCGGACGCGAGGCAACCCACGCTGAGCCCACGCACCGCCGGCTCCATTCAGCAGGCCATCCTGAACTATCGCCAGATCGCCTATAATGGTGGCTGGGGCAGGGTCCCCGGCGACCAGGTGCTGCGCGTCGGCGTGAAGAGCCCGAATGTCGCGGCACTGCGCCAGCGCCTGATCGGGAGCGGAGACCTGCACGCCTCGGCCGGTCTCGCCGACACGTTCGACTCCTACGTCGATGCGGCAGTGAAGCGCTTCCAGAAGCGGCACGGCCTGCTGGCGGACGGCATCGTCGGCGGCTCCACGCTCGAGGCGATGAACGTGTCGGTCGAGGAGCGCATCCAGCAGCTCGAGATGAACCTCGTCCGCGTGCACTCGATGGGCGGCGATCTCGGCGAGCGCTACGTCCTCGTGAACATCCCCGCCGCCGAGGTCGAGGCGGTCGAGAACGGCTACGTGGCAGGGCGCTACACGGCGGTCGTCGGCAAGCCCGATCGCGCGTCCCCGATCCTCACCGACCAGATCGACTACATCAGCTTCAACCCCTTCTGGACGGTGCCGAAGAGCATCATCCGCAAGGACATCATTCCGCAGATGCAGAAGGATCCGGAGTACCTGACGAATTACCGGATCCGCATCTATGACGGGCGCGGCAACGAGATCGATCCGAAGTCGGTCGACTGGTATTCCGACGAGGCCGTGGCGTACATGCTGCGGCAGGATCCGGGCGACTTCAACTCGCTCGGGTCGATCCGGATCAACTTCCCGAACGAGCATTCCGTCTATCTGCACGACACGCCGCAGACGAGCCTGTTCGGCACGAACGACCGCTTTCACTCCTCCGGCTGCGTGCGGGTGCAGAACGTGCGCCACCTCGTCTCCTGGCTGCTCGCCCCGAACGGCGAGGACTGGAGCCGCAACCGCATCGACGGCGCCGTCCGCAGCGGCGAGTATGCCGACGTGACGCTGAAGTACCGCACGCCGATCTACTTCTCCTACATCACGGCCTGGGCCGACGATTCCGGCACCGTGCAGTTCCGTCCCGACATCTACGACCGCGACGGCAACCAGTCCGCCACGGTCGCGACGACGAACGGCTGATGAACCGCGGGAGCGGGCGCCCTCCCGCCGGAGACGCGCCCGCCACCGGCGAGATCTACCTCGAGTACCAGGTGCTCGGGGGGCAGATGAGGGTGGCGGCGATCGACGCCGCCACGGGGCATGAGGTGACGCTGGTCGTGCCTCCGAACCTTCCCGAGGCCGACATCGTCCGCCTCGCCCGCCGGAAGCTCGAGATGCGCCGCGCATCGCGTCCGGACAAGCCTGAGCCATCTGCCCCGGGATCGCGAGGGCGCCTCGCCTGAGGCTGCACCGCCTGTCGCGAGCGGCCATCCACCTCCGACGATTTTCGGCTGAGCCCCTGATCCGCAAGCATTATCTGCGGTGATACGGGTCTCTGGTATACCAGGCTTGTGTTTGCTCCCGTCTCGCCCGTATTGTATTGGGATGGCCGGCGGCGATGGTCCGCCGAAGCCAGTGCCGCCGGCCGCCGCGAACGGCGCCGCTACTTGGCGAAAGGGAGAACATGTCCGTCACAGAGCAAGTCGACAGCGCCACCAGGACCTTCTTCGAGGGAAGCCTGGCGGACACCGATCCGGAGATCATGCGGGCGATCAGGGGCGAGCTCTCGCGGCAGCGCGACGAGATCGAGCTGATCGCGTCGGAGAACATCGTTTCCCGCGCCGTCATGGAGGCGCAGGGGTCGGTTCTCACGAACAAGTATGCCGAGGGCTATCCCGGCCGCCGCTACTATGGCGGCTGCCAGTGGGTCGACGTGGCGGAGGAGCTGGCGCGCGACCGCGCGAAGAAGCTCTTCGGCTGCGAGTTCGTCAACGTGCAGCCCCACTCGGGCGCACAGGCGAACGCCGCCGTCTTCATGGCGCTGCTGTCGCCCGGCGACAAGTTCATGGGGCTGAGCCTCGCGGCCGGCGGTCACCTGACGCATGGCGCCCCCGTCTCGATGTCCGGCAAGTGGTTCAATCCCGTCGCCTATCCGGTGCGCGAGGACGACCAGCAGATCGACTACGACGAGATGGCGCGCATCGCCCGCGAGGAGAAGCCGAAGCTCATCATCGCCGGCGGCTCTGCCTACCCGCGGACGCTCGACTTCGCCCGCTTCCGCGAGATCGCCGATTCGGTCGGGGCCTTCCTGATGGTCGACATGGCCCATATCGCCGGGCTCGTCGCGGCGGGCGCTCATCCGAGCCCGATCCCGCACGCTCACGTCGTCACCACCACCACGCACAAGACCCTGCGCGGGCCTCGCGGCGGCATGGTGCTGACGAATGACGGCGACATCGCCAAGAAGATCAACTCGGCGGTGTTCCCGGGCCTTCAGGGCGGCCCGCTGATGCACGTCATCGCGGCGAAGGCGGTCGCGTTCGGCGAGGCGCTGCAGCCGGAGTTCAAGGCCTATTCGCGCCAGATCATCGAGAACGCGCGCGTCCTCGCCGGCTCGCTGAGCGAGGCGGGGCTCGACCTCGTCGCCGGCGGCACCGACACGCATCTCATGCTTGTCGATCTCAGGCCGTTCTCGATCACCGGCAAGGCCGCGGAGGCAGCCCTCAGCCGGGCCCACATCACCTGCAACAAGAACGGCATCCCCTTCGACCCCGAGAAGCCCGCCGTCACGTCCGGTATTCGCCTCGGCACGCCGGCCGGCACGACGCGCGGCTTCGGCGCGGCGGAGTTCCGGCACATCGGCGAGCTGATCGGCCAGACGCTGACGGGCTTGCGCGAGTCGGGCGAAGAGGGCAACGAGAAGGTCGAGGCAGAAGTCCGCGATCAGGTGATCGAACTGTGCAGGCGGTTCCCCATCTATCCGGACTGAGGGCCTGACGCCCAACCGTTCGGAGATACGGCCATGCGCTGTCCCTATTGCGGGTCGCTCGCCACCCAGGTGAAGGACTCCCGTCCCGCAGAGGACAGCGCCGCGATCAGGCGCCGCCGCGTCTGCCCGGACTGCGGCGGCCGCTTCACGACGTTCGAGCGCGTGCAGCTTCGCGAGCTCACTGTCGCGAAGCGCTCGGGACGGCGGGTGCCGTTCGACCGCGACAAGCTGATGCGGTCGGTGCAGATCGCCCTGCGCAAGCGGCCCGTCGAGCAGGAGCGCGTCGAGAGGCTCGTCAGCGGCATCGTGCGCCGGCTCGAGAGCTCGGGCGAAAGCGAGGTCGCGACCGACCAGATCGGCAAGCTCGTCATGGAGGGCCTGCGGTCGCTCGACGACGTCGCCTATGTCCGCTACGCCTCCGTTTACAAGAACTTCCGCGAGGCTAAGGACTTCGAGGAGTTTCTTGGCGAATTGTCCGAGCCGGGCGAGCCGGTCGAGGACGAGCCGGACCTCTAGCTCTCCGCACTCTGATGGGCCCCGCAGATTCCGACAGCGTCAACGATGCGCGGTTCCTCGCCGCCGCCATCCGGCTCGGCTCCCGCTGGCGCGGCGATGCGGGGCCGAACCCCGCCGTCGGTGCGCTCGTCGTGCGCGATGACGGCGACGGGCCGGTGGTCGTCGGGCGCGGCGCGACCGCACGCGGCGGACGACCCCACGCGGAGACGATCGCGCTCCAGGAGGCCGGCGAGACGGCGAGGGGGGCCACGCTCTACGTGTCTCTCGAGCCATGTTCCCATTGGGGACGCACGCCTCCGTGCTCCGGCCGTATCGTCGAGGCGGGCATAGCCCGCGTCGTGAGCGCGCTCGATGATCCCGACCCCCGGGTCGGCGGGCGCGGCCATGCGATGATGCGCGAGGCGGGTATCGAGGTGTCGGTCGGTCTCCTGGCAGACGAGGCCGAGCGGGCCAACAGGGGTTTCCTGACGCGGATCCGGCACGGACGCCCCGCCGTGACGCTGAAGATGGCCGTCAGCGCCGACGGCATGATCGCGGGGGCGAACGGTCGCACGGTCGCGATCACCGGCGCCGACGCGCTCGCAAGCTCTCATATGCTGAGGGCCAGCCACGACGCGATCCTGATCGGCATCGGCACCGCGCTCGCCGACGACCCTCGGCTGACCTGCCGGCTTCCGGGCATGGCCGACCGGTCTCCCGTCCGCGTGCTGCTCGACGGGACCTTGCGCCTGCCGCCGCAGGCGAGGCTTCTGGAGGGTGCGCCGGGGGTGCCGCTCATCGTGTTCGCGAGACCCGACGCCTCGCCCGAGGCGGAGGCGCGCCTCGCTGCGCGCGGGGCGGAGGTTCGGCGGGTGGCGTGCGACGCGGCGGGGCACCCCGACCTCCGCGAGGTGTTGCGCACGCTGGCGGAACGCGAATTGGGCCGGGTCCTCGTCGAGGGCGGCGCGGCCGTGTATCGTTCGGTGCTCGCCGCGGAGGTCGCGGACGAGGTGGTGGTCTTCCGCTCGCCCGACGCGCTCGGCGCGGACGGCATGGCTGCGCTCGCACCGCCGGGGCTTGCTCAATTCGAGGAGGTCGCTAAATACAGGCGGCTCTCGACCTCAGCGCGCGGTCGCGACCTCATGACCCATTACGAGCGCGCCGTCTCTCTCCAAGAGTAGCCGATCATGTTCACCGGTCTCGTCAGCGATGTGGGAGCCGTCGTCGCGCGCCACGAGGCGGGCGACGTCGCCCGCTTCACGATCGCCTGCCGGTATCCCGCATCGGACATCGGTCTCGGCGCCTCGATCGCCTGCGACGGCTGCTGCCTGACCGCGACCGCCGTCCGCGAGGACGGCGAGGGCGCAACGGAGTTCGAGGTCGACGTGTCTCCGGAGACCCTGCGACTGACGACGCTCGGGGACTGGCGCGTGGGAACCCGCGTGAACCTCGAGCGCTCCCTCAGGGTGGGCGACGAGCTCGGCGGCCACATCGTTTCAGGTCATGTCGACGGCGTGGCCGTGCTCGCGGAGAGGGTGGACGACGGAGAGACCTCGCGCTTCACCTTCGAGGCGCCGCCGGAACTCGCGCGGTTCATTGCGGCGAAGGGGTCGGTGGCCCTCAACGGCACCTCGCTGACGGTGAACGGCGTGGAAGGCGCGCGCTTCTGGCTCACCCTCATTCCGCACACCCTCGCCGCGACGACGTGGGGCGGCATGCGGGACGGAGACGGGGCGAACCTGGAAATCGACATGCTCGCGCGATATGTGGCGCGGCTTCGGGAAATGGAGTGAACATGGACGGCACAGGGCCGAGGGTCCTCGTCATCGAGGCCCGCTTCTATCCGGAACTGGCGGACGAGCTCTACGCGGGGGCGGCCGACGTGCTGTCCGCCTACGACGCGCAGATCGAGCGCGTCACCGTGCCCGGCGTGCTCGAGATCCCGGCGGCGCTCGCCTATGCGATCGAAGGCACGAGCGGCGAGTTCGACCGCGGCTACAACGCCTTCGTCCTGCTCGGCTGCGTCATCAGGGGCGAGACGAGCCACTACGACATCGTTGCGGGCGAGTCGGCCCGCGCCGTGATGGATCTTGCGGTGAAGCATCGCCTCTGCCTCGGGAACGGCATCCTGACGGTGGAGGACAGCGAGCAGGCATGGGAGCGCGCCGACCGCCGCAAGAAGGACAAGGGCGGAGCGGCCGCGCGCGCCGCGCTCGACATGATGTCGGTGCGGGCGAGCCTGATCGGTGACGACTGATGGCTGACGAGCCCCGAAAGGACAAACCTGGCCAGCGACGCCCGAACCGGAGGAGCGCGGCGCGTCTCGTCGCGGTGCAGGCGCTCTACCAGATGGACGTGGGCGGTCGCGATCTCCTCGAGACGCTGGCGGAGTTCGAGAGCAGGCGCCTCGCCGACGAGGTCGCCGAGGACGAGATGGTGCCGCCGGACGTGAACTTCCTCCGGGACCTCCTGCGCGGCGTCGTCGCCGAGCAGCGGAAAGTCGACGCGGAGGTGAACCGCGTGCTGGCGGAGGGGTGGCCGCTCAAGCGTCTCGACGTCACGCTTCGCGCCATCCTTCGGGCCGCCGGGTACGAGCTGCTGATGCGGCGCGACGTGCCCGTTCGCGCGATCATCTCCGAGTATGTCGACATCGCACGCGCGTTCTTCGAGGAGGGCGAGGAGCCGTCCTTCGCGAACGCCGTGCTCGACACGCTGGGCCGCCGCATCCGGGCCGACGAGTTTCCGGCCGGTCGGGCGTGAGTATGGCGGCCGTCGACGAGCACGAGCTGATCTCCCGCTTCTTCCGGCCGCTCGCCGGCCGCGCCGGCACCTTCGATCTGACGGACGATGCCGCGAGCCTCGCGCCGCCGGACGGCTGCGATCTCGTGCTGACGAAGGACGGCATCGCCGCCGGCTACCACTTCCTGCCGGACGAAACGCCGGGCAACATCGCCCGCAAGGCCTTGCGGGTGAACCTCTCCGACCTCGCCGCGAAGGGCGCCCGGCCGCTCGGCTACCTCATGCTCCTGGGTCTCGGCGCCCGCTGGGAAGAGGCGTGGCTGTCGGAGTTCACGGCCGCACTGGCCGCCGATCAGTCGACCTACGGGATCGACCTCCTGGGCGGGGACACGATTCGCGCAGACGGCCTCGTCGTCTCGATCACGGCGATCGGGACCGTCCCGAAGGGCGCGATGGTGCGTCGAAGCGGGGCGCGGCCCGGAGACCGGATCTACGTCACCGGCACGATCGGTGACGCGGCACTGGGCCTTCTCGCCGCCACCGCGGACAGCCGGCTCGGTCACCTCGACGAGGGGCACCGCCGGCATCTCCTCGACCGCTACAGCGTGCCGCAGCCGCGGACCGGACTGGCCGACGCGCTCCGCCGTCACGCCACCGCCGCCCTGGACGTCTCCGACGGTCTCGCGGGCGATCTCGACAAGCTCTGCAAGGTCTCCGGCGTCGGCGCCGCCGTCGATCTCGATCACGTTCCGCTCTCGCCGGCGGTTCGTGCCGCCGCGGCGCAGGATCCCGCGATGCTGGAGCTCGCGGTGACCGGCGGGGACGACTACGAGATCCTCTGTGCCATCCCCCCGGAGGCATCAGAGGCGTTCGAGAAGGTTGCCACCGACGCAGGCACCCCGGTCACGGCGATCGGCGAGATCCGCGACGGGGAGGGCCCCGCGATGTTCCATCGTGGCGGCACGCCGAGCGGGTTCTCCAGGCGCTCCTTCAGCCACACGGGCTGAGCGCGGCAGGTGCGCGGAACTACGGCTTGTCCAGCCTATTCCCGTGGCGTAGCGTCGCCGCCCCGAGGCCGAATAGCGGACAGCCGATCATGCCAATCCTGATCTTCATCCTCCTTGTCATCCTGGTCGCGCAGATCGGCTTCTGGGACACGTTCGCAGCCGTGCTGGGGGCCGTCGGCGTCATGATCCTGCTCGTCCTCCTGCTGGTCCTGATCCTCGCCCTGACGGGGACCTGGCTCCTGCGCCGCGGCCGTCGGCGATTCTGAGGTCGGGTCCGCCGCCTTGGACGCAACCCACGCCGCCGCCGGCGACCGGCTCGCCAGGCGCAACGCGCTCATTCTCTCGCTCGGGCAGGCCCTCGGCGGTTCCCAGGCAACCGTCATCATCGCGACCGGCGGCATCGTCGGCGCGACGATCGCCCCTGTGACGGCGTGGGCCACGCTGCCGATCTCGGCCTTCGTCGTCGGCCAGGCGCTGGCGACGGCCCCGGCGTCGCTGCTGCAGCGCCGGATCGGCCGACGCGCGGGCTTCATCTTCGGCGCGGGGCTCGGCTTCCTCGGCGGGGTCCTGTGCGTCGCGGGCCTCGTGCTCGCACATTTCTGGCTCTTCTGCCTCGGAACGCTCTTCGCGGGTTTCTACGGCGGCCACATCCAGCTCTACCGCTTCGCCGCCGCGGACACGGCCAGCGACGCGTTCCGGCCTCGGGCCATCTCGTGGGTCCTCGCCGGCGGCGTCGCCGCGGCGATCGTGGGGCCACAACTCGTGATCTTCACGCGCGACATGTTCGCGCCCTACAGCCTCGCCGGACCGTTCGCGGCCGTGGCGCTCCTCGCTGTCGTGGCGGCCGGGATCCTGACCTTCCTGCGCATTCCGCTGCCGCCGAAGGCCGGACCGGGTGGCGGATCGACCGGGACGCCGATGAGCGAGATCCTGCGGCAGCCGCGATTCGTGGTCGCGGTGCTGTGCGGCATGGCGACCTATGCCCTGATGACCCTCGTCATGACGGCTGCTCCGCTCGCCATGCTGGGCTGCGGCTTCGGTGTCGGCGAGGCGGCGCTCGGCATCCAGTGGCACGCGCTCGCGATGTTCGCGCCGAGCTTCGTGACCGGGCGGCTGATCTCCCGTTTCGGCAAGCCCCGCATCATCGCCGCCGGTCTTCTGCTGCTCGCCGGCTGCGGCGCGGTGGCGCTCGCCGGTATCGAGCTCGCGCATTTCTGGGGAGCGCTGGTTCTCCTCGGCTTCGGCTGGAACCTGGGCTTTATCGGCGCGACGGCGATGGTGACGGACTGCCACCGCCCCGAGGAGCGCAACAAAGTGCAGGGCTTCAACGACGTCTGCGTCTTCGGCTGCGTGGCGCTTTCTTCCTTCCTTTCGGGAAGCCTGCTCGATGTCTACGGGTGGGAGAGCGTTAATCTTGCGGTTTTTCCTGCTGTAATCGCTTGCCTGGGGCTGCTTGGCTGGCTCATGCTGCTGGAGCGGCGCAGTATCGCTGCGTAACGGCCGGGCGATCCACCAGCGTCCGCCGCCGCTCGCCCGGCAGAAGCGGGTGGCGCGCGGAAGGCTCGCCCCGGTCCGCGAAGGGCATCGATAGGGGGGATCGAGGTTCGGGCGACAGCCCGGACGGAGAAGACGCGCCGCAACAAGCCAGCTCAAACCATAAAACGGGACTGCTGACCCATGTCTATGACACTCTGGGTGATCGTCGCCTGCGGAGCTTTATCCATCGTCTACGGCGTCTGGGCGATCCAGTCGGTCATGGCGGCCGATGCGGGCAACCAGCGCATGCAGGAGATAGCCGGCGCCATTCAGGAGGGGGCGCAGGCCTACCTCACGCGCCAATACACGACGATCGGCATCGTCGGCGTCGTGATCTTCGCGCTCGTCGCCTGGTTCCTCTCGTTCACGGCCGCGATCGGCTTCGCGCTCGGCGCGATACTCTCGGCCGCCGCCGGGTTCATCGGCATGCTCGTCTCCGTGAGGGCGAACGTGCGCACGACCCAGGCCGCGAGCCGCAGCCTCGCCGCCGGCCTGTCCATCGCCTTCCGCGCCGGAGCGGTCACGGGGCTTCTCGTCGCCGGCCTCGCGCTCCTCGGCGTGGCGGCCTATTTCCTGATCCTCACCTCGTTCGTCGGCTACGAGCCAAATGACCGCACGGTCATCGACGCGCTCGTGGCGCTCGGCTTCGGCGCGTCGCTGATCTCGATCTTCGCGAGGCTCGGCGGCGGCATCTTCACGAAGGGCGCCGACGTGGGCGGCGATCTCGTCGGCAAGGTCGAGGCGGGGATCCCAGAGGACGACCCGCGGAACGCCGCGACGATCGCGGACAATGTCGGCGACAATGTCGGCGACTGCGCGGGCATGGCGGCCGACCTCTTCGAGACCTACGCGGTGACCGTCGTCGCGACGATGGTGCTCGCGTCGATCTACTTCGTCGGCACCGACTTCCTGGCATCCGCCATGCTCTATCCGCTGGCGATCGGCGCCGCCTGCGTCGTGACCTCGATCGTCGGCACGTTCTTCGTCCGCCTCGGCTCGACCGGCTCGATCATGGGGGCCCTCTACAAGGGCTTCATCGCCACCGGTGTGCTCTCGGCGATCGTGCTCTGGCCCGTCACCATGCTGCTCTTCGGCATGGACACGGAGTTCGAGACGGTGCGCGGTGTGACGATGACGGGCTGGGACCTCTACTGGTGCGGCATCGCCGGCCTCGTCGTCACGGCCGTGATCATCGTCATCACGGAATACTACACCGGCACCAACTACCGGCCCGTGCGCTCGATCGCGAACTCCTCGGTGAGCGGCCACGGCACGAACGTGATCCAGGGCCTCGCCGTGTCGATGGAGGCGACCGCCTTGCCGGCGATCGTGATCATCGCCGGCATCGTCGTGACCTACCAGCTCGCGGGGCTCTTCGGCATCGCCGTGGCGGTGACGACGATGCTCGCGCTCGCCGGCGTCGTGGTGGCCCTCGATGCTTTCGGGCCGGTGACCGACAATGCCGGCGGCATCGCCGAGATGGCGGATCTGCCCGCCGACGTCCGCGGCACGACGGATGCTCTCGACGCGGTCGGCAACACGACGAAGGCGGTGACAAAGGGCTACGCCATCGGATCGGCGGGTCTCGGCGCGCTCGTCCTGTTCGCCGCCTATACGGAGGACCTGACCTACTTCATGTCGGACACCGCGCGGTTCCCGTACTTCGAAGGGGTCGAGCCGAACTTCTCCCTGCAGAACCCTTACGTCGTCGTCGGGCTCTTCTTCGGCGGGCTCCTGCCGTATCTGTTCGGCTCGATGGGCATGATGGCCGTCGGACGGGCGGCCGGATCGATCGTCGAGGAGGTGCGTCGCCAGTTCCGGGAGAACCCCGGCATCATGGAAGGCACTGTCAGGCCGAACTACACCCGGGCCGTCGATCTTCTGACGAAGGCGGCGATCCGGGAGATGATCGTCCCCTCGCTTCTGCCCGTCCTCTCGCCGATCGTCGTCTATTTCGCCGTCGAGGCGATCGCCGGGCGGTCGGCCGCGTTCTCCGCCCTCGGCGCCATGCTGCTCGGCGTCATCGTGACCGGGCTCTTCGTCGCGATCTCCATGACGGCCGGAGGCGGGGCCTGGGACAATGCGAAGAAGTACATCGAGGACGGCCACTTCGGTGGCAAGGGATCGGAAGCCCACAAGGCCGCGGTGACCGGCGACACGGTCGGCGATCCCTACAAGGACACGGCCGGTCCGGCGGTCAACCCGATGATCAAGATCACGAACATCGTCGCGCTCCTGCTGCTCGCCGTCCTGGCCCACTGACGTCGGGCGCAATCCAAGAAGAAAGCCCCGCGAGACATCTCTCGCGGGGCTTTTCCTGTCTAGGCCGGAAAACTCGGGATCAGTCGACGACCTCTCCGACAGCGGAGGAGAAGATCTGCCGCAGAAGCGTGACCTCGGCACCCGTCGTGGGTGTGGTGCGGCCGATGAAGTCCACGACCTGCCCGTCCTCGAGACCGTAATTCGCGATGTTCTCGACGATGCCGGCGTCGTCGAAATAGATGGCGAGGACCCGCTGGTCGACGATCTTCGGGGCGAGGAACGCGGTGGTCTCGGAGGTCTGCGAGATGTAGTACCAGACCTCGTTGCCGAAGGTCGCCGTCGTCGACGGCGTGCCGAGCGCGAAGCGGACCTGCTCCTGGCTCGACCCCACCGGCACCTGGTCAAGCGCCGTCTGCGAAAGTATGTAGCCGTGCTTCGTCGTGCGGGTGAAGGATTCGCAACCGCCCAGCGCGAGGGGCAGGATGGCGGCCGCAGCCGCCGCGACGCCGAACCACCGCGCCCGGGCGTGCCGTCGATCTGGGGTCATGTGCACCTTGTGAGCAGCCATGTCGTCAGCCAGTGTGCGATTTCAGGTCAAGTCACCTACATTGCGGATCGGGACATTGCAAACGAAAGCCGACCGCGACGGGAGGAACCCAGGATAATCCGGATGCTTCAGCGACTCTTCCGCCCCGCCGCCCGTGACGCCGCCCGGCCGCTCTACGATGCCGTGGTGGCCCAGGCGCGACAGCCAGTCTTCTATGCCGAGATCGGTGTGCCCGACACGCCGGAAGGGCGCTACGACCTCATCGTCCTGCATGTGATCCTGGTCTTGCGCCGCCTGCGGGCGGAAGGAGAGGACGGGCGCCGCTTCGGGCAGCATCTCTTCGACACGCTTTTCCGCGACATGGATCGCAGCCTGCGCGAGATGGGCGTGGGCGATCTTATCGTGCCGAAGCGGATCCGGAAGATGGGTGAGGCGTTCTACGGACGCGCCGGGCGCTACGAGCCCGCTCTGGAGGCCCGCGACGAGGCGGCACTTGCAGAGGGAATCGCCGCAAACATCCTGGGCCGCGATCCGGACGCCCAGGCAAGGCGGCTCGCGCAGTATGCACTTGCGGCCGAAGCGACGCTTCGGGATGCCGCCTACGACGACCTGCGCCGGGGCGAGCTCGCCTGGCCGACAGCTTGAGGAGCCGAGGATGCCCCAGGACACCCTTCCGTTCAGCCACGCGGTCCGCCGCGACGAGGTCCCGGAGGGCGGGCTCGACCTCGAGCTGGTGCCGTCGGCTGCACAACGGCAAGCTCTGGCGACGTTCCTGTCCGTACCCGCGGTCGAATCGCTGAAGGCGAGCCTGCATGTCACGCGCCACGGCAAGGCCGGCCTTCGCGTTCGAGGCCATGTCGCGGGCGAGGTGGTGCAGACCTGTGTCGTGACGCTCGAGCCGGTCTCCGAACCGATCGACGAGGCCATCGACACGATCTACGCGCCCGAGGGAAGCCCGGTGCTGCATGTCGAGCTGACACCCGAGGAACTCGCCTCCGAGGAATCCGACCTCGAGCCGATGGTGGGCGGCTCGATCGATGTGGGCGGGCTCGTGATCGAGCACGTGGCGATCGGGCTCTCGCCATACCCCCGCAAGGCCGGAGTCGAGTTCGAGGCCGTGGCCGAAGCGGGCGACGAACCGAAAGAGCCTTCGCCTTTCTCGTCGCTGGCGCGGTTGAAGGACGGCGAGACGCGGGAGTAGCCATCGGTCCGGCGCCCGGTGCAGAAACCGGTTGAGTCCTGTCGTTCGTCCGCTATTGTCCCGCCACTCCGAGAGAGGCTTCCTCATTGAAAGCCATTCCCTTTTTTCTGCACTTTGCCGAGCCGGATGTCGCGCAACGTTAGAATCTCCGTCGATGCCATGGGCGGCGACCACGGCCCAACGGTCGTGATCCCCGGCGCCGCGATGCTGCGCGAGCGCTATCCCGACTCGAGCTTCGTGTTCTTCGGTGATCGCGCGCAGATCGAGCCGGTGCTTTCACGCCATGCCGAGTTGAAGGCCGTCTCCGAAGTTGCCCACACCGACGTCGCCGTCGCGATGGACGCCAAGCCCAGCCAGGCACTGCGGCAGGGCCGCCGGACCTCGTCGATGTGGCTGGCGCTGGAGGCGGTGCGGGACGGCCGCTGCGACTTCGCGGTCTCGGCCGGGAACACCGGCGCGCTCATGGCGATGTCGAAGTTCTGCCTGAAGATGATGCCCGGCATCGAGCGTCCCGCCATCGCGGCGATCTGGCCGACCTTGCGGGGGGAGAGCATCGTTCTCGACGTCGGGGCGACGATCGGCGCGACGCCGGCGCAGCTCGTCGACTTCGCCGTGATGGGCGGCGCGATGGCGCGTGCCCTCTTCGGGCTCGAACGGCCCACCGTCGGGCTCCTCAATGTCGGTGTGGAGGAGGTCAAGGGGCTCGAATATGTGCGCGTTGCCGGCAAGATCCTGAGGGAAGGCGATTTCCCCCTCGATTATCACGGTTTCGTGGAGGGCGACGACATCGGCAAGGGAACCGTCGACGTCGTCGTCACCGAGGGGTTCAGCGGCAACATTGCCCTGAAGACCGCCGAGGGAACCGCTCGCCAGGTCTCGACCTATCTGAGGGCGGCCCTGAAACGCAGCCTCCTGAGCCGGCTGGGCTTCCTGCTCGCCTCCGGTGCGCTGAAGACAGTAAGCGAGAAAATGAACCCGAACCGAGCGAATGGCGGGGTGTTCCTGGGCCTCGACGGGATCGTCATCAAGAGCCATGGCGGCGCCGATGCCGAGGGCGTGGCCGCGGCGATCTCCGTTGGCCGCGATATGGCGATCAACGAGCTCCAGGCGAAGATCGCGGCCGGCATCGAGCTGGCCCGGGCGATGGACGGAAGCGTGGCGGACGACATGGCCGGCGCGGCGGTGGCGACGTGAAGAAGACGCGCTCGATCGTGACCGGCACGGGCTCCTTCCTGCCCGAGCGCGTGCTGACGAACGCCGACCTCGCCAAGATCGTCGAAACCTCCGACGAGTGGATCACCCAGCGCACGGGCATCGAGGAGCGGCATATAGCGGGCGAGGGGGAGTTTACCTCCCATCTGGCGCTGAAGGCTGCGCGAGCCGCCCTGGAGAGCGCGGGCCGCACGGAAGCCGACATCGACCTGATCGTCCTCGCCACCGCGACGCCCGACAACACCTTCCCCGCGACTGCGGTTGCCGTGCAGGACATGCTGGGCATGCATCACGGCATGGCCTTCGACATGCAGGCGGTGTGCTCCGGCTTCGTCTATGCGATGGCCACCGCCGATCTCTTCATCACGGCCGGGCGCGCGCGCCGCGCTCTGGTGATCGGGGCGGAGACCTTCTCGCGCATCCTCGACTGGCAGGACAGAACGACCTGCGTCTTGTTCGGCGATGGCGCCGGCGCGGTGGTCCTCGAATCGTCCGAGGAGGAGGATGGTCCGCAAGGTCGTGGCATCCTCGGCAGCCAGCTCCGCTCGGAAGGACAGCACAAGTCGAAGCTCTATGTGGACGGCGGCCCCGGCTCGACCGGCACGGTCGGGCATCTGCGGATGGAGGGACGGGACGTCTTCCGTCACGCCGTCGGCATGGTGTCCGACGTCATCGACGGCGTCCTCAGTGAGGTCGGCCTGACGCCGGACGATATCGACTGGTTCGTGCCGCATCAGGCCAACAAGCGCATCATCGATGCCACGGCCCGCAAATTCGGTTGGCCGGACGAGAAGGTGGTCGCCACGATCGCGAAGCACGGCAACACATCGGCCGCTTCGATACCGCTGGCGCTCGACGTGGCGTGCCGTGACGGCCGCATTTCCAAGGGCGACATCGTCATGCTCGAGGCCATGGGCGGCGGTTTCACCTGGGGCGCGGTGGTCGTGAGATGGTAACCCGCCGCCGGCGCGGTTGACCGTCTCAGAACATGGATCTAGCGTTGCGCGCGGTGAATTTTGCGGATGACCGCGGTGCACGAGGGGGCGGAGCCTGAGCCGATGGGTGAACGGACTGTCACGCGCGCGGATCTGGCCGAAGCCGTCTACCAGAGGGTGGGGCTTTCGAGGACGGAATCCTCGGAGCTCGTCGAGATGGTGCTCTCCGAGATCTCGGATTGCCTGGAGGAGGGGGAGACGGTGAAGCTCTCCTCCTTCGGCTCGTTCGTCGTCCGCGACAAGGGTGAGCGGGTCGGCCGGAACCCGAAGACCGGGGAGGAAGTGCCGATCGAGCCACGCCGCGTTCTCGTGTTCAAGCCGAGCGCCGTTCTGAAGCAGCGCATCAACGAGTCGCTGGTGAACGGGCAGAACGGCGACGCGACCGAACGATGAGCGAGAAGGCCCCCGAGGCATTCCGCACGATCAGCGAGGTCGCCGAGGAGCTCGATCTGCCGCAGCACGTGCTGCGCTTCTGGGAGACGCGGTTCTCGCAGATCCGCCCGATGAAGCGGGGCGGCGGGCGGCGCTACTATCGGCCCGAGGATCTCGATCTCCTGAAGGGGATCAAGCAGATCCTCTACGGCGAGGGCTACACGATCAAGGGCGCCCAGCGGATCCTGAAGGAACGGGGCGTTCGGCACGTCGCCGCGATCGGACGCGGCGAGGACCCTGACGCCGTCCACGAGGTGCAGCCCCCGCCCACGCTGCGCGTCGGGCCCACGGATCCGCTGTCAGAGTACGCACCGAAGAAGCTGCGCCAGCACGTCGAGCCCCCGCTCGCCGAGACGGTGGAGCCCGAGCAGGATCCGGAGGATCCGGCCGAATTCGCGGGCGAGGAGCACGAGGCCGACCTCGATGTGGAGGAGCCGGCCCCCGAGGATGCCGACCCCGCCTGGGAGACCGACGAGGACGAGCTGCCGGAGCCGCCCGTCGCTGCAACGGCCCGGGCCCCGCTCGACGCGGAGGCGGTGAGGGCTCTCCGGGCCGTCTTGCGCGAGTTGCAGGACTGCCGCCGTATCCTGCAGGACCTTCGGCGCGAGGCCGACCTCTAGATCACGGTGATTTCTGGTCGATTCGAGCAGAAATCATGAACGCGGCCGTTTCCAGCGGTTTGGAGCGGGATGCGGGCGGGAAACCGGTTCCCGCTTTTCCTCATCCCGCTCAGGGTCGGCACGGCCCGCCACCGGTTCGCTTCGGCCTTAAAACTCCTCCCAGCCCTGGTCCTCGTTGGCGGGCTCCATGCGGAGCGCGGCGTTGCCGTGCGTGGCCGGGCGCCGGGCCGGCCGTGCGGGCGCCGGGCGCCGCGCCTCTGCCGGCTCTGCGCCATGCGCCCTCTGGGCCTCGCCCGTCAGGCGGAAGCGCGAGACGAGGCGGACGAGCTCGCCCGTCTCGTTCGACAGCGTGTGCGAGGCCGCCGTCTGCTGTTCGACCATCGCCGCGTTCTGCTGCGTCACCTGGTCCATCTGGTTGACGGCGGTGTTGACCTCCGCAAGGCCGGTCGCCTGCTCCTGCGCCGAGGCCGAGATGTCGCGCACGATGGCGTTGATCTCGGCGACCTGCGCGGCGATCTCCTTCAGCGCCTCGCCGGTGCGGGCGACGAGGTCGACGCCCTGGTCGACCTGCGCGGTCGAGTTGTCGATCAGGCCCTTGATCTCCTTCGCCGCCTCGGCCGAGCGCTGGGCGAGCGCCCGCACCTCGCTCGCGACGACCGCGAAGCCCTTGCCGGCGTCGCCCGCCCGCGCCGCCTCGACGCCCGCGTTCAGCGCCAGCAGGTTCGTCTGGAAGGCGATCTCGTCGATCACGCCGATGATCTGCGAGATCTCCTTCGAGGACGCCTCGATGCCGCTCATCGCCTTCACCGCGTCGCCGACCACCGCGCCGGACTGCTCGGCGAGCGACGTCGTGCGGCCGACCACGTCGCGGGCGTGACCGGCCCCGTCCGCCGTGCGCTTCACGGTCGCCGTGATCTCGTCGAGGGCGGCCGCCGTCTCTTCGAGGCTCGCCGCCTGCTGCTCGGTGCGCCGCGACAGGTCGTCGGAGGCCTGGCTGATCTCGCCCGTGCCCGAGCGGATCGCCGTCGTCGAGGCCGCGATCGTGCGCATCGCCTCCTCGAGCTGCGCCATCGCGCCGTTGAAGTCCGCCTTCAGCTGCTCGTAATTCGCCGGGAAGGCGCGCGCGATCCGGTAGCCGAGATCGCCGTCGGACAGCCGCGACAGGCCGCGGCCGATCTCGCCGACCACGATCTCCTGCTCCTCGGAGGCCGCGCGCCGGCTCTCCTCGGACGCCGCCCGCTCGCTCTCGGCCTCCCGCCGCCGCTCCGCTGCCTCAGCCTCCACACGCAGCTTCTCCACGGCCGCCTGCTTCAGCCGGGAGACGGCAGCGGCCATGTGGCCGACGTCGTCCGAGCGCTCGAGGCCCGGGATGGAAACCTGAGTGTCGCCGTCCGCCACCCGGTCTATCGCGCGGGCGAGACCCTGAAGCGGTGCGAACATGCGCCGCGCGAGCCAGAGGGCCGCCGCCGCCATCAGGAGCAGGACGGTGGCGCTGATGCCCGCCATCTTCCAGGCCAGCGCGTCGACCGGTGCGAAGAACTCGTCCTGCGGGATGCCGACGTAAAGCACGCCCACCGTCTCGCCGGCGGCGTTCTTGATCGGGTCGTAGGCCGTGAAGAAGCTCGTGCCGAGGATGTCGGCCTCGCCGCGATAAGGCTCGCCCCGGACGAAGAGGGCGTCGTGCACGGCTCCCGGGGCAAGCTGCGTCCCCACGGCGCGCGACCCGTCGGGCTTCTTCACATTGGTGGACACGCGCGTGTCGCCCATGAAGATCGTGGCGGTGCCGCCGACGAGCTCCTTCACGCGGTCCACCGGCTCGTAGAAGCCGTTCAGGGCGGTGCTGCCCGCATAGAACGTCCCGTTCGCCACCCGGAAGTCGCGGCCATAGCCGCGCAGCACGTCCCATGCGACGGCCATGTTCGCCGCCTGGGTGCGCGTGGCCCGCTCCGCAGCCTCGCCGCGCATCGTGTAGTAAGCCGTCGCCTGTGCCGCGAGACCCAGCATCGTCAGTGCCGCGACCATCATGATCGAGATCTTCATCGGCAACGACGGATTCAGTTTCTTGATGACGTCTCGCAAAAGCCCCCAGCCCCCAGCTGCAAGTTGTTCGGATGACGGTGCGACTGACGTCCCACCGATGACTTGCATCCGGTCTTGCACCGGATCCGGTTTCGGAATCTCTAAATTTGCGGCCCGGCGGTGCGAGCCCTGTCCGCCCCTTGCGCGGCGCGCGATGGCGGGTTAATCACACTCCGCCCGATGGGCATCGGAGTGTGGCGCAGCCCGGTTAGCGCACTGGTCTGGGGGACCAGGGGTCGCAGGTTCAAATCCTGCCACTCCGACCATCGCTTTTCCCGCCGAGAACGCATATTTCGTGAGCGCCGAGGCCTTGCGCCTCCGCAGATGCGCCATCCCGGCACGCGGTGTGCCGCGGCGGGTCGTCTTTCGCTAAAACCTGCACTAAATTGACCCGGCGAGGTTTAACTCGAGACAAGATCCGGGTGACATTGTGCGGGCATGAAGGTTCTGCGGCTGATTCTCCCGATTCTCACCTGCTACGCGGCGGACCTCGTCGTGTTCGACGGGCAGTATTTCGGTCGATTCGCCATGCAGTTCGAGGCCGTCGCCGCGGCCAACTCGCTGACCGGCGCGGGTTCGGCCTTCGCGGGCGCGTGGCGCCCGCCGGATCCCGGGGCCTATCTCAGCGAGGCCGGCCTGTGCCGGATCGATAAGGCCCGCTTCGCCTGCTGATCAGGGGGCGCGCCGATAGGCGTGCGTCGCGGCGATGAGGCCCCAGAGACATCCCACCACCAGGAAGTAGTGACGCCAGTGGTCGGTGTCGATGACGGCGCTGAGCAGGGCGAGAGGCAGGAACGTCGAGTAGGCGACGATCGTGTGGCGCTGCCACGGGGTCGGCACGAAGACGGCACGCGCCCCGAGTATGATCGTCGAAATGACGAGGGCGTAGTAGGCGAGCGCACCGCCCCAGCCGAAGGACATCAGCGCGTTGAGATAGGTGTTGTGGGGGTCTTCGGGAAAGTGCTTCGCGAACTGCAGCGGCCCTATGCCCAGAGGCTTCTCGAGGGCGAGGGCGAAGCCCCGCTCCCACCGCCCGAAGCGCCCTTCGTGGCCGGTGTCGTATTGCTGCGTGAGCTGGGCCCGCTCGGAGAACAGGGCCTGGACCTTCGGCACGGACAGAGCCGCGCCGAGCGCAGCCACGAGCGCCATCGCGCCGACGGCGATCACGATCAGCACCCTCAGCCGGGCGAAGATCGAGTGCGACAAGGCGAAGGTGAAGAAGGCGAGAAGCGCGCATGAGAGCACGAGGTGCCCCCAGGCGCCGCGCGAGAAGCTGAAGAAGACGGCCGCCACGATCGGCAGCATGAGCACCGCCCGCCACATCGCCTGGCGTAGGCTTCCCCGGAGGGCGCCGTCGGCAAGGAACAGGAACGGCAGGATGAGGAAGGGCCCGAGGACGTTCGGATCCTTGAAGGTGCCTCGCGCGCGACCGTACAGCACGAAGAGATCGGCCCCGCCGACGCCGAAATAGCCGAGCGTGCCGGTGATGGCCGGCACCATGGCCGCGGCCACGTAGGCCCAGCCGATGACGGCGAAGTTCTCCTCCGGCAGCTCCGCCACGAAGCTCGCATAGAGTATGGAGGTGCCGACGAGGAAGGCCGAGACGGCCATCCATGTCACGCCGTCCTTCAGCGGCTCGGTCTGCAGCATCGCCGGAATGCCGAAGGCGATGTAGGCCAGGAGCAGGAAGGTCATCGGCCAGAGTCGCGGGTGGATCCTGAGCCCTGTTCCGAAACAGACTGCGATCGCCACGAAGGCCACGAGTTCGTGGGGCGACGGCTCGACATAGACGATGCCCCCGGCCATGACCATGGCGGCCATGACGAAACGCCTGGCGGAGAACGCCAGGCGCGAGAGCGAGAAATGCGGCTCGGCTGTGCGGGCGACGCTCAATAGGCTCCCTCGCGCTTCATGAGCAGGGAGAACGGCGTCATCGCCAGGATGTAGAGATCGAGCATCAGCGACCAGTTCTCGATGTAATAGAGATCGTGCTCGACGCGATGCTGGATCTTCTCCTGCGTGTCGGTCTCGCCGCGCCAGCCGTTGATCTGCGCCCAGCCGGTGATGCCCGGCTTCACACGGTGCCGCGCGAAATACCCGTCGACGACTTCGTCATAGAGCCGGTTCGCCGCCTTCGCCTGCAGGGCATGGGGGCGCGGTCCGACGAGCGAGAGCTCGCCGCGCATCACGTTGAAGAGCTGGGGAAGCTCGTCGAGGCTCGTCTTGCGGATGAATCGGCCGACGCGGGTCACGCGCGGGTCGCCCTTCGTGACGAGCCTCGTCGCCGTCGCGTCGCACTGGTCGACATACATCGACCGGAACTTGAAGACGGGAATGAGCTCGTTGTTGAAGCCGTAGCGATTCTGCCGGAACAGGACCGGCCCCCGGCTGTCGAGCCTGATCGCGACGGCGACGGCCACCATGACGGGGAGGGCGAGGAGGATCGCGAGGCCGCCGAGGCCATAGTCGAGGCAGGCCTTCTTGACGCGGTTCCAGTCCGCCACCGGCCGGTCCGCGATGTCGAGGAAGGGCACGGTGCCGATATAGGAATAGGCGCGCGGGCTCAGCCGCAGGTCGTTCGTATGGGCGCTCAGCCGAATGTCGACCGGCAGGACCCAGAGCTCCTTCAGCATCTGAAGGACGCGCCGCTCCGCGGTGATCGGCAGCGAGACGATGAGAAGGTCGACCCGTGTGCGGCGCGCGAACTCGACGAGCTGATGCACCGTGCCGAGCTTGGGATAGCCGCGCACGATGGGCGGCGAGCGGTCGTCCGAGCGGTCGTCGAAGATGCCGCAGATGCGGATGTCGTTGTCGGGATCCTTCGTGAGCGCCGCGATCAGATCCCCGGCGCTGCTTCCGCCGCCGACGATGACCGCGCGGCGCACGAGCCGGCCGCTGCGCGTCCAGTGGCGCACGAGCTGCAGGACGCCGACGCGGAAGGCGATGAGGGCGGCGAGGCCCGTGAAGAACCAGGCGAGCAGCCAGGCCCGCGAGAACAGGACGCCATGCCTCGTCATGAAGAGGGCGAGGGCGATCAGGCCGAACACGCCCGCCCAGACCGCGATGAGGCGGCCGCCGTTCCGGAAGAGCTGGCGGAAAGCGCCCGCGGAATAGCAGCCCATGGTCTGGAAGCCGACGACGGCCGCGACGGAGCCGCCGAGTATCAGCGGAACATACGCGACGCTGAAGCCGTCGCGCGGCACGACCAGCACCGCCTGCAGGAGGGCGCCGCAGCACACGAGAATGACGAACTCGAGCGTGCGGACGAGGCCCGCGAAGACGACGGGCGAAATCGCGTCCGCCACCGGCTCCCGAGCGATCGCTTCGGCCAGCGCGCTGAGGCCCGTGGGCCTTGCGGCGGGTGAAGCATCAATGGCCGGCGTGGTATCGGTTCCCGGGGCCGCCGCCTGGCCGGCGTTTGCCTGACCTTGTTCCATCGTCTGCGCTCCTATTCGTGCCCTGTCTCCGGGGGCAGCGATCGGATCGCGATTTACCAGCCAATGATCTCGGAAGACTTAAACCGATATTGGAGACATGGCCTCCGCATAGGCCGAGAGGACGTCGTCGGTCATGCGTGACAGCGAGAACTGGTCCCTTATGCGGGCCCGCAGTTGCACGGCGTCCCGGGCCATCTCCTCTGGCGCGTCGAGCGCGCGCGCCATGGCTCGTGCCAGGGCCTGCGGATCCCGTGCCGGCACCAGCCGGTCGGCCAGCGGGCCGAAGATCTCTGCGACGCCGCCGACATCGGTCGCGATCGTCGGGACACCCGCCGCTCCGGCCTCGAGCACGATGTAGGGAAGCGATTCCGCGCGCGACGGCACGACGAGACACCGCGCGAGAGGAAAGAACTCGCGCGCCGGACGTGCGCCGGGAAAGGCGACGTGATCCCCCAGGCCAAGGATCGTCGCTTCCCGCCGGAAGGCCGCGGCGTCGGGCCCGTCACCGCCGATGACGGCGCGCACCTGCCGTCCCTCGCCGTGCAGCAGGGCAAGAGCTCTCAGGAGCTCCGAGACGCCCTTGAGCTGGCGAAGCTCGCCGACGAAGAGGAACTCGAGCGCGTCCTCCGCGGGCGAGACCGGCTCGAAGTCGCTCTCCGGCAGGCCGTTATGGACCACGCGGGCCCGGCCGTGCGTGGAGCCGACCTTGCGCTCGAAGACACGCTGGCCGTAGGCGCTCTCGAACAGGAACGCCTCGGTCCTCCGGGCGAGGAAGCGCTCGGCCTCGAGATAGATGAGCCCGACGGGACTGGAGCGACTGTAGTGCAGGCTTCCGCCGTGGGGCGTATAGACCCGTGCGGGAGGCGCCGGTGTGGCCAGCCTCGCATAGGTCCCCCCCTTCGCGCCGTGTCCGTGCACGATGTCCGGTGCGACCTCGATGAGATGCGCCTTCACCGCGCGCAGGGCACGGAGGTCGCCGATGCCCGCCTGTCGCGGCATCGGCACCCTGCGCACGCCGAGCGTCAGGTCGGCGGCGAGAGCGTCGAGCTTCGCTTCGGCGGTAGCCCCGCCTGTCGCGGCGCCGGCGATCACGCCGACGGCGTGGCCTCGCGCCTCCTGCTCCCGGGCAAGGTCCTGGACGTGGCGAAAGAGGCCGCCGACCGGCGCACGGAAGCAGTGAATGATGCGCAACGGTCCCTCCGGGATGCGCATCAGCTCAGAACCAGCGCTCTAGGACGCGGATCGTGTCGCCCGGCAACACCGGATAGTCGATCGGCACGCGCGCTTCCATCACCACGCCGTCCACGACGCGCGAGATCTCGATCTGGCGCTCGACGGCGCGTGGCGTGAATCCGCCGGCGATCGCGACGGCACGGCGCCCCGTCAGTTCGTCGACATAGGTGAACTTCCCGGGGTTGCGCACTTCGCCGAGGATGAAGAAGGGACGATAGGTCTCGACCTGCACCGACACCGACGGATTTCGCAGATAGCCCCCCGCCAGGGCGGACGTGACCGCCCGCTCGATCTCCTGCGGCGTGCGGCCCTGCGCGGGGATCGTTCCGACGAGCGGCATGGAGATGTTGCCGACCGCATCGACGAGGTAGCTGTTCGTCAGCCCCTCCTGTCCGAACACGACGACGCGAAGCTGGTCGCCGGAACCCAGCCGGTAGGGATCCGAGAGGCTCGCCGCGAAGCGGTCGTCGATCCTGGTTTGCCCGGCGCAACCTGCGAGCGCGGTGGCGAGCAGGACGCAGAGCATGAGGATGCGTGCGGACATGCGGGGCCCCTGGAAGACCGTCTAGAAGAGAGGTTTCAAGTATCTGAACAGGGTTAACAAAAGGCTGAGGGGGGCGCTTAACCCAAAAGTTACCGTGATGGTCTGTGATCGGCGGACCAGAGGGAAGTAGCTCATGCGTGCGCCGATCAACACACAGCCCACGAGGGACGAGGAGCTTGCCGCCGGACTGACGGCAGCCGGGCTCCTCGCCAGTGTCTGGCGCCGCCGTGCCTGCGTGATCGTCCCGCTGGTGGTCGTCCTCGCCCTGACGATCGGCTGGCTTGCCCTTCAGACGCCGCTCTACCGCTCGTCTGCCAAGCTCCTGGTGGAGAACCAGGAGACGGTCTACACCCGGCCGCAGAACGTGACGTCGAGCGAGCGCAGTATCCTCGACCAGGAGGCGATCCGCAGCCAGGTCCAGCTGATTCTGGCAGGAGACCTGAGCCGTACCGTGATCCGGCGATTGAACCTCGCGCAGAACCCGGAATTCGCTCCCTCCGGAGGCCCTATCCGGGCGATCATGCGCTCGGTCGGCCTCGGCTCCGAGCGTGAGGCGGCCGAGGACCAGTTGCTCGAAGCGTTCTATGACCGGTTGACCGTCTACCAGATCGACCAGTCGCGGGTCATCGCGATCGAGTTCTCCGCTGCCAATCCGCTTCTGGCCGCGCAAGTGGCGAACGCTGTCGCCGAGGAATATCTCGAGATGCAGCGGGCGGCGAAGCGTGACACGACGCGCGAGGCGAGCCTGTGGCTCGACGCACAGATCGAGCAGCTTCGGCAGCGCGTCGGAGACGCCGAGACGTCGGTGGAGCGCTACCGGGCGGAGCACAGCCTGTTCGGCTCTCTGCCGAGCGGAGACACCACGGCGCGGACCCTGTCCGGTCAGCAGCTCTCCGAGCTCGCGACGCAGCTCGCGAGCGCACGCGCCGACAAGAGCTCGGCCGATGCGCGCGCCCGCCTGTTGCGCCAGCAACTCCAGTCGGGCCGGCCCGTCGAAGCCGCCGACGTGACGAACTCTCCCTTGATCCAGGGCCTGGTCGGCGAGGCCGTGCGGCTGCGCTCGGAAATCGCCGAGCTGTCGAGCACGCTAGGGCCCCGGCATCCGCGCATGCTGGAGCTGAGCTCTCAGCTCGGCGACCTCAGGAGCCAGATCCGCGACGAGATCGCCAAGATCGTTCGCTCGCTCGAGGCGGATGCGGTCGTCGCGGCAGAGCGCGAGCGGGACCTTCTGTCGGAGCTCGAGGGGCTGAAGGTCCAATCGGCCGAAGCGAACTCCCGGGAGGTCGAGCTGAGGGCGCTCGAGCGCGAGGCGAAGGCGCAGCGCGATCTCCTGGAGTCGATGCTCGCGCGCTACCGCGAGGCGAGCACCCGCGATACGCTGCAATCGCTTCCCGCCGATGCCCGTATCATCTCGCGCGCGGCTCCCGCCTCCGATCCCTACTTCCCGAAGCCGGCCGTCACCCTGATCGCCGTGACCGTCGCGACGCTCGTGCTCGCCGTCGGGGCGATCCTGGCCATCGAGCTCGTGAGGCTTGCGGGCCTCGAGCACGCGGGGCCCGGCGGGCCGGCCAGTCCCGGAGGACGCGGGCGGCGCAGCGACCACGGCGTCGTCGCGCTGCGCCCCGAGCGGGTCGGAACCTCGTCGTCGGGTGTGGCGGCCGCAGGGCATGGCAACCTCACCGCGCTCTGCGACCTGGTGGCGGGCGACGGGTCGGGCCTGCCACGCCTCGTGCTCGTCGCAGGCACGGGCGCGCCGGACGACGAGGCGGCCTTCGCCATGTCGCTCGCGCGGGGCGTCTCGGCCCGAGGGTTCCGCGTCGTGCTGCTCGACACGGGCTTTGGCCTGGGACGGTTCGCGAATGTCATCGGTGGCGACAGGCCGGGCCTGCGGGAGCTCGTCGACGGCGAGCGGGCCTTCGGGGAGGTGCTGTTCCGCGATCCCCGCAGCCGCGCGCATGTCCTGCCCGCGGGCAGGGGCCTCGCCCCGCAGGTGGATGCAGCGCGCCGCGGCACGGACCTCGTGCTCGGGGCGCTGGCGGACACCTACGACATTGTCCTCATGCTGCACCCCGCGGGAGCAGCCCTGCCGGAGTTCAGCGAGAAGGCCCCGGATGCGGCGCTGCTCGTGGTCTCTGCCGCGCAGCCGCAGGAGAACGTGGGGGCGCTGCGCGACCGGATCCTCAAGACGGGTCTCGAGGCCGTCACCGTCGTTTCGCTCTCCCCAACGACGGATGCCGGCGGGGAGGGTGACGCGCTGGCGGCGTGAGGAGCGGGCTCAGGCGATGCCGAGCCGGTGGAGGAGGGCCATCGCGCCGTCGGAGCGCTTGATGTGCCGCTTCGCGAATGTGAAGACCGCTTCGCTGCAACTCACGGGCAGGCCGCGGGTGCTCAAGGCGAGATGGGTCTCGAAAAGCTCGTCGACGGTCGGGCACCAGCTCAGCTTGTAGGTTGCGTCGCCGGTCCCGAGGTCGAAGCCCTTCAGCCCCTTGCGGCATGCGAGTTCGATCACGTCGCGCAGCACGATCTCGCCCGGATGATTGGCCGCGAGAGCCGGATCGAACGAGTTCATGAGGCCCGACAGGCGCTTGCCGTCGTTCACGCCGGCCCACGTCGCCGCGACCCGGTCCCCGGCCTGCAGCCAGTAGATGTCGAGAAGGGGGTGTACCGTGCCGAGGCTGCGATGGCCGAGGTCGCGCAGGAAGTCGTCGACGCCCTGGCGCTCGAACACGTTCGGTGCCCCGCTCTCGGCCATCCGCAGGCGCTTCTGATGCATGAACACGTCGATCAGCGCGTCGACTTCCTCATGCGTCGAAGGCTGCATGATGGTGCAGCTGCCGCAGTCCTCGGTGATCTTGCGCTCGGAGCGGCGGAGCTTCTTCCGGGTCGGTCCGCTGCGGAGTGCGGCGTAGAGATCCTCGAAGGACCTCCCGTCGATCTCGAGCGAATAGGCGCTGCTCGGTGCCGGCTGATGGGGCAGCTCGAGAAGCGGGTTCCTTTGACCGCCCCAGCTATAGGGCTGATTGATCAGCGAGAGCGCGTCGACCTTCCGTTCGTCCCGCAGAGCCGCCAGGCACCGCGTGACGGCGTTCAGGTCCGGGCGGGCGACAAGAGACCGGGCGTAGAGACCCATCTGATAGTTGGCGAAGCGTCCGCCGAGCCAGCTCGCGATCCTGACGCCGAGGGCCTGCCGCACGCCGAGCGGCCACACCAGCACCGGCTGCCCTGCGGCATCGTAGCCGACGACGACGGCCGGCTCGATGCCGTCCGAAGCACCGATGTGGCGCTGCCAGGCCGCCATCCATTCGTATCGATGGTTCGGCGTCGCGATGCCCGTCGCCTCGAGATGGCGCCAGGCAGGCTCGGCCCCCTCGAGGTCGAGCACCGTGGCGCGAACGATGACGCCCGCATCCTCGCCGCTCAGGGGCAGGCTGCTCACGGTGGTTGAGATCGCCAAAGGGATCCTCGCGCTCGGAAAAGGAGGTTGCGGCGGTTCTATCAAGCAAAGATCAATAAATCCTTGGGCAAATGCTCCACGCATGAGGGCCGCGGCAGGCGCCCGGACGGCGGACGCGGAAGGCGCAAGAGATGGACCGGCGGAGAACCGCCCTGCTGCAGGCGGGGCTGAAGACCCTCTACTACACCGGAGCACATAAGGTGCTGGCGCCGCTGACGCGGGGTGAGGGCATCATCTTCACGCTGCACCATATCGTGCCGGGCGAGCCCGAGCCCTTCTCGCCGAACCGGATCCTCGCGATCACGCCCGAGTTCCTTTCGGCCGTGATCGGGCGCGTGAAGGCTTCGGGCCTCGAGATCGTCTCTCTCGACGAGATGCGGCGTCGGCTGCTCGAGCCTCCGGAGAACGGACGTCGGTTCGCCTGCTTCACGATCGACGACGGCTACCGGGACAACCTCGTCCATGCTCACCCCGTCTTCGAGCGCCACGAGGTGCCTTACGCGATCTACGTGATGACCGGCCTCGTCGAGCGGAACGTCGCCCTGTGGTGGCGCACGCTCGAGAAGGTCGTTTCAGATCGCGAGGAGATCGTCGCCCGGATCGATGGCCAGAGCGTCACGCTCCCCGCGCGCAGCCTCGAAGAGAAGTACGCGGCTTACGAGAAGATCTACTGGCACGTGCGGAGCCTCGGCGGTCCGGAGCGGGCGAGCGCCGTGACGGGGCTCGCCGCTGAGGCGGGGATCGACGAGCGGGCGCTCGCCAGGGACATGGGCATGAGCTGGGACGAGGTGCGCCGGCTGAACGAAAGCCCGCTCGTCACGATCGGCGCACACACCCTGACCCATCCGGCGCTGGCGCAGATGTCCGAGGCCGATGCCTCGTACGAGATGGCCGAGAGCCGTCGCATCATCGGCGAGGAGCTCGGAGAACGGCCGCGCCATTTCGCCTATCCCTACGGTAACCCCGCCGCCGCCGGCCGCAGGGAGTTCCAGCTCGCGCAGCGCCTGGGTTTCGCGACCGCGGTGACGACCAGGCCCGGCATCGTCTACCGCGAGCATGCGGGGGCGCTGTGGTCGCTGCCCCGCGTCTCGCTGAACGGCGACTACCAGAACCTGAAGTTTCTCGACCTGTTCCTCAGCGGCGCCCCGTTCGCCCTGGCGAACCGGTTCCGCAAGGTCTCAGCCGCCTGAGCCGCGCTGCCCCCCGCGCGACCAGGCGATGATCAGCATCGCCGGAAAGACCCACGCGATGCCCGCCACGGCGAAATACAGGATCTGGACCACCGGATGGCGTTCCGGAAAGTGAACGGCGCCCACCACCATCGCGACCGCGATGTAGACGATGACGAAGAGGACGAGGCCGACGCGGCCGATGATGCGCCGGGATCGTGAAGCCATTATCTGAGACCCTGGTTGAGGCAACGTGACGCGCGGGCCCGGCCGGGCGCCGGCTTGTCAGTCGCGGAACTATGGCCTTACTAGATCAAGAGGTCCTCGGGCGAAATCGTCGCGGGGCCCGAATTCGCATGACGGCCGGCCCTTGGAGGGTCATTCCCGCCCGCGGCACGGCTCTCTCGGCAGGCTCCGGAGCGGCACCAGCGACGAGCACCGATGTCTTCCCAAACACCTTCCCTCGACTACGTTCCCATGTCGCGCGCGGAACGGGCGCGGCCAGCCGTCCGGGCGTGGCTTCTCGTCGTGGCCCTCTTCGTCCTCGCGATGGTGGTGGTCGGTGGGGCCACGCGACTGACCGAATCCGGCCTCTCGATCACCGAGTGGAACGTCGTCACCGGAGCGCTGCCGCCGCTCAGCGAGGAGGCATGGGAAGAGGAGCTCGAGAAGTACCGGCAGATCCCGCAGTACCAGGAGATCAACCGGGGGATGTCGATGGAGGACTTCCAGTTCATCTACTACTGGGAGTGGGGCCACCGGCTGCTCGGACGGATCATCGGCTTCCTGTTCCTGATCCCGTTCCTGTTCTTCCTGTTCACGGGCCGGCTCGAGCGGCGCCTGGTCTGGCCGCTGACGGGACTGTTCGTGCTCGGGGGGCTCCAGGGCGCGCTCGGCTGGTACATGGTGATGAGCGGGCTCGTCGAGCGGGTCTCGGTCAGCCAGTACCGGCTGGCCGCTCATCTCGGGCTCGCGGCGGCGATCTTCGCCCTGCTGATCTGGGTCGCGCAGGGGCTTCGCAATTCGTATCCCGAGCGGGTGAGCGGCGGGCGCATCCGCGCCACCGCCTGGGTCATCGTCGGGCTGGTGCTCCTGCAGGTCCTCGTCGGCGGGCTCGTCGCAGGCCTCGACGCGGGCTTCGTCTACCAGACCTGGCCGCTGATGGACGGCAGCTTCGCGCCCGACGGCCTCATGTTCCACGATCCGTGGTGGATCAATTTCTTCGAGAACATCGGCACGGTGCAGTTCGAGCACCGCATGGTGGGCTATCTCATCCTCGCCGTAGCCCTTCTACATCTCCTCGACGCCTATCGCAGCGATGTCGAGCGGAGCGTCCGCCGGCGCGCGCATGCGATCGCCGGCATGGTGTTCGTGCAGATCGCGCTGGGCGTCGCGACGCTGCTGACCGGCGTCAATCTGTGGATCGCGCTCCTGCATCAGGCCGGCGCGATCGTCGTGCTCTTCCTGGCCGTCACGCACGCCCGCGACCTGCATGACGCCGTGCGCGAGCAGCGAGCCGTTCGCGCGGTCTCCTCGCGTCGCATCGTCGCCGGAACCCACTGAACCGCGAGCGGGGCGGTGGCTGCCGCCCCGCGCCGCGGCCTCAGATCTGGGCCAGGGCCTGATCGAGATCGGCGATGATGTCGTCGAGATCCTCGATGCCGACGGACAGGCGCACGACCTCCGGTCCCGCGCCGGCGGCCGTCTTCTGCTCGTCGGTCAGCTGCCGGTGCGTCGTCGAGGCGGGGTGGATCACGAGGCTTCGGGTGTCGCCGATATTGGCGAGATGCGAGAACATCGTGAGGCTCGAGACGAGCTTGACGCCCGCGTCGTAGCCGCCTTTCACGCCGAAGGTGAAGACGGCGCCCGCGCCCTTCGGCGTGTATCGCTGGGCGAGGCCGTGGCTCGAGTCGCCAGGCAGGCCCGCATAGTTCACCCACTCGACCTTCTCATGGCGCGACAGGTGCTCGGCGACCGCCTTCGCATTGTCCGAATGACGCTGCATGCGCAGCGATAGCGTCTCGGTGCCGGTCAGGATGAGGAAGGCGTTGAACGGGGAGAGGGCGGGCCCGAGGTCGCGCAGGCCGAGGACGCGGCAGGCGATCGCGAAGGCGAAATTGCCGAAGGTCTCGTGCAGCACCATCCCCTGGTAGGACGGGCAAGGGGCCGAAAGGCTCGGGTAGCGATCGTCCTGCGACCAGTCGAACGAGCCGCCGTCGACGATGAGGCCGCCGATCGAGTTGCCGTGGCCGCCGAGGAACTTCGTGAGCGAGTGCACCACGATGTCGGCGCCGTGCTCGATGGGCCGGCAGAGATATGGCGTGGCGAGCGTGTTGTCGACGATCAGCGGCACCTTCGCCTTCTTCGCGATCGCGGAGACGGCGGCGATGTCGGTGACGATGCCGCCGGGATTCGCGATCGACTCGATGAAGATCGCCTTCGTCTCCGGCGACAGGGCCTTCTCGAAGCTCGAGGGGTCGGTGGCGTCGGCCCAGACGACGTTCCAGCCGAACTTCTTGAAGGCGTGGTTGAACTGGTTGATCGAGCCGCCGTAGAGCTGGCCCGCGGCCACGAACTCGTCGCCCGGCTCGAGCAGCGTGTGCATCACGATGAGCTGTGCGGCGTGTCCCGACGCCACGGCGAGCGCCGCCGTGCCCCCCTCGAGCGCCGCGACGCGCTCCTCGAGGACGGCGCAGGTCGGGTTGCCGATCCGGGTGTAGATGTTGCCGAAGGCCTGCAGCCCGAACAGCGATGCCGCATGGTCGACATCCTCGAAGACGAAGGACGTCGTCTGGTAGATCGGCGTCGCGCGGGCGCCCGTCGCCGGGTCGGGTCGCGCGCCGGCATGGATGGAAAGGGTATTGAAGCCCGGAGTCTTCTCGTTGCTCAAGCCTGCCTCCCGTCTGTTCTGGCGTTGATGCCAGTGGTGTTCATGCCGTTTCGCGGCGCTTCGCTCAAGCGGAGGGCCCGCCGCGCCCCGTTCTGAGCGACAGGCGCTGGATCCCGCGCCCGGAAAGTGACGGGCGCCGGGCATCGATCGTCCGGCTGTTGACGCCCTGCCAGCCGATCTCGCCCGACAGGCGGCCGTATTCGATCTTGGGGCAGCGGTCCATGACGACCTTCAGGCCCGCGGCTTCCGCCCGGGCCGCCGCCTCGTCGTTTCGCACGCCGAGCTGCATCCAGATCACCTTCGGCAGGGGCGTCAGGGCGAGGGCCTCGTCGACGATCCCGCCGGCGGCCGACGAGGCGCGGAAGATGTCGACCATGTCGACCGGCTCCGGAATGTCGCTCAGGCGGGCGAACGTCGCGCAGCCCGCGATCTCCCTGCCGGCGTGGCCGGGATTCACGGGAAAGCACTTGAACCCCTTCTCCGCGAGGTACTTCGTCACGAAGAAGCTCGGGCGCACTTCCCTCGGGCTCGCCCCGACGATCGCGATCGTCCGCACGCCCGACAGGATGCCGGAGATGTAGTCGTCGCCGTAACGGTCGTGGTTCATTCGCCCGTCCACCGTGCCTCGCGCTTCTCGATGAACGCGCCGATGCCTTCCTCCGCGTCGCGCGCCAGCATGTTCTCCGTCATCACCCGCGCGGTGTGGCGGTAGGCTTCCGAGAGCGGCATCTCGAGCTGCTCGTAGAACGCCTCCTTGCCGATCCTGAGGACGAGCGGCGACTTCGCGGCGACCTGCCGGGCGAGATCGGTCGCCGCCGCGAGTGCGGTGCCGGAGGGCACGACGCGGTTGACGAGCCCCAGGCGCTCCGCCTTCTCCGCCCCGACCATCTCACCCGTCAGAAGCATCTCCATCGCGTGCTTGCGCGGCACGTTGCGCGTCAGCGCCACCATCGGCGTGGAGCAGAAGAGGCCGATATTCACGCCGGGCGTCGCGAAGCGCGCCTGGTCGCCGGCGACGGCCATGTCGCAGCTCGCGACGAGCTGGCACCCGGCGGCCGTGGCGATGCCGTCGACGGCCGCGATGACCGGCTGGCGCAGGTGGACGATCTGCTGCATCACGTTGGAGCATTTCGTGAACAGGCGCTCGAAGGCGGCGCGGCCGCGGTCGAGGCTGTTGCGCGCCTCGTTCATCTCGCGCAGGTCGTGGCCGGCGCAGAAGGCCGGCGGCGCACCCGCCAGCACCACGACGCTCACGTCGCGGTGGGCCTCCACCCGCAGGAGCGCGTGCGACAGCGCGTCGAGGAGGTCCTCCGACAGGGCATTGCGCGCCTTCGGGCGGTTGAGGGTCAGCGTCGCGATGCCGCCGTCGCGCTCGACGAGCAGCACCTCGCTCTCCGCGCCGGCGGCCTGACGTGGCTCAATATCATCGATGCTCATGGGCACTGTCGCTTCGTTGCGTCGATTTCTCGGTTCCGGCGCTTGCGGCTTCGGCCCCGTCGCGGCCTATGCTTGTCGCCCACCGGAACGGGGAGGGAGTCTAGGATGGACGGCGAGGCGGCGCCACCGCGAATGAGCGCGGCGGAGATCGAGCGATTCCTCGAGACCGAGTTCCCGCAGATGCACGAGGGCGGAAGGAGCGTGTCGATCGAATCCGTCCGCCGCATGGGGGCGGTCCTGCGGATGGCGTATCACGAGCGCCATCTTCGCCCGGGCGGCACGGTCTCCGGCCCCGCGATGATGGCGCTCGCCGACTACGCGATGTATGTCGCGGTGCTGGCGCAGCTCGGCCCGGTGGCCCTGGCTGTGACGACGAACCTCTCGATCAACTTCCTGAGGCGGCCGGCCCGGCGCGACATGCTGGCCGACTGCACCATCATGAAGCTCGGCCGCAGGCTCGCGGTCGGCGAGGTCGCTCTGCGGTCCGAGGGCGAGGAGGATCTCGCCGCCCACGTCGTCACCACATACTCGCTCCCAGGTGCGGTAAAATAATACCACATTGCCAACTTCACTGAATTCATTGAGGTTTTTCCGGCGGCCGGTCCATCTTCGCCCTTGACGTGGACATGGGGGCAAAGTAGATACCGCAGCCAAGGTTCGCTGCCGCCCGACGCGGCGCGAAGGACGTATTCGCGGCGATCCGCTTGTCGGATCCCGGGCATCCATTCCGACAGGTGAAGCAATGAAGACCTTTTCGGCGAAAGCGGCCGACATCGAGAAGCAGTGGGTGCTGATCGATGCCGAAGGGCTGGTCGTCGGCCGGCTCGCGGCGTTGATCGCCACGCGCCTGCGCGGCAAGCACAAGGCTATTTTCACGCCGCATGTCGACTGCGGCGACAACGTGATCGTGGTGAATGCGGACAAGGTGGTTCTCACGGGCCGCAAGCGCGAGAACAAGAGCTACTTCTGGCACACCGGCCATCCCGGCGGCATCAAGGAGCGCAAGGCGCACCAGATCCTCGACGGCCGTTTCCCCCAGCGCGTGGTCGAGAAGGCGGTCGAGCGCATGCTGCCGCGCGGCCCGCTCGGCCGCCAGCAGATGAAGAATCTCCGCGTCTATGGCGGCGCGGACCATCCGCATGAGGCGCAGCAGCCGCAGAAGATCGATGTGGCCGCGCTCAGCAAGAAGAACGTGAGGGTCCTCTGATGGCCGAGCAGGAAATCCAGTCCTTCGAGCAGCTGGGCCAGGCGATGGGCAACGCGCCCGTCTCCGAGAACGAGGCCCCGATCTACGAGCAGAAGCTCGACAAGCAGGGCCGCGCCTACGCGACGGGCCGCCGGAAGAACGCGATCGCCCGCGTGTGGGTGAAGCCGGGCGCCGGCCGCATCATCGTGAACGGCAAGGACTACAAGGAGTACTTCGCGCGGCCGGTGCTGCAGATGGTGCTCCAGCAGCCGCTCGAGCTCGTCCAGCGCTCCGGCCAGTACGACGTGATGTGCACGGTCACCGGCGGCGGCCTCTCCGGCCAGGCGGGTGCGGTGCGTCACGGCCTGTCGCAGGCGCTCACCCGCTACGAGCCCGAGCTGCGCTCGCCGCTCAAGAAGGGTGGCTTCCTCACGCGTGACCCGCGCACCGTGGAGCGCAAGAAGTACGGCCGCGCGAAGGCGCGCCGCAGCTTCCAGTTCTCGAAGCGCTGATCCCGCGCCCGGATCGGCGGGCACACGACGACGACACTGGAAAGGGCGCCTCGGGCGCCCTTTTTCATTCCATCCTGCACTCAGTGAAAACGAACGGAGACGGAAGATGGCGGACAAGACCCGCATCGCGATCCTCGGGGCCTCGGGCTACACGGGCGCAGAGCTCGTGCGACTGCTCGCCCGCCATCCGCACGTCGAGATCGTCGCGCTGACCGCCGACCGGAAGGCCGGGGAGCAGATGTCGGACGTGTTCCCGCATCTCGTCATGCTCGATCTGCCGACCCTCACGTCGATCGACCAGGTCGACTGGTCGGGCGTCGACGTGGTCTTCTGCGCTCTGCCGCACGCGACGACCCAGGTGGTGCTGGCCGGCTTGCCGGCGCACATCAAGATCGTCGACCTGTCGGCCGACTTCCGGCTGCGCGACCCCTCGGCCTACGAGAAGTGGTACGGCCATCCGCACCAGGCGATCGAGCTCCAGAAGGAGGCGGTCTACGGCCTGCCGGAGTTCTACCGCGCCGACATCGCGAAGGCCCGGCTCGTGGCGAACACCGGCTGCTACGTCGCGGCCTCGATCATTCCGCTCGTGCCGCTCCTGAAGGCGGGCGTAGTCGAGCCCGATCCGATCGTGATCGACGCTGCGTCCGGCGTGACGGGGGCGGGGCGCGGCGCCAAGGAGGCGAACCTCTTCGCCGAGGTGTCCGAGGGCTTCCACGCCTACGGCGTCGGCGGCCACCGGCACTCGGCCGAGATCGACCAGGAACTGACCGTCGCGGCCGGCCGCGAGGTGATGCCGAGCTTCACGCCGCATCTCCTGCCGCAGAACCGCGGCATCCTCGCGACCTGCTACGTCCGCGGGGACGCTGAGGCTGTCCACCGGGCGCTGAAGGAGGCCTACGCGGGCGAGGCCTTCGTTCACGTTCTCCCGTTCGGCAGGACGCCCGCGACGCGCCACGTCCGCGGATCGAACCACTGCCTGATCGGCGTCGTCGCGGACCGGCAGCCGGGCCGCGCCATCGTCATCTCCGCGATCGACAACCTCGTCCGGGGGGCGAGCGGGCAGGCGGTGCAGAACATGAACATCATGATGGGGTGGCCGGAGACGACGGGCCTCGAGCAGCTGCCGCTCTTCCCCTGAGACGCGGCGAGACCGCTGGCGATACCGTCGCCGGCCGCGTCTCCTCCGGAACTTCCCGGCCGTTTCTCCGGTTTTGCATCCGGCGGGTTTGATGGCGAACATGAATCCGCCGGGCAGGGCAGGCAAGAGACAGGAGATACGAAATGGAAGGCGCAGGCGTGGGCTGGATCGCGGCCATCATCATCGGCGGCATCGCGGGGTGGCTGGCCGAGCAGTTCATGAAGAGCGACATGGGGCTCCTCATGAACATCGTCCTCGGCATCGTGGGGGCCGCCATCGCGAGCTTCCTGTTCGGGCTGATCGGCATCAATTTCGGCGGGTGGCTCGGCTATCTCATCGCCGGCTTCATCGGCGCGTGCATCCTCATCGCGATTGCGAGGATGATCCGCGGGAACCGCGCCGTCAGATAGGGCGCGCGGCGGGGCGACAGGGCTCGCCCCGCACCGCCTTCCCTCGTCGTCAGAGCCTGAGGATCGCGAGCCCCGCGAGCACCACGAGGATCGACGCGAGGCGCGGCACGCTCAGGCGCTCGCCGAGAAAGACGATCCCGATCCCGACCGCGAAGAGCACGCTCGTTTCGCGCAGCGCCGCAACGAGCGCGATCGGCGCCACCGTCATCGCCCAGATGACGATCCAGTAGGCGCCGAGCGACAGCATTCCCGCCACGCAACCCGAAAGCCAGCTCAAGCGGAGCGCCGCGATCGCTTCGCCGCGACGCGTCGCGAAGACGTAGATCGCCAGCGGCAACCCGTCGAGCGCGAACAGCCAGAGCGTGTAGGCGTGCGCGTTGCCGGCAGCGCGCGCGCCGAGACCGTCCGAGACCGAATAGGCGGAGATGAAGAGCGAGGTGATGAGCGCGAAGGCGGTGCCCCTCGGCGCCTGGAGCAGCACGCGCCAGCCACGCTCGAAGGTCAGCGCGACGATGCCGCAGCCGAGGAGGACGATGCCGAGCGTGGCCTGGGGGGAGAGCGTCTCGCCGACGAGGAACACGCCCGCGAGGAGCGTCACCAGCGGCGCCGCGCCGCGGGCGAGCGGATAGACCTTGCCGAGCTCCCCGTACCTGTAGGCGGTGCCGAGGAACAGGTTGTAGCCGAGATGGAGGAAGACGGAGGCCGACAGCCACGGCCACGCGGCCGCGGGCGGAACCTCGACGAAGGGCAGGCCCGCCAGCGCGACGATCCCCGAGGAGCCGGTGAGAAGCGCGAGAGTGACCATGCGGTCGCTCGAGAAGCGGAGGATCGCGTTCCAGCTCGCGTGTAGTAGGGCGGCCAGGAGGACGGCCGTGGCGACGGTCAGGGACAAGAATGGGCCGTGGCGGGAATCCGGAGGTTCTTCTGTAGCAAGTGCTGGCCCGCCACGCCATGGGGCTGGAAACCGGACGGGAAGGAACAGCGCGCACCACTCTCCGTTAGCCAGCCACGTCGAGAAACGCGCGAGAGGAGCGATCCCATGGGCGACACCTTCCACGTGACCCGGGCGGGCGCAGTGGCCCTCGCCTTCATGACGGCCGCCTTGCCGGTTGCCGCGCAGGAGGCGGACGAGACAGAGCTCATCGCGCCCGAGGAGGGCCTCATGGGCGTCTCGCCCGACCGTCACGGCGAGGTGGCCGGCGGCGGGGAAGGGACGCCGGACGGCACGCTCGACCGCAGCCCCGTCGAAAACCAGGAGGCCGACAATCTCGACGCGCGCCTCGAGGCGCAGGAGCTCTTGGATGAAGCCGCCCGGGTGGCGGACGCCTTGCGGCACGACAGCGACCTGATGCTCCTTCTCGGCCGGGCGCGTGCCGTGTTCATCGTGCCCGAATACGCGAAGGGAGCCCTCTTGGTCGGCGGCTCCTCGGGCGAGGGCGTCATGCTGATGAACGAGACGGAGGGCTGGGGCCAGCCCGTGTTCTACGATGTCGGCAGCTTCGAGGTGGGGCCGGCGGTGGGGGCGGCCTCCGGAGCGATCGCGATGCTGCTGATGACGGAGGATGCGGTCTCGGGCTTCCTGGAGGAGAGCAACTTCTCCCTCGACGCGAACGCGGGGCTGACGCTCGTCGAGTACTCCGCGGAGGCACAGGGATCCTGGGGGAACGAGGACGTCGTTCTGTGGACCGACATGACGGGGCTGTTCGCGGGCGTCACGCTCGGCCTCTCCGACATCGCCTATGACGGGGAGACGACGAACGCCTACTATGGCGGGGAGTTCACGCCGGCCGCCCTCCTCGGCGGCCAGCCCGTCGAAGCGGGCGGAACGGAACGGCTGCGGGACGCCCTGCCCGGATGAGGCAGGGCCATCGACAGGGACGGGGCTGTTCGCCCCCGTCAGCCCTGGCGTACCCGCTTCTTGCCCTCCGCATAGGGCTTCCGCTCGCCGCGCTCGCTCTTGCGGAAGGGTTTCGCCGGCTGCTCGCTCCGGGGACGCGGACGTCCGCGGGGCGCGGAGCGGGCGGGGGGCCGCCAGTCCGCCCCGAGCTGCTCGATCCTGACATTGTCGCCATCGGGCCGCCCCGCTGCCTGCGCGAAGTGCGGCGCGAGATCGGAGGCGACTTCGAAGGCGGTTTCGCCGTCGAAGATGCGGATCGAGCCGATCGCGTCCCGGTCGACGTCGCCGCGGCGGCAGATCATCGGCAGGAGCCACTTCGGGTCGGCGTTCTGGGCGCGGCCGAGGCTCAGCCTGAACCACACCGTCGATTTCGGCGCGTCCTTCCGGCCCCGCTTGGCGAGCGCCTCGGGTCTCGTCCGGCTCTCGCGCGACGCGCCGAGCTCGGTCACCTCCTCGGCGGCCGGGAGGCGGAGCCGATAGAAGCGCGCGAGGATCGCCGCGAGCCGCTCGGGCGTATGCGTCTGCAGAAGCTCCCGCCCGACCGCGAGATCCTCCTCGCTCGGCACCTCGCTCAGGATGGGATCTGCCAGCAGGCGCTTCCGGTCGAGCTCGCGCACGGCATCGGCCGACGGCGCGCTGCTCCAGACGGGCTCGATGCCGGCGGCGCGCATCAGCGCCTCGGCCTTGCGCATCCGCGATGGCGCGACCAGCATCACGCTGACGCCCTTGCGGCCGGCACGGCCGGTGCGGCCGCTGCGGTGCTGCAGGACCTCCGGATCGTGCGGCAGGTCGGCGTGGATGACGAGGCCCAGGCCAGGCAGGTCGATGCCACGCGCCGCCACGTCGGTCGCGACACAGACGCGCGCACGCCCGTCGCGCAGCGACTGCAGCGCCGCGTTGCGCTCGTTCTGGCCCATCTCGCCCGACAGGGCCACCACCGCGAAGCCGCGCTCCTGAAGCGCCGCGTGCATCTCGCCGACGGCGCGGCGGGTGTTGCAGAAGACGATCGCGCTGGGGGAATCGACGTGGCGCAGCGTGTTCACGACCGCGTGCCGGAACTCCGACCCGACCACGCGCATCGCACGGTACTCGATGTCGGCGTGCCCGCGCTCTGCGGCGGAGATCGCGATGCGCAGCGCGTCGCGCTGGAAGCGGGTCGCCAGCGAGATGATGTCCGGCGGCAGGGTCGCCGAGAACAGCAGGGTGCGCCGCCCCTCGGGGGCGGCGGCCAGGATGAACTCGAGGTCCTCGCGGAAACCGAGGTCGAGCATCTCGTCGGCCTCGTCGAGGACGACCGCCCGCAGCTCGGTCAGATCGATGTTGCGCCGCTCCAGGTGATCGCGCAGGCGACCGGGCGTGCCGACGACGATATGGGCGCCGAAGCCGAGCTGCCGGCGCTCCTCGCGGGGGTCCATGCCGCCGACGCACGAGATCACGCGCGCGCCGGTCTCCGCATAGAGCCAGACGAGCTCCTGATGGACCTGCTGGGCCAGCTCGCGCGTGGGCGCGACGATGAGCGCGAGGGGCGCGCCGGCGCGTCCGAGCCGTTCCTCTCCCTGCAGGAGAGTGTCGCCGATGGCGAGGCCGTAGGCGACGGTCTTGCCGGACCCGGTGCGGGCCGAAACCAGGAGGTCGCGGCCCTGCGCGCGCTCCTCCAGAACGGCCGCCTGGACGGGCGTGGCCTCGGTGTAGCCGCGAGCGTCGAGCGCGCGCCCCAGCGGGGCCGGCGTCGTGAAGTTCACCACGTGATCTTGAACCTGTCAGTTGGGGATGAAGCACGCCGCTGCGTCGGCGGGTGCGCATCTTGCGGTGCCCGGCCGCAAGCGACGCGGCCCTATCATTGCAGTGCATATAGCGGATCCGGGCCCCGATTGCCATGGTGCTCGCGCCATGGCCGAGGTGAGCCGGACGCATAGCGGGACATGGCTCCGCCAGGGGACAGCTTCACCGATGGGGCCGACACCGAGACTTCGCGGATTCCCGGTGACGAGGGCGTAACCTCTCGGGCGCAACTCTGCGCCAGGGCATTCGGGGACCGCCGGAACGAGAGTCCGTTCCGGCAGTGGGGCAGGGGGACACGATGATCGGCCAGGCGATCGCACTCGTACTCAGCAACTTCACCGCGACCTTCTTCGTGCTCGGCGTGGTCGCGGCCGTCATCTCGATCACTGTCAGGCGCGGCTGGACGGACGGCGGACGGATCGCGGAGGAGTTCCTCGCCTTCTACCTGCTCTTCAACATCTTCCTGAGCTTCTTCTACAACTTCGTCATGCACGTCTTCTTCGGCGATATGGCGGCGTCCTTCATCGGCTGGCAGAACAGCCCCTTCCAGGCGGAGGTGGGGTTCGCGAGCCTCGGCTTCGCGGTGGTCGGTCTCATGGCCTTCCGTGCCGGCGCCGGCCTGCGGCTCGCCGCGGTCGTGGGGCCAGCCTGCTTTCTCCTCGGAGCGGCCGGGGGCCACGTCTACCAGATGATCACGGCGCACAACTTCGCGCCCGGGAATGCCGGGGCGATCTTCTGGACGGACATCCTGATCCCGCTCCTCGGCCTCGCCCTCGTGTGGTGGCGCCACCACCGGGAGCCGGGCCGGCGCCACGTCGCGGCCTCCGCCTGAGCGGGCGGCCCAAGTCGCGCGCGACGGGCTTCCCTCAGGCGCGGACCTTCACGTAGGAGCCCGGCGCGTCCTCGATCGCCTCGTAGCTGCCGGCGCCGGGAACCCGGGCCGGCACCTTCGCCTTGCCGCCCTGCTTCAGGATCCAGGCGAGCCAGTCCGGCCACCAGGAGCCCGGATGCTCCTTCGCCTTCGCGAACCACGTGTCGAGATCACCCGTCGGCTTTCCGCCGACCCAATACTGGTACTTGTTGCGCGACGGCGGGTTCACGACGCCCGCGATGTGTCCTGACCCGGTCAGGACGAAGCGCACCGGGCCGCCGAACGAATTGCAGCCCAGGAACACCGAGTTGGGGGGAGCGATATGGTCCTCGCGGGTGGCGAGGTTGTAGATCGGCACCTTCACCTTCTTGAGGTCGATCCGGATGCCGCCGAGCTCCATCTCCCCCTTGGACAGCTTGTTCGAGAGATAGCAGTTCCTGAGGTAGAAGGAGTGGTTCGCCGCCGGCATGCGCGTCGAATCGGAGTTCCAGTAGAGAAGGTCGAAGGCCGAGGGCGGCTTACCCTTGAGGTAGTTGTTGACGTAGTAGGACCAGATGAGGTCGTTCGCGCGCAGCATGTTGAAGGCCGAGGCCATCTTGCCGCCCTCGAGATAGCCGGCCCGGGCCATCTGGCTCTCGAGCTCCGTTATCTGCTCCTCGTCCGCGAAGACCTTCAGATCCCCCGCATGGGCGAAGTCGACCTGGGTCGCGAGGAGGGTGGTGCTCGCCGCGCGCTCGTCGCCGGTCGCCGCCATGTAGCCGAGCGTCGAGGACAGGAGCGTGCCGCCGACGCAGTAGCCGATCAGGTGCGCCTTGTCTTCGCCCGTCACCTCTCCGGCCACGTCGAGCGCCTTCAGGATGCCGTCGCGCATGTAGTCCTCGAAGGACTTCGCCGCGAGCCGGGCATCCGGGTTGACCCAGGAAACGACGAAGACGGTCAGGCCCTGATCGACCGCCCACTTGATGAACGACTTCTCCGGCGTGAGGTCGAGGATGTAGAACTTGTTGATCCAGGGCGGGACGATGACGAGCGGCACCCGGTACACGCTTTCGGTCGAGGGCGTGTACTGGATGAGCTGCATCAGGTCGTTCTGGAAGATCACCTTGCCGGGCGTGACGGCGAGGTTCCTGCCGACCTCGAAATTGCCGGGATCGGTCTGGCGGATCTTCAGCTGGCCGCTGCCCGCCTGCACGTCCTCCGCCATCATCCGCATGCCGCGCACGAGGTTCTCGCCGTTCGTCTCGAGCGTCTCGCGCAGGAGCTCCGGGTTCGTGAGGACGAAGTTCGACGGCGAGAGCGCGCTCGTGAACTGCTTCACGTAGAAGCGTGCCTTGTGCCGCTCATGCTCCTCCAGCCCCTCGACCTCCTCGACGACCTGCTCGGCCCATTGCGACGTCAGGAGGTAGGCGCGGCGGAGGAAATCGAACATCGGGTTCTCGGCCCACGCCTCGTCGGCGAAGCGCTTGTCGCCGGCCGGGGCCGGCTCGGGCTCCGGGGCGCCGGCCGACATGCGCCGCAGCGTGTCGGTCCACAGGCCGAGATAGCCGGTCCACAGCCTCGTCTGCGCGGCGAAGGCCGCCTGCGGGTTCGAGAGCCACTTCTCCACGACCTGGCCGAGCGTCTTCGAGGCCTGCCCGAACTCCTCGGGAACGCGGAGGCCGAGCGCCTCCCGCTCGTGTGGCTCCACGATCGCCGCCAGCACCTTCCCGCCCTCCTCGGCGAGGCGGGCCATGTTGCGGGCGAAGGCCTCCGGGTCCTTCACCTGGTATGGCGGCTCCGTCCGGGTGGGGCCCGGCGCGGCCGGCGCGTCGTTCATCTTCACCATCCCATGGGCAGACCTGCTTCGCACGCCGGTGCAGAAGATCCTCACAACTATCGGCGGCGCGCAGGCTTTTCGTCATCGTGGTGCCCGGCGACTGCTGCCGCCGCTCGAGCATTTCCTCGGGATCGTTTGTAGCATAGTCTCCGCGCCACGAGAACGTGGCGAACCTGCGCAAGGGGAAGGCGACAATGACGCGTGGACGCTCGAAGCGGGGCTCGGCCGGGCGCGCGCGCCGCGTTGGCATAGCCGCGGCGGTCGTGGCAGTGGCCGGCCTCGCCGTCGCCGCCTGCGGGCAGCTGCCCGATCCGAAGCGCTTCGCCCCCGTGACGCCGGCCAACGTGCTCGTCTCGCAGGATGTCGACTACCCCAACATCAACAACGCGCCCGACCGCCCGTCGAAGCTGAAGGCACCGGAAGAACAGCGGGCGCTCGAAGAAGAGTTGCGCCGCCGCGGCGCGAACCATGTTAGAAGCACCCAGAGGGTGATCGAGACGACGAACCGCCGACAGTGAGCCTCGGGACGATCGACATGCAGGACTTCCACCGCATCAAGCGCCTACCGCCCTACGTCTTCGAGCAGGTGAACCGGCTGAAGGCCGCCGCGCGCGCCCGCGGGGAGGACATCATCGACCTCGGCATGGGCAATCCCGACCTGCCGACGCCGCCCCACATCGTGGAGAAGCTCGTCGAGACGGTCGGCAGGCCGCGCACGCACCGCTATTCGACCTCGAAGGGCATTCCGGGCCTGAGGCGGGCGCAGGCGGCCTACTACCAGCGCCGCTTCGGCGTGAGCCTCGACCCCGACACCGAGGTCGTGGCGACGCTCGGCTCGAAGGAGGGCTTCGCCAACATGGCGCAGGCGATCACCGCGCCCGGCGACCTCGTGCTCGTGCCGAACCCGACCTATCCGATCCACCAGTTCGGCGTGATCATCTCGGGCGGATCGATCCGCCAGCTGCCGGCGGTGCCGGACGAGAACTTCATCCGGGCGATGGAGCGCGCGGTCGTCCACTCCGTGCCGAAGCCGATCGCCGTGGTGCTGAACTATCCCTCGAACCCGACGGGCTTCGTCGCCACGCTCGACTTCTACCGCGACGTCGTCGCCTTCGCGAAGAAGCACGAGCTGTTCGTGCTGTCCGACCTCGCCTATGCCGAGATCTATTTCGACGAGACACCGCCTCCCTCCGTGCTCGAGGTGCCGGGGGCGAAGGACGTGACGGTGGAGTTCACCTCGCTGTCGAAGACCTACTCGATGCCGGGCTGGCGGATGGGCTTCGCGGTCGGCAACGAGCGGCTGCTCGCGGCGCTGGCGCGGGTGAAGTCCTATCTCGACTACGGCGCCTTCACGCCCGTCCAGGTCGCCGCGAGCGCCGCGCTCAACGGGCCGGACGAGGTGGTGGCGGAGATCCGCGAGACCTACCGGCAGCGCCGAGACGTGATGCTCGACGCGTTCGGCCGCGCGGGATGGCAGGTGCCGCCGCCGGCCGCGACGATGTTCGCCTGGGCGCCGATCCCGCCGGCCTACGCGCATCTGGGCTCGCTCGAGTTCTCGAAGCTCCTCTTGGAGAAGGCGGGCGTCGCGGTCGCGCCGGGCGTCGGCTTCGGCGAGGACGGCGAGGGCTTCGTGCGCATCGCCTTCGTCGAGAACGAGCAGCGGATCCGCCAGGCCGCCCGCAACATACGCCGCTTCCTTGCTTCCGAGCCTGAAAGCATGCACAACGTCGTCGCGTTCGGGACGACTCGCGGCTGAGGACCGCGATCGCTCCACATCTAGAAACAACGGGGCGATGGCAGAGACTTTGCGCGTGGGGATCGCCGGCTTGGGAACGGTCGGCGCCTCGGTCGTTCGGCTGCTCGGCGACAAGACGGATCATCTATCGAAACGCAGCGGCCGGGACGTCGCCGTGACGGCGGTGTGCGCGCGCGATCGCGGGCGCGATCGCGGCGTCAGCCTCGACGGCCTCTCCTGGCACGACGACCCGGTCGCACTCGCCGAGAGCGACGGGATCGACCTGTTCGTCGAGCTGATGGGCGGCGAGGGCGATCCGGCCGCCGCGGCCGTGAGCACGGCGCTCCGCAGGGGCCGGCCGGTCGTCACCGCGAACAAGGCGCTGCTCGCCGCCAGGGGCACCGAGCTCGCCCGCCTCGCCGAGGAGAACGGCACGACGATCGGCTTCGAGGCCGCCGTCGCCGGCGGAATCCCCATCGTGAAGACGATGCGGGAGGCGATGGCCGGCAACCGGGTCGAGCGCGTCTACGGGATCCTGAACGGCACCTGCAACTACATCCTGACGCGCATGGAGGAGGAAGGCCTCTCCTTCGCGGATTGCCTCGCGGAGGCCCAGCGGCTCGGCTACGCGGAGGCCGACCCGACCTTCGACATCGAGGGGCACGATTCCGCCCACAAGCTCGCGCTCCTGAGCTCGCTCGCCTTCGGCGTCACGACCGACTTCGACTCCATCCATCTCGAAGGCATCGCCTCGATCACCACGGAGGATCTGAAGGCGGCGGCGGAGCTCGGCTACCGGATCAAGCTCCTGGGCGTGGCGCGCCGCACCGACACGGGCATCGAGCAGCGGGTGACGCCGACGATGATGCCGCGCAACCTGGCGCTCGCGAATGTCGATGGCGTCCTGAACGCGGTGGCGGTCGACGGCGACGAGGTGGGCGAGATCACGATGGTCGGCCCCGGCGCCGGCGGGTCGGCGACCGCCTCGGCCGTGGTGGCCGATATCGTCGACATCGCGCGCGGCCGCTGCCTCCCGGTGTTCGGCATCCCCGCGGCGGAGCTCGAGCCCTATCGACGCGCCCGGATGCGCAAGCACGCCGGCGGCTACTACATCCGTCTCTCGGTCTACGACCGGCCCGGCGCCTTCGCCGCGATCGCGCAGCGCATGGCGGAGGAGCAGATTTCGCTCGAGAGCATCGTGCAGAAGGAGGCGAAGGGCGCCAAGGGCGCGCAGTCCGCCCGCCGCGTTGTCCTCATCACGCACGACACGATGGAGGCGCAGATCCGCAAGGCTCTGCAGGCGATCGAGGATGACGGCCAGATCGCGGAGCGTCCCCACGTGATCCGCATCGAGAAGCCTTGAGGGGAAACCGTCCGCTTGGACGGGCGGTTGCCCCGACGAACGAGAAACGTTCAACTTGGGCGAGAGGGGCGGCCAGCCCTTGCCCGGAGTTGATCCGGAGGATTGAAGAGGAAGGCTTGCCAGCATGGGCACCGACGAGAGACACGAGACGAGCCTGGACCGCGTTCTGACGCTCGAGATCGCGCGCGTGACCGAGCGCGCCGCCGTCGCGGCGGCCCGCCAGCGCGGGCGCGGGGACGAGAAGGGCGCCGACCAGGCCGCCGTCGACGCCATGCGGAACGAGTTGAACAAGCTCCCGATCCAGGGCGTCGTCGTGATCGGCGAGGGCGAGCGGGACGAGGCGCCGATGCTCTATATCGGCGAGGAAGTGGGCCTCGGCAGCGGCACGAAGGTCGATATCGCGCTCGATCCGCTCGAAGGCACGACGCTCTGCGCCAAGGACCAGCCGAACTCGCTCGCCGTCATCGCGATGGCCGAGGGCGGCACGCTCCTCAACGCGCCCGACGTCTACATGGACAAGATCGCCGTCGGCCCGGACCTCCCGCAGGGCGTGATCGACCTCGACGCCTCCGCCGGCGACAACCTGCGAGAGCTCGCCAAGGCGAAGGGCGTGCCGGTCGAGGCGCTCACGGCCTGCGTGCTCGACCGTCCGCGCCATGCCGGACTCATCGAGGACATCCGCGTCGCAGGCGCCGGCATCAGGCTGATCGGCGACGGCGACATCGCGGGCGTCATCCACACGACGGAGCCCGACGAGACCGGCATCGACATCTACATGGGCATCGGCGGCGCCCCCGAGGGCGTGCTCGCGGCGGCGGCCCTGCGCTGCATCGGCGGCCAGATGCAGGGGCGGCTGATCCTCGACAGCGACGACAAGATCCGGCGCGCGAAGAACATGGGCATCGACGACCCGCACCGGAAGTACAACATGGAGGACATGGCGCAGGGCGACGTGCTCTTCTCCGCCACCGGCGTGACGGACGGCAACCTCCTCTCCGGCGTCCATCTCGGCCAGGGCTGGATCAAGACGGAGACGCTCGTCATGCGCGCCTCGAGCCGCACGGTGCGCTGGATCCGCTCGCGCCACACGCGGCTCGAGAAGTTCGCCTGAGGGCACTGGACGAACCGGAGGATCATTGGTCGATCTGCTGACGGCAGGCTCCGGGGCGCGCGATGATTCAAGGCGCGCCGTGCTCGGGGTCGAGCGCTCCGCCACCGGCCGGCGCTGGGTCGACAGGCTCGACCCGGCGCGGCACCAGGCAGCTCTGGCGATCGCCCAGCGCCACGACGTGCCCGATCTCCTGGCGCGGGTGCTGGCGGCCCGCGACGTCGGCCTCGAGGGGGTCGAGGCCTATCTCGATCCGAGCCTCAAGGCGCTTCTGCCCGACCCTTCGACCCTCGCGGGGATGGACCAGGCGGCGGCGCGCATCGCCGCCGCTGTCCGGCAGGGCGAGAGAATCGCGATCTTCGGCGACTACGACGTCGACGGCGCGACCTCGGCGGCGCTGCTTGCCCGGTTCCTGCGGGCGAACGGCCTCGATCCGCGCATCCACATCCCCGACCGGATCATCGAGGGCTACGGCCCGAACGTCGCCGCCATCGAGGCGCTCGCCGCGGCGGGCGTCAGGCTGCTCGTGACGGTCGATTGCGGCGCCACGAGCTTCGAGCCGCTTCAGAGGGCGCGCGAGCTCGGCATGGACGTGGTCGTGGCGGACCACCACCAGATGGGGGAGGCGTTGCCGCCGGCGGTGGCTGTCGTCAACCCGAACCGGCAGGACGACCTGAGCGGGCAGGGGCATCTCGCCGCTGTCGGCGTCGTCTTCCTGCTCGTCGTGGCGGTGAACCGCGCGCTCCGCCAGGCCGGCTGGTATCACGGGCGCCGGGAGCCCGAGCTTCTGTCCTGGCTCGACCTCGTCGCGCTCGGAACCGTCGCCGACGTCGTGCCGCTCGTGGGGCTGAACCGCGCCTTCGTGCGCAAGGGGCTGATCGCCCTCAGGCGGCGGCAGTTCGTCGGGCTGACGGCCCTGTGCGAATCCGCCCGCATCACCTCGCCGATCGACTGCTACCACCTCGGATTCCTCCTCGGGCCCCGCATCAACGCCGGTGGCCGGATCGGCGATTCCGGCCTCGGCGTCTCGCTTCTCCTGTGCGAGGACCCCGACGAGGCCGCGACGATCTCCTCCACGCTCGAGGAGCTGAACCGCGACCGGCAGGAGATCGAGAGGCGCATCCTCGACGAGGCTCTGGCGATGCTGGGCGAGCCGCCGGGCGAGGGAGGGCCGAACGTGGTGATCGCCCACGCCGACGAGGACTGGCATCCCGGCGTCCTGGGGCTCGTGGCGACGCGGGTGAAGGACCGCTTTCGCCGACCCGCCTTCGCCGTCGCCTTCGACGGCAGCGGGCAGGGCACCGGCTCCGGTCGCTCCGTGCCCGGCGTCGACCTCGGTGCCATCGTCCGTGCCGCGGTGGCCGAGGGGCTGCTCGTGAAGGGCGGCGGGCACGGCATGGCCGCCGGCGTCACCTTGCGCCGCGACCGGCTGGAGGAGTTCCGCAGTTTCGCCGACGCGCGCGCGGCCGAAGGGCTCGCGGCCGGCGCCTCGGGCGACCTCGAGGTCGACGCGCCGATCACGGCGGCGGCCGCGAGCGTCGAGGCGATCCGCAGGCTCGAGGCCGCGGGGCCCTACGGGCAGGGCAGCCCCGATCCGGTCGTGGCGCTGCCCGCACACAGGCTCTCCTTCGCCGAGGCGACTGAGCATGGTCATGTGCGCTGCCAGCTCACGTCTCCTGACGGGACGCGCCTCAAGGCGATCGCGTTCCGGGCCATGGAAGGCGATCTCGGGCCGGCGCTCATGGCCGCGCGCGGCGACGACCTGCACGCCGCGGGCACGTTGCGCATCGACAGCTGGGGCGGCCGCGAGACGCCGAGCCTGCAGCTGCGCGACGTCGCGAGGCCCGGCCGAGGCGCTTGAGCCCCGCGTCAGGGGCGGTGGCCGTTCGCCACCAGGACATCCGGCGGAACCCGGCCGCGGGCATCGAGAGCGAGCCGATAGGCGCGCAAGCGCGACCATCGAAGCGCGGCCTGAGGGAAGGCCAGCACGCCTGCGAGGATGACGAGGCCGAGGGAGGCGAGGAGACGGGACACCTCCTGCAGGAGGTGGCGCGTGCGGACCTCGTTCCAGCCATACGCCGCGCCCTGCGGCGTCTCGCGGAACCCGGGCGCCGGCCGCGCGGCGGCTGCGTTCTTCGGGATCCAGTAGCGGTCGACGACCTTGGAGAACTGCGCCGCCGGATAGCCGCCGCCCGCGACCGGCTGCATGACCGGCTCGGTCGCGTAGGCCCAGATGCCGCCGACGAAGTCCTGCGTGAAGCCGACGAACCAGGCGTCGCGGTTGCCGTCGCTCGTGCCGGTCTTCCCCGCCACGTGGGCCGAGCGGCTGGGGCTCGCGGCGAGGTGGGCCGTGCCGCCCTTGCGGGTCACGGGTGCCCGCAGGTCGATCGCCACCTTCGTGGCGACCTCGCGATCGATGATCCGTCGGGGCGCGTGGCGCTCGATGGCCCCCATCTTGCCGTCCCTGTCGACGGCGGCGAGGAGGACACGGGGCTCGACCAGCAGCCCGCCATTCGCGATCGAGACGAACATGCCGGTGACGGCGAGGAGGTTGCCGTGCACCCCGCCGAGAGGCGTCAGGACCGCGTTCTGCGGAGGATAAAGCCCGGCAGCCGCCACGAAGTCGTTCCCGCGATCCTTCAGGTCGACGGCCAGGCGGGCGAAGGGGCGGTTGCAGGAGTGGGCGAGCGCGTCGACGAGCGTCACCTCGCCGCGGCACCAGGCGCTCGGCTCGTGCGGCGAGTAGCCGTCGATCGGGTCGGTGGAGTAGCGGCGGCGCAGGAGGTCCGGCTGCTCCTGCGCCAGAACGTAGAGCGGGACCTTGCCGAGCGACCCGATCGAGCGGCGCGCCTCGAAGGCCGCGTTGTACTGGACGCTGCCGTAGCTCGGGCCGCCGATGGCCAGCACGTCTCCCGCCGGCGACATGAAGAGCGCGGAAGCCTCGTATCCCGGCGGGCTCGCCGCCGCGGCGGCGTCGGCCCATCTCTGGAAGCGCGGGTCGAGCGTCACGACGAGCCGTCGCGCACCCTCCCGGGGCAGGCCCGCCTCGTCGAGCTGCTTCAGGGCGAGGTCGCGGACCCGGCGGTGCTCGAACGGGCGCCGGGCCGCGGCCCGTGCGGCCGCCGATATTTGAGGCAGGCGCCTGCCGAGGATCTGGAACTTCGCGTCGATCTCGGCCTCTTTCGCCTCCTCCGGCGTGACGAAGCCCTGGTCGCGCATGAGCCCGATTCGATCGACCGTCGCCCGGTAGGTCGCCATCGGCGCGGCCACGGGATCTCGGACCGGGCGCGGCAGCATGGAGACGAGGAGGGCGGCCTCCATCACGGAGAGGTCGCGCGCGCTCTTGCCGAGATAGTATCGGGCGCCGGCCTCGAACCCGAACAGGCCGTGCCCGAGCGGGGCGACGTTCATGTAGCGCGCGAGTATCTCCTCCTTCGCCGCGACATCCTCGATGCGCCGGGCGAGGATCCATTCCTTGAGCTTGCGCTCGTAGCGGGAGCTCCGCTCGAGGAGGAGGATCCGGGCGAGCTGCTGGGTGATCGTGCTGCCGCCGCTCTCCTCCTTGAGCCGGACGGCCCCGAGCGCGGCGCGGAACACGGCGATGGAATCGACGCCGCCATGCGACAGGAAGCGGCGATCCTCCGACGCGATGAGGGCCGCGTGGAGGGCCGGCGAGAACTCCGTCGGCCCGAGCTCCTGCGGACAGAGCACCGCCTCGAAGCCGAACTCCGGGGTGATCTGGCAGTTGGCGAGGACCGTGCGCAGCTCCTCGCCCTCCGGCAGGTCCCGCGCCAGGGGCGAGCGGTCCGCCGCGACGAGCGCGATCTCGGGCGCGAGGCCGGCGAGGCCGAGGAAGAGGACGGCGAGGATGGCTGCGGCACGCAGCATGGCTGATCCCGGCGAAACAGGGCGGATGCCCCCGCATCCACCCACCGCGACGGCATTCGCCGCCGCCCGAAGCGCCCCCGACGCCAATCTACAGGATCGGCGGGGGGCGTCCACTTCTCGTTAACCATGTCGGAAACGGGCGCGGGCACGGGGCCGGGCGGCGCAAGAGGCTCAGCCCTCGAGCGCGACGCCGATGCGTGTCAGCTTCGTCTTCGTAAGGCGCTGGCGCGTCGTGGCGTAGCCGGCCCAGGGGTCGGGGCCGTCGAGCCGCGCGACGACGTCGGCGAAGCGGAAGACGTTGCCGGCCTCGATGTCGTCGAGCTCGTCCCAGGAGATAGGGGTCGCGACGGGAGCGCCCTCCCGTGCTCGGGGGGAGAAGGGCGAGATCGCGGTCGCGCCGCGCTGGTTGCGGAAGTGGTCGATGAAGATCCGCCCCTTGCGCTTCGCCTTCGTCATCGTCGCGACGAAACGCGAGTGGTCGATCTCGGCGATCTTCTGGGCGAAGGCCTTCGCGAAGCCGGTGACGACCGGCCAGTCGTGCCGCCTCGCGATCGGGATCACGAGGTGCAGCCCCTTGCCGCCGGTGGCGAGCGGGAAGCTCGTCAGGCCGCCCTCCCGCAGGATCGCCGCGATCTCGCGGGCCGCCGCCCGCACCTCCGCGAAAAGCAGGTCCTCGGCGGGGTCGAGGTCGAAGACGAGGCGGTCGGGCTGCTCGATCCGGTCGCCGCGGCTGCCCCAGAGATGCAGCTCGAGCGCGCCGATCTGGGCGCAGGAGACGAGCGCCTCGCGGCTCGGCACGGTGATGTAGGCCTCGGTGCCGCCGTCCTTCTCCGGGATGTCGACGGAGCCGAAGGCGGGGGGCATGCCTTTCGAGGCGTGCTTCTGGAAGAAGCAGGAGCTCTGCCGCCCCTCCGGGCAGCGCACGAGGCTGACGGCGCGGCCCTGAAGATGCGGCAGCATCGCGTCGGCGACCGCGTCGAAATACTCGGCCACGTCGCGCTTCGTCGCCTTGGCCGAGGCGTAGAGCACCTTGTCCGGGTTCGTCAGGCGCACGCCCGCAATCGCGCCGTCCCCGCCGGAGCCCGACCGGGCGGTGACCGTCTGAACATCCTCCGCGACCTCGCGGCCGATCTCGCGGGCGGGCTTGTCCTCGCGCAGGCCGACGAAGACGCCGTGGCGGACGGAGCCGTCGCGGGTGATCTCGGTGAAGCGGATCTCGGCGGCGAGCTCGGGCTTCAGCCACCGTGCCTTGCGCCTGATGTCGGCGGGGACCGGCGTGACGGCCGGCGTCTTGCGCTCGAGCGGCTCGAAGCGCGCCATCAGGTCGTCGAGCGTCGCGTCGTCGAAGCCCGTGCCGACCCGGCCGGAATAGCGCAGCTGGTCGCCGTCCCACAGGCCGAGGATGATGGAGGAGAAGCGGCGCTTCGTCGAAGGCGTGTAGCCGCAGATCACGAACTCCTGGGCCTTCACGCACTTGATCTTCAGCCAGGAGCGGCTGCGCGTCGAGCGGTAGGGCGCGTCCGCCCGCTTCGACACGATGCCCTCGAGCCCCTTCGTGCAGGCGGCGCCGGCCATGCGGTCGCCGTGCCCCTCGACGTGGTCGGAATAGTAGACGGGGCCGTGCCCGCCTTTCGGCACGAGGGTCGCGAGCTCCGCCTTTCGGTCGATCAGCCGCTCGCCCGTGAGGTCGCGGCCGCCGAGGGCGAGAAGGTCGAACACGAAGTAGGAGATGGGGCCGCCCTCGGAGAGCGCCTGCTGCAGCGAGCCGAAATCCGTACGGCCCTCGGCGTCGGCGACCACGGCCTCGCCGTCGAGCAGCGCGCCGTGCAGGCCGAGCTTCGCCACGCCCTTGGCGATCATGGGGAAGCGGTCGGTCCAGTCCTGCCCGGAACGGGTGTAGCAGCGCACATCGTCGCCGTCGGCCGCGACGATCAGGCGGTAGCCGTCATACTTCACCTCGTGCAGCCAGCCCTCGCCGGACGGTGCCTCGTCGACGAGGGTCGCGAGCTGCGGCGCGACGAATTTCGGCAGGCCGGATTTCGGCGTCGACGATGCGGTCTTGCGGGAGGCCGCGCGCTGGCGCTTCGCCGCGCCCTTCTTCGCGGCCGCCCGGGCGTTCCCGCCAGCCGGTGCATGCGCGGCGATCTCGTCCATCGTCCGGCCGGTGTCGATCGAGGTGAGGAACGTGTCGATCTCCCAGTCGGGATCGACGCGTTCGTCCTTCTCCTTGATCATCAGCCAGTTCTCGCGCTTCTCGCCCTTGCGCGGCTTCATGCGGACGAGGGCGAAGCGGCCCCTGAGGCGCTCGCCTTCGAGCTTGAGCTTGAGGCTGCCCTTCTCGAGCCCCTCGCGCGGATCCTCCACCGCCTCGTAGGCGCCGCGGTCCCACAGCATGACCGTGCCGCCGCCATACTCGCCCTTCGGGATCGTGCCCTCGAAGTCGGCGTAGTCGAGCGGATGGTCCTCCGTGCGCACTGCGAGGCGCTTCTCGCGCGTGTCGTAGCTCGGGCCCTTCGTCACCGCCCAGCTGACGAGCACGCCGTCGAGCGCGATCCGGAAGTCGTAGTGCAGCCGGGTCGCGTCGTGCTTCTGGACGATGAAGAAGCCGTCTTCGGGGTGCTTGCCCTTGCCCTGCGGCTCCTTCGTCCTAGAGAAGTCGCGCTTCTCGCGGTAGGTGGCGAGCCGGTCGGCCATGTCAGGCGGCCTTGGAGCGGCGGCTCCGGCTCGTGCCGCTCTTCGAGCCGGCGGGCTTGTCGGGCTCCGCTTCCTTGCCGGCATCCGCCGACTTCGCCTTCGCCTTCGACGGCGTCTTCGCGGCAGCCTTCGACGCCCCGGCGGACTTCGGCTTCGAGGCGGAGCCCGGCTTCCCCTGGTTCAGGCTCTGCTTCAGCGCGTCCATCAGGTTGACGACGTTCGACCCGGCGTCGGGACCTTCGTCGGCGGAGACCTTCGTCGACTTGCCCTTCGACTTCTTCTGGATGAGATCGCGGAGGGCCGCCGTGTACTGGTCCTTGAACACCGACGGGTCGAACGGCCTGGAGTTGCGCTCGATCAGCTCCTCGGCGAGGTTCAGGAGCTGGTCGTCGGATTTCTGGTCGCTGATCGGAGCGAAATAGGCGTCCGACCGCCTGAGCTCGTCCTCGAAGCGCAGCGTCTCGAGCAGCATACCCTTGGAGCAGGGCTTGAGCGCCGCGATGTAGGACCGGCCGCGCATGACGATCTGGCCGAGGCCCACCTTCTTCTGCCGTCTCAGCGCGTCGCGCACGACCCTGAACGCGTCCTCGGCGAGCTCGTCGTCGGGCACGACGTAGTAGGGCCGGTCGAAATAGATGGGGTCGATGTCGGTCTGGTCGACGAACTGGACGAGCTCGAGGGTCTTCTTCGCCTCGATCTTCATCTCGTCGATCTCCTCCTGGGTCAGGAGGACGTACTCGTCCTTCTCGATCTCGAAGCCCTTGATGATCTCGTCGCTGTCGATCGCGCCGACCCCGGGCACGGTCTTCTCGTAGCGGATCGGTTTGCCGCTCGGCTCGTGGATCTGGCGGAAGGAGAGCTTCGCCTTCGATTCGGTGGCCGTGTAGAGCTTCACCGGAAGCGAGACGAGCGACAGTCGGATGTGGCCCGACCAGACTGGACGACCGGTAGCCATGGGGATCCACCTGTTGAACGCTGCACCGAGGTCAGCGAATCGAACGAATCCCCGGGACGGCGGTTCCACGGGACGATCGTCCCGTGGAACCCGATGGTCGGAACGGCGTCAGTCGTTCCACTCCGGCAGCGCCTCGAGCTCTTCCTTCGTCATGTCGAGCATGAGGTCGTCGCCTTCGGCCGCGACCGAGAAGCGGTCGAGCGGCACGATGACGGTCTTCTCGCCGATGCCGAGGAAGCCGCCGACGTCGACCGCGAGGGCGTTGATCTCGCCGGCCTCCATGAGCACCTCGTCGACCTCGCCGATCTCCTCGCCGGAGGCGCCGACCACGTCGGCATCCTCGACCTGCTCGACCGTCATGTTCAGCGGCGCGACGCTCAGCGTGTCGTCTTCGACCTCCTGATAGGTCTGGGCGCCTGCGGCGGTGGCCGCGAGCAGGCCGGCCGCGAGGATGGGGAGCAGTTGCTTCTTCATTCGGGTTCTCCTCATTTCGAGTGGCTGGGGAACGCCGGCCGAGAACCCGAGGTTCCTGATGAAGCGGAGGGAAACTCCGCCCGAAGGTGAAGGAAACAGGAGAATTCGATGGGTTTGTTCGATGGTCTGCTGGGTCACGGCAGCAAGACGGACGTGGGGGCGGCCCAGCGGGAGCTCGAGGGCGTGCTCCTGCCGGGCGAGACGGTCGAGATCGCCTTCCGCACGGTGCGGGACCTGCTCGTCTTCACCGACCGGCGGCTGATCGTCGTCGACAAGCAGGGACTGACGGGCCGCAAGGTCTCCTACACTTCGGTTCCCTACCGGGCGATCAACGCCTTCTCCGTGGAGACCTCCGGCACGTTCGACCTCGAGGCCGAGCTGAAGATCTGGGTCTCGGGGCTGCCGGGCCCGGTCGAGAAGACGCTCGCGAAGGGCACCGACGTGAAGGCCGTGCAGGCGGCGATCGCGGCGATACTCTAGCGGGCGGGGCGGCCCGCACCGTTCGTGCTTCCGTGCGGCAGGGTCGAGCCCTCCGGCGCCATCGACATGCTCGCGTTTCCATAGCGCGGATCCTCGGTCACCTCCGGCCCGAGCCAGGCCGGCATGTCGAGCGAGGCGTCGGCGGCGTCGAGCTCAACCTCGGCCACGACGAGGCCCGGCTGCGGCGTCTCGAACTCGTCGACCTCCCAGACCCGGCCGCCGAACGGGACATGGTGCCGGCGCTTCTCGATGATCTGTCCGCTCACGAGCGTGTCCAGCATCTCGTCGGCATCCGCGACGGGTATCTCGTACTCGTATTCGGGGCGGGAGCGGCTCGCCTTCGCGCCCTTGATGGTGACGAAGGCCCTGTCGCCGGCCTTGCGCACACGGACCGAGCACTCGGTGCCGGGGGCGAGATAGCCTTGCCGGATCAGGTAGCTCTTGCTGACCCTCTCGCGCCAGCTGTCGTCGGCGACGAGGAACTTTCTCTCGATCTCGGTGGGCATCCGCCCCTCCCGCTCTTGTGCAGGTGCGGCAGGACACTTGTTCTTCCGCTCGCCGATGGCAAGGGCCATCTTGATCGACGCCGCATCGGTGGATGCGGCCGTCGGGGCTTCACAACCCCGCTCGAAGCACCAGATCATGAAGCATGCGACGCCTCAGAACGCCCCTCATCGCCCTCGTCTTCGTCTTCTTCGTGCCGGTCTGGGTGAAGGCCGGCGTCTGGTACATGTCGGAGCGCCCGGCGAGCTGGCGGGAGGCCAACTGGTCGAGCGCCGGCCTGCTGCCGGCGGCCGCGGAGGAGCCGGAGGCGTCGATACGGGTGATGTACGCGCGCACCGGCGGCCTCAAGGGCGTCGTCGCCGTGCACAGCTGGATCGTGCTGAAGGAGGAGGGCGCGCCGCGCTACGAGCGCTACGACGTGATGGGGTGGGGCGACCCCGTGAGGCGCGACCACCGCGCGGCGGACGGCTACTGGTACTCGCATTCCCCCGAGGTGGCGGTCGAATTGAAGGGGGAGGCGGCGCAGCGCCTCATCCCGCGGGTGCGGGCGGCGATCGCGGAGTACAGGTGGTCGGCGCGCGGCAGCTACAGGGTCTGGCCGGGACCGAACTCGAACACCTTCGTCGCCACCATCCTGCACGAGGTTCCCGAACTCGGCGGACGCCTGCCGCCGACGGCGATCGGCCGCGACTATCTGGGGGACGGCTTCGTGTCGACCCGCCTGCCGACCGGCGGGTGGATGGCGACCTATCGCGGCATTCTCGGCATCGCCGCGGGCCCGCGCGAGGGGCTGGAGATCACCGTGCTGGGCCTTGTGGCCGGCGTGAGGTTTCAGGATCCGGCCCTCATCATCCCCGGCTTCGGCGTGCTGGGCGGCAGCGAGGCCATCGGCGTCGGGGCGGAGCCTGAAGAGCGGGCCGCCGACGCTGCCGGTTCCGGCGGGGAGGGGTGGTTGTTCGATCGCTCTCGAATGACGACATTGGAGGGAGAGCCCACCGCCGCCGCCGGCCGTATCTGACGCCCGGCCGCCACCGTTCTCGAGGGACCGCCCGATGATACCGTTCTCCATCCTCGACCTCGCCCCCATTCCGGAAGGGAGCGACGCGAGCCGAGCCTTCGCCAACACCCGCGACCTCGCCCAACATGCGGAGGGGTGGGGCTACAACCGCTACTGGCTCGCCGAGCATCACAACATGCCGGGGATCGGCAGCTCCGCGACCTCGGTGCTGATGGCGCATGTGGCGGGAGCGACGAAGACGATCCGCGTCGGCTCGGGCGGCGTCATGCTGCCGAACCACGCCCCGCTCGTGATCGCCGAGCAGTTCGGCACGCTCGAATCGCTCTTCCCCGGCCGGATCGACCTCGGGCTCGGCCGGGCGCCGGGCACCGACATGCTGACGGCGCGGGCGCTGCGGCGCGACCTCGAGACGAACGCGAACCAGTTCCCTCAGGACGTCCTCGAGCTCCAGGCGCTGTTCGCCAAGCCCCAGGAGGGCCAGAGGGTGCATGCGGTGCCGGGCGAGGGGCTCGAGGTGCCGATCTGGCTCCTCGGCTCGAGCCTCTTCTCCGCGCAGCTCGCCGCGATGCTGGGCCTGCCCTTCGCCTTCGCCTCGCATTTCGCGCCGGAGATGCTTCACCAGGCCCTCGAGGTCTATCGCAGCCGCTTCGAGCCCTCCGACCAGCTCGACCGGCCGCACGCGATGCTGGGCATCGGCGCCGTCCTCGCCGAGACGGACGCGGAGGCCCGGCTTCTCTTCACCTCGCAGCAGCAACAGTTCGCGAACCTGCGCATGGGCATGCCGGGCAAGCTGCCGCCGCCCCGCGAGGACATGGACGCGTTCTGGACGCCGCAGGCGAGGCAACTCGTCGAGACGACGCTGCGCTACTCCTTCGTGGGCGCCCCGGAGACGGTGCTGCCCCGGCTCCGGACGTTCCTCGAGGAGACGCAGGCGGACGAGCTGATGATCACCGGGCAGATCTTCGACCACGCGGCGCGGCTGCGATCCTTCGAGATGATGGCGGGCCTGCGCGACAGGCTCCGCGCTCCCGCGGCGGCCGAGGCGGCCTCGGGCTGAACCTCCGGCGCGTCCGGCACGGTGCGTGGCGGGCTGGACAGCCGCGCCCGCGCCGCCTACTCAGCCTTCCGGCGTCGGGGGCCGTCACCGGCCTCGACCCATCTTCAGAATTCGGCCCGGGGACCTATCTCTCCCGTCGGGCCAAGCGAGGATCGACGATGCAGGTTTCCGCCGCAAACGAGATCGAGCGGGTCGATCCGGACGCGTTCCGCCGGGCGATGGGCTCCTTCGCGACGGGCGTGGCGGTCGTGACGTCGATCCAAGAGGGCGCCTATCACGGCATGACCATGAACGCGCTCACCTCGGTGTCGCTCGATCCCTGCCTCCTCCTGATATGCTGCCGGACGGGCAGCCAGACGGGACGCGCGATCAAGACGAGCGGCGAGTTCGTCGTGAACGTCCTGGCGGAGCACCAGAACGAGCTTTCGGCGCGCTTCGTCGGCTCGGTCGAGGAGCGGTTCTCGGGGCTCGAGATCGAGCACACCGAGGTCGGCGTGCCGATGCTGCCGGGCGCGCTCGCCCATATCGGCTGCCGCGTCCATGCCGTCCACCCGGGCGGCGACCACGACATCATCGTCGGCGAGGTGCGCTTCTGCCGGGCGGAGGCGGGCGATCCGCTCGTCTTCCACCGCGGCGCCTTCGGCGGCTTCGCGCGCGGCACGCGCCGCTGACCGGCAGCGGCCGGATCAGCCGCTGTTGCGCAGGCCGGCCGAGATGCCGTTGATCGTCAGCTGGATGCCCCTGAGCGTCTGCTCGTCGCTCTCGGACGACCGGTGCTTGCGCAGGAGCTCGACCTGCAGGTGGTTCAGCGGGTCGAGATAGGGGAAGCGGTTGCGGATCGAGCGGTCGAGCAGCGGGTTCGTCTCGAGAAGCTGCTCCTGCTCCATGATCTTCAGGATCGCGTCGATCGAATCCTGCCACTCCTGCCGGATGCGGCCGAAGATCTCGCGACGCAGGGCGGCGTCCGGGACGAGCTCGGCGTAGCGGGAGGCGACGGCGATCGAGCTCTTCGCGAGCACCATGTCCATGTTCGACAGGAGCGTGCGGAAGAAGGGCCACTCCCGGTACATCTCGCGCAGGATGTCGAGCCCGTCCTCGGGCCGTGCCTCGAGCCACGCCTTCACGGCGGATCCGAAGCCGAACCAGCCGGGCAGCATCAGCCGGCACTGCGCCCAGCTGAACACCCAGGGAATCGCCCGCAGGTCCTCGATCCGGCGCGTCTTCTTGCGCGAGGACGGCCGGCTGCCGATGTTCAGCGTGGCGATCTCGGTGATCGGCGTCGAGGCCCAGAAATAGTCGGCGAAGCCGTCGGTCTCGTAGACGAGCGCGCGGTAGGCCGCGAAGGCCCCGGCGGAGAGCGTCTCCATCGCCTCGAGATAGCCCTCGTCCGGTGCGCGGTGGTCGGGCGCGAGGAGCGAGGCCTCCATCATCGCGGAGGCGAGGATCTCGAGGTTGCGGCGGCCGACCTCCGGGTTCGAGTATTTCGAGGCCACGACCTCGCCCTGCTCGGTGATGCGGATGCGGCCCTGCACCGCGCCGCCCGGCTGGGCGAGGATCGCGTCGTAGCTCGGGCCGCCGCCGCGGCCGACCGAGCCGCCGCGGCCGTGGAAGAGCCTGAGCTTCAGCCCGTGCTTGCGGGTGATCTCGACGAGGCCGATCTCGGCCTTGTAGAGCTCCCAGCCCGAGGTGACGAAGCCGCCGTCCTTGTTGGAATCCGAGTAGCCGAGCATGATCTCCTGCACGCCGCCGCGGCTCTCGATGAGCCGGCGGTAGGCGGGGAGGGCGAAGAGCGCGTCCATGAGGGCCGGGCAGCGTCGCAGATCGTCGATCGTCTCGAAGAGCGGCACGATGTTGAGGAGGCTGCCTTCGCCCGGCCGCACGAGGCCCGCCTCCTTCAGGAGGAGGGCGATCTCGAGGAGGTCCGACACCGATTCCGTCATCGAGACGATGCAGTTCTCGATCGCATGCGCCCCGTAGCGCTGCCGGATGCGCGCCGCCGTGCGCAGGATGCGGAGCTCCGACGCCGTCTCCTCCGACCACTCCGCGAAGGGCGATAGGAGCGGGCGCCGGCTCTCGAGCTCGCGCGTCAGGAGAGCGATGCGCTCCTCCTCGGCCATGTCGAGATAGTTCGTGCCGGGCAGCACCGCCTCGAGGATCTCCGCGACCGTGCGCTCGTGGACCTCGGAGTTCTGGCGCATGTCGAGCGTGGCGAGGTGGAAGCCGAAGCAGTCGACCGCGCGCCGCAGCTTGCGGAGCCGGCCGTCGGCCAGCACCTTCGCGCCGTTCTTGGCGAGCGAGCGCGACAGCGCGTCGAGATCGGCGCGGAACTCCGACGGCGAGGCGTAGGGCGCGGGATCCATCTCCGCCGCCTCGTCCTCGCCGTGCCCGAGCGCCAGGTCTGTCGCCTCGAGCCGCGCCGCGATCAGCGCGATCGCGAGCCGGTAGGGCTCGTTCTGGCGGTGGACCGTGTGGTCGGGCGAGCGGCGGGCGAGATCCCTGACCTCCTCGCTCACCTCGACGAGGAAGTCGCTGATCGGCAGCTCCGCCGTCAGCGCCTGCAGCTCCTGCAGGTAGAAGGCGACGGCGCGGCCGCGCTGCAGGCCGATCGTCTCCTTCATCACGTCCGCGGTGACGAAGGGATTGCCGTCGCGGTCGCCGCCGATCCAGCTGCCGACGCGGAAGAAGCAGGCGAGCTCCTCGTCATCGCCCTCGCTCTCGCGTGCCGCGAGCCAGTCCTCGAGGCGGCAGATCAGGCGGGGCAGCTCCCGCAGGAACACGTTGTCCCAGGAGGAGAGGCCGTTCGAGACCTCGTCGGCGACGGTCAGCTTCGTGCGCCGCAGGAGCGGCGTCTGCCACAAGGCGAGCACAGCCTCGCCGATCAGCGCGTCGCGCTCCTCCCGCTCCTCGGCGGTCAGCTCCGTGCGGTCCATCTCGTCGAGCAGGCGCGCGATCTCCATCTCGCGGCCGCGCGTGCTCGCCCTGCGCACCTCGGTCGGATGCGCCGTGATCACCGGGCTCACGAGCGCCTCGGCGAAGAAGGCGCGCAGCGCCGCCGGGGAGAGGTCGGCCGCCTCGATATTCGCGAGCGTCCTGGCGAGCGTGCCGGGCTTCGGCGCGGAGCCGGCCAGGGCATGGGCGCGGTTGCGCCTTATGTGGTGCTGGTCCTCGGCGATGTTCGCGAGGTGCGAGAAATAGCTGAAGGCGCGGATGATCCGCACCGCCTCGCCCTGCGACAGGCGGTTCAGGATCTTCTCGAGCTCGCGCTGCGCCTCCTGGTCCTCGCCGCGGTGGAAGCGGATCGAGGTCTGGCGGATCGCCTCGACGAGGGCGAAGGTCGATTCTCCCTCCTGCTCGCGCACGGTCTCGCCGAGGATGCGGCCGAGCCGCCTGATGTCCTCGCGCAGCGGCAGGTCCTTCGCGGGGCCCTCGGCGCGTTCCGCCCTGATGTCGACGTCGCTCAGCGGCTCGATCATTCCGTCGCCCGGTTTCGAGGTGGAGTGGCGCGCATCATGTGCCGAGGACGGCGCCGCGGCAACCCTCCCGCATGCGCGAAGCGGCCCCGATCGGACGGCTTCGGTCGCCTCGGCCGGCTACCCGGGCGCTGGTAACCGCCGCGACGGGCCGGGAACCGGCGGTTCGCGCGCGCCCGCGCACGCGGGGGCCACCTGGCGCCGTCTGGCGCCGCCCTCCGCCCCGGCCACAGTCTCGCCGCAGGCCTCCGCTACCTCCTGCTGGAGAAGCCGAGCGGTTCCCCGCCCGACCCCGGGCGGCGCATTCGGCCGCCAGCCCATTCCAGGCGGTCGAGGCGGGCTGCGCCCTTCCTCTCTGGTCATCCTCCAAGGGGCGCGGCCCGCCACCCTCGCGGCCGGCGGACACGCGAGGATGCCGTGCGCTCAGGCCGCCGCTTCGTCCTTCCGCTCGCCCCGGGCCACGATCTTGAGCGTCCCGTCCGGCAACGGCCGCTGCAGGGCCTTCGCCTCGTCCCACGGCGCGCGCATCCAGGCGTCCATCTCCTCCGGTGTCGTGAGGATCGCCGGCATCGCCTGCGGGTGGATCGGCGCGACCTCGGCGTTTGCCGGGCAGGTGAGGAAGCCGAAGAGCCTGTGCTCGCCCTCGACGGGGTCGGCCTTCGTGCCGCGCGTGCCGTGCCAGGTGCACCACAGGCCGGCGAAGGCGAAGAGCGGCCGGCCCTCCTCGAGCGCGAACCACACCGGCGTCTTCCGCGGCTTCGTGTCCTCGTACTCGCAGAACGACGTCGCCGGCACGAGGCAGCGGCAGCCGGGCCCGAGCCAGCGCCGCCAGTGCGGTGAGCCCGTATTCCGGATGTTCGTCACCGGCCGCTCGCCGAACGCCTTCGGCCCCGGCATCCCCCAGCGCATCATCGTCAGCTCGCGGCCGCCGTCCCCGTTGCGCACGACCGGCGCCAGGTAATCGGGGAAGATGCCGGGCAGGGGAGGCAGGTTCCCGGCCGAATCGTGCATGGCGCCGGCGAACTCCCGGATCGCCTGCTGGCCCTTTGTGATGGAGTAGAGGTTGCACATCGGCTGAGGCCCGCGCTCGAGCGGCGGCTGAGGCGGGAGAGAGTACGCTCGGGAGAGGGCAGATCAAGCGCCGGCGGAACGAAGCAAGGACGCTTCTTGTCAAAACCTTCGGTCTGGCAGGTGTCTAACCTGCCCCGGATCGTCCGCTAAGTCGTTGAAAATAATGGCGCGCCCTACGGGAGTGCACCTTCCGAGCGAAAACAACGAGTTAGGGTGGCTAACCCTCTCCATCCTGCGCATTGACTTGATTTCGTTTTTCGGCGCGTTGGCTAACCCCTCGCGGGCCCGGAAGGACCTCATGGGGGAGCGGCCCCCTGAAATGAGAAACGCCCCCCGGCAGGCATCCGGGAGGCGCTTCGATCAGGACGAAGAAGCTGCTGCGTGCTTCCGCGCAGAATCCTACCCGCGGCGAATCGCATGGCGCAAGAGTGACCGCAACAGGGCCACGTCCCGGCTCATGGGAGGCGGGGCATGAGGAAGCGGACCTTCGACCTGCACACGCGGTGCTGCAAGATTGCCGGGGGCGCCCGAAACGGGGCTTTGCTCTTCCATATCGCCCGGTGGCAGCCGCACGCGACCAAGACCTTTAAGGGCGCCGGTTCTGATCCGTGGATCTACCGCGACAGGAAAGAGTGGGCCGACATGGCTGGGCTCTCCTTCGATCAGGTGAAGCGTGCCCTGGCGGCATTGCGGAACGAGGAGCTGATCGAGACCCGCAAGGCGATGGCCAACGGCCGCTCTATCGTGCACGTGAGGCTCACGGGCAAGGCTCGCGTCCGCCTGGGCATCGGTGGGTCAGAAGCCACGACCGCCGGGAAGGGTGCACCGGCCGGTTGGGGCGAAACTGCACCGACTATAGTTGGCGCGGAATTGCACCAACCGGTTGGCGCGGAAGTGCACCAACCCATGAACAACGAGACAGACAACGAGACCAACGAGACAGCATCTTGCGTGCCGCCGCACGCGATGCCCGGAGGAAGTCCCTCTCAGCTCCCGGGAAAGGAGAGCGAGGAAGGGAAGGGAACAAAGGCGAAGAAGGGGAATCTCTCCCCGAGGAAGAAGAAAGCCCCCCCAAGCCCCCCCAAATCCGAAGCCGCGCCGACCGCCGATCTTCGGGCCGTGTGGGCGACCGCCTATCAGGCGCATCTCGGGGAGATCGCGCCTCCGCTGACAGCGAAGGAGCAGGGGCAGCTGAAGAACTTCCACGAGAAGTGCCCGGAGGGAGAGGCGGCTGCCGTGCTCAATCGCGTGGTGCGGGAGTGGCACGAGTTCTGCGGGTGGGCGAAGCACGACGCGGGGATCCACAAATCCCCGGACAAGCCGCACATCGGCTTCGTGCTGAAGTTCATCGGGCCTGCCGTGGACTTCCACCGCGATGCGCTGAAAACGGCACCGAAGCCGAAGGCGACCGCGCCGAAGAAGCCCCTGCAGGTTCTCCAGGTGCCGGCTCAGGACTGGACGCAGGATGTGCAGAACGCGTTTGAGGAATGGGCTGAAGACAAGATCCCGGCGCCGATGGATGACGTTTGTGAGCTGATGGGATGGGATCCCTCCAGCATAAGCGACGAGATGCGTAAGAAGCGGGAGGAGGAGCGCCGGCAGGCTCGGAAGAAGCTCATGGTGGAGTTCTGGCACGATTACCAGAAGGAGCTGGCGAACTAGCGCCGGTTTCAGCGATGGGCCACTAAGCCTCTGCCCATATTGTGATTTCCGCCCGTCCGACTCACGTTGCTCCTGAGAATGGAGGGGCGAAGTGTTCGGACTTCTGCGGAGATCACAACGGCAGACTGAGGAGCGGGCGGCGACCCTTGCCGCGCCCGATGCCGCGCTCCTGGAGCTTTTTGGCGCCACCCCCACGGTGGCCGGCGCTTCCGTCACCCCCGCCACCGCGATGCGATGCACGGCCGTCCGCTGCGCGGTGCAGGCCATCGCCGAAGCGATCGGCCAGCTTCCCGTTCACGTCTACGAGCGCGGCGAGGACGGTGCATGGCATGCCGCGTTCGGAAAAAGCATTCACGAACTGGCTGTGTGAGGCGGCGGAGAAGGCCGGCCTTCCCCCTCACAGTTCGCCTCACGGCCTCCGCAAGGCGGCCTGCAGGCGGCTCGCTGAAGCTGGCTGCACTACGTCGCAGATCATGTCCATCACGGGCCACAAGAACCTTGCCGAGGTGGAGGCGTACACGCGCGACGTGAACCGGCGGCGTCTGGCCACCGAGGCTATGGCGACGATCGATGACGAGTGGAAGGAGACCGAACCGGAAACAAAGACTGGCTAACCCCATCCGGCCGATAGCCAAAACAGGAGCTAAGACATTGAAGTTTCAGGCTGCAAATGCGGGGGTGGCGCGCCCTACGGGAGTCGAACCCGTCTTTCCAGATTGAAAATCTGGCGTCCTAACCGATAGACGAAGGGCGCGGCGCAGGGGTGCCGTATAGAAGGGAATCGTCCCTCCCGCAACACCCGAGTTTGATCACCAGTGGCCGGTGTTCGGCATCGAGGCCCACGGCTCGGCGGGCGCCTTCGCGTCGCCCTTCTGGAGAAGCTCGATCGAGACGTTGTCGGGCGAGCGCACGAAGGCCATGCGGCCGTCGCGGGGCGGGCGGTTGATCGTCACGCCGGCCTTCATCAGCCGGTCGCAGGCCTCGTAGATGTCGTCGACCACGTAGGCGAGGTGCCCGAAATTTCGGCCTTCGCCGTATTCCTCCGGGTCCCAGTTGTAGGTGAGCTCGAGCTCCGGCGCCCGCTCCGCGCGCGAGCGGCCCTCGTCCTCGGGGGCGGCGAGGAAGATCAGGGTGAAGCGGCCCTGCTCGTTCTCGATGCGCCGGATCTCCCTGAGGCCGAGCTTGTTGCAGTAGAAGTCGAGCGACTGCTCGATGTCGCGGACGCGGACCATCGTGTGGAGATAGCGCATGTGGCAATGCCCCCTTGGCGGGTTTCGGAACGGCCGATGCCGCGCTAGGTAGTCCTCGAAGGCGGCTGCGCCAAGGGGATATGCCGATGCTCGAGCGGTCGGAGACGGAGGATCTCGTAGCGATGGTGCGCGAGGCGCGCCGGGTCGTCGCGTTCACCGGCGCGGGCATCTCCACGGAATGCGGCATCCCGGATTTCCGCAGCCCCGGGGGCCTCTGGGCGACGAACCGGCCGATCGACTACGACAGCTTCGTCTCCTCGGCCGGGATGCGCCGCGAGGCCTGGCGGCGCGTCTTCGCGATGGAGCCCGTGTTCCGCGCGGCCGAGCCGGGAAGGGGGCACCGGGCGCTCGCCCATCTCGTGCGGATCGGCAAGGCCTCGGCGATCATCACCCAGAACATCGACAACCTGCACCAGCGCTCGGGCGTGCCTGCCGGCAGGATCGTCGAGCTGCACGGCAACGGCTCCTACGCGACCTGCCTCGGCTGCGGCCTGCGTCACGAGCTCGACGAGATACGTGGGCCTTTCCTGGAGACGGAGGAGCCTCCCGCCTGCCGCGGCTGCGGCGGCATGGTGAAGACGGCGACCGTGTCGTTCGGCCAGACGATGCCGGAGGACGAGATGGCCCGCGCCGCAGAGGAGGCGGAGGCGTGCGACCTCTTCCTGGCCATCGGCTCCTCGCTCGTCGTCTATCCCGCGGCCGGGTTTCCGCTGATGGCGAAGCGCGCCGGCGCCCGGCTCGTGATCGTCAATCGCGAGCCGACGGACCTCGATCCGTTCGCGGATATGACGATCACAAGCGATATTGGCGACAGTCTTGTGGCCCTGACGCAATTGAACGCCTGAAAGGCGAATCAGTTAATCTTTGGGCGTTCCCACCCAGCGTTTGGATGATACTCTGACGCCGCCAGGGAACTGGACGGCCCGGGTGTGGATGCGAGCTGGAGTACGGTATGGGGGCCAAAGAAGCGGCACGGGCGTTCGTCGAACTCTCTCCGGGCGAGGAGGGCGGGGTCGACGTCGTCGAGATCGCCGGAACCATCAAGTGGTTCGACGCGGGCAAGGGCTACGGCTTCATCGTGCCAGACAGCGGCCTGCCGGATGTCCTCCTGCACGTGACCTGCCTGCGCCGGGACGGCTACCAGACGGCCTATGAGGGCGCGCGGATCGTCTGCGAGGCGCTGGAGCGGCCGCGTGGCCTGCAGGCCTTCCGCATCCTCTCGATGGACGATTCCACCGCCGTTCACCCCTCGCAGGTCGTGGCGCGCACCCACGTGCAGGTGACGCCCGAGGGCGAGTTCGAGACCGTCCACGTGAAGTGGTTCAACCGGGTGCGCGGCTACGGCTTCCTGACGCGCGGCGACGGGACGGACGACATCTTCATACACATGGAGACGCTGCGCCGCTTCGGCTTCGCCGAGCTCAGGCCCGGCCAGACCCTGCTCGTGCGCTTCGGCGACGGGCCGAAGGGCCTGATGGCGGCCGAGATCAAGCCCGAGACGCCCGCCGGGCCGTCGTCGCACTGAAGGGTCCAGGCATGACGGTGACGCTGCGGCGGGCGATGCTCGCCCTTCTCCTGTTCGCGGCGCTGCCGCTCGCGGCGGTTCGTGCCGAGCCGCTGACGATCGAATCGGGCGGCGAGGCGCACGTCTTCGACGTCGATGTCGCGCGCACCGTGGCCGAGCGCGGCCGCGGGCTCATGTTCCGCAAGGAGATGGCCGAGGATTACGGCATGCTCTTCGACTTCGGCGGCGAGGGCGAGGTGTCGATGTGGATGAAGAACACCTTCATCCCGCTCGACATGCTGTTCGTCCGCGCCGACGGCACGATCCACCGCATCGCCGCGCGCACGACGCCCTTCTCGACGCAGTCGATCCCGTCGCGCGGGCGCGTGAAGGCGGTGCTCGAGCTGAAGGGCGGCACGGCGGGCAGGCTCGGCATCGCGGCGGGCGACGTCGTGCGCCACGAGGTGTTCGGCAACGCGGAGTGAGGGGGGAGGCACAGGCGCCGCGATGCCTTCCCGCGGGCGGCGAATTCCTCTATATCGGCGGCAGAGCGATGGTCGTTGGGAAGCGGGGCATAGCGCAGCCTGGTAGCGCACCTGGTTTGGGACCAGGGGGTCGCAAGTTCGAATCTTGCTGCCCCGACCACGACCTGGCCGGCGACGTGCCGGTTCGGCGCCCCCGCGGGGGCGCGCGACTTTGGAGGAGGACGGAGGCGACATGACGGCCCGGATCTACCGCCCGGCCCGCAACGCGATGCAGTCGGGCAAGGCGAAGACGCGCGACTGGATCCTCGAGTTCGAGGCGGAGGCCCCGCGCGAGATCGAGCCGCTGATGGGCTACACCGCCTCCACCGACACGAAGGCGCAGGTGAAGCTGCGCTTCGAGACGAAGGACGCCGCGGTCGCCTATGCCAGGCGCAACGGCATCGCCTACACCGTGCACGAGCCGCACGACAGCGTGCGCCGGCCGATCTCCTATTCCGACAATTTCCGCTTCGACCGGAAGAACCTCTGGACGCACTGACCGGTCGACCCGTCCGGCGCGGCCCGCGCAAGGCCGCCCCGCACCGGTCCGACGGCCCCGTAGCTCAGCCGGATAGAGCACCGGCCTTCTAAGCCGATGGTCGCAGGTTCGAATCCTGCCGGGGTCGCCATTCAAATATTCGGACGTTGATGTCGCTGACGTTTCGGCTCGCGGCCCCGCACCCGTGGTCGAGGTGCCGGGCCCGCGAGCCGCCGGCCGACGCCGCTACTCCGTCGAGAAATAGCCGGTGCCCCAGAGCGGGTCCTCCGGACCGAAGCTCTCGATCGGGCGGGGCTTCAGAAGGTTGCGGTAGGCTTCGTTGATCGCCCCGGCCTGCTTCACGGTCGTCATCTGCGAGGCGTCGAAGTCCTTCGGCTCGACGCCCACGTGATCGGCGATGCGGCGGATCGTGCCGGCGAGGTCGGCGCTCGACTCCCTGTAGCCGATCCGCAGCGGCTCGAGCCCGAAGGTCTGGAACACCGTTTCCCAGCCCATCGCGGCGCGGCGCAGGCTCTTCACCTGCTTGATCAGCAGCGCCAGGTCGACCTCGGGCTCGCGCTGGGCCTCCATGCGCACGTTCCACTGCTTCGTCTGCAGCGCGATCGCCAGCGAGGCCGCCTGGTCGACGATATCCTCGCGGTAGAGATAGACGAAGCGCCGCTCGCCGGGCCGGCGGAAGTAGCCGGCGTTCAGCAGCCAGACGAAATGCGAGAGGTGGGTCTTCGCGGTGAAGACGCCGTTTCGCGACCTGCGCTCGTGTTGTTGTTGAAATAATCGTACGGTCGGCCGATGCCAGCATGCAGCAGCCCCTCTGCCACATAGGTCGAGCCGCAGCGCGGCGTCGTGCACAAGAACAGTTCGATCATCAAGGTCCCCTAGCTCACGCGGCACAACCTACCCCACGTCACCCGGCCCGTCAGGCCCAAATTCGCGGGTTTCGCCCACACCCGGGCACCCGCCGCGGCGGGGGTGGCGGTGTCGCCTTGCCAAAGGAGGGAGCGTCACCGCCGGCCGCCGCGAGCTCGCCATGGGATTGCGCCGCGTGGCTTCCGAGGTGTGGAAGGAGAATGAGGCGGAGGGTACTCATAACTGGACAAGCACGCATATGCGCGTATCGTCCCGTCGGCGGGTGTACGGCATGGGCGATGAGCTACCCGTGCGAGTCGAGATGTGACCGTGCGATCACCGTGATCGATGTGCCGAGGCTTGTCAAAGGATCGATGAATGCAAGGTTTGAGGACACTTCAGCTGGCACTGAAGAATAAGTCTAGAGCATATCCTGATCGGAAGGATCAGCGATATGTTGATGAGAGACTGCTCCCCACTGTCAAGCCGAGCTTTTCGATAGACGACACATCGACAGTCTTCACGATCGGGTCGTGCTTTGCGCGAAATGTCGAGGAAGTGCTTGCGGAAGCGGGTGTCAGCGTCCCGACGCTGGGATTCAGCGCTCCGCTGGAGGAGGCGCCGGGGCGCTCGAACCGGATTCTGAACCAGTACAATCCCGGCACCATGAAGCAGTGCGTGTCGGTCGTGCACCGGCAGGATATTGACGATCTGGGCCTCATAGAGCGCGAGAACGGCTGGCAGGACCTGTTGCTTGCCACCGGAAAGTTGGTCACGAGGGAGAGAGCGCTAGAGCGCAGAGTGCAGATCCGAAATCTCTATGTCGGCGGGCTCGCCTCTGCGGATGTCGTCGTGATTACATTGGGGCTTATAGAGTGTTGGTATGACAAAGTATCCGATCTTTATCTCAACGTGATGCCGGCCCCGGAAGTCCTCAAAAGGGATCCGGATCGGTACATCTTCAAGAGAATGGGTGTCGATGAAAGCGTTGACCTTATATCAAAGACAATAGAGGGTATATTCAGTTTTGGTATCCCAAAAAAGATAATACTTATAGTCTCGCCAGTGCCCTTGCAGACGACCTTCAGCGATCAGGATGCCGTGACAGCCAATTGCTTCTCGAAGGCGGTTCTGCGGGTCTGTGCCGAGAAGATCTGCAGCGAGTACCCGCAGGTCGACTACTTCCCCAGCTACGAGATCGTGAGCTCGATGGGCATCCACGCGATGACTCCCGATAACGTGCATGTCAGGCCCGGGGTCGTGCAGAGCGTCATCGCGCACATGATGGCCCACTACGGTGCACCGACGATGCCGCAACACGCTGCACTTGGGCAGGCCTGATCAGGCGAACGTTCGCCAGGACGATGGAAGCGTCCAACGCCGGGCCGGCCGGAGACGTCCATGGCCTCTGCTCTTCGCCGAGCGGATCAACTTGGCCTGCCGACCCCTGTCCAAGTCAGTGCGGCACCGGATGGGCCCGCGCGGCCCCACCGCAAAGCTGGCGCGGAACCTCGTGCCACTTGCCCGCGCCCCACAGGTTTCGGCCGCCGGCCGCCGGAAGCGCGCGACGAGGTCAGGGCCCGTGGCCTCCCAAGTGATAGAGCATGATCTCCTCGCCGTAGAAGGCCGCGATCAGCCGCTCCTCCGCCTCTCAGGTGGCGCGGCCGATCTCCAGCGCCTCGCCCTGGGAGCGCATGTTCCTCAACGGCGGGATCTCGACGCCCCCGCGCCCGGCGACGAGAGCCAGCGCCTCGTCCAACTCCTCCATGCGGAAGATCCTGTCGATCCTGCCGGGCTCCCTGCCGAGGAAGCCGACGAGCGTGTCGGTGTGGTGCCTGAAGTCGCGGAACACCGCGCGGTAGCGGTGGAAGTCCGCGATGATCTCGTCGTAGGAGGGCGAGGTGGACAGGCCGTAGAAGACGTCCTTGCCCTGAGACTCCCGCATCAGCGAACGGGCCTCCGAGACGTTCTTCCGCCAGTAGGAGCGAAGCCGTTCCCGCGGATGGCGGATGACGGTGAAGGAGGTGTGGTCGCTGTAGCGCGTCTTCAGGTCGGCGAAGGGCACGGGCCGCGCGTGCCGGCTCGTCCGCCGGTGCGACCGCTCGCCCGCGGGCCTCTCGCCCCGGGCGACGAGGAATGCGTCCTTCACGGTGGAGGAGGCGCATTTGGGAACGGCGAAATAGAGAAGCCTCATGTCGTCGAACGCGTGCGCCATGCCGACAGGCACGCCGGCGGTGACGAGGTCGACGACGTGGACGCTCGGCAGGCGCCGCCAGATGTTGCGCAGGATCGCCCGCGCGCGCTCCTCTTCCCCGGCGACGACGTAGCAGCGGGCGAGGTGATACCAGGCCTGCGCGTCGTGCTCCCGGCGCAGCAGGCTCCTCAGGGCCGAGATCGCCTCCTCGGCCCGTTCCCCGGCGAGGAGCTGTCTGGCGGCGGTGATCTCGGGTCGAAGCATGGTGGCCGCGGGGCTTGCGGGCGGGCAGGTGCGTATCGCAGCTTGAGATGCCTACCGCAATGCAGTAGGCCTGCCGGAGGCAGATAATGGCGTCCCGCCACGGCGCCGGCCACAGTGTCTGGAAGGGCCGCATGGCAGCAGAACTCTTCGACAACCTGTTTCTCAGCGTCGGCGCCATGAAGGCGGGAACGACGTGGATGCACCGGGTCCTCGAGCTGCATCCGGAGATCTACTTCACGCCGGAGAAGGAGATCCACTATTTCGCTCACGCCTACGTGCCGGGCGAGGCGCCGCTGTCGCCGCAGGGCCGGCTGAACCGCGCGCGCGCCCACACGGCGATTGACCCGCAGCGCTCGCAGCTCCAGGGCGCCCGGGCGCGGCTTCTCTGGGCCGCGAACTACCTGGCCGATCCGATAGACGACCTCTGGTACAAGAACCTCTTCCTGTTTCGGCGCAAGCAGACCTACTGCGCGGATTTCAGCAACCTCTATGCGCTCATCGAGAAGCCCGGCTGGGACCGCATGAACGCCTCCGTCGGCCGGCTCCGGGTCATGTACACGATGCGCGACCCCGTCAAGCGCCTGTGGTCGCACGCGAAGTTCCACTCGCAGTTCATCGGCAAGCAGGACGCGGTCGCGGGCTGGACGCCGAAGCAGGCGGAGGAATTCCTGCGGCGCGACTTCATGTGGAAGCATGCCGAGTACGGGCAGATCGTGCGGCGCCTGCGCGGCGCGCTCGGCGAGGACCAGCTGCGCCTCTACTTCTTCGAGGAGCTGCACAAGGACCAGCGCGCTTGGCTCCGCGACGTCGAAACCTTCCTCGGCATCGCGCACCACGACTATCCCGAGGCCCGGCTCTCGGCGCGCGTGAACGAATCCTTCGACGCCCCGATGCCCGACTGGTTCCCCGGCATCTTCCGCAAGGATGTGGAGCGCATCTACCGCGAGCTCGACGCCGAGGGGCTGACACCGCCGCAGAGCTGGCTGTCGCAGTTCGAGAACAGCGCGAGCGTCGCGTGAACGGGGCGATGGAGCGGCTCGACGCCGCGAACCGGAAGGCCCTCGCGCGCCGCGATGCCTTCCGCGACGAGCTGAGGCAGGGGCAGGCCGGTCATGGCGGCTTTCAGAAGCTGAAGCACGAGTTCCCTTACGTGGGCTTCGTCGAGTGCCGCGCCGAAGACATCGACTTCCTGATGTTCCACGCGAACGACGACGTGGTCGCGTGGGAGTATTTCTGGCTCGGCGACGATGCCTATGAGCGGCCCATCATCGCCCAGTGGCTGACATGGGCGCGGGAGGCGAAGTCGGTCCTCGATATCGGGGCATACACGGGCCTCATGTCGATACTAGCAGGGCTCGCAAATCCCGATGGCGCGGTTCACGCGATGGAGCCGATCGAGCGCACGGTCGAGCGCATGAAGATCAACCTGCGCGCCAACGGGCTGGCGCAGCGCGTCACCATCCATCCGCGGGCTGCGTCCGACGAGTTCGGACCGGAGATGATCAACTACTACCGCGACGAGGACTTCCTCGGCACCGGCAACTCGATCCACGACAAGGGCAAGGAGATCCACGCCCGCCGGATGATCCAGATGGTCAACACCGACCAGTTCCTGGGCTCGAAGCACAAGTTCGACCTGATAAAGGTCGATGTCGAAGGCTTCGAGACCCACGTCCTCGACGGCCTCCGCCGCATCATCGCGCGGGATCGTCCTAGGCTCGTGCTGGAGGTGTGGAAGGAGAACGAGGCGGAGGTGTTCTCGCGGCTGGACAAGCAGGGATATGCCTATCGCCCCGTCGAGGCGAAGCCGGCACGGGTGATGAACTATCTGTGCGAGCCGCGTCCTTGACTTACTGTATCCGCCAAAATCTGGTGAGAGCGCCTGGCACTTATACGTGATCCTGTTGGGGTGCGGACAAAAAGAGGTATCTCGACCAATCTGCGTGGGAGGGGTGCTCAATTTCAATGTCCGAGGAAGGGGGCTTAATGACTGGATCTCTGAATGGCGCAGTTGGGTACAACGCCGTATATACGCTTGATCCTGGTCCAGAATTCAATATTATACCTCTATGCAAATACTTTCGAGTTTCTGAGGGTGATTTCAACGATATTTACGATTTGGTTGTTGGGAGGGAGATTGCTTCTGGTTGGTTTAACACAGATCAATTTACCTTAGAGCCCTTATTTTACTACTCTATAGCACGATCTGGGTACGGTGTAGCTGATCCCGAGTCGGCCACAAGTATATATATACCATTTTTTATCGGGTTGGCATCGATGCGATTGACTCCTGAAGAATACATGGAGTTATTCGAGAGATTCTGTCGTATATGCAATCTATATAATAATAAGACCATTATTCTTCCGACTTCTAGAATATTTCATTTCTTTATGGCGAATCTGAAGTACAGGGTTTCTCTACCGGATAATGTTGTGGCGGTAACGATAGAAAAACAACTGAGCTTGGGCAGTGTTATTGCGGCTCCATACCCGACTAATTACCATGCAATAGAGGGGCTGTCTGCATCAGAGATTGAGTTTCGGGCCCTGGATCAGAAGGAGTACTTCGCCTCCTTTTGCGGAAACATACGTTCTCCTGCCCGGGAGAGCCTGTTGCGTTCTTTCCAGTCATCACCCGTTCCTGTTGATGTGGTGCCTGTAGACGTGAAGTTACGGAAGCACTATCCAACTGATGAGTCAGCTCTCCGGATGGTATTCTCGAAAAACAAGAGTGTATTCTCTATCGAGCCGGCAGGAGATTCTCCATCGCGTAAGTCGATATACGATTCACTTGCAGCGGGATGTATTCCGGTAATTTACCAGAGCGCTCGATTTCATATGCCGTTCGAGGCGCTGATAGATTGGGCCAAGGCATGTGTTTTTGTTCTAGGTAATGACGAGAAGCGGGATATCATTTCCTATTTGCGTGATATCCCGAATGAAGAGATCGAGGAGAGGTTGGAATACATCTGGTCTATAAGGAACTACCTGCAGTTCCCTATAGGTGCTCCTGCTGATAGGAAGAATGCGCTGGACCAGATCCTTTTGGAACTCGAGATGGCGAGGCTCCGGCGCCTCTCGGCTGCCTGATATCGATGCTGATCCAATTGCACAACCCATGCAGAGGTAATCATGGCACTGCCTAATGTTCTGCAGGAGCTATATGCCTTAGACAGTCAGATGGCGGAGGCTATGGCGACCCGGCTTACATACGGGAGCTTTGTGTGTAGCGATCGGGGCTATTTATTTGTTGAGACGCCTAAGGCGGCGTGTTCAACGCTTAAATGGATCCTTGCAGAACTCAGCGGCCATAAGGTTACGCCTCGCAGGGCAGGCGCGGAGACCAGCCGGAAGATGTGTATTCATCTCAGGCGGATTCATCCTGTCCCTTCACTGGCACAGATGTCAGATAGTGACATTGTTGCATTTCTGACAAGTCCGGAAGTCGTCCGCTTTACTGTCGTCAGAAATCCCTACTCTCGAGTGGTGTCAGCGTTTAACGACAAAATTCGAAATGGAGAACCAAACTATAGAAAGTTTTGGTCTATCATTGGCACGCATGTGGGGCATTCAGAAAAAGATTATTCTCCGAGTTTCCCTGATTTCGTTGACTGGCTCCATCGGAAGCAGTCACCGGACAGGTGTAATCTTCATTGGCAGGCCGTGAGTTCCTTAAACTACCACAAATTAATCGGATACACTCACGTTATAAACGTTGAGGAACTGGCGGAGGGGCTCCGACCCGTCTTCCACCGCATCGCAGAAGGGCGGGACGTGGGCGATCTTCTTCAATCGAATAGGGTCAATGAGAGTCTTCCTTCAGACTGGCGAAGATATTACAACCCTGACATAGCTCAAAAAATCTTCACATTCTACAAGGATGACTTCCATATGTTCCGGTACGACGCAGATTCTTGGTCTGCGCCTGCCAAAGGCGCGGTGGCGGCTTCAGAAATCGAGAGATCCGCTGTCTCGGCGATACGCGATCGGAACGAAGTGATAGCGGATCTCCTTGATGAGCTCCAAGCCGCGCGCCGTGCATCTCGGAGTCGTGGAGGAGGCTAATGCGGTTGAAGGGCCGGAGTGGCGATCGATGGCTCTCGGTATGAGCGCACACGATTTCCTGGCAAAGCCGCAGCCTACACCTGCATGTATCTCTCCGCCCGCCTCAGCAGCAGGAGGCCGAGGATCACCAATCCGACGCCCCAGGCGAAGAGGTAGAAGGGGTCGTAGAAGAAGGTGTGGTGCGATCCCATGAAGCCCGCGCGGAACATCTCGACCGCGTGGGGCAGGGGGATCCAGAGGAACGGCTCGCGGATGTTCGTCGGCAGCCACGCCATCATCGTGAAGACGCCGCTCAGGGGCAGCGTGAGATACATCAGCGGCTGCACGAACTTCTCGACGATCTCCACCATCTCGCATACCGCCGCGAGGATGAGCGAGACCCCGAAGCCGAGGAGCCCGAAAAGGAGCCAGGCCGACACCATCAGGAAATGGTCCTCCGCCGGCGGCACCAGGCCGAGGATCAGGAGCATCACGTAGGCGATGATGAAGGCCATCGCGCAGCCGAGGATCTCCGTCAGCGCGCCGGCGATCATCATGTCGAGCACCTGCACGTTCTGGTGGAACAGGAGGCCGCCGCCGGCCTTGATGCCGCCCGCGCCCTTCGGCGCGGTGTGGCGCCAGAGGGTGAGCATCGAATAGCCCGTCAGGATGAAGGTGACGGCGGAGATGCCGTGCTTCTCGCCGCCCATGAACATCGAGCGCAGGGCGACGATGCCGAGGATGAGGATCAGCGGCTCGCCGGCGAGCCACAGGAAGCCGAGATTGCGCCGGCCGTAGCGGCTCATCAGGTCGCGGATCATCAGCGCCCGGATGACGCGGAGCTGCACCTTCAGGCGCGCGGCCAGCGTGTCGTAGCCCACCGGGCCCTGGGTGAGGTCTACCATCGTGTCGTGCCACTCCGTCTCTTAGTGTGCCCGCCGCCCGCGCGCCCGGTCCGGGCGGGCGAGGTGGGGCGCGCCGCCGGGCGCGGCCCGGCGGGTAGGTTCCGTCGATGCCGCCGGCCTGCGGGAGGGACCGGCTGGTGCCGCCCGCTCGGGGCGTCCGCCGCCTCCTCTGCCACGGGATCGTGGAGGGAGAATGGCGGCGGAGCGATCACGCGGCGCCTCCCGTCTCGCGCCAGCGGGCTAGCCCCGCGTCGAGGTCGGCCTTCAGGTCGTCCGTCGCCTCGAGGCCGATATAGAGCCTGACGGCGGGGCCGGGCTCCTGCCATCTCGTCGCGGTGCGGACCGGCTGGAAGGGGATCGCGAGGCTCTCGTAGCCGCCCCAGGAGGCGCCGATGCCGAAGAGCGCGAGTTCGTCGAGGAAGGCGTGCAGCGCCGACTTCGGCCCCTCCTTCAGGACGATCGCGAAGAGCGAGGTCGCGCCGGTGAAGTCGCGCTTCCAGATCTCGTGGTCGGGATGGCTCGGCAGAGCGGGGTGGATGACCTTCGCGACCTCCGGCCGGGCTTCTAGGTAGCGCGCCATCTCGAGGCCCGATTCCATCGACCGCTCGAGCCGCACGTGCAGCGAGCGCATGCCGCGCTGGCCGAGATAGGCGACGTCGCCGCCGGCGAACTCGCCGAAGACGGAGAACGTCTCCTTCAGCGCCGGCCACAGCCGGTCGTTCGCCGTGACGGTGCCCAGAAGCGCGTCGGAATGGCCGGTGAAGAACTTCGTGCCGGCGTGCAGCGAGATGTCGACGCCCATCGCGAGCGGCTTCAGGAAGAGCGGCGTCGCCCAGGTGTTGTCGATGATCGTGGTGATCCCGCGCGCCCGCGCGACGGATACGATCTGAGGTAGGTCCTGAAGTTCGAATGTGAGGGATCCGGGCGATTCGAGCAGGACGGCCCGGGTTTCGGGCCGAATGAGGCCCGAAATGCCCGCCCCGATGCGTGGGTCGTAATAGGTGGTGGTCACGCCGAACCGGTCGAGAAGCTTGTCGCAGAGCTTGCGGGTCGGCAGGTAGCACGAATCGGTGACGAGCAGGTGATCGCCCGATTTCAGGGCCGAAAGCAGCGCGATCGAGATCGCCGAGAGGCCGGAGGAGGTGAGAACCGTGCCTTCGCCGCCCTCGAGCCGTGTGACGACCTCCTCCAGCGCGTCGGTCGTGGGGCTGCCGGAGAGGCCGTAGGAGTAGCGCGCGTCGCGTTTCTCGAAGGTCGCGGCGTCGGGATAGAGCACCGTCGAGCCCCGATATAGAGGTGGGTTGACGTAGCCGAACTGCTCCCCCGGCCTCCGCCCGACATGGACGAGCTCGGTGTCGGCAAGCAAAGGCCGCGTCTCGCCGGCAGCTGACCCTGCGACAGTTTCCTTTTTCGCGCCCGTCATTTGCACCCGCTTCTTTCAACGAACGAACAACTTGACCCGCCGCGCCCGATCGCATGTGATGATTGTCCTCAGCCGGCCGCTCGATACGGAGCGGGCATGGCCGGCTCAATCACAGTGTGGGTGGGCCGTCTTCCTCGAGATGTCGAGGCGGAGGGTTTCAAGCCGATAACACACGACTTCCAACGGGTAACAGAGAGAGCACCTTGATGAAAACGAAACTCTTCGTCGCGGTTATGGGGGCCGCGTTCGGTGTCACGGCGGCCGCGTCCGCAGCCACGCTCGACGACGTGAAGTCGAACGGACGCCTGAGTTGCGGCGTCAGCACGGGCCTCGCGGGCTTCAGCGCGCCGAACGACGCGGGCGAATGGTCCGGCCTCGACGTCGATTACTGCCGGGCGATCGCCGCGGCCGTGTTCGACGACCCCGAGGCCGTTTCCTACGTGCCGCTGACGGCGAAGGAGCGCTTCACGGCGCTGCAGTCGGGCGAGGTCGACGTCCTGAGCCGCAACACGACGTGGACGATGTCGCGCGACACGCAGCTCGGCCTGAACTTCGCGGGCGTCAACTACTATGACGGCCAGGGCTTCATGGTGCCGAAGGAGCTCGGCGTCTCGTCCGCGCTCGAGCTGTCCGGCGCCTCGGTCTGCGTCCAGACCGGCACCACGACGGAATTGAACCTGACCGACTATTTCCGCGCCAACAGCATGGACTACAACCCCGTGGCCTTCGAGCGCCTCGAGGACGTGAACACGGCCTACTCCTCCGGCCGCTGCGACGTCTACACGACGGACGCCTCCGGCCTCTACTCGATCCGGCTGACGCTGCCCAGTCCCGACGACCACATGGTGCTGCCGGAGATCATCTCGAAGGAGCCGCTCGGGCCGGCCGTGCGCCAGGGCGACGACCAGTGGTTCAGCGTCGTGAAGTGGGTGCACTACGCGCTCCTGAACGCCGAAGAGCTCGGCGTGACGTCGGAGAACGTCGAAGAGATGACGAGCTCCGAGAACCCCGACATCCGCCGCCTGCTCGGCGCCGAGGGCAATTTCGGCGAGTCGATCGGCCTCGAGGCCGACTGGGCCGTCCGGGTGATCAAGCACGTCGGCAATTACGGCGAGCTGTTCGACCGCAATGTCGGCCCTGACACGCCGCTCGGCATCGCCCGCGGCCTGAACGCGCTGTGGACCGAAGGCGGCATCCAGTACGCGCCTCCCGTCCGATAAGACAGGCGCGGCGGCCCCGGTGACAGGCGAACACGCCGCCCGGGGCCGCCGGCAGCTCGATTTCGTGACGTTGCATCAGCCGTTTGCGCAATGGGGGCGCGGATGAGTGTCGAAGGTGCGGCCGGCCGTGCGGCCGCCGCCGGCGGGGGCGGCGTGGCGAAGGCCCGTCTCCTCTACGATCCGCGATTCCGGTCGTGGGCGTTCCAGATCGCGCTCGTCGTCGCGGTCGTCCTGTTCTTCTTCTGGATCGCGGGCAACGCCGCGCGGAACCTTCAGCAGGCGAACATCGCCTCCGGCTTCGGCTTCCTCGACGTGCGGGCGGGCTTCGTCATCGCCGAGACGCCGATCCACTACACCGACAATTCGACCTATGGCCGCGCCTTCCTCGTGGGGCTCCTCAACACGATCATCGTGGCGTTCCTCGGCATCGTCTTCGCGACGGTCCTCGGCTTCGTCATCGGCATCGCGAGGCTCTCGAAGAACTGGCTCGTCGCCCGGCTCGCGACGGCCTATGTCGAGGTGATGCGGAACATCCCGCTGCTCCTGCAGCTCCTGTTCTGGTACAAGGCGGTGCTCGCCGTCCTGCCGTCGCCGCGGCAGGGCCTCGAACTGCCGCTCGGCGTGTTCCTGAACAATCGCGGACTTTTCATCCCGCGCCCGGTGATGGAAACCGGCGGCGGGATGCTGCTCGGCGCGATCGGCATCGCGGCGCTCGCGACCTATCTCCTCGCCCGCTGGGCGAAGGCGCGCCGGATGCGCACCGGCCACAGCTTCCCGATGCTTCGCGTGGGCCTCGCCATCATGCTGGGGCTGCCGTTCGTCGTCTACGTGCTGGCGGGTGCCCCGATCACCTTCGACGTGCCGGAGCTGCAGGGCTTCAATTTCACGGGCGGAAAACAGGTGTCGCCCGAGTTCACGGCGCTGCTCCTCGGCCTGTCGATCTACACGAGCGCCTTCATCGCGGAGATCGTGCGCGCCGGCATCCTGTCGGTCAGCCGGGGGCAGTGGGAGGCCGCGGGGGCGCTGGGCGTCCGCTACGGCCGCATCCTGCGGCTGATCATCATCCCGCAGGCGATGCGGGTGATCATCCCGCCGCTGACGAGCCAGTATCTGAATCTCACGAAGAACTCCTCGCTGGCGGTCGCGATCGGCTATCCCGACCTCGTGGCCGTCTTCGCCGGCACCGTTCTGAACCAGACGGGGCAGGCGGTCGAGGTGATCCTCATGACGATGGCCGTCTACCTGACGCTGAGCCTGCTCACGTCGGCCTTCATGAACTGGTTCAACGCGCGATACGCGTTGGTGGAGCGGTAGAGATGGCCGAGCAGCATTCCGAGGTCGACCGCTTCTTCGTGCGCGAGCAGATGGTCGAGGCCATGCCGCCCCCGGGGGTGCGCCGCGGCGCGGGAGACTGGTTCCGGCGGAACCTGTTCTCCTCGGTCCCGAACGGGATCATGACGATCCTGGCGCTCCTCTTTCTCGCGTGGTCGATCCCGCCGTTGATCCAGTGGGCGTTCATCGACGCCGTCTGGGAGGGCACGAATCGCGAGGCCTGCCTGGGCCCCGACGTCGGGGCGTGCTGGGCCTTCGTGAAGGCGAAGTTCGGCCAGTTCATCTACGGCCGCTATCCGATCGGCGAGCGCTGGCGGGTCGACCTCGTCTTCCTGCTGCTCGCGGCGGGCCTCGTGCCGATGGCGATCCCCTCGGCGCCCTACAAAGCCCTGAACGCGCTGTTCCTGCTGGTGATCTTTCCGGTCGCGGCCTTCATCCTGCTCACGGGCGGCTTCGGGTTGCGGGTGGTGCCGACCGAGTTCTGGGGCGGCCTCCTCGTCACGCTCGTCGTGGCGATCACCGGCATCGTGGTTTCGTTTCCGCTCGGCATCCTGCTCGCGCTCGGACGACGATCGAAGATGCCGGCCGTGCGGCTCCTGTCCATCGCGTTCATCGAGCTTTGGCGGGGCGTTCCGCTGATCACCGTCCTCTTCATGTCGAGTGTGATGCTGCCGTTCTTCCTGCCGGACGGTGTCAGCTTCGACAAGCTCCTGCGGGCGCTGATCGGCGTCGCCTTCTTCTCGTCGGCCTACATGGCGGAGGTCGTGCGCGGCGGCCTGCAGGCGATCCCCAAGGGTCAGTATGAGGCCGCGGCCGCGATGGGGCTCGGCTACTGGCCGATGATGTACCTGATCATCCTGCCGCAGGCGCTGAAGCTCGTGATCCCGGGGATCGTGAACACCTTCATCGGCCTGTTCAAGGACACGAGCCTCGTTCTCATCATCGGCCTGTTCGACCTCCTGGGGATCGTGCAGTTCAACTTCACGGATTCCAACTGGGCCACGCCGCAGACGGCGGCAACGGGGTTCGCCTTCGCGGCCCTCGTCTTCTGGATCTTCTGCTTCGGCATGTCGCGATATTCGATGTTTATCGAGCGCCGGCTCGAGACCGGCCACAAGCACTGAGGTTGTCATGAGCACTCAAGAGGGCGCGTCGGCCGTCGCCGAGGAACAGGCGAGAATCGCCGAAGAGGTGCGCGCGATGGCTGCCAAGGACCAGCCGGCGATCGAGATGATCGACGTGCACAAGTGGTACGGCGAGTTCCACGTGCTGCGCGACATCAACCTGCGGGTGAAGGCCGGCGAGAGGATCGTCGTCTGTGGCCCGTCCGGCTCCGGCAAGTCGACGCTGATCCGCTGCATCAACCGCCTCGAGGAGCATCAGCGCGGCCGGATCATCGTCGACGGCATCGAGCTCAGCGACGACCTGAAGCGCATCGACGAGATCCGCCGCGAGGTCGGCATGGTCTTCCAGCACTTCAACCTGTTCCCGCACCTGACGATCCTCGAGAACTGCACGCTGGCGCCGGTCTGGGTTCGCAAGATGCCGAAGAGGCAGGCCGAAGAGATCGCGATGGAGTACCTGACCAGGGTAAAGATCCCGGAGCAGGCGCACAAATATCCGGGCCAGCTCTCGGGCGGGCAGCAGCAGCGCGTCGCGATCGCCCGCTCGCTGTGCATGAGCCCGAAGATCATGCTCTTCGACGAGCCCACCTCCGCGCTCGATCCCGAGATGATCAAGGAGGTGCTGGACGTGATGGTCGATCTCGCCCAGTCCGGCATGACGATGGTCTGCGTCACCCACGAGATGGGATTCGCGCGGCAGGTCGCCGACCGGGTGATCTTCATGGATGCGGGGCAGGTGATCGAGCAGAACGTTCCCGCGGAGTTCTTCGAGAACCCGCAGCACGAGCGCACGAAGCTGTTCCTCAGCCAGATCCTGCACTAGCCGCTCGTCCGCGGCGCGAGCCTTCCTCGGTCGTGGGGCGGTCGGAGGAACCGGCGGCATCAGCCGGCGTTCCTCTGCGACAGTCCCGAGGCTCGCAGCGACATGACAACGAACGACACCCCCGCGACGCCGACAGGTCCGGCCGGAGGGGGAGACGGCGCACCTCCGAAGGTGACGTTCGAAACCCGCCTCGTTCGTGTCTCGACGGTCGGCCTCTTCCTGATCGCGCTCTGCGGCGCGCTCTACTTCGCGTCCGACTTCCTGCTGCCCGTGACGCTGTCGTTCCTGTTCGCGCTGGTGCTCAGCCCGGTCGCCCGGTGGCTGCACCGGAAGGGGCTGCCGGAGGGTTTCGGCGCGATCATCCTCGTCGCCGGGCTGACGGCGGGGCTCGCCACCAGCATGTACTTCCTCAGCGGTCCCGTCTCGGACTGGGTCCAGAAGGCCCCGGAGGCGATCGCCGACGTGCGGATGAAGCTCTACCACGTCTCCGGTCCGATGGACGCGGTGCAGGACGCGACGGAGCAGGTGGAGGAGATGACGTCGGAGGACAAGCCCGGCGTCCAGACCGTCGTCGTGCGCGAGCCGGGGCTCATGTCGAAGGCCGCCTCCGGCGCCCCGAACATTCTCGCGAAGATCGTGCTGACGCTCGTCCTCCTGTTCTTCCTGCTGGCATCCGGCGACATGTTCTACGAGAAGCTCGTGGCGGTGATGCCGACCTTCTCCGACAAGAAGCGCGCCGTGCGGATCGCCCGGGACGTCGAGCGGGAGGTCTCGCGCTACCTCCTCACGATCACGATCATCAACGCAGGGCTCGGCCTGTGCATCTGGGCGACGATGTTCGCGCTCGGCGTGCCCAATCCCGTGCTCTGGGGAATCATCGGCGCGATCCTCAACTTCATCCCCTATATCGGCTCGCTGATGGGGGTCGCGCTCGTCGCTCTCGTCTCCCTCGCCACGTTCGAGTCCGTCGAGTACGCCCTCCTGCCGCCGCTGGCCTATCTCTGCCTGACGGCGCTCGAGGGCCAGTTCCTGACGCCGACGATCGTCGGGCGGCGGCTCGAGCTGAACGCGGTCGCGATCTTCATCGCCGTCGCCTTCTGGGGCTGGCTGTGGGGCATTGTCGGCGCCCTGATCGCCGTGCCGTTCCTCGTGACGATCAAGATCTTCTGCGACCATGTGGAGGCGCTGAGCGCCCTCGGACAGTTCCTGTCCGCCCGCCACGTCTCGCCGCTCCACGAGGACGAGGACGATCCGCCGGGCGTCGTGTCGCGTCGCGGCGCGCCGGCCGAATAGGGGCAGGTTATTCCGCGTAGATCATCTTGCGCGTCATGCCGCCGTCGACGACGAACTCCGAGCCGGTGACGAAGCCGGATCTGTCGCCGTCGAGGAGGAACGACACGGCCTGCGCCACGTCCGCGACCTTGCCGACGCGTCCCGCCGGATGCTGCGCGTGATCGACCGGCCGGAGCTCGCCGTAGCCCTCCGTCTCGATCCAGCCGGGGCTCACGCAATTGACCCGGATCCGCGGGCCGAGACTGATCGCCAGCGCGTGGGTGAGGGCGACGAGCCCACCCTTGGAGGCGGCGTAGGCCTCCGTGTCGGGCTCCGACATGTGGGCGCGTGTAGAGGCGATGGTGACGATCGAGCCACCGCCCTCGCGAAGGTGATTCGCGGCCGTCCGCACGAGGTGGAAGGTGGCGGAGAGGTTGGTCGCGAGAACCCGGTCCCAGTCGGAGGTGGACAATTGCTCGACCGGCGCGGAGACCATGATGCCGGCATTCGAGACGAGGCCGTCGAGCCTGCCGAAGCGGCTGCGGGCCTCCTCGACCGCCCGGGCCGCCTGCGCCGGATCCGACACGTCGGCCGCCATCGCGGCCACCGTCCCGGCGGGGAACGACTCTTCGACGCGGCCGAGCTTCTCCTCGGCGCGGTCGACGAGGCAGACCTGCCAGCCGTCCCCGACGAGCTGCCGCGCGATGCCGGCACCGATGCCCTGCGCCGCGCCCGTGACGAGGGTGACCCTGGGAGAGCTCATCGGCGGCCCGTCTCGACCGGTGTGTCGGCGCCGCCCCACTCGCTCCACGAGCCGTCATAGAGCCCGACGTCGCGGTGGCCCGTCAGCGTCAGGGCGAGGCTCAGGACGGCGGCCGTCACGCCGGAGCCGCACGTGGTGACGACCGGGCGGGCCGGATCGACCCCCGCCCCGCGCAAGGCGGCCTGAAGCTCCGCGTCGGGCTTCACCGTGCCGTCGGCGGCCAGGATCTGGCGATAGGGCAGGTTCAGGCTCCCGGGTATGTGGCCGGCGCGCAGGCCGGGCCTCGGCTCGGGCTCCTCGCCCGCGAAGCGGCCGGCCGAGCGCGCGTCGATGATCTGCGCGCCGCCGTTCGCGGCGATCTCCTTCATGGCCTGGAGGTCGCGCACGGCGGCCGCGTCGAGCGAGGCGGAGAAGATCGCGGGCTTGCGCCTCGTCTCGCCGCTCTCGGTCGGCCGGCCTTCGGCGAGCCACTTCGGCAGGCCGCCGTCGAGGATCGCGACCTGGCGCGCGCCCATGACGCGCAGCATCCACCACACGCGGGCGGCGGAGAACAGGCCGGCGCCGTCATAGACGACGATGCGGTTCCGGTCGGAGATGCCGAGCGCGCCCATGCGGGCGGCGAAGGCCTCGGCCGTCGGCAGCATGTGGGGGAGGGGATCTGACCTGTCGCTCACCTCGTCGATATCGACGAAGACGGCGCCCGGAACGTGCCGATCGAGATACTCCTCGCGGCCGTTCCGCTTCATGTCCGGCAGGTACCAGGACGCGTCGACGATGGCGAGGTCCGGCTCGCCGAGCCGCCTCGCCAGCTCGTCGGTCGAAACGAGCGTCTCCTCGCGTGTCGTCATGAGGCGCCTCTCCCTCTCAGGCTTCGTCGAGCAGCGTCACCCGGACGCGCCGGTTCTGCGCACCCTTCGACTCGATCTTCGTGACGGCGACCCGGCCGATCTCTCCGGTGCGGGCGACATGGGTGCCGCCGCAGGGCTGGAGGTCGATGTCGCCGATGCGGATGAGCCGGACCCGGCCGGAGCCGCGCGGCGGCTTCACGCTCATCGTCTTCACGAGCTCGGGCTTCGCCTCGAGCTCCGCGTCGCTGATCCACTCGGCCGAGACCGGATGATCCGCCGCGACGAGCGCCTGGAGCCTCTCCGTCAGCTCGTCCTTGTCGAGCTTCGCGTCGTCGGCGGAGAAGTCGAGGCGGCCGTATTCCTCGGCGATCTGTCCTCCGGTCACCGGGAAGGGCACCGCGACCGACAGGAGATGGAGGCAGGTGTGGATGCGCATGTGACGGTAGCGCCTGGCCCAGTCGATCTGAAGCGTCACATGCTCGCCGCCGTCGGGCAGGCCCACCGGCTCGGCCGGGACGTGGACGATCTCCTCGGGGCCGTCGCCCTTGACCGTCGTGGCGATCTGCAATTCGCGGCCGTCGGAAAAGCGGATCGTGCCGTGATCGCCCGGCTGGCCGCCGCCCGTCGGGTAGAACACGGTGCGGTCGACGAGGACGCCGCCGCGCGGGTTCACGCCGATCACCGCCGCCTCGCAGGACCTGAGATAGGGATCTTCGCGGAAGAGCGCTTCGGTGGACATCAGGCCTCCGGCAGGAACGGGATCTCGACGCTCGGGCTTCGCTCGAGCCATGCGGGCACGGGAAGGTTCTTCTCCCGGAGGAAGCCGGGGTCGAACAGGCGCGACTGGTAGCGGGTGCCGTAGTCGCAGAGGATGGTCACGATCGTGTGGCCCGGCCCCATCTCCCGCGCGAGGCGCACCGCCCCCGCGACGTTGACGCCGCTCGACCCGCCGAGGCACAGGCCCTCGTGCTCGAGCAGATCGAAGACTTGCGGGATCGATTCCTCGTCGGGGATCCGGTAGGCGAGGTCGACCTCCGCGCCCTCGAGGTTGGCGGTGATGCGGCCCTGGCCGATTCCTTCGGTGATCGAGCTGCCCTCCGCCTTCAGCTCTCCCGCCGTGTAATAGCTGTAGAGAGCGGCACCGGGTGGATCGGCGAGCGCGATCCTGATCGCGGGATTGCGCTCCTTCAGCGCCATGGAGACGCCCGCCAGCGTGCCGCCGGTGCCGACCGCGCTGACGAAGCCGTCGACCTTGCCCTCGGTCTGCGCCCAGATCTCCGGACCGGTCGTCTCGAGATGCGCCCGCCGGTTCGCGACATTGTCGAACTGGTTCGCCCATATGGCCCCGTTCGGCTCCGTCCGGGCGAGCGCTTCCGCGATGCGGCCCGAGATCTTCACGTAGTTGTTGGGATTCCTGTAGGGGACCGCCGGCACCTCGACGAGCTCGGCCCCGAAGGCGCGCAGCGTGTCCTTCTTCTCCTGGGACTGCGTTTCCGGAATGACGATCACCGCCCGGAATCCCGCCGCGGCGGCGACCAGCGCGAGGCCGATGCCGGTGTTGCCCGCCGTGCCCTCGACGATCGTGCCGCCCGGCCGCAATTCGCCGCGCTCGATCGCGTCCTGAACGATGAAGAGCGCCGCGCGGTCCTTCACCGACTGGCCCGGGTTCAGGAACTCGCACTTGCCGAGGATCGTGCAGCCGGTCGCTTCCGAGGCACGTCTTAGCTTCACAAGGGGGGTGCCGCCGATGAGCTCGAGCACGCCGTCGCGGAAGTTCATACTGTCACGCCTCTTTCTCCGGGGAGGGAGGCGGACGGTACTGCCACCCCCGCCGGCGTTCAAGCGCACCCTGCCGGCTCTCGGCGAAACCAGGGGCGTCTGCACCAGGCGTCACACATAGGCCTTGCAGCCGTGGCTCTGCTGTGAGAGGCGAAATCCAGCGCGAAAACAGACAGGAGCCTCAGGATGCTGAGCAGGATCAGGACCCTCGCCCTTGCCGGGCTAGTCGGGGCGGCCGTGGCCGCTCCCATGGAGGCCGGCGCCCAGTCGGGCGGGCGGGGGGACCTCGTGGTGTTGAGCTTCGAATGCGCGAGCGCCATCCGGCCGGACCAGACGATGGTGTGCGCTTCGCCCCCGCTCGCGGCGATGGATATCCAGATGCACACGCTCTACACGGTCGTGCGGAAGTTCATTCCCGCGAGCGAGCGCGAGGATCTCGTGGCCGGGCAGCGGGCCTTCATCAACACGCGCGCTGCCTGCGGCACGCAGTTCGAGTGCATCGGCAACGCCTATGCCGAGCGCATCACCTCTCTCGGCCAGATCATCGACTCGATCGGGCAGGCGATCGACCAGATCCAGGGGCAGCAACAGCCAGCGCAGTAATGTAGGAGCGGAGCCCCGTCCGCTCCGCCGGCCGCGACGGTACGTCGCGGCTTCCACCCGGCAGCTTCGGCAGGATGACGTAGGTGCACCGCAAGGTCGCGGTCCACGACATCCCGCCGAACCTTCCAAGATTCTGCCACAATGGGTTGCCTCCGGCTCAAATTGCTGAAGAATATGGAGCCGACGTCGTGCACCGCACACGATCGCTTTCCAGGGGATCAGCAAGCAGCACACGCCGCCGACAATCGCGAAACGCGGAGGGGCAGGCGTTGAGCCAGAAGGAGAGGCATGCCGGAAGCTTCGACGAGGCAATCAGATCCAGGAGCGGCATCCTACGTCCGCTTCGAGGGCGTCCAGAAGAGCTATGACGGCGAGACGCTCGTCGTCAAAGACCTGAACCTCGACATCGCCCGCGGCGAGTTTCTGACCATGCTGGGGCCGTCCGGCTCCGGCAAGACGACCTGCCTGATGATGCTGGCGGGCTTCGAATCCACCACGCACGGCGCGATCTACCTGCACGATCAGCGCATCGACAACGTGCCCCCGCACAAGCGCGGTATCGGCATGGTGTTCCAGAACTACGCGCTCTTCCCGCACATGACGGTGCGCGAGAACCTCGCTTTCCCGCTGAAGGTGAGGGGGATGGGCCGGAGCGACATCGAGACCCGCGTGAAGCGGGCGCTCGAGATGGTCGAGCTTCCGAATTTCGGCGATCGCCGGCCGGCGCAGCTCTCCGGCGGCCAGCAGCAGCGCGTGGCGGTCGCCCGCGCCCTCGTCTTCGAGCCGGACCTCGTCCTGATGGACGAGCCGCTGGGCGCCCTCGACAAGCAGCTGCGGGAGCAGATGCAGTTCGAGATCAAGCACATCCACGAATCGCTCGGCGTCACCGTCGTCTACGTGACGCACGACCAGACCGAGGCGCTCACGATGTCGGACCGGGTCGCGGTCTTCAATGACGGCGTGATCAAGCAGCTCTCGACGCCCGACGTCCTCTACGAGGAGCCGGCGAACGCGTTCGTCGCCCAGTTCATCGGCGAGAACAACCGCCTCTACGGAGAGGTCGTGGAGGCAGGGGACGCGGGCAGCGCCGTCACCGTGCGGCTCGACAGCGGCCAGCACGTCAAGGCGCTGCCGGTCGCCGTCTCGGGTGCCAGGGGCGAGCGGACGACGCTCTCGCTGCGGCCGGAACGGGTGAAGGTGAACCCGCCCGAGGGATCGGTGCCGAACGTCCTCGAGGGGAAGGTGGCCGAGGTCATCTATCTCGGGGACCACATCCGCACCCGGTTCTCCGTCGCGGGCCACGACGACTTCGTCGTGAAGATCCCGAACGCGGCCGAGCACCCCCGCATGCACGAGGGCGATATGGTCAAGCTCGGATGGGCCATCGAGGACTGCCGCGCGCTCGACGCGTGAGCATGGCACCGGCGCGGGTGCCGAGAGATCCGGGCGGAAGCGTCGCTCGGCAAGACGAAGCCCGTAAGGGAAACAGTAAGCCAACCGGAGGACTTCAAATGAAGCGCAAGACACTTCTTCTCGCCGCCGCGGCCGTGCTGCCGGCTGCAGCCGCCGTCGCGCAAGAGGGCAGCCTGACGATCGTCTCGTGGGGCGGTGCCTACTCGATGTCGCAGCAGAAGGCCTATCACGAGCCTTACACGGATAAGACCGGCACGCGGATCCTGACCCAGGACGAATCCGCCAACGCCCTCGCCGGCATCCGCTCGCAGGTCGACGCCGGCAACGTGACGTGGGACGTCGTCGACATGCTGCAGGCTGACGCCCAGCGGGCCTGCGACGAGGGGCTGATCATGCAGATCCCGCACGACGAGTGGCTCGCGGAGGCGCCCGACGGGACACCCCCCTCGGACGACTTCATCGAGGGCACGCTCGGCGAGTGCTTCATCCCGCAGATCCTCTACGCGACGATGTTCGCCTACAACGAGGAGGCGTTCCCCGACGGCGGGCCGCAGACGGTCGCCGACATCTGGGACCTCGAAGCCTTCCCGGGCACGCGGTCGCTGCAGAAGATTCCGCAGAAGAACCTCGAATGGGCGCTCATCGCCGACGGCGTGCCCGGCGACGAGGTGTATGACGTCCTCGCCACGCAGGAGGGCCAGGACCGGGCCTTCGCGAAGCTCGACGAGATCAAGGACAACGTCATCTGGTGGTCGGAGGGCGCTCAGCCGCCGCAGATGCTCGCCGACAAGGAGGCCGTGATCGCGACCGCCTATAACGGCCGCATCTTCAACGCCCAGGTCAGCGAGGATCAGCCGTTCCAGATCATGTGGGACGGCCAGATGTTCGAGGTGGACGGCTGGGTCGTGCCGGTCGAGAAGAGCGACGAGCAGCTCGAGCTGATCAAGGACTACCTGTACTTCGCGACCGACACGCAGCGCCTGGCCGACCAGGCGAAGTACATCCCGTACGCTCCGGCGCGTCAGTCGTCCGTTCCGATGGTCTCCACCCATGAGGAGACCGGGGTCGAGATGCAGCCGCACATGCCGACGACGGAGAAGAACTTCCAGAACGCGGTGCAGTTCAACACCGACTTCTGGGCCGACTACGGCGATCTCCTCGAGGAGCGCTTCAACGCCTGGCTGGCGCAGTAACGCACGTCACGTGACGACCGGGCGCGGCTCGCCGCGCCCGGTCACCCGCCGGGGCGACCCGGCATCGGGGACGAGGATCGGGAGCCCGCGCGGATGGCCGACATACCTGCAGCCGGCACGGTGCCGGAGATGCGACGCGACGAGGAGCTGACGACCGCGGACGGACGCCCGCTGCGGGTCGCCCTGCGCAGGTCGCAGCGCCAGCTCCGCCGCCGCGCCTTCTACCTCGTCGCGCCGCTCCTGGTCTTCCTGCTCGTCACCTTCGGCTGGCCGATCGCGAACATGATCGCCGGGTCGGTCTACAATCCCGAGGTCGCCCATTTCCTGCCGCTGACCTCGTCCGCGATCTCCGACTGGGACGGCGAGGACGTGCCGGGCGAGGACGTGTTCGCGGCGATGGCCATGGACATGGAGTCGGGCCTCGCGAACCGCACCATCGGCCGGGCCGCCGGACGCATCAACCGCGAGATCCCCGGCGCCCGAAGCCTCGTCATGGGCACGGCGCGCGACCTCGAGGACATGCAGCCGCCCTACCGGGAGGCCTTCCTCGCGGAGGACGAGCGCTGGGGCGACCTCGAGTTCTGGCGCCTGATCAAGCGCGAGACGCGCATCGTCACGCCGGCCTACTACCTCCTGGCGCTCGACTTCGAGTACAACAGCCGCGGCGAGATCGTGGAGCGGCCGGAGATCTACCAGGTCTACCGCCAGCTCTTCTGGCGCACGGCGTGGATGAGCCTGACGATCACGGCGCTCTGCGTGCTCCTCGGCTATCCGGTCGCGCACCTCCTCGCGACGCTGCCGCTCAAGACCTCGAACGTCCTGATGATCCTGGTGCTGCTGCCGTTCTGGACGTCGCTCCTCGTGCGGACCTCCGCCTGGATCGTGCTCCTGCAGCAGCAGGGCGTGATCAACGACCTCCTCGTGTGGGCGAACATCATCGACGCCAGCGGCCGCATCCGCATGATCTACAACCAGACCGGCACGATCATCGCGATGACCCACATCTTGCTGCCGTTCATGATCCTGCCGCTCTACTCGGTGATGAAGACGATCCCGCCGAGCTACATGCGCGCGGCCCGCTCGCTCGGCGCCACCCAGTTCACCGCCTTCACGAAGGTCTACATGCCGCTGACGATCCCTGGGGTCGCTGCGGGCGTCCTCCTCGTCTTCATCCTGGCGATCGGCTACTACATCACGCCGGCCCTCGTCGGCGGCGAGAGCGGCATCTTCATCTCGAACCTCATCGCGCAGAACATGCAGGGCACGAGCGCGCAGCTGAAGCTCGCCTCGGCGCTGGCGACGATCCTGCTCGTCGGCGTCCTGTTCTTCTACTGGCTCTTCAACAAGCTGATCGGCGTCGATCGGCTGAAGTTCGGCTGAGGAGGGTACGATGGCGCTTCCAGCCTATGCGGGAACCGGCGAGCGGGTCTGGTACTACAGCTACAGGGTGATCTGCGCGCTCATCTTCCTCTTCCTGATCGTGCCGATCATCGTGATCGTGCCGCTCTCCTTCAACGCGCGGCCCTACTTCACCTTCACGCAAGGGATGCTGGCGCTCGACCCGTCCGCCTACTCGCTGCGCTGGTACGACGCCCTGTTCTCGAGCCGGGAGTGGATGAACTCCATCCGCAACTCCTTCTTCATCGCCACCTCCTCGGCGCTCATCTCCACCGCGCTCGGAACGCTGGCGGCGCTCGGCCTGAGCCGGCCGCAGATGCCCGCGCGCGCCTTCATCACGGCGATCCTCATCTCGCCGATGATCGTGCCGCTCATCATCACGGCGGCCGCCCTGTTCAGCTTCTACGCGCGGCTGAACCTCGCCAATACGTTCTTCTCGATCATCATGGCGCACGTGGTGCTCGGCACGCCCTTCGTCGTCATCACGGTGACGGCGTCGCTGTCGGGCTTCGACCAGCAGCTGATCCGGGCGGCCCAGAGCCTCGGCGCGAACCAGGTGACGACGTTCTTCAAGGTCATCCTGCCGCTGCTTCTTCCGGGCGTCATCGCCGGCGGGCTCTTCGCCTTCATCACCTCGCTCGACGAGGTGGTCGTCGTCCTGTTCCTGGCAGGCCCCGAGCAGACGCCGATGACGGTGCGGATGTTCTCCGGCCTCAGGGAGGAGATCAGTCCGACGATCCTCGCGCTCGCCTCGATCCTCGTCGCGATCTCTATCCTGCTGCTCACCTCGATGGAGTTCCTGCGCCGGCGGAACGAGCGCCAGAGGGGGATCAGTCAGACGTAGCGATCTCCTCCCGGCGACGCTCGCGGCTATGCCGGGCGGACCCGCCGCTCGCTGACGCGGAAGGAGCCCTCGCCGTGGGCGACGAGGGTGCCGTCACCGTCGAAGATCTCGGCGCGCGCGAAGTAGATCCTGCGGCCGCCGCCGGAGCGCGCGCCCACGGCGCGAAGCGGTCCCTTCACGGCGGGCGCGAGGAAGGACGTCGTGAGGGTGACGGTCGCGACGGCCGGCTGCTCGCCCGGTGTCTCGGCATAGCCGCCGGAGAACCCGCAGGCCGTGTCGATCAGCGAGGCGAGGACGCCGCCGTGGACGACCTTGCGCCGGTTGAGGTGCTGCGGCCCGATCTCCATCACGACGACCGCCCGCCCGTCGGTCCACTCGGCCAGCCGGTAGCGCATCGTGGACTGGAAGCCCGACGGCTCCTCGAGGGACCTGGCGGTCAGAAGATCGTCCCTGAACCCATCGGACATCGGTGGCTCGCTCCTCTGCTCGTGGCGCGAAGGAAGACGGCCCCCGGCGCGAGGCTCGGGGTTACTGCAGCGGGATCGGGCCGACAACACGGCACCCCTGCGCAGGGGTTACAGGAGCTATAACCAACACGTATGGCGGTTGGCCCCGGAGCTGCTTTGCACCTCGGCCGCGATTGGCTAGGTTCGCCCCGCCGCCCGACTTCCGGGGCGCCGATCAGCAGGAACACGCGGGGCCACGAGCGAAGCACCCATGATAGACAAATTCGTGCGCAGCATGGCCGATGCCATGGAAGGCATCGCCGACGGATCGACGGTGCTCGTCGGCGGCTTCGGCTCGGTGGGGCAGCCCGACGCGCTGATCGACGGGCTGATCGAGAGCGGCGCGAAGGACCTGACGATCGTCGCCAACAACGCCGGCGCCGGCCGCGTCGGCCTCGCGAAGCTTCTCGAACTGCGCCGCGTCCGCCGCATCATCTGCAGCTTTCCCCGCAGCGCCGGCTCCGTCGTGTTCGAGGAGCTCTACGCGAACGGCGAGATCGAGCTCGAGATCGTGCCGCAAGGGACGCTGGCGGAACGGCTGCGCGCGGCCGGTGCCGGCATCCCCGCCTTCTTCACCCCCACCGCCGCCGGCACCCAGCTCGCGGAGGGCAAGGAGACGCGCGTAATCGACGGGCGCGAATACGTGCTGGAGAAGTGGCTGCCGGGCGATGTCGCGCTGATCGAGGCTTGGCAGGCCGACCGCTGGGGAAACCTCACCTATCGCTCGAGCGGGCGGAACTTCAACGCCGTGATGGCGATGGCCGCGACCACGACCGTCGCGCAGACCCAGCACGTTGTGGACCTCGGCGCGATCGATCCCGAGGCCGTCGCGACGCCCGGCATCTTCACGAGCCGCGTCATCCATGTCCCCTATGGCGACCCCGAGATCTGAGGCACCACCCATGTCCGACACTGCTGCGGCCTTCAAGGCCCTCAACCGCGACGAGATGGCGAACCGCCTGGCGCAGGACATTCCGGAGGGCTGGTACGTCAACCTCGGAATCGGCGCGCCGACGAAGGTCGCCGACTTCATTCCGGCCGACCGCGAGGTCGTCATCCACTCCGAGAACGGCATCCTGGGAATGGGGCCGGCGCCGGCGAAGGACCAGGTCGATCCATGGATCATCAACGCCGGCAAGCAGCACGTGACGCTGAAGCCCGGCGGGTCCTACTTCGACCATGCGACGAGCTTCGCGATGATCCGCGGCGGCCACATCGATCTCTGCGTGCTCGGCGCCTACGAGGTGGCCGAGAACGGTGACATCGCGAACTGGGCCACCTCGGCGACGGAATCCGCGCCCGCGGTCGGCGGCGCGATGGATCTCGCGGCGGGTGCGAAGCGCATCTGGGTCCTGATGCAGCACACGACGAAGCAGGGCGAGGCGCGCCTCGTCGAGAGCTGCTCCTATCCGCTGACCGCCGCGGGCGTCGTCAAGCGCATCTACACCGACCTCGCCGTCATCGACGTGACGGAGGAGGGCTTTTCCGTCGTCGAGATGATTCCCGGGCTGACGCGGGAGGAGCTGCAGGCGCGGTCGGGTGCGAGGCTTCGCTTCGATCGCCTGAACACCGCGGGCTGACCCGGCGGAGGCGCGTGCGGCTCCGCGCCGCCAGCGCCCGGGGGCGGACGAGGAGGGACCCGTCCGGGGCTGCCGGACGTTGGACGTGACATGCCAGCGACCGGAGCTTCCTCATGACCCTCAAGGCCCTCGCGCTCAACTGCACGCTCAGCCCCGCGACCGAGAGCTCGTCCACCCAGCTTCTTCTCGATCAGGTGCTCGCGGCGCTCGCCCCCTTCGACGTGACCGGCAGCTCGATCCACGTCGTCGGCCGGAACGTCAAGCCGGGCGTCACCTCCGACGAAGGGGAGGGCGACGACTGGCCGGCGATCCGCGCCGACATCCTGTCGAGCGACATCGTCATCCTCGGCACGCCGATCTGGCTCGGGCAGCCGTCGAGCGTCGCCAAGCGCGTGCTGGAGCGAATGGATGCGTTCCTCTCGGAGACCGACGAGGAAGGCCGCATGGTGTCCTATAACATCGTGGCGGGCGTGGCGGTCGTCGGCAACGAGGACGGCGCCCATCATGTCAGCGCCGAACTCTACCAGGCTCTGAGCGACGTGGGCTTCACCATCCCCGCGAACGCCGTCACCTACTGGGTGGGGGAGGCGATGCACGGCACCGACTACAACGAGCTCGGCGCGACGCCGGACCCGGTGAAGAAGGCGACGGCGATGCTCGCGCGCAACGCCGCCCATCTCGCGAGGCTCCTCAAGGACAATCCCTATCCCGGAGAAGGGAGCTGACGCCCGCGGCGTCGCCCTTCGGGCGAAGCCGGCGGCCGCGGTCGGCCCGGAGGGGGCGGAGAGCCCCGGAGAACGAACCGGCCCGGCATCCAGGCCGACGAACGCCCGGCCCCGTACGGTGAGGGCCGGAGGCGCCTGCGGGGAGCGTCGGTGTCTTGTCCCGTCCTCGAGGCATTCCCATATAGATGTTGATTTTCCGCCCGAGCCAGCCGGCTCGCGCGCAGCCTCCCTTCCACGCTCGGTTCCCCGGCCGCCCCGCGCCGGCCGTGCCCCGAGCCCCGCCGAGGCGTCTGGAACTCCGCGAAGCTGCTCGCGAAGACCGGCGCCATACCTGAAACATCGGGGGAGCAGCGTCGGTCCTCGGCGCGTCCTGTCCGACAAGCTCGCACTGGAAGGAGCCAGCATGACTTCGCACGCTTACACTGTCGGCCAGAACGTTCGCCTGGCCGGCTCGACCCTTCATCAGGGCCTGGATGGCGTCTACAAGATCCTCGCGCTTCTGCCGGAGGAGCGGGGCGACTGGCAGTACCGCGTCGAGAGCATGTCGCGGCCGCAGCAGCGGGTCGTCACCGAGAGCCAGATCACCCATGCGGACTCCTCGCCGGCCCTCGCATCCGGCGGCTGACGTGGACGCGGCGGCGACTGGTCGCAACACCGCTCGATGGTTGATGGCTAGCGGGGCATCGCCCCCTGGGGCCCGTTAAGCCTTTTCACGGGCGGCGCGGCACCGCGTTCCCGAGACGGCAAATCTCGATCATACTGTTGCTCTCACGCCCCCGCACCTGGTGCCGCGGCGTCGAGGCTGTCGTGTCACATGAACAACGTCGGAGGTTCCGGATGTCGAAGAACAGTGGCGGGAGCGCCCAGAGCAAGCGGGACCGGGGCGAAGAGACGACCAAGACGGCCAAGGCTCTGATCGACGCGGAGCGCACCGCGGCGCAGAAGAAGACCCTGCGGCTGCGCGAGGCGCGGCTGGCCAAGGAAGCCGAGGACGCCGAGGCGGCGGAGGTTGCCGCCAAGGCCAAGGCCAAGGCCAAGGCCGCGCCCAAGAAGCGCAAGCGCGCGGTTCCCGCCGGGTAGGGGCTTCCGGCCGGCCGGACGAGGCGGGATGTGGCGGCTTACGGCCTGCCGCCCGACCCTTCGCCCCGGTCGCTTGGGGACGGCGCCGGCGCCGCCGCCGAGGGCGACGCGCCGGTGGCGGCGCTGAACAGGCCTCGCATCAGATCGATCGGCACGGGGAACACGATCGTCGAGTTCTTGTCGCCCGCAATGTCGTAGAGCGTCGAGAGATAGCGCAGCTGCATCGCCTCCGGGCGGGCGGCGAGGGTGCTCGCGGCTTCCACGAGCCGTTCCGCGGCCTGGTGCTCGCCTTCCGCGTTGATGATGCGGGCGCGCCTGTTGCGCTCGGCTTCCGCCTGCCGGGCGATTGCTCGCACCATGCTCTCGTCGATGTCCACGTGCTTGATCTCGACATTCGCGACCTTGATGCCCCAGGCGTCGGTTTGGCTGTCGAGGATCTCCTGCAGGTCGGCGTTCAGCTTGTCGCGCTCGGACAGCATCTCGTCGAGGTCGTGCTTGCCGAGCACCGAGCGCAGCGTCGTCTGGGCGAGCTGGCTCGTCGCCATCATGAAGTTCTCCACCTGGATCACCGCCTTCCCCGGATCGACGACACGGAAGTAGAGGACGGCGTTCACCTTCACCGAGACGTTGTCCTTCGAGATGACGTCCTGGCTCGGCACGTCGAGGACGATGGTGCGGAGGTCGACCCTGACCATCTGCTGGACGACCGGGATCAGGATGATGATGCCCGGCCCCTTCACGCCCGAGAACCGGCCCAGGGTGAAGACGACGCCGCGCTCGTACTCGCGAAGGATGCTGATCAGCGAGACCAGCACGAAGACGGCCAGGGCTGCGATGACGAGGTAGGCCACGAGGTCGAAAGGCATCACGCGTCTCCTGTTCGGTTCGGTGTTGTCTGTTCCGGCTCCACGACGAGAACGAGCCCCTCCCGGCCGATGACGCGGACATGGTCGCCGGCCGCGAACGAAGCGTCGGAACGGGCCTTCCAGCGCTCGCCGTGGACATGGATCGAGCCGGAGGTGCCGGACCATTCGATCACTTCGGCCGGCTCGTCGGGAAGGGTCTCGTCCCCCGTGACGACGCGGCGCCGATAGGCCCGCGCGACGGCCGCGAAGCCGAGGATCAGGAAGCCGGCCGTCACCGCCGTGGCGACGGCGATGACGGCCGGCGAAAGCGCGAAGCCCGGCACGTCCTCGAACAGGAAGACAGACCCGAGCGCGAAGGCGACGGCGCCGCCGATGCCGAGTATCCCGAACGACGGAACGAACGCCTCGGCGGCCATGAGCGCGAGACCGAGGAACAGGAGCGCGCCGCCGGCATAGCTGACCGGCAGCATGTTCAGCGCGAAGAGGGCGACGACGAGGGCGATGGCGCCGATGACGCCGGAGAAGATCGTGCCGGGGTTCCAGAACTCGAGGATGATGCCGTAGATCCCGATCAGCATCAGGATATACGCGATGTTGGGGTCGGTGATCGCGGCGAGGAGCCGCGTGCGCCAGTCGGGCTCGAGCGACGTAAGGCCGAGATCGGCCGTGCGCAGGACGACGTCCCGGCCCTGGACGCGCACCTGCCTCCCGTCCGCCTGGGCGAGCAGGTCCAGCAGGTCGTCCGCGAGGATCTCGATCACGTTCTCGTCCAAAGCGGCGCGCGCGGCCAAGCTCTCTGCATCGCGCACCGCATGCTCGGCCCAGTCCGCGTTGCGGCCGTGGATGTCCGCGAGGCTGCGGATCTGGGCGACCGCGTCGTTGACCGCCTTGCTGCTCGCCGGATCGCGGGAGGGTCTATCCTCGCCCTCCTCTTCGCCCTCGCCACCCGGTGTGAGGCCTCCGCCGATCTCGATCGGGGTGGCAGCACCGACATTCGTGCCGGGTGCCATGGCCGCGAGGTGGCTTGCATATAGGATGTAGGTGCCGGCGCTCGCCGCCCGCGCCCCGCTCGGGGCCACGTAGGCGATGACGGGGACGGGGGAGCCGAGGAGGTCGCGGATGATGTCGCGCGTCGAGGAGACGAGGCCGCCGGGCGTGTCGATCCGCAGGACGATCGCCGCCGCGCCACGGTCTGCCGCCTCGTCGAGCCCGCGCCTGAGGAAGAGCGTGGTGGCGGGACCGATGGCGCCCTGCACGTCGAGGAGGAGCACCGTGCCTCCGCTCTCCGCCGGCTGGGCGGCCGAAAGCGTCCGGTCCGACAGGAACAGGAACGCGCCCAGGACGGTCAAGGTCGCGAGCGCGAACAGCAACACCCGGCCCCGAGGCCCGGAATGGCGATGTCGCGGTCCCGCCGTCGGCAAGCTGCCTCTCCCGATCCGGTTCGAGTCTCCCCCCCTTTCTAGCCGATTTCGGCGCCCGGCGCTCCCCGGGGTCTCACGCGGTGACGCAGATCCAGACGGCGGCGAAGTGGATCGAGGCGGCGACGAGGACGAGGCCGTGCCAGATCGGGTTGTGGAAGCGCAGGGTCTGCCACAGGTGGAAGATCACGCCGAGCGTGTAGACGAGACCTCCCGCCAGGATGAGCCAGAGCGTCGCCCTGGGCAGGGTCTCGATGAAGACGTCGAGGGCGCTGACGCCGCTCCAGCCGAGGGCGAGGTAGAGGTAGATCGACAACCGCTCGTACCGCCCCGGCCGGATGAGCTTCAGCGCGACCCCGGCCACCGCGACGGTCCAGACGACCGCCATCAGCCGATACGTGCCGGCCTCGATCATGAAGGGGGTGTATGTCCCGGCGATCAACAGGTAGATCGCCGAGTGGTCGAAGCGCCTCAGAAGCCACTTCGTGCGGCCGACCGGCCAGATGTTGTAGGTGGCCGACAGGCCGAGAGACAGGAGCAGCGACGCGGCGTAGGTCGAGACCGCCATTGTACCCACCAGGTCGAACCTCTCGAGGGATGCAATGAAGAGGGCGGTGGCGGCGACGACCCCCAGAACGAGCCCCACCGCGTGGACGATGCCGTCAGCCCATAGCTCCGCCGGCGTGTAGTTCCAGGATCTGGCGTCGACGAAGCGTTCCGACATTGCTTCTCCGTTTGAGCGAGGCGAGGCGCCTCGTAAACCTAGATACCCCCGACGGGGAAGCAAGTCGTCCCTCCGGGCTCTGGTGCCGCAGCCGGGACCTGCGGTATCTTGCGCGGGACTTTCGATTGTCCCAGAAAACGAAAGCGTCTCACCATGCTGCCTGAACGCCAGAAAGCAATTCTCGGGCGTGCCCGCGAGGTCGGCCGGGTGGCCGTCGAGGATCTCGCCGAGCGGTTCGGGGTGTCGTCGCAGACGATCCGCAAGGACCTGAACGAACTCTGCGATCGGCGCTACCTCACGCGCGTGCATGGCGGCGCCACGCTCTCCTCCAGCGTGGAGAATGTCGGCTACGACGCGCGGCGCATGATCGCGCACGCCGAGAAGGCCGCGATCGGCCGTGCGGCCGCGGGCCTGATCCCGGACCGGGCGTCACTCTTCATCAATATCGGGACGACGACGGAAGCCGTGGCCGAAGCGCTTCTGCAGCGGTCCGGACTGATGGTGATCACGAACAACATCACCGTCGCCACGATGATGCGGCCATATCCCTCGCTTCAGGTCATCATTGCCGGCGGGGTCGTCCGCTCGTCGGACGGAGGCGTCGTCGGCGAGGCGGCGGTCGACTTCATCCGGCAGTTCAAGGTCGACTACGCGATCATCGGCATATCGGCGATCGACCTCGACGGCGCGCTCCTCGACTTCGACTACCGGGAAGTTAAGGTCGCACAGGCCATCGCCGAGAACGCCCGGCGCGTGGTGCTGGTCGCGGACGCCACGAAGTTCGAACGCACGGCGCCCGTCCGCATGGGGCATCTGAGCCAGGTCGACGTCTTCGTGACCGACCGGTGCCCCCACGAAGAGGTTCGGCGGCTCTGCGCGGAGCACGACGTCGAGCTTATCGAGGCCCTGCCGGAAGCCTCCCCCGCAGCCCTTCCCGAAGCGGTGTAACGTTTTCATCGCCTTTTTGCTTTCGGGCTACTTGCGGAAATGCGCCAAACCGAAATACAAATGAAGGGGTCGAGAGCGGCGAAAGACCGCCCGGCGCGCAAGGGAGCGAGCGCAGGTGGGGCGCGTGGCGAAGCAGTACGACATTCTCGTGGTCGGCGGCGGCATCAACGGATGCGGCATCGCGCGTGATGCGGCCGGGCGGGGCTGGTCGGTCCTGCTCTGCGAGATGAACGACCTCGCCAGCGGCACGTCGTCATGGTCGACGAAACTCGTGCATGGCGGCCTGCGCTACCTCGAGTACTACGAGTTCCGTCTGGTGCGCGAGGCGCTGATGGAGCGCGAGGTGCTGTGGTCGATGGCGCCGCACATCATCTGGCCGCTCCGTTTCGTGCTGCCGCACCATCGCGGCCTGCGGCCGGCGTGGCTGCTGCGCCTCGGCCTCTTCCTCTATGACCATATCGGCGGGCGGAGGAAGTTGCCGCCGACGCGGACGCTCGACCTGCGCCGGGACGCCGCGGGGAGGCCGCTCGCCGGCGACTATCGCCGCGGCTTCGAGTATTCCGACTGCTGGGTCGACGATGCTCGCCTCGTGGTGCTGAACGCGCGCGCCGCCCGGGAGAAGGGCGCGGAGATCCGAACGAGGACGCAGGTCGCCTCGCTCGAGCGCTACGGCGAGGGCTGGCGGGTGCTCCTGCGCACGCCCGACGGGGGCAGCGAGACCGTCCATGCGCGGCTCGTCGTCAACGCCGCCGGGCCATGGGTCGACAAGGTGCTGGGCGTCGCGACCCACGCCACGGCCCACAACGTGCGGCTCGTCCAGGGCAGCCACATCGTGGTGCCGAAGCTGTTCGACCACGACCGCGCCTACATATTCCAGAACGAGGACGGCCGCATCGTCTTCGCCATCCCCTACGAGCGCGACTTCACTCTGATCGGCACGACCGACCGGGACTACGAGGGCGACCCGGGCTCGGTCCGCATCACCGACGAAGAGATCGAGTATCTCTGCCGGGCGGCCGGCGAGTATTTCTCGCGGAAAGTCGCTCCGGCCGACGTCGTCTGGACCTATTCGGGCGTACGGCCGCTCTTCGACGACGGGGCGACGGCAGCTCAGGCCGCCACGCGCGACTACGTCCTGAAGCTCGACCGGGGCGCAGGCGTGCCGCCGCTCCTCAACATCTTCGGCGGCAAGATCACGACGTATCGCCGTCTTGCCGAGGCGGCGCTCCAGAAGATCGAGGAAGCGCTCGGCGAGCGGCGGGGCCGGCCATGGACTGCCGGTGCGACGCTGCCCGGCGGCGACTTTCCGGCCGACGGCTACGAAGCGCTCTGCGACCTCGTGGCGCGCGACCACCCGGCGCTGCCGCGCGATCTCGTGCGGCGCCTGGTGCGGGCCTACGGCACCGACACGAGCCTGCTGCTGAACGGGGTCGGCTCGGTCGCGGATCTCGGTCGCGACTTCGGCGAGGGACTGACGGAGCGCGAGGTCGAATGGCTGCGCGCGAAGGAGTGGGCGAGCACGGCCGAGGACATCGTGTGGCGGCGTTCCAAGCTCGGCCTGCGCATGACGATCGACCAGGTGGCGGCACTCGAGGAATATCTGCAGGATCGACATCCGGCACGCGAAGCAAACCTCGCCGCCGGCTGAGACGAGAGGGCGGGCGAACCGCCCCGAGCCAGAAGCGTGCGGCCGCAAATGGCCGCGAGGGAAGGACAACGGCGCCCGCGGGGCCGGAGAAGGGAACGGCGGTCGATGCTCGAACTGCGTGACGTGACCAAGGTCGTCGGGCGGGAGACGCATATTCGCGGCGTCTCGATGGCGCTCGAGCGCGGGTCGCTCAACGTGCTGCTCGGGCCGACGCGCTCCGGCAAGACGAGCCTCATGCGCCTGATGGCCGGGCTCGACAGGCCCGCCTCGGGCGACATCCTGATGGACGGCAAGAGCGTCGTCGGGGTGCCGGTCCAGAAGCGCAACGTCGCCATGGTCTACCAGCAGTTCATCAACTACCCGACGCTCACCGTCTACGAGAACATCGCCTCGCCCCTGCGCGTCGCCGGCCGCGACAAGGCGACGATCGAGGCGGAGGTCAGGAAGGCGGCCGCGCTCCTCAGGCTCGAGCCCTATCTCGAGCGCACGCCGCTCGAGCTCTCCGGCGGACAGCAGCAGCGGACGGCGCTCGCGCGGGCGCTGGTGAAGGGGGCCGACCTCGTGCTCCTCGACGAGCCGCTCGCCAATCTCGACTACAAGCTGCGCGAGGAGCTGCGCGCCGAGTTGCCGAAGATCTTCGCGGAAAGCGGCACGATCTTCGTCTACGCCACGACGGAGCCGAGCGAGGCTCTCCTTCTCGGCGGCAACACGGCGACGCTGTCGGAGGGCAGGGTGACGCAGTACGGCCCGACGCCGGAGGTTTTCCGCAACCCCGTCGACCTCGTGACGGCAAGAACCTTCTCGGACCCGCCGCTCAACATGCTGAAGGTGACGAAGCGCGGCGACCGCTTCCACGGCCCGCAGGACACGGCCATCGCCGCGCCCGCCTCCGCGATGGCGCTGGCCGACGGCACCTACGTGCTGGGTTTCCGGCCACACCACCTCTACCTCGATCCACCCGGGCCGCAGGCCGTGGCGCTGAAGGCCCGCGTCGCGGTGACCGAGATCACGGGCTCGGAGAGCTTCGTCCACCTCGACCACGGCGGCGAGCGCTGGGTCGCCCTCGCGCACGGTGTGCGGTCGATCGAGGTGGACGAGGACCTGACGGTCTATCTCGATCCGCAACGTCTCTTCGTCTTCGGATCCGACTGGCTGCTCGCCGCCGCCCCGGCCCTCCGCAGCGCCGCCTGAGGGAGAAGCCCATGTCCCGCATCGTGCTCGACGGCATCGCCCACTCCTACAGGTCCAACCCTCAGGGCGCCGCGGACTGGGCGCTGAAGGAGGTCAACCACGTCTGGGAGGACGGGCAGGCCTATGCGCTCCTCGGCCCCTCCGGCTGCGGAAAGACGACGCTCCTCAACCTGATCTCGGGGCTCCTGACGCCGAGCAGGGGCCGCATCCTCTTCGGCGACAGCGACGTGACGGACATGCCGCCGGAGGCGCGAAACATCGCGCAGGTCTTCCAGTTCCCGGTCATCTACGACACGATGTCGGTCTTCGACAATCTCGCCTTCCCCTTGCGCAACCGCCGCGTGCCGGAGGCGGAGGTGCGGACGCGGGTCGAGGAGATGCTTCGCATCATCGACCTTCAGGACAAGGCGAAGCGCAAGGCCGCCAACCTGTCGGCCGACGAAAAGCAGAAGATCTCGCTCGGCCGGGGGCTTGTGCGCTCCGACGTCAACGCGATCCTGTTCGACGAGCCCCTCACGGTCATCGATCCGCACATGAAGTGGGTGCTTCGCTCGCAGCTCAAGCACCTGCACAAGCGCTTCGGCTTCACGATGATCTACGTCACCCACGACCAGACGGAGGCGCTGACTTTCGCCGACAAGGTCGTCGTCATGTACGAAGGCGAGGTCGTGCAGTTCGGGACGCCTGAGGAGCTCTTCGAGAAGCCGCGCCACACCTTCGTCGGCTACTTCATCGGCTCGCCGGGGATGAACGTGCTGCCTGCCTCCGTCGACGGGCGGGAGGCGATTCTCGGCGGCAACCGCATTTCGCTGTCGGGTAGCTACGAGCGAGCCGTGACCGCCGAGATCGGCGTGCGGCCGGAGTTCGTGCGGGTCGCCCGGGCAGGGGAAGGCCTGCCGGTGCAGATCAGGCGCGTCGAGGATCTCGGACGCTTCCGCGTCGTGCGTGCTTCGCTCGAGGGCCACGAGGTCAACGCCGTCGTCGGCGAGGACCAGGAGCTGCCGGCCGAGGCCTCGCTCGTCTTCGATCCTGCCCGGGTGAACGTCTACGTCGACTCCCATCTCGTCGAGCCGAGGGCCTGAGCGATGGAAAAGCCCTGGAACAACAAGGCCTGGTTCCTCGTCCTGCCGGTCATCGTACTCGTGGCATTCTCGGCGATCATCCCCCTGATGACCGTCGTCAACTACTCGGTTCAGGACACGTTCGGGAACAACGTCTTCTTCTGGGCGGGGACCGAGTGGTTCGAGGAGACGCTACAGTCGGAGCGGTTCTGGGCGGCCCTCGGGCGCAACCTCGTCTTCTCCTTCATCATCCTCGCGATCGAGGTGCCGCTCGGCATCGCGGTGGCGCTCGCCATGCCCCGCAAGGGGATCGGCGTCCCGGTCTGTCTCGTCCTGATGGCCCTGCCGCTGCTCATACCATGGAACGTCGTCGGCACGATCTGGCAGGTCTTCGGCCGCATCGACATCGGCCTTCTCGGGCGCGTGCTGGCGGATTTCGGCATCTACTACAACTACACCCAGAACCCGCTGCACGCCTGGATCACGGTCATCGTCATGGACGTGTGGCACTGGACGAGCCTCGTCGTGCTCCTGTGCTACGCCGGCCTCGTCTCCATTCCCGATGCCTACTACCAGGCCGCGCGGATCGACGGGGCCTCGCGCTGGGCCGTCTTCCGCTACATCCAGCTGCCGAAGCTGAAGCACGTCCTGCTGATCGCCGTGCTCCTGCGCTTCATGGATTCCTTCATGATCTATACCGAGCCCTTCGTCGTCACTGGCGGCGGCCCCGGAAACACGACCACGTTCCTGTCGATCGACCTCGTGAAGATGGCCATCGGCCAGTTCGACCTGGGGCCGGCGGCGGCGATGTCGATCATCTACTTCCTGATCATCCTCGCGCTGTCCTACGTCTTCTACACCGTGATGACGCAGACGGGCCGCGACCGCGAGACGGGGCGCTAGAGCCATGGCCGCGACAGACGTGACGACGACCGCGCCCGCGGCGCAGGTGCGCCCGGCGACCAGGACGAGGAGCATGGGCCGTGCCCGGTTCTCCTGGATCGTGCCGACCCTCTACATCATCTTTCTGCTGCTGCCGATCTACTGGCTCGTGAACATGAGCTTCAAGACGAACCAGGAGATCCTGTCGATCTTCACGCTGTGGCCGCAGAACCCGACCCTCGCCAACTACCGGGTGATCTTCACCGATCCGGCCTGGTATAACGGCTACATCAACTCGATCATCTACGTCGTCCTCAACACGGTGATCTCGGTCGCGGTCGCGCTGCCGGCGGCCTACGCGTTCTCGCGATACCGCTTCCTCGGCGACAAGCACCTGTTCTTCTGGCTCCTGACGAACCGCATGGCGCCGCCAGCCGTCTTCGTGCTGCCGTTCTTCCAGCTCTACTCGGCCTTCGGGCTGATCGACACGCACATCGCCGTCGCCATCGCGCACTGCCTGTTCAACGTGCCCCTGGCGGTGTGGATCCTCGAGGGCTTCATGTCCGGCGTCCCGAAGGAGATCGACGAGACCGCCTATATCGACGGCTATTCGTTCCCGCGCTTCTTCACGAAGATCTTCATGCCGCTGATCGCGTCCGGCATCGGCGTCGCGGCCTTCTTCTGCTTCATGTTCTCCTGGGTCGAGCTCCTGATCGCCAGGACGCTGACGACGACGGACGCGAAGCCGATCGCGGCGACGATGACGCGCACCGTCTCGGCGTCGGGCCTCGACTGGGGCGTGCTGGCGGCAGCCGGCGTGCTGACGATCATCCCCGGCGCGCTCGTGATCTATTTCGTGCGCAACTACATCGCCAAGGGCTTCGCCCTGGGGAGGGTCTAGATGTCAGTCGATGATGTCTTCCACACCCAGATTGAGCGCGCCGGCGAGAGCCTTGAGCGTCGACAGGCGCGGGTCGATCTTGCGGCTCTCGATGTCGCTGACGCTGGCCGGCCGGACGCCCGCCTTGGCGGCGAGGGCCGCCTGGGTGAGCCCCACCGACTTACGCCACGCGGCGAGGGGGTGGAGCTGGCCGTCGAGCGACGCAATGACGAGTTCGGACGGCATGCCGGGAGAGCCTTCGGCCTCGATTTTCGCCTGCTCGGCCAGGGCCATGTCGCCCGCATCCTCGACGAGGGTGCGGTACTCTTCTTCGGTCATGACGATCAGCCGATCGCCCTTCAGATTGACGGCCTCGTTCACGAGAGATCTCCCTCAACGGTAGATGTCTTTTCGATGTGCGATGCGGACCACATAGACGTCGTCGACAAGCTCGAAGACGGCCCGCCAGACGCCGTGTCGCAAGCGGAACCTCGGCTCGCCGACGAGTTTGATCACGTCTCCCGTACCGTCGGCCGCGAACCGTTCGAGCTTCGAAACGATCGCTACCCGGTCGGTCACGGGCATGCGCTTGAGGCCCCGGCGTGCCACGTTCGAGAAGATAACCTTCATGCGCTGGTCCGCAAGACTCTGCGGCAAGGATACGGTACGGCGCATATTTCTGCAATTGGGGGGCCAGCATGATCGACCTCTCCTGGATGGCCTGGACGTGGCCGACGGCGATCTTCTTCCTGACGATCTTCGCGCTGCTCGCGACCATGGGCGTGTGGGAATACGCGCGGCCGGGCGGGCACCCGAGAAACGGTATCCTGGGCTTCGAGACGACACGCGGCGACAGGCTCTTCATCTCGCTGCTCGGCTCGGCCTTCATCTGTCTTGCATGGCTCGGCTTCACGGAGCTGAGCCTCTGGTGGGCTCTCGCCCTCTGTCTGGCCTACGCCTACGGCGTCTTCCGGCTGGTCTGAGGGCGGACGAGGTGTCGGACCCGCGGCAGACGGGCCGGCAAAGATCAACAACGACTTGGGAGGACCTTCGATGAAAAGGACACTTATGGGGACGGTGGCGATCTGCGCGCTCACCCTGTCCTCGAGCGCCTTCGCCGACATGGACGCGGCGAAGAGGTTCCTCGACGAGGAGATCGGCGATCTCTCCAGCCTGTCCCGCGAGGAGCAGGAGCAGGAGATGCAGTGGTTCATCGACGCGGCCGAGCCCTTCCAGGGCATGGACATCCGCGTCGTCTCCGAAACGATCACGACCCACGAGTACGAGTCGAAGGTGCTAGCGCCGGCCTTCACGGCGATCACCGGCATCAAGATCACGCACGACCTGATCGGCGAGGGCGACGTCGTCGAGAAGCTGCAGACGCAGATGCAGTCGGGCGAGAACATCTACGACGCCTACATCAACGACAGCGACCTGATCGGCACGCACTGGCGCTATCAGCAGGCGCGCAGCCTGACCGACTGGATGGAGAACGAGGGCGCGGACGTCACGAACCCGAATCTCGACATCGACGACTTCATCGGGAAGTCGTTCACCACGGCGCCGGACGGCGAGCTCTACCAGCTGCCCGACCAGCAGTTCGCGAACCTCTACTGGTTCCGCTACGACTGGTTCAACGACCCCGAGATCCAGGCCGACTTCAAGGAGAAGTACGGCTACGACCTCGGCGTGCCGGTGAACTGGTCGGCCTACGAGGACATCGCCGAGTTCTTCACGGGCCGCGAGATCGACGGCCAGAAGGTCTACGGCCACATGGACTACGGCAAGAAGGACCCCTCGCTCGGCTGGCGCTTCACCGATGCGTGGCTCTCCATGGCCGGCAACGGCGACGTGGGCATCCCGAACGGCGTGCCGGTCGACGAGTGGGGCATCCGCGTGAACGAGCAGAGTCAGCCCGTCGGCTCCTGCGTCGCGCGCGGCGGCGACACGAACGGCCCGGCGGCGGTCTATTCGATCCAGAAGTATCTCGACTGGATGGAGGCCTACGCGCCGCCGGAGGCGCAGGGCATGACCTTCTCGGAGTCCGGCCCGGTGCCGGCGCAGGGCGCCATCGCCCAGCAGATCTTCTGGTACACGGCCTTCACCGCCGACATGGTGAAGGACGGGCTTCCCGTCGTCGACGAGGAGGGCAACCCGAAGTGGCGCATGGCCCCGTCGCCGCACGGTGTCTACTGGAAGGACGGCATGAAGCTCGGCTACCAGGACGCGGGCTCCTGGACGCTGATGAAGTCGACCCCGGACGACCGGGCGAAGGCCGCCTGGCTCTATGCCCAGTTCGTGACCTCGAAGACGGTCGATGTGAAGAAGAGCCATGTCGGCCTGACCTTCATCCGCGAGTCTTCGATTCAGCACGACTCCTTCACCGAGCGCGCGCCGAAGCTCGGCGGCCTCGTCGAGTTCTACCGCTCGCCCGCGCGCGTGCAGTGGACCCCGACCGGCACGAACGTGCCCGACTACCCGAAGCTCGCCCAGCTCTGGTGGCAGGCGATCGGTGACGCCTCGTCGGGCGCGAAGACCGCCCAGGAGGCCATGGACTCGCTCTGCGAGGAGCAGGAGAAGGTGCTCGCCCGCCTCGAGCGCGCCGGCATCCAGGGCGACATCGGCCCGAAGCTCAACGACGAGCACGACATGGAGTACTGGGTCGAGCAGGCACAGGCGAACGGCACGCTCGCGCCCCAGCCCAAGATCGAGAACGAGAAGGAAGAGCCGCAGACCGTCTCCTATGACGAGCTGGTGAAGAGCTGGCAGGGCGAGTCTTCCGCCGACGGGCAGAAGGCCAGCGCGAACTGAGATCTACCTCTCTCCCGGGAACAGACTGGAGATGGCCAGGGCCTTCGGGCTCTGGCCAAATTTTCCGGCAGGGGAGGACGTCACGAGGGTCGCGTGAAGACGACCGGCAGGAACGGCAAGGGAGGGCAGATGAGCCGCTTCGTACTCGCCATCGACCAGGGCACAACCTCCTCGCGCGCCATCGTGTTCGACGGCGACTGCCGTACGGTGGGGGTGGGGCAGCTCGAGTTCCCGCAGCATTTCCCCCAGTCGGGGTGGGTCGAGCACGATCCGGAGGACCTGTGGCGCACGACGGTCGCCACTGTGCGCCAGGCACTATCCGAGGCGAAGATATCGGCCGCAGACCTCGCTGCGCTCGGCATCACGAATCAGCGCGAGACGGCCCTTGTCTGGGATCGCCACACCGGCGAGCCGATCCACAACGCCATCGTATGGCAGGATCGCCGCTCCGCCCGGCTCTGCGACCGGCTGATCGCCGACGGCTATGCGGAGATTGTCGCCGAGAAGACGGGGCTCCTCATCGACAGTTACTTTTCGGGCACCAAGGTCGCCTGGATCCTCGAGAACGTCGAGGGCGCCCGGGCGCGTGCGGAGAATGGCGATCTCCTGTTCGGCACCGTCGACACCTGGCTGATCTGGCGCCTGACGGGCGGCAAGCGCCACGTGACCGACGCCACGAACGCCTCGCGCACCCTGATGTTCGACATTCGCGGGCATCGGTGGGACGACGAGCTGCTGCGCATGCTCGGCGTGCCGCGATCGATGTTGCCGGAGGTGCTCGATTCCGCGGCCGAGTTCGGCGAGACCGATCGCGAGATCTTCGGCGCCACGATCCCGATACGCGGCGTTGCCGGCGATCAGCAGGCGGCGACGGTGGGGCAGGCGTGCTTCTATCCGGGCATGGTGAAATCGACCTACGGCACGGGCTGCTTCGCCGTCCTCAACACCGGCCATGAGTTCGTGCGCTCGCAGAACCGGCTTCTGACGACGATCGCCTATCGGCTCGACGGCCAGACCACATACGCGCTCGAAGGCTCTATCTTCGTGGCCGGCGCGACCGTCCAGTGGCTGCGCGACGAGCTGAAGCTGATCGATCGGGCCGAGCAGTCGGGCCAGCTCGCCGCGCGCGCCGACGAGACCCAGGAGGTCTTCCTGGTGCCGGCCTTCACCGGCCTCGGCGCGCCCTGGTGGGACGCCGACGCCCGCGGCGCGATGTTCGGTCTCTCCAGGGCGACCGGGCCCGAGGAACTCGCCATGGCCGCGCTCGAATCCGTCTGCTTCCAGACCGTCGACCTCGTCGACGCGATGCAGCGCGACTGGACGCATGACGGGCAGACCGTGCTGCGCGTCGACGGCGGCATGGTGGCGAGCGACTGGACGATGCAGCGCCTCGCCGACCTCCTGGACGCCCCGGTCGACCGCCCGGTGGTCCTCGAGACGACCGCCCTCGGAGCGGCTTGGCTCGCAGGCCGGCAGGCGGGCGTCTGGCCGCGGGAGGCCGAGTTCGCGGAGGCGTGGCGCCGCGATCGCCGCTTCACGCCGGAGTTCGACGCGGAGCGGCGGAGCCGGAAGCTCTCCGGCTGGCGCGACGCCGTGCGGCGGACGCTGTCGCGAGCGGAGTGAGCCTCCGACGGTCCGGCATTCTTGCGGCGTCGGGGGCTGGTCGGCACCCGACGAGCGGCGTATTCCTCGAAGAAGTGACCGTCGTACGGCAGACAGCCGCGGCGACGGAGCGCGGCGAGGGGACGCAGCATGGCAGGGCGCTTCGACGACTGGGTGGGGCGTAACGAAACTCGCCGCGACACCATTTCCGCCGACGCGGTGGCGCGGCTGTCCGCGACGCTGGACCGGGACGAGGCGGAGCCGGTGGTTGGCGAGGCCGCGCCTCCGCTCGGCCACTGGCTGGCCTTCCTGCCTCGTGAGCGGCAGTCGCTCCTGGGCGAGGACGGCCATCCGAAGCGCGGCGGCTTCCTGCCTCCGATCGACCACCTGCCGCGCCGCATGTGGGCCGGCAGCCGCCTGACCTTCGACGGCGACCTGCCGGTGGGCCGGCCGATCGACCGGCGCTCGACCATTTCCTCGATCAGCGAGAAGGCGGGCCGCGGCGGCGACCTCGTCTTCGTCACGGTGCGCCACGAGGTCGGCGAGCCAGGCGGGCCGGTCCTCGTGACCGACGAGCACGACATCGTCTATCGCGAGCCGCCCAAGGGCCCTGCGCCGGAGCCCGAGAGGCGGAGCACCGGCGAATGGCACCGCGCGCTCGTTCCCGATCCGGTGCTCCTGTTCCGCTACTCCGCGCTGACCTTCAACGGCCACCGCATCCACTATGACGGCGCCTATGTGACGGAGGTGGAAGGTTATCCCGGCCTCGTCGTCCACGGCCCGCTGACGGCGACGCTGCTGCTCGATCTCCTGCGGCGGAAGATGCCGCGGGCGCGCATCCGCTCATTCGAGTTTCGGGCCGTCTCTCCGCTCTTCTGCGGCAGTGAGATGCACCTGAACGGCACGCCACCTGATGCGAACGGCATGGCCGAGCTCTGGGCGACAAACGCGCAAGTCGGCCTCGCGATGACGGCGCGTGCGGTGGTCGAGGCGTAAGATCGCCGGGTGAGGAACCACCGAACGTGCCGGCTGAGGGATCAGCGCCTCAGCACGACAAACCCTTCAGCTCGTCCGGCGGCTCGCTCATCGGTGCGCCCGGCGAGCAGTACCACATGGCGGAGTGCTCGAGCGGGTGCTCCCGGCACTCGCGCTCCGCGAAGCTCTTGCGCTCGAGGCATGCGTCTTCCGTGGGATAGGCCCGGGAGCTCCAGCCATCGATGTCGTCGCCGGACACCCAAACACCGTTCACGAGGAAGAAAACGCTCAACCACCACTGCATCGACCGGTCCCGCGATGGCGTTCTACAGGGGGAGGCGAGGTCGGCCGATCCGTCGTCACGCGGCGACGCCCAGTCGCTGTCGCGTCCAGTCGACGATCTGCCGGGCCTGCAGGGCACCCGAGATCCGATCGATCTCGCGGCCATCTCGGAACAGGATAAGGGTCGGGATCGAGCGGATGGAGAGGCGTGCGGCGAGGGCCTGCTCGCTCTCCGTGTCGAGCTTGATGAGGCGCACGTCGGGTTCGAGGACGCGTGCCGCCTCCGCGAAGGCCGGCGCCATCATCCGGCAGGGGCCACACCAGGGCGCCCACGCGTCGACGAGAACGGGAACGCCGCTGCGCTCGACCTGACGCTTGAACATCCGTGCGTCGGCCTCGGCCGGGTGGCCATCGAAGAGTGCCCCCTTGCATGTTCCGCAGCGGGCGGCCCCGGCGGGCCGGCCGGTGGGAATGCGGTTCACTCCCGCGCAATGGGGACACACGACGTGATGGGCGCCAGTCATCCTGTTCCGCTCCTCTTCGGGATCCCGGCTGACGCCATCGATATTAGGCTACGCTAAAGTGATGGCAAGCCCAACCGGTCTCGCGGTCGGCGCCGGTTGCGCCACATCATTGGGAGAGGATGCGCGGCCGGTTAAGCTTGTTTGTCGGTTCGGGAGGGCAAGCACATGGATGGGGCGGCGGCTGACGGGTTCGACCCTGCGTCCGGTCCGCATCAGCCGGTCTTCGTGATCGAAGGCGTGAGCAAGCTCTATCGCACGGGAGAGGTGGAGGTCCGCGCGCTGAATGGGGTCGACGCCGTGCTCTACGAGGGTGAGCTCACGGTGCTGCTCGGCCCCTCCGGCTCGGGAAAGTCGACGCTTCTCAACATCCTGGGCGGCCTCGACAAGCCGAGCGAAGGGACGGTCCGCTTCCGCGGCCGGGAACTCAGCGCCTTCAGCGAGCGCCAGCTCACCCTCTATCGCCGCGACCATGTCGGCTTCGTCTTCCAGTTCTACAACCTGATCCCGAGCCTGACGGCGCTCGAGAACGTGGCGCTCGTGACGGAGATCGCGCGCCGGCCGATGAAGCCCGAGGAGGCGCTCGAGCGCGTGGGCCTCGCGCCGCGGATGGATCACTTCCCGGCCCAGCTGTCCGGCGGCGAGCAGCAGCGCGTCGCCATCGCCCGCGCCATCGCCAAGCGCCCGGAGGTGCTTCTCTGCGACGAGCCAACAGGCGCTCTCGACTCCCAGACCGGGATCCGGGTTCTCGAGGCGCTTTCGGCGATCAACGCCGAGCTCGCCACCGCAACCGCGATCATCACCCACAACGCGGCGATCCAGGCCATCGCGCACCGCGTCTTCACCTTCGCCGACGGGCGGATCAGCGAGATGCGCGAGAACGAAAGTCGCGTGTCCCCCTCCGAGATCAGCTGGTAGCGCCATGACGGCGCTCGACCGCAAGGTGCTACGCGACCTCGGGAGGCTCTGGGCGCAGGCGCTCGCCGTCGCGCTCGTCCTCGCCTCGGGTGTCGCCACGCTCGTGCTGGCGATGGGAGCCTACCGCTCGCTCGACGAGACCCGCGAGGCGTATTACGAGCGCTACCGCTTCGGCCACGTCTTCGCGCACGCGACGCGGGCGCCGGACAGCCTCATAGTGCGTATCGCGGCCATCGAAGGAGTCGCCGCCGTCGAGGGCAGGGTCGTCGAGAGCGTGCTTCTCGACGTGCCGGGGCTCGAGGCGCCGGCAACCGCGATCGCCGTCTCGCTGCCTGACCACGGCGAACCGTCGGTGAACCGACTCTATCTCCGCACGGGCCGCCTTCCCGAGCCGGGGCGGCCGGACGAGGTGGCGGTCAACGAGAACTTCGCGACGGAGAACCGCCTTTCTCCGGGCTCCGCGATCTCCGCCCTCATGGACGGGGTGAAGCGCACCTTGACGATCACCGGGACGGTTCTGTCTCCCGAATACGTCTACGCGCTCGGACCGGGGTCGCTCGTTCCGGACAACCGGCATTTCGGCATCCTCTTCATGTCGAGAAGGGCCCTCGGCTCCGTCTTCGACATGGAAGGCGCGTTCGATGATCTGAGCCTTCGCCTGCTCCGCGGGGCGGACGAGCAGAGCGTCATCGCGGCGCTCGACCTTCTCCTCGCACCCTATGGCGGCACGGGCGCCTATGGGCGGAAGGACCAGCTCTCGCACGCCTTCCTCGACGGCGAACTGACGCAGCTCCTCGCGATGGCGCGCATCATCCCGCCGATCTTCCTGCTCGTGTCGGCCTACCTGATCAACATGATCCTCTCGCGGCTGATCGCGCTCGAGAGGGAGCAGGTGGGGCTCCTGAAGGCGCTCGGCTATTCCGGGCTGCAGATCGGCGTCCACTACCTGAAGCTCGTCGTCGTCATCGCCTGCGTGGGCGTCGTCGTCGGCTTCGCCGCAGGCACGTGGCTCGGCGCGGGGCTGACGAGGCTCTACGGCGAGTTCTACAGCTTCCCCTTCCTCATCTTCCAGTGGAGCGTCGGCACCTATCTGGCGGCAGGGGCGGTCGGAATCGCGGCGGCCGTGGTGGGAGCGCTGAGGGCGGTGCACGGTGCCGTGGCCCTGCCGCCGGCGATCGCCATGCGGCCGCCCGCGCCCCCGGTCTTCCACCACATCTCGTTCGACGTATTCGGCCGCCTCGGGCTGTTCTCGCAGCTCACGGTGATGGCGCTCCGCCACCTCTGGCGCTGGCCGCTGCGCGCGGCGCTGAGCGCGCTCGGCACCTCGCTCGCCGTCTCGCTCCTGGTTGTGGCTCTCTTCTCCTTCGATTCGGTGGAGTTCATGGTCGACATGCTGTTCTTCCAGTCGGACCGGCAGGACGCGACTATCAGCTTCGCCCATGCCCGGCCGCCGGCCGTCCGGGAGGCGGTGCTTCAGCTGCCGGGCGTGATGGCGGCCGAGCCGTTCCAGGCCGTTCCCGTCCTGCTGCGCCACGGTCACCGGGAGCGGCGGTTGGCGATCACCGGCAAGCCGATGGCGACGGACCTGAGCCGCGTGCTCGATCTCGACCTCCAACCCGTGGTGCTGCCCGAGACCGGCCTCGTCCTCAGCGAGCGCGTTGCCGCGATACTGGATGTCCAGCGTGGCGATCTCGTCGAGGTCGAGCTGCTCGAGGGGCACAGGCGCTCGGTCCGGGTGCCGGTCGCCGAGGTCATCCAGAGCTATCTCGGCCTGATGGTGTTCATGAACCTGGAGGCGCTCTGGAAGCTCACCGGAGAGGGACCGCGCGTCTCCGGCATGCACGTCGCGATCGACGAGGCGAAGCTGTCCGCGCTCTATGCCGCCGTGAAGGAGACGCCGGTCGTGGGATCGGTCGCGCTGCTCGACGCGACCCGGCTGAAATTCCGCGAGACGATCGAGCAGAACATGCTCGTGATGACGACGGTCTACGTCGTCCTCTCGGTCATCATCGCTTTCGGCGTCGTCTACAATTCGGCGAGGATCCAGCTCTCGGAGCGCGCCCGCGAGCTCGCGGGCCTGCGCGTCCTCGGCTTCACCCGGTGGGAGGTTTCGCGCGTGCTGCTCGTCGAGCTCGCCATCGTGACGGTACTGGCACAGCCCCTCGGCTGGGCACTCGGCTACGGCTTCGCCTACGCGGTCATCGCCGGCTTCGAGAGCGACCTCTACCGCGTCCCCTTCGTCGTCGAACGCGACACCTTCGCGGTGGCGAGCCTCGTGGTCATGGCCGCCGCGACCGCATCCGCCCTCCTGGTCAGGCGCCGCGTCGACACTCTCGACCTCATTCGCGTGCTCAAGACGCGGGACTGACAATGGCATGGCTGAAACGACTTCTGCTGCTTCTCCTGGTCCTCGGCCTCGGAGGAGCAGTCTATTGGGGCCTTCGTCCGGATCCCGTTCCCGTCGACGCGGCGGTGCTGGCTCGCGGGCAGATGCAGGTGAGTGTCGGCGAGGAGGGCAAGACGCGCATCCGCGACGTCTACCGCGTCTCGGCTCCCATCGCCGGACGCGCCGCACGCACGTCCTTGAAGGTGGGGGACGAGGTGGTGGGGGACGAGACGCTGATCACCACGATCCATCCGGCCGACCCTCCGTTCATCGACGTGCGGACGGAACGCGAGTTGCGCGCGGCGGTCTCCGCCGCCAGCGCCGGCGTGGGCTATGCCGAGGCGGAGCTCTCGCGGGCGAACGCCCAGCTCCGGCTGGTCGAAGGCGACCTCGAGCGGGCGCAGCGTCTTTCCCGCAGCGGCACGATCTCGGCTCGCGCACTCGAGAAGGCCGTGCTCGACGTCGAGACGGCGAAGGCCGGGGTGCGGGAGGCGGAGGCCAGCCTGGAGCTTCGCCGCAGCGAGCTCAGGAGCGCGGAGGCACGGCTCATCCAGCCGGGCAGCCGCGAGACGTACGCCAACGGCGATACCTGCTGCGTCGAGGTGCGGGCCCCGGTGAGCGGGGTGGTCCTGAGCCTGCCCGTCGACAGTGAGCAGGTGATCCAGGCGGGCAAGCTCTTGGCGGAGATCGGCAGTACTTCGGACCTCGAGATCGTTGTCGATCTTCTCTCGAACCAGGCGCTGAGTATCGAGCAGGGCGCACGGGCGACGATCACCGAGTGGGGTGGGCAGCCGCTCGAGGCGCGGGTCCGGCGCATAGATCCCGCCGCCTTCACCAAGGTCTCCGCCCTCGGCATCGAGGAGCAGCGGGTCAACGCGGTCCTCGACATCGAGGCGCCGCGCGAGACCTACGCGCGGCTCGGACACGGTTTCCGGGTCTATGTCGAGATCGTGGTCTGGACCGGCGACGACATCCTGCTCGTGCCGCTCGGCGCGCTGTTCCGCGCAGGGCCCGACTGGGCGGTCTTCGTCGTCGAGGAGGGGCAGGCCCGGTTGCGGCGGGTCGAGATCGGACGCCGCAACACGCAGGTCGCGCAGGTTCTTTCGGGCCTAGAGGCGGGCGACCTCGTGATCCTCCACCCGAGCGACCGGGTGGAGGACGGCATCGAGGTGGCGCCGCGCCAGGAGTAGCCGGCCGTGATCAGACCGACTTCACGGAGCCGCCGTCGCAGCGGATGACGCTGCCGGTCACATAGCTCGCCGGGCCGCTGACGAGGAACGCGGCGACGGCCGCGAACTCCTCGACCTTGCCGTAGCGGCCGGCGGGAATCGTGGCGAGGGCCGCCTCGCGCACCTCCTCGCGCGACTGGCCCGTCCGCTTGGCGTTCGCCTCGTCGAGCTGGTCCGTCCGGGCGGTGTGGATGCGGCCCGGGAGGAGGAGGTTCGAGGTGACGCCATCGGCCGCGACCTCGTTGGCGAGCGACTTCGACCAGCCGACGAGCGCGGAGCGCAGCGTGTTCGACAAAGCGAGGTTCGGGATCGGCTGCACGACGCCCGACGAGGCGACGGTGAGGATGCGTCCCCACTTCCTCTCGCGCATGCCCGGCAGGGCGCGGGTCGTCAGGTCGATCACCCGCGCGACCATCATCGGGAACTGCTTCTGCAGCTCGTCGACCGACATGTTGGCGGCACCGCCCGGAGGAGGGCCGCCGGTGTTGTTGACGAGGATGTCGATGCCGCCGAGCTTCTGGTCGGCCGCGTCGAGCATCCGGTCGACGAAGCCCTCGTCGCCGAGGTCGGCCTCGACCCAGTCGGCCGTGCCGCGGCCTTCCGCATTGATGGCCCCGGCATTCGCCGCGAGAGCATCGGCGCTGCGGCCGCAGAGCAGCACGTTGGCACCTTCGGCGGCGAGCGCCCGCGCGATGCCGTGGCCGAGGCCCTTCGAGGAGGCGAGGACGAGGGCGCGCTTGCCTTCGATCTGGAGATCCATGAGCTAGAGTCCCTTCACTTTCCGGTCGGTTCGCTCCATCAGGCGGGTCAGTTCCGCCTGGTCGGTGTCGTTCAGGCGCGGCCCGGGTGCCCGGGTCCGGGCGCATGCGATCGCGCCGCGCCGGCGCAGGATCTCCTTGCGCACGGCGAGGCCGAAGCCCGGCTGCTGCTCGTAGCGCAGGATGGGGAGGTAGGCGTCGTAGATGTCCTCCGCCCGGTCGGGGTCGCCCGCGCGGTGGGCTTCGACGACCTGGACGAGCATCTCCGGATAGGCGAAGCCCGTCATGGCCCCGTCGGCGCCGCGGGAGAGCTCCTGCGGCAGGAACAGGCCGCCATTGCCGCAGAGGATCGAGATGCGGGGCGTCTCGGCCGTGCCCGAGCCCGCCCGTACGGCGGAGATCTTCGAGAGGCCCGGCCAGTCCTCGTGCTTCAGCATCACGATCTGCGGCATCTCGCGCGTGAGCGTCAGGATCGTGGCGACGGACACCGGAACGCCGGTCGTCAGCGGGAAGTCCTGGAAGCAGATCGGAACGTCAGGTCCCAGCGCCTCGCACACCTGCCGGAAGTAGCCGATGATGCGGTCCTCGACCGCTGGGCCCGGCGTCGGCGCCACCATGATGCCGGCCGCGCCCTCGTCCATGGCGAAGCGGGAGAAGCTCTTCAGGTTGTCGATGCCTGCCGCCGACGCGCCGACGATCACGGGGATGCGTCCGTCGATGCGCTTGAGGACGCGGCTCGCGAAGCCGCGCGATTCCTCGGCGGTCAGCTTGTTCGCCTCGCCCATGATGCCGAGGATCGTCATGCCGTTGACGCCGCTGTCGAGGTAGAAGTCGACGAGACGGTCGGTGCTCGCCTCGTCGACCGCTCCGTTCTCGGTGAACGGTGTCGCGGAGATGATGTAGACGCCGCTCGTGTCGCGGTCGATCAGCCGTTGTGCCATCTGGCCTCCCTGAAGCCGGTCGTTGCCATCCCGTGGGCGTGCCGGTGCCGGCACCGCCGCAAGATGTCCGTCGCTGTAGCCCCCATGGAGCCTCACGCCAAGAGGGGGAGCGGTCGACACCGGTGCCGGCATCGCTGGAGCGAGGGCGCGTCGCGCTCGGTTTCCGGCTGCGGGGCGGCGGGCAATCAGCTGCGGTGTCGCCCGCTCGCGCCACCGGGAGCGGCGTCTTCGCACTGGCACGATCACGCCGGCCGCGCTACGGCTTCACGCGCCCGCCCGGCGCTCGCCCCGCACACCCATCGCTCGAGCCGAACCTCGTCCTCATGGCCGACCTCCTGTCGCTGACGCTGCCCATCTTCCTGCTGATCGGCCTCGGACTCTTCGCGGTGAAGAGCGGGATACTGACCGACCAGCACATCGCAGGTCTCGCCGCCTTCGTCCTCTATTTCGCGCTGCCGGCGCTCATCCTGCACGCGATCCTCGCGCAGGAGCTCAGTGAGACCTTCAGCCTCGGCTACATCCTGGTCTACGGCGCGGCATCGGTCCTCACGTTCATCGCGGTGCTGGCGGTCATGAGGCTTCTGTTCCGCCGTGCGCTCTCCCACGCGGCCATCGCGGCGCTCGGCGGCTCCGCCTCCAACAGCGCCTATGTCGGCTTTCCCGTGGCGTCCCAGGCTGTCGGGCCTGCAGCGCTGACGGCGCTGCCGCTTGCGATGCTGATCGAGAACCTCGTGGTCATCCCAACCGCGCTGGCGCTCGCGGAGGCCGGGGCTCAGAACGGCAGCTCCAGGCGCCAGGTTCTGCGCCAAACGCTTCTGCGGTTCGCCAGGACGCCTCTCATCGCCGCCATAATCCTCGGTGTGGCTCTCTCGGTCTTCCAGGTGGAGTTGCCTGGCACCCTCGCATCGGCGCTCGCCATGCTCGCGCAGGCCTCCGTGCCATGCGCCCTGGTCGTCGTGGGAGGCACGCTCGCGGCGATCGAGCGGGTGGAGCTTGCGGGCGACGTCGCGTGGATCGTCGTCGCCAAGCTCGTGCTCCATCCCGTCCTGGTGGCGGCGGGATTTCTTCTCGTCGACGATGTGCCGGACGACCTCAAGATCGCCGGCATCATCATCGCGAGCGCTCCGTCCCTCGGCGTCTATCCCATTCTCGGGCGCCGCTTCGGCCTCGACCGCATGTGCGCCGCCGCCCTGATGTTCGCCACGGTCGCCGGGTTCTTCACGATCACGACGGTGCTGGCCCTGACCGTTAGATAGCGCGTGGCGCCCAGGATCAGGCTTCCCGTTCGAGCAGGAAGAAGAACGGCTCCGGCACGCCGCGCAGATCCATCAGGCCGAGCATCCTGTCCCGGTCGATCAGGCGGAAATGGTCGATGATCGGCTGCCGGTCGTAGATCATCGCAGCACTCGCCACCGCCCGGTGCTCGACCACGCGCACGCGTGCCGCAGGGGCCGAGGTCGCCAGAAGAGGCAGCGAGAGGCGGAAGAGCCTCGGCGCGAGCGGATTGCGCAGCACGGGGAGAAGCCGCAGCGCGAGCCCGAGGGGCAGGCGAGCAGGGTCCACAGTGCGGATGCCGCCGCCGAAGGATCGGAAGAGCAGCGGCGCTACGTCATCTTCCGTCCGCAAGTCCTTGCCGTGCCACCCGAAGGCCTCGAGGAGCCCGTCGAGGCGGTTGCCGCTGCCGAGCCCGGCGCCGCGCCATCGCCCGATCGCCGAGGCAATGGGCACGCCCGGCAGCGCGTCGAAGAGAGCGAGCCCCTCCTCGGGTGAGAGGGGCGCCTCTCGCCACCGGCAGAGCCAGTCGGGAGCTCGAGGCGTCATGGCAGCGCGTAGACCGTCATACTCTGGGAGTGGTTGTTATAGAGCGGGGCTTGAATGTCGGCGACAGGGTGCGCGCCAAGCCTCTCCGCGGTCGGGAGATCGAAACCGAAAAGGAACGTCCCGGCGCCCCCGTCGCCTGGCCGCCATGGCCGGTCGAGGTGGAAGTGGTGGGATGGCGCCGTTCCCTCCGGAAAATACGACAGGACCTCGATGGGCGCTTCGCGCAGGGCGTAGACGAAACCGGCCGTGTAGTTGCGGCCATTGATCACAAGTGTCCTCGCCCCTTCCTCGCGTGCCACCTCCTCCAGCGCCCGGGCGGTCTGAGACCAGCCGCCGAGCTGCCGCAGCTGACGTGCCGGCCCGGAGACGGATGTCGGATCGACGAAGGCCGCGCCAGCCGCGATCGCCAGGGCCAGGAGCCCACACAGCACGACGTTGGCCACCCTGAGGGCGTGCCAGCTCCGGTCGACGATGATGGCCGAGGCGACGACGACGCCCGCGGGGTAGGCGGCGGCTCCCCAGTTGGCATTGGCGCTGGACAGGAAACCCTGGAGGGTGATCGCCGCCAGCACCGGGCAGGAGAGCCACAGCAGAAGGAGATCGGTGCGCGGCCGGCTGCTCCGCCGGTGGGCCAGCAGCGCGGCCAGGAGGGCGACCATCACGGCCGGGCCTGCGACGCCGAACTGGGCGGCGAGAAACTCGAAGCCGCCGACCGGGTTGAGCCGCGAGATGCTCCAGCCGATGTTCTCTCCGGTATGCGAGAAGGTCGCGAAGCCGTGAGCGGCGTTCCACCAGAGATTCGGAGCGATGAGCGCGAGCATGATCAGCGCGGCCAGGGCCGAATAGCGTCTCACGAGCGCCGCACGAACCTCCGGGAGCGCAACCGCCGCCAGAACCGCCATCGCCGGGAGGTAGATCATCGCGTATTTCGCGTTGAGGCCGAGGCCCGCAGCCACCCCGAAGACGATGGCGCTGGCCCATCCGGGCCTCTCGACATGGCAGACGAGCGCATAGAGCGCGACGCTCCAGAGGAAGAGGAGAGGCACGTCCGTCGTCATCAGGAAAGACGACACCGCCACCCCAGGCATGAGCGCGTAGATCACAGCAGCCAAAGCGCCGACCGATCGGCCGTAGATGCGGTTTCCCAGGGCCCCGAGCGTCACTGCCGTCGCAAGGTGCAGGAACGGGGCCGCGATCCTGACGCAGGCCGCGCCCGATCCGCAGATCTCCGTCTCCGCGCGGATGAGCCAGGCTATGAGCGGCGGCTTCGTGAAATACCCGAAGGCGAGTTCCCGCGACCACGTCCAGTATTGAGCCTCGTCGGGGCCGAGTTCGCTTGGACTGACGGGCAAGGCGACGAGCCGCAGCAGCGTGACGGCCATGATCGCGCCTATCGCCGCGCTCCAGCCCCACAAGGGCAGGAGCGGCCGGGTCGGATTTCCCGCATCTCCGGGCGAACCGAGCGTGTGGGGTGTCATGCTAGTCTCACTCGCCGAGCATAAGAGAGGCCGTGTGATTCACGACCGGGAGATGCTTGAGGAAATGACGGCAACCCGCGCCGCACATATGCCGCCCCTGGCGAGGCTGAGCCGTCTCGTTTCCTCCGTCCCACGCTTCCTACTCGTGGCGGCGCTCGTCGGCGCCAGTGCGGTGTTCATCGCATCCCCGGAAATCGATATCTCCGTCAGCCGACACTTCTTTGACGGCGAGGGGTTTCCAGCCACCGGCGATGCGGTTCTTCGGCTCATTCGCTCCGCCGGAATCCACCTGACGGCCTTCATCATCGTCGCGTCTCTGGCCGCCGTCGCTTTCGCGGCCGTCTCGGGGCGCATGACCTCGCCCCGGCCGAGCCGGGCCCTCTTTGTGCTCTCCGTCTACCTCGCAGGGCCGGGACTTGCGGTCAACGCGATCCTCAAGGAGGTATGGGGGCGCGCTCGCCCGCGAGAACTCATCGAGTTCGGAGGCGACGGCGTGTTCTCGCCGGTGTGGATCGTCGCCGGCAGCTGCGTCGGCAACTGCTCGTTCTCCTCGGGCGAGGCGGCTTCCGCCGCAGCGCTCCTGTCCCTTCTGGTCCTCGTTCCGAAGTCGGATCGGAAGACGCTCGGTCTCGGGCTCTTCACGGTGGCACTCGTCCTATCGGTGAACAGGATAGCCTTCGGCGGCCACTTCCTGTCAGATGTCGTCGTGTCGTGGCTTCTCGTGCTCCTGATCGCGGTCTGTCTCTTCCCGCTGTTCTCCGGCGCACGGGGAGAGGCCATCGACCGTGTCGTGCTCGGCAGCCGGGCGAGAGCTGCGGCATGGTGGCGAGGCGTGCGGTGGGCCGCCGCCGCCGGCCGGTTGCGGAGGCGATCAGGATGAGCTTCGGAGCTTTCGAGAGCGGGGGCAGGTTCTTTCGCGGCAACATCCATACCCATTCCACGAACTCCGACGGCCATCTCGAGCCGGAGGCGGTGGCGCGCCACTATGCCGAGGCCGGGTACGACTTCCTCTGCCTGTCCGACCACTTCCTCGATGCCTACGGCTTCCCGATCAGCGACACGACGCCGTTTCGCACGAACCGGTTCACCACGATGCTCGGTGCCGAGCTCCATGCTCCGGCGAACAGCCACGGAGAGCTCTGGCACATCCTCGCAGCAGGCCTTCCCGCAGATTTCGCGCCGACCGCCGATGGTGAGGACGGAGTGGCACTCGCGCGCCGGGCGCGCGCCACCGGAGCCTTCGTCGGCATCGCCCATCCGCAGTGGTCCGGCCTGACGATCGAGGACGGGCGGGCCCTCGCGGAGATCGCCCATGCCGTCGAGATCTACAACTTCACCTGCGATATCGACACGGCGCGACCCGATGGCACCTACCTCCTGGACCAGCTTCTGAACGAGGGGAATCGGCTCCTCGCCTATGCCGCCGACGACGCGCATTTCCGATGGCCGGACGCAGGCGGCGGCTGGATGATGGTGAAGGCGGAGGGCAATGAGCCGGAGGCTCTCCTCGAGGCGATGAAGAGGGGAGACTTCTACTCCAGCCAAGGGCCGGAACTGCGCGAGCTCTGCCGCGACGGCGATCACCTCGAAATCGCCTGCTCACCCGCCACCACGATCTGTGTCCTCGGGCGCGGCACGAGGGCGGAAACCGTGCAGGGGCGCCAGCTGACGCGCGCCCGTCTCCCGCCCGAGAAGTTCCTGGGCGACTGGTGCCGTATCGTCGTCAGGGACGCGAGCGGACGCCACGCCTGGACGAACCCGCTCTGGCTCGACTGACACGCGGCATGAGAAAGAGAAGACCCGCCGGCGGGACCGGCGGGTCTACTGCTCATGCCGTCTGGGTGCGCCCTCAGCGCTTGGCCGTCTCGCTGCCCGTCTGCTCGCGCTCGAGATACTGGCGCGTCATCGTCGGCAGGTGGTCGTAGAGCCACGTCGCCATCGCCTCCTCCTCGAGCAGGATCTCCTCCGCGACGGCCTTGACCTCCGGCTCGCCCGCGATCTCGGCGGCACCGATGATCGAGCGGTAGGCAGAGATCTCGAAATGCTCGAAGGCGTAGCTCGCCATGGCGCCCTTGACGACTTCGTCGCCGGCGAACATGCCGCCCATGCCCTGCATCATCGCCGTCATCTTGGCACCGGCATCCTTCATGGCCGAGGTGCCCCCGAGGCGATCGAGGCAACCGCGCAGCTTCTCCTCCTGGCGCTCCGTCTCCTTGAGGTGCTGCTCGATGCGCGCCTTCAGCTCTGGATAGTGCTCTATGCGGCTCGACTGAGCGTCGAGCATGGTCTTCGCCTGCTCCTCCATCGCGTGGGCGTCGCGCAGCCACTGCGCGAGAGTATCCTTGGCGGCCATGGGTGGGCTCCGTCTCTGATGCTTGCGCTGAATCATCCGGGCGTCCCGGATCTCTCGGCGAAGAAGCGCATCTTGAGCGTGCACGTTCCGTCACGTGCGAATAGGTGCGCTTGCGGACTGAGGATCGCCTCGCCCCGCGGACGGCCGAGTGTCTGGACCTCGGCGACGGTCGACACCGTTCTTGCCCCGACACCCCATTCGGGAAGAGGATTCGTCCGATGACGATCAAGACCTTTCACGAGCTGTACGTCGCCGAGCTGCAGGAGGCGCGTTCCCTCGAGGAGATGCTGACGAAGGCTCTGCCGAAGATGGCGGACGCGGCCAAGAGCGAGCGTCTGAAGACGGCCTTCGGACAGCATCTCGAGGAGACGCGCGGCCATCTGGAGCAGGTGGAGGCGCTCCTGCGCGGCTTGAACGAGGAGAAGGCGGCCCACGCCGACCAGAGCATGGAGCGTCTCATTCAGGAGGCCGACCGCATGGCGGGCATGGTCGAGGCGGGAGCCGTGCGGGATGCGGCGCTGATCGCCTCGGCGCAGAGGATCGAGCACTACGAAATCGCCGTCTACGGCACGCTCTCGAGCTATGCCGACGTGCTGCAGCGAACCGAGGACCGAGAGATCCTGGCGGCAATCCTCGAGGAGGAGGAGGACTGCGACGACCTCCTCACCGACATCGCCGAGGGCATGGTCAATCCCTCTGCGATCGAGGCGGCCGAATAGGTGCTAAGGCGGCGGGCTCCTGCCGCCTCAGCTGGGCAGGAGCCAGGCATCGAGCACCCGGACGCCCGCCTGCTCGCCAAGGCGGGGCGGCGTGCCGGTGTGCTGGACGCGCAGCTCGCCGACCCCCGCGACGAGCACCGTCACGATGGTGGCCGCACCCTGGTAGCTCGTGTCGACGACCGGGCCGCAAAGCACGTCATCTCCGGGTGCCGCGATCTCCAGGTTCTCCGGCCTGAGGCAGGCGAGGCCGGGGCCCGGCTCCTTCGCGGCACCGAGCACACACACGAGAAGGCCATCCAGCCGCACTTCGCAGAAGCCGTCGTGCGAACGCTCAACCTCGACCGGGACCACCATTCCGCGCCCGACGAAGCGTGCGACCATCTCCGTGCTCGGCTCGCGATAGAGGTCGCGGGGGTGGCCGACTTGCTGGAGCTGCCCCCGATCCATGACGGCGACGCGATCGGCCATCGACATCGCCTCGGTCTGGTCGTGCGTCACGTAGACGAAGGTCGCGCCGCTCTCGCCGTGGAACCGGCGGAACTCGCGCTGCATGGTCTCGCGCAGATGCGTGTCCAGGTTCGCGAGCGGCTCGTCGAGGAGCACGATGCCCGGCCGCATCGCGAGGCATCGTGCGAGCGCGACGCGCTGGCGCTGGCCGCCCGAAAGTTCATGCGGCCGGCGGGACGCGAAGTCCTGAAGGCCCACGGCCGCCAGAGCCTCCGACACGCGCCGCTCGCGCTCAGGGCGAGCGACGCGGCGGACGCTGAGCGAGAAGCCGACATTCTCCGCGACGCTCATGTGCGGCCACAGCGCGTATGACTGGAAGACCATCGCAAGCCCCCGGTCCTCCGGCGCCACGGAGCGCGAGGCCTGCCCGACGATCGTGTCGTCGAAGCTGATCGTCCCGGCGTCCGGCGTCTCGAAGCCCGCGATCAGGCGCAGGAGGGTCGTCTTGCCGCAGCCGGACGGGCCGAGCAGGGCGAGGAACTCGCCGCGGCGGATGTCGAGCGAGACGGCGTCGACGGCGTTCGTCCTGCCGAATCGCTTCGTGACCGCCTCGAACCTCACGCGCGCCACGGCACCGCTCCGTCGGGCAGGCGTCGGCCGAGCAGGCCGAGGGCGAAGGCGATCAGAAGCGTGATCGCGACCGTCGCGGTCGCCAGCGCGGAGGCGGCCGGCGAATTGCCCTCGTAATGCAGGGCGAAGATCATCACGCCGATCGTCTCCTTCCCCGATGACCAGAGAAGCGCCGAGACGGTGAGCTCGTTCAGTGCCGTGATGAAGATGAGAAGGCCCCCCGCAGCCGCCGCCGGAGCGACGTTCGGCAGGACGATCGACCAGATGCGGCGCAGGGGCCCCGCGCCTGCCACGCGTGCCGCCTCGTCGAGTGCCGGCTCGAGCGTCTCCATGCCGGCAGTGACGGGGCGGAGCGCCAGCGTCAGGAAGCGTGCGAGATAGGCGACGAGCAGGATCCAGATCGTGCCGTAGATCGAAACGCCGAGGCCCGGCAGCGGCGGCAGGTAGACGAGGATGATGCCGATCGCGAGCACGGTGCCCGGTATCGCATAGGGCGTGTCCGCGACGAGGTCGAGCGCCCGGGCGAGTGGCCGGCGGCGCAGGATCGACAGGTAGGCGAGGGGTATCGCGATCGCGGCGCTGACGACTGCCGTCGCCGCCGCGAGCATGAGCGAGTTCATGAAGGCCCGGTGGCTGGCGGCCTGGCTGAAGATGGCGAAGCGGTAATTGTCGAGCGTCGCGGTGTGAAGGTTCAGCGGCACGCCGAGGGCCGGCGTCAGCGAACTCGCGACGAGCGCGGTCAGCGGCAGCAGGGCGATCACCGCCAGCACGAGCCAGATGCCGGCCTCGACCGGCAGCCGCGCCCGGCCCAGCGCGAAGGGCTGGAGCGGCGCGCTCGAGCGCTCGACCGCGCTCCGCGACCAGCGCGAGAAGAGGGCGCGCAACGCGAGCCCGCCGACCGCCAGCAGGATGAGCACCACGGCGATCGCCGCGACCTCGCCGAGGATCGACGGACCGAATCCGTTCAGACGGCGATAGATGAGCGTGGTCAGCATCGGGTAGCGGCCTGGAATGCCGAGAAGGGCCGGGACGCCGAAATTGCCGATCGCCGAGACGAAGGCGAGAGCCGCGCCGGCGAGGATCGAGGGGAAGGCGAGCGGCGCGATCACCGAGAGCGTCGCGCGCAATGGCTTCGCGCCGGCGAGGCGGGCCGCTTCGACGAGGTCGCGCGGCAGATGCCTCAGCCCCGCGCGCACGGCGAGGAAGACGAGCGTCGCGTGCTCGATGCCCATGACGAGGACGATCCCCTCGCGGGAATAGAGGGGATTGGTCGTTCCCGGCGCCGCCGCGAGCCCCAGCAGGTTCAGTATCGGGCTCGACGGACCGGTCAGTTCGAGCCAAGAGAGCGCGGTGATCTGCGGCGGAATGAGAAGCGGCAGGAGCAGCACGAAGGTGAGCGCCGTCTTCGCGCGCACGTCCGTCAGCGCCAGGAGGAACGCCATGGAAGTTCCAAGCGCGACGGAAAGGACTGTAGCGAAAGCAGAAGCTTCGAGAGTGTTCTGAAGAGCGCGCGTGAAGCTGCGGCTCTGCCACTGGTCGCGCAGAAGTCCCAGAAGCTCGCCCTCGGCGTTCGGCGCCAGTGCCTCGGCCAGCAGCCGACCGAGCGGCCACAGCGTGAAGAGCGCGAGGTAGGCGACGACGGCGAGGAGGATCAGCCCCTCGCCGTCCGGAAGAAGGCGCCTCGGCAGGAGCCGCGGCGCCATGGGCAGCGCGGCGTCAGCCACCGAAGAGTTCCGCGAACTCTTTCTTGTTCTCTTCGTCGCTCTGAAGGATCTGGCCGGCGTCGGTCGGCAGGATCCTCAGCGACGAGACCTCGGGATAGCCGGCAGGCGGCTCGACACCCTCGAAGATCGGGAAATAGCCCTGCTCGACCGACTGCTGCTGCGCCACCTGCGAGAGCTGCCAGTCGACGAACGCCTTGGCGGCCTCCTCGTTGTCGGTCGTCTTGAGGATCGCGACCGGCTGCGTGATCGCCGAGACGCCTTCCTCGGGGAACACGAACTCGACCGGCGAGCCCTGGTTCTTCGCGTTCATCGCCATGTACTCGATGATGATGCCGTAGGCCTTCTCGCCGCGCGCCACCGCTTCGACCACCGAGCCGTTGCCGCGGCCGGCGACGGCGCCGTTCTCCGCCAGCGTCTCGTAGTAGTCCCAGCCGAACTCGGGCTGCTGGACCATGGTGCCGACGTGGATCACCGCCGCACCGGAATAGAGCGGGCTCGGCATGATGAGCTTCGAGGCGACCCCGGCGTCGGCCAGATCCTTCCAGGAGGTCGGCGCCTCCTCGACGAGATCGGTGTTGTAGATGATGCCCGTCGTGATCAGCTTCGTGCCGAAGAAGGTCATGTCGGGATCGACCACTTCGGCAGGCAGGCTGTCGACCGGCGCGTCCTCGTAAGCGAGCAGACGGTCGTCGTTCTTGAGCTGCGTCGCCGCCGTCGCGTCGGCGATGAGGACGATGTCGGCCTGCGGATTGCCGGCCTCGAACTCGGCCATCAGCTTGTTCATGACCTCGGTCGTGCCGGACCGGAAGACCTCGACCTCGATCTCCGGATAATCCTCGTTGAACGCCCTGACGACGGCGTCCATCTGCTCGCTCGGCTGCGAGGTGTAGACGGTGATCGTGCCGCTCTGCGCCGCGGCGGGGAGCACGGAGGCTCCGGCCATCGCCGCTCCGGCGAGAAGGGTGAAGACGGATTTCATCATGGCGCCTGTCCCGTGGGTTGTCGGAAAAAACGTGGGGCGCCGGTGAGGTAGCAATGCTGCATAACGGATCCGTGACACCGTCTGCGCCGCCCGCACCTCGCGGGTTCGGCGCAGACGGCGAGGCCTCCGTCTAGCCGGCGGGCGCGGCCAGCACCCGCACGGGGCTGCCCTGGCGCCACGCCCGGATATCCTCGACCATCCCCTCGTAGAACTCGGCGTAGCCGGCCTGCGTGACATAGCCGAGATGGGGCGAGAGCACGACGTTCGGCGCCCGGCGGAGGGGGTGTTCACGGGGCAGCGGCTCAACGTCGTAGACATCGAGGCCGGCGCGGATGCGACCCTCCTGCAAGGCCGCGAGCAGGGCCGCCTCGTCGACGATCGGCCCTCGCGAGGTGTTCACGAGGATCGCCCCCGGCTTCATCAGGAGAAGATCGCCTTCACCGACGAGCCCGCGCGTGCGGGGGCCGAGCACGAGGTGGATCGACACGGCGTCCGCCTCGCGGAACAGCGTCTCCTTCTCCGCGAACTCCGCACCGCCCTCCGCCGCCCGCTCCGGCGTCAGGTTCGGGCTCCAGGCAAGCACACGCATGCCGAACGCCTTGGCCACCGGCACCATCTTCCTTCCGAGGCGGCCGAGGCCCACGAGACCGAGCGTGCCGCCGTTCAGTGCGGTGCCGACGCTCTCCTGCCAGCGACCGGCGCGGACATTGGCGTGCTCGTCGACGAGGTGGCGGGAGGCCGCCAGGATCAGCGCCCAGGCGAGCTCCGGCGTCGCGACGCCCCCCTGGCCGCCGCCGGTGCCACAGACCGTGATGCCCTGCGCCGCAGCCGCATCGAGGTCGATCATGCGCGCGTTCGTCCCGGTCGCGACGACGAGCTTCAGCTTCGGCAGCCTTGCCAGGAGGTCGGCCGGCATCTTCATGCGCTCGCGCATCAGGCAGATCACGTCGTAGTCGGCGAGCTTCGCCGCCGCCTCGTCCCCGCCCGGAATGTTCTCGTGGAAGAAGTCGACCTTGCACTCCTCGTCGAGCGTGGACCAGTCGGCCATCGAGGCCGCAACCTTCTGATAGTCGTCGAGAACGGCGATGCGGGTCATGTTCTTCTTTCCGTCTTGGTTTCAGAGCAGGGACTTCGCGAGCATCATGTGCACACCCTTGTGCACGTCGACGAGCTGCGTGACGCGCAGGTCGCCGGCGAGCGAGCAGAGCATGTAGGCCTCGTTCGGCGTCAGGTTCGTGCGGTCGCAGACGTGGCGCACCATCTCGCGCACCGCCTGCTTCGCCGCGTCGTCGAGATCCTCGTCGATGCCGATCGAGATGAGGTGCGTCTCGTTCTCGGCGAAGGGGCGCTCGTAGTCGAGGTCCCTGCGCACGGTCAGCCGGAACGTGCCGCTGACGCCCGTCTCGAGCGCCGTCACGCAGACCTCGCCGTCGCCCTGCACGCCGTGGCCGTCGCCGGCGTAGAAGAGCGCGCCTTCGTTGAACACCGGCAGGTAGAGCGTCGTGCCGGGGCGCAGCTCCTTGTTGTCCATGTTGCCGCCGAAGGCGCGCGGGATGATGGTTCCGCAGCGGCCCCAGAGGGGCGGTGGCGCGACGGCGATCGTGCCGAAGAACGGCGCGAGCGGCACCTCGGTGCCCCACGGCATGACGGCGACCTGCCGCGCGTGGTCGACGCTGGGGTGGATCGTCTCCGGCTCGTCGAACTCGTCCGGCAGCGTTCCCTCGAGCGGCATGATCGCGGTGATGCCCCAGTCGTAGTCGACCACCGTCTCGAGGATGTCGATCTGGAGGACGTCTCCCGGCTCCGCGCCGTCGACGTGGACAGGTCCCGTCACCCAGTGCGGGCCGGGGCCCATCTCGACCTCCCGCAGCGCGCGAAGATAGGCCTCGGGCACGAGCGAGCGATCCTCCGGCAGCCGCGTGCCGTCGCCGGCGGGGAAAGCGCTCAGCGAGACGGTGTCGCCGGAGGCGATGCGGAGGACGGGCTCGGCACGAGCATCGAAATAGCCCCAGGCCATGTGCTCGTGCGTGCCCGGGATCTCGTGGCGGCGGGGCATCGGCCTCTCCTGGCTCTTCGGTGGGTCGGTTGCTGGCGGGCGTCCGGGGTGATCTGCGTCAAGGCGGGTGTCTCAGGGGCACTATAGGCTGTTCGTCGGTCCGTAGCAGTGAGAAGTGCTCATGATCCGGCGAATCCTCGTCATCGACGGCCATCCGGATCCCGACCTCGACCATCTCGACCATGCACTTGCCGATGCCTACCGCGCGGGTGCCGAAGCGGCGGGGCACGAGGTTCGCCTGATCCGCGTCGGGGAGCTCGACGTCCCGCTCCTTCGGCGGGCCTCGGACTTCGAGCACGGTGCGGTGCCGCCCGGGCTGCAGCCTGCGGTCGACGCGCTCCTGTGGTGCGATCACCTGGTGGTCGTGTTCCCGCTGTGGCTCGGCATGGTGCCGGCGGCGCTCAAAGGCCTGCTCGAGCAGATGGCTCGGCCGGGCGTCGCCTTCGCCTACACGAAGCGTGGGCCGCAGGCGGGACTCAAAGGGCGCTCCGCCCGCATCGTCGTGACGATGGGGATGCCTGCCATCTTGTACCGGCTGTGGTTCCGGGCTCACGGCACGAGGGCGCTCGAGCGCAATGTGCTGCGCTTCGTCGGCATCCGGCCGGTGCGCACGACGATGTTCGGCATGGTCGAGGCGGGAGGGAGGGGGCGGAAGCGGAAGTGGAAGTGGCTCGAGAAGATGGAGCGGCTCGGCCGGCGGGGCAGGTGAGGGCGGGGGCGCCGGCCGGATGGCGGCCGGCCATCGGCGCCGGGAGCCGATGGCCGTCGATGAACTCAGGCAGCCAGTGCCGCAGCCGTCCGGTCGTCGTCGCGATTGCCCGTCGCCAGCCATCGGGCGCAGTCCTCGCCGAGCTCGCGGCGCGCCCGCTCCTCGTAGGCGAGGCTGTCGCACGCCATCAGCACGTCGTGCCAGCGGCCGTTCGTGCCCCTGTTGATGAAGGTCTCGGCCCCGCCGTCCCAGAAGGCGCCGCCGAGCGGGACGCTCTTCGTCGCGTTCTTCTTCATGTAGTCGAACGTGCAGTGCTCGACGATCGCCGGGAAGCGTAATTCGTCGATCGGAATCGACAGGAACTCGGCGATCCGCCGGATCTGGCCCGGCATGTCGGCCTTCAGCTCCGAGAAGTGGAGGAGCATGACGTTCGGCAGGTGACGCACCGCCCACCAGGAGCGGACGTTCTCCCAGAAGGGCCAGAACGGGTGGCCGTCGCGCGCGAGCCACTCCTGAAAATACTGGCGGATGGAGGCCGGCGGTCTCCCGATCGGGTCGCCGACGCGCCCCGGCGCGTCGTTCAGCGCCTGGTACCAGAGCTCGTTCGCGTTCGCGTGGTGATTGTACATGCTCATCACCACGTCGCGACCGTCGCGGGCGATGTAGATGTACTTCGCCTTCGGCGAAAAGACGAGCGCATCGACGGGCAGGTGGGTCTTCAGGAAGCGGCGGTGAGCCTGCGCCTCGATCGCCGGAAGCTTCACCTCCTTCGGCGGGACGCGCAGGTCGACCCACGGCGACATCTCGGCGACGTTCAGATCCTCGCGGCCGTCGAAGAGAAGCTGGCCGACGATCTGCTGCGTCCAGGTCGTGCCCGACTTCGCATAGGTGGCGATGACGATGTCGTCGTCGCGAAACCGGAAGTCGTTCCAGACGGTGGAATCGAAATGGTGGTTGTGCATCTCCCGCGTCTTGCGGGGCGAGACGAAGGTGTAGGACGGCATGTCCATGGCGAGACCTCGTAGATGAGCAGAGGCCTGCTTTGTAACGACCTGCCGTTGCGGGGCGATTTCGTCATGTCGGAATGTGGTTTCTGGCGCGTGTCTTCCCGGTGGGCCACCGGTAGCGGCCGGATCGTCAGGACAGCGGCGGGCAGCCTGCCGCCTCTCTTGCCTGAAGGGCCTCGTCGATCCAGCCGGTGAGGTTCTCGATGCGGCTCTGCGGCGCCGGGTGCGTCGACATGAACTCCGGCGGCCCGTCGCCTGCGGCGCGCGCCATGCGGCGCCATAGCTCCGGCGCCTCGCGCGGGTCGAAGCAGGCCTGCGCCATGAGGACGAGCCCGATCCTGTCCGCCTCCGACTCGTGGACGCGCGAGAAGGGCATGAGGATGCCGAACTGCGTGCCGATGCCGAGCGCGCCGATGACCGCCTGGCGTGTGCCGGGGTCCATGTCGCCGAGGGCGACGGCGACGGCGAGGCGGCCGAGATCGGCGATCCGCTGCTGGGTCAGACGCTCGGCGGAGTGGCGGGCGATGACGTGGGCCACCTCGTGGCCGATGACGGTGGCGAGGCCGTCGGCGTTCTGCGCGACGGGCAGGAGCCCCGACAGCACGGCGATGTTGCCGCCCGGCAGCGCGAAGGCGTTCGCCGCGTCGTCCTGCAGAAGCTCGGTGCGCCAGTCGTAGTCGGCGCCGAAGCTCTCTTCCGCAGCCTTGACGATCCGGGCTGCGATCTCCCGCACGGCATCGGCTCCGTCGCCCTCGAGGGCTCGGTGCCGCGACAGCACCTCCTCGAAGGCACGGGCCCCGAGGGCGGATTCCTCTCCGGAATCGATGAGGATGACCTGCGAGCGCTCCGTCAGCGGCACCTCGTCCCCGCCGGTGAGCCAGGCCCATGCGAAGGAGATCGCGAATCCGATCGCCGCGAGGATCTCGAACATGGCCCCTGTCTCACTCGGCGGCGGCGCGCGCCCGCCCCGGCAACTCCCCGGCAATCACGTAGCGCAGGATCTCGACGACCTGCTCCGGCGTCTCCGCGACCGCAAGGGCGGCGGCGTCGACCTCCTTCAGGGCGTGCGTATGTTCCTGCGGGTGCAGCACGATCAGCGGCTTGCCCAGTGCGGCCGCATAGCCCGCGTCGAACGCCGCGTTCCACTGCTTGTACTTGTCGCCGAAGCGGACGACCACCACGTCGGCCTGCTCGATCAGGGTGCGCGTGCGGATCGCGTTCAGCTTCGCGCCCTTGTGGTCCTTCCAGAACGGCTTGTCCTCCTGGCCGAGGATCGCCACGCCGCAATCGTCGCTCGCCTCGTGGTCCGTCACCGGCGCCGAGAACGTGATGTCGAGCCCGGCCTCGTCGGCGCCCGCCTCGATGCGCTCGCGCCAGTCCGTGTGGATCTCGCCGGAAAGGTAGACGTCCCAGCCATACATGCTTCGCTCCTGTCGTTGCTTCCGCAGCCAATTCGCCACTCGCAGATGGGGCGGCGGCGGGCACCGCCAAGGGTCTTAGACGCGAAGGGCGCCGGCGGAAAGCCGCCGGCGCCCCGAAGGTGAGCGTTTCGAGGTGAGCCTCAGACGGCGATCTTGCCGCCGCCCTGCCGGGTGATCACCACGACCGACGGGCGTGTCGGCATGTCGTCCCGGAAGTCGGGCCACCGCGTCGACAGGTCCTCGTAGTAGGAGGGACGGCCGAACTCCGGCCAGTCGTCGCCGCCGTCGGCGGGATGCTGGACGGCGACGAACATCGTCTCCATGTCGTCGAGGACGAGCGGACCGCACATCTCCGCGCCCACGGGGACGCGATAGAAGAGCTTCGAGGTGGCGCGGGCCTCGCCCTCCGTGTCGACGGCCCAGAGGCCGTCGGTGCGGCCCGTCGCCTTCGGCGAGTTGCCGTCGGTCGAGACCCAGAGACGGCCGTCGCTGTCGACGGCGCAGTTGTCGGGCATGCCGAACCACCCGTTCTCCGTCGTGGAGGTCGAGAAGGTGGCACCCACCTCGGCGACGCTCGGGTCGCCGCACTGCAGGAGCACCTCCCACGTGCCGCTCTCCGCGGCGAAATCGCCCTCGGCCTCGGCGATCTCGATGATGTGCCCGAAGGCGTTCTCGGCGCGCGGGTTCGCCGCGTCGACCTGATCTTCCTTGCGGCGCGTGTTGTTCGTCAGCATGACGTAGACGCGGCCGTTCGTGCCGTTCGGCTCGATGTCCTCGGGGCGATCCATCTTCGTGGCGCCGAGGAGATCGGCGGCGCGGCGCGTCTCGATGAGGATGTCGGCCTGGCTCTCGAACCCGTTCTCCGCCGTCAGCGGGCCTTCGCCGTGCACCAGCTTCATCCACGTGACGCTGCCGTCCTCGTCGAAACGGGCGACGTAGAGCGTGCCCTCGTCGAGCAGGTTCATGTTCGCCTCGCGGTCGCCTTCCGCGAAGGCGCCGGCGGTCACGAACTTGTAGACGTAGTCGAAGCGCTCGTCGTCGCCGAGATAGAAGACGACGCGGCCGTCCTTCGCGACGATCGACTCGGCGCCCTCGTGCTTGAACCGGCCGAGGGCGGTGCGCTTCCGCGGCACAGAGTTCGGGTCGAACGGGTCGACCTCGACCATCCAGCCGAACCGGTTCGGCTCGTTCGGCTCCTTCGAGACGTCGAAGCGGTCGTAGAACTTGCCCCAGTCGTACGTGCCGTCCGGCACGCCGTAGCGCTTGTAGTTCTCGGCCTCGGTGTGGCCCTCGGGAAGCTCGCCGAGGAAGTAGCCGTGGAAGTTCTCCTCCGCCATCATATAGGTGCCCCACGGCGTGACGCCGCCGGCGCAGTTGTTGATCGTGCCGAGCACCTTCGTGCCGGTCTCGTCGGCAACCGTCCTGAGGCGATGGTGGCCGGCGGCGGGGCCGGTGATCTCCATCTCGGTGTCGGCGGTGATCCGGCGGTTGTAGGGCGAGTCCTTCACGACCTGCCACTTGCCCTCGACCTTGCGGATCTCGACGATCGTGCCGCCATGCGCGGCCATCTCGATGTCGATCCGGTCCTGCGTGGCCTCGGCCACCTGCGGCTTCCCGTCGACGATCGTGACGATGCCGGGGAACATCAGGTGCTCGTTCGTGTACTCGTGGTTCACGACCAGCAGGCCGTGGGAACTCGGGTCCTCGGCGTCCGGCAGCGGGATGTAGCCGACATAGTCGTTGTTGTAGCCGAACTGCCGGCGCTGCTTCTCCGCCGTCTGCGCGTTCGGGTCGAATTCCGGCGCGTCCACGAAGAGCGGGTCGCCCCAGCGCAGCAGCACGTCGGCGTCGTAGCCTTCCGCGACGTGGTGATCGGCGTCGACGCCGGCCTCGACCTCGGTGAAGCTGAAGCGCGAACCCGTTTCCGCCTTCGCCTGGTCGGCGGCGACCAGCGCGAGGGGGCTGACGGTCGTGGTGATCGCGGAGACGGCGAGCGCCCCCTTCAGCAACCCGCGGCGCGAGAATCGGGCGGCGATGACCTCGCCCATCGTGGGATTGGAGGTGGGGTTGCGCGGCTCGGACACCGCGTCCTCGAGAAGGCTCGTGCGGAAGGCTGGCGCGTCCGGTTTCACATGCTCGTTCATGTCGGGGCTCCTGACGAAGAATAGATCGCTCCGGCTCCCTCTCCCGGAGCCGTTGCGATCCGCTATCCAAGGTCGGTCACAGGATGATGACGGGGGCTTGCGCGACTCCCCGTCCGGATGGATGCTGCCCTCGCCGTATGCTCCGGAGTCCTCGGGATGGCCGTCTCGCCGCAGTTCAGGCCCCACGTGGTCGACCTGCTCATGCCCCTGGGCCCGATCGATACGAAGCGGATGTTCGGCGGCCTGTCGGTCCGCTGCGCGGGGCGCCACTTCGCCGTCGTCATCGACGACACGCTCTATCTCACCTCGGACGAGGCGCTGCGGGCGGAGCTCATGGCGCGGGGAGGGAGCGTCTTCACCTACGCGAAGCGCGACCGGATCGTGGAGGCGCCGCGGCTCGTCTCGGTGGTCGAGGATCTGCTCGAGGACCCCGAGGCGCTTCTGCCTTTCGCCCGGCGATCGCTCGAATTCGCGACGAGCGGCCCGGGCGCCGTCAGGCCCCGAAGCCCGCGCGCTTCAGCCTGACGACCGCGAGTTCCAACGCCTGGAGGAAGGCGGAACGGTCCGCCTGGGAGAATGGGGGTGGCCCGCCCGTCATCTCCCCGGCGCTCCGCAGGTCGTCCATCAGGTTGCGCGTTGCCAGCGCCATGCCGATCGTGCGTTCGTCGAAGAAGCGCCCTTTCGGCGAGAGGACGGTCGCCCCGGCCTTCACGCAGCGGCTGGCGAGCGGCACGTCCGCCGTCACGACCACCGCTCCGGGCCGCGCACGCTCGGCGATCCAGTCGTCGGCGACATCGAGGCCGCTGCCGACGATCACGCGCTCGATCAGCGGGTCCTTCGGGACGTTCATGAAGCTGTTCGAGACCACCAGGGTCCTCAGCCCGTGGCGGCCGGCCACCTTGTAGATCTCGTTCTTCACGGGGCACGCGTCCGCATCGACGTAGATCTCTATCACCCGGCTGTCGTCCACATCGCCTCCTTCACCCGGCTTGCCGATTTGCAGAAACCGCGCCTGCGGCTTAAGGAAGCTCCTACCACACGGATTTCCCCGACGTATGTCCCTCATCGAAGCGTTTCTACCAGCCGGCCTGTCCTTGCTCGGCGCGACGGGCCTGGTGCTCGCCGCGTTCCTCACCGCCACGCTCACCGCCGCGATGGGCATTGGCGGGGGCGTCGTGATGCTGGCCGTCATGACGCAGATCGTGCCGATCTCGGTTCTCATCCCGGTCCATGGCGTCGTCCAGGTCGGCGCGAACGTCTCGCGCGCGGTCGCCCAGTGGCGGCACACGCACTGGAACCTGATCGGCTATTTCCTGGCCGGATCCCTCGTCGGCGCGGTGGTCGGCGGCAACATCTTCGTGGCCCTGCCCGAGGACGTGATCCTCGTGACGGTGGCGCTCTTCATCCTGTGGTCCGTGTGGGGCAGCCTGCCGGCGATCCGCGGGTCCGGCCGTGCCGTTCTGGCGATCGTGGGCGCCGTCGCGGCGGTCCTCACCATGTTCGTCGGCGCGAGCGGGCCCTTCGTCGTCGCCATGTTCCGCCAGTTCAATCTCAACAAGACGGCGCTCGTCGGCACGCACGCGACGGCCATGACCCTGCAGCACGGGCTGAAGGTCGTGGTGTTCGGCTTCCTCGGCTTCGCCTTCGGCGAGTGGTTGCCGATCATGGTGGTGATGGTGCTCTGCACCTTCCTCGGCACGGCGTTGGGAACGCTCCTGCTCCACCGCCTGCCCGAGGAGGGCTTCCGGCTCGGCCTCAAGATCATCCTGACGGCCGTGGCGGTGCAGATCCTCGCGAAGGAACTCTGGGACGTCGTTGCCTGACGGAAATCAGGCCCGGCGCTTCTGCAGTGAGGCGCGGGCCTGTCCTTGCGCGGCCTTCGGTGCCGAAGGCGCGGTGCGCCAGCCGACGCCGGGGAAGGAGACGACGCGCTGGCCGCGGAAATCGGTCTCGCAGAGGATGTAGCCCTGGTTCTCCATGTAGGTGAGAAGCCAGCGCGCCCGCGAGGGCGAGTGGCTTCCATAGGCGCGGGCGAGGCTCTCGTCGGAGGGGCAGGGCGCCTCCTCGCCGGCGCTGCGGGCGAGCATCAGGAAGACGCCCTGCATCTCGACCGGCAGGTTCTCGGACACGGCCAGCACCTGCGACCATGACGCATCGTCGGCGTCGCGGGCGGAGACGCCGGCGCGCCCGAGCGCAAGCCTCCGCCGGAACGTCGCCATGTCCTGCGCCACGGCTCCGAGCTTCTTGACGCGGCAGTGGAACTGGAAGTCCTGGTAGATCACGGGCTCGGGCCGGAAGGCTGCCTCCGGCTCCGACAGGATCTCCGCGAAGATCTCGTCGAGCGCCGCCTCGAGGGTCTCCGCGTCGATCGCCTGGGCCTCGGCTTTCGCCTCGCTCGCCGCCGTCGCGCCGGCGGTCTCCACCTGCACGATGAGCTCGTCGGTCGTGGTGCGCATCGGCATCACCATCTGCGACGGCATGGCCGGCTCCGGATCGTTCGGGCTCGGCTGGAAGATCAGGTCCTCGAGATCCTCCCTCGGCGTCTCCGGCAGCGGCAGGAGCTCCGGTCGGCCGCTGCGGCCCCGCGTGACGACGTCGCCGATCTTGATCCGCAAGGGGCGACGGGAGAGTGCGGGCCCCAGCGCCACGAACTGGCCCGGCGCGAGGTCACGGAAAGCCTCCGCCTGCCGGCGCTCCATCCCGAGCAGATCCGACGCGCGCGCCATGTCGATGTCGAGGAAGGTGCGGCCCATCAGGAAGTTGGATGCTTCCGCCGCCACGTTCTTGGCGAGCTTGGCGAGCCGCTGCGTCGCGATGATGCCGGCGAGGCCGCGCTTGCGGCCGCGGCACATCAGGTTCGTCATGGCGCCGAGCGAGGCGCGGCGGGCCTCCTCCGAGATCTCGCCGCCGCCCGCGGGCGCGAAGAGCTGCGCCTCGTCGACCGCCACCAGCATCGGGTACCAGGCCTCGCGGTCCGCGTCGAAGATGCCGTTCAGGAAGGCGGCCGCGCAGCGCATCTGCACCTCGGCATCGAGCCCCTCGAGGTCGAGCACGACGGAGGCCCGGTGGTGACGGATGCGGTTCGCGATCTTCGCGAGGTCGTTCGGCGTGCGGTTCGCGTCGACGACGATGTGGCCGTAGCGCTCCGCCAGCGTGACGAAGTCGCCCTCGGGATCGATGATCGCCTGCTGCACGAGGCCTGCGCTCTGCTCGAGCAGCCGGCGCAAAAGGTGCGACTTGCCCGAGCCGGAGTTGCCCTGGACGAGCAGGCGCGTGGAGAGCAGCTCTTCGAGATCGAGCCGGGCCGGCAGGCCCTTCTCGTCCGTGCCGAGTACGATGCCGGAGTCCATGAGGATGAATGCGATTCCCTTGGCGTTCGCGGGCGCCAACATAGCACGTCGGCGGACGTGCGAGCGTGGGAGGCGGACCGGTCTCCACAGGGAATCGGGCGGGTCGGGCCGCTGGACAGCCTCCGTGTTGATCCTATCGTTGCCGCCTCGTCGTGAAGCCCTATCCTCGCTGGGGTGTCACGGGCCGACGAGGAGGAGTGGGAACGATGCGCAGGGTCTGGCTGATCGCGCCGGCAGTGCTGGCGGGTGTCGTCGCAGGAAGTGTCGGGGCACAGGCGAGGGGAGACGCTCGGGCGGGCGAGGAGATCGCCAATCGCTGGTGCGCGACGTGCCACATCGTGTCGGAGGGGCAGGAGAGGGGAAGCGCCGCCGTGCCGACCTTCATGGAGATCGCCGCCCGCTCGGAAGGCGATCTTGCATGGCTCGACGGCTTTCTCGCCGATCCTCACCCGATGATGCCGGACATGAGCCTCACCCGCCAGGAGATCCAGGACCTCGTGTCCTACATCGCGAGCCTGCGGTGACGTCCAAATCGTGAGTATGAAGCGATCCCGCCGCGAGATGGGGGAGGACGACGATAGGCCGGCGCTGCCGGCCGGCTTCTTTGCCGGCCCCGCGCCAGACGTCGCGCGCGGGCTGATCGGCGCCACGCTTCTCGTCGGCGGCGTCGGCGGAGTCATAGTGGAGACGGAGGCTTATGTTCGCGAGGATCCGGCGTCGCACAGCTTCGCCGGCCGAACCGAGCGGAACGCGGCGATGTTCGGTCCCGTCGGGCGCGCCTATGTCTACCGCTCCTACGGCATTCACTGGTGCCTGAACTTCGTCTGCGACGAGGCGCAGGAGGGCAGCGCCGTCCTCATCCGGGCGGTCGAGCCCACCAACGGGATAGAGATCATGCGCGAGCGGCGGGGGCTCCAGGACATGCGCCTGCTCTGCGCGGGCCCTGGGCGGCTGTGCCAGGCGCTCGCCGTCACCCGGGACGAGGACAAGGCGCCGCTCGACGCACCACCCTTCGTGCTTCTGCCGCGGCAGGCCGAGGTCGAGATCGGCGTCGGGCCCCGTATCGGGATCACGAAGGCTGCGGAGAAACCGTGGCGTTTCGCCATGGCAGGTTCCCGCTACCTGAGCCGCCCCATGAAGCCGCTCCTCGTCGAGGCCAGGGCTTGAGCGTCTTCTTCACCGGCGACACGCATTTCGGCGATCCTCGGGCGCTTCGGGCCGACCGCCGGCCGTTCCCCGACATGGCGGCGCACGATGCAGGGCTCGTCGCACTGTGGAACGAGGTCGTGTCGCCGGCGGACGAGGTCTGGCATCTCGGCGATTTCGCGCTCGGGCCCGGGCCGGAGCGAATCGACGAGTTGCTCTCCAGCCTGAACGGCACGAAACACCTGATCATCGGCAACAATGACGGGCCGGCCACCATCGCCGCGGCGGCCTGGGCGAGCGTGCAGCACTACCGCGAGATCACGGTCGACGGGCGCATGGTCGTCCTGTGCCACTACGCGTTCCGCACCTGGAACGGCGCGGGCAAGGGCGCGCTCAACATACACGGCCACAGCCACGGACGGCTGTCGCCGATCAGCCGGCAGTACGACGTCGGTGTCGACGCGCAAGGATACCGGCCGGTGCGGCTCGAGGACATCATGGGCAAGCGGCGGAAGAAGCGGCCGGGCATCGGCAAGGCGTGAGGGCGGCCGCCGGCGCGACCGCCCGGTTTCCCCGGGGTCAGCCCACGAGATCCTTCAGGCTGAACGGGTAGGGGCGCGGCACGTGCTGCACCGTCACCCACTGGTCGGTGGTGAAGGCGTCGATCGCCCAGCGGCCGTTGAAGCGGCCGATCCCGGAGTTCTTCTCGCCGCCGAAGGGGTTGAAGGGCAGGTCGTTGACCGGCTGGTCGTTGACATGCGCCATGCCGGCCTCGATCGAACGGGCGAAGCGGGTGCCCTTCTCGACGTCGCGGGTGAAGACGGCGCTCGACAGGCCGTACTCGGTGTCATTGGCGATCTTCAGTGCGTCCTGTTCGTCGCGTGCCTTCAGGATCGGCGCGACGGGGCCGAAGATCTCCTCCTGCGCCAGCGCCGAGTCGGTCGGGATGTCGGCGAAGACGTGCGGCGGCAGGACCTGGCCGTCGGGCTCGCCGCCGGCGAGCATGCGGGCGCCCTTCTTGCCCTTCTCGATCTTCTCGACGACCGAATCGAGCTGCGACCTGTTGATGATCGGGCCGATGAACGTGTCGGGGTCGCTCGGATCGCCGACCTTCAGGCCCTTCACCCGGTCGACGAAGCGCGAGACGAACTCATCGTAGATCTTCTCCGTCACCACGAGGCGGTTCGAGATCATGCAGATCTGGCCTTGGTGGAGGAACTTGCCGAAGACCGAGGCCTCGACGGCGAGGTCGAGGTCGGCGTCGTCGAGCACGACGATCGGGCTGTTGCCGCCGAGCTCGAGCTCGAGGCGCTTGATCTTCTTGCCGTCGGCGCTGGCCTTCGCGATGCCGCGCCCGACCAGCGTCGAGCCGGTGAACGAGACGACGCGCGGGATCTCGTGCATGATCAGCGTGTTGCCGACCTCGGAGCCCGGCCCCGGCAGGACGGAGAGGAGACCCTCGGGCAGTCCTGCCTCCTCGAGGATCTTAGCAAACAGCAGTCCGCCGGTGATCGGCGTGTCGGAGGCGGGCTTCACGACCACGCCGTTGCCGACGGCGAGCGCCGGCGCCAGCGTGCGTGCGGTGAGCTGGAACGGCCAGTTCCACGGGCTGATGAGGGCGACGACGCCGACCGGCTTGCGGTAGACGCGCGACTCCTTGCCGGGGATGTCGTTCGGCAGGATGCGGCCCTCGACCATGTGGGGGAGGGAGGCGGCTTCCTTGAAGACGCCCTGGACGAAGGTCCACTCCATCGTCGCCTTGAGGCGCGTCGAGCCCGCCTCGCGCACGAGCCACGAGACGATCTCCTCCTGGCGCGCTTCGACGATCTGCGTCGCCTTCATCATAATCTCGGCGCGGGCGGCGGGCACGAGCGCGGCCCACTCGCGCTGCGCCTCGAGGGAGGCGCGGCAGGCCTCGTCGACGTCCTCGGCGGACGCGGTGCTGATCTCCGCAAGGGTGTCGCCGTTGAACGGATTCGTGTCCTCGATCGGCTTCCCGCCCCGGCCGCGCCGCCACTGTCCGGCGATGAAGATCGACTGAAAGCCCGAGTAGAGGCCTGGATCTGCGGTGCTGTTCATCGTGGCTCCAATCGCGGTTCTCGCAGTGGAGAATGCGCGACTGGACCAAGGGTTCGGGCGGAGCGGGGGCTCCGGGCGCCACGGACGGCGGTCAGTACTCCCGCTCGTAGAACAGGCCGATGCTGGAGTCGCGGGTCGTCGCCTCTCCGCGGATCTTGAGGTTACCCGTGATGTCGAGATTGACGGAGACGCCGCTCTCCTCCTCGCCCGCGGTCACGCCGAGATAGATATTCTCGTCGATATAGCGTCCCGCCTGGACGGCGGCGCCTCCGCCCTCTTGCGTGACGATGTCGAGGTCGTCGAGACCGGTTGTCGCGCGCAGCTGCTGAAGGATGCTCGGCCCGCCGCCGCCCGCGAGCTGCGCCGCAGCGGAGGCGAGTTGGGCGATCTGGAGCGCCGACAGGTCGTTGATCGACCGGCCGAAGAGAAGCTGCGCCAGAACTTCGTCCTGCGGGAGGTCCGGGTTAGACGAGAAGGTGATGTCGGGGTCCGAAGCGCGGCCCTGCACGCTGAGCGTGATGGTGACGGTGTCGGTCTCGGTCGTCGCGACGAAGTCGAGATAGGGGTCGAGATCGCCATAGAGCGTGACGAGGCCGCGATCGAAGGTGATCCGCTGGCCGAGTATGTCTATGCGGCCGCGGATCATCTCGAACGAGCCGACAGGGCTGATATTCGAGACGGGCCCGGTCAGCCGCACGCTGCCGCCGAGCTCGGCGTCGAGGCCGCGCCCGCGCACGAAGATCTGGTTGGGCGCGTTGATCGTCAGGTCGAGGAGGATGCCGCCGGGCTGGTTGCCTCGGGTGGCGCGGGGCTCGTCACCCCCGAGGAGGTCCGCCTTCTGCAGGGTGTTCAGGACGTCGGCGGGCGTGTTCACGTGCCGAACGTCGATCAAGGCCGTCGAGCCGCCGAACCTCTCCGGCACCGTGATCTCGGCTCTGTCGATCGTCACGACGCCCGCGAGCGTCGGTTCGCCGAGGAGCGGACCCTGCAGCGTCAGATCGCCCGTGAGGGTGGCCGCGATGAGCTGCGGATCCTCGTAGCGGGCATCGCGCAGAGTGATGCGAAGATCGGCGGGGAAGGAGCTCGCCGGATCGATGCCGATGGTCCCGGTGACGGAGACGCGTCCATTGCCGAGCGACGCGGACAACTCGTCAATCACCGCCTGCTCGCCGGTCAGCGACGCGCGCAGCCGGCCATTCGTCAGCCTCAGGCCCGAATCGGGATCGATGAAGCTGACGCCGTCTGCCGTGAGGCTGCCCGAGAAGCGCGGCGCCTGGATGGATCCGACGACGCGCGCGTCGACGGCGATCGCTCCGGACAGGCGGGCACCACGCTCGGCGAGAAGCTGGTCACTCAGCGTGAGGGGGATATTGCCCTGCACAGCGACATCCAATCCCTCGCCGCTCAGCGGCACGCGCCCCTGAGCGCGAAGGGTCACTCCGCTGCCCTCGGCCGACGCGGACTGCAGGATGACCGTCTGGTTCTCGAACCGCCCGTCGACCGCGACGCTGACGGCGGCGATGCCGGCCTCTCGCAGGGGTGTCGCCGACAGGCCCTGGCCCCTGACGTTGAACGCGGCGGCGGGATTGTCGATCGAGCCCGTGGCGGTCGCCGTGCCGGTCAGGCTACCCCGGAGACCAAGGTCCGGCGCAAAGGCGTTGGCGATCGCCAGCGGCAGGTTCTGCAACTCGACCCGGACGTTCAGGCCCTGCCCCTCGAGTGGGACGGTGCCCTGGGCCGTCGCCGAGATGCCGCCGCCCTGCAGCCGGGCCGTCTCGAGCGTGAGGGTGCGGCCCGATACGCGGCCATTGGCCGTGAGGCTGAGCGGCCCGGCATTCGCCTGCCGCAGGACGTCAGCCGTCAGGCCGACGATCGTCGCGTCGAACGTGCCATCCGGGTTGTCGAGCGATCCCGTCGCGCGCGCCGTGCCGCTCAGCGACCCGCCGAGGCCGAGATCGGGCACGAAGGCGTTGGCGATCGCGACCGGCAGGCCATTTATTCGCGCCGTCACGTCGAGGGTCTCGCCGATGCTGCCCTCCACGTTCACGGTGCCGCCGCCGACATTCGTGTCGAGCGTCAGCTCCACCGTGCCGTCACGGAACTGGCCGGCCGTCTCGATCGAGAGGGCGCTGATGCCGGCGTCGCGCAGCGGAGCCGCGGTGATGCCGCGGCCGGTCAGCTGGAAATCGGCCACGGGAGATGCCGTCGTGCCCGTCGCCTCGAGCCTTCCGGAGACCTCGCCGCCGAGAGCGAGGTCGGGCACGAAGGCATTGGCGAGCGACAGCGGCAGCGCCTGTACGACCGCCGACAGATCAAGCTCGTCGCCTATCGTCCCCGCGAGCGTCACTCCCCCGCCGCCGATGCCGAGATCCGCGCTCTCGATGGCGATCTCGCCATCGCGGATGGCGACGCGAGCCTCCGAGCGCAGGCTCGCGACGATGTCCTGATGCGAGAGGCGTAGCGTCGACAGAACGACGTCGAAGCCGCTCTCGACGGGGGCGAGCGTGCCGCTCGCCGCCAGGGCGCCTTCCGCGAGATCTGCCGTGACGTCGAAGCTCGTCGTGTCACCCGAACGTGTGGCCGTGGCCTGCAGGCTGTCGAGAACGTAGCCACCCACCCGGACGGCCGACGCGGTCGCCTCGCCCTCGAGCATCGGAGCCTGAAAGAGGTTCGACCCGGTCAGATCGACCGAGGCCGAGCCCACCTCGATCGTGTTGAATCGCAGCCTGTTCGCGCTCGCCTCGATGGCGGCGGACTGTTCCTCGCCGACGACCGACAGGTTGACGTCCGCCTGAAGGGACCCCGAAGCGTCGGCCAGGAAGAGCGGCGCTATCGTGGCGAGATCGGGCGCGTCGAGGGAGATCGCGCCCTCGTAGAGCCCGTCGGGCCGCAGGGTCAGGTTGCCGCTCGCCGTCGCCCTGCCGGCACGCGCCGTCAGGTCCTGGAGCACGCGGCTGCCGTCCTCGAGGCTGGCGATCCCGGCTTGCGCCTCGACCGGCACGCCATCGAGGCTGGCCGAGACCGCAAGATCGCCGTTCAGGTAGGTGCCCTCCGTGAGGGCGCCCTCGAACGTCGCATCGAGACCCGTCAGCGGCTTGCCGTTCAGCACGAGGCGATCGCTGTTGACCGAGGCGGCGATCTCCGGACGCTCGGCGTTCCCGGTCAGCATCGCCTCGACGGAGACGGAGCCCGAGGCGCGATCGCTCAGGGCGGCGATATCGTCGACCTCCACCGTGGCGACCAGATTGGCGGCTTCGCTCCCATATGCGCCATGGACGCGAGCTTCCACCTGCGGGTTCGAAAGCCTCAGTTCCTCGAAACGGAAGCCGGTGTCGGAGCGCGCGATGCCGCCCTCCAGGGAGGTCTCCCCGGCGAAGAGCCCGTCGAGTGCGGGGATGCCGAGTTCGAGGTTCGTCCCGCGCCCTTGAAGGGTCAGGTCAAGCTCCGCGCCGGAGAGGCCGACCAGCCCGCTGGCCGTGACGTCGACCGCCCCGCCGAGATCTTGTCCGACGAGCCCGGAGAAGAGCCCGAGATTCTGCGCCTGCAGCGCATAGTCGCCCCGCAGGCCGTCGCCGTCGATGCGACCCTCGAAGCTCGCGTTCGCGTTCGGGTTCTCGATGCGGGCAACCTGCACGTCGACCGGCTGGCCGGACGACCAGTTGCCGCGCGAGGAGAGGGTGATCTCTCCGCCGAGCGCGCGCGCCACGTCTCGGTCGTTCGAAGTGAGGCCTGTGGCCGAGCCCGACACTTCGAAGGTGATGCGCCGGTTCTCGGCGTCCGCCATGTTGGCAGCGAGCCCGCTCCCCATGATCTGCGCGCGTTCCGCGGAGAGGAGGGGTGTGTTCAGCTGGTTGAGGTCGAAGCGCGCCACCCATGTGTTCTCGACATCGCCGCCCAGCGTGATGCTGATCGTCCCGCTCTGCACCGTCGCCTCGCCGCCACCGCCGGGAAGCGCAACGGGGTTGCCTTCATCCGAGCCGAGCCGAACGTCGGCGTCGAGCGCGGTCGGGAAGCCGTCGGCCGCGACCTCCGCCGTGGCCTGCACGCTGGCGACGCCCGAGGTGATCTCTGCGCGCCGCACGCTGATCGCGCCGCTGTCCGCACGCGTGACATCGATCGCGAGGTTCGAGCCGCCCTGGACGAGGTCCTGGTAGAGCGGCGGCACGAGGGGCTGCAGGTTGCCGTCCACGTCCGCCACGAAGCGCAGGCCGGCGCCCGTCTGGGAGATGGTCGCGGTGCCGTCGACCAGCTGCTCGTCGTTCGCGGAGAGGGAGATGTCCGCCTCGAAGGCGTCGAGCGGTCCGGTGCCTTCGATCGAGAAGGAGAGGGCGGGGCGATCTGGAATGTTGAGCGCGTTCGCGACGACGCCGTTCTCCGGCTCCGACAGGCGCAGGTTGAGGCCGAGCACCCGCGTCTCGTTCGAGAAGCTCGCTTCGAGCACGAGACTGCCGGGCTCGTCGAGGCGCTCGATCTCAAGGTTCGAGTCGAGCGATCCGTCGTTGAGGTGCAATTCGCCAGTGACGGAGAGCGAAACGGCAGGACCGATGACGCCCGCGGCGATGTCGATCCGCGGGACGTTCATCTCGTCGATGTCGACGCCGACCGGCAGCTCGGGGATCTCGAACTGCGCCTCCTCCGGGATCTCTTCCTCGGGGGCGTTCGGAGTGCGCGCGATCTCGATCCTATCGGCCTCGAGAAGGTCGATGTCCAGTCGCCCGCGCAGCAGCGCCAGCCGGCTCCAGACGAGATGCGCGTTCTCGATGGTCAGCCAGACGCCCTCGCGGTCGGCGATGGTGATGGACGAGATCGTGACGTCCGAGGAGAGGGCGCCGTCGATGGCTCCGAGGCGGATCTGGCGGTCGGGAGTGGAGATCTGCCGCTCGACGAAGCGAACGAAGCGCGACCTCTCATTCTCCTCCTGTGCGTCGGCGATGGTCTGCCAGCCGACGAGGATCGCCAGGCCCAGAAACACGAAACCGAGGACGTAGCGCACCATCAGAATGCCTGTCCCAATCCAACATAGATGCCGAAATCCGGATCGCCCGGTCCGGGGTCGAGGGGAAGCGCGACGTCGACGCGAAGCGGCCCCAATGCCGTGAAGTACCGCAAGCCGACGCCTACCCCGACCTTCAGGTCCTCCTCGAAGGAGGGGTAGCTTTCCAGGAAGGCGTTGCCGGCGTCGGCGAAGGCGACGACGCCGATCTTGTCCGTCACTTTCGCGCGCAGCTCGATGGAGCCATCCACGTAGGATCGCCCGCCGATAACCTGATTGCTCACGTTGACGCCGTTCACGAAGGTGCCCTCGGGCAGCCGCGGGCCGACGTTGCGATAGCCATAGCCACGGATCGACCCGCCGCCTCCCGCGAAGAATAGCCGGTCGGCCGGCAGCTCGTCGCGCGCCGCGCCAACGATCGAGCCGACCCCGATGCGGCCCGCGAGGATGAAGCGGTCCTCGGCGTCGATCGAGTAGTAGGTCGAGATCCTGGCGTTGGTGATGAGCGCGACATTCTCGAACTCGAACTCGTAGAGCGGCTCGGCCTTCAGGGAGGCCCGGATCCCCTCGGTGGGGTTCAGCTCGTCGTCACGCGTGTCGTAGGTGAGTTCGGAGGGCAGGCTGACGAGGAAGAAGTCACGCTCGCCCAGCGGATCCTCGGTGCGCGAGCGCTCGACGTTCAGCATGGCGTTGCCGCTCAGCTCGTCGGAGAACCGGTGCGCCAGGCCGATCTGCGCGGCGGCGCGCCGCGAGAGGTAGCTCTCCGGGCGCTCCTGCTCGGCGAGCACCCGTGCGGTCAGGTCCGTGAACGGGGTGATGACGCCCGGCTTCACGAAGGTGACGCCCGCCCGGTATTCGAGATCCTCGTAGCCGTTCGAGCCCAGGCGGCCGACGCTGCCTTCCACGCGCAGCCTCTCCGCCTGTCCGAACAGGTTGCGGTGCTGCCAGTAGGCTTGGACCCCCGCTCCGTCGAGCGTCGAATAGGTCCCGCCGAACCCATAGACGCGCAAGGGGCGTTCGGCGACCTGCACTGTCAGCGGCAGCGTTCCGTCCGGCGTGACTTCCTCGGCCTCGACAATCTGCAGCGCCTGGAACACTTCGAGGCGCCGAAGCTGCTTGCGAGCAAGCTCGAGATCGTCGGGATCGAAGGGCTCGCCCGGCCGGATCCCCGTCTGCCGCGCGACGAAGTCGGGGTTCATTCGCTGCGTCCCCGTCACGCTGACCGGGCCGTAGACGGCGAACGGGCCGGGATCGACGTCGATGCCCACGTCGAGCGTGTCGCTCTCGTGGCGCGCGACGGCGTCCCTGCGTGCGATGGCGGCCTTCGGGTGGCCGAGCTCGCGCCACCGCGAGACCAGCACCCCCTCGCTCTGCAGAACGAGACTCGAGCGCGCCTCGTTGCCGGGAACGAGACCAAGCTCGGCCGGCGTCTCCGGAACGTCGTTGTCGTCGGGAATGGGGCCAGGCTCACCCTGGATCCGCACATTGCCGAAACGGAACTGGGGTCCCGGATCGACCGTCACGACCACCCGCGCCGTCTCCCCGAACTGCGCATCGGCGGGAATCGTCTCTGCGGGCCGGCCGTCGATCGTGATGTCGATGACCGGGCCGTAGCGGCCCTCGCCGTAGAGGGCGCCGACGAGGCGAGCGTAGTCGCCACGGGCCCTGCCGATCAGCGCGGCGGGGCTGAGTGGCACGTCCTCGCGCTCCCGGTAAAGCTGGGACGCGTTCTGCAGGGTCTCCTCGAGATCGTCGTCGTCGCCCGCGACGCGGAAGTCGATCTCGTAGGGCTGGGCGTCCGCGGTCAGCTCGGGATCCTCGGCGTCCCGGCCGAAGAACCGCATGCCGAAAAGCTCGAAGGCATGAGAGGGCGCCGCCATGGGAAGCGCGATCGCAGCCGTGGCGAGCAAGCACGCGAAGCCCCTCCGGATGGGTCCTGACCGCTCAAACACCATACTTGATCGCCGTCTCGTCACCTGTCCGCCGCCCGTCGAGGGTGCACCCTATTGGTTAAGCTATTGGAAGCCAACGAAGCAGGGGCGTTTGCCGGGAGGTTTGGCGGGAGGGTGTAGCCTTCAGGACATAGCTCGTCGCATCCCGCGCACGCCGGCTGGACCTCGCTTCGGCCCAGATGCCGCCAATGCCGTCCCCCGAGGCGCCGCCGCCCGAGCGATCCGGGCGTGGCGTCACGTTGCGGTGAGGCCGGAGGATCGAGAGCCGACCAGCTCCCGTCTGCAGCGGTCCTTTGCGTGTTTCGCGCAGCGTTGTTAAGCTGCTCCCGACTGAATTTTCCTGCGGCGGTCCGGACTTCGATCATGATCGCCGCCTTACGGGACGCGAGTGTTGTGAACGAACTTTTTGACGGCGCGCCCGTGGCCGAACTGCTCGTATCGGGCACCGGAAACGAGTGCGGCGTCGTTCGCCCTGTGGCGGAGACGGCGCCGCTGCGACAGGCGCGCCCGGCGCGGAGAACGGGCGACGAGCCGGCGAGCGATTCGCTGTACGCCGCGCTCGACCTGGGCACGAACAACTGCCGGCTGCTCGTGGCGCAGCCGACGCGCCGGTCTTTCCGAGTGGTCGACGCATTTTCCCGGATCGTGAGACTTGGCGAGGATCTCGACCGGAGGAGCGCGCTCGGCGATGCCGCCCAGTCCCGGGCCATCGAGGCGCTTAAGGTTTGCCGCGACAAGTTGATCTCGCGCGGCGTCACGCGCTCGCGCCTGATCGCGACCGAAGCCTGCCGCCGCGCGGCGAACGGCATGGAGTTCATCGACAGGGTCCAGCGGGAGACCGGGCTGAAGCTCGAAGTCGTCGACCGTGAGACGGAGGCGAGGCTGGCGGTTGCCGGCTGTGCGAGCCTCGTCGATCCGGCGGCGCGCGGTGCGATCGTGTTCGACATCGGCGGCGGCTCGACGGAGCTCGTCTGGTTGGATTTCGACGGGCAGTGCTGGCCCGGCCCCCTCGGCCTGCAGAAGCGCGTCGCGGCCTGGACGTCGATGCCGCTCGGCGTCGTCACGCTCGCAGAGAAGTTCGGCGGCGTGGCCGTCGGTCCCGAGGACTTCGAGGAGATGGTGTCGCATGTGCGCGAGACGCTGGAACGTTTCGAGGCACGCGAGATCATGGTGAAGGCACTCGCAGAGGGCGACGTCCACCTGCTCGGCACCTCCGGCACCGTCACCACGATCTGCGGCGTGCATCTCGCGCTCGACCGCTACGACCGGCGCAAGGTCGACGGGACGTGGATGCGCGGCGACGACGTGGTCGCGGTGACCGAGCGGCTGCTCGGCATGACGTTCGAGGAGCGGGTGAAGAACCCGTGCATCGGCCCCGATCGGGCCGACCTCGTGCTCGCGGGTTGCGCGATCTTCGAGGCGATCAGGCGGGAATGGCCGTGTCGGCGCATCCGCGTGGCCGACCGCGGCTTGCGAGAGGGAATCCTCATGTCGCTGATGGCGCGCGACGGCGTGTGGCGCAACAGCCGCGGGCGGCGGGCGCGGCGCGGCCGGCGCAGGCAGCAGCCGGCATGAGCGACAATCGGGGCCGCGAAGGGCGGCTCAAGGTGCGCGTGCGCACGGCGCGCGGCCGCAAGACCTCGTCGACACGGTGGCTGCAGCGGCAGCTGAACGATCCGTATGTCTCGAAGGCGAAGGCGGAGGGCTATCGTTCCCGTGCCGCCTACAAGCTGATCGAGATCGATGACCAGCAGCACCTCCTGAAGCCCGGCCAGTCCGCGCTCGACCTCGGTTCCGCGCCGGGCGGCTGGAGCCAGGTGGCGGCCGAACGCGTGAAGTCGCGAGAGGGGCAGGGAAGGGTGGTCGGCATCGACATTCAGGAGGTCGCGGAGATTCCCGGCGTCGAGTTCATGCAGATGGACTTCCTGTCGCCGGATGCACCTGCGCGCCTCGAGGCGCTGCTCGGCGGGCGGGTGGACCACGTGCTGTCGGACATGGCGCCGCACGCGACGGGGCACAAGACCACCGACCACCTGAAGATCATGGCGCTCTGCGAGGCGGCGCTCGACTTCGCGCGCCAGGTTCTGAAGCCCGGGGGTTCCTTCCTGGCGAAGGTGCTGCAGGGCGGAACGCAGAACGAGCTGCTGGCGCAGATGAAGCGCGACTTCGCGGTGGTGAAGCACGTGAAGCCGAAGGCGAGCCGCGCCGACTCGTCCGAGCTCTACGTCCTCGCCACCGGCTTTCGCGGCGGCGGCGAGGACGGGGGAGCCGAAGGGCCGGGCGCCGAGGCCTGAGGGCCTACTCGGCAGCCTGTGCGTTGGCTTGCTCTAGGGTAGGGTAGTCGATGTAACCCTCGGGCCCGGAGGCGTAGAAGGTCGAGGCGTCCCACTCGTTGAGGGGTGCACCGAGCTCGAAGCGGCGCGGCAGGTCCGGGTTCGCGATGAAGGCCTTGCCGAACGCGACGGCGTCGGCGTCGCCACTGGCAACAAGCTCGGCGGCGCTTTCGAAGTCGAACGCCTCATTCGCGATGTAGGCGCCGCCGAAGGCTCTCTTCAGCTTAGGGGTCAGCCAGTCGTCGCCCCTGTGCTCGCGCGAGCACAGGAAGGCGAGGCCGCGCCGGCCGAGTTCCTCCGCCACGTAGCCGAAGGTCCTGGCAAGATCGCTGTCGCCCATCGTATGGCTGTCGCCGCGCGGGGCGAGATGCATGCCGACCCGGCCCGGCGACCAGACGGAGAGCACGGCGTCCGTCACCTCGAGCATGAAGCGCGCGCGGTTCTCCAGCGAGCCGCCATAACGGTCGGTGCGGATGTTCGAGCGGTCCTGCAGGAACTGGTCGATCAGATAGCCGTTCGCCCCGTGGATCTCGACGCCGTCGAAGCCCGCCCGCTTCGCGTTCTCGGCTCCCCTGCGATAGGCCTCGACGACGGCAGGGATCTCGGAGGCTTCGAGCGCGCGGGGCGTCACATAGTCCTTCTTCGGCCGCACGAGGCTGACCGAGCCTTCCGGGCGCAGCGCGCTCGGAGCGACGGGAAGGGCACCGTCGAGGTAGACGGGGTCGGAGATGCGCCCGACATGCCAGAGCTGCAGCATGATGAGGCCGCCCTCTTCGTGCACCGCGTCCGTCACCCTGCGCCAGCCGGCGACCTGCTCGTCGGACCAGATCCCGGGCGTATCGGGATAGCCGACGCCCATCGGGTCGACGGAGGTCGCCTCGCTGAGGATCAGCCCGGCCCCGGCGCGCTGGCGGTAGTACTCGACCTGAAGGTCGCTCGGCACCCGGCCCGCATCGGCGCGGCACCGGGTGAGCGGCGCCATCAGGATGCGGTTCCCGAGTTCGAGCTCCCCGACCTTTATCGGATCAAACAGCGTAGCCATCTACGTCTCCATCGGATGTGTTCGTCAGCGGCCTTTGCCTTGCGGCCCGAGACGGGCGAACATGGCTGAGGACAGAAAGTTCGATGTTCGTTGATCATCGACCATAGGGAGGCGACACTGGCGAGGCAATGCGGACATCCGTGCCTTGAGCAGGTTCGGCTCGGCGACGTTCTCGCGGCGCTGAGCGATCCCGTGCGCCTGTCCATCATGTGCGCCCTCTCCGACGGCGAGGAGCGCGCCTGGGGCGACTTCTGCGAGCCGGTCGCGAAGTCGACGCTGAGCCATCACATGAAGGTGCTGCGCGAGGCCGGCCTGATCGTCACGCGACACGAGGGGACGCGGTGCTTCGTGAGACGGCGCGACGAAGTCGACGAGATCTATCCGGACCTCGTTTCCACCGTTCTCTCGCTCGCTCACCGCGAGCGGAACGCGAAGGAGGGCGCCTGAGCGCTCATCACGGCCTTTCGCGCGCGACCGAGACGGCACCCTGACCGCACGCTCTGTGCCCCGACACCTGGCCACCCGCGGCGGCCGGCAGCGCCGCGAACACGAAGGCCGAAAGTGCCGCGGCCGCCCCGACGACCAGGAACGCGGGGGCGAAATCGGCGACTTCGAAGCTCGAGGCCGGCTCCCCCGCCGTCGTCGTGTGGAGCACGATGGCGGCCACGCTGATGCCGAGACTGAGCGAGAACTGCTGCATCACGCTCGTGAGGCTGGTGCCGCCGCTCATGCGCGGCGACTCGAGGTCCGAGAAGGCGAGGCCATTGATGCTCGTGAACTGCAGCGAGCGGAAGAAACCACCGACGAGCAGGATCGCGACGATGAGGGCAAACGGCGTCGCCTCGCTGAAGGCCGCGGGAACGGCGACGAAGGCGGCGCAGAGGAGAGCGTTCAGGACGAGGATCCGCCTGAACCCGAAGTGGCGCACGAGCCTCGAGGCGCAGAGCTTCATCCCGATCGCCCCGAGCGCCCCCGCGAAGGTGATCATGCCGGACTGGAACGGCGTCAGGCCGAAGCCGATCTGCAGCATGAGAGGCAGGAGGAACGGGCTCGCCCCGATGCCGATCCGGAAGAGCATGCCGCCGAGAACGGCCGCCCGGTAGGTCGGCACCGCGAAGAGCGACAGGTCGAGGATCGGTGCGGCGACGCGGCGGCTGTGGCGGACATAGGCGGCGATGAGAATCGCACCGACCGCGAGGAGCGCGGCCACCCATGGCAGCGGGATGACGTCGAGCCCCATCGTCGTCGAGCCGCTGACGATCGCGGAGAGCCCGAGGCCCGACAGCAGAAATCCCACGATGTCGAAGCGGGGGCGCGCCTCCTCCCGGATGTCCGGGACGTAGATGCGGGCGAGCACGAGGCCGACGCAGCCGATGGGCACGTTGATCCAGAAGATCCACTGCCAGGAGAAGTAGGTCGTGATGAAGCCGCCGAGCGGCGGCCCGAGGACCGGCCCCGTCAGGGCCGGGATGGCGAGCCATGCCATCGCGTCGACCATTTCCGACTTCGGCACCGACCGCAGCACGACGAGCCGGCCGACGGGCACCATCATCGCGCCGCCCAGCGCCTGGATGACGCGTGCCACCACGATGTGCCCGATGGACTGCGAGAGGGCGCAGAGTATCGATCCCGTGATGAAGACGAGGATCGCCGTCGAGAACACGTTCCGGGCTCCGAAACGGTCGGCGAGCCATCCGCTGGCCGGAATGAACACCGCAAGCCCGATGAGGTAGGATGTCAGAGCGAGCTTCAGCCGGATCGGGTCTTCGCCGAAATCGGCTGCGATCGCAGGCAGCGCCGTCGTGAGAACCGTCGAATCGAGGTTCTCCATGAAAAGGGCGCTGGCAATGATGAGGATGACGAGGCGACGATTCGGCACAGCGCGTCGAGTGCTATCAGAAGACGGTACGGCGGGCGAGGCTGCGGGACGCATGGCAGCGTCTCGCGGCTCGGAGGCACGCTCCTCTTTGCGCCGTCACAAAGGAATGGTATGAACCGCCGCCAACCCGAACGCGCGCCGTCCCGGGATCCTTCCCGCATTTCTAGAACCTCTCGCCGCCCAGAGAGGTCGCCCCTCAGGAGTTGGCACATGGCCCATCGAGACATCTTCGTATCGGAAGAGATGGGGGCGCCGATGGCGCTCACCTTCGACGACGTCCTCCTGCGTCCGGCCGCGTCGAACGTGCTGCCCGGGGAAGTCGACACGGCCACGCGCCTGACGAAGACGATCCGCCTGGGCGTCCCGATCATCTCTGCCGCCATGGACACCGTGACCGAGGCACGGCTCGCCATCGCGATGGCGCAGGCGGGCGGTCTCGGCGTCATCCACCGCAACCTCGAGCCCGAGCAGCAGGCCGAGGAGGTGCGGCAGGTCAAGAAGTTCGAGTCCGGAATGGTCGTCAATCCGGTCACGATCACGCCCGACGCGACGCTGTCCGAAGCCCATGCGGTGATGCGGGCGAACGGCATCTCGGGAATTCCCGTCGTCGAGCGGGACGCGAGCGGCGTCCAGAAGCGCCTCGTCGGCGTCCTGACGAACCGCGACGTGCGCTTCGCGACCGACCCGAACCAGCCGGTGTCCGAGCTGATGACGAAGGAGAACCTCGTCACGGTGCGCGACACGGTGAACCAGGAGGAGGCGAAGCGCCTCCTGCACCAGCACCGCATCGAGAAGCTGCTTGTCGTCGACGACCAGTACCGCTGCATCGGCCTCGTGACCGTGAAGGACATCGAGAAGGCGCGGCTCCACCCGAATGCCTGCAAGGACGAGCAGGGGCGTCTGCGGGTGGCCGCGGCGACGAATGTCGGCGAGCAGGGCTACGAGCGCTCCGAGCGCCTCGTCGACGCGGGCGTCGACGTCGTGGTGGTGGACACTGCGCACGGGCATTCCTCACGCGTTCTCGAATCGGTCTCGCGCATCAAGCGCATCTCGAACGCCGTGCAGGTGGTGGCCGGCAACGTCGCGACGGCCGACGGAGTGAAGGCACTCATCGATGTCGGCGCGGACGCGGTGAAGGTCGGCATCGGCCCCGGCTCGATCTGCACCACGCGTGTCGTGGCGGGCGTCGGCGTTCCGCAGCTGACGGCGATCCTCGACGCGGTCGGCGCCGCGCGCGACGCGGACGTGCCGGTGATCGCGGATGGCGGCATCAAGTACTCAGGCGACCTCGCGAAGGCGATCGCCGCCGGCGCCGAGGTCGCGATGATCGGCTCGCTCTTCGCCGGCACCGACGAGAGCCCGGGCGAGGTCTATCTCTACCAGGGGCGGAGCTATAAGAGCTATCGAGGCATGGGCTCCGTCGGCGCGATGGCGCGTGGCTCGGCCGACCGCTACTTCCAGCAGGAGGTGAAGGACTCGCTGAAGCTCGTGCCCGAAGGGGTCGAGGGGCAGGTGCCCTATCGCGGGCCGGTCGGCAGTGTCCTGCACCAGCTCGTCGGGGGCCTCCGCGCGGCGATGGGCTACACCGGCTCCGCCACGCTGAAGGACTTCCACGAGCGCGCCGAGTTCATCCGCATCTCGAACTCCTCGCTGCGCGAGAGCCACGCGCACGACGTGACGATCACCCGCGAGTCGCCGAACTACCCGGGGCGGGTGTGAGCCTCGCCTCGGGTCTTCTCGCTCTCGCGCTCCTGGGTCAGGTCCTCCTCACGCTCGTCGTCTACCTCGTCATGGGCCGTCGCCGCTATGCGGCCGCGGCCCGTGGCGAGGTGAGCCTCGCGACTTACGTTCTGGTGCGCGACGAGCCTCCGGCGCTGGCGAGGATCACGAAGAACCTGGCGAACCAGTTCGAGCTGCCCGTGCTGTTCTACGCGCTGGCACTGCTGCTCGTCGCGCTCGGCGCCGCGAGCCTTCTCGACGCGCTCGTCGCCTGGGTCTTCGTTGCGAGCCGCATCGCCCATGCCTATGTCGCGATCGGGTCGGAGAACGTGCGTCTGAGGGCGCGCATCTTTCAGTTCGGCGTTCTGATGGTTGGGCTTCTGGCCATCCATTCCGCCTTCATCGTGATTGCGAGCATGACATGAGGCACGGCGGTATCATCGCCGCGGCGATCGAGGTTCTCCAGGACATCGAGACGCGGCACCGACCGGCGACCCTGGCCCTCAAGGACTGGGGCCTGTCACATCGCTTCGCGGGTTCGGGCGACCGCACCGCCATCGGCAACCTCGTCTTCGACGCGCTGCGGCACAGGAGCTCGATCTCCTGGCGGATGGGCTCGGATCAGGCGCGCGCGCTGGCGATCGGCGCCCACCGCTTCGTATGGGGCAGCGAGGTCGACGAGATCGAGCGCCTCTTCACGAGCGACCCCCATGCCCCGGCCGCGCTGTCCGAGGAGGAGCGGGCACGGCTCGAGATCGGTGACCTGGCGGGGGCTCCGCCGGCGGTCATGGGAGACTATCCCGCCTGGCTCGACAGGGAACTGCGCGACGTCTTCGGCGACGACCTCGTTCCGCAAATGGCGGCACTCGCGGCGCGCGCGCCGATCGACCTGCGGGTGAACACTCTGAAGGCAGACCGCGCGAAGGTCATCAAGGCGCTCGGCCGCCTGCCGGTCGAGGAGACGCCGCACTCGCCGGTCGGGTTGCGCATCGCCGCCGGCGAGGGGGCCGCGCGCGCCCCGAACGTCCAGGCGGACATGTCCTTCAAGAAGGGCTGGTTCGAGATCCAGGACGAGGGCTCCCAACTGGCGGCGCTCCTGACGGGCGCGACGGCCGGCGAGCAGGTGGCCGACATCTGCGCCGGCGGCGGCGGCAAGACGCTCGCCATGGCGGCCGCGATGCAGGGCAAGGGGCAGGTCCACGCCTGGGATGCCGACCGCAACAGGCTCGGCGACATCCACGAGCGCGTGCAGCGTGCGGCGGCCCGCAACGTGCAGATCATCGGCGGCGGGGACGCGGCGCTCCTCGCACCGCTCGAGGGGCGGATGGACCTCGTGCTGGTGGACGCGCCCTGCAGCGGCACCGGCACGTGGCGGCGCCGCCCCGACGCGAAATGGCGCCTGACGGAGAAGTCGCTGGACGACAGGCGGCGCGACCAGCGCGAGGCGCTTGCTGCGCTCGCCGCGCCTCTCGTCAGGCCCGGCGGGCGGATCGCCTACGTCACCTGTTCGGTTCTGCCGAGCGAGAATGACGGTGCCATCGAAGCCTTCCTGGAAGGGCATCCGGGCTTCGGAGTGCGCGCCGACCTGCTCGAGCGGCTGCCAGCGCTGAACGGAGTTGCGCTTCCGGCTCGACACGGCCTCCTTCTCACGCCACTGGTTGCGGGAACGGATGGCTTCTATGTTTCGGTGCTCGAGCGGCGGGCCTAGGGAACCCCTCGATCTCGTGAACGTTCATTTGCCGAACAACACGTGTCCGGGGGCTGTCACCGGAAGTGTTCGGAGAAACCAGATGTCCCTCTACATGAAGCGCGGTGCGTGCGCTGCTCTCGTTGCTATCATCGCGGCGACGACGACGGTTCCCGCCACAGCGCAGAACCGAGGCGGGTATCGCGATCGCGACGCCTATATAGAGCGTTACTACAAGAGCAACCGCCACGACGATGAGTATCGTCGCTGGCAGCGCGACCGGCATCGCTGGAGCCAGCGCGACTACGATCGCTGGTATCGCAGCCGCCATCGCGGCAGCGACAACGCTGCGGCCGCCATTTTCGGCCTCGCGGCCGGCGCGATCGCCGGTGCGGCCATCAGCAGCGCGAACCGCTCCTCCGGATCCGGTATCCCCTCTGCGGGCGGTTATCCCGCGGGCTCTGATGGCTGGTACCGCTATTGCTCGAGCAAGTACCGCTCGTTCGATCCCGGCTCGGGCACCTATCTGGGTTACGACGGCCAGCGGCACTACTGCCGGTAAAGGCCACCACGAGTAGCAGCGCGTCGAGCCCGCCCCGGCCCAGCCGGGGCGGGCTCCGCTTTTTGGCGCCTGCGCCGGCATTCGTCCTGATCGGGGGCCATTGCGAAGCCTGAGCGATTGCCCTAACAGGCTGTCTTTGGAAGAAGGCCTGCCGGATATGTCCACCGCCATTGCCGAGCGCTCCGCCGCGCTCCACGACCGCGTGCTCATCATCGATTTCGGGAGTCAGGTGACGCAGCTCATCGCGCGGCGCGTGCGCGAGGCGGGCGTCTACTGCGAGATCGTGCCGTTCGACAGGGCTCCAGAGGGGTTCGCGCGGCTCGAGCCGCAGGCGGTCATCCTGTCCGGCGGACCGGCGAGCGCGGCGGAGATGGGCACGCCGCGCGCTCCCCAGGAGATCTTCGAGGCGGGGGTGCCGATCCTCGGGATCTGCTACGGCGAGCAGACGATGTGCGCGCAGCTGGGCGGCGGGGTCGAGCCATCGGATCACCGGGAGTTCGGCCGCGCCTATCTGACCGTCGAGGACGACTGCCCGCTCTTCGAGGGCGTGTGGGCGAAGGGAGAGCGTCACGAGGTCTGGATGAGCCACGGCGACCGGGTGACGGCGCTGCCGCCGGGCTTCCGCGTCGTGGGCGTCTCGGACGGCTCCCCGTTCGCCGCGATCTGCGACGAGAGCCGGCGCTTCTATGCCGTGCAGTTCCACCTGGAGGTGTTCCACACGCCGGATGGGCCGCGGCTGATCGAGAACTTCGTGAGGAAGATCGCGGGGCTCACGGGCGACTGGTCGATGGCCGCGTTCCGCGAGGAGGCGACGCGCCGCATCCGCGAGCAGGTGGGGCAGGGCAGGGTCATCTCCGGCCTGTCGGGCGGCGTCGATTCGAGCGTTGCCTCTGTTCTCATCCACGAGGCGATCGGCGAGCAGCTCACCTGCATCTTCGTCGATCACGGCCTCTTGCGGCAGGGAGAGGCCGAGCAGGTCGTGACGCTCTTCCGCGACCACTACAACATCCCTCTCGTCCACGTGGACGCCGCCGACCGCTTCATCTCCGAGCTCGAGGGCAAGAGCGATCCGGAGGAAAAGCGCAAGATCATCGGCCGGCTCTTCATAGAGGTGTTCGAGGAGGAGGCGGCGAAGCTCGGCGGCGCGGATTTCCTGGCGCAGGGCACGCTCTACCCCGACGTGATCGAGTCGGTGTCCTTCTCTGGAGGACCCTCGGTGACGATCAAGTCGCACCACAATGTGGGCGGGCTGCCGGAGCGCATGAAGCTCAGGCTCGTCGAGCCGCTGCGCGAGCTCTTCAAGGACGAGGTGAGGGTGCTCGGCCGCGAGCTCGGCCTGCCTGACAGCTTCGTCGGGCGCCATCCCTTCCCCGGGCCCGGCCTCGCGATACGCTGCCCGGGCGGCATCACCCGGGAGAAGCTACAGATCCTGCGCAAGGCCGATGCGATCTATCTCGACGAGATCCGCAAGGCGGGCCTCTACGACGCGATCTGGCAGGCCTTCGCGGTGCTCCTGCCGGTGCAGACGGTCGGCGTCATGGGCGACAGCCGTACCTACGAGTATGTCTGCGCGCTGCGCGCCGTCACCTCGACCGACGGCATGACGGCCGACTTCTACCATTTCGACATGAGCTTCCTCGGCCGCGCGGCGAACCGGATCGTCAACGAGGTCAAGGGCATCAACAGAGTGGTCTACGACGTGACCTCGAAGCCCCCCGGCACGATCGAGTGGGAATGATTGGGAACGGTCGGATCGTCCCCGGGAGTTCTCGCCCGCCCGCCTCTCAGGCGTTCGTTTCGCGCCATTCTCCGGGTGCCAGCCCATCCACCGTCCAGTCGCCGATACTCCACCTGACGAGGCGCAGCGTGGGATAGCCGATGGCCGCCGTCATCCGGCGGACCTGGCGGTTGCGGCCTTCGGCGATCGTGATCGAGAGCCACGTGTCGGGCACGCTCTTGCGGTGGCGGATCGGCGGCACGCGCTCCCACAGAGCCGGCGGGTCGACCACCCTGACGGTCGCCGGCTTGGTCGTCCCGTCCTTCAGAGCGATGCCGCGGCGCAGGGGGGCGATGTCTTCCTCGCTCGGGCTCCCCTCCACCTGCACCATGTAGCTTTTCGGGAGCTTGAACCTCGGGCTCGAGATGCGGGCCTGCAGCTTCCCGTTGTCAGTCAGCAGAAGCAGCCCCTCGCTGTCCTTGTCGAGTCGCCCCGCGGGATAGACGCCGGGGATCTGCAGGAACTGCGACAGCGTTGCGCGACGCACCGGGGCGCGCTCGTCGGTGAACTGCGAAAGCACGTCGTAGGGCTTGTTGAACAGGATGAGCCTCGCCACGGCCGCCCCCTCGCACTGCCATCTCCGGTCGTGACCATGCCCTAGCACAGCCCGGCCGCCAGGGCACCCAGAAGCGCCTCGGCTTCGGTGAGGGGATCGTCGGAGGCGTTCTGCCGCGGGTCGACGATGAGGCGTCCTCTGCGTCGGAGGGACCGGTAGCCCGCTGTCTTCAGCAGGGCCTCCGCCCGGACAGGCTTCTCTCGAAAGCCGATCGCCGCGGCGGCCGGCCCGATCTCGAACGTCGCGATGCCGAGCCCGCGGCAGGCGGTCGTCAGTCGCGCGAGCCGGAGGAGGGGCTGTCAAACGGCATGGAAGCGGGACCCCGGATCGGCGCCCAATATGGACCCCGTCGCCGAGGCTCGGCTGGCCGGCACAGTAGAAGTCGCCACCGTCGAGGGGGTTCCGGGCGTGATCTCGCGGGAGCGGAACCGGTGCCCGCCCGCTCCGTCCGGAGTTGAGTCGGTCGCGACCTCTTGCCGTCACCTCGGACGGTGGAAGAGGTTCGTCTCCCTGACCGTCTCGCCCGTCGTCGTGTCGCTCAGCGTGAAGGCGATCTCTCCCTCCGAGCTTTCGCTGGCGGTGACCAGCACACGGACCTTCTGCGAGGCGTCAGCGCCGAGCTCCAGGGGCACCGTCTCGTCCTCGACCGCCGCGTAGCCCGGCACCTCGAGAACCGTTCCCTCGGGCGAGGAGAGGTGGACCGTCCGTGCCTCGCCCGACTTGTTCACCAGCCTGACCTCGTAGGCGTTTCGGATGTCGCCGTTCGAGAGCAGGACAGCGCTCGGATTGCGCACGTGAGACACGCTCATCGCCATGGTCGCGCGCGTGCCGAGGGAGAGGCCCGGCACCGCGAGCAGGACGAGCGCCGCGGTGGCGAGGGCCATGGTCTTCGGGCGTACGAGGCGAACCCGGCGGCGCGGCTCGCTCCGGCGTCCTCGCTCGATATTCGTCCAGCTTTCGTAGTCGATCAGCCCGCGCTCGCGACCGATCTTCCCCATCGTGTCGTCGCAGGCGTCGACGCACAGGCCGCAGTTGATGCACGCGATGCTCGGGCCCTCGCGGATGTCGATGCCCATCGGGCAGACGTTCACGCAGGCCGCGCAGTCGACGCAGTCGCCGGCCGGTAGCCCCGCCTCGCGTGCGGCCTTCGCCTTCTTCACCGACATGCGCTCTTCGCCGCGGTGGTCGCGGTAGTTCACCGTCAGCGCCTCGGGATCCCATATCGCGCCCTGCAGGCGCGGCCATGGGCACATGAAGGTGCACACCTTCTCGCGTGCGAAGCCGGCGAGGGCATAGGTCGTGAAGGTGAGGGACAGGATGACGGCGTAGGCGGCGGTCGAGGCTTCGCCGGTGAAGACCTCGACAAGGAGCGTCGGCGCGTCGGCGAAGTAGAGGATGAAGGCGCCGCCGGTCGCGGAGGCGATGAGCAGCCAGGCTATGTGCTTCAGGCCGATCTCGGCGATCCGCCTCGGAGTCTTCGGCTCGTACATCTTGCGCAGGCGCTCGCGACGGTCTCCCTCGATCCACCGCTCGACGAGCATGAAGAGGTCGGACCAGACAGTCTGCGGGCAGGCGAACCCGCACCAGATGCGGCCGGCCAGAGCATTCATGAGGACGAGGACGACGGTCGCCAGCACCAGGAGCAGCGTCAGGTAGTAGAGCTCCTGCGGCCAGATCTCGATGCCGAAGAGATAGAAGCGGACCCGCTCCACGTCGAACAGCACCGCCTGCAATGGCTGTCCCGGGCCCCGGTCCCAGCGCAGGAAGGGCACGGCGTAGTAGACGAGGAGGCAGATGGTGAGCACGTGCCACTTGATGCGGCGGAAGCGACCCTCGACGGAGGCCGGCACCACCGCGCCGTTCGGTATGCTCCTGCGTAGTCCCGGCCGGGAGGCAGGCATCTTCCGGCGTTCGTCGATTGGAAGGGCGACCATTCCGTCCTCGCGGTAGATAAAGATGTATACTAGATGCATCATTATCTGCCGAAGGGTCGGCCGGGAATACGTAGAACTCTGGAGGAGGGTGGAAGGGCGCCGGGTTGGCGAAATCAGCCGCGCGCCCGACGGAGCAGGACCTCCCTCAGCACGACCGCGTGGTTGCGCTCGAGGTTCTTCGCGGCTGTCAGGAGCCGGAGGCAGCGCCCGGACACGGTCTGCTCGAACGCCTGGAGGGCATCGTCAGCGGCATTCAGTTCCCGCTGATAGGCCTTGTAGAAGTCGTCCCACGACATGCTGCCGGAGTGATAGAGCTTTCGCAGCTCGCTCGACGGCGTGATGTCCTTCGGCCAGAGGTCGACTGCCGCTTCGTTCTTGCTGAGCCCCCGCGGCCAGAGGCGGTCGACGAGGACGCGGAGGCCGTCGTCCGGCGAAGACGGCTCATAGACGCGTCCAATCGAGATCGGGCTGTGCATCACCTCACCCTCAGAGCAGCCCGGCCAGCAGCTCGATCTCCAGGAAGATGCTGAGCGCGCAGGCGTTCGCCGCCCACGAGACGGTGAGCACGCGGGCGAAATCGCCCCAGAAGGGTGCGGCATTGCGGGTGCACCGCCAGACGGCGACGAGCAGCCATGCCGTATAGGCGAGGAAGGCGATGAGGGCGATCTGCAGCTGGAGGAAGCGCCCGTCGTGCAATGCAAAGAGAATGACGGCCAGGAGGCAGGCGCTGACGCCGACCCCGTGGAGCCAGAAGACGCGCCACAACGGAGCCCGGCCCTGCCAGGCTTTCAGCTCCGGATCGAAGAAGGAGGCGAGGTCCGTCATGCCGTGCCGAAGGGGTTCGGAGCCCGGGCGGCCAGCGAGCGGTCGCCATCCGGAAGACTACTCCGGTTTGCATCCGGGCCACAACGCATTAATATGCATCATGAATGTTTCTTTTGGACGGCTTCCATGCGACTGACCACCTTCTCCGACTACTCCCTGCGCGTGCTGATGTTTGCCGCGAGCGTGGGAGACCGGCGGATCACGATCGAAGAGACCGCAAGAGCCTACGGTATCTCGCGAGCGCATCTGATGAAGGTGGTGCAGACCCTTGTCCGCGCAGGCTTCCTGCGGGCGGTGCGTGGTCGTTCGGGCGGCTTCACGCTGGCGCGGCGCCCGGAGGAGGTCAATCTCGGCGCCGTCGTGCGGGCGACCGAGCCCGACTTTGCGCTCGTGGAGTGTTTCGCGACGGGCAACCAGTGCGTCATCACCGGGTGCTGCCGACTGCCGAACGTGCTCAACGAGGCGCTGCGGTCCTTCGTCGAGACGCTCGATCGCTACACGCTGGCGGACATCTTGCTGCGTGAGCGCGACTTCGCCCTGCCGCTTCCCGGTGAGTTGCCTCTGCGCGGTCCGGAGCTCGCGTCGGCGGGGCCGGCCGACTGAGGCCGCGGATGACATCTCCTGAAGGGCAGAACGCCATGAACCAACTGGACCGCCGTGCGCAGATCATCGCCGACATCGTCGCGCGCACCGGCATCGACGAGGACCTGATCGAGCGGCTCGTGCGCCGCTTCTACGCGAAGGTGCGGCAGGACGATCTGCTCGGTCCGATCTTCGCTGCACGGATCGACGATTGGGAGCCGCACCTTCAGCGCATGTTCGCCTTCTGGTCGTCCGTCGCGCTCATGTCGGGCAGGTATGGCGGACGCCCGATGGAGAAGCACATGCGGCTGCCGGTGGACGCTGATCATTTCGACCGCTGGCTCGAGATCTTCGAGGAGACGGCGCGCGAACTCTGCAGCCCTGCCGCGGCCGATCATTTCGTCGAACGGGCGAGGAACATCGCCCAGAGCCTCGAACTCGGTGTCGCGAGCCATCACGGCGTGCTGGTGATGAAGGGTGAGCGCTTCCGGCACGTTGCGCACGATATTCCAGAAGAAGGAGACCGGGCGACATGACCGGCAGCGACGAGGACGACCGCGGTTACGCTTCTCCCCCCTGCTTCATGCACGAGCTCGACCCGGCCTGTGCCGGCCTCGTGACCAACGCGAAGCAGGAGGCGGACGTCAAACGCTGGCGCAAGGCGGAGCGGGAGCGCCTGATCGCCGCGCGTCTCGGCCTGTCGAGCGACACGCGCCGGACGTATGGCGATCGGATCGTTGAGGCGCTGCGCGAGCTGATAGGCAATCCGGCGGGGATCGTCGTCAGCGCCTACTGGCCGTTTCGCGGCGAGCCCGACCTTCGCGGCCTGTTCGAGGAGGTGGATGCTGGCGGGGGCAGGGGCGCGCTGCGGATAGTGGTGGAGAGGGGCAGGCCGCTCATCTTCCGGACGTGGGGCAAGGGCGAGCCGCTCGAGCGCGGGGTGTGGAACATCCCCGTGCCGGCCGGCGGCGAGGAGGTGGTCCCCGACATCGTCATCTCCCCGGTGGTCGGCTTCGACCCGTCCTGCTACCGGCTGGGATATGGGGGCGGCTTCTTCGACCGGACGCTCGCCGCCCTCCCGAAGAGGCCGCGTGTCCTCGGCGTCGGCTATGCCCTGCAGGCGATACCCACGATCTACCCGCAGCCGCACGACATCCCGATGGACGTGGTCGTGACCGAGGAAGGCGTGGTGACGCCCGTGAAGCGGCCGGCCGACTGAAGGGCTGACCCGAAGCGCACACGAAGGAGGAGGTGCCAGCTGTGAACCTCGACGCGCGGACACCGGCGCTGTCGCGCCACGAACTCCAGAGGCTGGGCGAGACGCTCGCCAACGCGCTGCCCGACGCGGTCGTCTTCGCCGACCGGGAGGGCCTCATCCGACACTGGAACGAGGGTGCCGCCCGGATCTTCGGCTACGATGCGGGGGAGGCGCTCGGCCGATCGCTCGACATCATCATCCCCGAGCGCCTGCGGCAGCGCCACTGGGACGGCTACGACCACATGATGCGCACCGGCAGGTCGCAGCATGACGCCGACGAGCTTCTCTCGGTGCCGGCAGTGGCGAAGGACGGGGCAAAGCTCTCCATCCAGTTCACGGTCGCCCCTGTCGCGGACGACGAAGGGGGCATTGTCGGCGTGGTCGCCGTGCTGCGCGACGTGACGGAGACCTTCGAGGAGATGAAGCGCCTTCGACGGGCGCAGCGCGGCGAGTAGCCAGGCTCCGCCTCATCGTCAGGGCCTCGCCGGCCGCACGAGGAGCATACGCGCATAGCCAGCCGCGAAGGCGAGATAGGCGCCGGCCCACGCCAGCCCTGCGACATTGAGGAGGTCGAGCGCGATCCCGCCGGCATAGGGAGACGCGACCCGCGCGGCCGCGCCGACGATCACGAGGGCGAAGACCGACAATTCGAGCCGCCCGGCGGTCAGGGGGTGACCCGAGTGCCCGCGGCTCGCCCGCGTCATCACGGCGAGCGTGATCAGGCCGAAGGTTCCTGCCGTCCACACATGAACCGCCGACTGCGCGTCCACGACCGGAGACAGCGCGGACGTCCCGACCAGGACGAAGCCGAGAGGCACCGTCAGGAACGCCACGTGCAGCACGGCGAGCAGCGGCTCGGACTGTGTTGCGAGCCCTCGCCATCGCAGGAGTCTCGCGAAGGCCAAGGCTCCTGCCGCGAGGAGAGCAAGACCCGTCCCCTCGGCGAACGGTTCGAGCACCCACAGGGCCAGCGCCACCGCCGCTACCATTATGGAGGCGGCGTCGACCCTGTCGAAGGTCTTGGGCAGGCGGTCGGGCGTCCGACTGGCGAGCCAGTTGCGCGTGAAGGCGGGGATGATCCTGCCGCCGATCAGGAGCACGAGCATCAGCACGACCGCCACGCCCGCGCGGAGCGCGTGGTCTGCCGTTCCCCGGGTGATCGCCTCGTAATGGAACGCTGCATCCGTGAGGCCGAGAAGCGCCACGAGACCGACCACCACCAGGTTGCGGCGATTGCCTCCCGCGACGACTTCACGCGCGAAGACGAAGACGAGTGCCGCGGGGAAGAGGAGGTCGACGGCCGCCGCGAGATAGGCGCCGATGAGGCCCGAGAAGGAGGTCGCCACCCGCCCTGCGAGCCAGAGGACGACGAGAAGGGCGAGAAGCCGGCCGGCGACGGGCTTGCGGCCGGTCCAGTTGCTGACGGCGGTTAGGGCAAAGCCCGCGACGATGGCGAGCACGCCGCCGAAGATCAGCGTGTGCACGTGCCAATCGCGCGGGGTGAAGGCCGTCGGGATCTGCCACAGGCCCATCATCGTCGGCAGCCACGCGAGCACCGAGAGGGCCATGGCCAGCGCCCCGCCGAAGAAGAACGGCCGGAACCCGCCGCTGAGCCAGTGCGGCCAGGAGTACCGATCTGCCGCCGCCTCTGCTCCGGGTCGCGGGTGGAGAGCCTGAATTGATGCCACGGCTAGTGCTCCATCTTTGAAACTGCCTGCAGCCTAGGCGGCCGGCGCGCGTCAGAGGTTGTCCCAGCTCAAAGACCGAGGGCTTACCCGCCACGTCTCGCCTCAATGGCCGGAGATCGTCCTGGCCACTCGTGGATGATTGGGCGGGGGCGCAGGATTCGCGGACCCGGGAGGTCGAACGTGAGCGAGTTCGGCGTCGTTGGCCGAGCGCCGCAACGGAGCACGCCGGCCGGAAGGCGGCCGGCGCGTCCTCGGTCAGGTCTCTACCCGATCAGCTCATTCCGCCAGGAGTCCGAGCCTCTCGGGGACGCCCTCCCGGTAGACATCGGGCTGCTCGGGCCCCTCGACGATCAGCTTGCCGACGAGGCCGCGCGCCGCCCTGGAGAGGGCATGGTCGACGAGGATGTACTCCCCTGGGACCTCGACCTTGAAGTCGATCGCCGCCGCGCCTCCGGGCGGAACGCTGATCGTCTGGATGTCCGTCAACGGCTCGGCGGTCAGGCCGCCGAGATTGTAGACCTTGTCGAAGATCTCGCCGATCACGTGGAAGCTCGAGGTCTTGTTCGGGCCACCGACGCCGAAGTAGATGCGAACCGTCTCGCCCACCTCGGCATGAAGGGCCTTGCCCTCCGTCAGCGCGTTGGCGGCTCCGTTGAAGACGTAGTACTCGGGCATCTCGTTCAGGAGCTTGTCGTAGCTCTCGCCGAGCTCGCCCCGCGAGCCGTGCGCTTCCTCGGTGTAGATCTCGCCTTGCATGACGTAGAACTCGCGATCGACCGGCGGGAGGCCCCCTTCGGGTTCGACGAGGATCAGGCCGTACATGCCGTTGGCGATGTGCTGGGCCGCGAGCGGCACCGCGCAGTGGTAGACGTAGAGGCCGGGGTTCAGGGCCTTGAAGGTGAAGCCCTGCGACTCCTCGCCCGGATCCGCCATCGTGGCGTGACCACCGCCATGCAGGCCGGTCACGGCATGGAAGTCGACATTGTGCACCATCCAGCTGTCTTCGTGGTTCTTCAGCCGGACCTCGACCGTGTCACCGACGCGCACCCTCGCGAACGGGCCGGGGACCTTGCCGTCGAACGTCCAGTAGCGGTACGTCGTGCCGTCGTCGAGCTGGCCGACGAGCTCGATCGTCTCGAGTTCGATGCTCACGGTCTCGGCCGTCTGGCGAGCGAGCGGCGCAGGCAGGTCGGTTGCCGCGCGGACGATATTGGCGGCAGCGCCTTCGGCCAGCGCCGTAACCGGGGCGAGTGAACCCGCCACGGCCATGACGGCGGCTGCGGCGGTTCCCATGAAAAGTGCCCGGGCGTTCATTTCAGGTGTCCTTTCGACCCGAATAAGTTCGTTGACGGGTCGAGGATACCGCGTGTGCGAAATCGCAGTTTGCTGCGGCGCAAACAACGCGCCGAACGTCCGGCCGGCTACGCGAGGCCCATTGACTGCCGCAGCGCCGGCGACAGCTGAACGGCGAGATAGAGGCAGTAGCCGAACACGAAGACTGCGCCTTCGCCGCGGGTGATCCGCCATCCCGTGACCGCGAACACGACCAGCAGGAGCGCGGTGGCCAGCATTGCCCAGATGTCGAAGATGACCACCTCCGGAGGGATATCGATCGGCGAGACCAGGGCCGTCACGCCGGCGATGCCAAGGATATTGAAGATGTTGCTACCGACGATGTTGCCGAAGGCGACGTCGCCGTGGCGCCGGATGGCCGCCATCACCGACGTGACCAGTTCAGGCAGCGAGGTGCCGACGGCGACGAGCGTGAGGCCGATGACGGCCTCCGACATGCCGAAGCGCTGCGCGATCTCGACCGCACTGCCGACCAGCAGGCTTGCGCCGAATACAACGCCGGCAATGCCACCCACCGTCAGCAGCAGGGAGACTGCCAGGGAATCGGTGGAGGTCGTTTCCTCGGTGGCCGCGATCTTCGTGGAGTTTCGCTCGGTGCGGTAGGTGTAGACCGTGTAGACCGCGAGGAGGATCAGGAACACGAGCCCAGCGAGACGGTTCAAGGTGCCGACGAGCGCCACTGCCACCAGCAGGAGGCTGGCCCCCATCAGCACGGTGCCGTCGCGCCGGAACGCCTCCTTCGTGGTGACGACGGGCAGAATGAGCGCCGAGACACCAAGGACGAGCAGGATGTTCGCGATGTTGCTGCCGACGATGTTGCCGACGGCGATGCCGGGCGCGCCGATCATCGCCGCCTGCACGCTCGCCACGAGCTCGGGGGGCGAGGTGCCGAAGCCCACCAGGGTGAGGCCGATCACGAGAGGTGAGACGCCAATGCGCGTGGCGACACCCACGCTTCCTCTGACCAGCCCCTCGCCGCCCGCCAGAAGAAGGGCGAGCCCGGCCACGAGGTAGACCCACGTCAAGTTCTTTCCCCCATGAAAACACGATGGCCGCAGGGCTGCGGCGGCTGGCGCCGCTGGTAGATGGGCGACCGCGGTGCTGAAAGGAAGGGGGACGACTATGTTCGGACGATCCTCTCGGAGGTATGTCCAGGCGTAAGCCGCATAGAGGCGCCGCCGTCTCACGCCGGCGGTTAGGAGTGCCCCGTCTCTGCAGGCATCCGTCCCCCGGCGCTCCCGCCGGCCTCTCGAGGGCTGGCGTCTGCGACGAGGCGGCCCACCTCGAGCCGCCCCGCTGTTGCGTGACGTCGTCAGGCGGCCTTCTTGCGACCGCGGGTCTTCGGCTGCACCTGCTGCGGCTTTTGGCCGAGGCCCATCTGCTTGGCGAGCGCCGAGCGCGCCGCGGCGTAGTTCGGCGCGACCATGGGGTAGTCGGCAGGCAGGCCCCACTTCGCCCGGTACTCTTCAGGCGACAGGTCGTAGTGCGTGCGAAGGTGGCGCTTCAGGGACTTGAACTTCTTGCCGTCCTCGAGGCAGATGATGTGGTCGGGTGTCACCGACTTCTTGATCGGGACGGCCGGCTTCAACTCGACCTTCGGCTCCTCGACGGCACCGGAAGCTGCCGTGGAGAGTGCCTGATAAACTGATCGGATGAGCTCCGGCAGGTCCGACTGCTGGACGGGGTTCTTTCCCACATACGCGGCGACAACGTCAGAAGTGAGCTCGATGAGTTCTTCGTTCATGGGGTGTTCCTTTTCTTCTTGAACACCGCCACAGATATACATCTGATGGCCCACGTCCAGATGCCTTCGAAGATTTTATTTGTAAAACGAGGTGGTGGCCGCGGACGACCGGGAGTCCAGCCGACCGACATCTCGGGACCACTGGTACAGTGTTTGGGTGGAACGTGCGATATCCCATGCTGCCACATTCGGGGGCGCATGCCGCCGACTTGCCGTTTCTTGAGGCGGATTTCCGATCTCTTCGCGCCGTTATCTTCCCTTCCCCACTTGACCTCATGCGGCCTGCGCAGCGATTTCGGGCGCGGCGAACCGTCGGGTCCGCAGTCTTGGCGAGCAAGGAGGCAACTGCTTGGGAAGCGTCACGATCTACGGCATCAAGAACTGCGACACGATGAAGAAGGCGCGTCACTGGCTCGAGGCACGCGGCATTGGCTACGTGTTTCACGACTACACGGTCGCGGGCCTTGCGCCGGAAACGCTCGACGGGTGGCTGGTCCAGACCGGCTGGGAGACACTCCTCAACCGGAGCGGCACCACGTTTCGAAAGCTGCCGGACGAGGAGAAGGCCGCGCTCGACCAGGATCGGGCACGGCGGCTGATGCTCGCGCAGCCTTCGATGGTCAAGCGGCCGGTGCTGGAGGTTGAGGGCAGAGGGCTGCTCGTCGGCTTCAGGCCCGAGAGCTATGACGCGTTCTTCGCCGGGACCGGAACCTAGCATCCGCAGTCTCGGCCGGCGACTTCCTCCGTCCGTGCAATCCGGCCACGCCAAGAATAAGGAGACCTCGGCTTTGCCGAGGTCTCAGTCGGGGAGCTTCGTGCGACCAGGTCGCGGCGTCTACCTGGCGGCTTCGTCCTCGGCGCCATCGAGGTCTTCGACGACCCGCTGCGCCTCGGGCACCGTCCCGGCCTCCGGATCCTCTTCGGCCCGTTGCTGGATGATCCGGTTCTCGCGTGCTGCCTCGTCGGCAACGCGCGTGTCTTCCGGGTCGACCTCCGCCGGAGACGGCGGTCCGGCCGAGACCGCCTCGCCGGCGTCTCTGACTGCCTCCTCGACGTCTTTGGCGGCCGCTTCGCCGACCGCGTCCGCCGCGTCGGGCTGGGCAACCGAGCTTTCCGTATTCTCGTCGATGACCCCGCTCTCCGAAACGTCCGCCGCGTCCGGGCTCTCAATCGCGGGGTTCGTCTGCGCGATCTCCATCTCCTCGTCGCCCGATCCGGCCCACCCGAACGCGAGGACCGCGATAAGGGCGGCCGCCGAACCGGCGACGAGCCACGATGTCGTCCGTCCTGGGCCGCCGCGCGGCCCGTGATCCTGTTCGCTCACTGTGCTACTCCTTGATACCCGAGACGTCGCCGGCGCCGTCGCCGCGCGTCTTCATCCTCGAATCTGCAACGTGAGCCCGCGACGGGGGGTTCCTCGTCGGTGCCAAAAGCGACCTTTCCGAGCGGGGGGCTCGTGGGCTAGAAGGGCCGGACGAGACTGGACTTCATCTCAAGGCGACAGCGAGACGACATGAACGAGGCGGTGCGCGAGCCGGTGAGCGCGAAGCTCATCGAAGGGGCGACGGGAGCGTGGGAGGTGGTCATCGGCATGGAGATCCATGCCCAGGTCACGTCCCAGGCGAAGCTCTTCTCGGGCGCCTCCACGGCCTTCGGCGGCGCACCGAACAGCCACGTCTCTCTGGTCGACGCGGCGATGCCGGGCATGCTGCCGGTCATCAACGAGTATTGCGTTGCCCAGGCAATCCGCACGGGGCTGGGCCTCAAGGCTGAGATCAACCTGAGGTCGGTGTTCGACCGGAAGAACTACTTCTATCCGGACCTGCCGCAGGGCTACCAGATCTCGCAGTACAAGTACCCGATCGTCGGCGAGGGCCGGGTGCTCGTCGACCTGCCCGACGGAGAGACGATCGAGGTCGGCATCGAGCGCATCCATCTCGAGCAGGACGCCGGGAAGTCGATCCACGACCTGCATCCGACGAAATCCTATGTCGACCTGAACCGCTCGGGTGTCGCGCTGATGGAGATCGTCTCCAAGCCCGACCTGCGGTCCTCGGAAGAGGCGAAGGCCTATGTCACCAAGCTTCGCACCATTCTGCGCTATCTCGGCACCTGCGATGGCAACATGGAGCAGGGCAATCTGCGCGCCGACGTGAACGTGTCGGTGCGCCGGCCGGGCAACCCATTCGGCACGCGCTGCGAGATCAAGAACGTGAACTCGATCCGCTTCATCGGCCAGGCGATCGAGTCGGAGGCGCGCCGCCAGATCGACATCATCGAGGATGGCGGCACGATCGACCAGGAGACGAGGCTCTTCGACCCCAAGACGCTGGAGACGCGCTCGATGCGATCGAAGGAGGAGGCGCACGACTACCGCTACTTCCCCGATCCCGATCTTCTGCCGCTCGAGCTGACGCAGGAATGGGTCGACACGCTCGGCGAGAACCTGCCCGAGCTGCCGGACGAGAAGAAGGCGCGCTTCATCGCCGACTACGGGCTGACGCCCTACGACGCCTCGGTGCTCGTCGTCGAGCGGGAGAACGCGCAGTATTTCGAGCAGGTCGCAGCCGGTCGCGACGGAAAGGCAGCCGCGAACTGGGTGATCAACGATCTCCTGGGCGCGCTCAACAGGCAGGGCCACGGCATCACCGACAGCCCCGTTTCGGCCGATCAGCTCGGCGCGATCATCGACATGATCGGCGAGGGGGTCATCTCCGGGAAGATCGCCAAGGAGCTCTTCGAGATCGTCTGGAACGAGGGTGGAGACCCGCGCGTGATCGTCGAGGAGCGCGGGATGAAGCAGGTCACCGACACCGGCGCGATCGAGGCGGCCGTCGACGAGGTGATCGCGGCGAATGCCGACAAGGCCGAGCAGGCGAGGGCCAAGCCCTCGATGGCGGGCTGGTTCGTCGGTCAGGTCATGAAGGCGACGCAAGGCAAGGCGAACCCCCAGGCCGTCAACGAGCTGGTGCGCCGGAAACTCGGCATCGAGTGAGCGGACATCAGGCAGCAGGCTTGCCTGACGTCCGGGGCGTGCTATCCGAGGTCGACGGTGCCATCCGGGGCGAGCTTCCAGAACGGGTTGTGGGCGACCTCCCATAGATGCCCGTCGGGATCCGCGTAATAGCCGGAATACCCGCCCCAAGGCGCTTCCACCGGCCGCTTCACCTCGCCCGCGCCCGCCGCCAGCGCTTCCTCATAAGCCGTGTCCACGCTCGCTCGGTCGGGGAAGTTGAGCGCGATCGCCGTCGCCGCGGGGGCGCCTGCTGCGGCCACGCCACGCCCCGTGTCATCCGCGAAGCCGCGGCGCGAGAAGAGCGCGAGCGCAACGCCGTTCAACTGGAAGAACGAGATCTCGCCCGCGACGGAGGAGGGGTGCGATCGCCAGCCGAGGCGCCCGTAGAAGGCTGTGGCTGCGGCCACATCGTCGACCGCAAGCGTTACCAGGGTCAGTCTCTGTTCCATTGCTGCTCTCCCGTCTGAATGGAACGTACCATGAACACGCAATTGATCGCGGTCAATGATGGGGTGTCCTCGGAACGATAGGCGGTGGTGGAGACCTGAATTCCGGAAGGGATAGCGCCCGATGTTCGCCACATGGCTATGGATTGCCTTTGTCGCCCTGTGGGGAATCGCGCTGATCGCGTTCATTCCGCACGTCCGCAGGAACCGCCACCCGGAGTCGCGGCCGGTCGGGGCCTACCTGTCCTTCGTCACTGTCTTTTCCGTCGCTGCGTACCTGATTTTCGGAGCGATCCTCGCCATCGCCACCGGTGTCTGGCCGGGCATGCCTCTCGGGAACTGGCTCGCCGCGATCATCGTCCTGCTGATCGTGTTCGTGCCCTCGTTCCTGCTGGCGACGGCGATGATCCGCCGGCGGCCGCCGAAGGCTCCCCCGCTCGACGATGCGCCGCCTCACGTCGTGCCGACCGGCCGAGAGAAGCGGCGGAATGAGGAGCGTTGACGCTCCAGTCCGGCCTTGCCGAAGAGGATCCGCGCGACAGATGGTGTCCCGTGCCCGGGCGGCTCCGCCCGGCATTTTCAATCGAACGTCAAAAGGCATGGGACGATGTCGCGACCGATCGAGCTTCACTACTGGCCGACTCCGAACGGCTGGAAGATCACGATCATGCTGGAGGAGTGCGGGCTTCCCTACGAGGTGAAGTTCGTCAACATCGGGAAGGGTGAGCAGTTCAGGCCGGAATTCCTGGAGATCGCACCGAACAACCGGATGCCGGCGATCGTCGATCCGGACGGGCCGGGCGGCAAACCCGTTTCCGTCTTCGAGTCGGGCGCGATCCTGCAGTATCTCGGCCGCAAGACCGGCAGGTTCTATCCGGCCGACGAGCGCCGGCGTGTCGCAGTCGAGGAATGGCTGATGTGGCAGATGGGCGGTTTCGGACCGATGCTCGGCCAGAACCATCACTTCCGCAACTACGCCCCGGAGAAGATTCCCTACGCCATCAAGCGATACGAGGACGAGGCGGACCGTCTCTACGGGGTTCTCGACCGCCGTCTTCAGGGCCGCGAGTTCGTGGCGGACGAGTACTCGATCGCGGACATGGCGATCCTGCCCTGGGCGCGCCATTACGACCGCCAGGGCGTCGACATCGAGCAGTTCCCGAACGTGAAGCGGTGGCGCGAGGCGATCCTGGCCCGCCCGGCGGTGCAGAAGGCGCTCGAGGTCGGGGCCGATCAGCGCATGGACCTGACGACCGACAAGGAGGCCCAGGCCGTGCTGTTCGGCCAGCGCCGAAAGTAGCAACGACAGGCGAGGGAAGGGCGGGCGACGTCACGCCCGTTCCTGCCTCGCCCGCCTTCGCCTACCGTGTCCTGGTCCAGGTCTGGCTCCTGCAGATCAGGCCGCCGAGAACACATCCCGAGAGCTTGATCCGGTTCTCGCTCTCCAGGGAAAGCTTGCCGCGGTAGGTCTTGCCGTCCTTGTAGTTGAAGAGCTCCCCGCTCCAGCTGCCGTTTCCGGACGCACTCATCGTCAGGAGGCGTGTGCCCACCTGCGCGTTCGGCGTCGGGGCCTGCAGCCAGACGATATCGCCGCAGAGGCCGCCGCCGCATGGCGCGATCTTCACCTTCGTCTCGCCGCTCTCGGTCAGCCACGTGCCTTCCGGCCCTGCCGCGCTCGCCGATATGGCGCCGGCCAGCGTGACGGCTGCGGCCATGGCCACAAGAACAGAACTCCTCATCGACCTCCTCCCGAGCGCTCGCCGCGTCGGCACCCGCTCTTGTGGTTTCCGAAGTCTTGCAGGCTAGGGCACGTCACGCGCGGGGGCAACGGGTGCAAGTGATTGATAATGCTGCCGTTACGGCAGGCGGTATGAGGTTGAGGATCGGTTCGATTCGTCGAAAATTAAGCGAGACCTTTTACGTCGAATTCAGCCGATCCGCCTCATCCTCCGGTCATCGAGGACGGGGAGCACGAGTGCCAGAAAACCCGTCCCTCGCATGGGAACAAGGGAGCTCAAAATGGCTCGACTGGATTGCAACACGGCCATCGAGGCCGGCATCGCCACCGGCGCCGCGGCCGGCGACGTCTTCTTCCGCCTTGGCATGATGTACGCCACGGGCCGCAGCGTCGAGGTTGACCGCGTGAGCGCGCACAAGTGGTTCAACATCGCCGCGCTCAAGGGCCACAAGGCGGCCGCCGGCTACCGCAGGGAGATCTCGGCGGAGATGACGGCGGCCGAGATCGCCACCGCGCAGCGTTCGGCGCGCGACTGGCTGCAGCTGAACTGAGGTGGCGGCGCAGAGCGACCGCGCCGCCAGCGACGTTCAGTCGACCTTGCGCACCGCGCCCTTCGCCGCGCTCGTCGTCATCGCGGCGTAGGCTTTCAGCGCCTTCGAGACCTTGCGCTTGCGCGGCTCGGCCGGCTGGAAGCCCTTCGCCTCCTGCGCCTCGCGGCGCGCGGCCAGTTCGGCCTCGTCGACGGCGAGATGGATCGAGCGGTTCGGGATGTCGATCTCGATCAGGTCGCCGTCATTGACGAGCCCGATCGTGCCGCCTTCCGCCGCTTCCGGCGAGACGTGGCCGATCGACAGGCCCGACGAGCCGCCCGAGAAGCGCCCGTCGGTCACGAGGGCGCAGGCCTTCCCGAGGCCCTTCGACTTCAGATAGCTCGTGGGATAGAGCATCTCCTGCATGCCGGGGCCGCCGCGCGGGCCCTCGTAGCGGATGAGGACGATGTCGCCCGGCACGATCTTGCCCGTGAGGATGGCGCTCACCGCCGCGTCCTGGCTCTCGAAGATCCGGGCGGGACCGGAGAAGGTGAGGATCGACTCGTCGACGCCCGCCGTCTTCACGATGCAGCCGTCCTCGGCGAGATTCCCGTAGAGCACGGCCAGGCCGCCATCCTTCGAGAAGGCGTGCTCCACGTCGCGGATGACCCCCGTCTTCCGGTCGGTGTCGACGCTGTCGTAGCGGCAGTCCTGCGAGAACGCGACCTGCGTCGGGATACCGCCGGGGCCCGCGGCGTAGAACTGGCGCACCGAGTTGCTCTCCGTGCGCATGATGTCCCACCGGGAAAGCCCCTCCGCCATCGTCGCGGAATGCACCGTCGGCACGGACGTGTCGATCAGGCCGCCGCGATCGAGCTCGCCGAGGATCGCCATGATACCGCCGGCGCGGTGGACATCCTCCATGTGCACGTCGGCCACCGCAGGGGCGACCTTGCACAGCACCGGCACCTTGCGGGACAGCTTGTCGATGTCCGCCATGGTGAAGTCGACCTCGCCCTCCTGCGCGGCCGCGAGGAGGTGGAGCACGGTGTTCGTCGAGCCGCCCATGGCGATGTCGAGCGTCATGGCGTTCGCGAAGGCCTGCCACGAGGCGATGGAGCGCGGCAGCACGCTCTCGTCGCCCTCCTCGTAGTAGCGCTTGGCGAGGTCGACCACGAGGTGGCCCGCCTCGACGAAGAGCCGCCTGCGGTCGGCATGGGTCGCGAGCGTCGAGCCGTTGCCGGGCAGCGACAGGCCGAGCGCCTCCGTCAGGCAGTTCATCGAGTTCGCGGTGAACATGCCCGAGCACGAGCCGCAGGTCGGGCAGGCGGCCTGCTCCATCACCAGCACGTCGGCGTCCGACACCCTGTCATCCGCCGCGGCGACCATCGCGTCGATCAGGTCGACCGCCTTCTCGCCGGTCGAGAGCTTGACCTTGCCGGCTTCCATCGGGCCGCCGGAGACGAAGACGACGGGGATGTTGAGCCGCAGCGCAGCCATCAGCATGCCGGGCGTGATCTTGTCGCAGTTCGAGATGCAGACGAGGGCGTCGGCGCAGTGGGCGTTGACCATGTATTCGACGCTGTCGGCGATGAGCTCGCGCGAGGGCAGCGAATAGAGCATCCCGTCGTGCCCCATCGCGATGCCGTCGTCGACGGCGATCGTGTTGAACTCCTTGGCGACGCCGCCGGCCTTCTCGACCTCGCGCGCGACGAGCTGGCCCAGGTCCTTCAGGTGCACGTGGCCCGGCACGAACTGGGTGAAGGAGTTGGCGATCGCGACGATCGGCTTGCCGAAATCCTCGTCCTTCATGCCGGTGGCGCGCCACAGGCCGCGGGCGCCGGCCATGTTGCGGCCATGGGTGGTGGTGCGGGAGCGGTAAACGACGGCCATCGTGGATGCTTCTCGTGATCTTGCGGCTCGGCCCCGAGCGGCCAGCTCTTTGCGGCTTGTTCGCCGGCTCGGCCTGCTCCGTCGGCCGGCGTCTGCGATCCGCTCCTATCCCGGTGCGGCCGCCGCCCCGACGATTGCCACGACTGGCCCCGCGCGCACAAGTGTTTCGGCGGAAGGGCTGAATCCCGGCCACTGCAGACCGGGTCGGGCGCAGCCACGCAAGTTTTGAGAAGGCGGAGGTCGGCCGGCGCTGGCTCAGGCCGACGCGATTGTCGTTGACATGGCACAATAGCTTTGTAACTTAGCTATATGGCTATGCAAGAAGGCAGCGCGCTGACAGACCGCCGGTCTGGGCCCGGGGGGCAGGTCCAAGGGGAGCCGCGCAGGCTCACGGTGTCGCGCAAGGATTTGCTGCGGGAGGGTGGCGACGGCGCGTTCCGTGCGTTCGTCCACGGGCTCCTCGCCTTCACCGCCCGGCTCGAGGCGACGCGCAACGGGCTCGCCGGGCTCGTCGGCCTGAGCGGGCCGCAATACACGATCCTCATCTCGATCGCTCACCTGGAGGAGGAGGGCGACGTGAGCGTCTCGACCGTCGCCGCCCACCTCCATTGCAGCGGCGCATTCGTGACGCTCGAGGTCGGGCGTCTCGTGAAGAAGGGCCTCGTGTCGAAGCGCCCGAGCACCACCGACCGCCGCCGCGTGCGGCTGAGCGTGACGGAGAAGGCGCGGCGCCTTCTGGCGGGCCTCGCGCCGACCCAGTCGCGTGCCAACGACACGCTGTTCGCGAGCCTCGACGCGCGGGATCTCGACAGGATCCTCGAGCTTCTGCCGGGGCTGATCGCCGGCGGCGACGCGGCCACCGCGCTCATGGGCTACGAGATCGCGACCCGGGACCGAAAGGAGGACGCATGAGCGAAGCAACGCTTGCGCCCCACGACCCGCGGGCCTTCCGCAACGCCCTCGGCGCCTTCGCCACGGGCGTCTGCGTCGTCACGGCCGAGGTCGGCGAGGAGCGCCTCGGCATGACGGTCAACTCCTTCAGCTCCGTCTCGCTCGATCCCCCGCTCGTCCTGTTCTCGGTCGCCACGGCCGCCCGCGGCATCGAGGGGTGGCGGCAGGCGCAGCACTACGCCGTGAACGTGCTCGCCTGGAACCAGCAGGACGTCTCGAACCGCTTCGCACGCGCCGCCACCGACAAGTGGCAGGGCGTGGCGGTGGAGACGGGCGTCACCGGGGCGCCGCTGATCGCGGGGGCCGTGGCGCGGTTCGAGTGCCGTGCCGAGCACCAGTACCCCGGCGGCGACCACCTGATCTTCGTCGGGCGCGTGTTGCGCTACGACCTGCCGCGCCCCGACGCCGAGCCACTCGTCTTCCAAGCGGGCCGCTACCGCGAGCTGACGAAGGATCACGACATGACGGTGCCCGCCGACGCGCTGTGGCTGCTCGGCTGGTGATCGATACTTCCAGAGGATGGAGATCTTCGAGATGATCAAGAACGGCGACATGCACGTCGAGAGCCTGCGCGACGGACGCACGGTCTATATCGACGGCCATCAGGTTGCGGAGCCCGTGGACGATCCGGCCTTCCGCAACGCCGTGCGCTCCTACGCGCAGCTTTACAACCACCAGGCGCAGAACCCCGAGCTCATGACCTTCGAGACGGAGACCGGCAAGCGCGTCAACCGGATGTGGGAGCTGCCGACGAGCTACGAGCAACTCGTGAAGCGCCGCGAGGCGCTCGAGTCGTGGTCGGAGCAGCACTACGGCTTCCTCGGCCGCTCGCCGGACCACGTCGCCTCCTGCATCTCCGGCATGTATATGGGCCTGCCAGTCTTCGAGCAGTACGACCAGGGCCGCGCGAAGGCGCTCGCCGACTACTACCGCTACGCGCGCGACAACGACCTCTTCCTGACCTACGTCATCATCAACCCGCAGGCGGACCGGTCGAAGGCGGCGCACGAGCAGGCCGACCCCTACCTCACGACCGGCGTGGTCGACGAGGACGCGGAGGGCATCACGGTGCGCGGCGCCAAGATGCTCGCGACGTCGGGCATCATGGCCAACGAGGTCTTCGTCACCTGCATCCAGCCGCTGCGCGAGGGCGACGAGATCTACGCGCTCTCCTTCGTCATCCCCATGAACGCGAAGGGCTTGCGGGTCCTGTCGCGCAAGTCCTACGAAGCCGGTGCCCAGTCGCGCTTCGACAACCCGCTGGCGAGCCGTTTCGACGAGAACGACGCCGTCCTCTATTTCGAGGACGTGAAGGTGCCGTGGGAGCGTGTCTTCGTGCACAAGAACGTGCAGATGGTCGCGAAGCAGTTCCACGCCACGCCGGCGCACGTTCACCAGAACTACCAGTGCCAGATCCGGCTCATGGTGAAGATGCGCTTCCTCGCGGGGCTCGCGCGCGGCATCACGGAGACGAACGGCACGAGCGCCTTCCCGCAGGTCCGGGAGATGCTGGGGCAGATCGCCGCCGAGGCGAAGATGGTCGACGCGCTCGTGCGCTCGATGGAGGTGAAGGGGCGGATGGAGAACGGCTACTTCGTGCCGGACCGCCACACGCTCTACAGCGCGCAGGTGCTGACCCAGCAGCTCTACGGCAAGGTGATCACCTCGCTGCGGGACCTCGCGGGTGGCGGCGTCATCATGCTGCCGTCCAGCATCGAGGACTTCGCCGATCCCTATATCGCGTCGATCATCGACAAGACGCAGCAGTCGCCGGTCCGTTCCTCGCGCGAGCGCGTGAAGTTCTTCAAGCTCGTGTGGGACGCGATCGGCTCGGAGTTCGCCTCGCGGCACTCGCAATACGAGATGTTCTATGCGGGCGCCACCTTCGTGACGAAGGGTCACTCGTTCCGCAGCTACGACTGGGAAGGCGCGGGGCGGCTCGTCGAGGACTGCCTGTCGAGCTATTCGCTCGACGAAGAGCTGCAGAAGGTGAAGCGGGCGGCGGAATAGACTGCCCGGGACGAGCATGGATCAGGGGTCGCCGAAGACGCTCGGTGGCCCCGCAACGGAAGAGAGAGCAGGAATGGCGATCGACAAGCCGCATCTGGAGTTCCACACGGTCGACATGACCGAAGGCTTCGCGAGCCCTCCGGGATATCCGGCGGGGATCCAGCAGAAGATCCTGGCCGGCTACCTCGACGAGGAGAAGAAGGTGGGGAACCGCACGAGGCTCCTGCGCTTCGAGCCCGGCGTCTTCACGACGAAGCCCTTCGTCCACGACTACTACGAGGAGGTCTACCTGATCTCCGGCGACCTGACGGTCGGCAACGACGAGAACGGCGAGGGCGGTGAGAGCTTCCCGCCGAACACCTATGCCTGCCGCCCGCCCGGCGCCTATCACGGCCCCTTCAAGTCCGAGAAGGGCTGCCTGCTCGTCGAGATCCACTACTACCCTTAGGCCGAGGTTCCGCAGAGGCGGAGTTCGAGAGGCGCCTCCGGGCGCCTCTTCCCGTTTTTCGGTGGCAGAGCTCAGTGCCGTGCCTCGGCGAGCGTCGTCTCCATCACCTCGCCGCGCTCGATCTGAAGCGCCCGGTCCGTCACGCCGCCCAGCAGTTGCGGACTCGACTCCGTCACGAGCAGCGTGAGGTCCTTCCGCTGGTCGCGCACCTTGGCGAGGGTTCGGGCGTAGTTCAGCGCGAGCGCCGGTGCCAGGCCCTGGAACGGCTCGTCCAGCAGGATGACCCGCGTCGCCACCATGAGCGCGCGGCCGAGCGCCACCATCTTGCCCTGGCCGCCCGACAGGCTGCCCCCGGGCCGCCGGGACAGCTCGCGCAGCTCCGGCATCAGCTCGTAGACGGAGCCGAGCCGCTCGCGCGTCGTCGACTGGTCGAGCTTCAGGGCGAGCGTCGGCAGAAGAAGGTTCTCCTCGACGGTAAAGCCGGGGATCATGCGCCGGTCCTCGGGGGCATAGCCGATACCGAGGGCGGCGCGGCCGTGGTCCGGCACCTCCGCGAGATCCTGGCCGTCGATCGTGATGCGGCCCGCCGAGAGCGGCAGGAGCCCCATGATGGTGCGCAGCGTCGTCGTCTTGCCGGCGCCGTTGCGGCCGATCATGACGGTCGTGCGCCCTTGCGGCAGCTCGAACGAGACGTCGCGCAGCACGGTGTGGCCGCCGAATTCGACGCGCGCGTTATGAAGGACGAGCATCAGATCACTCCCACCACGTCGCGCAAGACCGCGGGGTCGTTCATCACCTCGTCGGGCGGTCCGTCGGCGACGACCTTCCCCTGGTTCCAGACGATCACGCGGTCGGCGTAGCGGCGAACGAGGTCCATGTCGTGCTCGACGAAGACCGCGGTCACGCCCTGTGAGCGCAGGACGTTCATCAACCGGTCCATGAGGGGGAACTTCTCCCCCGAGCTCACGCCCGCGGTCGGCTCGTCGAGCAGCAGCAGGCGCGGCTCGAGCGCGAGTGCGAGTGCGATGTCCGTCAGCTTGCGGATGCCTTCGGGCAGCGTGGCGACGTCGCTCTCGGCCTGATCCTGAAGCCCGACCATCTCGAGAAGCGCGGTTGCGCGCTGCCTGTGTGCGGGCTGGTCGAGCGGGGCGAGAACCTGCCAGAAGCCCTGGCGCGCGGCGACGGCCAGCATCAGGTTGTCGATCACGCGGTGCTCCGTGAAGAGCTGCGGGATCTGGAAGGCGCGGGCGATCCCGAGCTTCGTGATCTGGCGGGGCGTGTTGCGGGTGATGTCGCGCCCTTCGAGGTGGATCGAGCCTGCGTGCGGCTTCACGTAGCCGGTGCAGAGGTTGATGAAGGTCGTCTTGCCCGACCCGTTGGGACCGATGATCGCCAGGACTTCCCCTTGGCGCACCTCGACATCCACGCCGTCGGCGGCGCGGACGCCCCCGAAGGAGACGTGGACGTCACGGACCGAAAGAAGCGGCGCGGTCATCGACGTGGCCCCCGCTGCGTCGCCCGCTCGATGAGCCCATAGAGCCCGCGGGGCAGGAAGAAGATGACGATCAGGAGCCCGGCTCCGATGATGAGGTTCCAGATGTTGTCGAAGTAGATGACGGCGAAGGACCGGATGATCTCGAGGAAGAAGGCTCCCACGAACGGTCCGACCACGCCGCCTATGCCGCCGAGGACCGCCACGAGCACGAGCTGTCCCGAGATGGTCCAGTAGGCCAGTTCCGGCGACACGTGTCCGACAAGCAGTCCGTACATCGCCCCGCCGAGGCCGGCCAGTCCAGCCGAGGCGACATAGGCCGCGAGCAGAACCCTCGGCACCGCGATCCCGAGATACTCGAGGCGGATCTCGTTCGTCTCGACCGCCGGGAGCGCCTCGCCCATCGGGCTCTTGAGATACCGGTGCACGAGGTAGCCCACGCCGAAGGCGAGGACGAGGCCGCCGTAGAGAAGGATGCTCTCGAGCGTATCGCGCTCGATCGTGGTGCCGAACAATGTCGGCGTTCCGATGCGGACTCCGTCCGTGCCCCCCGTGAGGGCGTAGAGCTTCGAGAGGAGGGTGAAGAAGACCATCGAGACGGCGAGGTTCAGCATCGCAAAGAAGATGCCGCGGTAGCGCACCATGAAGAGGCCGATGATCAGGCCGACGAGGCTCGACACGGCGACCGCGCCGGCGAGTTGCAGGATAAGGTCCGTGACGCCTGCTCCCCTCGAAAGGTAGGCGACGGTGTAGGCGCCCAACGAATAGAAGAGCGCGTGCCCGATCGAGATGAGGCCGGCGCGCAGCAGGACCGCGACGCCGAGCGCCGCGAAGCCCTTCGAGATCACGAGGGTGAAGACGAAGGCGAGCCAGGGAAACGCGAGGGGGAACGCGACGAAGAGCGCCGCGAGCGCGAGGAGGAGGGCGATGCGCATCGTCGTCAGATCCTTCGGGCCTGGGCGGTGCCGAACAGCCCGTAGGGGCGCACGAGGAGGACGACGAGCATCACGAGATACGGCATGACGGGCTCGAACGCCGGGGCATAGTAGATCGCGATCACGCGCGAGAGCCCGACGATGACGGCCGCGAGCGCGGCGCCCTCGATCTGCCCGAGGCCGCCGATTGCGGCCACCGCGAAGCCGAGCACGATCGCCTCCGCTCCGAGCCCGGGCGCGACCCCCGAGGTCGGGGTGGCGAGCGCACCCCCGAGGGCCGCGAGGAAGACGCCGATCGTGAAGGCGATGGAATAGACTTGGCGCGCGTTGATGCCGAGGGTGACGGACACCTCCGGGTCGGCGACCACCGCGAGGATCAGCTTGCCGAGCCTCGTGTGCCGCATCAGCAATCGCAGGCTCACGACCACGACGACGGCGAGCGCGATCAGCAGGAGCTGGTAGTTCAGGTAGATGATGCCCCCGATCTCGCTCACGCCGAGCACCTGCATCGCCGCGTCCTGGTAGTGCGCCTGGACGCCGAAGACGAGCTTCTGGAGATCCTCGAAGATCAGGAAGAGCGCGAACGTCACAAGGATCTGCAGCGCCTCGGGCTTGCCGTAGGTGTAGCGGATGAAGGTCGCCTCGATGAACGGCCCGAGCAGTGCCGCGACCAGAGCCGCGCTGATCAGCAGGATCGGGAACGACAGCCAGGGGCTGAGGCCCGCGCTCGCCGCCCAGCCGCCGATCGAGACGGCCACGTAGGCGCCGATCGAATAGAAGCTCCCGTGGGCGACGTTGAGGACGCGGAGCACGCTGAAGACGAGCGTCAATCCGACGGCGATGAAGAAGATGAGGGACGCGGCCGCAAGGCCGTCGACCAGAAGAGGTATGATGATGTCCATCGTGGCCCGGGATGATGCGACGCTCTTTGGGGGTTCAGCGGGCGGGGCAGGCCCCGCCCGCGCGTCGAACGGCTCCTACTCGTAGGATCCGGGCTTCGGCAGCGAGGCTGCGAAGTCGGGCGTCAGCGTCCCGATCCAGGCCATCGGGTCCTCGCCGACCGGCGGCGTCACCTGGTCGGCAGGGTAGCGCACCATCTCGCCGATGACGGGGAAGTCGTGTTCGTCGGACGCGACGGTGACGCCGACCAGCTGGTCCACGAGACCGTCATGATCCTCGCGGACCGTCACCGTGCCGGTCAGCGTCTCGAGCTCGAGGCCCGCGAAGGCTTCGCGGAGATCGGCGCGGCCGGGCCAGCCGTCGCTCGCCTCGATCGCCTTCTCGTAGGCCGCCTGAACGGCGAGGATCGTGTTCGCCATCTTCATGGCGGGGAAGACCGGGTACTCGCCGAACCTCTCCCTGTAGGCCGAGACGAACTCCTTCGTCCGCTCGTTCGCCTGGGCATCCGGCGACATCCACCAGCCGTCACCGAGCACGCCGACGATGACTCCTTCCGGCAGTTCGACGCGCTGCAGCACCGATTCGCCGAGCGCCAGGACGACCTGCGACGACCGGAAGAGGCCGCGGGCCTGCGCCTGGCGGACGAAGTTCTCAAGGTCGGCCCCCCAGAGATTCGAGAAGATGACGTCGGGCCTGGCGGCCGCGATGCGCGAGATCTCGGTGTTGAAGCTCGCCGTGCCGAGCTTGGGGAAGAGCTCGGCCACCACCTCGACGTCCGGGTTGAAGGCCTTCATCGCGCCGGTGAAGATCTGCGCAGCGTCGTGACCGAAGGCGTAGTCGGGATTGATGATCGCGATGCGGGTCGCGTCGGGGCTCTTCTGGGCGAGGTAGGCCGCGTAGGAGATGAACTCCGGGACCGTGCTCGAATTCGGCCGGAAGACGTAAGGGTGCTCCTCGCCGAGGAAGAGCTGGTGCGTGTCGCAGTTCCAGGTGACCATCGGCACTTCGAGCTGGTCAGCGATCGGCGCGAGCGCCATGCAGTTGCCGCTCGACAGCGCGGCCACCATCACGCCGATCGACTGGTCGCCGGCCAGCCGCCGGAACTCCGACACCACGCCCTCGCCGCCCTGAGCCTCGTCGACATAGGTCGGCGCGATCGGCACGCCGCCGATGCCGCCGGCCTCGTTGATCTGTTCGATGATCAACTCCGCGGCGTTGCGGCCCGGCATACCGTAGGCGGCCGCGGGCCCCGATGTGAAGGTGAAGATCCCCATCCCGATCCGCTCGGGCCTGTCCTGCGCCGCCGCGGGCCCGGCGATCACGCCCAGTCCGACCGCGAGTGTCGCTGCTAGCTTCCACATGTCCTGTTCTCCTCGTTGGCGCCTCGGTGCCGAGGCTCGGGCGGTCACCGCGATGCCCCATGGCGGCCGCCCCACGCCCCTCGCTCGGTGGCGATCAGCGATATATTAAAAAGGTCTTGTGAAATTTCACAAGGGCATTAAACGTGGAGCTGTGTTGCACAGCCTGTCGCGGCCTCACGAGGGCGGGCAGGCTGCCGGCAGCGCCAACCAAAGAACCGGGCCACCCCCCTACCGTGCTCGCGCAAGGGAAAAACCAAGATGCTTGAACTGCCCATCCGGATCGAGAGCGTGAACGGCGCGTCGGACGACACGATTTCGGTCGACGAGCTGGTGATCGCCGGCTGGACGGGCCGGAACAAGGAGGCGATGGAGCACCACATCGCCGAGCTCGAGGCGCTGGGGGTCAAGCGACCCGCGCACACCCCGATCTACTACGCCGCGGCCGCGAGCCGCCTCACTCGGGCACCCACGATCGAGGTTCTCGGTGGCGCGTCGACCGGCGAGGCCGAGTTCGTCCTCCTGGCCGGGCCCAGGGGCCTCTATGTCGGCGTCGGCTCAGACCACACCGATCGCAAGGCCGAGACAATCGGTGTCACGCTGTCGAAGCAGATGTGCGACAAGCCGATCGGGGCGGCGGTCTGGCCATTCGAAGAGGTCGCGGACCACTGGGACGAGCTCGTGCTCCGCAGCCACGCCATGATCGACGGCGAACGCGTGCTCTATCAGGAGGGCGCGCTGAAGGGCATGCTTCCGCCGGACTCTCTCATCCATGGGTATGACGCTGGCGGGCAGCTGAAGCCCGGCACGGTGATGTTCGGCGGCACGTTCGTGGCGATCGGCGGCGTGCGTCCCGCGACCGCCTTCGAGTGCGAGCTTGAGGATCCCGTGCTGAACCGGCGGCTGACGTGCCGCTATGCGATACGCGAATTGCCCGACCGCGGCTGAGGCCCTAGCTTTGCCGCCCGGGGCCAGAGACGGCAGCACACGATGAGCATGCAGGAGCAGGCGGCTGCGCGCGAGAAGGGCATGCAGCGCGACGAGGGACCCGCGCGGCGAGTCTCGCTGCGCGACCAGGCGTACAGGCTGATCAAGCAGCAGATCATCACCTGCGAGCTGAGGCCGGGCGAGGTCTTGAGCGAAGCAGCCGTCAGCACGGCTCTCGGCATCGGGCGGACGCCGGTGCACCAGGCGCTCGACCGGCTCATGGTCGATGGTCTCGTGGAGGTGCTGCCGCGCAAAGGCGTCATGGTTCGGCCGCTCAGCCTCCATGAGGCGCTCGAGATCATCGACGTTCGGGTGATCAACGAGACCTATTGTGCCCGGCTTGCCGCGCAGCGCGCCGAACGGGGCGACGTGGAGGTGCTGCGCGACAACCTCGACGGCATGCGCCGTGCGTCACGGCGGCGCGAGATCAACGAGCTGATGCGTCTCGACCGGGAGTTCCATTCCGCGCTGTCGGCCGCGGGGCGCAACTCGATCCTGTCGGATTTCCTGGCGAACCTGCACGACCGCGCCCAGCGCTTCTGGTTCGTCTCCCTCAGGGCGCCCGACCACCACGACCGCGTGTGCGAGCAGCACGCCGCGATAGTGGATGCCATCGCCGCGCACGATCCGGATGGGGCCGCCGAGGCGATGCGGTTCCACATCGAAGCCTTCCGCACGAACGTCACCCGCCAGATCTGAGGGACACGCGGGCGTCGCGAGCCTCCTGAGGCTGCACCCGACCGCCCTCGCTCGTGGCGGATCGTCAGCGACCTTTCCAGACGGGATCCCGTTTCTCGGCGAAGGCGCGGGGTCCCTCGAGCTGGTCCTCGCTGCCGTACAGGATGTCGACGGTGGCGTATTGCCGCCGGGCGATCTTGTTCATCACGGTCTGGTAGTCCGAGCCCTCCGCGTCGCGGGCGATCTCCTTGATCGCGGCGAAGACGAGAGGCGGGCCCTTCTCGAGCAGGCGCGCGAGCTCCCAGGCCTTGTCCATGAGGCCCGCGGCGGGGACGATCTCCTTCAGGAGGCCCCAGCGCAGCGCTTCCTCCGCGTCCATCCAGCGGCCGGTGTAGAGCATGTCCATCGCCACGTGAAACGGGATGCGCTTCGGCAGCTTCGCGGTCGCGGCGTCGGCGACCGTGCCGGCGCGGATCTCCGGCAGCGCGAAGGTCGCGTGATCGGCCGCGAGGATGAGGTCGCAGGAGAGCGCGAGCTCGAAGCCGCCGCCGACCGCCATGCCGTTGACGGCGGCGATGACGGGCTTGTTGAAGTCCCTGAGCTCCTGCAGGCCCCCGAAGCCGCCGATGCCCGTGTCGTCGTCGACGGCGGCGCCGGCCGCCGCGGCTTTCAGGTCCCAGCCGGCGGAGAAGAACTTGCTCCCGCCGCCGGTGACGATCGCGACGCGCGTGTCGGGATCGTCGCGGAACTCCGCGAACACCTCGCCCATCACCCGGCTCGTGGGATAGTCGATCGCGTTCGCCTTCGGCCGGTCGAGCGTGACCTCGAGGATGCCGCCCTCGCGGCGGGTCTTCACGGCGTCGCCCATGATTCCTCCTTCGTGCGGATCAGCGCGTCGGCCGCGAAGGCACCCCGGCCCTCGCCGCAGACGAGCAGCGGATTGATCTCGATTTCCTGCAGATGGCCTGCGTTGGCTGCGACATAGGCGGCGACCGCCTCGATCGCGTCGAGCGCCGCCTCGAGGTCGGAGGCGCGGCTGCCGCGATAGCCGGTGAGGACCGGCGCAGCCTTCAGCGACATGAGCGCGGTGCGGAACTCGTCTCGCGTCGCCGGCAGGATGAGCGACACGGTGTCCTTCAGGAGCTCGACGAGCACGCCGCCGAGGCCGAGCGTCATGAGGAAGCCGAACTGCGGGTCGCGCACCACGCCGACGAGCAGCTCGGCGACGGGCTCGTCGACCATGCACTCGACGAGGAAGCCGGTCGTGATGCCGGCCATGTCGCCGGCCGCTGCCTCGACCGCGGCGGCGTCTGTGAGCCTCAGCCTGACGCCGCGGGCCTCGCTCTTGTGGGCGAGGCCGATCGCTTTCAGCGCGACGGGGAAGCCGATCTCCGCCGCGATGGCGGCCGCTTCGGCAGGCGTGCGGGCGACGCAGCCGCGAGGCACGGGAATGCCGGCGGCGGCGAGCGCGGCCTTCGCCTCGGGCTCGGAAAGCGTGCGCGTGTCGAAGGTCGGCTCCGTCCCGACGAGCGCGGGCGAGGCGAAGGGCCGCGCCCACGCCCGCCCGATCTGCGCGGCGGCCTCGATGGACGCCATCGTCTCGGCGATGCCGCAGAACGGCACGATGCCGAGGCCGACGATCTCCTCGCAGCGGGCCTCGGGCAGGTTCTCGGTCATCGACGCGACGATCGCGGCGCGCGCGCCGGTGCGCGAGACGGCATCGGACAGAGCGTTCACCGTGACGTCCCAGTCGGCATCGTCGCAGCGGTCGGTGCGGGGGAAGTCGAGGACGAGGCAGGAGAGGTCGAAGCCCGTCTCCATCATGGCCGAGAACGTGTCGGCCATCGCCTCGCGCTTGCCCCAGACGAAGGTGTGGTAGTCGAGCGGGTTGGCGATCGCGACCATGTCGTTGAGGGTCGATTTCACGCGCGCCCGGTCCGCACAGCCCAGCTTCTTGTACGACACACGCCGGCCGACCGCCGCGTCCGCCATGATCGCCGCCTCGCCGCCAGAGCAGCTCATCGACGAGATTGCGGAGCCGGGGAGGGGGCCGTGGACGTGGAGGAGCTTCAGCGTCTCGAGGAACTCCGGGATCGTGTGGAGCCGCGGGATGCCGAGCCGGTCGAAGAATGCGTCGGACGCGGCGGCGGCGCCGGCGACGGAGGCCGTGTGGGAGACGGTGGCGGCGCGCGCCTCGTCGGAGCGCCCGACGGTGAAGGCGACGACGGGGGTGCCGGCCTTCCGGGCGGCCTCGGCGAGCGCCTCGTAGCGGCGCAGATCGTCGATGCCCTCGACATGCAGGCCGACCGCGGTGACGCGGGGATCCTCGAGGAGTGCCAGCGCGATCTCCGACAGGCCCGTCTGCGCCTGGTTGCCGGCCGTCGCGACATAGGCGATCGGCAGGCCGCGGCGCTGCATCGTCATGTTGATCGCGATGTTGGAGGACTGCGTGACGATTGCCACGCCGCGCTCGCAGCGTTTTCCCCCGTGCTGGTCGGGCCACATCAGGGCGCCGTCGAGATAGTTGATGACGCCGTAGCAGTTGGGGCCGACGACCGGCATCTTGCCCGCCGCCTCGAGGAGGGCGGCGTTCAGCGCCGCCCCGTCATGCGTCTCGCCGAAGCCGGAGGCGTAGCAGATCGCCCCGCCGGCGCCGCGGGCGGAAAGCGCGCGCACGATCGAAACCGTCAGCTCTCGATTGACGCCGACGAAGGCCGCGTCGGGGGCGGCAGGGAGGTCCGCGATGCTGCGGTAGCAGCGCCGCCCGCAGACTTCGTCCTTCTTGGGGTGGACCGGCCAGATGTCGCCGTCGAAGCCCATCCGGTCGCACTGCCGCACCACCTCCTCGGCCTGCCTGCCACCGATGACGGCGAGTGTTCTCGGCCTGAAGACCCGCTCGAGCCGCGACATCAGGCGCCCAGCGGACGCAGGAGGCTGCGGGCGATGATGTGCCTCTGGATCTCCGAGGTGCCGTCCCAGATGCGTTCCACGCGGGCATCGCGCCAGAAGCGCTCGAGCGGCAGTTCGTCCATCAGGCCCATGCCGCCGTAGATCTGGATCGCCTCGTCGGTGACGCGCGCCAGCATCTCGCTCGCGTAGAGCTTCGCCGAGGCGATCTGGCGGTTCGCGTCGCGGCCCTTGTCGAGCGCGTCGGCCGAGGCGAGGGTCAGCCAGTCGGCCGCGTCGATCTCCGTGATCATGTCGGCGAGCTTGAAGCCGACGCCCTGGAACTTGCCGATCGGCTGGCCGAACTGCTTGCGGTCGGCGGCGTACTGCACGGCGAGGTCGAAGACCCTGCGCGCCCGGCCGACGCACATCGCCGCCACCGTGATGCGCGTGGCGTAGAGCCACTCGTTCATCACGTCGAAGCCGCCGTCGATCTCGCCGAGCACCTGGCTCCGCGGCAGGCGGCAGTCGTCGAAGTTCAGGATCATGTTGTGGTAGCCGCGATGCGACACCGAGCGGTAGCCCGGCACGATCTCGAAGCCCGGCGTGCCGCGGTCGACGAGGAAGCAGGTGATCTTCTTCTTGCGGCCGCGCGGCGTGTCCTCCTCGCCCGTCGCGATGAAGACGATGACGAAGTCGGCGACGTCGGCGTGGGAGATGAAGTGCTTCGTGCCGTTGACGACAAAGTCGTCGCCGTCGGCCCGCGCGAAGCACTTCATGCCGCGCACGTCGGAGCCCGCGTCCGGCTCGGTCATCGCGAGCGCGTCCATCTTCTCGCCGGTGACGGCGGGCATGAGGTACTTCTCGCGCTGCTCGCCCTCGCAGGCCATCAGGATATTCGAGGGGCGACCCCAGAACACCGACAGCGCCATCGAGGCGCGGCCGAGCTCGCGCTCGAGGAGCGCGAAGGTCAGGTGGTCGAGGCCGCCGCCGCCGACCTCCTCGGCCATGTTCGGCGCGTGGAAGCCGAGCTCGATGACCTTGCGCTTGATCTCGGCGCCGATCTCCTTCGGCACCTCGCCGAGCCGCTCGACCTCGGCCTCGTGCGGGTACATCTCGGTCTCGACGAACTCGCGCACGGTGTCGACCACCATGCGCTGCTCGTCCGTCAGGTCGAAATTCATGTCGGTCCTCCCGCTATTTCTTCTGTCCGACCGATCGGCCGGCGCCCTCGGGACGGGGCAGGGCCTCGTGCGCGGCGGCGATCTGCTTCGCCTTCGCCTGGATCTCCTCGCCGGCCGGGCAGGCGCGGCCCTCCTTCGTGTCGACGTGCAGCAGCAGGTGCTCGCCCGTCGCCAGCACCTCGTCCGTCTCGCCGTGGCGGATCTCGTGGAAGAGGTGGAGCTTCTTCTCGTCCGCCATCAGGACGGTGGTGAGCGCGTGGATCGGCTTGCCGGCGCGGACCTCGCGCAGGTGCCTTATATGCGTCTCGACCGTGTAGAAGGAGCGGCCCGACGCGTTGTAGGCCTCGTCCATGCCGACGAAGCGCAGGAGCGCGTCGGTCGCGTCGCCGAGAACCTGCAGGTAGCGGAACTCGGTCATGTGGCCGTTATAGTCCGTCCAGGCGGGCGAAACGGTCGTCTCGTGGAGCCGCAGCGGCTTCGTGATGTCGTGCTCGGCCGCGGCGGCGCGCGCATGGGCACGTGCGTAGAGCCGGTCCTCGTACTGGCGCAGCGTTTCGCCGGCACCCCAGCCCTTGCCGTCGTTCTGACCTTTCAGCGCCTGCATGATCGCGACGAGGTTCTCGTCGCGGATCCGCTCGAGCTCCCGGATGGATCGGTGGCCCGACTGTGCGTCCGACTGGCCGGCGATCAGGTCGACGAGCTCGTTGTTGAACTCCGGCACGTCCATGAGCTTCGTCCACGGCCAGCTCAGCGTGGGGCCGAACTGCGCCATGAAGTGGCGCATGCCCGCCTCGCCGCCGGCGACGCGGTAGGTCTCGAACAGGCCCATCTGCGCCCAGCGCAGGCCGAAGCCGAAGCGGATCGCGTCGTCGATCTCCTCGGTCGTCGCCACGCCGTCCTTCACGAGCCACAAGGCTTCGCGCCAAACCGCCTCGAGGAAGCGGTCGGCGACGAAGGCGTCGATTTCCTTGCGGATACGGAGCGGCTTCATGCCGATCTCCGAGAAAATCTCCTCGGCCCTCGTCATCGCAGCTTCGCTGCTCTTCTCGCCGCCGACGATCTCGACGAGCGGCAGGAGGTAGACCGGGTTGAAGGGGTGCGCCACGAGCAGGCGGCCGGGATGCTTCATCTCGGCCTGCAGGTCGGTCGGCTTGATGCCTGAGGTCGAGGAGGCGATCGGAACGTCGGCGCCCGCCGCAGCCTCGATCTCGGCGTAGATCTTCCGCTTCAGCGCCGTCTGCTCGGGGGCGGCCTCTGTGATCAGCTCGGCGTCCTTCACCGCGTCGGCCACGGAAGAGGCGAAACGATAGCTGCCCTTGGCGGTCTGCGGTGCGTTCGTGAGCCGCGCGTAGGCGCGGTCGGCGCCGGCGACGACCTCGCCAACCTTGCGCGGGGCCTCCGGGTCGGGATCGAAGATCGCGACGTCGATGCCGTTGTGGATGTAGCGGGCGACCCAGCCGGCGCCGATCACCCCGCCGCCGATCACGGCGACTTGTCTCGGAAGTGCCATTTCGTCAGCCTTGCTTCCTGAGCTTGAGTTTGTCGCGCACGGCGTCGGGGCCGATCACCTTCGCGCCGAGGCCCTCGACGATCCCCTTCGCCTTCAGGACGAGGTCCTCGTTCGAGGCCAGGACACCGCGCGACAGGTAGATGTTGTCCTCGAGGCCGACGCGGACATTGCCGCCGGCGAGCATCGCGGCGGCGGCATAGGGCATCTGGTCGCGGCCGATCGAGAAGGCCGAGAACACCCAGTTCTCCGGCAGGTTGTGGACCATCGACATGAGCGTCGGCAGGTCGTTCGGCGCGCCCCACGGAATGCCCATGCAGAGCTGGACGAGGACGGGTTCGTCGATCAGCCCCTGGTCGACGAGCCACTTCGCGAGCACGAGGTGGCCCGTGTCGAAGATCTCGATCTCGGGCTTCACGCCGAGCTTCTGGATTTGCGCCGCCATGTCCTTGAGCATGGCGGGCGTGTTCGTCATGACGTAGTCGCCCTCACCGAAGTTCATCGTGCCGCAGTCGAGCGTGCAGATCTCGGGCAGGAGCTCCGCGACATGGGCCAGGCGCTCGGTCGCGCCGACCATGTCGGTGCCCGTCTCGGCCGGCGGCAGCGGCTTTTCCGTCGAGCCGAGCGTCAGGTCGCCGCCCATCCCGGCCGTCAGGTTGATCACCATGTCGACGCCGGAGTTTCGGATGCGCTCGACGGCCTCGCGGTAGAGCGCGACGTCGCGGGAGCCGGCCTTCGTCTGCGGATCGCGGACGTGGATGTGGACGACCGCCGCGCCGGCCTTGGCCGCGGCGATGGCGTCCTTCGCGAGCTGCTCGGGCGTGACCGGCACCTTGTCGGACTTGCCCGTCGTGTCGCCGGCGCCGGAGAGCGCGCAGGTTATGAAGACCTCCCGGTTCATCGCGAGCGCCATGTCGTTCCTCCTTCGGGTTGTTCGAGATCGGTTGGTGCGCAGCTTGGCGTGGAGGCACGCGCCATGTGATACAGGGCGCGCAGATCTTGATACGGATTGCGCGGTGCACCGATCGATTTTTCACCCCAGCGAGGAGACGCTGCGGCTCGACCTCCTGGTCCTGCCGGACGTGTCGCTGCTCTCGTTCGCCTCGACGCTCGAGCCGCTGCGGGCGGCCAACCGCGTGTCCGGGCGCAAGCTCTACGATTGGCGGCTGCTGGGAGCTGTCGGCACGGAAGTCGTCACGTCGAGTGGCATCCGGCTGCCGATGGATGGCGTGTTCGACCCCGAGGCGACGCGTGACGCTCTCGTGGTGGTCGCCTCGTTCAACGTCGAGCGCCATGCGAGCCCGCGGCTTCTCGGGCAGCTGCGGCACCTGGCGCGGCGAGGGTTGTGCATGGGTGGCGTCGAGGCAGGGGCATGGGTCCTAGGGCTCGCCGGTCTGCTCGGCGGCCGTCGAGCGACGACACACTGGGAGGATCTCGAGATCTTTGCCAGCCGCTTTCCCGACACCGACGTTCGCCCCAACCGCTACGTGATCGACGGGCAGTTCTTCACGACCGGCGGGGCGTCGCCGGCCCTCGACACGATGCTTGCGCTGATCCGGGCGCGGCAGGGCTACGCGCTCGCCCTGGATGTCGCGAGCGTCTTCATCTACGACCAGTCGCGCACCGGGGAGGACCCGCAGCCCTCGCTCTCGCTCGGCCGGCTCGACTGGTACGAGCCGCGCGTGGCCAAGGCGATGCGACTGATGGAGGAGGCGCTGGCCGATCCGCTACCTGTCGCCGGGATCGCAGAGCGACTGGGCACAAGCCGGAGAACGCTCGAGACACTCTTCGCAAGCGTCGTCGGCATGTCGCCCGGCGAGTTCTACCTGGGCGCCAGGCTGAATGCGGGGCGCAGGCTCGTCGTCGAGACGCGGCAGAGCATCACGGCGATCGCCGAAAGGGTCGGCTTCGGATCGGCTTCGGCCTTCGCACGCGCGTTCCGGCAGCGCTTCGGCCTAAGCCCGACAGAGGCCCGCCGGATGGCCCGGAGCCAGAACTCGGTCTAGACATCGTGGTGGAGACCTGAGGACGGCCTCGGGAGTGAAGCGGTTGCAGCTTCGACTGCCGGGCTGTGCTGCGTTCGGTGGAAGGGGAGAAGGCGTGCCGATACGGGGCATCGTATTCGACAAGGACGGCACGCTGATCGACTACGCCCGGACCTGGGTCCCGATCAACATCCGGGCGGCCAGGTACGCGGCAGCGGGGGACCTCGACCTCGAGGTACGCCTCCTGGCGGTCGGCGGACAGGATCCGCAGAGCCACGGGGTGCGAGGTGGCAGCCTGCTGGCGGCGGGGCACACAGGGGAGATCGCGGAGGCGTGGATCGCCGCTGGTGCCCGCCACGATCATGCCGGCCTCGTGGCGGCACTGGACGAGATCTTCACGCAAGGTGCCGCTGGCGCTGTCGCCGTCACGGACGTCGCCACGCTGTTCGAGCGCCTCGCCGCCCGCGGGTTGAGGCTCGCGGTCGCCACGAGTGACAGCGCCTCCGGGGCTATGGCCACCCTCCGCGAGATCGGGCTCGACCGCCAGCCTCTCTTCCTGGCGGGTTACGACAGCGGACATGGCGGGAAGCCGGAAGCGGGCATGGTCCTCGCCTTCTGCCGCGAGGCCGGACTGGCGCCGGGCGACGTGGCTGTCGTCGGCGACAACCTGCACGACATCCGGATGGGCCGCGCCGCAGGCTGCGCACTGTGCGTCGGCGTGCTGACGGGCACGGCCACGCGGGAGGAGCTCGAGGCGGAGGCGGATCACGTGATCACCGGCATCGACCAGCTAGAGGCGCTGTTCGACAGGCTCGGTGTCTGGCCGCACCAACGGGGGACATGAGGTCTGGCCCACGATCAGGATGTTGGAGGATCCCGGGTTGGGCCGCGACACGCGCGATGGCTTGAGGACGGAGCCGGTGCCGCTAGATCGATAGCTCCAATGCCCGGCACGCGCCGTTTCGTGAATCGAGGCCTGTTGATGCGAGTAAAACACCTCTTCCGGACTGCGCTGGCCGGCTGGTGGAACGACCGGTGTCTTCGCATGGGCGCAGCGCTCTCGTTCTACACGATCTTCTCGCTGATGCCCGTGTTGCTCATCGCCATCTCGGTCGCCGGCATGGTCTATGACGAGGCGGCGGCGCGTGCGGCGGTGGTCGCGGAATTCCGAGGCCTGATCGGCTCAGGTGCTGCCGCAGCCGTGGACGACATGCTAGAAGGCGCCGGGGACTTCGGAACGGGTGTGGTTTCGACCGCGACCGGAATCGCGCTGTTCCTGATCCTCGCCACCGGCGCGATCTCGGAGTTGCAGGACAATCTCCACCAAATCTGGAAGGTCGACACTCGTGCATCGGCCGTCACCGCGCTGATCCGCAGCAGGCTCCTGAGCCTGAGCCTCGTGGTCTGCATCGGGTTTCTGCTGCTCGTGTCCCTCGCGATCGACGCCGCCCTGGCGGCCGCCACCGGCGCGATGGGGTCGCGGTTCGGCGCAGCGGAGATCGTGGTCTCCGCCGGCAACGTCATCGTCTCCCTGTGCGTCGCGACGGTGCTCTTCGCCCTCGTCTTCAAGCTGCTGCCGGAGTTCGAGATCGCCTGGTGGGACGTGCTCGTCGGTGCTTTCGTCACCGCGCTCCTTTTCCAGCTCGGCAAGATCCTCATCGCACTCTATATCGGCGAGAGCGGAGTGACGTCGGCCTACGGCGCCGCAGGCTCTCTCGTGACCATTCTCCTCTGGGTCTACTACTCCTCCCAGATCCTGCTGTTCGGAGCCGAGTTCGTGAAGGCCTATTCGCAGAGCCGGCAACAGGGGCTCTAGATCAGCTGGATCGATGCTGCGCGCATGGCTGCCACGAAGTCGCGGAGGTACGGCATCGTTTCCGCCGGCGCTGCCACACGCACCGCCGATGGAATGGGCGCTTGAAAGCCTTGTAAGGAGTGCATATAACCCCGCCATCTCGCACGCGAGCGTGACCAGGCGCGTCCTGCAGCAGCAGACGCGCTTTTCCGGTGTTCGTCGATCGGTCGGCGAATGCAGTGCTCGCGGAGGATCAACCGGAAGACTGGAGTTTCAGGGCCATGGCACTGCCCACGTTCACTATGCGTCAGCTTCTCGAGGCGGGCGTTCACTTCGGCCACCAGACCCACCGCTGGAATCCGAAGATGGAGCCGTATCTCTTCGGGTCGCGCAACAACATCCACATCATCGACCTCGCGCAGACCGTGCCGATGCTGCACCGCGCGCTCGAGGCCGTCAGCGACACCGTCGCGCAGGGCGGCCGCGTGCTGTTCGTCGGCACGAAGCGGCAGGCTGCGGAAGAGGTGGCCGCGGCGGCCCGCCGGTGCGCGCAGTACTACGTCAACGCCCGCTGGCTCGGCGGCATGCTGACGAACTGGAAGACCATCTCGCACTCCATCCAGCGTCTGCGCCGCGTCGAGGAGATCCTGTCGGGTGAGACGGGTGAGGCCGGTAACCTCACGAAGAAGGAACTCCTTCGTCTGACGCGCGAGCGGGACAAGCTCGAGCGGTCGCTCGGCGGGATCAAGGACATGGGCGGGCAGCCCGACCTCATCTTCGTGATCGACACCAACAAGGAGCAGATCGCGATCCAAGAGGCGCGACGCCTCGGCATCCCGGTCGCTGCCGTGCTCGATTCGAACTGCGATCCTGACGGCATCACGTTCCCCGTCCCCGGCAACGATGACGCCGGACGCGCGATCAATTTCTACTGCGACATGGTTGCGCGCGCCGCGATCGACGGCATCGGCCGCGGGCAGGGCGACATCGGCGTCGATATCGGCGAGTCCGAGGAGCCGATCGTCGAGGAAGCTCTGGCCGACAACGACACGGCGACCGCCGCTCAGCCGACGGGCGACTTCTCGTTCGAAACGCTTTCTGCCCCGCGTGGCGCTCCCGACGATCTCAAGAAGATCGCAGGGCTCGGCCCGGTGATGGAGCAGAAGCTCAACGACATGGGCATCTTCCATTACTGGCAGGTCGCTGCCTTCTCGCAGCAGGATGCCGCCCGGGTCGACGAGGCGCTGGCCGTCAAGGGCCGCGTCGAGCGTGACGGCTGGATCGAGCAGGCCAAGAAGCTGGCCGACCTCGAGGAGGCGTGAGGAGCGGCGGGTTCACCCGCCGTCACAACCGAATTGGCTCCGGATGTCATGTTCGGAGCCAAACGCTCTTATTGAATCGATCAGGAGGCCGTTATGGCTAATGTCACCGCGTCGATGGTGAAGGAACTCCGCGAGAAGACCGGCGCGGGCATGATGGACTGCAAGACCGCGCTCGCCGAGAACGACGGCGACATGGAGGCGGCCATCGACTGGCTGCGCGCGAAGGGTCTGTCGAAAGCCGCGAAGAAGGCCGGACGCGTCGCCGCAGAGGGTCTGGTCGCGGTGGCCGGCGGCGGCACCGAGAAGGCGGCAGTCGTCGAAGTGAACGCCGAGACGGATTTCGTCGCCCGCAACGAGATCTTCCAGAAGATGGTCACGACCATCGCCGAGGTCGCGCTTCAGGGCGACGGCGATGTGGAGGCGCTCAAGCAGAGCGCCTATCCCGGCGCCGGTCGCTCTGTCCAGGAGCAGGTCACGGAGAGCGTGGCGCAGATCGGCGAGAACATGACCCTGCGCCGCGCGCAGGTGTTCTCGGTGGAGCAGGGCGTCGTCTCCGCGTACGTGCACAGCGCGACCGCTCCGAATCTCGGCCGCATCGGCGTGCTCGTCGCGCTCGAATCGTCGGGCGACAAGGCTGCGCTCGACGTGATCGGCCGTCAGGTCGCGATGCATGTGGCGGCAACGAGCCCCCTCGCGCTCGACGTGAACGATCTGGACCCCGAGGTTGTGGAGCGCGAGCGGACCGTGCTCCGCGAGCAGGCCCGCGAGTCCGGGAAGCCCGACAGCATCATCGACAAGATGATCGAGGGGCGCATCCGGAAGTTCTACGAGGAGTCCGTTCTTCTGAAGCAGGCCTTCGTCGTCGATCCCGACACGTCCGTCGAGAAAGCGGTGAAGAATGCCGAGGCCGAGGTCGGCGCACCGATCACCGTGAAGGGCTTCGCGCGCTTCGCGATCGGCGAGGGCATCGAGAAGGAGACGTCGGACTTCGCCGCCGAGGTTGCGGCCGCGGCGGGAGGCCGCTGAGCGAGACCCGCGGGAGTCAATCGAGATGACCCGGGTTCTCCTGAAGCTCTCCGGCGAGGCGCTCATGGGCGCCTCGCCTTTTGGTATCGACCTTCCGACGACGAGGGAGTACGCGCGCGAGATCGCCGAGTGCGCCCGCGATGGGGCCAGCATCGCTATCGTCGTCGGGGGCGGCAACATCTTCCGCGGCATGGCTGGCGCCGCGAAGGGCATGGATCGCGCCAGCGCCGATTACATGGGCATGCTCGCCACCGTCATGAACTCGCTCGCCGTCGCACAGGCGCTTCGCGACGCAGGCGTGGCCGCTCGGCCGATGTCGGCGATCCCCATGGAATCGATCTGCGAGACCTATACGCGCTACCGCGCCGACGAGTATCTGAAGAGCGGCGAGATCGTCGTCCTCGGTGGTGGCACGGGTTCGCCCTTCTTCACGACCGATTCCACCGCTGCGTTGCGTGCGGCGGAGCTTGGATGCTCGGCCATACTGAAGGCGACCCAGGTCGACGGCGTCTACGATTCCGATCCGAAGACCAATCCTGCTGCCACTCGCTTCGAGACGCTGACCTATGGCGAGGTCCTCGCCAGGGACCTGCGGGTGATGGATTCCGCCGCGATCGCGCTTGCCCGCGACAGCGGCATTCCGATAATCGTGTTCGACATTCATCGCGACGGCGCGCTTGCCGATGTCCTTGCCGGCCGCGGCCGCTTCACACGAGTCGCCGGATAGGGCCGCGACGCGCCTCGGTGCGGGAGGGCGCTCGCGCCAGAAGAAACGAGAAGGGGAACCTCAATGGCCGGGGAATTCGACATCAACGATCTGAAGCGTCGGATGCAGGGAGCAGTGAGCTCTCTAAAGTCCGATTTTGCCGGACTTCGGACCGGACGAGCGAGCGCGGGCTTGCTGGATCCGATCACGGTCGATGCCTATGGCTCGAGCATGCCGATCAGCCAGGTCGCGACGGTGAGCGTCCCCGAGCCTCGCATGATTTCGGTCAGTGTCTGGGACCGATCGCTGGTCGGCGCGGTCGACCGTGCAATTCGCGAGTCGGATCTCGGCCTGAACCCGGTGATGGACGGGCAGACCCTGCGTCTCCCGATCCCGGAGCTGAACGAGCAGCGTCGCCAGGAGATCGTCAAGGTGGCGCACAAATACGCGGAACAGGCCAGGGTGGCGGTGCGCCATGTCCGCCGGGACGGGATGGACACGCTGAAGAAGCTCGAGAAGGATCACGCGATCAGCGAGGATGACCAGCGCGTCTATGCCGATGAGGTGCAGAAGGCGACCGACGCGTCGATCAAGGAGATCGACGAGATGCTGGTCACCAAGGAAAAGGAAGTGATGCAGGTTTAGGCCGCATCCGGCCGGAGACCTTCCTGATGCGTGGTGGAGACGCCGTCCCGACGCAGGACGCGAAGTCGTCCAGGCCGACCCATGTCGCCATCATCATGGACGGCAACGGGCGATGGGCGGCGGATCGCGGCCTCCCGCGGGCCAAGGGACATCACGCGGGTGTCGAGGCATTGCGGCGGACGCTGCGTGAGGCGGCGAATCTGGGCGTCCGCTACCTCACTCTCTTCAGCTTCTCGTCCGAGAACTGGTCGCGGCCGCAGAGCGAGGTCACGGAGCTGATGCAGCTCCTGAGGCACTTCATACGCGACGATCTCGCCGAGTTGACGCGAAACAACGTGCGTGTCCGGGTGCTCGGACGGCGGGACGATCTTCGCCCGGACATTCTCGAGCTCGTCGAGCATGCCGAGCGGGAGACGGCGGACAATGACGGGCTCTTTCTGCAGGTCGCGTTCAACTACGGCGCCCGGGACGAGATCGTCAGAGCAGCCCAGGCACTGGCGCGCGATGTTGCCTCGGGTCGCCTCGACGCGGACGCGATCGACGAGGAAGCGCTGGCCGCCCGTCTCGACACCGCCGGCCTGCCGGAGCCCGACCTCCTGATCCGCACGAGCGGCGAGCAGAGGATCTCGAACTTCCTGCTGTGGCAGTGCGCATATACGGAGTTCGTGTTCCTGCCGATCTGGTGGCCCGACTTCGATCGCAACGAGTTCCTGAAGGCACTCGATCTCTATGCCCGCCGGGAGCGGAGATTCGGCGGGCTCGTTCCGCATCCGGCGGAATAGGCGGACCGGTGGCGAGGCTGCCCGATCAACCGCTCACTGGGTCCCGGCTGGCGGACCTCTGGCTGAGGCTCGCCTCTGCCGTCGTGCTGGGTCCCGTGGCTCTCGCCGCGGCGTGGCTGGGAGGAACACCCTTCGCGATCGTCTGCGCGGTCATGGGCGTGGCGATCACGTGGGAGTGGAACGGGATCACGAGACAGAAGCGGCGGGATGCCGCGACTATTGCCGGCATGGCCGGTGTCGCGGCAGCGGTCGTTGCGCTTCTGCTCCATGGAGTTCTGTCTGCGGTCCTCGTTCTGGGGGCGGCAGCGGTCGCCGCGCATGTGCTTTCGCCCCGCCCGAGGTCTGTGCCGTTCGGTGCCGGCGCCGCGGTCATCTATGGCGGGCTTCCGACGCTGTCTCTCGTCGTCCTGCGCGGCGATTCCACGATCGGCCTCATCTGCGTCTTCTGGCTGTTCGCCGTGGTTTGGGCTGGTGATGTCGGAGCCTACTTCACCGGCAGGCTCGTCGGAGGACCCAAGCTCTGGCGGCGGGTCTCGCCGAACAAGACGTGGTCGGGGGCCGTTGGCGGGACTGTGGCAGCCTTCGCCGCCTCATCGATCCTGCTGTATTTCTCGCCTGGCGTTGCGCCCGTTCCCTTCTTCCTGCCGGTCGTGCTGAGCGCGGTGGCCCAGGCGGGCGATCTCGCCGAATCGGCGCTCAAGCGACACTTCGGTGCGAAGGACTCGAGCAGGCTCATCCCCGGTCATGGCGGTGTGATGGACCGTGTCGATGGGCTCGCTGCCGCCGCGGTGGTCGGTGTGCTGATCGGAATGGCCCGGGCAGGTGCGGATCACTCCGCTGGAGGTCTCATTGCCTGGTAGGCGTTCTGTGATAGGGGGAGGCGCATGAGCGAGCCTCAATCCCTTACTATCCTCGGCGCCACCGGATCGATCGGCACCTCGACGCTCGATCTCGTCGGCCGGTTGCCCGAGCGCTTCGTGCTTTCTTCCGTCACGGCCGGGACAAACGCTAAAGCGCTGGCGGCCATCGCGCGCCGCCACGGTGCCCAATTCGCGGCGGTGGCGGATCCGGCGGCCTATGAAGAGCTCAAGGCTCAGCTGTCGGGATCGGGTATTGCCTGCGGAGCGGGACCGGCGGCGCTCGTCGAGGCGGCGGAGCGGCCGGCGGACCGCGTGATGGCTGCGATCGTCGGCACGGCCGGGCTCGCGCCGACCCTGGCGGCGCTCAGGCGGGGAACCACCGTCCTCCTGGCCAACAAGGAGTGTCTGGTCTCCGCCGGCGACTGCTTCATGCGCACGGCGCGGGAGCATGAAGCGGAGGTCCTGCCGGTCGACTCCGAGCACAGCGCGATCTTCCAGGCCCTCGAGGGACGGAATCGCGATTGCGTGGAGACGGCGACGCTGACTGCGTCGGGTGGGCCGTTCAGGACTGCGAGCCTGGAGCGGCTCGAGCAGGTCACTGCGGCCGAAGCCGTGTGCCACCCCAACTGGTCGATGGGTGCCAAGGTCTCGGTCGACTCGGCGACACTCATGAACAAGGGCCTGGAGCTTATCGAGGCCCATCATCTCTTCGCCCTCTCGGCCGAACAGCTTCGTGTGCTCGTGCATCCGGAGAGCGTGGTGCATGGCCTCGTCTCCTACACGGACGGATCCGTCCTGGCCCAGCTTGCGCCGCCCGACATGCGTACGCCGATCGCCCTCAGCCTCGCCTGGCCGGCACGCATGACGACGCCGGTGCCGCGACTTGACCTGGCGCGGCTCGCAAAACTGACGTTCGAGGAACCCGACCTCGTTCGCTTCCCCGCGCTTGCCCACGCTCTGGCGGCGCTCGGCGCCGGCGGGGGCGCCCCAACCGTTCTCAACGCCGCGAACGAGGTCGCCGTCGCCGAATTCCTGGTCGGTCGACTACGGTTCCTCGATATTGCCAGAATCGTGGGTGCTGTTCTTGATCGCGCAGCCGCTTCGCCGCTTACGGCTCCTGCCGAGCTCGACGATGCACTCGAACTTGACCGCTGGGCTCGGATGCTGACGCGCGAAGCAATCGCTCGCGCGCCGGAATCGGCCTGACCGGAAGCCCGGACGGAGGGGCTCTGATGGAACTACTGAACGGCCTCGGAGGATTCGGCGGCAGCTTTCTGTTCTATGCGCTGCCTTTCCTCTTCGTCCTCACGGTTGTGGTGTTCTTCCACGAGCTCGGCCACTTCATGGTCGCGCGCTGGTGCGGCGTGAAGATCGAAGCCTTCTCTGTCGGATTCGGGCCCGAGCTTTGGGGCTTCACCGATCGCCATGGCACGCGCTGGAAGCTCTCGGTCATCCCGCTCGGCGGCTATGTGCGCTTCTTCGGCGATGAGAACGTCGCCAGCGCTCCCGATTCGGAGGCGGTCGCGGGCATGGCCGAAGACGACCGACGCGCGAGTTTCCATGGGAAGGGGCTCGGAGCTCGCGCGGCGATCGTCGCCGCTGGGCCTATCGCGAACTTCATCCTCGCGGTCGTGATCTTCACGGTGATCTTCACGACCATCGGCCGCTTCGTTTCACCGGCCGAGGTGGAGACGGTGGTCCCCGACAGCGCAGCCGCCGAGGCGGGATTCCAGCCGGGCGACGTGATAACGGCGATCGACGGCAGGGCGATCGGCAGCTTCTCGGAGATGCAGCGCATCGTCAGCACGAATCCCGAGGTGGAACTCACCTTTCGGGTCGACCGCGGCGGAGAGGAGGTGGTTCTGGCCGCCACCCCCGAACTCCAGGAGATCAGCGATCCCTTTGGCTCGACGCAGCGCATCGGGCGGCTGGGCATACAGGGTGTCGTCGGCGGCTCCGCGACGATGAAGCGATACGATCCGTTTACCGCCTTCGTGATGGGATTGGGTGAGACGTGGTTCGTGGTCGAGCGCACCGGAGCCTATCTTGCGGGGGTCGTGACGGGCACGCAGGCGGCCGACCAGTTGGGCGGTCCGATCCGCATCGCCCAGGTCTCGGGCGAGGTGGCGCAACTCGGGTTCGCGGCGCTTCTCAATCTGACGGCGGTGCTGTCGATCTCTATCGGGCTTCTGAACCTGCTGCCAATTCCGATGCTGGACGGCGGGCACCTTCTCTTCTATGCGGTCGAGGCCGTCAGGGGGCGGCCGCTGAGCGCGAGAGCGATGGAGATCGGCTTTCGGGTGGGACTGGCCTTCGTGCTGATGCTGATGATCTTCGCGACGTGGAACGACATCAGGCATCTGGCAAATCTGTAACTCGTTGCCGGCGTGCAACGGCGTGGGGCATCTGAGGGGGCAATCGGTGTTGGCTGTTTCCAGAGCAGGGCAAACGGGATACAACCCGAAGCGCTCTAAGAGGCCGCTGCTCGCCTCGTGCGACTCGATTGTTCGCGCGCAACGCGTGGGCGAGACGGATCTAAGGATCGACAATCCGATGGTGTGGACGGTGCGTAAGACAAAACTGGCCCTGGCTCTTTTCATCCTGACGCTCGCTATGCTGGGGGCACCGGCCGGGGGCCAGCTGCTCGGCGTCTCGACCGCCCACGCCCAGACCATCCGGAGCATCGCCGTCGAGGGCAACCGCCGGGTCGAGGACGACACGGTTCGCTCCTACATATCCCTCCAGCCTGGGCAGGCTTACAGCGAGGCCGGCGCCAGCGAGTCGATCAGGACGCTCTTCAACACCGGCCTGTTCTCCGACGTGCGGCTCACGATGCGCGGCAGCACGCTCGTGGTGAATGTCGAGGAGAACCCGATCATCAACATCGTTTCCTTCGAGGGGAACGAGAAGTTCAAGGACGACGTGCTGACCTCGGAGATCGAGTCGCAGCCGCGCTCCGTCCTCACGCGCGCCAAGATCCAGAATGACACGCAGCGCGTCCTTCAGCTGTACCGGCGCGCAGGTCGCTTCGACGCCACGGTCGAGCCCAAGGTGATCGACCTCCCGGACAATCGCGTCAACGTCGTGTTCGAGGTCCAGGAGGGCAGGAAGACCAGCGTCTCCCGGATCAACTTCATCGGCAACAAGGCGTTCTCGGACTCGGCGCTGCGCGACGTCATTTCCACGTCCGAGAAGAACTGGCTGAGCTGGCTCAAGACGAGCGACATCTACGATCCCGAGCGACTGGACGCCGATCAGGAGCTGCTCCGGACGCACTACATGAAGAACGGCTACGCCGACTTCCAGGTCGTCTCGGCCGTCGCTGAACTCGACCGCGAGCGCAACGCGTTCTTCATCACGATCACGGTCGACGAGGGGCCCCTCTACCGCTTCGGAAACGTCGACGTCGAAGCGTATGTTCCCGACGTCGATCCGCAATCGCTGCGCGGGGAGATCCTCACCAAGTCGGGCGCCGTCTACAATGCCGAGCTGGTCGACAAGACGCTCGAGCAGATGACCCTCGAGCTGGCGAAGAGCGGCTATGCCTTCGCGCAGGTACGTCCCCGCGGCGACCGAGATTACAGCGCCCAGACGATCAGCCTGACATATGTCGTGGAAGAGGGCGCCCGGGCCTATGTCGAGCGCATCAACATCCGCGGCAACACGCGCACGCTCGACCGCGTCATCCGTCGCGAGTTCGATTTCGCCGAAGGTGACGCCTACAACGTCGTTCTCCTCGATCGTGCGAAGCGGCGCCTCGAAGCTCTGCGCTATTTCAAGACGGTGAACATCACGCGCGAGCCCGGCTCCGCCCCCGACCGTATCGTCATCAACGTCGAGGTCGAGGAACAGCCCACGGGCGAGCTCTCGCTGGGCGGTGGCTACTCGACGAGCGACGGCTTCCTCGCCGACGTTTCGATCACGGAGCGCAACCTTCTCGGTCGCGGCCAGCAGCTGCGGGTCGCCGGCGCGATGGGCGAGCGCACTCAGTCGGTCGACGTCAGCTTCACGGAGCCCTACTTCCTCGGCCGCCGGCTGGCGGCGGGCATCGACGGCTTCTATCGCTACCGCGAATACGACGACAACTCGACCTACGAGTCGAAGACCGTCGGCGGCGGGCTGCGCCTCGGCTTCCAGCTGACCGAGAACCTGTCGATGATCACGCGGTACCGCCTGTACCAGAACGAGATCACGATTGAACATCCACTGGACGACGGGAACCTCTGCTATCCCGTCAGCACGAACGCGGACGGGACGATCAACTACAACGCGGGATGTACCCTTCCTGGTGATCAAGACCCGACCCGTGCGTACTACAATCCCGAAGCGTCGATCGCGCTCAAGCTGGCGGAGGGCAGGCGGCTCTACTCGGTGATCGGCTACGACCTCGTCTATTCCGACCTCGACAGCATGGCTCGTCCTACACGCGGCTTCTACGGGAAGTTCTCGAACGATATCGCTGGTCTCGGCGGCGATGCAGAGTGGGTGAAGGCCGAGATCGAGGGGCGCTACTATCATCCGATCCACAACCAGATCGTCGGCATGCTGAAGCTGCGCGGCGGCGTGATCGAGGGCTGGGGAGACGACGACGTCCTGATCACCGACACGTTCTTCGGGACCTCGAACCTCGTGCGCGGCTTCGGCAACTCCGGCTGGGGGCCCCGCGACCTCACGCCGGGTGGCCAGCGTGACGCCATCGGCGGCACGGTCTATGCCGCGGCCACGGCCGAGGTCCAGTTCCCGATCCCCTTCGTCCCGAGCGACCTCGGCTTCAGGGGCGCACTCTTCGCCGATGCCGGCGTCCTCACGAGGCCGGGCTTCACCGGGAATCCCACGACCGGGCTTCCGGGCGGCGCCGGATACCTGCTCGAATGCGAGGGCATCAATGCCGATGGAAGCGGCGTCGTGCCGGCGGCGGCCACCGGCTGCTACGTCGACGATGCCTCGATCCGCGCCTCGGTCGGCGTCAGCGTCCTCTGGGACTCGCCGTTCGGCCCGCTGCGCGCGGATGTCGGCTATGCCGTCCTGAAGGAAGACTACGACGACGAGCAGGTCTTCCGCTTCGGCGCCGGCAAGCAGTTCTGACCGCTTAACGATCAGAGAGAGACGCCGGGCCCGTCGGGCCCGGCGCGATCATGGACCAGCTACAGTTCTTCGACGCGTGCGGCCCGTTCACAGTCGGCGAGATCGCGGGCTGGGTGGGAGCTGCGGTTCCCGCCGGTCGATCCGACCGGCTGATCAGCGGTCTTGCGCCGCTGGCGAGCGCGGCGCCCGATCAACTCGCATTCCTCGACAACCGGAAGTTCCTGCGCGAGCTGGCGCATTGCAGGGCCGGCGCTTGCCTCGTCGCGGAACGGGATCATGCCAGCGTTCCGCAGGGCACTGTCGCACTCGTCGTCGCCAAACCCGCGCGCGCCTTCGGCGAACTCCTCAGTCGCTTCTATCCTCAGTCCGCACGGCCGCTGCCGGTTTGGGGTGGCTCCGGCGGCACGGTGCACCCCGGGGCCCGGCTGGAGCCCGGGGCGATCGTGGAGCCGGGCGCGGTTGTCGGGGAGGGGGCCGAGATCGGCCGGGGGACCTGTGTGCTGAGCGGCACGGTCGTCGGTCCCCGGGTGCGCATCGGTCGCGATTGCCGTATCGGCCCGCAGGCGACTGTCCTTCATGCGGCCATCGGCGACCGTGTGATCATCCACCCGGGCGTGCGCATCGGCCAGGACGGGTTCGGCTACGAGATGTCTCCGGAGGGCCATCGGAAGGTCCCTCAGATCGGCCGCGTGGTCATTCAGGACGACGTCGAGATCGGAGCCAATACGACGGTCGACCGCGGCGCGCTGGGCGACACGGTGATCGGCGAGGGCACCAAGATCGACAATCAGGTGCAGATTGGCCATAACGTCCGGATCGGACGTCACTGCGTCATCGTCTCGCAAGTCGGTCTCTCCGGAAGCTCCACGCTCGGGGACTTCGTCGTGATCGGTGGTCAGGCCGGCGTGGTTCCCCATGTCACCATCGGCGACGGCGCGCAGATCGCCGGCCAGAGCGCGGTGCGCGACGACCTGGCTCCCGGTGGCCGCTACGGCGGCGCGCCGGCGAGGCCGGCGCGGGAGTGGATGAAGGAAATGACCGTTCTGAAGAAGATCGCTCAGGAGCGGCTGTCCGGGCAGGGGCGGCCTGCGGGTGGGGAGGACGAAGGTAATGGCTGACGAGACCGCGACGCTGGAGGCCCATGACATCCAGCGGATCCTGAAGCTCCTGCCCCACCGTTACCCGTTCCTGATGGTCGATCGCATCATCGAGCGCCAGGGCGACGAAAGCGGCATCGGCATCAAGAACGTCACTTTCAACGAGCCGCACTTCCAGGGACATTTTCCCGACAATCCGATCATGCCGGGTGTGCTTCTCGTCGAGGGCATGGCCCAGACGGCAGGCGCGATGTGCATCGCGGCTGGTGAGAGCGAGGAGCCGAAGGTGGTCTACTTCATGACCATCGACCGCTGCCGCTTTCGCCGTCCCGTCGTGCCCGGCGACGTGGTGCACTACCACCTGAAGAAGGTCCGCAGGCGGAGCCAGGTCTGGAAGTTCGAGGCCGTCGCCAAGGTGGGGGAGACCGTCGTGGCGGAAGCCGTGATCAGCGCCATGATGACCGAGCGTTGAGCATGACTACGGAGATTTCGATCCATCCAACGGCGATCGTCGCGTCCGGTGCGGTCCTCGGTGAGGGCGTGAAGATCGGGCCATACTGCGTAGTGGGCGAGAACGTCGTGCTCGGCGACGAGGTCGATCTCGTCGCGCACGTGACGCTCGATGGTCACACCTCGATCGGCGCGCGCACAAAGGTGTTCCCCTTCGCCTCGCTCGGCCATCCGCCGCAGCATCTGCGATACGCGGGCGAGACGAGCCGGCTGATCATCGGCGACGACTGCACGATACGTGAACAGGTCACGATGAACCCGGGCACCGCGGGCGGCGGCATGGAGACGCGCGTCGGCGACAACTGCTTCTTCATGGTCGGTTCGCACGTGGCGCACGACTGCCATGTCGGCAACAACGTGATATTCACGAACTGCGCGACGATCGGCGGGCACTGCCAGGTCGGTGACAGGGCCATACTCGGTGGGTTGGCCGCCGTGCATCAATGGTGCCGCATCGGCGAGAGTGCGTTCGTGGGCGGAATGAGCGCCGTGCAGGCGGACGTCATTCCCTACGGCTCCGTCCTCGGGAACCGCGCCTATCTCGGTGGGCTCAACATCGTCGGTCTCAAGCGGCAGGGCTTCGCCCGAGAGGAAATCCACCGTCTGCGCCAGGCCTACCGCCTGCTCTTCTCCAACGAGGGCACGCTGATGGAGCGTGTCGAGGACGTGGGCGAGCTCTTCCCGAACGACAAGCTGGTGCAGAAGGTGGTCACGTTCATTCGCGACGGCTCCGACCGCTCGATGGTGGTGCCGGCGAGCGCGCGGGCCGCCTGACATGGCGGCCGGGACCGCCCCGCTCGAGGGCCGGCCGGCTCCTATCGGGATTATCGCGGGGGGCGGAAATCTGCCGCTTGCCGTGGCGCGGGCGGCGCGCGGCGCTGGCCACGACGTCTTCGTCCTCCTCGTCGACGGCGTGAGCGACGCCGATTATTCGGACTTCGAGACGGGCCGCACAGCCCTCACGACGGTTGGGCGGGCCATCTCCGAGCTCCGGCGTGCCCGGTGCCGGGATCTGGTCGTCGTCGGCAACTTCACGAGACCAGACCACGCTCGGCTCGAGTGGGACTGGGGCACTCTGAAGATCATGCCGCGGCTCCTGCAGATCCGCTTCGGGGGCGACGACAGGGTGAACTCGATCGTTTCGAGCCTGTTCGAGGCGCAGGGGTTTCGCGTCTTGCCGCCGCTGGCCGTCGCCCCGGGCCTCGCCGCTCCGGCCGGCCTCGCCGCGGGGCGGAAGCCGTCGAAGGAGGAGGAGGAGGACATCGCCCTCGGCCTGTCGGTTCTGGCCTCCCTCGGCGCTTTCGACGTAGGCCAGGCGCTGGTCGTGTCGCACAGGCGCGTGCTCGCCATCGAAGCGGCCGAGGGAACGGACGCGATGATCGCCCGGTGCGGGGAGCTCCGGCGTAACGGCCGCTTCCGGGAGGCGGCGCCCTCGGGCGTGCTCGTCAAGGCCGCGAAGCCGGGTCAGGATCTGCGCATGGACCTGCCGACGGTCGGCACACGCACTGTGGAGGCGGCCGTCGCGGCGGGGCTTGCGGGCCTCGCTCTTCACGCCGATCACGTCCTGATGCCAGACGGGCAGGAGATGCTCGACATGGCGACGCGTCAGGGCCTCTTCGTCGTCACCGTCGACATGCCTGCGTCCGCCGGGCCAGGCCGGTGACCGGCTTGCGTATCGCGGTGATTGCCGGCGAGGAGTCGGGTGATCTCCTCGGCGCCGGCTTGATGGCGGCCCTGCGCCGGAGCGAGCCGGATGTCTCCTTCATCGGGGTCGGCGGCAGGCACATGGAAGCCGAGGGCCTTCGGAGCCTGTTTCCGCTCGACGAAATCGCGGTGATGGGGCCTGTCGCGATCGCCAGGGCGTTGCGGCCGCTTCTGAGGCGAATACGGCAGGCTGCCGGTGACGTGATCGCGGCGCGGCCGGACGCTCTCGTCATCATCGACAGCCCCGAATTCACGCACCGTGTGGCCAAGCGTATCCGGAAGGCTCTTCCTGCGCTGCCCATCATCAACTACAGCCCGCCGACGGTCTGGGCCTGGAGGTCCGGGCGGGCGCGCGCGATGCGCTTCTATGTCGACCGGGCGATGGCGCTGCTGCCGTTCGAGCCTGCCGCCTACTCGCGGCTCGGCGGCCCGCCTTGCGACTATGTCGGGCATCCCGTGGTGGAGGCCGCGAAGCGGCACCTGGCGGCGGATCTGCCAGCGGAGGCTACCGACGCCGATCCGCTCCTCGTCGTGCTGCCCGGGAGCCGCCGGTCGGAGATCTCCCGGTTGCTCGGTCCGTTCGCCGCGACCGTTGCTCGACTGGCCGCCGCTGGCCACCGGTTCCGCGTCGCAATGCCGGCCGTCGGGCATCTGGTGGAGGAACTGCATGCGGCGACGCGAGCCTGGCCGGTGCCGGTCGAGATCGTCGAGGGCGAGGAGCAGAAATGGCTCGCATTCCGCCGCGCTCGCGCAGCACTCGCTGCGTCCGGCACGGTGACTCTGCAACTGGCCATCGCCGATGTGCCGATGGTCGTCGGCTACAAGGTCGAACCGGCCGTCGCCTGGCTCGCTCCGGTCTTTCGGCGCCTGTTCCCGATGCGCAGCGTCGTCATGGCGAACCTGATCCTCGACGAGAACGTCGTGCCTGAGTTCATCGAGGAGCCGTGCACGCCAGAGAACCTCTCGAGCGCTCTGGCGCTCATCCTCGGCGAAGGCCGGGAGCGCCGGAAGCAGATCGAAGGCTTCTCGGAGATCCGCCGCCGGATGCAGATGGACGGCGCCACGCCGAGCGAGCGCGCGGCGGAGATCGTGCTGGAGACGGCGCGGCGCGCGTCCGCAGAACGGGGAGTGGGCGCCTCCTGAACGAAGAAGGCCGCCCGGGTGGGCGGCCTCCCGAGGTCGGTGCCGGCGCCTGATCTCACTTCCGCAGGGACACCGGAACGTAGTCGCGCTGCGTCGCGCCAGTATAGAGCTGGCGCGGGCGGCCGATCTTCTGCTTCGGATCCTCGATCATCTCCTTCCACTGTGCAATCCAGCCCACGGTGCGGGCGACGGAGAAGAGCACGGTGAACATGGTGGTGGGGAAGCCCAGCGCCTTGAGGGTGATGCCGGAGTAGAAGTCGATGTTGGGGTAGAGCTTCTTCTCGATGAAGTACTCGTCCTCGAGAGCAATCCGCTCGAGCTCCATCGCGACGTCCAGCAGCGGGTCGTCCTTGATACCCACCTCCGCAAGAACCTCGTGGCAGGTCTTCTGCATGATCTTGGCGCGCGGGTCGTAGTTCTTGTAGACCCGGTGACCGAAGCCCATCAGGCGGAACGGATCGTCTTTGTCCTTCGCCCGCTTTACATATTCAGGTATGCGGTCGACGGAGCCGATCTCCTGCAGCATCGAGAGGGCCGCCTCGTTGGCCCCGCCATGTGCCGGACCCCACAGGCAGGCGATGCCGGCGGCGATGCAGGCGAAGGGATTCGCGCCCGACGACCCGGCGAGACGGACGGTCGAGGTCGAAGCATTCTGCTCGTGGTCGGCGTGAAGAATGAAGATGCGGTCCATCGCGCGCGACAGGACCGGGTTCACCTTGTACTCCGCGCACGGCACCGAGAAGCACATGTGCAGGAAGTTCGCGGAGTAGTCGAGGTCGTTGCGCGGATAAACGAAGGGCTGGCCGATGTGATACTTGTAGGCCATCGCCGCTATGGTCGGCATCTTCGCGATCATCCTGACGCTCGCGACCATCCTCTGGTAGGGGTCGGAGATGTCGGTGGAGTCGTGATAGAAGGCCGAGAGCGCGCCGACCACGCCGACCATGACCGCCATCGGGTGCGCGTCCCGGCGGAAGCCCGTGAAGAAGCGGGCCATCTGTTCATGAATCATCGTGTGGTAGGTCACCCGATGATCGAAGTCGGCCTTCTGGGTCTGGGTCGGCAGCTCGCCGTAGAGCAGAAGGTAGCAGGTCTCGAGGAAATCGCCGTGCTCGGCCACCTGGTCGATCGGGTAGCCGCGGTAGAGGAGGGTGCCCTCGTCGCCGTCGATATAGGTGATCTTCGACTCGCAGCTCGCGGTCGAGGTGAAGCCGGGATCGTAGGTGAAAGCTCCCGTCTGGCCGTAGAGCTTCGAGATGTCGATCACATCCGGGCCGATCGTGCCGTTGTAGACCGGCATGTCGAAGGATTTGTCGCCGATGCTGAGCTTGGCGTTTTCGTCACTCATGGGCAGATCGTCTCCTGTCAACGGTCGCTGAGGACCGGCGGTCCATCCAGCCCCGCCGGTCGTGAGGCGGACCGGTGTCAAAGCGTGCTGCTTCGCGGGCGCAGGAAGTTCAGCCTTCGGTACAGGATTTGGCAGGACGCCGCAAGCAAGGCGGAAAACGGGCATTTCCGTGGGCAAGGCCGCGGCTTGCGATGCCGCGACCCCATGTACGGCGGCGATCTGAGCTTGAGACTCCCGCGCTTGCGGCGGAAGCCGGCACAGCGGGCGTCAGTTGCCGGTCCACCGCTCCCACCTGCGGTCCATCCGTCGATGAACGCGATACTGGACCCGCGCGTCCCTTCTCGCCTCCACCCACGGGGATACGGTCGGCACGCGGTGATACACGGTGGCGATCGGCACCGAATAGCCCGGGGCCGCATAGTGGATGTAGCTGGCAGAGACCCATCCGCGATGCCCCGCCCAAACGACGTCGCACCATGCCGAGCCTGAGAGGCAACCTACGATTGTGACGGGCTGGCTGACCGGAATCGCGATCACGACGGGGTGCTGCGTGCCGGGACCGATCCGCATGTTCACGGTTCCCGTGGTGACGCCCGGATGCGCAAGTGCCGCCGAAGCCGCCATCAGCACGGCTGTGAAGACGACCGCGGATGCTGGTCTGAATTTCATTTCGGTCTCCTGATCGAGTGGCGAATGCCGGTGGTGGGGTCAAACCGAAGCTGCTCGACGAGATCTCCGGCGATCTCTCGCATGCCGTCGTTCGACGTGTGTGGGGGTTATCGGCGGCGCAGCGCGCGTAACTCGCGGAGTGACAGCGCGCCGTCGCCGTTCGCATCGGCGCGCCGGATGCGGTCGGGGATGAACAGGGAGAACTCCTCCCGCGAGATCCGGCCGTCCCCGTTTACGTCCATGCGCGCGGCCTGCGATGCCAGGTCATTGGCGGAGGCCGTCACGACGTGTCCACGGTCGCCGATCCGCTCGGCCGCCGCTCGTGCCTCTGCAGGGTCGAGAAAGCCGTCACCGTTCGCGTCGAGCCGGTCGAACAACGCAGCGCGCGCAGCTTGAATCTCGGTGAGCTGGATCACCCGGTCGCCGTTGGTGTCGAGCCGGGCGAACATCTCGCGGGCGCTGGGGAGCTCGGACGCGTGAGCGCCGCCCGTGCCGAGCAGGACCACGAGAAGCGGGAGAAGTCTGGTCGTCATGCGCATCTGCACCTCCCAAGGGGCCGCAGCGGCCTCTCTTCACGCCTTCTACGCAGAAGAGCGCGACGTCCTACGCCATCGGTCCAGCGATCGCGCAAGGGGGAGGGAGGAGGCGGCCGGACGCAGCTTCGAAGGGACCGTAGGAGGATCCGATCCTCTGCGTATCATCGGTGTCGCAACCCCTCGCGGGGGCCCAAGAGACGAGAGGGCGAACTGCCTAAAGCCGTGCTTTCACCGTGCCGACGGCCATCACCCAGGGCGATGCGCGCCAACATCGTGCAGGTGCACGCAGGGCGGGGCTTGCCGTGTGCCGGCAAGCGAAGCCGCTGGCGGACGACGCTGAAACAGCTCGAGCTGTCTCCAGCCTCACGGGAGCTGGAGGTGGCGTGAGCGGAGGAGGAGACGCGGAGGATGAGGAGCGGCGCTGGCGTGGCGAGGACGAGACGCTCCTCATCCGCATCGCCTCGGGTGAGCAGGCTGCTCTGGCGCGCCTCATCGACCGGCACGGCCGTGGCCTGCGCCTCTTCGCCGCCCGTTACCTTGGCAGTGCCGCGGACGCCGAAGACGTCGTGCAGGACGTCTTCGTGTCGGTCTGGAAGCACGCGACGCGTTTCGACCCGGCCAAGGCTCGTGCCTCGACGTGGCTCTACAGGATCACCGCGAATCGCTGCATCGACGCGCGCCGAAGACGGATGTTTCGGACATTTGTCGGCCTCGGCGACGTCCATGAGTTGCTCGCCGACGACAGCCCGGCGGCAGATGCGCGCGTCGGGGCGCGGCAGGAACTCGCCAACGTCCGGCTTGGCCTTTCGCGCCTGCCGGAGCGGCAGCGCATGGCGTTGCTGCTGCGCGCCGTCGCCGACCTGGACGTGCCGCATATCGCCGAAGTGATGGGCGCGAGCGTCGGCTCCGTCGAGCAGTTGCTGGTGCGCGGCAGGCGCGGCCTGCAAGCGCACATGGCGAAGATGCAAGACCTTACGAATGATCACGAAGAGCCACTGACATGAACAAGGAAGAGCTTGAAGGTCTGAAGCGCCGTTTCGGCCCCGATGCCTCGGTCTGGCCCGCGCCCTACCGGCAGGAAGCACGTTCGCTTCACGCCACTGCGCCGGAGGGTTCGTCGGCCCCCGCCGCCGAGCTGGACCGGCTCATCCTCGAAGCCGCGGGCATGGAAACGGACGAGCGTGCCCTCGCGCGGAAAGTCCAAGAGCGAATCGAGGTGGAACGGGAGCCCTTCCTCCGTTTCGGGCCGCTCATGTCGCCGTGGCGAACACCCGCAATCACGTCATGCGTCGCCCTCATCCTCGTTGCGACTGCGTTCGCCGGCTATTCGGCTGCGGGCCGGGATCACGGGCACCTGGACGAGGCGTTGCTGGCCCTTGCGGCCGGAGACCCGGCCGCAAGCGGCATCGACGCGCCTTCCGTGCCGCTTCTTCCAGAGACCCTTGGCGATGGAGACATCCTGTGAGCCGGCGTTCAGGGCCACGCCTCGCGCTCGCCGTGGCGCTCGGCGCATCCTTGCTGGCGAACGCCTTCCTCCTCGGCTTTGCGGTCAGGAACACGGGCCAAGGGCCCTTTGCCGGCTTCCAGGCCGAGAGCATCGGGCGGAGCTATCCGGACCAGGTTCGTGCCGAGTTCCGGAACCTGCTGAGGGAGAACCGGCCGCGCGCTCTCGCCGCCTTGCGCGAATTGCGGGAGGCGCGCCGAAACCTCGCCGCCGCAGCGAACGCCGCGACATTCGACGAAGCGGAAGTCGAGCGTATCATGCAAGACGTGCGCACGGCGACGGAGGCGCTCCAGCGTCTCATGCAGGAATTCCTGCTCGAAGCTCTCAGACGGACGCACGGCGCGAGTTGAACGACCGGCCGGGCCGACCTCTCGGGGACTCGCGGCGTTCCTCTTCCGAGCCGCTCTAAGCCCCCTTTCGTGGCGTGTCCAGCCACCCCCGCGAGAGGGCAGAAGCTCTTGCCGCATCGGAGGTGAGCCGAAAGCGCTTCGGATGCCCTAAATCGACGGCGGGCACAGTGTGAAAGAAGACCCTGGCGTCGGGCGGCAGATGCGGCCGCGACCGCCCTAGGTCCCGCCCGCCTGATCCTCGATGCGGCCGAGGCTTTCTTCGCGGCCGAGGGCGAGGAGCACGTCGAAGATGCCCGGCGAGGTCTTGCTGCCGGTGAGGGCTGCGCGCAGCGGCTGGGCGACGGCGCCGAGCTTGCGGCCCGTGTCCTCGGCGAAGGCGCGCACCGCGCCCTCGAGCGCTTCCGCCGTCCAGTCGTCGAGCGCCTTGAGCCGCGGCAGAAGCTCGGCCAGCACCGCCTGCCCGTCGCCGGAGACGAGGTCGCGCGCCTTCGGCTCGAGCTCGATCGGGCGGTCGACCATCAGGAACTCCGCGTTCGCCACGAGCTCGACGAGCGTCTTCGCGCGCTCCTTGAGGCCGGGCAGGGCGATGCGCAGGCGCTCCTGGCGGATATGGTCGAGGCGCTGCGCGAAGGCCGGCCCGTTCGACAGGTGCGGCAGGTTCGCGACGAGCGTCTCGTAGAGCTCGTGGTCGGCCGTCTCGCGCATGTAGTGGCCGTTCAGGTTTTCGAGCTTCTGGAAGTCGAAGCGCGAGGGCGAGCGGCCGATCTGCCCCATGTCGAACCACTCGACGAGCTGCTCTGTGGAGAAGATCTCCTCGTCGCCATGGGCCCAGCCGAGGCGGGCGAGGTAGTTGCGCATGGCGGCCGGCAGGTAGCCCATCTCGCGATAGGCCTCGACGCCGAGCGCGCCGTGGCGCTTGGAGAGCTTCGCGCCGTCCGGGCCGTGGATCAGCGGGATATGCGCCATCACCGGCACGTCCCAGCCGAGCGCCTGGTAGATCTGTGTCTGCCGCGCCGCGTTCGTCAGGTGATCGTCGCCGCGGATGATGTGCGTCACGCCCATGTCGTGGTCGTCGACGACGACGGCCAGCATGTAGGTCGGCGATCCGTCGGAGCGCAGCAGCACGAAGTCGTCGAGATCCTGGTTCTGCCAGGTGACATCGCCCTGCACCTGGTCTGGCACACGCGTCTCGCCGGCCTGCGGGGTCTTGAGACGAATGACGGGCTTCACGCCCTCGGGCGCCTCTGAGGGGTCGCGGTCGCGCCAGCGCCCGTCATAGCGGGGCGGCCGCCCCTCGGCCTTCGCCGTCTCGCGCATCTCGGCCAGCTCCTCCTGGCTCGCGTAGCAGCGATAGGCGTGGCCCTTCGCCAGAAGCTCCTCTGCCACCTCGCGATGCCGTTCGGCCCGAGCGTATTGCGATATCGGCTCGCCCTCCCAGTCGAGGCCGAGCCAGGTCAGGCCGTCGAGGATCGCGTCGATCGCGGCCTGCGTCGATCGCTCGCGGTCGGTGTCCTCGATGCGCAGCAGCATCCTGCCGCCGCGACCCTTCGCATAGGCCCAGTTGAAGAGGGCGGTGCGGGCGCCGCCGATATGCAGGAAGCCGGTGGGGGAGGGGGCGAAACGGGTGACGATGTTCTGCGGCGTGGACATGGGACGCGGAAAGGACCGATGATCGGGATTGGAGATGGCGGTCCTGTAGCACACTCGCGCGGCCGACGCGAAGTGGGAGGGGCGGCATGGCGTGCCCGTGCCGGGGGTGAGACGTCTTGCGGACGAGCCGTGGCCGGCGGGCCCTGGCGCGGCGCCCGACGCCGCGCCGCCGGCCGGCCTCGTGGCGGCGCTCGAGAGGCGGCTCGAGGCGGAGGGCGAACGGCGCTTCCTCTTCGCGCCGGCCCTCATCGGCTGCGGCATCCTCGTTTTCTTCGCGCTGCGGCACGATCCGGCGCCGGAAGCCGTGGCCCTCGGGGCGCTTGCGAGCGGCCTCCTGGCGCTCAAGCTCGTGCCGGGCAGCCTCGCGAGGCACGCCGCCGCGATGCTCTGCCTCGTGCTGCTCGGCATGCTGGCGGCGACCGTCCGGACAGGGCTCGTCGACGCTCCCGTCTTCGCGGGGGAGCCGCGCGTGCGGGAGGTGTCGGGGCTCGTCGAGCGGATCGAGCGCGACCCTGCATCGGGCGATCGCGTGACGCTCGCCGTGCGGTCGATCGCGGGCGTGGCGCCGGACGCCGCGCCGCGGCGCGTGACGTTTCGCTCGCGGGTGAGGGAGGCGAGCTACGAGATCGGAGACACTGTTGCCGTGCGCGCGGTGCTGATGCCGCCGCCCGACGCGGCGCGGCCCGGAGGCTTCGACTTCGCGCGGCAGGCCTTCTTCGCCGGCATAGGCGCGAGGGGCTACGCCGTCTCGGCGCCGGTCGCCGTCGATGCGCCTCCGTCGGGCCTCCTCACGCGGCTCGCCATCGGCGTGGAGCGGGTGCGAGAGGCGATAGGTGGCCGGATCCGGGCTGCCATGTCGCCCGAGGCCGGCGCGATCGCCACGGCGCTCGTGACGGGCCAGCGCAGCGGGATCGGCGAGGAGACGCAGGACGCGCTGAGGGCGGCGGGGCTTGCGCACATCCTCGCGATCTCGGGGCTTCACATGATGCTCGTCGTCGGCGCCATCTTCTCGGCCGTCAGGTACGGCGCGGCGCTCGTGCCGGAGATCGCCCTGACACGGCCGGTGAAGAAGTGGGCGGCGGCCGCGGCCCTCGTCGGCGGCACGGCCTACCTCCTGATCTCCGGCATGTCGGTCGCCACCCAGCGCGCCTACATCATGGCGCTCGTGGTCCTTCTCGCCGTACTCGCGGACCGGCCGGCCATCACGATGCGCAACGTCGCGCTCGCCGCGCTCGCCATCCTGCTCCTGCGGCCCGAGGCGGTGGTCTCCGCCGGCTTCCAGATGTCGTTCGCGGCGACGATCGCGCTCGTCGCGGCCTATGAGGCGCTTCGGCGCCGGCCGGGGCGCGAGGCCCGGGGCGAGCGTCCGCGCCGGCGGGGCGGCACCGTCGGCCGCTATGTCCTGGGCCTCCTCCTCACCTCTTTCGTGGCCGGCGCGGCAACCGGGCCGTTCGCCGCCTACCATTTCCACCGTGTGGCGACCTACGGCCTCCTGGGCAACCTGCTGGCGATGCCGATCTTCGGGATGGTGGTCATGCCGGCGGGGCTTGCAGGCGTGCTCCTGATGCCGCTCGGCCTCGAAGGGCCGTTCCTGTGGGTCATGGGGCAGGGGATCGAGGCTATCCTCAAGATCTCGCGATGGGTGGCCGGGCTCGAGGGCGCGACGGGGATCGTGCCCGCCGTCGGCCCGCAAAGCCTCGCGGCGGTCGCTTTCGGGGCTCTGTGGCTCGCGCTCTGGCGGACGGGATGGCGCTGGCTCGGCGCGGGCGCGATCGCCATAGGCGTGGCGATGGCGGCGCTCGCAGAGGCGCCCGACGCCTATGTCGACAGGAGTGGCCGGCTCGTCGCACTCCGTGAGGCGCACGGCGTCACGACGGTCGGGGGCCGGGGCGCCGCCTACGAGCGCGAGCAGTGGCTGCTCTCATGGGGGATGCGGACGGACCATCCCGTGAGATCGGCGCCGTGCGACGACCTTGCCTGCCATGATAAGGACGGCGCGATTCGAACCAGCCGCGTTGCGCACTCTGCGGCCTTCGCGGAGGATTGCGCGCTCGCCGACCTCGTGCTCGCCGCGCCGGCGGCCCCGGCCTGGTGCGGCGAGCGGGCGCTCGTCCTCGACGGCGAGACGCTCGAGAAGGCCGGCGCGGTCGCGATCTACCGGGCGGCGGGGGAGCCTCTAGCGCTGCGGATCGAGACCGCGTCGGGTCGCACGGGGGCTCGCCCGTGGAACTGGCGCTGGCGTGCCCACGGTCCGCCGGGCGTGCCTGCGAGATGGGAGAGGCGGCCGCGGGGCCGGGCGCCGGAGGAAGCGGCGCATCCATCGGCAGCGGTCGGCGCGTTGGGCGGAAATTAACTCTTGTGGAACACAACTGGAACATGTAGCGTCGTTCCTGTTTTGTACGCATCGCGCAGCGCGCCGGGAGCCCTCGAACTCATGCTTACGAAGAAGCAGCACGAACTGCTGATGTTCATTCATGGACGTCTCAAGGAAGCGGGCGTGCCGCCGTCGTTCGACGAGATGAAGGAGGCGCTCGACCTCAAGTCGAAATCGGGGATCCACCGCCTGATCACGGCGCTCGAGGAGCGCGGCTTCATCAGGCGGCTGCCGCACCGGGCCCGCGCGCTCGAGATCCTCCGGCTGCCGGAGGTCGCCTCCGGCTCGGCCGCGCGGCCGCCCCGTGGCTTCTCGCCTTCCGTCATCGAGGGGAGCCGCGGCAAGCCGGCGACGCCGGAGCCGGCACCCGCGCCGGCCCTGCGGGCGGCGGGGCTCGAGATCCCCGTCATGGGCCGGATCGCGGCGGGCGTGCCCATCTCGGCGATCGAGCACCAGAGCCACGTCATCCAGGTTCCGCCGGAGATGGTGGCGCGGGGCGAGCATTTCGCGCTCGAGGTGCAGGGCGACTCGATGATCGAGGCCGGCATTCTCGACGGCGACACGGTGATCCTGCGCAGGACGGACACGGCAGACAGCGGCGACATCGTCTGCGCGCTCGTCGACGACGAGGAGGCGACCCTGAAGCGACTGCGCAGACGCGGCGCCTCGATTGCGCTCGAGGCGGCGAACCCGGCCTACGAGACGCGCATCTTCGGGCCTGATCGGGTGCGGATCCAGGGGCGGCTCGTCGGGCTCATCCGCACCTACTGACGCCGTTCCCGCGGCTGGTCGGGGAGGTTCGTGCCTCGCTCGGCTCTGCCCGACGGGTTCTGTTCTGTCGTCGGCCCCGGTCAGACGTCGAGGCGGACGATGCGGCAGGGGTCGCCGGCTTTTGCCGCCGGGGCGAAGGGTGGCCGCACGAGCAGGCATTGCGAGCGGTGTAGCGTCGCGAGCATCGATGAGTCCTGGCGGCCGTGCGGCGTCGCGACGAGGCCCTGCGGGGTCTTCTTCAGCGTCGCACGCATGTAATCCTGGCGCTTGTCGTTCTCGCCGAGATCGCCGCCGAGAATCGCTTCCTCCTCCTGCGTATCCGGCGGCAGTCCGAGAAGCGCCTTGACGAGCGGCACGACGAAGAGCTGGGCGCACACCATCGACGACACCGGGTTGCCCGGCAGGCCGAGCACGCGCATGGGCCCGAGCCGGCCGAACATCAGCGGCTTGCCCGGCCGCATGGCGATCTTCCAGAAGCCGAGCTTCGCGCCCTTGGCCTCGAGCCCGGCGTGGACGAGGTCGTGCTCGCCGACCGAGGCGCCACCGAGCGTCACCAGGACCTCCGGGCTCTCCTCGCTCGCGCGGTCGAAGGCCGCCGACGTCGCCTCGGGCTTGTCGGCCACGATGCCGAGATCGATCGGGTCGGCACCGGCGCGCCGCATCATCGCCCCGACCCCGTAGGCGTTCGAGGCGATGATCTGGTCGGGACCCGGGTCGCCGCCGGGCGCAACGAGCTCGTCGCCGGTCGAGAGGAGGGCGACGCGAGGACGGCGGCGGACCGGGAGCTCGGGATGGTTCATCGCGGCGGCGATGGCGATATCGGCCGGGGCGAGGACGCGGCCCGCCTCGAGCAGAACCTCGCCCTCGCGGAAGTCGAGGCCGCGGCGGCGCACGAAGCGGCCGGGTCTGCCGGCCTCGCGCACGGTGACGGTGTCGCCCCGGCGGTCGGCATCCTCCTGGATGACGATCGTGTCCGCCCCCGTGGGCAGAGGCGCCCCTGTGAAGATGCGGGCGGCCTCGCCCGGGCCGACTTCTCCGCCGAACCGTTCGCCGGCGCGCGATTCGCCGACGATCCTCAGCTCGGCGGGGAGCCCGGCGAGATCTGCCGCACGGGCGGCGTATCCGTCCATGGCCGAGGTGTCCCAAGGAGGCTGGGTTCGCCTCGACGCGACATCGGCCGCGAGCACGCGGCCGAGGCAGAGATCGAGCGGCACCGTCTCCGCCTCGAGGGGCGTGACGCCCTCCAGGATCGCGGCGAGCGCGTCGGCGACCGGGAGGAGGCCGCTCATTCTGCGGCCTTCCAGTGGCCGGAGCGGCCGCCTTCCTTCTCGATCAAACGGATGTCGGTGATGGTGACGCCGCGGTCGACGGCTTTCACCATGTCGTAGACCGTGAGACAGGCGACGCCGACCGCCGTCAGCGCCTCCATCTCGACGCCGGTTTTTCCCGTCAGCTTGCAGGTCGCCGTGACTCGGATGGCGTTCTCAGACTCGACCGGCTCGAGATCGACGTCGATCTTCGTCAACATCAGCGGGTGGCAGAGCGGGATCAGCTCGTGCGTCCGCTTGGCGCCCATGATGCCGGCGAGGCGGGCGACGCCGAGCACGTCGCCCTTCTTCGCCTGGCCGGAAACGATGAGCCGGAATGTCTCGGGCGCGACGCGGACGAAGCCCTCCGCGGTCGCCTGGCGCACCGTCGCGGCCTTGTCGGACACGTCGACCATCCGGGCGGTGCCGGCCTCGTCGACATGGGTGAGGCGCTGCTCGCTCACGTGGTCACTCCGCTGCGGCTTGGGCGGCGCCCGTCAGCAAACGCCGGGTCGCCTCCGCCACGTCCTCCTGCCGCATCAGGCTCTCGCCGACGAGGAAGGTGTGGAGCCCGGCGCTCCGCAGCCGCTCTATGTCGGCGTGGGTGAAGATTCCGCTCTCCGCGACGAGCGTGTAGCCCTCCGGCACGCGGGCCGAAAGCTCGAGCGACGTCTCAAGGCGCGTCTCGAAGGTCCTGAGATTGCGGTTGTTGATGCCGAGCAGGCGCGACCGAAGTCTCAGCGCGCGGTCGAGCTCCCCGGCGTCGTGCACCTCGACCAGGACGTCGAGGCCATGGCGCTCGGCCGCGGCCTCGAGGTCGGTCGCCTCGGCATCCGTCACGGCCGCCATGATGATCAGGATGCAGTCCGCGCCCATCGCCCGCGCCTCGGCGACCTGATAGGGCTCGAACATGAAGTCCTTGCGCAGGAGCGGCAGGTCGACCGCCGCGCGCACGGCGGTCAGGTACTCGGGGCTGCCCTGGAACGAGGGGCCGTCGGTGAGGATCGAGAGGCAGGTCGCGCCACCGTCGCGGTAGGCGCCGGCCAATGCAACTGGATCGAAGTCCGCACGGATGAGGCCCTTCGACGGGCTCGCCTTCTTGATCTCGGCAATGAGGGCCGGACGTCCCTCCGCCACGCGGGCCTCGATTGCCGCGCGGAAGCCGCGGGCGGGGGGCAGGGTAGCGATCTTCTCCTCCAGCGCGCCGAGCGGAACGGCGGCCTTCGCCGCCGCGATCTCCTCGCGTTTGTAGGCCGCGATCTTGTCCAGAATGTCGGCCATCGGCCCCTTCCTTGTCGTCAGGCGTTCGAGGCGGCGACGAGCCGCGTCAGGCGATCGAGCGCGGCGCCCTCGTCGATCGATCTCGCCGCCATCTCGGCGCCTTCCCGCAGCGTCCCTGCCTTGCCGGCGACGATGAGGGCGGCGGCGGCGTTCAACACGACGATGTCGCGGAACGGACCCTTGTCGCCGTCGAGCACGGAGCGGATGGCTGTGGCGTTCGCCTCGGCGTCGCCACCCTTCAGATCACCGGGGGACGCGAGCGGCAGGCCGGCATCCTCGGGTGCGATCGTGAAGCGGCGGACCTCGCCGCCCTTCATCTCCGCGACATGGGTCGGGCCCGTGGTGGTGATCTCGTCGAGCCCGTCCGAGCCGTGCACGACCCAGATACGCTCGGCCTCGGCGATCGCGAGCGTCCGCGCGATCGGCTCGAGCCACTGCGCATGATAGACGCCTATGAGCTGCCGCCGGGTCCGGGCCGGGTTCGAGAGCGGGCCGAGAATGTTGAAGATCGTCCGGGTGCCGAGCTCGACGCGGCTCGGGCCCACGTGCTTCATCGCGCTGTGGTGGTTCGGCGCGAACATGAAGCCGAGGCCCGCTTCCCTGATGCAGCGAGCGATGGTCGACGCGTCGACATCGATGTCGATGCCGAGCGCGCCGAGCACGTCGGCCGCCCCCGACTTCGACGAGAGGGCCCGGTTGCCGTGCTTGGCGACCGGCACGCCGCAGCCGGCCACCACGAAGGCGGTGCAGCTCGAGATGTTGTACGTGCCGGAATTGTCGCCGCCGGTGCCCACGATGTCGATCGCGTCGGCGGGAGCCTCCACCGGGAGCATCTTCGCGCGCATCGTCTCGACCGCGCCCGCGATCTCGTCGACCGTCTCGCCGCGCACCCGCAGACCCATCAGGAAGCCGCCGATCTGGCTCGGCGTCGCCTCGCCCGACATGATGATGCCGAACGCTTCCCGCGCTTCCTCGCGCGTGAGGCTCTGGCCGCCCGCGACCTTCGCGATGTGGGGCTTGAGGCTCTGGCCGTTCATGGTGTCGTCTCTCGTCCCGGGTCGTCTCAGCAGGTGGCGGTTCGGCAGCCGGTCAGGCCGCCTCGTTGGTCGTCCGCCTGTGCCATCGGCCCGCGAGATCGAGGAAGTTGCGAAGGAGCTTCGCTCCGTTCCTCGAGGCGATGCTCTCGGGATGGAACTGCACGCCGTGTACCGGATGCTCACGGTGCGACAGGCCCATGATCGTGCCGTCATCCGTCTCCGCCGTCACCTCGAGGCATTCGGGCAGGCTCTCCCGCTCGACGACCAGCGAGTGATAGCGGGTGGCGTCGAAGGGGCTCTCGAGATCCGCGAAGACGGCGCGGCCCTCGTGCCGCATGGGCGACAGCTTGCCGTGCATCAGCGTCGTCGCGCGGATCACCTTGCCGCCATAGGCTTGGCCGATCGCCTGGTGGCCGAGACAGACGCCGAGGATCGGCGTCGAAGCGCCGAGTTCGCGAACGACGTCGAGGCAGATGCCAGCCTCGTTCGGCGTGCAGGGGCCCGGAGAGAGCACGACCGCGCTCGGCTCTTCCGCCGCGATGTCCTCGACGCTCACCTTGTCGTTGCGGTGCACGCGCACCCGCTGGCCGATCTCGCCGAAGAGGTGGACGAGGTTCCAGGTGAAGCTGTCGTAGTTGTCGATTAGGACGATCATGGTTCCACCGGTTCAGGTGCGCGGCTCCTCGCTGCGAAGCGCACCGCCTCGTCGGCGGCGCGGAACAGCGCCCGCGCCTTGTTCAGGCACTCGCGATGTTCGGCCATCGGGTCGGATTCCGCAACGATGCCGGCGCCGGCGCGGACGTGCACCTTGCCGTCCTTGATGACCGCAGTCCGCAGGGCGATACAGGTGTCCATGTCGCCGTTCGCGGCGAAATAGCCGACCGCCCCGGCATAGAGCCCACGCTTGTCGCCCTCGAGCTCGTCGATGATCTCCATCGCCCGGACCTTCGGAGCGCCGGAGACGGTGCCGGCGGGAAATCCCCCGACGAGGGCGTCGATGCAGTCGCGGGCCGGATCGAGCTCGCCCTCGACGTGGCTGACGATGTGCATGACCTGGCTGTAGCGCTCGATCTGGAACTGCTCGGTGACCTTGACGCTGGCCGGCCGCGCGACGCGGCCGACGTCGTTGCGTCCGAGGTCGAGCAGCATCAGGTGCTCGGAGCGCTCCTTCTCGTCGGCAAGGAGCTCGGCCGCCAGAGCCTCGTCCTCCATCGCCGTCGTCCCCCGCGGGCGCGTTCCGGCGAGCGGCCGGATAGTGACCTTGTCCCCCCGCAGGCGCACGAGGATCTCGGGACTCGAGCCGGCGATCGCGAAGCCCGGGAGCTCGAAGAAGAAGAGGAAGGGGGCCGGGTTCGTGCGCCGCAGCGCCCGGTAGAAGGACAGCGGCGGCAGCGCGAACGGGATCTCGAAACGCTGGCTCAGCACCACCTGGAAGATGTCGCCGGCGCGGATGTACTCCTTCGCGCGCTCGACCATCCCGCCATATTCCTCGGCCGTCTTCTTGCCGGCCGGGGTTCCCTTGACCGTCTCGCCCGCGCCGGCGGCGGGCGCGGAGGGAAGCGGCCGGTCGAGCGCCGCCGTCACCCGCTCGATGCGGGCGCGGGCCGCCTCGTAGGCCTCCCGGGCGCCCAGCGCAGCCTGTGGACGGACGGGCGTCACGATCGTCAATTCGTCGCGCACATTGTCGAAGATGACGATGATCGTCGGCCGCAGGAAGACCGCGTCGGGAAGGTCGAGCGCGTCCTCGCCCGGCCGGCCGAGATCCTCCATCAGCCGCACGCAGTCGTAGCCCATGTATCCGAAGAGCCCGGATGCCATCGGCGGCATGCCTTCGGGCAGGTCGATCCTCGTCTCGTTCACGAGCTTGCGCAGCGCGGCGAGCGTCGGCTCGGCGCAGGGCGAGTAGCCCTCCGGATCGCCCTGCGGGTCGAGATTGATCTCCGCCTCGTTGCCTCGGGCACGGAAGGCGAGGTCGGGCGAGACGCCGATGACGGAGTAGCGGCCTCGGGCGGCTCCTCCCTCGATCGATTCGAGGAGAAAGCTGTTCGGCTGCCCGGCGGCGATCTTCAGATACGCGCCGACTGGCGTCTCGAGATCGGCGACGCGCCGGGTGGAGACGATCTGCGAGGCGCCCAGCCGGTAGCGCTCTTCGAAGGCGTCGAAACCCGGGTCGAGGAAGCGGTCGTGGACGGCCATCAGCTTGCCTGTTCGCCGAGGGCGATCCTCAAGCCTTCCTGGTTGACGCGGCTCCCGAGCTCGGCCTCCAGGCCGTCGATATACTGGCCGATGAGGTCGTTCGCGATGGCGGACTGCAACTGCTGCGACACGGGGCCATCCGGCTGCGCCTCGAACTCAGGCACGCCGACGCTCGTCACGCGGAAGATCACCCGTTGCGCGGGGTTGGCCCCCGTCGTCTGGGCGACCTCGCCGCGGGGCGTCGTGAACATGAGGCCGAGCGCCGCCTGGCCGAAGTCGCCCGAGTCCTGGGTGCGCCGGACGGGGCCCAGCGACAGCACGCTCGTGCCCAGCTCCTGCGCCACGTCTTCGAGGCTCGCGCCCTCTTCAATCCGCGCCACCAGCTCGTCCGCCCGCTCCTCGACCTGCGTGCCCTGCTGCTCGGCGACCCAGGCGGCGGCGACGGCATCGCGCGCCTCCTCGAAGTCGAGCTGCCGGGACGGCGCGATCTCGGTGACGCCGTACCAGACATAGCCGTCGTCGCCGACCTGGATGGGGTCCGTCTCGATGCCGATATCGGTCTCGAAGACGCCCGCGAGGAGGTCGTTCGCCTGCGGCAGGGCAATCTGCTCGCCCTCCGGAGAGCGGCCGGCCTGGTCGACGACGACCTGACGATGCTCGAGGCCCCGCGTCTCCGCGATCTCCTGAAGCGTCATGCCGGACGCGCGGTCGTCCTCGATGTTGTCGTAGACGTCGAGGATCTCGTCGCGGGCGCGGGCGGTCGCGACGCTCTCGCGGACCTGGGGAGCGATCTCCTCCAGGGACGGTTCATGCCCCGCCTCGACGGCGGTGATGCGGAGAAGCACGGTGGAGAAGCGGCCTTCGACCGGCGCGCTGACCTCGCCCTCGCCGAGTGCAAAGGCCGCCTCGGCGACCGCCGGGTCCACCACCTGCTCACGCGTGAGCGTCCCCAGGTCGATGTCCTGCTCGCTAAGCCCACGCGCCTCGGCAACCTCGCCGAATGTCCGCTCTCCGCTCGTGATCTCGGTGTAGGCAGCCTCGGCGGCTTCGCTTGAGTCGAACGAGATCTGCTCGATCGAACGCCGCTCCGCCACCGTGAACTCGCCGCGCCGCGCCGCGAACTCGGCCTCGATGTCCTCCTGCGAGACCTCGATCGTGTCCGCCACCGCCTCCGGTGTGACCTCGATCAGTGAAACGGTGCGGTATTCCGGCGCGGTGAACTCGGCCTGGCGGGCCTCGTAGAATTCACGCAGCACCGACTCATCGGGTTCCTCCACGGGGCCCAGCGCTTCGGGCGAGACCACGACGAACTCCGCCGACCGCGTCTCGTTGATGTAGCGGTGGAAGGCCGCGGCCATGGTTTCCGGCGCCGTGGCGGCGCCGCCCACGGCCTCGCCGATCGCCCGGCGCTGGAGCAGCTGCCGCTGGCGTGCGACGAACGCGCCCTCGCTGTAGCCCGTCGCGCGCAGGTACTGGTCGAAGGCGCCGCGGTCGAACTGGCCGCCGGGGGTCTGGAAGGCCTGCTCCGTGCGGATGCTCTCGGCGACGACGGCGTCCGGCACGCGGAGATTGCGCCGCGAGGCCTCGTCCTCGAGCGCCGCCTCGGCCATGAGCCTGCCGAGGACCTGCGAATCGAGCCCGATCTGGCGGGCCTGCTCCATCGTCAGGTAAGTGCCCGAGCGGCGCGAGATCGACTGGATCTCGTCGCGAAGGGCCTGGCGGTAGGCCTCGACGGTCACTTCCGTCTCCCCCACCTCCGCCACCGTCGTCGCGGTGCGGGTCCGGAAGATGTCCGCCACACCCCAGACCGCGAAGCTCGCCACCAACAGGAAGATGAATATCTTGGCGAGGAAGCTGCCGGTGCCTCTGCGCAATGCCTCGAGCATCAGTTTTTCACGCGGTCCGATTGGCTTGGAGTGACTGGGGAAATCGAGCGGCGCATAGTAGGTGTGGCCCTTCGGCGCCGCAAGTGTCGAAGGCGAGGCGGCTCGTCGCGGCATCCGGGCGGCTGGCGAGCTTGACAGGCGCGTGCCGCGCATGCGTCGACTCCGTATGGGTGAAGGGACCGGAGGAGGCCGCCCGTGGTCAAGCTGACGCTCGTGTCGTGGCAGGAGATTCCGTCGATGATCGAGGCTCGCGACGGGCGCGACCGTGCCCGCGTGGAGCTCAGCGCCCGGTTCCAGGAGCTGATCGACATGATGGCGATGCGGCGGGGCCTCGCCGGCACGGACGCCTATCTGGAGGCCTGGCGGCGCCAGCCGCTGGTGGAGCGCGAGGGTGGCTGCGAGGATCTCGCCAGAGCTGCCGCCGACGAATTCGAGGCGCGCTACGAAGACATACGCGCCGCCGCGATCGCGACGCCCGCTTGAGGTCCATGGCACCGCCGGAGACCGGCCCGGCCGGCCGATGGGAGGGGCGCCTCGAGGCGCCGCCCGTCCCGCGCATCCTGCGCGTGCACGGCTACCGGGATCCTGCCCGCGTCCGGCGCCCCATCCTGCGGGCCGCCGAGGCGGCCGCGGCGCTGGCGCCGGACGTCGCCGCGCCGGTCGCCGTGTGGCGGCGCTTCTCCATCGCGGCGCTGGAGCCCGAGGCGCTCCACCTCTCCTCCGGGGTCTCCTTCTCCGGCGCCTCCTTCGCACGCACGCTGCGGAACTGCACCGAAGTCGCGGTCTTCATCCTGACGCTCGGGGAGCGGCTCGACGAGGAGATTTCCGCAAGGATGCAGGATGAGCCGGTCGAGGCGCTCTTCCTCGACACGGCCGGATGGCTCTCCGTCGAACGGGCGACGCGCGATCTCGCACGCCACCTCGACCAGGTTCTCGGCCCCGAGTTGCGCACCGGCGTGCGGCTCGGGCCAGGCTATGACTACCGGGGGGAGGAGGCGCGCAGGAGCTGGCCGCTCGAGGAACAGCATGCGCTCTTTTCGCTTTTCGTCCCCGGCGAACCACCCGTGCGGCTCCTGGAGAGTTGCGCTATGACCCCCAAGATGTCGCGGTCGGGCCTGTTCGGCCTCCTTGCCGCCGGCACGGCAGCAACCGACGAGAACGCAGGAGCTTTCCCAAGATGACACCCGGCGTACGGCCCCTGGTCGCTGGCAACTGGAAGATGAACGGGTTGCGCGGCAGCGAGCGAGAGTTCGAGGCCATGCTGGAGCGGGCCCGAGCGGATCGTGGCGCAGACCTGATGATCTGCCCGCCGGCGACGCTGCTGATGCGGCTGTCGGCGATCGCCGGCAACGGGCCCATCGCGCTCGGCGGGCAGGATTGTCATGCCGAGGTGTCCGGGGCGCACACGGGCGACCTCTCCGCGGAGATGCTCGCGGATGCCGGCGCGACGGCCGTGATCCTCGGCCACTCGGAGCGGCGGCAGGACCATGGGGAGACGAGCGCGCAGGTCGCCGCGAAGGTCGAGGCGGCGTGGCGGGCCGGTCTGACCGCCATTGTCTGCGTCGGCGAGACGGAAGCGGAGCGCGACGAGGGCAGGGCGGTCGAGGTCGTGCTCGGCCAGCTCCAGGGATCGGTGCCCGAAGGGGCCACGCACGAGACGCTCGTCGTGGCCTACGAGCCCGTCTGGGCGATCGGCACCGGACGCACGCCGACGGCGGAGGACGTGCGGGAGATGCATTCGCGGCAACGCGAGGGGCTCAAGGCGCGGTTCGGCAAGGCCGGCGAGGCGATCCGCATCCTCTACGGCGGATCGGTGAAGCCCGCGAACGCCGCCGAACTGATGGCGATCGCCAATGTCGACGGCGCGCTCGTCGGCGGTGCCAGCCTCAAAGCGGACGATTTTATGGGCATTGCTGCGGCATACGAAACGTTGAGCGGATAGGCTGGGAGTGGTGGCATGACGGCTCTGCGGTTGGCGTGGCTCGCATGCGCCGGGTTTCTGGTTCTCGCCTCCCCCGCACCCGGCTGGGCCCAGCCCGCCCCTGACGGCCAGGCCGAGCCGGCCGCGGCGGAGGAGACCGGAGCGGAGCGCGAGGCCGAGGCCGGGGAAGGGGACGCCGAGTCCGCGGAGGATGGTGCCGACAGCGTGGCGCAGGCGCTGGAGGAGCCGGGCGCCCAGGGTGTTCTGGAACAGGATCTGACGGTGCAACACCAGGACGATCAACTCGCCGGCACCTATGCCTGGCCCGACGGCGAGGAGCCGTGGGCAGCGGCTCTCTTCATCTCCGGCTCCGGCCCGACCGATCGCAATGGCAACCAGCCGGGCCTCGTGAACGATTCGCTGAAGCAGCTCGCGCTCGGCCTTGCGGCGCAGGGTGTCGCGACGCTCCGCTTCGACAAGCGCGGCGTCGGCGAGAGCCTGGACGCCGCGCCGCCGGAGGACCGGCTGCGTTTCGACACCTACGTCCGCGACGCCGTGCTCTGGCTGATTCGGCTCAGGGAGGAGGCGCCGGACGTGCCGGTTTTCCTCGTTGGCCACAGCGAGGGCGCTCTCGTCGCGACGATGGTGCTGCAGCAGGTCGACGCGGACGGGCTCGTGCTTCTGGCCCCGGCGGGCACCAGGGCGAGCGATCTGATCCGCCGCCAGCTCGACGCCGCGGGCCTGCCCGGACCGACGCAGGAGAGGGCGGAAGAGATCCTGCAGTCTCTCGAGCGGGCGGAGATGGTGGACGACGTGCCAGACGAGCTCGCCCCGATATTCCGCCAGAGCGTCCAGCCCTATGTCATCTCCTGGTTCGCGCTCGACCCGCGCGACGAGCTCGCGCGGCTCGACGTACCGACGCTCGTCGTGCAGGGCACGGCCGACCTGCAGGTCGGGCGGGAGGGTGCCGAGCGCCTGGCCGCCGCGAGCGATCGCGTGGATTTCACGGTGATCGAGGGAATGAACCACGTCTTGAAACCCGCCCCCATGGAGCGCGAGGCCAATCTCGCCACCTACGCGAGCCCCACGCCGCCTGTCGACAAGCGGGTGACGGAGGAGGTGGTGGGTTTCATGAGGCGGGTCGCCGCGCCGTGAATGTGACCGCGGCCTCTTGACCTCGCGGCCCAGTGGGTTCACTTCGCGGGGTAGCTTGGGCCGGCGCGAGAGTGTACAACGCGCCTCAAACTCCCCATCCGGACATCGACAGGTATGGAAACGGTTCTCATCGTCATCCACCTCATGGTGGTGATCGCGCTCGTTGGCGTCGTGCTCGTGCAGAAGTCGGAAGGCGGCGCGCTGGGCATCGGCGGTGGCGGCGGCGGCAACTTCATGTCGGGCCGCGGCTCGGCGAACGTGCTGACGCGCACGACGACGATCCTCGCGGTCGCCTTCTTCGCCACCAGCATCAGTCTCACGCTTCTGGCCCGCCAGGGTGCGCCGACGTCGATCCTCGACAGCGCAGCGCCACGCGCGCCTGCCGCGGGCGAGGCACCGGCCGACGGGGCTGGCGAGGGCTCGGGCAGCATTCTCGACCAGCTTCGCCAGAACCAGCCGGCCGAGCCGCAGGTTCCGCAGTCGCAGTGAGTTGGCCGGCGCGCGACGTCGCGCCGTCGCCGCCCGCGCGGCGAGATACTGAGGTGGCACGAGCGCAATGGCGCGATACGTCTTCATCACCGGCGGCGTGGTCTCTTCCCTCGGGAAGGGACTCGCATCCGCCGCCCTCGGCGCTTTGCTTCAGGCCCGGGGCTACAAGGTCCGGCTGAAGAAGCTCGACCCTTACCTGAACGTCGACCCCGGCACGATGAGCCCGTACCAGCACGGCGAGGTGTTCGTGACGGACGACGGCGCCGAGACCGACCTCGATCTAGGTCATTACGAGCGCTTCACCGGCGTCGCCTGCTCGCAGGACGACAACATCACGACCGGCCGGATCTACCAGGACATCATCACCCGCGAGCGCCGCGGCGACTATCTTGGCGCCACGATCCAGGTCATTCCGCACGTGACGGACGCCATCAAGGAGTTCGTCTACCGCGGAAACGACGGCATCGACTTCGTGCTCGTCGAGATCGGCGGCACGGTCGGCGATATCGAGGGACTGCCGTTCTTCGAGGCGATCCGCCAGCTCGGCCAGGAGCTGCCGCGCGGGCAGGCGATCTTCATCCACCTCACGCTCCTGCCGTACATCCCGGCGGCGGGCGAGATGAAGACGAAGCCGACGCAGCACTCCGTGAAGGAGCTGCGGTCGATCGGCATACAGCCCGACATCCTGCTCTGCCGCTGCGACCGGCCGATCCCGCAGGAGGAGAAGCGCAAGCTCGCGCTGTTCTGCAACGTGCGCGAATCGGCGGTGATCGAGGCGCGCGACGTCGACACGATCTACAAGGTGCCGATCTCGTATCACGAGCAGGGTCTCGACGACGAATTGCTGCGCGCCTTCGGCATCGAGCCCGAGGCCGAGCCCGACCTCGCGCGCTGGGTGGACATCGTCGACCGGGTGGAGAACCCCGAGGGCGAGGTGACGATCGCCGTCGTCGGCAAGTACACGGGCCTCAAGGACGCCTACAAGTCGCTGATCGAGGCGCTGATGCACGGCGGCATCGCAAACCGCGTGCGCGTCAACCTCGAGTGGATCGAGGCGGAGGTGTTCGAGCGCAAGGACGCCGCGCCCTACCTCGAGAACGTGAACGGCATCCTGGTGCCGGGTGGCTTCGGCGAGCGCGGCTCCGAAGGCAAGATGGCGGCGGCGAAGTTCGCCCGCACGCGCAACGTGCCGTATTTCGGCATCTGTTTCGGCATGCAGATGGCGGTGATCGAGGCCGCGCGGAACCTCGCCGGCATCGAGGACGCGAGCTCGAGCGAGTTCGGGCCCACGAGCCAGCCGGTCGTGGGCCTGATGACGGAGTGGCTGCGCGGCAACATGCTGGAGAAGCGCGCGGCGCAAGGGGATCTCGGCGGCACGATGCGGCTCGGTGCCTATCCCGCGACGCTGAAGCCCGGGAGCCACATCTCGGCGGTCTACGGGTCGGAGACGATCGAGGAGCGCCACCGTCACCGCTACGAGGTGAACATCGACTACATGGAGCGCCTCGAGGCGTGCGGCATGCAGTTCGCCGGCATGTCGCCGGACGGCGTGCTGCCGGAGACCGTCGAGTTCCCCGACCATCCGTGGTTCATAGGCGTACAGTACCATCCGGAGCTGAAGTCGCGTCCGTTCGATCCGCATCCGCTGTTCCGGTCGTTCATCGCGGCGGCGCTCGAGCAGAGCCGGCTGGTCTGAGGAGTTTCACGATGGCGCGCGGCATCGATCATCTCGTCATCGCCGTGCGCGATCTCGAGCGTGTCCGCGAGCTCTACGCCGCGATGGGCTTCACCCTGACGCCCGTGGCCCAGCATCCCTTCGGAACGGCGAACAGCCTCGTGCAGCTGCAGGGATCGTTCCTGGAGCTCCTGACCCTCGCGGACGCGGCCGCCATTCCGGTGCCCGAGCCCGGCGCCTTCAGCTTTCCCCGCTTCAACCAGCGCTTCCTCGATCGGCGCGAGGGCATCGCGATGCTGGTGCTCGAAACGCATGACGCGGTGGGGGACGGGCAGACCTTCGCGAAAGCCGGCCTGCAGTCCTACCTGCCGTTCGAGTTCGGCCGCGACGCCACCATGCCGGACGGAACGAAGCTGCGCGTCGGCTTCAAGCTCGCCTTCGCGAGCGATCCGCTTGCGCCGGAGGCCGGCTTCTTCACCTGCCAGCAGCTGAAGCCGGAGGCGTTCTGGAAGCCCGAGTACCAGAGGCACGACAACACGGCGGTGAGCGTCGTCGAGACCCTGATCGTCTCGCCGCAGCCGGCCGACCATCGCGACTTCCTCCTCGGCTTCACCGGCTGCGACGCGGTGCGCGAGGTGGATGGCGGCCTCCTCTTCGAGACCCCGCGCGGTGCAGTGCGCGTCGTCTCGCCCGCCACGATGCGTGCGGCCTGGGGCGAGGCGATCGACGGGTCCGCGTTCGACCGCGCCCGGATCGCTGGCACGGTGATCGGGGTCGCGGATCTCCGGGCAGCGGGCCGGCGGCTCCAGGGAGCGGGAATGACCTTCGCCGAGCGCGGGGGCAGGCTCGTCGTCGGCGCGCGCGACGTGATGGGCACGGCGATCGCGTTCGAAGAGGTCCGGGCGTAGCCTCACCGGCCTCAACGTTCGGCGGGAACCGCTGCGCCCGGTTGCCGGTTCTCTCCGGCCATGATCGAGCCAGCCCTCAGCTATGCCTCCGACGAGGAACCGGGTTTCCGCCGCAAGCGCAGCGGCAAGGGGTTCGCGTTCTACGATTGCGACGGGAAGCTGATCAAGGACGAGGACGAGCGGGCGCGTATCCGCAAGCTCGCAATCCCGCCCGCATGGGAGAACGTCTGGATCTGCCCGGATCCTTCCGGCCACATCCAGGCGACCGGCCGGGATGCGAAGGGCCGCAAGCAGTACATCTATCATCCCGAGTACCGAGCCTGGCGCGAGCACCACAAGTTCGCGCACATCCTGCAATTCGCGGTGAAGCTGCCGGAGCTGCGCCAGCGGGTGCGGGTCGATCTCGCGAAGCGCAAGCTCAGCCGCGAGCTCGTGCTGGCGACAGCGGTGCGGATGATCGAGCAGACGCTGATCCGCGTCGGCAACGACGTCTACGCCAAGCAGAACAAGAGCTACGGTCTGACGACGCTCAGGCAGAAGCACCTCGACTACGAGGGCCACACGATACGGCTGCACTTCACCGGCAAGTCGGGCCAGGAGGTGGACACGACCTTGCGCGACCGCCGCGTCGAGACCGTGCTCAGGAAGATGGAAGGTCTGCCGGGCCAGCACCTCTTCAAGTATGTCGACGAGGATGGCGAGCCGCACCGGATCCAGTCGGCGGACGTGAACGAGTATATCCGCGAGACGATGGGCGAGGAGTTCTCGGCGAAGGATTTCCGGACGTGGGCCGCCACCGTGTTCGCGGCGCTCGCGCTCCTCGAATACGAGGCGGCGGAGACGAAGAAGGTCCAGCAGTCGAACATCAAGCGGGCGATCGAGCGGGTCTCACGCCGGCTCGGCAACACCCCGTCGGTCTGCCGCAAGAGCTACGTCCACCCCGAGGTGATCGAGGGCTATGTCGACGGCACGCTCGCCAAGGTGCTGAAGCGGAAAGTGGACGAGGAGATCGCGGAGGACGACGACCTGTCCGCCGACGAGAAGGCGGTCCTGAAGTTCCTGAGCCGCCGGATCGAGCGCGAGGCGGCGTGAGGCCGAGTCCTACGGCGAGGCTCCACTGGAGAGGCTTGTCGTACCACTCTGGATTCCGGTCTCCAGGACCTCACGCCTCGTCGGGACCGATCAGCCGTTCATCCTCCCGGTCCCAGCGCCAGAGGTTGTCCGGCGTCATGTGGGTGCCGCCGAACCAGCGGGATATGCCGTTCGACAAAGCATGGTCGAACTCGCCCTCGAGGGCGCCTTCGCCGGCCTCCGTCAGGGTGACGACCGCCGTGGCGAACTCGCGGTAGTCCGCCGTCTCGGGGCCGTCGGCGCAGCGCACCGACTCGAACGGCAGCCCCTCGATCAGCGGCACCGACACGAACTGGAGGGCGTCGAGCCGCAGGAAGAAGGATGTGTCGCCGAGGAACTCGGCCTCCTCGGAGCTCTGCGTCTCGCGGAAGAGCTCGCCGACAGGAATGCCCTCCTCGCCGGCGGCGGCGAGCGCCCGCAGCACGCGCTCCTCCGTCAGGCCGAGCCCCGAGTCCGGAGCCGGGAACTCGCACAGGAATCGCTGGAGCGCGGGCGCGAGGAAGACGAGCTCGCCCATCGTCTCGGCGGCGAAGGCCGGCAGGCCGACGGGGGCCTCGGAGGCGAAGCCGTTCCAGGCCGCCGACGCCTCCTCGAGCATGTCGGCGGTGACGGGCACGCCGAGGTCGAAGACCTCCTCGAACTCGGGGCCCTCGAGCCGCCCCAGATGCTGGTCGGACTGCATCAGGAACAGGCCGTCGATCCTATCCTCGACCGCGAAGAAGTCGAGGACCTGCAGGAGTTGCAGCTGGTCGTAGAGATCGTGCTCGAACCAGAGCTCGATGCGGTCGAAGTCCTCGTGCGACCTCAAGGCGGCATCGCGCTCGCGGAACTGGTGGAGCACGCCGAGCACGTCGTGGCCCATATGCGCGGCGATGAACTCGCCGCGGACGGCCGACAGCTCCTCGAGCGACAGGCCGGCCGGCACCGGCCCCTCGTGCAGAACGTCGCGCCAGGGGAGGAGCACCGCGCCTTGCCCGACGCCGGAGTCGAGCAGCCGCTCGGCCGCCACGTCACCGTTGGTGATGATGAGCCGTTCCATGTGCCAGAGCCTCTCGATTCACCTAGGCCGGGCCTTCCGCAAGAGCCCCGCCTCGGCTATAGGCCGGGCACCGGGCCACATGCAAAGGGAAGCGTGCTTCATGACCGCCATCATCGACATCATCGGCCGCGAGATCCTCGACAGCCGCGGCAATCCGACCGTCGAGGTCGACGTCGTGCTCGAGGACGGCTCGGAGGGCCGGGCGGCGGTTCCGTCGGGGGCATCGACGGGTGCCTACGAGGCGGTGGAGCTGCGCGACGGCGGCGACCGCTACGGCGGCAAGGGGGTGCTGAAGGCCGTCGACGCCGTGAACGGCGAGATCTTCGACGCGCTCGCCGGCATGGAGGCCGAGGAGCAGGCGCATATCGACGAGACGCTGATCAGGCTCGACGGCACGGAGAACAAGTCTCGCCTGGGCGCGAACGCGATCCTCGGCGTGTCGCTGGCGGTCGCGAAGGCGTCGGCGTCGGCGTCGGGCCTGCCGCTCTACCGCTATGTCGGCGGCGTCGGCGCGCGGACGCTGCCGGTCCCGATGATGAACATCCTGAACGGCGGGGCGCATGCCGACAACGACGTCGACATCCAGGAGTTCATGGTGATGCCGATCGGCGCCGACTCGATCGCCGAGGCGGTGCGGATGGGCGCGGAGATCTTCCACGCGCTCAAGGCGAAGCTGAAGGCGGCGGGGCACAACACCAATATCGGCGACGAGGGCGGTTTCGCGCCGGCGCTGAAATCCTCTCACGAGGCGCTCGACTTCATCATGTCGGCGATCGACGCGACCGGCCTCAACGCCGGCAACGAGGTCGTGATCGCCCTCGACGCGGCCGCGACCGAGTTCTACGCCGACGGCAAGTACAAGCTCGCGGGCGAAGGCAAGGATCTCGATTCCGACGCCATGGCCGGCTACCTCGCCGAGCTCGCCGGCTCCTACCCGATCGTGTCGATCGAAGACGGAATGGCCGAGGACGACTGGGAGGGCTGGCAGGCCCTGACGCTGAGCCTCGGCAATCGCTGCCAGCTCGTCGGCGACGATCTCTTCGTCACCAACACGAAGCGCCTTTCGAGGGGCATCGCGGAGAATGCGGCGAACGCCATCCTCGTGAAGGTGAACCAGATCGGCACGCTGACGGAGACCCTCGATGCCGTCGACATGGCGCACCGGGCGGCGTTCCGGGCCGTGATGTCGCACCGCTCCGGCGAGACGGAGGACGCGACGATCGCCGACCTCGCGGTCGCGACGAATTGCGGGCAGATCAAGACCGGCTCGCTGTCGCGCTCCGACAGACTCGCGAAGTACAACCAGCTCATCCGCATCGAGGAGGAGCTGGGGCCCCAGGCGCGCTATGCAGGCCGGCTGGCGCTGAAGGCGTGAGCTGCCGTTAAGCCCGACGTAACCTTGATGATGTGTGGTGGTGACGGTCACCTCTAGCCGGAACCCACCATGCGTCGTCGCAGGATTCACTCCCGCTCCGCCGGTCTCGTCATCCCGTTCGTGGGCGTCCTGATGTGCGCGTATTTCGTGTGGCACGGGCTGCACGGGGCGAACGGCTATCTCGCGCGGGAGCGCCTGGAGGTGCAGGCGGCGGAGCTTCAGGCCGAGCTGGCAGACGTCCAGGAGGAAAGGCGCCGCCTCGAGCGCCAGGTGGCGCTCCTGCGGCCCGAGAGCCTCGATCCCGACATGCTCGAGGAACGCGCCCGGGCGATTCTGAACCTCGCCGATCCCCACGATGTCGTGATCATGCGCGGGCGCGAGCAGCCGGGCGACTGAGGCGGCCGGCCGCAGCTTCGCACGGGAAGATGGACCGGCACGCCGATTAGGGCGGCTGCCCCGTATGGCCAAGCGCCGATCTATCGGCTACTTCTTTCCGCCAGTCGCAGGAAGGGAGTTCTCGATGGCGGCCAATGCCAAAAAAACGAAGCCGTCTGACGCGGACGCGCCTGAAGTCGCCGTAACGACGCCCGCCCTCGCCGAGCTGGGCAGGGACGAGGAGCTCGAGGCGTATCGCTCGATGCTGCTCATCCGCCGGTTCGAGGAGAAGGCGGGCCAGCTCTACGGAATGGGCCTGATCGGCGGTTTCTGCCATCTCTATATCGGGCAGGAGGCGGTCGTCGTCGGCATGCAACTCGTCGCCAAGGAAGGCGACCAGGTGATCACCGGCTACCGCGACCACGGCCACATGCTGGCCACCGGCATGGACCCGAAGGGCGTCATGGCCGAATTGACGGGCCGCCGCGGAGGCTACTCCAAGGGCAAGGGCGGCTCGATGCACATGTTCTCCGTCGAGAAGGGCTTCTACGGCGGACACGGCATCGTCGGCGCCCAGGTCTCGCTCGGCACGGGCCTCGCCTTCGCGAACAAGTACCGCGGCAACGACAACGTCTCCTTCACCTATTTCGGCGACGGCGCGGCGAATCAGGGCCAGGTGTACGAGAGCTTCAACATGGCGCGGCTCTGGCACCTGCCTGTCGTCTACGTCATCGAGAACAACAAGTACGGCATGGGCACGAGCGTGGCTCGCGCCTCGGCGACGACGGACCTGTCGCAGCGCGGCCGCTCCTTCGACATTCCCGGGGAGCAGGTCGACGGCATGGACGTGCGGGCCGTGAAGGCCGCCGGCGAGCGCGCCGCCGAGATCTGCCGGAAGGGCGAGGGCCCCTACATCCTCGAGATGGTCACCTACCGCTATCGCGGGCATTCGATGTCCGACCCCGCGAAATACCGCTCGCGCGACGAGGTGCAGAAGATGCGCCAGGAGCGCGACCCGATCGAGCAGGTCCGCAAGCGCCTCTCAGAGACGCACGGGATGAGCGACGACGACCTGAAGGAGATCGACAAGGACATTCGCGCAGTCGTGAGCGAATCGGCCGAGTTCGCGCAGACGGATCCGGAACCGGACCCGAGCGAGCTGTGGACCGACATCGTACGCGAAGGATAAGAAGACCATGCCGACCGAGGTACTTATGCCGGCGCTTTCCCCCACCATGGAGGAGGGCAAGCTCGCCAAGTGGGTGAAGCAGGAAGGCGACGAGGTCGCCGCCGGCGACGTCATCGCCGAGATCGAAACCGACAAGGCGACGATGGAGGTCGAGGCGGTCGACGAGGGCACGCTGGGCAAGATCCTCGTGCCCGAGGGCACCGAGAACGTGAAGGTCAACACGCCGATCGCCGTGCTGCTCGCGGAGGGCGAGGACGCCTCCGCGATCGACCAGGCGGAGAAGGGCGAGGCGCCGTCGCGCCAGGCCGAGACGCCGGCGGAAGACAAGGCCGCCAAGGCCCCCACCGACGAGGCGCCGGCCCCCAAGCCGCATCAGGACGACGAGAAGTCGGCGAAGCCGACGGCGATGTCCACGATGACGCAGGCGCCGGAGATCGAGGCGACACCGGAGATCCCCGAAGGCACCGAGATGGTCGAGATGACCGTCCGCGAGGCCATTCGCGACGCCATCGCCGAGGAGATGCGCCGCGACGAGGACGTCTTCATCATGGGCGAGGAGGTCGCCGAGTACGAAGGCGCCTACAAGATCACGCAAGGGATTCTCGCGGAGTTCGGGGCGCGCCGCGTGGTCGACACGCCGATCACCGAGCACGGCTTCGCGGGCCTGGGCGTCGGCGCGGCGATGGCGGGCCTTCGCCCGATCGTCGAGTTCATGACGTTCAACTTCGCCATGCAGGCGATGGATCAGATCATCAATTCCGCCGGCAAGACGCTCTACATGTCCGGCGGCCAGATGGGCTGCCCGATCGTGTTCCGCGGGCCCAACGGCGCCGCCGCCCGCGTCGCCGCCCAGCACAGCCAGGACTACGCCGCCTGGTTCGCCCACGTGCCGGGCCTGACGGTGTTGCAGCCCTATTCGGCGGCGGACTTCAAGGGGCTCATGAAGTCGGCGGTGCGCTCGCCGAACCCGGTGATCATCCTCGAGAACGAGATCCTCTACGGCCACACCTTCCAGGTGCCGAAGCTCGACGACTTCACGGTGCCGATCGGCAAGGCGAAGGTCGCGAAGTCCGGCACCGACGTGACGATCGTCTCGTGGGGCATCGGCATGACCTACGCCCTGAAGGCGGTCGAGGAGCTGAAGGAGCAGGGAATCGACGCCGAGGTGATCGACCTCCGGACGATTCGGCCGCTCGACATCGACACGGTGATCAGGTCGGTGAAGAAGACCGGCCGCTGCGTGACGGTCGAGGAGGCGTGGCCACACTGTTCCGTGTCGTCGGAGATCGCCTACCAGGTGATGGAGAAGGCGTTCGATTATCTCGACGCCCCCGTCACCCGCGTGACCGGCAAGGACGTGCCGATGCCTTACGCGGCCAATCTCGAGAAGCTCGCTTTGCCCAGCGTGAAGGAGGTGATCGAGGCCGTGAAGGCGGTTTCGTACGTCTGAAGAGGGCGTTCGCCATGCCCCTGAACGCCAACGACCCGAAGTGCTGCGCCGGCGCCGCGCCTGATGGCGGCCGGACGAGGCGAGGATAGCCATGCCGATCGACATTCTGATGCCCGCCCTCTCGCCGACGATGGAGAAGGGCAATCTCGCCAAGTGGCTCGTCAAGGAAGGCGACCAGATCTCGGCTGGCGACGTGATCGCCGAGATCGAGACCGACAAGGCGACGATGGAGGTCGAGGCGGTCGACGAGGGGACGCTCGGCAAGATCCTCGTGCCCGAGGGCACGGCCGACGTGGCCGTCAACGAGGTGATCGCAAAGCTCCTCGCCGAGGGCGAGGACGAGAGCGCGCTTCAGGGCGACGGTGGCGGTTCGAAGCCGGCGGAGGGCGACGTGAAGACGCCGAAGGCCGAGGCCGAGCCGAAGAAGGCCGCCCAGGCCGAGGCCGCGTCCGCCGAAGAAGGCAAGTCGACGGCGAAGGCCGGGGAGAAGGCGGGCAGCCCGCAGCGCGAGGGGCTGCATTCCGGGAATGGCAAGTCTGCCGGTGGCGGTGCGCCGCGGGAGGCGACCGCCAAAGCCGGCCCGGTCGCGAAGGACGGGAGCGGCCAGCGCGTCTTCGCGTCTCCGCTCGCCCGTCGCATCGCGAAGGAGAAGGGCGTCGATCTCTCCGGGGTCGAGGGCTCGGGGCCGCACGGCCGGATCTTGAAGCGCGACGTCGAGGCAGCCAAGCCGGGTGCCGCGAAGCCGGTCGAGGCCGCTGCCGGCCAAAAGGCCGCGGCAGCGCCGGCCGCAGGACCCATGCCCGCCGCCCCGTCCATGTCCGACGACCAGATCAAGGCCATGTTCCCGAAGGGCTCCTTCGAGGAGAAGCCGCATGACGGCATGCGCCGGACGATCGCGCGCCGGCTGACCGCCGTCACCCAGGAGGTGCCGGTCTTCTACCTCACGGTCGACTGCCGGCTCGACGCGCTCCTCAAGCTCCGGAAGGACCTGAACGATTCCGCTCCCGTGGGCGAGGGCGACAAGCCCGCCTACAAGCTCTCCGTCAACGACTTCATGATCAAGGCGATGGCGCTCGCGCTCATGGCGAAGCCGATGGCGAACGCCTCGTGGACCGGAGGCGCCAGGCTGATGCACAAGGGCGCCGACGTGGGCGTCGCGGTCGCCGTGCCGGACGGCCTCTTCACGCCGATCATCCGCGACGCTCAGACGAAGACGCTGTCGGTCATCTCCAACGAGATGCGCGATCTCGCGAAGCGGGCGCGCGACAAGAAGCTGAAGCCCGAGGAGTATCAGGGCGGCGTGACCGCGATCTCCAATCTCGGCATGTACGGCATCAAGCACTTCACGGCGATCATCAACCCGCCGCACGCCTCGATCCTGGCGATCGGCGCGTCGGAGCAGCGACCCGTGGTGAAGGACGGCGCCGTGGCGGTCGAGACGACCATGACGGCGACGCTCGCCTGCGACCACCGCGTGATGGACGGCGCGCTCGGTGCAGAGCTCCTGGGCGCGTTCAAGGATTATGTCGAGAAGCCGATGTCGATGCTCGTCTGAGCACGCCACATCAAAAGCTTCATCCAAGACACTGAAAGGGCCCGAAGAATGGCCGACACTTCCTACGACGTGATCGTCATCGGCGCCGGGCCCGGCGGCTACGTGACAGCGATCCGCGCAGCGCAGCTCGGCCTGAAGACGGCCGTCGTCGAAAACAAGCACCTGGGCGGCATCTGCCTGAACTGGGGCTGCATTCCGACGAAGGCGCTGCTGCGCTCGTCGGAGGTCTACCACTACTTCAAGCACGCCGAGAAGTACGGCCTGAAGGCCGACAACGTGAGCTTCGACACCTCGGCCATCGTGAAGCGCTCGCGCGGGGTCTCGGGGCAGCTGAGCCAGGGCGTCGGGTTTCTTCTGAAGAAGAACAAGGTCGACGTCATCTGGGGCAAGGCGACGCTGAAGAAGGGCGGCAAGGTGTCGGTCGAGGCGGCCGAGAACGCGCCGAAGGGGGCGCTCGGCGGCGGCGAGTACCAGGCGAAGCACACGATCGTCGCGACCGGCGCCCGCCCGCGCGCGTTGCCGGGGCTCGAACCCGACGGCAAGGACATCTGGACCTATTTCGAAGCGATGGTGCCGGAGAAAATGCCGAAGTCCATGCTAGTCATGGGCTCCGGCGCGATCGGCATCGAGTTCGCGAGCTTCTACCAGACGATGGGTGTCGACGTCACGGTTGTCGAGATCCTGCCGCAGATCCTTCCCGTGGAGGACGAGGAGATCGCGAGCGTCGCGAGGAAGCAGCTCGAGAAACAGGGCCTCAAGATCATGACCGGCGCGAAGGTCGCGAAGCTCGACCGGAAGGGCGGCTCGGTGACCGCGACAATCGAGGACGATGAGGGGAAGGCCCAGACGCTCGAGGTCGAGAAGGTGATCTCGGCCGTCGGCGTCGTCGGCAACATCGAGGGTCTCGGCCTCGAGGATCTCGGCGTGAAGACGGAGCGCGGCATCATCTCCGTCGACGGCTACGGCCGCACGAATGTCGAGGGCGTCTACGCGATCGGCGACGTTGCGGGGCCACCGATGCTCGCCCACAAGGCCGAGCACGAAGGCGTCGTCTGCGTCGAGACGATCGCGGGCCAGCATACGCACCCGCTCGACAAGCTAAAGATCCCGGGCTGCACCTACTGCCACCCGCAGGTCGCCTCGGTCGGCCTGACGGAGAAGAAGGCGAAGGAGGCCGGCCGCGAGATCAAGGTCGGCCGCTTCCCCTTCATCGGCAACGGCAAGGCGATCGCGCTCGGCGAGCCGGACGGGCTCGTGAAGACGATCTTCGACGCGAAGACGGGCGAGCTTCTGGGCGCGCACATGGTCGGCGCGGAGGTGACGGAACTGATCCAGGGATTCGTCGTCGCGATGAACTGCGAGACGACGGAGGAGGAATTGATGCACGCCGTCTTCCCGCATCCGACGCTGTCGGAGATGATGCACGAGAGCGTGCTCAACGCCTATGGGCGCGCGATCCACATCTGAGGCGTCCCAAGAAGAGCGGCGGAGGCTTAAATGGGTCCGGGCGGGGTCGGCTTCATCGGATTCCTGATCGTCGGCCTGATCGCCGGCTTCATCTCCAACAGGGTGATGGGCCGGGAAGGCTCGCTCCTGCGAAACCTCATGGTCGGGGTCGTCGGCGCCCTGCTCGGCGGTTTCCTCGGCTGGATCGTCGGCATCCGGGCGATCGGCTTCCTCGGCGCCCTCGTGATCTCCACGGCCGGGGCGATCCTTTTCCTGTGGCTCGTCGAACGCTACGGGCGACGGGGCTAGCCGCCATGCGGCGCCTCGCGATCCGGGCGCTCGTGCTTCTCGCCGCACTGATCGCCACACAGCCCGGCCATGCGGATTCCTCGGCCTATGTGGCGGGCGGCATCGAGGTGGCGGCAGAGGCGGAGGACGCCGTGAAGGCGAAGGACGCGGCGATCGCCGAGGCGATGCTGACGGCCTATCGCCGCGTCGCGGCCCGCATCGCCGTCGGCGGCCGGGTACCGGAGATCAGCGCCGGGCGGGCAGAGGGGCTGGCGTCGAGCTTCTCGATCGACCGCGAGGTCATCGGCGCGAACGGCTACCGGGCGACGTTCACCGTGAGCTTCTCGCCCGAGGGGATGCGGCGTCACCTTTCGGCGAGCGGCGTCCGCGTGGTCGACGAGCGTGCGCCCCCGGTGCTCGTCGTGCCGGTGCTCGTCCTCGGTGGGGAGGCGAGGCTGTGGGAGGGAGCCCGCCAGTTCGCGGCCGCGCTGGAGGCGCAGAAGGGGGCCGACGGCCTCGCGCCGGTGATCCTGCCGAGCAGCAGCCGCCAGGATGCGGAGCTCGACCGCGACTATCTCCTGAGCCTCGCCCCGATCGAGGCGACGAAGCTGCGCATGCGCTATGATGCCCACTCCGTCGTGCTGGCCATCGCCGAGCCGCGACAGGGCGAGGTGCGGCTGACGCTGAGGGGCGAGGACGCCGCCGGCCCGATCGACAGTGCGAACACGGTCGAGGGAGGGCTCGACGCGGCCGCCGCGGCGGTGGTCTCCGCACTGGAAGAGAGATGGAAGCGCGTCATGTCGGGCATCGCCGTGGCGCAGCCGAAGGAGACGGGCCGGGAACTCAGGGGACCGATCACGGCGTCGAGCTCGCGCGTGGCGCCGCTGTCTCCGGATCCCCTGTGGGTGCGGGTCCTGCTGCGCTACGGTGACGACTGGCGCGACATCCGCCGGCGCATCGAGATCAGCGGCGGCAGCGACGGCATCGCGCTCGACTATCTCGAGCCGGGGCTGGCAGAGATCCGGCTCTGGCCCCGCGGAGATCCGATGGATCTCGTGAGGCGCCTGTCTCAGGTGGGGCTCGACCTGTTCCCGGCCGGGGGCGGGTGGGTGCTTCAATCCTACTGACCACCCGGCATTCGACATTTCCCACCCGGTGCATCGCCACCGGCCCGTTGCGTGAGGCCCCCGTCGCCGTGAACCTGCCCAATCTCATCACAGTGGCGCGACTCCTGGCGGTGCCGCTCGTCGTCTACCTCATCGCGCTGCACGAGTACTGGTTCGCGTTCTGGGTGTTCGTGGCCGCCGGCGTGTCGGACGGGCTCGACGGCTTCATCGCCAAGCACTACCACCAGGAGACGGAGCTCGGGCGCTACCTCGATCCGCTGGCCGACAAGGCGCTGCTCGTGGCCATCTATGTCGGCCTCGGCGTGCAGGAGGAGATCCCGCTCTGGCTCGTCATCGCCGTCGTCAGCCGCGACGCCTTCATCGTCTCGGCCGTGACGCTGTCCTACATGCTCTCCCATCCCGTGCATATCAGGCCGTTGATGGTCAGCAAGGCGAACACGACGGCGCAGATCGTCTTCGCCGCCGTCGCCCTCGGGGATCTCGCCTTCACGCTGGACGTCGGCCAGCTGCGCGACCTGCTCGTCTTCCTCGTCGCGGCCCTGACGGGGCTCTCGGGACTGGCCTATTTTCTGGTATGGATCCAGCACATGGCAACGGAGCCGGCGGAACCGGGCGACCGGGGAGGGCAGGATGAGGCTTGAGCGGAAGGTGGCGTTCTGGCTCGGCGCGCTCGCCGTGTTCGTCCTTCTCCTCTACATCTTGAAGCCGATCCTGCTGCCGTTCATCGCGGGCATGGCGCTCGCCTACGTGCTCGACCCGATCGCCGACAGGATCGAGCGCCTCGGCGCGAACCGGCTCGTCGCAACGCTGACGATACTCTTGCTGTTCACCCTCATCGTGGCGCTCGTCCTGGTGGCCCTGGTGCCGACGCTCGCGCACCAGGTGGCCGTGTTCATCGAGCGCCTGCCGAGCCTGCTCGAGCGCCTCGAGGCGCTGTGGGACGAGTTCGTCACGCACTGGCTCGAAGTCGACTGGATCGGCCGCGAATGGCTCGGGGAACTGCTGCCGCCCGAGGCGGAGACGGCGACCTTCAGCGACACGATCAGCAATTTCGCCGGCCAGGCAGCGTCGTGGGCCGGCAGCCTCGTCGGCACCGTCGTCACGGGCGGCTTCGCGCTCGTCAACGCGATCGCGCTTCTCGTCGTCACGCCCGTCGTCGCCTTCTACCTCCTCTACGACTGGGACCGCATGGTGGCGAGCATCGACAACTGGGTGCCGCGCGACCATGTCGGGACGGTGCGGCGGCTCGCCCGGGAGATCGACGCCGCGCTCGCCGGGTTCGTGCGCGGGCAGGGCCTCGTCTGCCTGATCCTCGGCGCGATATACGCGACGGGTCTCAGCATCATCGGGCTGAACTTCGCCCTGCTGATCGGCGTCGGCGCCGGGCTGATCAGCTTCGTGCCCTATGTCGGCACGATCACCGGATTCGTGGTGGGTGTGGCCGTCGCGCTCGTGCAGTTCTGGCCGTCATGGGGGCCGATCATCGCGGTGATCGGCGTGTTCGTGATCGGGCAGTTCATCGAGGGGAACTTCCTGCAGCCGAAGCTCGTCGGCGGCAGCGTCGGCGTTCACCCGGTCTGGCTGATGTTCGCGCTGTTCGCCTTCGCATATCTCTTCGGCTTCGTCGGCATGCTGCTCGCGGTGCCGCTGTCTGCCGCACTCGGCGTCCTCACCCGCTTCGCCCTTTCGAGGTATCTCGACAGCAGCCTCTACAGGGGTGGAGCCGGAGGTGCAGCGGACCGCGAGCCATGACGAGGCCGCGGCAGCTCGCACTCTCGCTGCCCCACCGGCCCGCGCTCAGCCGCGACGACTTCCTCGTCGGCGCGGCGAACCGCGCGGCCCTGCAGGCCGTCGAGGCGTGGCCGGACTGGGCTTACGGTGCGCTGCTCCTGCTCGGACCGGAGGGGAGCGGCAAGACCCACCTCGCCGAGGTCTGGCGGGCGCGCTCGGGGGCATCGAGGATCGCGGCCGGTGTGCTGCGCCCCGAGGATGTGCCCGCACTCGCGGAAGCGGGGCCGATCGCGGTCGAGGATTGCGACAGGGGCGTCGACGAGCGGGCGCTCTTCCACCTCGTCAACGAAAGCGATCAGAGAGGCTCGACCCTGCTGCTGACGGCGCGATCGGAGCCGGCGACTTGGCGGCTTGTCCTGCCGGACCTGCGGTCCCGCCTCGCGCGCATCCCCACGGTGGCCTTGGGGCCGGTGGACGACGAGCTTCTGGCCGCGCTCATGGTCAAGCTCTTCGCCGACCGGCAGATCACTGTCGAGCCGGGTCTCGTGCGCTACCTAATCCCCCGTGTCGAACGGAGCTTCGCGGGAGCGAGCCGGCTCGTGGCGAGGCTCGACGAGCTGGCGATCGAGGAGAAGAAGCCCGTGACACGGGCGCTCGCCTCGCGGATCCTGCGCGAGGAGCAGGCCCCTTGAGGCGCCGGACCCGCCGTGGGCGGCGGACGCCTGCAAAGGAATGGTCACAACACGCACGTATAGGGGCAGGTCTGCGGCATGCTGCAGGAACCGTTGCCACAGGAGCGAGCGAGATGAACGAGTCGACGCAACAGATGGCCGAGGTGGCGAGCGAGCCCGTCGAGACGGCGAGTGCGGCGCCGCAGGGCCAGCGTGACGACGCCTTCGACACGTTCATGTCGAGCCCGGAGCGTTTCATCAACCGGGAGCTCTCCTGGCTCGGCTTCAACCGGCGCGTCCTCGAAGAAGCGGAGAACCCGAACCACCCGCTCCTCGAGCGCCTGCGCTTCCTGTCGATCTCGGCCAACAATCTCGACGAGTTCTTCATGGTGCGCGTCGCGGGGCTGAAGGGACAGGAGCGCGAGGGGGTCGACACGATCAGCCAGGACGGTTTGACGCCGCGTCAGCAACTCTCGCGCATCGAGGAGGCCGTCGGCTCCCTTTCGTTCGATCAGCAGGCGCGGTGGCGGGAGCTGCGCAACGAAATGGCCGAGGTCGGCATCGTGATCGCCGAGGCCGACGAACTGACGGACGCCGATCTCGACGATCTGGAGCAGTTCTTTCTCGACCGTGTGTTTCCGGTGCTGACGCCGCTGGCGATCGATCCGGCCCATCCCTTCCCGTTCATCCCGAATCTCGGCCTCTCGCTGGCACTCGAGCTTCTCAGGCCCGACGACGGGCGCGTGATGCGCGCGCTCGTGCGCATGCCGCTCAAGATCGACCGCTTCGTCTCCCTGCCGGGGCGGCAGAGCGACGGCGGCCAGCCGGTCGTCCGCTTCATCCGGCTCGAGACGGTCGTCGAGCTGTTCATCTCGAAGCTGTTCCCCGGCTACCAGATCCGCGGGGGCGGCGCCTTCCGCGTGATCCGCGACAGCGACATCGAGCTCGAGGAAGAGGCGGAGGATCTCGTCCGCTTCTTCGAATCGGCGCTCAAGCGCCGGCGGCGCGGGTCGGTGATCCGGCTCGAGGTCGAGAAGTCGATGCCGGCGACGTTGCAGCACTTCGTGGCCTCCGAGCTCGACGTCACGAACGACGAGATCTTCATCGTCGACGGCGTTCTCGCGCTGCCGGACCTCTCCCAGATCGTGTCGATCGAGCGTCCGGAGCTGAAGTTCCCGCCCTACACGCCCCGTTTTCCCGAGCGCATCCGCGACCATGGGGGCGACTGCTTCGCCGCCATCCAGCAGAAGGACCTGATCGTCCATCACCCCTACGAGTCGTTCGACGTCGTGCTGCAGTTCCTCAGGCAGGCGGCGGCCGACCCGGAGGTGGTGGCGATCAAGCAGACGCTCTACCGCACGAGCAACAACTCGCCGATCGTGCGCGCCCTGATGGACGCCGCCGAGAGCGGCAAGTCGGTGACGGCGGTCGTCGAGCTCAAGGCGCGCTTCGACGAGGAGGCGAACATCAAGTGGGCGCGGGACCTCGAGCGTGCCGGCGTGCAGGTGGTGTTCGGGTTCGTCGAGCTCAAGACGCACGCGAAGCTGTCGCTGGTCGTCCGCCGGGAGGGCGGAGAGCTCAGGTCCTACGTGCATATCGGCACGGGCAACTACCACCCGATCACGGCGCGGATCTACACCGACCTCTCGTACTTCACGGACGATCCCGTCATCACGCGCGACGTGGCGCGCATCTTCAACTTCATCACGGGATACGCCGAGCCGGGCGGGCTCGAGGTGATGGCGCTGTCGCCATACACGATCAAGAAGACGATCCTTCAGAACATCGCCGACGAGATCGCGCACGCCGAGGCCGGGCGGCCGGCCGCAATCTGGGCGAAGATGAACTCGATCGTCGATCCCGACGTGATCGACGGCCTCTACCGCGCAAGCCGGGCCGGCGTCGAGGTGAAGCTCATCATCCGCGGCATCTGCTGCCTGCGGCCGGGCATCCCCGGCATATCCGAGAACATCGAGGTGAAGAGCATCGTCGGGCGCTTCCTCGAGCACTCCCGCATCGCCTGCTTCGGCTGCGGGCACGGGCTTCCCTCTCCCGAGGCGGCCGTCTACATATCGAGCGCCGACTGGATGCCGCGCAACCTCAACCGTCGCGTCGAGGCCGCCGTGCTGATCACGCATCCGACGGTGCACGCCCAGATCCTCGACCAGATCATGGTTGCGAATCTGAAGGACAACGAGCAGAGCTGGCAGCTGCTTCCGGACGGCGGATCGAAGCGTATCGTCCGGGATGAACGCGACAGCCCCTTTAACGCCCACCGCTACTTCATGACCAATCCCAGCCTGTCCGGACGCGGCAAGTCCCTCGACCAGCACCAGCCGGACACACTGAACGATGACGCCACTTGAGCATGTGAGGGCGGCCGAGCAGGCCGCTCCGGGGCGCCTGCCGGGCCTGAGGCCGGTCGGCGTGGTGGACATCGGCTCGAACTCCGTCCGCCTCGTCGTGTACGAGGGGCTCTCGCGGTCGCCCACGCCGCTCTTCAACGAAAAGGTGCTCTGCGGCCTCGGCCGGCACGTCGCCTCGAAAGGCATTCTCGACGAGGACGCGATCGACAAGGCGCTCACGGCGCTCCGCCGGTTCAAGGCTCTCGCGAACTGCCTCGAGGTCCAGTCGCTGCACGTGATCGCCACGGCCGCGGCGCGGGAGGCGTCGAACGGGCCGGCCTTCGTCGAAGCCTGCGAGAGGATCTGCGGCACCGAAGTCCGCGTTCTCACGGGACCGGAAGAGGCGGAGCTCTCCGCCTTCGGCGTCCTCGCCGGGATGCATCGCCCCGCGGGGCTGGTCGGGGACATGGGCGGCGGCAGCCTCGAGATCGTCGACATCGACGCCCAGCACATCGGCGAAGGCGCCACGATGCCGCTTGGTGGCCTGCGCCTCATGGACGTCGCCGGTCGCTCGCTGAAGAAGGCTGAGAAGTTCGTCAGCGACACGTTCGATGCGATGCCGGATCTCGCGGCGGGCCGTGACCGGGACTTCTACGCGATCGGGGGCACGTTCCGGGCCCTTGCGCGTCTCCACATGGCGCAGAGCGGCTACACGCTGCACGTCATGCACGGCTACACGATCCCCGCCCAGGCGGCGATCGAGTTCTGCGGCCTCGTGAAGTCGGAGAAGCCGGGAACGCTCGGCGGCATCAGCGCGGTGAGCGAAGCCAGGCAGGGCCTCCTGCCATACGGGGCGATCGTGCTCGAGCAGCTCCTGCGCCGGGCGGAGCCGAACCGTGTGGTCATCTCGGCCTACGGCGTGCGCGAGGGGCTGCTCTACACGCTGCTGCCGGAGTTCGAGCGGCAGCAGGATCCGCTTCTCGTGGCCTGCGCCCAGCTCGGCTACCTGCGCTCGCGGTCGCCGGACGCCGGCGAGGAGCTCTTCGAGTGGACGTCGATGCTGTTCGAACAGGCGGGTCTCGACGAGACGCCCGAGGAGCGCAGGCTGCGCCACGCGGCCTGCCTCGTCGTCGATATCGGCTGGCGCGCCCATCCCGACTACCGTGGCGAGCAGTCGCTGAACATCCTCGCGAACGCCTCGCTGAGCGGCATAGACCACCCGGGGCGGGCGTTCCTCTCGCTGGCCATCTACTACCGCTACGCGGGGCTGGTCTCAGACGAGATGAGCCCCCAGATCCGCGAGCTCGCGAGCCCACGCCTCCTCCACCGGGCGCGCGTGCTCGGCGGGGCCATGCGCGTGGCACTGCTTCTGTGTGGTGGCATGTCAGGGATCCTCTCCCACACGCCGATCCGCCTCGAGAACGAGGTCCTGACGCTCTCCCTCGACGGGGAGGCAGCGGCGCTGGCCGGCAGCCGCGTCGAGACGCGGCTCAAGAACCTCGCCAAGCTCCTGTCCTGCCGGTGGGCGATCGAGGCGCCGCCGGAATAGGGGGGGCGGGGTGTCGGACTTCCTCAGCCCGAGCGGCTTCGGGAGCGCCGCTTCTCGTTGCGGGCGGGAGGCTCGCGATCCTCCACGCGCAGCGACTCGCCCTGCACGGCTAGCGCGAGGCGCCCGTGCTTCAGCGCCAGCGCCTTCTCGCCGAACAGCTCGCGCCGCCAGCCGGAGAGGGCCGGCACGTCGGCCTCGTCGTCGGCGGCCAGCGCCTCGACCTCTTCGGAGTTGGCGATGAGCCGCGATGCGACGCGGTTGCGGTCGGCCACGTGCTTCAGGAGAACCTTCAGGAGATCCGCCACGGGCCCCGCCGCGCGGCGCGCGCCGTCGCTGCGGGGCACCCGCGGCAGCTCCTCGGCGGGCCGCGCTTTCACGCGCTTGACGATCGCCACGATCTCCCGGCCGCTCGCCGAGCGCTCGTATCCGTTCGGCACGCCGCGCAGACGGCCGAGCGCCTGCTCGCTGTCGGGTGCGTGGGCGGCAACCTCGTAGAGCGCGTCGTCCTTCAGGACTCGCGACCGCGGCACGTCGCGCGTCTGCGCCTCGCGCTCGCGCCACTCCGCAAGCTCCATGAGAATGGCGAGATCCCGCGGCTTCTTCACCTTCATCTTCAGACGCTTCCACGCGTCTTCCGGCTCGGTGCGGTAGGTCGCGGGGGAGGTGAGGATCGCCATCTCCTCCGCGATCCACTCGCTGCGCCCCAGCTTCTCGACCTTCTCCGCCAGCGCTTCGTAGACGGGCCTCAGGAACGTCACGTCGGCGGCCGCGTAGGCGAGCTGCGCCTCGCTCAGCGGCCGGCGGCTCCAGTCGGTGAAGCGGTGTGACTTGTCGATCGCGCCGTCGGCGATCTGCCGCACCAGCGCCTCGTATCCGATCGACTCGCCGTATCCGCACACGGAGGCCGCCACCTGGGTGTCGAAGAGCGGATGAGGGATGAGGCCCGCCATGTGGTGGACGATCTCGACGTCCTGGCGCGCGGCGTGGAAGACCTTCACGATCGTCTCGTCGGCCATCAGGTCGAAGAAGGGCTGAAGATCGATGTCGGCCATCGCGTCGACGAGGATGGCGTCGCCCTCGGGGCCCGCCATCTGGACGAGGCAGAGCTTCGGCCAGTAGGTCGACTCGCGCATGAACTCGGTGTCGACGGTTATGTAGGGCTGCCCTTTCAGGCCGGCGCAGGCGTTCTTCAGGTCGTCGGTCGTCGTGATCGTGTGCATGGGCCTTCGTATATCCCGGGGCAGGACGATTCTCACGAGGCGCCGCCAAGGCGGCGACGCACCCGCGCAAACCCGCTTCCGAAGGGGCCCGGAACGTCGGAGACGCGTCATCGGGAGGCCGGCTGGCCGGGAAGGGCGGGCGTGTCGGAGAACCGTCACGTTCGCGCCTACTATAGCAGACGCTTCGGCATGGCCGACATACCGTGTCGCCGCCCGCCGCGCTATTGACATCCCCGGGAGCCTATGCGCCTTTCGCCCCCGTTTTCGTGGTGAATCCAACAGTTAGGGACTGACGATGCATCCGTATCGGACGCACACCTGCGGCGAGCTCCGCGAGGCCCGGGTCGGGGAGACCGTGCGGCTCTCGGGGTGGGTGCATCGCGTGCGCGACCACGGCGGCCTGCTCTTTATCGACCTCAGGGACCACTACGGCATCACGCAGTGCGTGGCGGACCCCGATTCGCCCGCCTTCGCGGATGTCGAGAAGGTGCGCGCGGAGTGGGTCGTGCGGATCGACGGCCGCGTCCGCAGCCGCCCGGCCGAGACGTACAACGAGAACCTCTCCACCGGCGCGATCGAGGTGTTCATCGACGGGCTCGAGGTGCTGAGCGCGGCGGCCGAGCTGCCGATGCCGGTGTTCGGCGACGCGCAGTATCCGGAGGAGACACGGCTGCGCTACCGCTTCCTCGACTTGCGCCGCGAGAAGCTGCACCAGAACATCGTCAAGCGATCGAAGATCATCGCCTCGATCCGCCAGCGGATGGTGGATCAGGGCTTCCTCGAGTTCCAGACACCGATCCTCACGGCGTCGAGCCCGGAAGGCGCGCGCGACTTCCTCGTGCCGAGCCGGCTGCACCCCGGCCAGTTCTATGCGCTGCCGCAGGCGCCGCAGCAGTTCAAGCAGCTGACGATGGTGGCGGGCTTCGACCGCTACTTCCAGATCGCCCCCTGCTTCCGCGATGAGGATGCCCGCGCCGACCGCTCGCCGGGCGAATTTTACCAGCTCGACATCGAGATGAGCTTCGTCACCCAGGACGACGTGTTCTCGGTTGTCGAGCCGGTGCTGCGGGGCCTCTTCGAGGAGTTCGGCGAGGGCAAGCACGTGACGCCCGAGTTCCCGCGCATCCCCTACGCGACGGCCATGCGGAAGTACGGCACCGACAAGCCGGACCTCCGTAACCCGATCGAGATGGAGGAGGTGAGCGAGGCCTTCCGCGGCTCCGGTTTCAAGGTCTTCGCGAACATCCTGGAGAAGGACGCCGACGCCGAGGTCTGGGCGATCCCGGCCAAGGGCGGCGGCAGCCGTGCCTTCTGCGACCGGATGAACTCCTGGGCGCAGGGCGAGGGGCAGCCGGGGCTCGGCTATATCTTCTTCCGCGACGGCGAGGGCGCGGGCCCGGTGGCGAAGAACATCGGGCCGGAGCGCACCGAGCAGGTGCGGACGCAGCTCGGCCTCGCCGACGGCGACGCGGTGTTCTTCGTGGCGGGCAAGCCGAAGAGCTTCGTCAACTTCGCCGGCGCCGCGCGCCGCAGGGTCGGCGAGGAGCTCGGCCTGATCGCGAAGGACCTCTTCGAGTTCTGCTGGATCGTGGACTTCCCGATGTTCGAGTGGAACGAGGACGAGAAGAAGGTCGACTTCTCGCACAACCCCTTCTCGATGCCGCAGGGCGGCCTCGAGGCGCTCCAGACGATGGACCCGCTCGAGATCAAGGCCTTCCAGTACGACATCGTCTGCAACGGCATCGAGCTGTCGTCGGGCGCGATCCGGAACCACCTGCCGGAGATCATGCGCAAGGCCTTCGAGATCGCGGGCTACGACCAGAGCGTGCTCGAGGAGAAGTTCGGGGGCATGCTGCGGGCCCTGCAATACGGCGCCCCGCCGCATGGCGGCATCGCCCCGGGCGTCGACCGGATCGTGATGCTGCTCTGCGGCGAAGAGAACCTCCGCGAGGTCGTGATGTATCCGATGAACCAGCAGGCGCAGGACCTCATGATGGGCGCGCCCTCCGAGGTCTCGGCGAAGCAGCTTCGCGAGCTTCACATTCGCCTCGCGTTACCCCAGACCCGGCAGCAGGCGAGCTGACGGCCGGTCATCGTTCGGATTAGGTTTTGACGGCGGAGAAGTGCAGGGGATGGCGACGAATTTCTCGGACGATCTGAAGTCGGGCGCGCTCTTCTATCATCGCTATCCCAAGCCCGGTAAGCTCGAGATCCGCGCCACGAAGCCGCTCGGCAATCAGCGCGACCTCGCGCTCGCCTACTCGCCGGGCGTGGCGGCGGCCTGCGAGGCGATCGCCGAGGATCCCCTCGAGGCGGCCAATCTCACGGCGCGCTCGAACCTCGTCGGCGTGATCTCGAACGGCACCGCGGTGCTCGGCCTCGGCGCGATCGGGCCGCTCGCCTCGAAGCCGGTGATGGAAGGCAAGGCCGTCCTCTTCAAGAAGTTCGCCGGCATCGACGTGTTCGACATCGAGATCGACGCGACCGAGCCCGGGCGCATCATCGATGTCGTGGCGGCGCTCGAGCCGACCTTCGGGGGCATCAACCTCGAGGACATCAAGTCGCCGGAGTGCTTCGAGATCGAGGCGGCGCTGGCCGAGCGCCTGAACATCCCCGTCTTCCACGACGACCAGCACGGCACGGCGATCATCGTCGCGGCGGCCGTGGTCAACGCGCTGCGCCTCGCCGGCAAGCGTTTCGAGGACGTGAAGATCGTCACCTCCGGCGCGGGCGCCGCCGCCATCGCCTGCCTCAACCTCCTGGTGACGCTCGGGGCGAAGCGCGAGAACATCTGGGTCACCGACATACACGGCGTCGCCTATGCCGGCCGCGAGGCGGACATGGACCGCTGGAAGTCGGTCTACGCGCAGGACACGGAGTTGCGGACGCTCGCGGAGGTCATTCCCGGCGCCGACATCTTCCTCGGCCTCTCGGTCGGCGGGATCCTGAAGCCCGAGATGGTCGAGATGATGGCGCCGAACCCGCTGATCATGGCGCTCGCCAATCCGACGCCGGAAATCATGCCGGAAGTCGCGCTGGCGGTGAGGCCCGACGCCATGATGTGCACGGGCCGCTCGGACATGCCGAACCAGGTCAACAACGTCCTGTGCTTCCCGTATCTCTTCCGCGGCGCGCTGGACGTGGGCGCCACCGCGATCAACGAGCCGATGAAGGCCGCGGCGGTGCGCGCGATCGCCGACCTCGCCCAGGAGGCGCCGTCGGACGTCGTCGCGAAGGCCTATGGCGGCGAGAGCCGGATGTTCGGGCGCGACTACCTCATCCCCGCGCCGTTCGACCCGCGCCTCATCCTGCGCATCGCGCCGGCCGTCGCGCGCGCGGCCATCGAGAGCGGCGTCGCGTCGCGGCCGATCGACGACTTCCAGGCCTACGAGGACCGGCTGAACCGCTTCGTGTTCCGCTCCGGCTTCGTCATGAAGGAGATCTTCTCGACCGCGAAGGCCGCGCCGAAGCGCATCATCTTCGCGGAGGGCGAGGACGAGCGGATCCTCCGCGCCGTGCAGGTGGTGTCCGAGGAGAAGCTCGCCCAGCCGATCCTGGTCGGCCGCCCCAGCGTGATCGAGACGCGGCTGAAGCGCTACGGCCTGACCATACGTCCCGGGATCGACTTCGAAATCGTCAATCCCGAGGACGATCCGCGCTACCGGGACTACGTCGAGACGTTCCTCGACCGCACCTGCCGGAAGGGCGTGACGCCGGACCTCGCGCGGACTCTCGTCCGGACGAGCACCACGGTGATCGCGGCGATCTCCGTCTATCGCGGCGAGGCGGACGCGATGATCTGCGGCGTCGAGGGTCGTTTCGACAGCCACCTGCGCTGGGTCCGCAACATCATCGGCCTGCGCGAGGGCATCAGGGATTTCTCGGCCCTGAGCCTGCTGATCCTGCCGCGCGGGGCCTATTTCCTCGCCGACACCTTCGTGACGCACGACCCGGGCTCGGCGGATCTCGCGGACATGGCGCGGTCGGCAGCCGAGCATGTGCGGCGGTTCGGCCTGACGCCGAAGATCGCGCTCCTCTCGCATTCGAGCTTCGGGAGCTCCGACAGCGAGAGCGCGCAGAAGATGCGCTCGGCCGTCCAGATCCTCCGCCGCATGGCGCCCGAGCTCGAGGTCGAGGGCGAGATGCACGGCGATGCCGCGCTCGACGAGGTTCTGCGAAACCGCATCTTCCCGCGCTCGCGCCTGACGGGGGAGGCGAACGTCCTGATCCTGCCGAATCTCGATGCCGCCAACATCGCCTACGAGCTCCTGAAGTCGCTCGCCGACGCCCTGCCGGTCGGGCCGATCCTCATCGGGGCGAACAAGCCCGCTCACATCCTCACCCCGTCCGTGACGGCCCGCGGCATCGTCAACATGACGGCCGTCGCCGTGGCGGAAGCGCAGGGGCATGTCTCCTGAGAGCGAGGCTGGCGCCTTGGACGCGGGACCGATGGGCCCGCGTCTGCCGGTTTCCTGTTTCATCATCGCGAAGAACGAGCGCGACCGCATCGGCGCGGTGATCGCGGCGGTCCGTGATCTCGTCGACGAGGTGCTCGTCGTGGATTCGGGCTCGACGGACGGGACGCAGGATCTCGCTTCCTCTCTCGGCGCCCGTGTCGTGCACAACGACTGGCACGGCTACGGCCCCCAGAAGCGCTTCGCCGAGGAGGCGTGCCGCAACGACTGGCTCCTGAACCTCGACGCCGACGAGGTGCCGGACGAGACGCTGCTACGCTCGATCGCCGCTCTCTTCGCGGCCGGAGGGCCCGACGCGAAGTTCCATGCGTTCAAGATAGCGCTCGTCTATCCCGGCGAAGACCGGCCCCGGCGGTTCGCGGACGGGCCGAGCCCTGTAAGGCTCTATGACCGGCGGGCGGGACGCTACTCCGACAGCCCCGTGCACGACCGCGTCGTGCTGCCGAAGGGCGCGCGTGTCGGGCGCCTCCACGGCGAGGCGGCCCACTTCTCCTACCGCTCCTTCGGGGCGCTCGTGGAGAAGCTGAACGGCTACAGCGACCTCCAGGCGAGGACGCTGAAGCGCGGGGGGCGGACGCGTCTGCTGGTGCGACTTCCCTTCGAGATGCCGCTGGCCTTCGTGAAATACTACCTCGCCAGGCGGCACATACTCGGCGGTTGGCGTGGCTTCGTCTTCGCGAGCATCAACGCGTTCTACCGTTTCCTCCGACTGGCGAAGATGCTGGAGACGAGTGATCGCGGTTCGGGAGGGCGAGAGGTTGGAGACTGAGCCATGGACTGGTCCGCCTCGATCGACGCCTATTGCGAGCGCACGTCGGAGGCGTTCTGGGCCGAGCCGCTGAACGCCGTGTCGAACGTCGCGTTCCTGGTTGCAGCCGTCGCAGCGGCACGACTGGTCTCCAGGCGCGCACCGGGCGACGGGGCCGGCTGGTTCCTGTCCGTCCTGATCGGGGGGATCGGGATAGGGTCCTTCCTCTTTCATACCTACGCCACGCGCTGGGCCGCCCTCGCCGACGTCCTTCCGATCGCGGTGTTCATCCACGGCTACCTCTATTTCGCGATGCGGCGGTTCCTCTGGCTGCCGGTCTGGGCGTCGGTGGCCGTGGTGGTGGCGTTCTTCGCAGGGTCGACGGGCGTCGAGCGGCTCGTTCCGGACGGGGCGCTGAACGGCTCGTTCGGCTACATGCCGGCGCTGCTCGCGATGCTGGTCGTGGGTCTCCTGCTCCTCGGGCTCGGCAGGCCCGGAGGGACGGCGTTGCTGCAGGCGGCGGCGGTGTTTCTCGTGTCCCTCACGGCGCGCACCTTCGACGAGGCGGTGTGCGGCCTCGTCCCGATCGGGATCCACTATGTCTGGCACATGCTGAACGCCGTCGTTCTCTACCTTCTCACGCGGGCGCTCATCGTGCACGGTCGGCGCCATGCATGAGATTCCGAAGACCTACCGTGTTCACGGGCACGCGATCGTCTCCACCGACGACAGGATCGCCGACGAGCAGGGGCATATGCCGAAGGCGCTGCGCGTGCCGGCCGACTGGCGCCGCTTCCGCAAGGCGCTGGACGAGGCCGTCGTCGTCGTCCTCGGGCGGCTTGGCCACGAACTCCACCCCGACGCCTCCGGCCGCAGGCGGATCGTCGTGACGCGCGGCAAGACGCATCCGGCACCGACCGCCGACGTCATGTTCTGGAATCCCCTTGCGACGCCGCTGCAGGACGTTCTAGCCAGCTTCGTGCCGGGTGGGGGCCCGATCGCGGTGCCGGGCGGGCAGGGCGTCTTCGATCTCTTCCTGCAGATCGGCTATGACGAGTTCCACCTCGCGCGGGCCCACCGCGTGACGCTCGGCGAGGGCACGAGCGTCTTCTCGGGCGTCGACGACGGGGTGCCCGCCGAGAGGCTTCTGGCGGAGGCGGGCCTCGTTCCGGGCACGCCCGAGATCCTCGACGCGGAGCGGGACGTGACGGTGGCCGTCTGGCGTCCGCGCGCTGGCCGATGACGACCGGTCACGCGCGCGGCAGCTCCTGAAACAGCGCGAGCGCCCGCTGCCGCGCGACGGAGTGATCGACGACGGGCCGGGGATAGGTGTCGCCGAGCCGCACGCCTGCCTCCGCAAGGACATCTTCGGGGGCTTGCCAGGGCTTGTGGATCCACCTCTTCGGCAGTCTCGAGAGCTCCGGCACCCAGCGCCGGACATAGTCGCCCTCCGGATCGTGGCGCTCGCCCTGAAGGACGGGATTGAAGATGCGGAAATAGGGCGCGGCGTCGGCGCCGGAGCCGGCCACCCACTGCCAGCTCGCCGCGTTGTTCGCGGGGTCGGCATCGACCAGCGTGTCCCAGAACCACGCGGCGCCGACACGCCAGTCGATCATCAGGTCCTTCACGAGGAAGGAACCCACGATCAGTCTGACGCGGTTGTGCATCCAGCCCTGGTGCCAGAGCTGTCGCATGCCCGCGTCGACGATCGGATAGCCCGTGCGGCCCGTCCGCCAAGCCTCGAGCGCCTTCTCGTTGCGGTCCCACGGGAACGCATCGAAGCGCTCGTTGAAGTTCGCTTCGCCGAGATCCGGGCTGTGGTCGAGAAGGTGATAGGAGAAATCGCGCCAGGCGAGCTCGCTCAGGAACTTCTCCCCGTTCCTGCCGGTCGCGTGGCGATCGATCGCATGCCAGACCTGGACGGGCGATATCTCGCCGAAATGCAGATGCGGCGACAGGCCGGACGTGTCGTCCCGGTCCGGGCGGTCGCGGCCCTCCGCGTAATTTCCCAGGCGGCTCTCGACGAATCGCCTCAGCCGCTCTCGCCCGCCATGCTCCCCAGGTTCCCAGGCCTCGCGAAGTCCGCCGGCCCAGTCGGGCATCGTCGGGAGAAGGTGCCAGTCGGCGAGATCCTCGCCGCGCGGGGCGTCCGGAGCCGGCTCGAGCCGCCCTGGCGCCGGAAGCGGCGACCGCGGCGGAGCCTCCGCCGCCAACGCCTTCCAGAAGGGCGTGAAGACGCGGTAGGGCGTGCCGGATCTGGTGAGGAGGCGCTCGGGATCGTGGAGGAGATTCGCGGAGAAGAGCACGAGCTCGACGCCCTCGTCGCGCAGCGTCTCCGCGATGTCGCGATCGCGCCGGCCGGCCCGGCCGTAGCGACGGTTGCAGTAGACGCGTCCCGCCCTGCACGCCTTCGCGGTCTCCGGGAGGACGCGGGCCGGATCGCCGCGGCGCAGCACCAGCTCTACCCCGCGCTGCTCCAGGGCGCCGCCCAAGGCCGCGAGGCTGTGATGAAGCCACCACAGGCTCGCCGCACCCCGCGAGGGCTCTCCGCCGACCTCCTCCAGCACGAAGAGAACGAGGATGGGCCTCCCGGACCGCGCGGCTTCATGCAGTGCCGGGTTGTCGGCGAGGCGCAGATCGTCGCGCAGCCAGACGATCGCCGCTTCACCCTCTCTTCGTCCACCAGTCATCCCGTCGTCACCTGCGATGCCGATATGGGGTGAGGCTACGGGGCCCGGACGCCGATGGATCGCTTTCCGTCTTTGGCAGTCAATGCTCGCAAGGTGCCGGCGACCGGAGAGCGGCTGTCGCCGTCACGGCGAACCGGATCGCGAAGCCGGCGAGGGCAGCGCAGACCCCATAGACGTCCAGCCGTCGCCCGAAGCGATCCTTGCGGCCGAACAGGCACCGCAACGGAGCGGGAGCGGAAGGAACCGGATTTTAGGAAAGCTAAGCGCTTGAAAAAATTGGCTCCCCGGGCCGGACTCGAACCAGCGACAAAGCGGTTAACAGCCGCTTGCTCTACCAACTGAGCTACCGGGGAACACGCCGTCGTTTGCGACGGTGGGCGGCATATAGCAAAGCGCGTCGCGCTTGCAAAGCCCGTGGATTGAATTTCTGCGGGAGCATCACGACTTGGCCTGGAGAAGGCTTGGCCGGAGCGGCGACAAGAGACGATGACGAACCAGGAAAACGAGGCCGGAAGCGGTTGGCGGGCGCCGCATGTCAGGTTCGGGAAGCGAAGCGTGCCATTGCCGCCTTACCGCTGGCAGCGCGTGACGATCGGCTCGCTCCTGATCGCGGGAGGCTCGCTCGGCTTCCTGCCCGTGCTGGGGTTCTGGATGATCCCCCTGGGCGTCGTCTTCCTGTCGATCGACTTGGCGATCGCCCGGCGGTGGAGACGGCGGTTCGACGTGTGGTGGGGAAGGCGCCGCCAGAGGCGCCACACGGGAGAGGGAAGCTCTTCGACCGGGTGATCTGGAGGCCACGCCCGGAATCGAACCGGGGTATACGGATTTGCAGTCCGCTGCGTCACCACTCCGCCACGTGGCCGTCCGGGGCGCATACATATTTTGCAAAGCGGGCTTAAGCAAGCCCGAAACGGCTCGGGTTGCGCCATTGCGAGCCGGCAGTCCTTGCGGCATAGAGACTTGAGCGACAGATCAGGCAGGGAACGCAGATGGCCTCTGAGAACAACGTGCTGGCCGAGACACTGCAGTCCGACTTCGAGGGTATCCTCACGGGCTGGCTGCAGGCGCAGGCCAGGGAAGGGGCGAAGCGGACCGACCTCGTCTCGACCCGCGAGACGGAGAAGCAGAGCCGCGACCTGTTGACGGCGCTGGCTCGCGCCAGTCGCGACGCCGTCCTCGACGACGGCTTCGATTTCGCAAATCCGGTCTGGGACCAGGTGCGCGAGACGCTCGAGGAGATCACCGAAAGCCGGACGCAGCGCGGCGTCTCGCCGACGGAGATCGGCGTTTTCGTCACCTCCATGAAGCGCCCCATCTTCGAACGCCTGCGCAGCAAGATCGGGCCCGAGCTTCAGGGTATCGAGGACATGTGGAACGTGTCCCGGGTGATCGACCAGCTGTCGCTCTATGCGATCGAGAGCCTCGTGACGAAGCGCGAGGCGGTGATCGAACGCCAGCAGTCGGAGATGACCGAGGTCTCGGCGCCCGTCGTCAGGATCTGGGACCGGATCGTCACGGTGCCGCTGATCGGCACGCTCGATTCCTTCCGCGCCCAGACCGTGATGGAGAATCTGCTCTCGGCGATCGTGCAGTGGGAGGCCGAGGTCGCGATCATCGACATCACCGGCGTCTCGACGGTCGACACGCTCGTCGCCCAGCACCTGCTCAAGACGGCCGCGGCCGTCCGCCTCATGGGCGCGCAGTGCGTGATCTGCGGCATCAGCCCGAAGATCGCGCAGACGATCGTCAATCTCGGCGTCGAGCTGCCGAACGTGACGACCCGCATCGATCTGCAGAGCGGCCTCGAATACGCCTTCAAGCGCATAGGCGTCTCGGTCGATGGACACTGAGGGGGTGGAGGGCGTCCTGCACGCGGGAGGCACGCCCATCGTCACGATCACCGGCTGCGTGATCGTAGCGATTCGCGACGATCTGGACGACCAGTCGGTGATGCACCTGCAGGACGAACTCGTCGAGGAGGTCGCCCGCCGGGGCGCGAGAGGGGTGATCATCGACATCTCGGCTCTGGAGATCGTCGACACCTTCGCCGGCCGGATGATCGGGAGCATGGCGCAGATGGCGCGGATGATGAACGCGAGGACCATCCTCGTCGGGATGCGCCCGGCCGTCGCTATGACGCTCGTCGAGCTCGGCATGACCCTCGTCGGTGTCGAGACGGCTCTCAACGCCGACAAGGCCATGAACCTCATCGTCAACGATCTGCCACCGGTCGCCCTTGCCCAATGACACCGTGAGCGTCACGCTGAGACGGGCGAGCGACGTGGCATATGCCCGCCAGGCCGCCATGCAGACGATGGCAGCGATCGGCGCAAGCTCGATAAAGAAGACGAAGTTCGTGACCGCCGTCTCGGAGATCGCGCGGAATGCCGTGCTGTACGGGCGTGGCGGCGTGATCACGTTCGAGATCGTCGGCAGCGGGCCCCGGCGCAGCGTGGTCGCCGAGTGCATGGATCGGGGTCCCGGCATCGCCGACGTGGCACTGGCGCTCACGGAAGGATACTCGACCGGCTCGGGCCTCGGTTTGGGATTGAGTGGAGCGAAACGGCTCGTCGACCGTTTCGAGATCGCCTCGTCCGCCCTCACCGGCACGACCGTCACGATGGAGTGTTTTGCCAGATGATATCCCTGCCGGTCGTCGAAGCGAGCCAGGTCGGCGGTGCGCGCCGCCGGGCGCTCCACGAGGCGGAGAGCCTCGGGATGCCGAGCGACCTTCAGGACCGGCTCGCGATCATCGTCACGGAGATCGCCACCAACCTGCTTCGCCACGCGCGGGAGGGAGAGGTCGTGCTCGTGCCGGAGAGGCGCGGCCCGCACCTCGGCATGACGGTCATCGGAATGGACCTCGGCCCCGGCATCACGGCTGTGGAGACGGCCTTCGAAGACGGCTACACGACGGCGGGCGAGGGGGGGCGGGGAATCGGCGGAGGGCTGGGCGCGATCCGCAGGCTCTCCGACGAATTCGACTTCCACACCGACCAGGGGGGAACGACGGTTCTCGCCAAGGTCGCCTCGGGTGCGGCGCCGTCCTCTCCCGACGCCGTGACGGCGGAGGGTCTGATCGTTCCCAAGCCGGGCTTCGATGCCGGCGGCGACGCCTTCGCGGTGCGCCACGAGACGGACGCGACCCTCGTCCTGCTGCTCGACGTCCTCGGCCATGGCGCGACGGCCGCTGAGGAGGCGACCCGTGGCGCCGCGGCGTTCGAGGAGTGCAGCGGCGATTCGCTCGACGAGGCCCATCGCGAGGTCTGCCGGGCGCTGGAAGGTGGCCGCGGCGCCGCATCGCTGATCGTCCGGATCCCGAGCGAAGGCGGCGTCCTGACGGGCATCGGCCTCGGCAATGTCCGCGGCGAGATCGTCTCCCCCGACGGCAGCAGGCGCGGGATTCCTTGTGCCCCCGGGATCGTGGGCGCGACGCAGAAGCATCCCCGGCAGACGGAGCACGAGTGGCCCCAGGGGGCGACGCTCGTGATGTCGACCGACGGACTGAGGAACGCCGATCGCACGGGCGAATCGCCCGCTCTTTTCTCGCGCCGGCCGCTGGCCATCGCGGCCACGCTGTACAAGCGTCGCCGTCGCGGCACGGACGATTGCGGGATCGTGGTGGCTCGGGGGGCGGCTTGAGGGCGATCGTCACCTCCGTCCGGCTGGAGCGGGACACGGACGTTGCGCATGTGAGACGCACGGCGAGGCTGGCGGCGAAGTCGGCGGGAGCGGCGCCACGCGACCAGATCCGCTTCGCCACGGCCGTCTCGGAGATCGCGCGCAACGCGCTGCAATATGCCGGCGGGGGAATCGCGGAGCTGTCGTTCGACCAGAAGGGGCGTATCCCGCGGCTGGTGGCGCGTATCCAGGATCGCGGGCCCGGCATCGCCGGCGTCGACGCCATACTGCGCGGGCGGCACCAGTCGCATACCGGGCTCGGGCTCGGACTCAACGGTTCTCAGAAGCTCGTCGACAATTTCGACCTCAAGACGGGTGAGGGCGGCACGGTCGTGACGCTCGGACTCCACCTCGCCGCGGTGGGGACGCCGCAGGAGCTGGCTCATTCGGCGGCATCCGCCCTCGTCGACGTGGCGCAGGGGAACCCGGTGGAGGAGCTCGCCGAGCAGAACCGGGCGCTGCGCGACTCGCTGGCGGAGCAGGAGTTCCTTCTGCGCGAGCTGCATCACCGCACGAAGAACAACCTCTCGATCATCCAGTCGCTCGCGACCCTCCAGGCCCGCTCAGTCAAATCGGAGGAGGCGCGAGAGGCGCTCGACGTCCTGACCGGCCGGATCCAGGCCTTCGCCAACGCCCACAGCTATCTCTACAAGGCGGAGAACGTGGCGGAGATCGACCTGCGCGAGCATGTGCTGGGCCTGACCGAGCGGCTCTCGGCGGCGTTCAGGTCGCAGAGCGTGGAGATCGTCTGCGACGTGGAATCGATGCTCATCGGCTTCGACTTCGCCACCGAGCTCGCGCTCATCATCAACGAGCTTGTGACCAACGCCGCCAAGCATGCCTTCAAGTCGCCCGGGGAGGGCGGCCATATCCATCTCGATGCGCACCGGAGCGACCACGGCCTGACGATCCGCGTGCGCGACGACGGGCCGGGCCTCGCCGATGCGGAAGCGGAGTTGCGGCGCTCGAAGTCTCTCGGCTGGCGAATCGTCGAGACGAGCGCCAGGAAGCTGCGTGCCACGCTGGAAGTGGACGGCAGCGACGGCCTGGCGGTGACCGTGCACGTGCCGCTGCAACAGGTCGAGGAATGAGCTGCGCCCGCCGTGGCGACCGAGACGGCATCACTTGCGATTCCGGCGCAGCGAATTAAGAGTGCACCCCCGAGCGGTAGGGACAGGGCAGGGAGCCTCGTGTCGATGATGGACTTCGCAGAGTCGCGAATGAACATGGTGAAATCCCAGGTGCGCCCGAGCGAGGTGACGGACCGGCGGCTGCTCAACGCCCTGCTCAACCTTCCGCGCGAGCGATTCGTGCCCGCCTCGCGCCGTCCCATGGCCTATGTCGACGAAGACATTCTCCTGAACGACGAGGGCGAGCCCCGCTGGCTCCTGGAACCGATGCACTTCGCCCGCCTCGTGCAGCTCGCGGAGATCGGGGCCGGACACCTCGTGCTGGACGTGGGCTGCGGCACCGGGTACTCGACCGCGGTCCTCGGTCGCCTCGCCGACTCGGTCGTCGGGCTCGAGAGCGACCCGGCCCTGTGCCAGACGGCGGAGGCGCTGATGATCGAGCTCGGCATCGACAACGTGGCGATCGTGGAAGGCGACCTGAGGGAGGGCTACCCCTCGCAGGGCCCGTACGACGTGATCATCCTCGAGGGAGCCGTCGAGGAAGTTCCCGAGGGACTGTTCAAGCAGCTCCGCAATGGGGGGCGGCTCGTGGCGCCGGTGATCGAAGGGGGGATCGGCAAGGCGATGGTCTTCCACTCGATCGACGGTGACGTGAGCCATCGAGTCGTCTACGACATGAACGTGCACCGGCTGCCCGGCTTCGAGCGACCCAAGACGTTCGTCTTCTGAGCTTCCGGTTCAAATAAGCTGGCGTGTGGCGGTTTGACCGCACCTGCTCACCGAGTGGGTTGCTGTGGCCGCTCCCCCCTTCCCGGCGGCGCGAATCCCACTTACCGTTCTTCGGACGCCGCCGGCGGGGGGGCATCGGATCTAACAACCGGGCGTTGAAGCGTTGAGCAGACCCAATCGCACGATCATCCGCAGGTCCGCCGTGCGGGCTGCAGGCCTGGCGGTGGCGGCCGCCGTCTCCCTCGCTCCTGTCGGGCCGGCATCCGCCGAGACGCTGTTCTCGGCGATGGCACAGGCCTACCGCGCGAATCCCAACCTGAATGCCGAACGGGCAGGCCTCCGGGCGACCGACGAGCTCGTGCCTCAGGCGCTGTCGGCGTGGCGTCCGCAGGTCTCCGCGAGCGCGTCAGCGGAAACGAGCATCCAGAATTCCCGGCCCGGCGGCACACGGAGCCTCAGCGGCACTGACGTGGGCCTGACGGTGCAGCAGTCGCTCTTCAACGGCTTCCGCCGGGTGAACGGCACGAAGCAGGCCGAGGCCCAGGTCCGGGCAGGCCGAGCCTCGCTCGCGAACTCGGAACAACAGATCCTGCTGCAGACCGTCACATCATACATGGACGTGCTGCAGAACGCGGCCATCGTGCGGCTGCGGCAGCAGAACATCGAAGTCCTGCAGGAGCAGCTCCGCGCGGCTCGCAACCGCTTCGAGGTCGGCGAGGTGACGCGCACCGACGTGGCACAGGCCGAGGCACGCCTGCGGGGCGCGGTGTCCGAGCTGAACTTCGCGGAATCGAACCTCATGTCGGCACGTGCCACCTATCGGCAGGTGGTGGGGTCCGATCCGGCGAATCTCGCGCCGGCGCGCCCGGCCACCGGCGTGCCGTCCAGCGTCGACGCCGCGCTCGATCGCGCCTACCGCGAACATCCGGCCGTGGTCGCGGCGGTCTACAACGAGGAGGCAGCGGCCTTCGCCGTGAACTTGGCCGAGGGGCAGCTTCTGCCGACGGTCAACCTTCAGGGCACCGTCGGCTATTCCACGAATCCGAGCTTCTCCGTCGATTCGGCGGCGAGCGCGTCGGCATCCATCCAGCTCAACGTGCCGATCTATCAGGGCGGCGGCGAGTACTCGGCGGTCCGCCAGGCGAAGGAGCAGCGCAACCAGGCGCTGCTGCAGATCGAGGCGGCGCGGCTGGGCGTGAGGGCGGACATCCTGTCGGCCTGGGGCGTGCTCGAGGCCGCGACGGCGTCGATCGATTCGGCCCGCGCGCAGGTCGAGGCGGCGAGCATCGCGCTGACCGGCGTGCGGGAGGAGGCCAATGTCGGCCAGCGCACCACTCTCGACGTGCTCAATGCCGAGCAGGAGCTTTTCGACGCGCGCGTCTCGCTCGTCGTGGCCGAGCGAGACCAGGTGGTGGCCTCCTACGCGCTGATTTCCGCCATGGGCCGCCTGAGCGCTCACGCGCTCCAACTCGCCGTCGACGTCTACCAGCCGGAGGTTCACTACCACCAGGTGCGGGACAAGTGGATCGGGCTGCGCACCCCGAGCGGCCAGTGACGGCGGGAAATCCGCAAGGTTAAGAGAAACCTAAGTTCTTCGGGTTGCCTGTCGGCCATCTCGTGCGATAGTTGCTGAGGGCCGCTTTCGACACGCGAGTCGTTTCGTCGGCAATTTGATGGCTTTGCCACGGCGGGCAGCAGAGCACTATGAGCAATCCCAACCCGATGCCGGAACCCTCGATGGAGGAGATCCTGGCATCCATCCGACAGATCATCGCCGAGGGCGAAGAGCAGCCGCCGGCCAAGCCGAGAGCGCCCGCGCCGGAGGCCCGGCGGCGCCCGGAGCTTGAAGCTCCGCAACGGCCACAGGCTCCGCAGCGACCCCACGCCCCGGAGAGACCCCAGGCGCCGGAGAGGCCGGTGGCCGCGGCCCCGAAGCCGGCGGCGGACGACGACGACATCTTCGACCTGACGGACGAGATGATGTCTTCTCCGCCGGCATCCGCCATTCCGTTCCCCCAGCCTTCCACGGCGGCCCGCCCCGCACCCCGACGGCCCGAGCCGCAGGCCGAGGAGGACAGTTCCTACGACCGGTTCCGCGCGCCGCGCGAGGCGGAACAGGAAGTCGATCTCGAGTTCCGGCCGATGATGCCCGAACCCGAGGAGCACGAGGAGGAGGAGACGACGCCCGTGGAGGCGCCGTTCATCCAGCAGGTCCGGAGCTACGACCGCGAGCAGGAGCCCATGCAGGAAGAGGCGGAGGCGCCCTCCCTGGGGCAGCAGCGGGTGGACGAGCCGAGTGAAGCCCTACTGTCTTCCGCGGCGGGCCAGGCCGTGGCCGAGGCTTTCGGGCGTCTGACGCAGCGGGGGCCGAACTCCGAGGGCAGGACCATCGAGGAACTCGTGGCGGACATGCTTCGGCCGATGCTGAAGGAATGGCTGGACGACAACCTGCCGGTGCTGGTCGAGCGCCTGGTGCGTGACGAGATCGAACGGGTGACGCGCGGGCGCCGCTGAGGCCCGATCCGCCAAGGACGGGGCACCACCGCCTGAAACCACCTGCGCCGATACAGCCTGGATTGGCGGATTGCCCTCGCAGTTGACTTGCCCACACCCGTCGGGCTTTCTCCGCGCGACCTAATGCACTGGCGAAAGTGGTTTCATGCTCGACAAGACGTTTCAGCCCGCGGCCGTCGAGCCGCGGATCTCGCAGCTTTGGGAAGACGCCGGCGCCTTTCGCGCGGGCACGCGCGAGGGCGTCGACTCATTCTGCGTCGTGATCCCGCCGCCGAACGTCACCGGCAACCTGCATATGGGCCACGCCCTCAACAACACGTTGCAGGACGTGATGGTGCGGTTCGAGCGCATGCGCGGGAAGAACGTTCTCTGGCAGCCGGGCACCGACCATGCGGGCATCGCCACCCAGATGGTGGTCGAGCGCCAGCTCGAGGCGAGCGGCATCTCCCGCCACGACCTCGGCCGCGAGCAGTTCGTCGACCGGGTGTGGAGCTGGAAGGAACAGTCGGGCGGGTCGATCCTCAACCAGCTGCGCCGGCTCGGCGCCTCTTGCGACTGGAGCCGCGAGCGCTTCACGATGGACGAGGGCCTGTCGCGGGCCGTCCTCAAAGTTTTCGTAGAGCTTTACCGTAAAGGTCTGATCTACAAGGACAAGCGCCTCGTCAACTGGGACCCGAAGCTGCTCACGGCGATCTCCGATCTCGAGGTCCAGCCGACGGAGGCGAAGGGGCATCTCTGGCACCTGCGCTATCCCGTGAAGGGCGAGGAGGGCCGCTACATCGTCGTCGCGACGACAAGGCCCGAGACGATGCTCGGCGACACGGCTGTGGCCGTCCATCCTGACGACGAGCGCTACCGCGACCTGATCGGCAACCATGTCGTCCTGCCGCTCGTGGGTCGCGAGATTCCGATCGTCGCCGACGAGCATGCCGACCCGGAGACCGGGTCCGGCGCCGTGAAGATCACCCCTGCGCACGACTTCAACGACTTCGAGGTCGGCAAGCGGCACGACCTTCCGATGATCAACGTCCTCGACGAGCGCGCCCGGATCAACGAGAACGCGCCCGACGCCTATCGCGGCCTCGATCGTTACGAGGCGCGCCGCCGTATCGTGGCGGACATGCAGGAACTCGGGCTCCTCGAACGCATCGACGAGCACATGCTCACGCTCCCCTATGGCGACCGCTCGGGCGTGGTCATCGAGCCGTGGCTGACCGATCAGTGGTATGTCGACGCCGCAACGCTGGCCGAACCGGCGATCCGGGCCGTCGAGGACGGACGCTCGGTCTTCATCCCGAGGAACTGGGAGAAGACCTACTTCGAGTGGATGCGCAACATCCAGCCCTGGTGCATCTCGCGCCAGCTGTGGTGGGGGCACCAGATCCCGGCCTGGTACGGGCCGGACGGGCATATCTTCGTGGCGGAGACCGAGGAAGAGGCGGTCGCCGACGCCCTCGCGCACTACGTCCTCAACGAGACCCTGACGGACGAGGAGGCGAGGGCGCTTGCGGCGGATCCCGAGCGACGCGCGGATTTCCTGCGCCGCGACGAGGATGTGCTCGACACCTGGTTCTCCTCCGCCCTGTGGCCGTTCTCGACGCTCGGCTGGCCCGATCGCACGCCAGAGCTCGACCGCTACTACCCCACGAGCGTGCTCGTGACCGGCTTCGACATCATCTTCTTCTGGGTCGCCCGGATGATGATGATGGGCCTCCATTTCATGGACGAGGTCCCTTTCCCGAAGATCTACATCCACGGCATCGTGCGCGACGAGCACGGGCAGAAGATGTCGAAGTCCAAGGGCAACGTCGTCGACCCGCTCGACCTGATCTCCGAGTTCGGCGCGGACGCCCTGCGTTTTACGATGGCCTCGCTCGCGACCCCCGGCCAGGACGTGAAGCCCTCGAAGGCCCGCATAGAGGGTTACCGCAACTTCGCGACGAAGCTCTGGAACGCGAGCCGCTTCATCGAGATGAACGAGTGCCGGGTTCCGCCGCGCTTCGACCCCAGCACGGCGGAGCTCGTCGTCAGCCGCTGGATCCTGAGCGAGTCCGAGACGACGGCGCGCGAGATCGCGGAAGGGATCGAGCAGTTCCGCTTCAACGACGCAGCCGCCACGGCCTACCGCTTCGTCTGGAACGTGTTCTGCGACTGGTACGTGGAGCTTGCGAAACCGGCGCTGCAGGGCCCCGACGGAGCCGAGAAGGAAGAGACGCGCGCCGTGGCTGCGTTCGTCCTCACGCGCATCCTGAAGCTTCTCCACCCGTTCATGCCGTTCGTGACGGAGGAGCTCTGGCAGCATCTGGGGCACGAGGGGGTGCTGGCGACGGCATCCTGGCCCGTCCCGGCCGATCTGGAGGACCCGGAGGCCTGCGCCGAGATCGGATGGGTCATCGAGGCGATCTCGGCCATCCGCTCCGTGCGCTCGGAGATGAACGTGCCGGCAGGGGCGCGGCTGCCGCTGGTTCTCGTGCAGGCTAGTGCGGAAACGCGTGAGAGGGCAGAGCGTTACGGCACGGAGCTGAAGCAGCTTGCGAGGCTCGACAGCGTGGCGGCCGGGGACCAGGCACCGTCGGGCTCCGTGCAGATGGTGGTCGGCGGCACGACGCTGGCACTCCCGATCGCCGAGGTGATCGATCTCTCCGCCGAACAGTCGCGGCTCGAGAAGGAGATCGGCAAGCTCGGCGCAGAGATCGAGAAGATCAGGGCGAAGCTCGGCAACGAGAACTTCACCGCCAGGGCGCCCGAGCACGTGGTGGCCGAGCAACGCGAGCGCATGGCCTCGGCGGAGGAGACGAGGGGGCGGCTTCAGTCCGCCCTGGAGCGCCTGTGCGGCGCCGCCTGAGTAACCCCGCCGGCACGTCAGGTTCATGTGGCGCGCCGGCAACAAGGGTTGCACATTTGTCGAGAAGGCCGACGGCTGCGGGCCTGCCGCCGTCATTGCGCCACAAACGAAGCGTGAATCCTAACTCATTGGCCTAGCGGTCTAATCCGCCGAATGCCGGGAGCCTTCTTTCTCTGCGAGAGAGAGGGCCGCGCATGCGGCGGGCGAGCGCTGCCGCTTGTCGCCCGGGAGGGCGCCGTGGCAGTGGTCGCATCTGCGGTAGCCGGTGAGTGAGGAGCCGACATGGACCTGCCTTCCTTCGACAAGTCCAGACTGCCGAGCAGGCATGTCACCGAGGGGCCGTCCCGGGCGCCGCACCGCTCCTACCTCTACGCCATGGGTCTGTCGGCGAAGGAGATCCACCAGCCGCTCGTCGGCGTCGCGACGTGCTGGAACGAGGCGGCTCCGTGCAACATCTCGCTCATGCGGCAGGCGCAGGTCGTCAAGAAGGGCGTCGCCGCGGCGGACGGCACGCCGCGCGAGTTCTGCACGATCACGGTCACCGACGGCATCGCCATGGGTCACCAGGGCATGAAGGCCTCGCTCGTCAGCCGCGACGTCATCGCGGATTCCGTCGAGCTGACCATGCGCGGGCACTGCTACGACGCGCTCGTCGGCATGGCGGGCTGCGACAAGTCGCTGCCCGGCATGATGATGGCGATGTGCCGGCTCAACGTCCCCTCGATCTTCATCTATGGCGGCTCGATCCTGCCGGGGAAGTTCAAGGGCCGCGAGGTCACGGTGCAGGATCTCTTCGAGGCGGTCGGCCAGCACTCGGTCGGCCGGATGTCTGACGAGGACCTCGACGAGCTCGAGCAGGTGGCCTGCCCCTCGGCCGGCGCCTGCGGCGCACAGTTCACCGCCAACACGATGGCGATGGTCTCCGAGGCGATCGGCCTCGCGCTGCCCTATTCCGCCGGCGCGCCCGCGCCTTACGAGATCCGCGACCGGTTCGGCTTCGCCGCCGGCGAGAAGGTGATGGAGCTAATCGCGCGCAACATCCGGCCGCGCGACATCGTCACCCTGCAGGCGCTCGAGAACGCTGCCACCGTCGTCGCGGCGACCGGCGGGTCGACGAACGCGGCGCTGCACCTGCCGGCGATCGCGCACGAGTGCGGCATCGCCTTCGACCTCTTCGACGTCGCCCAGATCTTCAACAGGACGCCCTATATCGGCGACCTCAAGCCCGGCGGGCGCTACGTGGCGAAGGATCTGTTCGAGGCGGGCGGCATTCCCCTCCTGATGAAGACGCTCCACGAGCATGGCTACCTGCACGGCGACTGCCTGACGGTGACCGGCCGCACGATCGCGGAGAACCTCGAGAAGGTGCGTTGGAACCCGGACCAGGACGTCATCCGCCCGGCTAACGACCCGATCACGCCCACCGGCGGCGTCGTCGGCCTCAAGGGCTCCCTCGCGCCGGACGGGGCGATCGTGAAGGTGGCGGGGCTCAAGAACCAGAAATTCACCGGGCCCGCGCGATGCTTCGACTCCGAAGAGGAGTGCTTCGCTGCCGTGCGCGACCGTAAGTACCAGGAAGGCGACGTGCTCGTCATCCGCTACGAGGGGCCCATCGGCGGCCCCGGCATGCGCGAGATGCTGTCGACGACCGCGGCCCTCTACGGCCAGGGCATGGGCGACAAGGTGGCGCTCATCACCGACGGCCGGTTCTCCGGTGCGACCCGCGGCTTCTGCATCGGGCACGTCGGGCCGGAGGCAGCCGTCGGCGGGCCGATCGGCCTGCTGCGCGACGGCGACGTCATCGACATCGACGCGACCACCGGGCGAATCGACGTTCGCCTGAGCGAAGAGGACCTCGCAGAGCGCCGCGCTTCGTGGCAGCCGCGGGAGACCGACTACCGCTCCAGCGCGATCTGGAAATATGCGCAAACCGTGGGTCAGGCGCGCCAGGGGGCCGTCACCCATCCGGGCGGCGCCGCGGAAACCACGACCTATGCGGATATTTGAGTATCTTTTCGTCTGCGTCGCCTTCGCCTGCGTAACGGCGGGCCCGAGCCAGGCATTGGACCCGTCGCGATCGGTCGATCGGGCTGCGAACCCTTCCGACGCTTTCCGTCTCGGGGCGCAGTTCTACCACAGCGGCGATTATGCCTCCGCCTTCGATGCCTTCACGGTGGCTGCCGAGAAGGGGCATGCCGTGGCGCAGTGGAAGCTCGCCAAGATGTATGCCGAAGGCGAGGGCGTGAAGGAGGACGACTTCAAGGCGTTCCAGATCTTCTCGAGCATCGCCGACGCGCATGCCGACGACGATCCGTTCGCCCCCGTGTCGAGCGTGGTGGCCGACGCCTTCGTGCGGATCGCGAGCTATTACCGCACCGGTATCGCGACAGCCGGGATCCAGCCGGACATGACCCGGGCGCTGGGGCTGCTGCGGCACGCCGCGCTCTACTTCGGCGACGCCGAGGCGCAGTACGAGGTCGGACGGATGTACCTGAACGGCGAGGGTGTCGGGGCCAATCCCGCCCAGGCGGCACGCTGGCTCGACCTCGCGGCGCGAAAGAACCACGTGGCGGCCCAGGCGACGCTCGGCGACATGCTGGTCTACGGCCACGGCGTGCCGCCCATGCCCGAACGTGGCTATGCCTGGCTTCTTGTGGCGAAGGAAAGGGCGGCGCCTGCCGAGCGGGACTGGGTTCTCTCGCTCACCCATCGCGCCGAAAGCGTGCTCGGAGCCGACGAGATCGCCGTGGCCAGGCAGGAAGCGCAGGCCTGGATCCTGTCCAACAGCGGAAGCTGAGCCGGGGCCGTCCGACGGCCCGGGCGGGCCTCAGGCGCCGATATCCACCCAGGCCGGCACGTGATCGGACGGCTTCTCCCAACTCCTGACGGCGCGGTCGATACCGGCGCCCGTCATCCGATCGGTCGCCTGCGGCGACAGCAGGAGATGATCGATGCGGATGCCGTCGTTCTTCTGCCAGGCGCCGGCGGTGTAGTCCCAGAAGGTGTAGACGCCCTGACCGGGATGATGGATGCGGATGGCATCGGTTAGACCGAGATGGACGAGAGCGCGGAACAGGGAGCGGCTTTCGGACTGGAAGAGGGCGTCGTTCACCCATTTGCCCGGGTTCTTCGCGTCGAGATCCGTCGGAATGACGTTGTAGTCCCCCGCCAGCACCATCGGTTCCTCGAGCCGCAGACGCGCCTCGGCATGGCGGCGCAGGCGCTCGAGCCAGGCCAGCTTGTAGGCGAACTTCTCGCCGCCGATCGGATTGCCGTTGGGCAGGTAGATGGACGCCACCCGTACCGTCCCCGTCTCGCCAGGGATCACAGCTTCGATGAAGCGGGCGTGGGCGTCTTCGTCGTCGCCTGGCAGGCCGTCCGACACGTCCTCGATCGGCCGCCGCGAGAGAATGGCGACGCCGTTGAAGCCCTTCTGCCCGTGAACCGCCAGGTTATAGCCGAGACTCTCGATCTCTGAGGCGGGGAACGCCTCCGTCTGGCACTTGATCTCCTGGAGGCACACGACGTCCGGCTTCTCTTCCGCGAGCCAGGCCGTGAGGTTCTGCAGGCGGGCGCGAACGCCATTGATGTTCCAGGTCGCGACCCGCATGGTCTGATCAGATCGAGAACGACGTGCCGCAGCCGCAGGAGGCGGTCGCGTGGGGGTTCCGGATCTGGAACGACGCGCCGATGAGCTCGTCCACGAAATCGATCTCGGAGCCTTCCATATACATGAGGGAGATCGGATCGATGAGAACGGTCACGCCGTCCTTCTCGATCGCGACATCGTCCTCCGCCCGCTCCGATTCGAGGTCGAAGCCGTACTGGAAGCCCGAACAGCCGCCACCGGAAACCGTCACGCGCAGGGCTTGCTTGGCCGGCTCACGCGCCAGGATCTGCGAGATCCGCCTGGCCGCGCGGTCGGTGACCGTCACACTCTCGGCAGTGGGAGATGCCATGATATCCGTCGTCATAAAAGGTGGCTCCGCTTCATCTCGAGCGCTGGGCGCGGAGGGACTGGCCTCGGCCGCGCGAAGCTGCCACTAACGTAGGTACTCCACCGTCGCTGTCAACGAGAGGCCATGCTAGAGAACGCCGCCGCGCGGGCCGTCCGTGTCGTCGCAAGCTATGCCTGCGATCCCCTCCGCTCGCCCGGTCGCGCCGTCGAGGAAGAGGCCAGCAGGACGCGCAGCGCCTTCCAGCGGGACCGCGACCGCATCCTTCATTCGACCGCGTTCCGGCGGCTCAAGTTCAAGACGCAGGTCTTCGTCTATCACGAGGGCGACCACTACCGCACGCGGCTGACCCACACGCTGGAAGTCTCGCAGATCGCCCGGTCGCTCGCCCGCAGCCTGGGTTTCGACGAGGACCTGGCCGAAGCGATCGCGCTGGCGCACGACCTCGGCCACTCGCCGTTCGGGCATGCCGGCGAGCGGGCGCTCCAGCGCGTGGCGACCGACATCGGCGGCTTCGACCACAACACGCAGTCGCTGCGCGTGGTGACGCGGCTCGAGCGTCGCTACGCCGAGTTCGACGGGCTGAACCTGACCTTCGAGACGCTCGAGGGGATCGTGAAGCACAACGGGCCCGTGATGCCGGGCGCGCCGACGGCGACGGGGTTCCTTCTCGACTGGGCGGAAGGGGCAGGGGTCGACCTCTCGACTTTCGCGCCGGGCGAAGCCCAGGCCGCTGCGATCGCCGACGACATCGCCTATAATAGCCACGACATCGACGACGGGCTTCGGGCGGGGTTGTTCACGGTCGACGAGCTGTGTGCGGCAGTGCCGCTCGTGCGGTCGCATGTCGAGGCGATACGGCAGCGCTACCCCGATCTCTCGCTCAATCGCCTGACGCATGAGATCGTCCGGCGATTGATCACCGGCATGGTCGAGGATGCGTTGAGTGTCGCCATGAGCCGTATCGACGCCTGGGCCCCGGCGACGCCCGATGACCTCCGCAACGCCGGAGCGCCGGTTCTCGCCTTCTCGCCTGCGATGATGGAGGAGGTCGACGCCATGCGTCGATTTCTCTTCAGGCGCATGTACCGCCACCAACGGGTGATGGCGGTGATGGACGCGGCGGAGCGTCTCGTGGAGCAGCTCTACGGTCGGCTCGTCGAGGATCCTCGCGAATTGCCGGGCGAGTGGCCCAGCGGAGGGACGCTGAGCGGCGAGAAGCTGCGCCGCACGGTCTGCGACTACATCGCCGGCATGACCGATCGCTACGCCGTCGCCGAATACGAGCGGCTGTTTGACGCGGTATCGGAATTGCGCTAGGCGCCTCGCGTGCGCCGAAAAGTGGCGCCTGGAGTTCTCCGATGGACGTTTTCACAGATTTCACCCGCCGCCTCGCCGAGGCGGTGCGGGAGCTTTCCGATGCCGGCGTGCTGCCGCAGGGGCTCGAGACCGATCGGATCACGGTCGAGCCGCCGCGCGATCCCAGCCACGGCGATCTCGCGACGAACGCGGCGCTCGTGCTCGGCAAGCCGGCAGGACTGAAGCCGCGCGAGCTGGCGGAGAAGCTCGCGTCGCGCCTCGGCAAGACAGCCGACGTGGCCGAGGTGAGCGTCGCAGGGCCGGGCTTCGTCAACCTGCGGCTGAGCGACGCCTACTGGCGCCGGCAGCTGAGGAGCATCCTGGAGAATGGCGAGGGCTTCGCCCGGAGCACGATCGGGCAGGGCCGGAAGGTCAATGTCGAATACGTCTCGGCGAACCCGACGGGTCCGATGCATGTCGGCCATTGCCGTGGCGCCGTCTTCGGAGACGCCCTCGCCGGGCTTCTCGAATATGCGGGCTTCGAGGTGGCGCGGGAGTACTACGTCAACGATGCGGGCGTTCAGGTCGACGTCCTCGCGCGCTCGGCCCATCTGCGCTACCGCGAGGCGCTGGGTGAAGAGATCGCGGAGATCCCGGAGGGTCTCTATCCCGGCGACTACCTCGTGCCGGTGGGGCGGGCTCTTGCGGCCGAGCACGGCGAGTCGCTCCTCGACGTGCCGGAGGCGGAATGGCTGCCGATCGTGCGCGCGCGGGCGATCGGGATGATGATGGACATGATCCGGCAGGATCTGGCGTCGCTCGCCATCGAGCACGAGGTGTTCTTCTCCGAAGCGAGCCTCAAGGGGCCGCCCGATCGGATCGCGGAGACGATCGAGTATCTGAGGAGCCGCGGCCTCATCTACGAGGGGCGCCTTCCGCCCCCGAAGGGCCAGCTTCCCGAGGACTGGGAGGACCGGGAGCAGACGCTCTTCCGCGCCACCCAGTTCGGCGACGACGTCGACCGGCCGCTCATGAAGTCGGATGGTAGCTACACATACTTCGCCTCCGACATCGCCTATCACCGCGACAAGTTCGAGCGCGGCTATGGCGAGATGATCGACGTGCTCGGCGCCGACCATGGCGGATACGTGAAGCGGATGCAGGCGGCCGTCGCCGCAGTCAGCGGCGGCGAGGCGCATCTCGACTGCCGGCTGTGCCAGCTCGTCAGGCTGTTTCGCGGCGGTCAGCCCGTGAAGATGTCGAAGCGGGCGGGAGAATTCGTCACGCTTCGCGAAGTCGTGGAGGAGGTAGGGCGCGACGTCGTGCGCTTCATGATGTTGACGCGGAAGAACGACGCGCCGCTCGACTTCGACTTCGAGAAGGTCACGGAGCAGTCGAAGGACAACCCCGTCTTTTACGTGCAGTACGCCCACGCGCGGGCGCATTCGGTGTTCCGCAACGCCGCCGAGGTCTTCCCGGAGGTGACGTTCCCGCTGAGCGAGGCGGCCGACCTCGACCTGCTCGAGGATCCGGCGGAGCTTGCCCTCATCCGCCAGATCTCGACCTTCCCTCGGACGATCGAGCAGGCTGCGCTGGCGCACGAGCCGCATCGTGTGGCATTCTATCTCTACGACCTCGCGAGCAGCTTCCATGGCCTATGGAACCGCGGCAAGGACCTGCCACAATTACGTTTTATTAACCCAGAAGATCGAGCGTTGTCTCTTGCGAGACTGGCGCTGGTCCAGTCCGTCGCCAGCACTGTCTCTGCGGGACTCAGGGTTCTCGGCGTCGAGCCGGTCACCGAGATGCGCTGAGGAGGCGGGCGACGAAGGAGTGGGGTACTGCTGCCGCGCCACCGCTGCCGCAGGTCAAACGAGATAGCTGATCCATGTCGAACAACGGTGCTCGTCGCTCAGGCCAAAACTGGCGAGACTACCAAAGCGATCCGCATGGCGCGGACGACGATCCGCTGTCCGAACTCGCTCGTCTGATCGAGGAAGACCCCTTCGCCGACTTCGAGCAGGGGCGCCGTCCCCAGGCGCAGCCGGCGGAGAGCAGGGCGACGAACTTGTGGCCCTGGAGCGACGAGCGGGGCCAAGCTGCCGCCCAGGCAGGCGGGCAGGGGAGCCACGCTCCGAGCCGCCATGGCGAGGCGGAGTGGGACGAGGAGCCCGGCCGCCAGGACTACGACGACCAGGACGCCTATTACGGTGCCGCAGAGGGTGAGACCCAGGACCAGGAATGGCCCGGCGAGGGGGAGCCTTCGCAGGGGCACGCCTATTACGGCCAGGGCCGGATCCAGGAGAGCGCCTTCGAGGAGGAGCTTCTCTCCTTCCGGCCGTCCTCGTCGGGGTATCAGGAGGTCGAGCCGCATTTCGACGACAGCGGCCACCTGCCGCCGATGCAGGACGAGCCCGAGCGCCGGACCGGGCGCAAGACGCTCGTCTTCGGCGGCCTCGCGATGCTGGCGCTGATCGGCGGGGCGGGCGCGGTCGCCTACAAGCAGATGACGCCGACGGTCTCCGACGGGCCGCCCCTCGTGGTCGCGGCCGAGACGGACCCGGTGAAGACCAAGCCGGACGAGCCGGGTGGTGCGCAGGTGCCGAACCAGGACAGGATCGTCTTCGATCGCTCGGCCGGTGTCGTGTCGAACGGCAAGTCGGAGGAACGGATCGTCTCGCGGGAGGAGCCCGTCGAGACCGTACCCCTTCGCGAACAAGTGCGCGAGGCGGGGGCTCCCGCGAATGGTGGCGTGGTGCCCGACGTCTCGCGGGACGAGCCGAAGCGCGTGAGGACCGTCGTCGTCAAGCCGGACGGCACGATCGTCGAGGAGCCGCAGGCGGCGCCGGCGCCACAGCAGGTGGCGATGAACGACGCGGCAACCGGTTTTGCGCAGGTTCCCGCCAATGCCGGCCCGGTGACGCTCTACGATTCGAGCGAGATCCCGGATGCTCCCGCCGTCTCGGCGTCGCCCTCTGCCGGCGGGAGGTCGGGCAACGCGGCCGAGGCGGCAGAAGAGCCGGTCGAGGACGTCCAGGCAGAGGCGCCTGGCCAGTCCGCCGAAGCGCCGGCGGCCCGCCAGCCCGAACCGGCGACCCCGACCCCTCCGGCGGCCACGCAGAATGCGGGCCAGTCCCGGCCAGGCCAGCCGATGCAGATCACGCCACAGGCCGATGCCCCTCAGCAGGTTGCGGCCGCCGATCCGCAGAGCCAGCCCGAGCAGGCCCAGCCTGCCGCCGCCTCGGGAGGCTTCCCGGCCGGAAGCTACGTCGTCCAGGTCTCTTCGACGCGGTCCGAAGCGGACGCGGAGCGCAGCGCGGCGAGCGTCCGCGACCGGTACTCGAGCGTCCTGTCCGGCCATCAGACGGCGGTGGAGCGGGCGGATCTCGGCGACAAGGGCATCTACTATCGTGTCTCGATCGGCCCCCTGTCCGACAGCTCGTCCGCCGGCACCCTGTGCAGCCGTCTGAAATCGCAGGGGCTCGACTGCTTCGTGCGGCGCAACTGATGCGGCGTTGACCGTGTCCCGGACAGTCGGTAACGACGGTCCATGACAAAGGCACTGATCGTCGGCTGCGCAGGCCCGGAGCTCACAGCAGAGGAGGCCGACTTCCTTCGGAAGGTCGACCCCTGGGGCTTCATCCTCTTCGCCCGGAACTGCCCCAGTCCCACTGCCGTGGAGGCGCTTGTCGCGGCGTTCCGCGAGACGGTCGGCCGCGAGGACGCTCCCGTCCTGATCGATCAGGAGGGGGGGCGCGTGCAGCGCCTGAAGCCCCCCTACTGGGCGCAATACCCCTGCGCGGCGGACATCGGGAAGGTTCATGCGCGAGACCCCGCGGCGGGTGTCGAGGCGGCGCGCCTGACGGGGCGGCTGATCGCGGAGGATCTCCGGCTCCTCGGCATCACGGTGGATTGCCTGCCGCTGCTCGACGTGCGCGACGAGAGCGGGCACGACGTCATCGGCGACCGCTCCTTCGGAAGCGATCCCCGGGCCGTCGCGGAGCTCGGCAGGGCGCTGGCGGAGGGCCTGCGTGCCGGCGGCGTGAGCCCGGTGATGAAGCACCTCCCGGGCCATGGCCGTGCCGGCGCCGACAGCCACCTCGAACTGCCGCGCGTCGACGCTCCGCTCGAGGAGCTTCGTCGCGTGGATTTCGCGCCGTTCCACGACCTTTCGGACCTGCCGATGGCGATGACGGCGCATGTCCTCTACACGGCGATCGATGCCGAACGCTGCGCCACTATCTCTTCGAAAGTGATCGCTGACGTGATCCGGGGCGAGATCGGCTTCGACGGCCTGCTCATGAGCGACGACCTGTCGATGGAAGCGCTCTCGGGCAGTCTGGCGGAGCGCGCAGAGGCGGCTTTCGCCGCCGGGTGCGACGTCGCGCTCCACTGCAACGGCAAGCTGAAGGAGATGCGGGAGGTGGCCTCCGTCTCCCCCGAGCTCGACGGCCGTGCGGCGGAGCGTGCGGAGGCGGCGCAGACATGGCCGCGCCGCGACTGGACCGACACCGTCGAGGCACGGAGCGAGCTCATGCGCCTGCTCGGGCGGGACGAGGCCTGAGATGCCGCCGGTCGAGGGGGATCCGTGGGATGCCTCGCCGCCTCGGGACGAAGCCGAGGCGCTGATCGTCGATGTCGACGGTTTCGAAGGGCCCCTCGACCTGCTCCTGTCGCTGGCGCGGACCCAGAAGGTCGACCTGACCCGCATCTCGGTGCTGGCGCTGGCGGAGCAGTACATCGCCTATGTCGAGGAGGCCCGCCGGCTCCGTCTCGAGCTTGCGGCCGACTATCTGGTCATGGCCGCATGGCTCGCCTATCTGAAGTCGAAGCTCCTCCTGCCGAAGCAGGAAGAGGAGGAGCCGAGCGGCGAGGAGATGGCGGCCCATCTGGCCTTCCGGCTGCGCCGCCTGGAAGCCATGCGCGAAGCGGCGGCGAGGCTCGTGAACCGCGACCGGCTCGGACGGGACGTCTTCCCGCGGGGCGATCCGGAAGGCATGCGGGTGGAGCGTCGGAGCCGCTATGAAGCGAGCCTCTACGATCTTCTCTCCGCCTACGGCGCACGCCGCAGCCAGAACGCGGCGAGCCGCGTGGTGCTGCATCGGAGGCGGGTCGTGGGCTTGCAGGAGGCGCGGGAGATCCTGACACGGCTCATCGGGGATCTGGCCGTCTGGACGCCGCTCGACGTCCTGATGGCCGCGTTCCCGTCGGACGACGCGCGGAGATCGACATCACTGGCGAGCGCTTTCTCGGCGTCTCTGGAACTCTGCCGCGAGGGCCGGCTCGACCTTCGCCAGGAACGACCCTTCGCGCCGCTCTATCTGCGCGCCCGGGACGGCGCCGGCGCCTGAAGGCTTCACACGACCCACGGAGACACGCGACGAGACATGCCGGAGCGTCTGCACGTCGTCGAGAGCATCATCTCGAACGAAGAGCGCGAGCAGCTGCGCATGCTCGAGGCATTGCTGTTCGCCGCCGTGGAGCCACTCGACCTCGCCACCATGCGCAACCGCCTGCCCGCCGGCGCGAATGTGGAGCAGCTTCTGCGCGACCTCCAGGGGACCTACGCGCGCCGCGGCGTCAACCTCGTGCGCGTCGGCGACCGCTGGCGGTTCCGGACGGCATCGGACCTCGCCCATCTCCTGCGGCAGGACGCGGTCGAGGAGCGAAAGCTATCGCGTGCAGCGCTCGAGACCCTCGCCATCATCGCCTACCACCAGCCGGTGACGCGGGCGGAGATCGAGGAGGTCCGCGGGGTGTCGGTCAACAAGGGGGTGATCGACGTGCTGATGGAGGCGGGCTGGGTGCGCATGCGCGGGCGCCGCCGCTCTCCCGGCCGACCCGTGACCTATGGCACGACCATCGGGTTTCTCGATCATTTCGGCCTCGAGCAGCTCGACGACCTGCCCGGTCTGGAGGAACTGAACGGCGCAGGGCTTCTCGAGGGGAGGCTGCCGCCCGACTTCGACGTGCCGCGGCCGACGGGGGAGGATGATCCGGACGAGGATCCGCTCGACCTCGTGGATCGCGACGACGGGGGGGACCGGCCATGATCCGGCGGCTGGCGCCGATGATCCGACCTCAGGGAACGGGTGCCGCACCCGACCGCGGGAAGGCCGGTGCCTCCTTCGCCGCCAGCCTGTCCTTCGAACAGGTGTCGATGTTCTACGGCGAGAACTGGGCCGTGCGGGACATGACGCTCGCGGTGGAGCCGGGCCAGATCCTGTGCCTGCTCGGTCCGTCGGGCTGCGGCAAGTCCACGCTTCTTCGGCTTGCGGCGGGCCTCGAGCGGCCGGCCCGGGGGCGGGTTCTGATCGACGAGCGCGAGGTCGCCGGGGCAGCCCGATTCGTGCCCGCGGAACGGCGTGGCGTCGGCATGATGTTCCAGGACTTCGCCCTGTTCCCCCCATCTCTCCATCAAGCGGAACGTGATGTTCGGGCTCTCCGACCTGCCGCGCGCGGAGGCGGAGCGCTCCGCCATGACCGCGCTTCGGCGGGTGGGGCTGGAAGGTTATGCGGAGCTTTATCCGCACCTCCTGTCGGGCGGCGAGCAGCAGCGCGTGGCGCTCGCCCGCGCCGTGGCGCCGCGGCCGCGGATCCTGCTCATGGACGAGCCGTTCTCCGGCCTCGACGCTCGGCTGCGCGACGACGTCCGCGAGGACACGATCGCCGTCCTCCGGGAGATCCGCGCGACGTGCATCGTCGTGACGCACGATCCCGAGGAGGCGATGCGCATGGGCGACCGGATCGCCCTGATGCGCAAGGGGCGCTTGGCGCAGGCGGGAACGCCCGAGGAACTCTATCGCCGTCCAGCCGACATGGCCGCGGCGAGGTTCTTCAGCCCCATCAACGAGATACAGGCTGTCTGCGAGGCCGGCCTGATCTCGACCCCCATCGGACGGCTGCCGGCGGCGCGAAGTCCGCAGGTCGGTGCCGGCGGAGGAGGGGTTCGGGTCGGCCTCCGGCCGCACCACCTGCGCATCGTGCCGATGGGGGAAGGCGCGCGGGCGCGCGTCGTCGGACGGCGCTTCCTCGGCGAGGTCGAGCATGTCGAACTGGTGGTGGAGGGCGTGGACGAGAGGCTGCAGGTGAGGGCCGATGCCGGAGCCGTGCCCTCCATCGGCACCGAGGTCGGCGTGACGTTCCGGGAGGAGGACGCGCTGGTCTTCACCGCCGACCCGGACGCGACCGACGAAATGTCGCCCTAGTTCTGTAGTCCAATTGTTGCTGGTCGGGCTGTGCATATATAGATTGCAGCCGACGGGCCGGACCCGGGGTGGGGAAGGCCGCAGGAGAGTGTTATGGCGCCTAGCTGGTTTCAGATTCTGATCGTCGTCGTCCTTCTCGTGCTTCTCTTCGGACGCGGCAAGATCTCCGAGCTGATGGGAGACGTCGCGAAGGGCATCAAGAGCTTCAAGAAGGGGATGGCCGAGGAAGAGGCGGACTCCAAGCAGGAGCAGCGCACGATCGACCATCAGCCGGCAGAGACGGTCGACGCCTCGCGGGAGACGACCGCCCGTAACCGGTCCGCCGAGAACGTCAGCTGACGACGGCGAAGGCGCGAGAGGACCGGTTGCGCGCGGACGGCTGACGTCCGCGGAACGGAAGAGACCCATGTTCGACATCGGCTGGAGCGAAATGCTCGTGATCGGGGCCGTGGCGATCCTCGTCGTCGGCCCTCGCGAGCTGCCGGGGATGCTCCGGACCTTCGGCAAGTACATGGGGCAGATCCGCCGCATGGCCGGAGAATTCCAGTCGCAGTTCAACGACGCGCTGAAGGAGGCGGAGCTCGACGAGGTGCGGCGCGGCATCGAGAGCGTGCGCCAGGCGTCGCCCGCCAAGCAGCTCCGCAAGGAACTCGGATCCCTGAAGGACGCCGGCGACAGTGTGCGCAAGGCGGTCGAGGATCCGGCCGCGCCGAAGGCTCCCCAGACAGGCTCCGCGCCGGCCTCGGAGCAAGGCCCGGCCAAGGCCGAGGCGCCAAAGGCCGCGCCACCCGTGAAGGGCGCGGTCGAAGACGCGCCCGTCCAGCCGGTCCAGCCGGTTCGGCACGAGAAGACGACCACGCCCGAAACGGCTTCGTAGCAAGCGGATCGCATGAGCCAAGACGACATCGAAGCCTCGCGCGCACCGCTGATCGAGCACCTGATCGAGCTTCGGCGGCGGCTGCTCTACTCCGTGATCGCGCTCGCGATCGGGTTCGTGTTCTGCTTCTTCTTCGCGGCCGACATCTTCAACATCCTGCTGAAGCCGTACGAGTGGGCGGTCGGCAGCGTGAAGGACCTCGAGCTGATCTACACCGCGCCGCAGGAGTATTTCTTCACGCAGCTGAAGATCGCCCTGTTCGGCGGGCTGTTCCTCTCGTTCCCGGTCATCGCCTCGCAGATCTACATGTTCGTGGCGCCGGGCCTCTACAAGAACGAGCGCGGCGCGTTCCTGCCGTTCCTGGTCGCGACCCCGATCCTCTTCCTGGCCGGCGCGTCGCTCGTCTACTTCATCACGATGCCGCTCGTGATGGAGTTCTTCCTGTCGATGGAGCAGGCGGGCGGCGAGGGGCAGGCGCGGATCCAGCTCGTCGCGCGGGTGAGCGAGTATCTGGGCCTGATCATGACCCTGATCTTCGCCTTCGGGCTCTGCTTCCAGCTGCCGGTGCTCCTGACGCTCCTCGGGCGGGTCGGTCTCGCGACCTCCGAAGGCCTGAAGACGAAGCGCAAATACGCGATCGTGATCACCTTCGCGGTCGCCGCGTTCCTCACGCCCCCCGACCCGATCAGCCAGATCGGGCTTGCGCTGCCAACCCTGCTTCTCTACGAGATTTCGATCATATCGGTGCGCATGATCGAGCGGAAACGCCTCCAGGCCGAGGCGGAGGCCGAGGCCGAAGCGGCGGAGTGACGCCGCGGCGTCGCCTGGTGCGCCGCTCCCGTGCGCACGGCAGCAACGAGACGCGGCAGCAGACATGTTCGACATCAGGTGGATTCGCGAGAACCCCGAAGCCTTCGACCGCGGCATGGCGAGGCGGGGCATCGAATCTCCCCGCGAGAGCCTCCTCGCCCTCGACGACCGGCGGCGCGAGCACGTGCGCGAGCTGCAGGAGGCCCAGGAGCGGCGCAACGCCGCCTCCAAGGAGATCGGCAAGGCGAAGGCATCGGGCGACGAGGGGACGGCCCAGCGGCTGATCGACGAGATCGCCGAGCTCAAGGCGTTCGTCCAGACGGGCGAGGAGCGGGAGCGCGAGCTGCAGGCCGCCCTCGAGACGGAGCTCGCGCAGATCCCCAACGTGCCGCTCGACGAGGTGCCGGACGGGCCCGACGAGAGCGCGAACGTCGAGGTCCGCCGCCACCTCGAGCCGCGGTCGCTCGGCTTCGAGGCGAGGCAGCACTTCGACCTCGGCGAGGCCCTCGGGCTGATGGATTTCGAGACTGCGGCGAAGCTGTCGGGCGCGCGCTTCGTCGTCCTGCGCCAGTCGCTGGCGCGGCTCGAGCGGGCGCTCGGCAACTTCATGCTCGACCTTCACACGGGCGAGCACGGCTACACCGAGATCAATCCGCCGCTCCTCGTCCGCGACGAGGTGATGTTCGGCACCGCCCAGCTTCCGAAATTCGTCGACGACCAGTTCCGCACGACCGACGGGCGCTGGCTCATTCCGACCGCCGAGGTCGCGCTGACGAACCTCGTCCGCGAGGAGATTCTCGAGGAGGCGGAGCTGCCGATCCGCGTGACGGCGTGGACGCCGTGCTTCCGCGCGGAAGCGGGCGCGGCGGGGCGCGACACGCGCGGCATGATCCGACAGCATCAGTTCGCGAAGGTCGAACTCGTCTCCATCACCACGGAGCGGCAGTCGCTCGAGGAGCACGAGCGCATGACCGCCTGCGCCGAGGAGGTGCTGAAGCGCCTCGACCTGCCGTTCCGGACGATCACACTCTGCACGGGCGACATGGGCTTCTCGTCGCGCAAGACCTATGACATCGAGGTCTGGCTGCCCGGGCAGAATGCCTACCGGGAGATCTCGAGCTGCTCGGTCTGCGGCGACTTCCAGGCGCGACGGATGCAGGCGCGCTACCGGCCGGCCGGCGAGAAGGGCGTGCGATACGCGCACACGCTGAACGGCTCGGGCGTCGCAGTCGGCCGAGCCCTCGTGGCCGTCATGGAGAACTACCAGCAGCCGGACGGCTCCGTGGCCGTTCCCGACGCCCTGCGGCCCTATATGGGCGGCCTGGAGCGAATCGAGATGGCCTCCTGATCCGGGATACCAAGATGCGCATTCTTGTGACGAACGACGACGGCATCCACGCGCCTGGGCTCAAGACGTGCGAGAAGATCGCCCGCGCCCTGAGCGACGACGTGTGGATCGTGGCGCCCGAGACGGACCAGAGCGGCTCCTCCCATTCCCTGACGATCAACGATCCGCTGCGCTTGCGGGAGGTTTCGGAGCGGCATTTCGCGGTGAAGGGCACGCCGACCGACTGCGTCATCATGGCGGTCAAGCACATCATGCCCGAGCCGCCGGACCTCGTGCTGTCGGGCGTCAACCGCGGCCACAACGTCGCCGAGGACGTGACCTACTCGGGCACGATCGCGGGGGCGTTCGAGGGATCGACCCTCGGCATCCGGTCGATCGCGCTGAGCCAGGCCTCGATGGGCGGGGAAACCCGCCGGATTCCGTGGGAGACGGCGGAGCGGCACGGGCCGGCGGTGGTCCGCCGCCTGCTCGAGATCGGTCTGGACACGACCGTGATCCTGAACGTGAACTTCCCCGCGCGGGAGCCCGACGACGTGACGGGCTTCCAGGTGACCACCCAGGGCAGGCGCGACCAGGCGATGCTCGGCGTCGACGCGCGGGTCGACGGGCGCGGCAACCCGTATTACTGGCTGGCGTTCGAGCGCCGGAAGCTGTCGCCGGGGCAGGGCACGGATCTGCGGGCGGTGGAAGAGGGAGCGATCTCCGTGACGCCGCTGAGCCTCAATCTCACGGATTCGCCTGCCCATTCCATCCTCCTCGATCGCATGAGCCGGACGGAAGCCGGCTGATCCCATGGCGGAAGAAGACGGGGAGCACGAACGAAACATCTTCGCCGCGCGCCTCACGATGGCTCTTCGGGCCCAGGGCGTTCGCGATCTGAAGGTGCTGCAGGCGATCGAGACGCTGCCGCGCTCGGAGTTCGTCGATCCTGCCTACGTGGCCTATGCCTATGACGACCGCTCCTTGCCGATCGAGTGCGGCCAGACGATCAGCCAGCCCTATGTCGTCGCCTTTATGACGGCCCAGCTTCGGATCGGCGATCGCGACAAGGTGCTCGAGATCGGCACCGGCTCCGGCTACCAGGCGGCGATTCTCTCCCGCATCTGCCGCCGGGTCTACACGATCGAGCGGTACCGGACGCTCCTGCGCGAGGCAGAGGCACGGTTCGAGAGGCTGGGCTTCTCCAACATCACCACCATGCTGGGCGACGGCCTGAAGGGGTGGCCGAGCCAGGCGCCGTTCGACCGGATCATGGTGACCGCCGCGGCGGAGGAGATCCCGCCGCACCTCGTCGAGCAGTTGAAGGTGGGCGGGCTCATGATCGTCCCCGTCGGCCCGGTCGGCGGCATCCAGCACCTGATCCGGGTGGAGAGGACGGAGGAGGGATTCACGGAAGAGCGGCTGCTCGCAGTGCGCTTCGTTCCGCTCGTTCCCGGGAAAGCCGAGCAGCTTTAAGTCGTCATTTACCCAAACGACTCTTTAATGTCCGCACAATTTCTGAAGACCTGCGGCATGGGTATGTTTCGATGCACAGCTTGAAACTCGGCTTCCGTTCCTCCGTGGCAGCGCGCTGCTTGCTGGCGTGCACGCTGGGGGTGGCTGTGACGGGCTGCAGCTCCGAAGTCACGCGGTTCGCCGGACCGATGTTCGGGGGCGGCGGCCAGTCCGAATACACAGGCTCGATAGCCGCCAACCCGACGGAGCCCGTGCAGTCGGGGGCGCTCGCGGCGCCCGGCCAGAGCGGCAACGGGTCGTCCTACCCCAACACGTCCTACGGTGGAGGGGGCGGGGTCCAGTCCTCGCCGCTCGACAGCCCGGCGAGCGGGCAGCCCATGTACGGGCAGCAGGGTCAGGGGCAGGGGCAGCCGGCCGGGCTCTCATCCGACGGTCGCGTCGTCACCCTGGGCCCCGGCGACAACCTCGATGCGATATCCCGCCGCTTCGCGATACCCCGCCAGGCGCTGATGGACGTAAACGGCATTCGCGACGCGAACGCCGTGCGACCGGGTCAGCAGCTTCTCGTGCCCGTCTACTCCCGGTCGAAAGGCGGGTGGGTCGCGCCCGACATGAGCGGAGCGCAGGCGCCCCAGATGTCCGGCGGCCAGACCTACCCGACTTCCCCGCAACCGTCGTCGTCTTTCGGTGACACCCAACCCGCAACGGCCGCCGCGCAGTCTCCCGGCCGGTCCGGCTCGACCCAGGCGGGCGGGCAGGGCAGCGGACGCCATCGCGTGCAGCCCGGCGAGACGGTCTACTCGATCGGCCGCCAGTACAATGTGAGCCCCAACGCGATCATTTCCGCGAACGGCCTGTCGGATCCGAACAATGTCAGGATCGGCACGGACCTCGTGATTCCCGGCGCCAGCGGCCAGGTCGCCTCGGCCTCTCAAGGCCAGCCCGCGGCCCAGTCGGCGCCGCAGCAGACCCAGCCGGCGCAGCTCGGAGAGCCGCCGCGCAGCCTGCAGGAGCAGGCCCAGACCCTTCAGGCGGCGCCGTCCCAGCCTGCGGCCTCCCAGCAACAGACCCAGCAGTCCCAGGCGCCAGCGCAGCAGCCGGCCGCACAGCAGCCGCAGGCTCCGCAGCAACAGCAGGTGGCCATGGCGCCCGCCAGCGGCCAGCAGAATGCCGATTCAGGCGTCCAGTCCACGCAGGCGATGTCGAGCGGGATGTTCCGCTGGCCGGTGCGCGGCCGCGTGATCTCCGGGTTCGGCGACAAGGCGAGCGGCGGCAAGAACGACGGGATCAACATCTCGGTGCCGGAGGGCACGGCCATCCGTGCCGCCGAGGAGGGAACCGTCGCCTATGCCGGCAACGAGCTGAAGGGCTACGGCAACCTCGTCCTCGTGCGCCACAAGGACGACTGGGTGACGGCCTATGCCCACAACAGCGAGATCCTCGTCCAGCGCGGCGACACCGTCAGCCGGGGGCAGGTCATCGCGAAAGCGGGGCAGAGCGGCTCCGTCAATGCGCCGCAGCTGCATTTCGAGGTGCGCCGCAACTCGACGCCGGTCGATCCGATGAAGTACCTCGCAGAGAATTGAGCGGGGTCTCTTTCGGCCCTCTCTAGCGCGCCGCCTCCAGCGGCGTGCCGAGCTCTCCCGCCAGATCCTGCACGAACTGCCAGGCGACGCGGCCGGACCGGGCGCCGCGGGTGGTCGCCCATTCGAGCGCACGCCGCCGCAGATCGTCCTCGTCGATCGGCAGGCCGAAATGCTCGGTGTAGCCGGTCACCATGGCGAGATAGTCGTCCTGGCTGCACTTGTGGAAGCCGAGCCACAGGCCGAACCGGTCCGACAGCGACACCTTCTCCTCGACCGCCTCGGAAGGGTTGATCGCCGTCGAGCGCTCGTTCTCCATCATGTCGCGCGGCAGGAGGTGCCTTCGGTTCGAGGTGGCATAGAACAGCGTGTTGTCGGGACGGCCCTCGATGCCGCCCTCGAGCACGGCCTTCAGGGACTTGTACGAGGCATCGCCGCCGTCGAAGGACAGATCGTCGCAGAAGAGCAGCACGCGCTCCGGGCGGTCGCGCAGATGACCCATCAGGATCGGCAGCGATTCGATGTCCTCGCGGTGGATCTCCACGAGCTTGAGGGGCGCAATGCCATCCACCTCGGTCCGGGCGTTCACCTCCGCGTGGGCGGCCTTCACGAGCGAGCTCTTGCCCATGCCTCGCGCGCCCCAGAGCAGGGTGTTGTTCGCCGGCAGGCCGCGCGCGAAGCGCTCGGTGTTCCGCAGAAGCTGGTCGCGCGCCCGGTCGACGCCCTTGAGAAGGGCGATCTCGAGGCGGTTGACCTTCGGCACGGGCAGGAGCGCCGGCGGCTTCGGCCGCCACACGAAGGCGTCGGCCGCGCCGAGGTCGATCGAGCCCTCGGGATGCGGCGCGAGGCGCTCCAGGCTGTCGGCGATTCGCTCCAGGAGGGAGGCGATGGCGTGCGTGTCCTGGTGGGAGATCGTGGTCATGTTGTCTCGCGGGAGTGATCGGGCGCGGAAGCGTGCGTCGACCGCGCGCGCCGGGTGGCGCAAGGCCCGCATCAAAGCGAAAGCCGAACGGTTTGCAAAGCCCGTGCTCATGGCTATAGTCCGCCGCGCTTTCGAAGGGGCCGCATCCGCCGGCCCCCTGACGTGCTGCCTCAGGAGGAGAACGGGATGCTGGTCACGCCGGCCTACGCACAAGCAGCCGCGCCGGGTGGCGGTGGCGATTTTCTGATTTCGCTGCTGCCTTTCGTCCTGATCTTCGTGGTCATGTACTTCCTGATCCTGCGGCCGCAGCAGCGGCGCGTGAAGCAGCATCAGGAGATGGTCGGCGCGCTGAGGCGGGGCGACACCGTCGTCACGACGGGCGGGCTGATCGGCAAGATCTCCAAGGTCGTCGACGACAGGGAGATCCAGCTCGAGATCGCCGAGGGCGTGCGCGTGCGCACGGTGCGTTCGATGATTGCCGAGGTTCGCGCCAAGGGCGAGCCCGTGAAGGACGAAGGCTGAGCGCCGCGGGCGCCGCCGCCGGTTCAACCCCACCCGTCAGGGACCCATGCTCCACTTCTCGCGCTGGAAGATTGCCGTCACGCTTCTGATCTGCCTCGTCGGCATCTTGGCGACCATCCCGAACTTCTTCTCGCGCGAGACGGTCGCCGAGTGGCCGGGCTTCATGCCGACCCGCCAGCTCACGCTGGGCCTCGACCTGCAGGGCGGCTCGCACATCCTGCTCGGCGTCGACACGCAGGCGGTCGTCGGGGAGCGTCTTGCGACCCTGCGCGACGACGTCCGCGACACGCTGCGCCAGGCGCGGATCGGCTACACCGGCCTCGGGGTGGAGGGAAACCGTGTCCAGGTGCGGGTCCGCGATCAGGAGAGCTTCGACGAAGCCCGGAGGCGGCTGCGGGAGCTCGCGGCGCCGGTCGGGTCGCTCTTCGGGGACACGAGCGGCAACGACATCGAGGTTTCCTCGGGCGACGGCGGGCTGCTCTTCGTCCAGCTCACGGAGGCCGGGCTGAACCAGCGCGTGTCCTCTGCGGTCGAGCAGTCGATCGAGATCGTGAGGCGACGCATCGACGAGCTCGGCACCACCGAGCCCACGATCCAGCGCCAGGGGCTCGACCGCATTCTCGTCCAGGTTCCGGGCCTGCAGGATCCCGCGCGCCTCAAGGCGTTGATCGGGCAGACGGCGAAGCTGACCTTCCACCTCGTGGACGTCAACACGCCGGTCAACGACGCGCTCCAGGGACGGGTGCCGCCTGACTCCGAGATCCTCTACACGCAGGATGATCCGCCTCAGCCGGTGCTGGTCGAGAAGCGGGTGATGGTCTCGGGCGAGAACCTCGTCGACGCGCAGCCCGGATTCGACAGCCGCACGAACGAGCCGGTCGTATCCTTCCGCTTCGACACGTCCGGCGCGCAGCGCTTCGGGCGCGTGACGCAGCAGAATGTCGGCCGGCCCTTCGCGATTATCCTCGACAACGAGGTCATCTCGGCGCCCGTCATCCGCGAGCCGATCCTCGGGGGCTCCGGCCAGATCTCCGGCGACTTCACCGTGGAGACGGCGAACGACCTCGCCATTCTCCTTCGGGCGGGCGCGCTGCCCGCGCCGCTCGACATCCTCGAGGAACGCACGGTCGGGCCCGGTCTTGGCCAGGATTCCATCGAAGCGGGCGCGACGGCCGCCGTGATCGGCACCGTGCTCGTCATCTCGTTCATGATCGCCGTCTACGGGCTGTTCGGGCTGTTCGCCAACATCGCGCTCGTCGTGAACATGTTCCTGATCATCGGTGTGTTGTCGCTCCTGCAGGCGACACTGACGCTGCCGGGCATCGCCGGCATCGTGCTGACGATCGGCATGGCGGTCGACGCGAACGTGCTGATCTACGAGCGCATCCGCGAGGAGCAGCGCGCGGGCAAGAGCGCCATCGCCTCGATCGACTCCGGCTACAGGCTCGCGCTCAGCACCATCCTCGACGCGAACATCACGACGCTGATCGCCGCCATCATCCTGTTCTATCTCGGGTCCGGCCCGATCCGCGGCTTCGCCGTGACGCTCGCCATCGGTATCGTGACGACCGTCTTCACGGCCTACCTGTTCAACCGGCTCATCGTGGCCACGTGGGTCCGCCGCCGCCGCCCGTCGGCCGTGCCGATCTGAGCCGAAGGAGCCTCTCCCGTGTTTCACCTCAGACTGGTCCGCGACGAGACGAAGATCGGCTTCATGCGCCTCCGGCGCGTGACGCTGGCCCTCTCGGCCGTGCTCTCCGTCCTGTCGATCGTCCTCTTTCTGGGGGTCGGCCTGAACCTCGGCATCGACTTCCGCGGCGGCTCGCTGATCGAGATCAAGACCGACGGCCCGGCCGATCTCGGCCAGCTGCGCGAGACGATCGGCGGCCTCGGCCTCGGCGACGTGCAGATCCAGGAATTCGGCGCGCCGGACGACGTGATGATCCGTGTCGTCGAGCAGGAGGGCGGCGAGGCCGCCCAGCAGGCGGTGATCGCCAATATCCGCGGGGCGCTCGGGGACGAGGTCGAGTACCGGCGCGTCGAGATCGTCGGGCCGACGGTCAGCCAGGAGCTCGCGCGCAGCGGCACGATCGCGGTCATCGCGGCGATCTTCGCGATCCTCGTCTACATCTGGTTCCGCTTCGAGTGGCAGTACGCGCTCGGCGCGGTGATCGCGACGATCCACGACGTCGTCCTGACGATCGGGCTGTTCGCGGCCCTGCAGCTCGACTTCAGCCTGTCGTCGATCGCTGCGATCCTGACGATCGTCGGCTATTCCTTGAACGACACGGTGGTCGTCTACGACCGCGTTCGGGAGAACGCCCGGCGCTACAAGAGGCTGCCGATCGTCGATCTGCTCGATCTGAGCGTCAACCAGACGCTGTCGCGCACGATCATGACCTCGCTGACCACGCTCCTGGCGCTGTCGGCGCTCTACATCTTCGGCGGCGAGGTCATCCGCAGCTTCGTCTTCGCCATGATCTGGGGCATTGCCGTCGGCACGTACTCCTCCATCTACGTTGCGGCGCCGGTGCTGCTCTATCTCGGCCTCGGCCGCGAGGGCGAGGGGCGCAGCGGCGGCCAGGCCGCGGCGCAGGAGAACGGCGCCGCCTGAGGAGGGGAGCGCTACGGATGGAGATGCGCCGGCAGCACTTTCCCGGCCGGGCGCCGATCGACGCCTACGGCAATGGCGGGTTCCGGTTCGCGGACATGTCGCACCGCGGCTCGATCCTCGTGCTGCCGAGCGGCATCTACGGCTGGGAGCCGGCTGAGCCGCCGCGGGTGAGCTCGGAGGATCTGGGTCGCCTGTTCGAGGAGGATCCGGCGCCGGAGCTTCTCCTGCTCGGGACCGGCGAGGACCTCGTTCCGCAGGGGCCCGAACTGCGGCAGGCGTTGCGCGAGCTCGGGGTGACGCTCGAACTGATGAGCACGGGCGCGGCGGCCCGCACCTACAACGTGCTTCTCGCGGAGGCGCGCGTCGTCGCGGCGGCGCTTCTGGCGGTCGAGTGAGCATGGCCGACGCCGCCATCGCCCATGTGAGCGAGCTTCTGCGCCAGGGCGACAAAGATCGCTTCCTGTGCGATCTCTTCGTGCCCGCCGAGAAACGGCCGCATATCATGGCCCTGCACGCTTTCGCGCTCGAAATCGCGCGGGTGCGCGAGGTCGTGAGCGAACCAATGCCCGGCGAGATCCGGCTGCAATGGTGGCGGGACGCCATCGAAGGGCACGGGCACGGCAACGTGGCGCAGCATCCGGTCGGCGGTCTTCTCCTGGAGGCGCTCGACCGCTTCGATCTTCCCCGACAACCCCTGCTCGACCTGATAGAGGCGCGGAGCTTCGACCTCTACGACGACCCGATGGGCTCCGTGGCGGAGCTCGAGGGCTACGGGGCCGCGACCGTCGGGCCGACCCTCGCACTCCCGGCGCTGGCGCTCGACCGCGGAATCGCAGGAGCCGATCTCGACCCCGTCTCGCAGTCGGGGGGCATCGCCTACGCCACCGCCGGGCTCCTGCGCGCCATCCCGCTACACGCCTCCCGCGGCCAGGTCTACATGCCGCTCGACGTGCTCGAGCGGCACGGCACGGATCCCGCGTTGCTTCTGGCCGGGAAGACGGACGAGAGGCTGCGCGCCGCGCTGAAGGAGATGGCGACGCTGGCGCGTTCGCATCTCAGCCTGGCACTCGACGCCGCGCGGCGCCTGCCGGCCGGGGTGGTGCCCGCTCTCCTGCCCCTGGCGCTGGTCACGCCATATCTCGATCGCTTCGAGCGGGCCGGCTGCGACCCGTTCTCCCCGAAGGTCGACCTGCCGCAATGGCGGCGACAGTGGACGCTGTGGCGCTCTGCCCGCCGAGGGTTCGCTTAGCGACCGGAACGACCATGACGGGCGTCGGGTTGGCTTCGTGGGCCTAGCGGATCTCGCCGGCCCCGACCGAGAAGGAGCGAAACCGCCATGTCTCGCGGAAACATGCTCGTCGTCCTGCTTGTCGTCGCCTTGATCGCGCTCGGCTTCGTCTTCTGGTGGTACATGGTGAGCGGCGACGAGGCGTCCGATGCCGCCCCGCCGGCGGAGGCCGAGACCTCCGAGCCGGAGGGGACCACCGAGACGCCCGGAACGGCCGAGCCCGGAGGAACGGCGGAGCCGGTGCCGGCGCAGTAGCCGCCCCGGAGGCGGGCAGTGCGGCTATTCGGCCGCCTGCGACACGGGCGACAGCCAGCCCTCCAGGTCTCTGAGCGCGCGGGCGGTGTAGGCGCGCTTCTTCGCAAGCGTCTTGGCGCCTCCGCGCAGGCGCACGCCGGGCTCGCGGGGGATCTCGACCGGAGGGAAGAGCCCGAAATTCACGTTCATGGGCTGGAAGGACCGCGTTCCGCCGTTCGCGTCCACGAGATGGCCGCCGGTGATGTGGGCTAGAAGTGCGCCGAGCGCCGTCGTCGCGGGAGGAGGAGGGCAGGCGCGACCGAGCCTTTCGGCGGCCGCGAACCGGCCGGCGAGGAGGCCGATCGCCGCCGACTCCACGTAGCCCTCGACCCCCGTGACCTGGCCCGCGAAGCGCAGGCGCGGCAGCGCCTTGAGCCGCAGCTCGCGGTCGAGGAGCTTCGGCGAGTTCAGGAAGGTGTTGCGATGCAGGCCGCCGAGGCGTGCGAACTCCGCGTTCTCGAGCCCCGGGATCATGCGGAAGATCTCGGCCTGTGCGCCGTATTTCAGCTTCGTCTGGAAGCCGACCATGTTGTAGAGCGTGCCGAGCGCATTGTCCTGGCGCAGCTGCACCACGGCGTAGGGCTTCACGTCCGGCTGATGCTGGTTGGTCAGGCCGACGGGCTTCATCGGGCCGTGGCGCAGGGTCTCCGGCCCGCGTTCCGCCATCACCTCGATCGGCAGGCAGCCGTCGAAATATGGCGTATCCTTCTCCCACTCCTTGAACTCGCCCTTGTCTCCGGCGATGAGCGCCTGGACGAACGCCTCGTACTGGTCCTTGTCGAGGGGGCAGTTGATGTAGTCGGCGCCGGTTCCGGCGGGGCCCGGCTTGTCGTAGCGGGACTGGAACCACGCCTTGGAGAAGTCGATCGTATCCTTGTGGACGATCGGCGCGATGGCGTCGAAGAAGGCGAGTGAATCCTCTTCCGTGACCCCGCCGATGGCCTCGGCCAGCGCCTTCGAGGTGAGGGGACCGGTCGCGACGATGACCGAGTCCCAATCTTCCGGCGGCAATCCCGCCACCTCCTCGCGGCGGATCTCGATCAGCGGATGCTCCTCGAGCGCCTTCGTGACGGCGTCCGAGAAGCCGACGCGGTCGACCGCCAGCGCGCCGCCCGCCGGCACCTGGTTCCGATCGCCCATCGCCATGATGATCGAGTCGCAGCGCCTCAGCTCCGCGTGGAGGAGGCCGACGGCATTCGTCTCAGCGTCGTCCGAGCGGAAGGAGTTCGAGCAGACGAGCTCGGCGCAGCCGTCGGTGACGTGGGCTTCGGTGCCGCGGACGGGCCGCATCTCGTGCAGCACCACGGGAACACCGGTCTGCGCGATCTGCCAGGCGGCTTCCGAGCCGGCGAGGCCGGCGCCGACGACGTGGACGGGGCGGGAGGCGGCTGATGTATCATTCATGCCGCCTATCTAGGCTCGCCTGCGCCGGCATGCAAAGGGCCGCGAAGCGCATGGCTTCGCTGCCCTTGGCTGCCGAATGCGAACCCGCCGTTGCGGACGGTGTCAGGCGGCGCGTCGCTCGTGGCGGCCTTCGGCGATCTCCTCCGCGATCTTGGCGCAGAACGCGCCGAGGTCGCCGGGATTGCGGCTCGTGACGAGGCCCTTGTCCGTGACCACTTCCTTGTCCTGCCAGTCGGCGCCGGCGTTGATCACGTCGGTCTTGATCGAGTGGTAGGACGTCATCGGATGGCCCTTGGCGATCCCGGCCTCGACGAGGAGCCAGGGCGCGTGGCAGATCGCCGCCAGAACCTTCTTCTGCGCGTAGATCTTCTTGATGAAGTCGATCACCTTCGGCTCGACGCGCAGGAGGTCGGGGTTGATCTGGCCGCCCGGCAGCACGAGCGCGTCGTAATCGTCGGGGGAGACCTCGCCGATCGCGTGGTCGACCTTGACCTTCTGGCCCCAGTCGTCCTTGTCCCAGCCCTTGATGTCGCCCTTCTCGAGCGAGATCACGTGCACCTCGGCGCCCGCGTCCTTCAGCTTGTGAAGTGGCACTTCGAGCTCGGACTGCTCGAATCCGTGGGTCGCGATGATGGCGACTTTCTTGCCGGAAATGTCATGCATGGCATGCCTCCGTTGGAGTGCGTTCAGGAAACGTGCCTGCAGAACGGGGCGGCCGCGGGAGCGGTTCCGGATTCGCCGCCCCTGCGGCAGATCGCGCGCGGTCTACTCCGCCGCCTCGCTCGTCGGTCGGCGATGGCCCGGCCGGCGCTCCAGAAGCTCCTTCAGGAAGGCGCCGGTGTGGCTTCTCGGCTCGGCCGCGACGTCCTCCGGCGTGCCGGTGACCACGATCTCGCCGCCGCGGTCGCCGCCGTCGGGCCCGAGGTCGATCAGCCAGTCGGCGGTCTTGATCACCTCGAGATTGTGCTCGATGACGAGCACGGTGTTGCCCTGGTCGACGAGCGAGTGCAGGACCTCGAGAAGCTTGCGCACGTCGTGGAAGTGCAGGCCGGTGGTCGGCTCGTCGAGGATGTAGAGCGTGCGGCCGGTGGCCCGCTTCGACAGTTCGCGCGCGAGCTTCACGCGCTGCGCCTCGCCCCCCGACAGCGTCGTCGCCTGCTGGCCGACCTTCACGTAGCCGAGGCCCACGCGCTCGAGCGTCTCCATCTTGTCACGGATCGACGGCACCGCCTCGAAGAGGTTCCGCGCCTCCTCGACGGTCATGTCGAGGACGTCGGCGATCGAGTGGCCCTTGAAGGTGACGTCGAGCGTCTCGCGGTTGTAGCGACGGCCCTTGCAGACATCGCAGGTCACGTAGACGTCCGGCAGGAAGTGCATCTCGATCTTGATGACGCCGTCGCCGTGGCAGGCCTCGCAGCGCCCGCCCTTCACGTTGAAGGAGAAGCGGCCGGCCTGATAGCCGCGTGCCTTCGCCTCCGGCAGCCCGGCATACCACTCGCGGATCGGCGTGAAGGCGCCGGTGTAGGTGGCGGGATTGGAGCGCGGCGTGCGGCCGATCGGCGACTGGTCGATGTCGATGATCTTGTCGATGTGCTCGAGGCCCTCGATCGCCTCGTGCGGGGAGGGTAGCTCGCGCGCGCCGTTCAGCCGGCGGGCGATGGCCTTGTAGAGCGTGTCGACGGTGAGCGTCGACTTGCCTGAGCCCGACACGCCCGTCACGCAGGTGAAGGTGCCGAGCGGGATGTCCATGTCGACGCCCTTGAGATTATTGCCGCTCGCGCCGACGACCTTGATGCGCCGCTCCGTCTCGACGTTCCGCCGCTCCTCCGGCAGGGGCACGGCCTCGATGCCCGTCAGATACTTGCCCGTCAGGCTCGCGGGGTTCGCCATGATCTCGGCCGGTGCGCCCGATGCGATGATCTGCCCGCCGTGCACGCCCGCGGCGGGGCCGACGTCGATGACGTGGTCGGCGGCGAGGATCGCGTCCTCGTCGTGCTCGACGACGATCACCGTGTTGCCGAGGTCGCGCAGGTGCTTCAGCGTGTCGAGAAGCCGGGCGTTGTCGCGCTGGTGCAGGCCGATCGACGGCTCGTCGAGCACGTAGAGCACGCCGGTGAGCCCCGAGCCGATCTGCGAGGCGAGACGGATGCGCTGGCTCTCGCCGCCCGACAGCGTGGCCGAGGCGCGCGACAGTGTGAGGTAGTCGAGGCCGACATCGTTCAGGAAGACGAGCCGCTCGCGGATCTCCTTGAGGATCCGGTGGGCGATCTCGTTCTGCTTGTCCGTCAGCTTCTCGGGAAGCGCCTCGAACCAGCCGCCGGCGTGGCGGATCGACATGTCCGCGACCTCAGCGATGTGAAGCCCCGCGATCTTGACCGAGAGGGCCTCGGGCTTCAGCCGGGCGCCCCCGCAGGCCTTGCAGGGCGTCTGGCTCATGTATTTCTCGATCTCCTCGCGCGACCAGGCACTGTCGGTCTCGCGCCAGCGCCGCTCGAGATTGTTGACGACCCCCTCGAACGCCTTGTGGGTGTCGAAGGATCGCAGGCCGTCATTGTAGGTGATCGTGATCTTGTCCTTGCCCGAGCCGTAGAGGATCGCGTTGCGCCCGTCCTCGGGCAGGTCCTTCCACTGCGTCGTCATGTCGAAGCCGTAGTGGCGGCCGAGCGCCTCCAGCGTCTGCAAGTAATAGGGCGAGGAAGAGCGCGCCCACGGCACGATCGCACCGCCGCGCAGCGTCGCGCGCGGGCCTTCGACGACGAGGTCCGGGTCGACCCGCCGCTCGCTGCCCAGGCCGTCGCAGGCCGGGCACGCCCCCTGGGGCGAGTTGAAGGAGAAGAGCCGCGGCTCGATCTCGGAGATCGTGAAGCCCGAGACGGGGCAGGCGAACTTCTCGGAGAAGATGATGCGCTTCGGCTCGCCCTTCCCGTCTGCCTCACCGGCGAACTCGGCGACCGCGATGCCGTCCGCCAGCCCGAGCGCCGTCTCCAGCGAATCCGCGAGCCGCGAGCCGATGTCGCCGCGCACCACGATCCGGTCGACGACCACGTCGATGTCGTGCTTGAACTTCTTGTCGAGGGCGGGCACGTCCGGCAGCTCGTGGAACTCGCCGTCGACCTTCACGCGCTGGAAGCCCTTCTTCTGCAGCTCCGCGAGCTCCTTGCGGTACTCGCCCTTCCGCCCGCGCACGATGGGCGCGAGCAGGTAGAGCCTCGTGCCTTCGGGCAGTGCCATCACCCGGTCGACCATCTGGCTGACCGTCTGGCTCTCGATCGGCAGGCCGGTCGCCGGCGAGTAGGGCACGCCGACGCGCGCGAAGAGGAGGCGCATGTAGTCCCAGATTTCGGTCACGGTCCCGACCGTCGATCTGGGGTTCTTCGACGTCGTCTTCTGCTCGATCGAGATCGCCGGCGACAGGCCCTCGATGTGGTCGACATCGGGCTTCTGCATCATCTCGAGGAACTGGCGGGCATAGGCCGAGAGCGATTCGACGTAGCGGCGCTGGCCCTCGGCATAGATCGTGTCGAAGGCGAGAGACGACTTGCCCGACCCCGACAGGCCGGTGATGACAACGAGCTTGTCGCGGGGGATCTCGACGTCGACGTTCTTCAGATTGTGCTCGCGTGCGCCGCGAACGCTGATCGATGTCTGCATGTGAGCCAAAAGGTCCGGTCAGTTGGTGGCGGCGGCCCCGCGGGCCGTCATGTACTGCTCGTTCGTCAGGCCGAAGAACGCGTGGGGCAGTCCGGCGTGCAGCCTCTCGCCAATATAGGGGAGGCCGATGCGGCGGATAACCCTCAGCGATCGCTCGTTCGTCGGCAGTGCCACGGCGACGACGCGTCCCAGGCCGAGCGTGCGCATGCCATGGTCGAGGAGGGCGCCCGCCGCCTCGGTCGCGTAGCCCTGCCCCCATTTGCGCGGCAGGAGGTGCCAGCCGATCTCGACGTCCTCGGCGTCGTCGACCTGGATGGGCTGCAGGATGACGTTGCCGATGAAGGCGCCGCCGTCCCGCAGGAACACCGCGAACCAGCCGAGACCGAGCGGGGCAAGCCGCGCCGAGCGTGCCATCACCGCGTCGATCACCTCGTCCGGAACGGGCTGGTCACGCCAGAAGAAGACCTCCGGGTTGCGCATCAGCGTGGCCACGAAGCGGCGCTCCTCGGAGCGATAGGGCCTGAGCGCCAGGCGCTCCGTCTCTAGCTCGGTCATCGATCGGCCCGCTTGCGGATGGAACTGGAACAATATAGGAACATTATAGCCGGCGGCACCTCGGGTGGCAACGACCGGCGGCGGAGCTGCCGACAGGCGGTGTCAGGAGACCGCGCAGGGCGCGCGCCTTGTGGACGAGCGTCGCCGACGGGGGAGACGAGGTGGCGCCGGCGCGGTATCAAGGTGCGTGGAACGTCTGAGAAAAGGAAAGCGGCATGGCCGGTAGCGTCAACAAGGTGATCCTCGTCGGGAATCTCGGTGCCGACCCGGAAATTCGGCGGACGCAGGACGGCCGGCCGATCGCGAATCTCCGCGTGGCGACCTCTGAGACCTGGCGGGACAGGAACTCGGGCGAGCGCCGCGAGCGCACGGAGTGGCACCGCGTCGTGATCTTCAACGAGGGCCTGTGCAAGATCGCCGAGCAGTATCTGCGCAAGGGCTCGAAGGTCTATATCGAGGGCCAGCTTCAGACGCGGAAATGGCAGGATCAGTCCGGGCAGGACAAGTACTCCACCGAGGTGGTGCTGCAGGGCTTCAACTCGACGCTCACCATGCTCGACGGCCCCGGTGGCGGTTCGGGCGGCGGCTCGGGCCCGGACTACGGCTCCGGCTCGGACTTCGGCTCGTCGGGCCCGATGGAGCAGGGCGGCGGCGGACGTGGCGGCCGCGGCGGCGGCAGCAGCTATGGCGGCGGCGGTTTCGGCAATGATATGGACGACGAGATCCCGTTCTGACGGCTGACATTCCGTCAGAGAGGGCAGTCATTCGGGTTTGTGACGTTTCCTGCGCCTCGCGATCGCCTCTAGAGTGCCGGCTCCGGAACAAGGGTGCGAGCGAACGCGCCTCAATCGGGGAGGCAATGCAATGCCGTTCAACATGCTGATTCTCGGGGCGTCCTACGGCTCCCTCCTGGCCACGAAGCTGCTGATGGCCGGGCACGACGTTACCCTCGTCTGCCTGCCGGAGGAGGCCGACCTCATCAACGCGGAGGGCACGCGCGTGCGCCTGCCGGTGCGGGGGGAGAGCGAGCCTGTCGTCCTCGACTCCCGCGATCTCCCGGGCAAGCTCCGCGCAGTCACGCCCGGCGCGATCGACCCGGCCGACTACGACCTCGTCGGCCTGGCGATGCAGGAGCCGCAATACGGGGCGCCTGCCGTGAAGGCGCTGCTCGCCAAGGTCGGACGCGCCGGCGTGCCCTGCATGTCGATCATGAACATGCCGCCGCTGCCCTATCTCCGGCGGATCCCCGGCATCGATGCGGGCGAGCTCGAATCCTGCTTCACCGACGCCAGCGTCTGGAGCGAGATCGAGCCGGCGCACATGACCCTGTGCAGCCCCGACCCGCAGGCGTTCCGGCCTCCCGAGGAGAGGCCGAACGTTCTCCAGGTCACGCTGCCGACGAACTTCAAGGTCGCCCGCTTCGATGCCGACGAGCCGACCTCCATGCTGCGGCAGATGCAGCAGGACATCGAGGCGATCCGCTACGACGTCGGTGGCCGGTCGATCGAGCTGCCGGTCAAGCTGAAGGTGCACGAGTCGATCTTCGTGCCGCTTGCCAAATGGGCGATGCTGCTGACCGGCAACTACCGATGCGTGACGCCGGAGGGCGCCCGCTCGATCAAGGACGCCGTGCATGGCGATCCCGCGCAGTCGCGCGAGGTCTATGACTGGGTCCGCGAGGTATGCGTCGCGCTCGGCGCCTCGCCGGAGGACCTCGTGCCCTTCGAGAAGTATGCGAACGCGGCCCAGGGCCTGGTGCGGCCCTCCTCGGCGGCGCGGGCCCTCTACGCCGGTGCCGCGAACATCGAGCGGGTCGACCGGGTGGTGCAGATCCTCGCCCGCCAGAAGGGGATGAACCATCCAGTCGTCGACCGGACGGTGGAACTCGTGGACGCACAGCTCGAGGAGAACCGCCGCAAGGCCGCGGCGTGAGCCGTGACTGCGGCCGGCTTGGCCGGCCGCGACGTGCCGAAGCGGCAAGCACCGCTGCGTGAGGCAGTGGCCGGCATTCGTGCCGGCGTACCTCGATGTGCGGGCAGGAGCGGGGCCTGCCGCCCTGCTTCGTGATCGACCGCCGGCGGGCGCCGCAAGGTGACGTCCTGCCGCATCCCTCGGGAAGAGAAGGGCGTCGCGAAGTGCGCCCACAACAACGAACGGAGGAACGGGATGGCTTTCAACACGCTGATACTCGGGGCGAATTACGGGTCGCTGGTCGCCACCAAGCTTCTTGTGGCCGGCCACGACGTCACGCTCGTGTGCCGGCCCGAAGAGGCCGAGCTCATCAACGCGGAAGGCACCCGCGTGCGCCTTCCGGTGAAGGGAGAGAGCGAGCCGGTCGTGCTCGACTCGCGGGATCTGAAGGGCCGTCTCGCGGCGGTGACGCCCGAGCAGGCCGACTCCTCGGGCTTCGATCTCGTGGTGCTCGGCATGCAGGAGCCGCAGTATCGCGCCCCCGAGGTGAAGGACCTGATGCACAGGATCGGGCGCGCGCGCACGCCGGCGATGTCGATCATGAACATGCCGCCGCTCACCTACATGAAGCGCGTGCCGGGCATCGACGCGGACGAGCTCTCCGCCTGTTATGCGGACGCCGGCGTGTGGGACACGTTCGAGCCCGCGAACATGACGCTGTGCAGCCCGGACCCGCAGGCCATCCGGCCGCCCGATGAACAGCCGAACGTTGTCCAGGTGACCCTGCCGACGAACTTCAAGGCGGCTCCGTTCGAGGGCGAGGCGGCGACCTCGATCCTTCGCCAGATGCAGAGCGACATCGAGGCGGTGCGTCACGACGTGGGCGGTCGTACGCTCGAGCTGCCGGTGAAGCTGAAGGTACATTATTCGATTTTCGTGCCCTTCGCCAAGTGGCCGATGCTGCTGACGGGCAACTATCGCTGCGTCACGCCCGGCGGGGTGCAGTCCGTGAAGGACGTGGTGCACGGCGACCCCGAGGGCGCTCGCGCAGTTTACGACTGGGTCGGCGAGGTCTGCCTGAGCCTCGGCGCCTCGGCCTCGGATCTCGTGCCGTTCGAGAAGTATGCGGCGGCGGCGCAAGGCCTCGTCAGGCCGTCATCCGCCGCCAAGGCGGTCTATTCCGGCGCGCCCTATATCGAGCGTGTCGACCGTCTGGTTCAGATCGTGGCGCGGCAGAAGGGAATGCGGCTCGCCCAGGTCGACGAGATGGTCGACCGGATCGACGCGCTTCTTCAGGAGAACCGGCGCAAGTCCGCCGCCTGACGCGAGAGGCGATCGGCGGGGCGGCGATGCTTGCCGCCGTCCCGCGGCCGTCGCTTCTATCCCTCTGGAAAGTGGTGCCGCGTCGCGTTGGCGAAGGCGACCAGCGAGAGCATCACGGGGACCTCGACGAGGACGCCCACGACCGTCGCGAGCGCCGCGCCGGAGCCGAGCCCGAAGAGGCCGATCGCCACGGCCACGGCGAGCTCGAAGAAGTTCGACGTGCCGATCATCGCGCATGGAGCCGCGACCTTGAAGGGCACGCGCCACGCCCATGCCGCCGCATAGGCGAGGGCGAAGATGCCGTAGGACTGGATGAGGAGCGGGATCGCGATCATCACGATGAGCAGCGGCCGCTCGACGATCACGTGCCCCTGGAAGCCGAAGAGGAGAACCACGGTCGCGAGCAGCCCGACGATCGAGAACGGCTTCACCGCCCCCGTGAAGCGCGCCACGGCCGCCTCTCCGGTCTCGCCGCGCCTGGCGTGGCGCGTCAGCCAGTGGCGCGTCGCCGCTCCCGCCGCGAGCGGTATCACGACGTAGAGGCCGACCGACAGGAGAAGCGTCTCCCACGGCACCTCTATATCCGTGACGCCGAGGAGGAGAGCGACGATGGGGGCGAAGGCGAAGATCATGATGACGTCGTTCACGGAGACCTGCACGAGCGTGTAGGTCGGATCGCCCCTCGTGAGCTGCGACCAGACGAAGACCATGGCGGTGCACGGCGCGGCGCCGAGCAGGATCAGGCCCGCGATGTACTGTTGCGCGTCCGCCGGTGCGATCATCCCCGCGAAGAAATGTTCTAAGAACAGGACGCCGAGAGCCGCCATCGTGAACGGCTTGACGAGCCAGTTCACGGCGACCGTCAGGATCAGCCCCTTCGGCCGGTCGCCGACATGGGCGAGGCTCGAGAAGTCGACCGCCACCATCATCGGATAGACCATCGCCCAGATGAGGAGCGCCACGGGGACGTTGACGGCGGCATATTCCAGGCCGGCGAGGAAGCCGAAGAGTCCCGGCAGAACGTTGCCGAGAACGATCCCCGCGACGATGCAGAGGCCGACCCAGACGGAGAGCCACTTCTCGAAGAAGCCGATGCCGCCCGGAGAGCTAGCGGCGCGCGCGGAGCCGTCGATCGTCATGGTCGCGTTGCCTCTCAAGTGGAGCGACGAGGGGGGATCCAGCCGGTGGAGCCGGATCCCTCAGTGGCCGCTGCACCACGTGCCGCTTCGTGCATGGTGAAATTTCCTTATTTCGAGAAATAACGTATATAGCTGAGCTGTCAACGTGGGCCTTCGGGTCTGCTGGAGCGCCGGCGGCGACATGCCTCCCGAGGGAACCTGAGGCGGTAGGGCTGCCTTCTCACCTGGAGATCCGAACTCCACGGAGAGACACGTGCTGGGGAGAAGCAGGCTCAGGCCGATCGAGAAGCAGGTCATCGTCATCACCGGCGCCACGAGCGGTATCGGGCTGGCCACCGCCCGGCTGGCGGCACGGCGTGGCGCCCGGCTCGTCATAGCCGCGCGCAACGGCGCGGCACTCCGGGAGGTCGCCGAAGATCTGCAGGACAAGGGCGCCCGCGTCCACGCGGTTCCGACGGATGTCGGCGACGAGACCGGAGTGGAGCGTCTCGCGGAGGCGGCGATCGACACCTTCGGGCGGATCGACAGCTGGGTGAACGATGCGGGGGTGCCGCTCTACGGCTATCTCGACGAGATCTCGACCGAGGATCACAGGCGGCTGTTCGAGACGAATTACTGGGGCGTGGTCCATGGCAGCCTCGCAGCCCTGCGGGCGATGCGGAGCGAAGGTCGCGGGGCCATCATCAACATCGGCAGCGTGCTGAGCGATGTGCCGGTTCCCCTCCAGGGCGCCTATGTCGCCTCGAAACACGCCGTGCGGGGCTTCACCGACGCCCTGCGCGCCGACATCGCGACGAGCGATCCCGGGATCTCGGTGACCCTCATCAAGCCCACATCCATCGCCACGCCGTACACCGAGCACGCCCGCAGCTATCACGACGAGGCGCCCAAGACGCCGCCGCCGCGCTACTCGCCGTGGCTCGTCGCCCGCGCGATCCTGCGTTCGGCGGAGCGCCCGATCCGGGAGATCTATGTCGGCGGCGGCGGGCCGGCGCTTCTCGTCATGCAGAAGCTGATGCCCGGCATCTTCGACCTCGCGATGCGGCAGTTCGTGAAGCCGCTCCAGCTCTCGCCCTCCAGGCGGGCGGCCGACTTCCTGCAGCGCGACAACCTCTACGGGCCCAGGCAGGACGGGCGGGTGCGCGGGAACTTCCCCGCCCATCGTGAGCACTCGCTCTTCACGCTCGCGCAGATGTATCCCGGCGCGAGCCTCCTGTTCGGAGCGGCGGCCCTCGGCGGGCTGGCGCTCGGACTTGGCGCTCGGCGCCGCGCGCACGACCGCGAGACGGCCCGCTCGAGGGAAGATGACCGCTACAGCGCAGTCGGCCGGGGAGCGGTCTAGCTCGAAGCGCTCGGAACGAAGCCCGCGCCGGGGCGCGGGCTTCGGGGCTTGCGCGAGATCCTGCCCTCCGGGCCGGACGCGCGTCAGCGGGAGGTCGGGACCATGAGCTCCGGCACCGGCGTGGTGTCGGTGCTCCGCGGCAGGATGGGATACTCGACCCGCGGCTGCTCGCCCGTCAGCGTGTGGAGGAAGGCTGGGATCGCCTCGATCTCCTCCTCGCTCAGTTCTATGCCGAGCTGGGCCGTGCTCATGATCGCCACGGCCTGCTCCAGATCCCATACCTGGCCGCTGTGGAAGTAGGGCGCCGTGAGCGCGACGTTGCGCAACGGGACGGCGCGGAAGACGTACTCGTCCGTCGCCGTCTGCGTCACCGCGAAGCGGCCCTTGTCCTCCGGCGGCAGGATGTCCGAGCCCGGCCGTTCGATGACGCCGAACGGGAAGTAGTCCTGGCCACCGAGGTTCACGCCGTTGTGGCAGCTCACGCAGCCCGTATCCATGAACAGGCGGAGGCCCTCCTTCTCCTGGTCGTTCATCGCGACCTCGTTGCCGTCCAGGAACTGGTCGAAGCGGGCCGCCGGCGTGATCAGCGTCACCTCGAAGGCTTCGATCGCACGCGTGACGTTGTCGAAGGCCATGAGCGGCACCGCGAGCGGGAAGGCCGCGATGTCCTCTGGATGGTCTTCCTGGACGGAACGCTCGGCCGAGCCGCTCTTCCTCGCCTGCCGCTTCTCGAAGACCATCTCGGTCGGGATCCAGAACAGGAGCAGTCCCCCGGCGATGCGGAAGGCGGGAAGGGTTATGCCCAGCGCCTCCAGCATCGGCTGGCCGATGGCCGCGAAGGCGACGAGCACGACGGCGGCGATCAAGACGGAGCGCATGGCGACGCGACGCCGCTCCGCGGGCGCCATGCCGTGCGTCAGGCTGACGAAAATCGGCGCGATCCCGATCGGATCGATCACCACGAACAGCGTCACGAGCGCCGAGACGAGCGCCTCCGCCATCCCGTGTTCCTCACCCCGAAACCACGACGTCCTCGTGAAAACTGTTGCGTCATGATATTCCGATGCAAAATATCCCGCTAATGCACTGACAAGAATGAGGATTGTGCGCCACGCCACTGATTGCCGCACCTTGCGTATCGCAAGCGAATCCCCTACCTAGTCGATAGTCCAATCATCCCACGAGACCGTCTTGTCCGACACCGATCTGCCGCCCGGCGGCGGTACGCCCCCCGAGGACCCTTCCGGCGTCCGCCCCATCTCGATCGCCGAGGAGATGCGGCGGTCCTATCTCGACTACGCGATGAGCGTCATCGTGAGCCGCGCGCTGCCAGACGTGCGCGACGGCCTGAAGCCCGTTCATCGCCGCATCCTCTACTCGATGCACGAGAACGGCTACGACTGGAACAAGCCCTACCGCAAGTCGGCCCGCGTCGTCGGCGACGTCATGGGTAAGTACCATCCGCACGGCGACAGCGCGATCTACGACGCGCTCGTGCGGATGGCGCAGGACTTCTCGATGCGCCTGCCCCTCGCGGACGGGCAGGGGAATTTCGGCTCTGTCGACGGCGATCCGCCCGCGGCGATGCGCTACACGGAGGTGCGGCTCGCCAAGCCCGCGCATCTCCTGCTCGACGATCTCGACAAGGAGACCGTCGACTTCGTGCCGAACTACGACGGCGCCGAGCGCGAGCCGAGCGTGCTGCCGACGAAGTTTCCAAACCTCCTCGTCAACGGTGCCGGCGGCATCGCCGTCGGCATGGCGACCAACGTGCCGCCGCACAATCTCGTCGAGGTATGCGACGCCTGCATCGCGCTGATGGAGGATCCGGGACTGTCGGCGGAGCAGCTGATGGAGATCATCCCGGGGCCCGACTTCCCGACCGGCGCCACGATTCTCGGACGCGCCGGCATTCGCTCGGCCTACACGACCGGCCGCGGCTCCGTCGTCATGCGCGGCAAGGTGCACACCGAGACGGTGCGCAAGGAGCGCGAGGCGCTGATCGTCACCGAGATTCCCTACCAGGTGAACAAGGCGGCGATGATCGAGAAGATCGCCGACCTCGTCCGGGACAAGCGGGTCGAAGGCATCGCCGACATCCGCGACGAGTCCGACCGGCAGGGCATGCGCGTCGTCATCGAGCTGAAGCGGGACGCCGTGGCCGACGTCGTGCTGAACCAGCTCTACCGCTTCTCGCCGCTCCAGACGAGCTTCGGCGCCAACATGGTGGCGCTGAACGGCGGCAAGCCGGAGCAGCTGACGCTGCACGACATGCTGACCGCCTTTCTCTCCTTCCGGGAGGAGGTCGTTAGCCGGCGCACCAAGTTTCTCCTGCGCAAGGCGCGCGACCGGGCCCACGTGCTCGTCGGCCTGGCGATCGCCGTCGCGAATATCGACGAGGTCATCAGCCTCATCCGGAACGCGCCGAACCCGCAGACGGCGCGCGAGCAGCTGATGGAGCGCCACTGGCCGGCGAAGGAGATGGCGCCGTTCATCACGCTGATCGCCGATCCGCGCCACACGCTCGACGAGGACGGCAACTACCGTCTCTCCGAGACCCAGGCCCGCGCGATTCTGGACCTGCGCCTGCACCGCCTGACGGCGCTGGGGCGCGAGGAGGTCGGCGACGAGCTGACGAAGCTCGGCGAGGAGATCGCGGACTACCTCGACATCCTGCGCTCGCGCGCCCGCATCCAGGGCATCGTGCGCGAGGAGCTGATAGCCGCGAAGACCGAGTTCGGCACGCCCCGGCGCACCGAGATCAGCGAGGCCGAGGGCGACTTCGAGGACGAGGACCTGATCCAGCGCGAGGACATGGTCGTCACCGTCTCGCATGCCGGCTACATCAAGCGTGTGCCGCTCTCGACCTACCGGGCGCAGCGGCGGGGCGGCAAGGGCCGCTCCGGCATGTCGATGCGCGACGACGATTTCGTTAGCCGGCTGTTCGTCGCCTCGACGCACACGCCGGTGCTGTTCTTCTCGTCGCGCGGCTTGGTCTACAAGATGAAGGTCTGGCGCCTGCCCGTGGCGGCGCCGCAGGCGCGCGGCAAGGCGCTCGTCAACCTTCTGCCGCTACAGGAGAACGAGCGGATCACGACGATCATGCCGCTGCCGGAGGACGAGGAGAGCTGGGGCTCGCTCGACGCGATCTTCGCCACCACGCGCGGCACCGTCCGCCGCAACAAGCTGTCCGACTTCACGCAGGTCAACCGCAACGGCAAGATCGCGATGAAGCTCGACGCCGACGATGACGGCATTGTCGGGGTGGAGACGGCGACGGAATCCGACGACATCCTGCTGACGACGGCGTCGGGCCAGTGCATCCGATTCCCGGTCGTGGACGTGCGCGTCTTCAAGGGGCGCGACTCCATGGGCGTCCGCGGCATCTCGCTCGGCGCGGCCGACCGGGTGATCTCGCTCTGCATCCTCAGGCATTTCGAGGCGACGCCGGCGGAGCGGCTTCTCTATCTCAAGCAGTCCTCCGCCTTCCGCCGCGCGGCGACGGGCGAGGAGCAGGACGAGATCGCCGAGACGGACGACGTCGCCGAGGAGGTCGAGGCGAACGGCGAGGGGCAGCTGTCGCCCGAGCGCTACGCCGAGATGGGCGCGGCCGAGCAGTTCGTGCTCACCGTCAACCAGCGCGGCTACGGCAAGCGGTCGTCCTCCTTCGACTTCCGTGTCTCCGGCCGCGGCGGCAAGGGCATCAAGGCGACCGACCAGACGAAGCTCGACGAGATCGGCGCGCTCGTGGCGGCCTTCCCCGTGGAGGCGGGAGACCAGATCATGCTCGTGTCGGACGGCGGGACGCTGATCCGCGTTCCCGTCGAAGGCATCCGTTTCACGAGCCGCGCGTCGAAGGGCGTGCGCATCTTCCACACGGCGGCCGGCGAGAAGGTCGTCTCGGTCGAGCGGATCGGCGAGGAGAGCGCCGCGGAGGCGGAGGAGATCGAGAGCGGGGACGGCGGAGAGCTGCCGGATGCTCCCGAGGGGCCCGAAGGCGGGCCCGACAGCCCCGAGAGCTGACCGCCAGCGTTCCGTCGGCTCGCGCGACGGCGAGGCGGCGCGGAAGACGTGAAGGGTCGGTGGTCTGTCAGGACCCCGACCCTTCGTCGTTCATCGCTCCGCTTCGAGAGAGACGCGGGCGGCTCGTCAGTGACCTTCAGCGCGCCACCACCTCGACCTCCCGCCGCCGGTCGGGCTCGACGGTGAACTCGCTGTTGAAGATGCGGCCCTCGTGGCGCGCGACGACCGCGTAGGTTCCGGCGGCCAGCACGTGCTCGGGAAACGCGCCGAAACTCTCCTTCACCACGTCGCCGCCCGGCGAGAGGATGCTCCACGCCGTGTTGGCGAGGGCCTCGCCGCCCGGCTCGTTCACGAGCTTCAACGTGACGGCGGCTGCCTTGTGGGTCACCGCGGCCTCCGTGAGCTGCCCCGGCCTGACCCGCACGTCGGCGCGCACGATCGCATTGGCATCGCCGTAGCGGCTGACGATGTGATAGGTGCCCGGATTGAGGCGGATCGTGCGGTCGAGGGGGGCGTTCGCGAGGATCTGCTTGCGCTGGCCGTACTCATCGAGCTCCGAGGAGTAGATCGCGAGCGATATCCCGTTGGCCAGCGCGCCGCCGTCGGTGCTGACGGCCTTCACCCGCAGGCCTCCCGCCTCGAGCACGACCGCCTCATCCCGCGCCGTCTCGTGCAGTTCCACCTGGCGCGCCGTGAAGGCACGGCCATAGGCCGCGTGCACGATGTAATCGCCCTCCGGCAGGAAGAAGACGGGCTCGGGAACCTCGCTGCGCTCTAGCTCCGGGAAGCTGCCGTCCGGCATCGGACGCGCGTTGAAGACGCGCCAGATGACGCCGCCCGGCACCGCCGGCCCGTCGGCCGTGAGGTGAGCGGTCAGGCGCAGGGGCAGTCTCTTGCGGACCGCCTTGTCCTGCTTGTCTGGCTGGATCTGCAGGGGCCCGAGCGACAGCACCGTGGAAGGTTCGGCCGCCGCCGTCTCCGGATCCGGCCGGGGAGGCGGCATGGGGATCCCCGGCTGAGCCGTCTCCACCTCCGCCCCGGCGTCGTCGGCCGCCGACGCGCCGTCCGCGCCGCCGGCAGGATCGGCGGCTTCTTCTTCCGAAGAGGAAAGAGCGTCGCTGGCGGCCTCTTCCGACGCCGCCTCTGCCTCCGCGTCAGCGTCCGGCGCCGCGTCCGTCTCCGCTGGCCCATCCGGCTCCGCCTCCCCCGGCGCCGGGAGCACCTTCGCGATCTCGCTCCTGAAGGCCGCAGGGCTCGTGGCCACGGCGAAGCTGCCGCCGCCGGCCTCTGCCACGGAACCGAGCGGCCTCACCTTCTCCGGCTGGGTCGCGACGAAACCGATCACGTCGACCTTGCCGCCCGCGGCCTTCACCTTCGCGGCCGCGGCCGCCGCATCGCCGTTGCAGGTGTCCGTGCCGTCGGCGATGACCACCAGATGCAGCGGCTGGCGGTCGCGCCAGTCCTCGAGCGCGGATTCCATCGACGCGGCGAGCGGGGTCTGGCCCTTCGGGGCGATGCCGGTTATCGCCGCGTCCCGCGCCGCCTCGTCCATCTCGCCGTCAGGCGGCACGATCGTGGCGATGTCCTCGCAGGAGCTGGAGGAGGCGCCGCCGTAGACGACCAGGCCCAGCCGTTCCGCCCGCCCTTCGAACGCCTCCTTCATCGCCTCCTGGACGGTGGCGATCTTGCTGCGTCCGCCGACCTGCGAGCGCATGCTCGCGCTGCCATCGAGGATCACGATCGTCGCAGGCTCCGCCGAGGCCACGCCCGCGGTGCATATGGCAAGCAGCGCGACGAGGAGGGATCGGATGGAGACCGCGAGGTGGTTCATGAATATGGTCGTTCCGCTCTTGGCGCCCGAGGGATTCGCGATGCCGCGCATCATGCCATGCAATGTGGCGGCGTCGCGGCTGCCGGTGGTGCCACGTCATCTTGACCTCCACGAGACATGGATTGAAGTGAAATGCCGCGCTCCGAACCCGTTCTCGACCATCTGCGCGCGAGGCGCTCAGTGGCGGCCGTCACCCTCGTCGGTCCCGGGCCGTCTGCGGAGGAACTGCGCGACATCCTGACGATAGCGGCACGCGTCCCCGACCACGGGAAGCTCGCGCCGTGGCGCTTCATCCGGATCGAAGGCGAGGCGCTCGCGGCGTTCAGGCAGCGCCTCATGGAGCTCTGGCGATCGGATCATCCCGAGGCGAGCGAGGAGGCCGCGGAGGTCGAGGCGGGAAAGCGGCCGCAGGCGCCGCTCCTCCTGGTGCTCGTGTCGCGGGCGGGCGAGCATGCGAAGATCCCCGTCTGGGAACAGGAGCTTTCGGTCGGCGCCGCGGGCATGAACCTGCTCCACGCGCTCCACGCGCACGGCTATGCGGGTCAGTGGCTGTCCGGCTGGCCGGCCTATGACGGGCGTGTGGGGCGGCTCCTGGGGCTGCAGGAGGGCGAACGCGTGGCCGGCTTCGTCTATGCGGGCACCCCCGCCACGCCCCCGAGCGATCGCGACAGGCCCGACGTCGCGACCCTGCTCACCGACTGGCGGCCCGCCTGATCCCGAAACTCCGTCCCGAGGCGTTGGACATTCCGGGGCGCGATGGCATATCGGGCGGAGGCACCGACAGGAGACGGCATGTTCTACGACGCCCGCAGCAACGACCACGGACTGCCGCACGACCCCATGAAGGCGCTGATCGTGCCGCGCCCTGTCGGGTGGATCTCGAGCCTCGACGAAGGGGGCCGCGTCAACCTCGCCCCCTACAGCTTCTTCAACGCGGTCGGGGAGAGGCCATACATCGTCGTGATCGGCAGCACCGGCTGGAAGCACACCGCCGGCAACCTCGCCGCCACCGGCGAGTTCGTCTGCAACCTCGCGACCTACGACCTGCGGGACGCCGTCAACAGAAGCTCGGCGCCGGTGCCGGCCGGGGTGGACGAGATGGCGCTCGCCGGGCTGACGCCCGCTGCCTCGCGCCTCGTCAAGCCGCCGCGCGTCGGCGAGTCGCCGGTGGCGCTCGAGTGCAAGGTGCTCGAGGTGAAGCGCCTGGTCGATCTGGAGGGGACCGAAACAGCCAGCACGCTGCTGCTCGGTCAGGTCGTGGGCGTGCACATCGACGAAGGCCTGATCGTGGACGGTCTGGTCGACATCACGCGGGCGCGACCGATCTCCCGCCTCGGCTACATGGATTACGCCGTGATCGACGAGGTCTTCCAGATGCGGCGGCCGCAGAGCTAGCCGGTGAGGAGAGCGGGACCCATGGCCGTGCACATCATCAAGCTCTGCGTCGGGGCCGAGTCGATCGAGGACCTGCAAGGCTGGATCGCCGAGCGACTCGAGCAGCGCCGGCGCCAGGGGCAGCCGGCCGAGCAGGTGCACGTCACGCGCATGACGCCGAAGCGGGCGGACGAGATCCTCGCCGGCGGCTCGCTCTACTGGGTGATCCGGGGGCTCGTGCAGTGCCGCCAGCGGCTCCTGGATCTGCGGGCGGTGACCGGCGAGGACGGGATCACACGCTGCGCCTTCGTGCTCGAGCCGACGATCGTCCCCGTCGAGCCGCGCCCGCGCGCACCGTTCCAGGGCTGGCGCTATCTCAAGGCCGAGGAGGCGCCGCTCGACCTGGGCGATGGGAGCGGGGACGGGGGAATGCCGCCCGAGATGCGGCGGGAACTGCTCGAACTCGGGCTTCTCTGATCGACCCCGGCTTTGCAACAGGGCTGTGAGAGGCCATCTTTCCACCATGAGCGACGACAAGAAAGCACCGGTGCGGACGGAGGGGCTCGCGCCCGCGGAAGCGAGCTCGCGTGCCGAGATAGACCTCTTTCTCGAGCTGGTTCGGCGCGCGCCCGCAACTCCGCCAGCCGGCGAGCGGGGGCGGCTCGTCTTCGCCCTCGACGCGACCATGAGCCGCCAGCCGACCTGGGACCGCGCCTGCCGCCTGCAGGCGGAGATGTTCCAGGAGACCGCCTCCATCGGTGGTCTGTCGGTCCAGCTCGTCTATTTCCGCGGCTTCAACGAGTGCCGCGCCAGCAAGTGGACGGAGGATGCGACGCGGCTCGCCGATCTCATGTCCCGCATCGACTGCCGGGGCGGCACGACGCAGATCCGGAAGGTCCTGCGCCACGCTCGTGACGAGGCCGGACGCAAGCCCGTCCAGGCACTCGTCTATGTCGGCGACTGCATGGAGGAGAACGTCGACGAGCTCTGTGCGCTCGCCGGAGAGCTGGGCATGTTGCGCGTCCCCGCCTTCATGTTCCACGAGGGTCGGGAGCCCACCGCCGAACGGGCGTTCCGCGAGATCGCCCGCCTCACCTCCGGCGCCTATTGCTCGTTCGACAGCAGCTCTTCCGGCCAGCTGCGCGAGCTCCTGAGGGCGGTCGCCGTCTACGCTGCGGGCGGCCGCAAGGCGCTCGCCCGTTACGGCGACCGAGGAGCGCAACTCCTCCTCGAGCAGTTGAAGTAGCGGCGATGGGTGCGTTTCTGCTGGGGCTGATCGGCCTCGTCCTGCTCCTGGCCGGCCTTCAGGCCTTCGCCAACTCCGACCCCGCGAAGGTCGCGAAATGGGTGAAGATCGTCGGCGGGGTCGTTCTGCTCGCCGTGGCGGCGGTGCTCGGCGTGACGGGCCGCTGGGGCTTCGCGATCCCCCTGGGGATCGCAGGCATCAGCCTGCTGGGCCTCCGTGTTCCCTTCCAACCTCACCGGGGCACGAGTCGGCGAAGCGCGGGCAGCTCCTCGTCCGTGCGCTCGCCGTGGGTCGAGATGCGGCTCGATCACGACACGGGCCGCATGAGCGGCGAGGTGCTCGACGGCCGCTGGGCGGGACAGGCGCTCGACGATCTGTCGTTCGACGACGTCGTCGAGCTCCTCGCGGAGGTCGACGACGCGCAGAGCCGCCAGCTACTCGAAGCGTATCTCGACCGCCGGGAGCCCGGCTGGCGTGAAGACGGAGAGGCGGACGCGGCGGCGGGGCAGTCCCGACCGCGCCACACCGGCGAAATGACGGCGCAGGAGGCCTATGAGATACTGGGCGTTGCGCCGGGGGCCGACGCGGCCGCCATACGCCGCGCCCACCGGGATCTCATGATGAAGCTCCACCCGGACCGGGGTGGGTCCACCTACCTTGCCGCCAAGATCAACGAGGCCAAGGAGCTTCTGCTTCGCAAACATGGTCAGGCCTGAGGGGCTTTGATCAGTTGCGGGCCGGGAAGCAGCCGAAGGAGGCGCGCTTGAGCGCCGTGCACGCTGCTTCCGCGCCGCCGCGGTCGAAGCCGGCGAAGCGGGCTCGCCAGTACGTCTCGCCGTCGAGCTTCACGGTTTCGGTGTAGGCGGAGGCGTTGCGGAGGACGCTCGGCGCGCGCTCCTGAGCCCGGGAGAGGGCGGACATCGCGAGAGCCTCGCCGTTGAAGGCGCCGACCTGGATCACCCAGCTGTCGCTTCCCGGCGAGAGGGAGGCGGTGGTCACCTCGTCCAAGGGCGACGCGTCGCCCTGGCCGCTCACGGCCTCTTCGGAGAGGGCGATCTCGATCTTCTGCCCGATGGGATCGCCCGAGGCGGGGAAGTAGGGCATGGGCGCGGCGCTCGCGGAGACCATCGTGCCGGGCACGGTGGTCGACGGCACGTACATCGTCGTCACCGGGCGCTCCGGCCGCACGGGGGGAAGCGGCGCGTTGGAGGCGAGGAGAGGTGCGGCCGACGGCGTCGACCTCTTGATGTGGGCCTCGAGGAGCTCGCGCATATGCGCGTCGCGGCTGCTGCCGCTCTGGCCGCCCATGACCACGCCGATGATGCGGCGGTCGCCGCGCTGCATCGTGGCGAGCAGGTTGAAGCCCGAGGCGCGGATATAGCCGGTCTTGAAGCCGTCGACGCCGGCCACGCGGCCGAGAAGCTTGTTGTGGTTGCCGTAGGTCTGCCCCTTGTACGTGAAGGAGCGGATCGAGAAGTAGCCGAAGTAGTTCGGGAAGCGGCGCATGGTCACCTGGCCCAGGATGGCGAGGTCGCGCGCCGTGGAGATGTTGTTGGAGTTCGGCAGGCCGTGCGGGTTGGCGAAGGTCGTCTTCGTCATGCCGATCGACCGGGCGGTCCGCGTCATGCGCTGCGCGAAGGCGGGGACGCTGCCCCCGATGTTCTCCGCGACGACATGGGCCACGTCGTTCGCCGACTTCGTCAGCATGGCCTTGATGGCGTCCTCGACCGTGATCGTGGAGCCGGGCTTCACGCCGATCTTCGACGGCGGCTCGGCCGCCGCCGCGGCCGAGACCTTGAGCGGCGTGTCGAGCCGCAACCGGCCCGCTTCGAGCTCCTCGAAGACGATGAAGAGCGTCATGACCTTCGTGATCGAGGCGGGGTAGCGGGGAACATCGCCGTTGCGCGAGAACAGCACCTCGTTGGTGTTCGCGTCGATGATGTAGGCCGCATAGCGCTCGTTTGCATCGGCAGGCGCCGCCGCGATGCTGAGCAGCGCGACGAGAACCATGAGAGCGCGGAAAATATTGAGCCGGTGGATGGGGTTCCACACCGGGAGAACGCCGATCATGTGACCGATCTCCGACTAGCCTTGGCCGAACGGCGAGCAAGGTCGGGCGCTGACGATCCACTCGGGATCCATGCGTTGCCCCCCCCGTTGCGCCCCATCGGCATCTGCCAACAACACTTGGACGACACGACACAGTTCAAGCTCTCGCCCCAAATGTGGCCGTGTTCATCTCACTGATGGGGAGAATATGTCCGACGCGGTTAGGAAACGGTAAAGCCTGCCGGTGTGACCGAAGTGCGGCGGCAGCCATTGTGCGTCGCAGCAATCCCTTGACATCGATGGTGCGGTGCAGTATGTAGGGTGCATCGCAGTCGTGTGATGCGCCAAGGACGCTCCTGATAAGACGTCGCTATGCGCATGACGGAAACCCGAAGGAGCATCGACATGATCGGCAATGCAGACGAATTCCAGAAGCTGGCCAAGGACAACGTGGACGTGGCCATGCGCAGCTTCGGCACGCTCAGCCGCAACTTCCAGGGCATCGCCCTCGACACCGCGGACTACAGCAAGAAGTCCTACGAGGACGGCGCGGCGGCTCTCGAGAAGCTGATGTCCGCGAAGTCGCTCGACAAGGCTTTCGAGATCCAGGCCGACTATCTCCGCACGAGCTATGAGGGCTTCATCGCCCACGCCACGAAGCTCGGCGAGTACTACGTCGACATGACGAAGGACGCCTACAAGCCGTTCGAGAACCTCGCCGCCAAGGCGAAGTAAGCTCCGGCCCATAAGCCTCGGACGCCGAAGCCCCGGTCGCAAGACCGGGGCTTTTTGTGTTTGCGCCGGGGTGGCAGCGCCCGTCCCGCGGGCCTATCTTATTGTCTGGTGAAGAACACGCATACGACCTATCATCACGCTCGAGAGGCCGTGCGTCGGCCCGGCTCCGGGCTGAGCATCAAGGCGAACGTGAGGTTCGAGGAGGCCACTGGGAGCATGAGAGGGCAACTGTGGAATGCGCGGCCGAAGCCGCTGTCCACGACCGCTCAGTCGAACTCGGACGGGGACGGCGGTGACGGGGCCGGTACCGGCATCGTCACCCGGACCCGAACGAGAACCAAACGTCCGAGCCTTTACCGCGTCCTTATCCTCAACGACGACTACACTCCGATGGAGTTCGTGGTGCTCGTTCTGGAAAGGTTCTTCAACAAGGCCCGGGAAGATGCCACCCGCATCATGCTGCACGTACACCACCACGGGGTGGGAGAGTGTGGGATCTACACCTACGAGATCGCCGAGACGAAGGTGACGCAGGTGATGGACTTCGCTCGCAAGCACCAGCATCCGCTGCAGTGCGTCATGGAGAAGAAGTAGGAACCCCGATTTGCCATCATTCTCGAGAAGTCTGGAACAGGCGCTTCATCGCGCGCTCGCGCTCGCGAATGAACGTCATCACGAGTACGCCACGCTTGAACATCTGCTTCTCGCCCTGATCGACGATCAGGACGCGGCCGCCGTCATGCGGGCGTGCAATGTCGATCTGGACGTCCTGCGTCAGACGGTATCGGACTACGTCGACAGCGAGCTTGAGAACCTCGTCACGCAGACGGGGGAGGATTCCAAGCCGACGGCCGGTTTCCAGCGCGTCATCCAGCGCGCCGTGATCCATGTGCAGTCCTCCGGTCGCGAGGAAGTGACCGGCGCCAACGTCCTCGTCGCGATCTTCGCGGAGAGGGAGAGTCATGCCGCGTTTTTCCTGCAGGAGCAGGACATGACGCGCTATGATGCTGTCAATTACATCAGCCATGGCATCGCGAAGCGGCCTGGCTTCTCGGAGACACGTACCGTGCGGGGAGCCGAAGAGGAAGCAGCCGAAGGCGAGGACGCCGACAAGAAGAAGTCGGACGCGCTCGAGGCCTACTGCATCAACCTGAATCAGAAGGCCCGCGAGGGTCGCGTGGACCCGCTCATCGGCCGCGACGCCGAACTGCGCCGTACGGTGCAGGTCCTCTGCCGCCGCTCCAAGAACAACCCGCTCTTCGTGGGCGATCCCGGGGTGGGCAAGACGGCCATCGCCGAAGGCCTGGCGCGCCGGATCGTGCACGGCGAGGTGCCGGAGGTCCTGAAGAAGGCGACGATCTTCCAGCTCGACATGGGGACGCTGCTCGCCGGCACCCGCTATCGCGGGGACTTCGAGGAGCGCCTGAAGGCGGTCGTGAAGGAGATCGAGAAGTACGACGGCGCGATCCTGTTCATCGACGAGATCCACACCGTCATCGGCGCCGGGGCGACGTCCGGAGGCGCGATGGACGCCTCGAACCTCCTGAAGCCCGCGCTCCAGTCGGGCGAGCTTCGTTGCATGGGCTCGACCACCTACAAGGAGTACCGCCAGTACTTCGAGAAGGACCGGGCGCTGGTGCGCCGCTTCCAGAAGATCGACGTGAACGAGCCGACGGTGCCCGACGCGGTCAAGATCCTGAAGGGGCTGAAGCCGTACTTCGAGGAGTTCCACGGCCTGCGCTACACGAACGACGCCATCAAGACGGCGGTCGAGCTGTCGGCGAAGCACATTCACGACCGGAAGCTGCCGGACAAGGCGATCGACGTGATCGACGAGACCGGCGCCTCCCAGATGCTGCTCCCGCCCTCCAAGCGCAAGCGGGTGATCGGCGTGAAGGAGGTCGAGGCGACGGTCGCGACGATGGCGCGCATCCCGCCGAAGAGCGTCTCGAGGTCGGACTCCGAGGTGCTGTCGCATCTCGAGGAGAACCTGAAGCGCACCGTCTTCGGCCAGCAGGCCGCGATCGAGGCGCTCGCCGCGTCGATCAAGCTCGCGCGGGCCGGCCTTCGGGAGCCGGAGAAGCCGATCGGCAACTACCTGTTCTCGGGGCCGACGGGCGTCGGCAAGACCGAGGTCGCCCGCCAGCTCGCCTCGCTCCTAGGGGTCGAGCTCCTGCGCTTCGACATGTCGGAGTACATGGAGCGGCACACCGTGTCGCGGCTCATCGGCGCGCCGCCGGGCTATGTCGGCTTCGACCAGGGCGGCCTGCTGACCGACGGCGTCGACCAGCATCCGCACTGCGTGCTCCTGCTCGACGAGATCGAGAAGGCGCATCCGGACCTGTTCAACGTCCTCCTGCAGGTCATGGACCACGGCAAGCTCACCGACCATAACGGCAAGCGGGTCGACTTCAGGAACGTGATCCTGATCATGACGACGAATGCCGGTGCGGCGGAGATGGCGAAGCCGGCGATCGGCTTCGGCAGCTCGAGGCGGACGGGCGACGACGAGGAGGCGATCAACCGCATGTTCTCGCCGGAGTTCCGCAACCGTCTCGACGCGACGATCGCCTTCGGCAACCTGCCGCCCGAGGTCGTGGCGCGCGTGGTCGAGAAGTTCGTCCTGCAGCTCGAGGCGCAGCTCGCCGACCGCGGGGTGACGATCGAGCTGACCGAGGAGGCGAACGCGTGGATCGCCGATCGCGGCTACGACGAGCGCATGGGCGCCCGCCCGCTCGCCCGCGTGATCCAGGACCACATCAAGAAGCCGCTGGCCGACGAGGTGCTGTTCGGCAGGCTGAAGGCCGGTGGCGTGGTGCGCGTCGTGGTCGAGACGCCGGACGGAGAGCCGTCGAAGCTCGCCTTCGAGTTCCCCGAGCCCGCCGGTCGCCCGGACGCCGAACCGGCTCCGGCCAAGGGGGCGAAGAAGGGCTCCGGCAAGCGCTCAGTGCGTAAGAGCGAAGCCAAGGTGCCGCAGCCGAGCGAGTAGTGCCGATTTCTCCTGAAACCGACCACCGGCGCCCCGCGGGGCGCCGGTGACGTCTGGACGGCATTGGCGGACAGGCTACTCGGCCGGGGCGCGACGAGCGGTGTCGCTTCCCGGCCTCGTGCTGTTCTGCTCGTTCTTCGGCTTCGGCGCCTTCGCGCGCGCGATGGGCTTCTCCATGGGCGAGGCCGTGTTCACGAGCGGCGTCGTGTGGGCGCTTCCGGGGCAGGTGGTCCTGTTCAGCGGCCTGGCGGACGGGGCGCATCTGGCGGCGGCCTTCGTCGCCGTGACGCTGACCGCCGTACGCCTTCTGCCACTGACCGTGGCGATCCTGCCGCTGATGCGGCGTGACCGGCAGTCGTGGATCTCGCAGTACTTCCTTGCCCACTTCGTCGCGGTCACGGTGTGGGTGGAATCCATGCGCCGCTTCAACGACATGGAGCACGCGGAGCGCATACCGTTCTTCCTCGGCCTGTCGCTGACCGTGGTGCCGCTCAACCTCCTCGCCACGGCGCTCGGCCATGCGGCGTCCGCCACCGTGCCGCCCGCGGCGTCGGCGGCGTTGCTCTTCCTGACCCCGATCTACTTCATCCTCTCGATGACATCGGCCGCCAGGGCCCGGGCCGACCATCTCGCGATGGGGCTGGGGCTTGCGCTCGGGCCCGTCTTCTACCGCCTCGCCCCGGGTCTCGACCTTCTCTGGACCGGCCTCGTCGGCGGCACGCTCGCATGGCTCGCCGGACGCGCGATGGAGCGCCGGCGGTGACAGGCGGGCTCTCGACCTACCTCGTGATCCTGATCGCGGGATGGATGGCGACCGATGTCTGGCGTCTGCTCGGCGTCGCCTTCTCGGTCAGGCTCAACGCGGAGAGCCCGGTCCTGAAATGGGTGAGGGCGGTGTCTACGGCGCTGGTGGCCGGCCTCATCGCGAAGCTCGTGATCTATGCGCCGGGAGAGCTCGCCGACGTGGCGCTGTGGGTCCGCCTGTCGGCCGTGGCGGCCGGATGCGCGGCCTATCTCGCGGCGGGCGGCAACGTCTTCGCCGGAGTGGTGGCCGCCGAGGCGATGCTGCTCGGCGGCATCCTGTTCCTCACCTGACGCTCAGCCTTCGAGCGCCGCCCGGATGCGGTCGCCGTGACGGGCGATCTCGTCCATGTCGCCCATCTGGCCCGGCGGCTTCAGCTCCACACCCTCGAAGCGCGGCAGGATGTGGAAATGGGTGTGGTAGACCACCTGGCCGCTCGCCGGCTCGCTGAACTGCTGGATCATGACGCCGTCGGCCCGCATCGCCTCCATCGCCGCCCGCGCGACCTTCTGCACCGTCCCGATGACGGCCGCGAGATCTTGCGGGTCGATGTCGAGGAGGTTGCGCGACGGCGCCTTCGGGATGACGAGGCAGTGCCCGTCCCCACGCGGCATGATGTCCATGAAGGCGAGCGTCTGGTCGTCCTCGTAGATCCGGCTGCAGGGTATCTCGCCCCGCAGGATCTTCGCGAAGACGTTCTGGTCGTCATAGGCCGCCATTCGAACTCTCCCGGCAGTTCGTTCCAAGCCTTCTAGCTCTCAGAGCGGCGCGGGGGCGTCAAGCGGGGCCGCCGCGACGGTAGGGTGCGTGTTCGGCGAGGGCGCGGCCTTCCTCCTCGACATAGAGGCGCTCGTTCTCGAGATAGTCGGCGACGGCGCGCCGCAGTCCGGGGTGGGCGATGTGGTGCGCCGAGTGCGTGGTCACCGGCACGTAGCCGCGCGCGAGCTTGTGCTGCCCCTGCGCGCCGGCCTCGACCCAGGAGAGGCCGCGCTCGATCGCGAACTCGATCGCCTGGTAGTAGCAGACCTCGAAATGCAGGAACGGGTGGTCCTCGATGCAGCCCCAGTTCCGGCCGTAAAGCGCGCTGTCGCCGACGAGGTTGAGGGCACCGGCGATGTAGTCGCCCTCCCGTTTCGCCATGACGAGCAGGATCCGGTCGGTCATGCGCTCGCCGATCAGGCTGAAGAAGCGTCGGTTCAGGTACGGCCGCCCCCATTTGCGCGAGCCGGTGTCCATGTAGAACGCGTAGAACGCGTCCCAGTGGCCCTCCGTGAGGTCGGAGCCGGTGACCCGTTCGATCTCGATGCCCGCTTCGTGTGCCTCCCGCCGCTCCTTGCGGATCGCCTTGCGCTTGCGCGAGGCGAGGGCGCCGAGAAAATCGTCGAAGCTCCCATAGCCGTTGTTCCGCCAGTGAAACTGCTGGTCCGTGCGCTGGAGCATGCCGAGACGCGAGAGCACTTCCCGGTCCGGAGCCGAAAGGAAGGTCCAGTGCGCCGAGGAGATGTCGTGGCGACGGCAGAGCTCCGTCGCGCCGGCAACCAGCGCCTGCTTCAGCCTCTCGGTGTCCTCGCCCGCGCGCACGAGCAGGCGAGGGCCCGGCACCGGCGTGAAGGGGACCGAGATCTGGAGCTTCGGGTAATAGCGCCCGCCCGCCCGCTCGAACGCGTCGGCCCAGCCATAGTCGAACACGTATTCGCCCTGGCTGTGGCTCTTCAGGTAGGCGGGCATCGCGGCGACGAGCCGCCCCTCGCGCCGGATCGTCAGGTGCTGGGGCAGCCAGCCCGTCTCGGCGCGCACGCAGCCGCTCTCCTCGAGGGAGGAGAGGAAGGCGTGGCTGACGAAGGGGTTGTGCGTCTCGGCCTTCAGGCCGGACGCGTCCTCGAAGCCCGGCGTCACCGGCTCGCCGAAGGCGCAGGCATCCCATTCCGCCGGGTCCAGGGCCGAAAGCCGGTCCTCGACGCGGATCTCGATCGTGTCCTGATCCACGGGCCTCATCGTCCCTATTGCTGCGGGGCCGGCCGCCCGGTCAGGGCACGAACCCCTCGAAGATCATCTGGTCGGCGTGCTCCGCCGCCCGCATGCGTTGCTCCTCGGTCCTCACCGTCCATGTCAGCAAGGGGATCCCGAAGAGGCGGCGCATCACCGTGGGCGCGAGAGCCGGAAGGTCGTCGACCGAATATGCTACGAAATGTGGCCGTGACCGGACCGCATGGGCGAGATAGCGCATCGCCGCCCGGCCGCCCCGCGAGGTGTTCCTGGGCTTCCACGTGCGGTAGCCCTCAGCCGTGATGCCGCGCAGGACCGCCGGCGCAGCCAGGCGGACGGCGGTGACCGCACCCGGATCGAAGGACATGAGGGCGGCCCGCCCGCGATAGCGGGCGACGCGTTCGGCCACGCGCGCGCTGTAGGCGGCCTTGCCGGTGAAGTCGGTCTTGATCTCGATGACGAGCGGAGCCCGGTCGTCCACCTGTTCCAGCAACTCGTCGAGTGTCTGTATCCGGTCGGCGGTCTCCCGGAAGACCGCGGCCTTGAGCTCGGACGGATCGAGTGCCGCAACCGGGCCGCTGGCGTGTGTCAGTCGCTCGAGCGTGTCGTCGTGGAAGACGACGGGGGTCCCGTCCGCCGCTTCCTGGACGTCGACTTCGATGGCGAAGCCACCGGCGATCGCGGCCTCGACCGCGCTCGCCGTGTTCTCGACGATGCCGCGCGCCCGGTCGTGCAGCCCCCGGTGTGCCACCGGGCGTTCCGTCAGCCAGCCGGGCGCCGGCATCGAGCTCACTCGATCTCGAAGATGCCCTCGACCTCGACCGCCACGCCGAAGGGCAGTGCGGCGACGCCGACGGCGGAGCGGGAGTGGCGGCCGGCCTCGCCCAGCACGTCGACCATCAGGTCGGAGGCGCCGTTGACGACCTTCGGCTGGTCGCCGAAATCGGGAGCGGAATTGACGAAGCCGGTCAGCTTCACGCAGCGCAAAACCTGATCGAGGCTGCCCGCCGCCGCCTTGGCCTGGGCGAGCAGGTTGATCGCGCAGAGGCGTGCCGCGCGCTGGCCCTCCTCGACCTCCATGCCGGCGCCCAGCTTGCCCACGAACTCGATCCCGTTCCTGCCCATCGGGACCTGGCCCGAGATGAAGAGCAGGTTGCCGCTCTTGACGAAGGGCACGTAGTTCGCCGCGGGTGCGGCCGGGGTGGGGAGCTCGATTCCCAGTTCCTGCAGGCGTTGTTCGATGGCGGACGGCATGGTTTCTCTCCGGTCGGACAAGGTCGAGCCCGTTTGTGCCTTCTTCGATGGCGGGATGGCAAGTCGCCTTCTCCGGCGTCGCGCGCGGCGGCGGAACGTGCGATGGTCGCCCGGAACCCGAACGACGTGGGATCGATGATCAGCTCAGCCAAGTCGGCCGCCGCCTCCTGTCTCGCCGTGTTTCTTGCCGTGCCGGCCGCGGCGGCATCTTCCGTCGAAGTGGAGCTCGCACCGCACCTGGCGGTCTACGATGTGGGGCTCGAGCGCTCGACCGCGGCCTCCGGTGTGGAGGATTTCCGGGGGCGGCTGGTTTTCAGGATCGCCGGGTCGTCCTGCGCCGGATACGAGACGGAGACGCGGTTTCTCGGAGAGGTCTCGGGCGAGACCGGCGCGGCCGTCACCGACACCCGTTCCACGACGTCCGAATCGGCCGACGGGCGGCGCTTCTCCTTCCATTCCGAGCGCTACACGGGCGACGAGCTCCTCGAGGAGACGGAAGGGGTGGCGCGCCGAACGGGCGAGGGGGTTGCAGTGGAGCTGGAACGGCCCGACGGCGAGAGCTTCGCCCTTCCTGCGGACGTCGCCTTCCCGTCGCAACACATGGTGATGATCCTCGAGGCGGCGCTCGAAGGGCGCAGGATCGTCGTCTCCCAGGTCTATGACGGGTCGGAGTCGGGGCACTTCGCCTACGACACGACGACGACGATCGGCCGGAAGAAGTCGCCCATGCCGGAGGATCAGCCGAGAGATCTGCAGGGCAATGCGGGGTCGGCGATGTCCCGATGGACGAGCTGGCCCGTCACCATCGCCTATTTCGACCCGACCTCCGAGGACCCTTACCTTCCGGCCTACGAATTCACCTACGACCTGTTCGCGAACGGCATCAGCCGGTCGATCCGGCTCGACTATGGCGACTTCGTGCTGTCGGGCCGACTTGCGAGCCTCGAATTGGGCGATGCGCCGGACTGCGACCTCTAGATCACGATGATGTTCACTCGCCCTGAGTCTCGCGCTTGCGCGGCCGCGGGACGAAGGCGATGCCCCGCTGCACGAGGTCGCTGCCGAAGCGCTCGCGCAGGCGGTCTATGGCGGCTTCGGCGGCGCCGAGCTTCACCGGCCGCTGGTCGAGGAGATCCGGCAGATCGGCGCGGTCTCCCGTCACGAGGTCGGTCGCGCCGATGCCGAGAAGGCGGAACGCCCGGCGCCCGTCGGCCTCCGCGAGCAGCATGCGGCAGCCCTCCTCGAAGAGCCGATGGGCGAGCCGCGTCGGGTTGTCGAGGCGATGCGACCGCGTGATCGTGCGGAAGTCGGGCGTCTTCAGCTTCAGCGTGACGCTTCGACCCGACAGGCCGGCAGCCTTGAGGCGCGCGGAGACCTTCTCGCAGAGACGCCAGAGCGTCTGCATGAGAAGCTGCACGTCCGCCACGTCCTCCTCGAAGGTCGTCTCGCTGGAGATGCTCTTGGCTGGCCTGTCCGGCGTGACGCGCCGCCGGTCCTCTCCGTGCGAAAGTTCAGCGAGGCGCAAGCCCATTCGCGCCGTAGCGCCGGGCGAGATCGCCCCGGTCGGCACGCTGCAGGTCCGCGATCGTGCGCAGGCCGTCGGCCAAGAGGCGGTTGTGCAGCGACGGCCCGACACCCCAGATCGCGGAGACGGGCCGCGCGGCGAGGAAGGACCGCGCCTCCGCCCGCCCGACGACCGAGAAGCCGCGCGGCTTGTCGAGGTCGGAGGCCATCTTCGCAAGGAACTTGTTCGGCGCGAGGCCGATCGAGGCGGAGATGCCGACCTCCCGGTCGAGCCTGAGGATGAGCCGTGCCAGCGTCCGGGCTGGGGGCGCCCGGTGGAGGGACTGCGTGCCCGACAGGTCCATGAACGCTTCGTCGATCGAGAGCGGCTCGACGAGCGGCGTGAGCTCCAGCATCATCGCGCGGATCTGCCGGCCCACTTCGGCGTATTTCCTCATGTCCGGCGGCAGGACGACGGCATCCGGGCAGAGCTTCATCGCCTGGAACATGGGCATCGCCGAGCGGACGCCGCGGATCCTCGCGATGTAGCAGGCGGTGGAGACGACGCCGCGGCGGCCGCCGCCGATGATCAGCGGCCGGTCGGCGAGCGACGGATCGTCGCGCTTCTCGATCGCGGCGTAGAAGGCGTCGCAGTCGAGATGCGCGACCGACAGCTCGTTCAGCTCGGCATGGCGGACGAGGCGGGGGCTGCCGCAGCTTCGGCAGCGAGCGCCCGCTCCCGGATCGGACGCGCAGTCGAGGCACAGGCCCGGCAGGGCCGCGCCGACCGTGTCGCCCTGGGTCAAGTCTTCTCCCACAGCCGCGCGGCGCCGCGAACGCCGCTGGCGTCGCCGTAGCGTGGCGGCACGATCCTGACCTTCGGCTCGTCGGCGAACACCCACTTCTCCATGAGGGGCGGCACCTCCTCGTAGAGATGCGGCATCTGCGAGAGGCCGCCTCCGAGGACGATCATGTCAGGGTCGAAAATGTTCGTCATCATCGAAAGGCCGCGGGCGAGCCTGGAGACGTGGCGGTCGAGCGTCGCGCGGGCGGCCGCGTCGGTCGGAGCCTTGCGGGCGACCTCGATGGCGGGGAGGTTCTCGCCGGTGCGGTTCAGGTGGTCGAGCGCGAGGCCCGTGCCGGAGAGCCACAATTCCATGCAGCCGGGCCTGCCGCACCAGCAGGTCGGGCCCGGAAACTCGTCTTCGGAGGGCCAGGGCAGGGGCGTGTGGCCCCATTCGCCGCCGCAGCGATTGGGCCCCTCGACGATTTGCCCGTTGAACACGAGGCCGCCGCCGCAGCCTGTGCCCAGAATGACGCCGAAGACGCCGCGCGCACCGGCCGCGGCACCGTCGACGGCCTCCGAAAGGGCGAAGCAGTTCGCGTCGTTCGAGAAGCGCAGCGGCCGGCCGATCACCCGCTCCGCGTCCTGGGCCAGGGGCTTCTGGTTCAGCCAGACCGAGTTCGAGTTCTGCACGAGGCCGGAGACGGGCGAGAGGGACCCCGGCATGCCGATCCCGACCGTCCCGGAGGCGCCTGCCATACGCTCGACCTCGGCGATCACGATGGCGATCGTCTCGACCGTCTGCTCGTAGTGGTCGCGGGGCGTGGGGGCGCGGAACTCCGACAGGATCTCGTCGTCGGCTCCGAGCATGACGCCGGCGATCTTCGTGCCGCCCATGTCGATGCCGACGCGGCAGCCCGGTTTCAGCTCCATGTTCCGATCACTCCCTGGAAACTCGCTGTGGTGGGGGCGTCGATCCCGGTGCGCGGCTCAGGCTCCGCCGCCCCGGGCGGCGAGGCGCTGTCTCAGAACGGGGAGCCGGATCGGATCGATCCTCTCCTCCTCGCAGAAGACGAGGAGGAGCGCTTCGTCGGCCATCACGTGGTCGAGCACGGCCCGAAGGAATCCCGGCTCGCCGGCCACCTCCCTGATCGCCTCCGGCTCGATTCCCGTGAGCCTGAGGAAACGCAAGATGCGCTCCTGGTCGCGCGCGAGGAACGCGAACGCCAGAAGGCCGATCTCCTCGGCCTCCCGATCGGGCCCGGACCCCTGCGAGTCTGCGATCGAATTTGCTTTTCTGTAAGTTTTCACTTCTAGGTTCTCGAGCAGGACGCAAGGGCATTTGGCGCGGATCGCGAGCCCTCCCAACGGAAGCCGTTCAGAAGGCCCAAGGCCAGCCATAATGACCAAGACAGTTATGATCGTGGAGGACAACGAGCTCAATATGAAGCTCTTCAACGACCTCCTCATGGCCAACGGCTACACGACCGTCCAGACCCGGAGCGGGAGCGAGGTGATGGATCTCGCGCGCCAGCACAGGCCGGACCTGATCCTGATGGACATCCAGCTTCCGGAGATCTCGGGCCTCGACGTGACCCGCTGGCTGAAGGAGGACGAGGACCTCCACCGCATACCCGTCGTCGCCGTCACCGCCTTCGCCATGAAGGGCGACGAGGAGCGGATCCGCTCCGGAGGCTGCGAGGCCTATATCTCCAAGCCTATCTCGGTGACGAAGTTCCTGGAGACCGTCCGCTATTACCTTGGCGAAGAGGCTGGCAGATGACTGCGCGCGTGCTGGTGGTCGATGACATTCCGGCGAATGTCAGGCTCCTCGAGGCTCGGCTGAGCGCCGAGTATTTCGAGGTGGTCACCGCCTTCAACGGGCCGGACGCCCTGGAGATCATCGAGCGCGGCGAGTGCGACATCGTCCTCCTCGACATCATGATGCCCGGCATGGACGGTTTCGAGGTCTGCCGCCGCATCAAGGAGAACCCCGCGACCTTCCACATTCCGGTCGTGATCGTGACGGCCCTCGACGCGCAGGAGGACCGGGTGCGCGGCCTCGAGGCCGGGGCGGACGATTTCCTGACGAAACCGGTGAACGACATCGCGCTCCTTGCCCGCGTGAAGAGCCTCGTGCGGCTCAAGTTCCTCACCGACGAGCTGCGGATGCGGGCGACGACGAGCCGCGGCATGGGCATGGATGAGCAGGCGGTGATGCCGCTGGCGGTTCATTCCGACGGAGCCCGGGTGCTCCTCGTCGACGGCCGACGCAACTCCTCCGAGCGCATCCTGGCCGCGCTCGAGCCGCGCCATCACGTCGAGGTCGAGGCCGACCCGCGCGAGGCGCTCTTCCGGATCGCCGACGGCGGCTTCGACGTTGCCCTGATCAGCCTGGACTTCGACGATTTCGACGGGTTGCGGCTCTGTTCGCAGATCCGCTCGCTCGAGCGCACCCGCAACATCCCGATCCTGATGATCTCCAGTCCCGACGACGATGCGCGCCTGATGCGCGGGCTCGATCTCGGTGTGAACGACTACATCACTCGGCCGATCGACTACAACGAGCTCGTGGCCAGGGTGGCGACGCAGGTGCGCCGCAAGCGGTTCGCCGACAGGCTGCGCGACAACGTCCAGATGACCGTCGCGATGGCCCTCACCGACCCGCTGACGGGCCTGCACAACCGGCGCTACATGGAAAGCCACCTGGCCACCCTCATCGGCCAGGCGAAGGACCGGGGGCGCAGCCTCTCGGTGCTCGTGCTCGATATCGACTACTTCAAGGCCGTAAACGACGAGTACGGCCACGATGTCGGGGACGAGGTGCTCCGCGAGTTCTCGATGCGGCTGCGCAAGGCGATTCGCGGTATCGACCTGTGCTGCCGGCTCGGCGGAGAGGAATTCGTCGTGGTGATGCCGGAGACCGAGCTGCCCCAGGCGCTCCTCGTCGGCGAGCGGATCCGCCAGCGGATCGGCACGCAGCCGTTCCTCGTCGGTGGCCGGAAGCTCGAAATCACGGTGAGCGTGGGGGTCGCGGCGCTGGAGCGGAGCAGCGAAGATGGCGCGTCGATCCTGAAGCGCGCCGACCAGGCGGTCTACAGCGCCAAGCGGCACGGTCGGAACCGGGTGGTGTCGGAGGCCGCCTGACGCGTTCGTGATCGCGTTCGACCTTCCTGTCATAAATCTTTACCTTAACGCTTGATTAAAAGCGGTAATCCTTAAATTTGGATTGATTCTCTCGGGCGTGAGGATAATCTCACAACCGTGGATTTCGGTCGGGGTCAAGCGGCGGTGCCCGACCGGTAAGAGCTAACCCTGCGGAGTGCTCAGGTCCGCCGCATCTCCTGGGTCCGTAGGGTTCGGCCGGCCGGAGGCGGCTAGAGTGGCCTCCTCGTATAGGTCGTCTTCGGTCGGCCACCTCAGACTAACGGTTCCTGACCTCCTTGCAGGAGCCGGTCGGTGTCCCCGACCGGCTCCTTTTTTCTTTGCGAACGATCCGCAATATCGTCCCGCCTGCGACAATGCGCGCAAAGAAAAAGGGCACCGCCTTGGCGATGCCCTTCCAGAACGCTGGTGCGTCGGCAGGAAGCTACTTGATCTTCGCTTCCTTGAACTCGACGTGCTTGCGCGCGACCGGGTCGTACTTCTTGACCGTCATCTTCTCGGTCATCGTGCGCGAGTTCTTCTTGGTGACGTAGAAATAGCCCGTGTCGGCGGTGCTCACGAGCCGGATCTTGACCGTTGTCGGCTTGGCCATGTCGAAATCGTCCTGTCAGTTGGGTGTGGCGTCGCGCGCGAGAGCGGGCGCAGTCGTTGCCGAGAAACTACCCGCCGGCCGCCGTTTGTCAAGGAATCCCTGTCAGCCCCGACGCACGAAAGACGAGACGAAGCGGGTGAAGGGGACGAGCATGTAGAGACCGAACAGGCTCGCCATCACCCAGGCGAAGCCGTGGGGATCCCAGACGTCCATGGCCGCGCCCGCGCTGATCGGGCCGACGAGCATGCCGAACGAGTAGAGCATCACGAAGAGCGAGTTCGCCGCCGCCAGATCGGCGCCGGAGAATCGTGCAGCCAGATGGGTCAGCCCGATCGTGTAGAGCCCGCCCGTCAGCCCGCCCCAGATGAAGACCAGCGGCAGAACGAGCCAGAGGGAGCCGACGACGAAGGGCAGGAGCAGGGCGCCGATCAGCCCGGCGAGCGCGCAGACCGCCAGCGCCAGGGTGCGGTTCAGCCGGTCGGCCGCGAGCCCGATCGGGATCTGGAACAGCATGTTCCCGATGCCGACCACGGAGATGAGCATCGCGGCCGCGCCTTCGCCGAGGCCATTGCGCAGGCCGTAGAGGGCCGTGAGCGAAAAGGTCGTCTGTTCGAACGCGCCGAAGACGAGCGCGGCGAGCGTCGCCGACGGCGCGACGAAGAGGAGCGCCAGAAATCGAAAGCTCTGGGCGCGATCGACGGCGGGAGCCACGGCGCGGCCGAAGGCGACCGGAAGTGCTGCGGCGAGAAAGGTCGCGGGCACGAGGACGAAGAGGATCGGGTTCTCGCTCCCGAAGACCGCCAGCGCCCCCGGTCCGACCGCGAATCCGAAGGAGAGGACCGTCGCATAGATCCCCATCACGAAGCCGCGGCGGCCTTCGGGCGCGGCGGTCGCGATCCAGAACTCGCTCACGATGAAGAGGATCGTGACGGAGCTCGTGAAGAGGAAGCGGAGCGGGAACCACAGCCAGAAGTCGCTGACCGGGAACAGGGAGAAGGTAACCGCGCCGTTCGCCAGCGCGACGTAGATGAGGCGCTTCGTGCCGAGACGGCGGACGAGGCGGGGCACGAGCGGCGCCGTGACGAGGGAGGCGAAGCCCGCCACCGCCGTGTTCACGCCGATCATGGTGCTCGAGATGCCGCGGCTCTCCAGAAGCAGCGACAGGAGCGGCCCGGAGAGGCTGAGGCCGAAGCCGACGACCGATATGCAGATGATGGCGGCGATGATCCCGCGCCGCCGCATGGCGCTCTCGTCCGCCGCGGACCTCCGTTCGACCGCGACGCCGAACTCACCCTTCAAGACACTGAACCTCCACCGTCCGAGGGCTCCCTGTGCCACGGGGCTGAGGCTTCGGCAAGCTCCTGCGGCAGCGCCGAGGGGCCGCTCTCAGCCGTCAGGAGATCTCTTCGGCCACGTGCTTGCCCCGCACGGTCCGGCGGAACAGGACGGGTCGATGGGAGCGAAGCCCGCCCGGGGCCCCGAGCCGTTCGCGCAGCACCGTCAGCGCGACGCGCGTCACCCCCGGCATCTCCATGCCGAGCGCCCCGTCGATCGGCAGGTAGCGGCGCTCCTCCAGCTCCGCAGTGGGGCAGTCCTCCGGCGGCAGGGCATGGGCGATGCGATCGGCCCCAACGGCGAAGAAGCGGTTGTCGAAGCGGCGCGTCTGGCGTGGCGGCGTGATCGCCCGCATGAAGAGCGAGAGGCCCGAGAGATCGGGCGCGAACCCGTGGCCGAAGAACGCCTCCCAGCCGCGAGGGGGCGTGGCGGAGGCAGGGGCCGCGCCGCCGACGATGATCCCGGTCTCCTCGAAGAGCTCGCGGATCGCGGCACACGCGATGGCGTGCGGGCGGCGGGGCGACATCGGCTGCCGGGTGCGAAGGGTGAGAAGGCGCTCAACGGCCGGATCGAGATGACCGGCGGCCGGGACGGCGAAATCCGTCGGGTCGACCGCCCCGCCCGGAAATGCGAGCGCGCTCGGGAAGAACACGTGCCGTTTGCTCCGCACGCCCATGAGCACGTGCCAGTGCCCGCCTTCGCGCCTGCATACGGCGAGCGACGCGCTGTCGCGGGGGCGCCTGTTGGGTGCGACCGGGGCGTCGTGTTCGTCGGCCGCGAAGCCGCGCGGGTGGTCGTTCACCGAGGCGGCGTCCATGACACGAAGCCGACGCCGTCCCAGTCTTCCGCCCCGCCGGAGCGGGGATCGAAGCCGTGCATGTAATAGGCCCACTGGAGGCCGATCAGGGCGCCCTTGACCGGCGGCAGGAAGAGCAGGCAGAGGAGAATCGTCATCGGCAGGAAGATCGCCGAGTGGATCCAGAGGTCCGGCGCCCAGCCCCGCTCGACGATCAGGAGAAGCGGCACGACGATGTGGGCGACGATCGCGATGGTGAAATAGGGCGGTGCGTCGTCGGCCCGGTGGTGGTGGATCTCCTCTCCGCAATGAGCGCAGGCATCCACCGTCTTCAGGTAGCTGCGGAAGAGCTTTCCTTCACCGCAGGAGGGGCAGCGCCCCTTCATGCCGCGGCGCATGGCCGGCGCGAGCTTCCGCAGCGGCAGCTCGTCCGCGTCCCTCTGCCAGGTGATGGGCTTATCCGTCATCGCGTGATCCTCAGCGCTTGCCGCGCGTCTTGCCCTTGCCGGCGGGGGAGGGGCGCCCTTTCCGCACAGGTTTCCTCGCGCGGGGGCCGCCGGGCGCGGGGCGGTTCCTGCCGGAGAGATAGCGACCCTCGGAGACAAGTTCAAATCGCAGCGCCCCGGCCAGCGGCGCGGCCTCGACGAGTCGCACCGTCACCTCGTCGCCGAGCGTGTGGGCCTCGCCGGTGCGATCGCCCACCATGCGCTGCCTCACCTCGTCGTAGACGTAGTAGTCGTTGCCGATGGTCGACGCCGGAATGAACCCGTCGGCGCCCGTCTCCCTCAGCCGGACGAACAGGCCGGCGCGCGTCACGCCGCCGATCCGGGCGGCGAACGTGGCACCCACCTGGTCGGCCAGGAAGTTCGCGATCAGCCGGTCGACCGTCTCGCGCTCGGCCGCCATCGCGCGCCGTTCGGTCGCAGAGATCTGGGCGCCGATCTCCTCCAGCCGCTGGATCTCCTCGTCGCGCAGCCCGTCGCGTCCGAGGTCGAGGGCACGCACGAGGGCGCGGTGCACCACGAGGTCGGCATATCGGCGGATCGGCGAGGTGAAGTGGGCATAGCGCCTGAGGTTGAGCCCGAAATGCCCGAAATTCCCCGGGGCGTATTCCGCCTGCGCCTGGCTCCGCAGCACGACCTCGTGGACGAGCTGTTCGTTCTCGCTTCCACCGACCTTCTTCAGGATGCCGTTGAAATGCGAAGGCCGCAGAACCCCGGCCTTCGGCAGCTTGAGATCGAGGGAGGCGAGGAAGTCCGACAGCGCGGCGAGCTTCTCCTGTGACGGCGCGTCGTGGGCCCGGTAGAGGAGCGGCGTCCGCTCGCGCTCCAGCGTCTCGGCCGCGGCGACGTTCGCCATGATCATCGAGACCTCGACGAGCTTGTGGGCATCGAGGCGCGGCGGCACGACGACGCGCTCGACCTTGCCGTCCGCGCCGAGCACGAGCTTGCGCTCCGGTATCTCGAGCTCGAGCGGCTCGCGCGCGTCGCGCGCGGCGGCCATGCGCTCGTAGCACTGCCAGAGCGGCTTCAGGACCGGGTCGAGAAGCACGTCCGTGGCGGCATCCGGATGCCCGTCGATCGCCTGCTGCGCCTGGACGTAGTGAACGTTCGCCGCGACCCGGATCATGGCGCGGGTGAAGCGATGCCCGGTCATCCGCCCGTCGCCGCCGATCTTCATGACGGCGACGAGGGCCGGCCGGTCTTCCCTCTCCATGAGCGAGCAGAGGTCGCCGGAGAGGCGCTCGGGCAGCATCGGAACGACGCGGTCCGGGAAATAGACAGAGTTCCCCCGCTTCAGCGCTTCGCGGTCGAGCGCCGAGCCGGGCGTCACGTAGTGGGCGACGTCGGCGATCGCGACATAGAGAACGAAGCCGCCTTCGTTCTCCGGATCCGGTTCCGCGTAGATCGCGTCGTCGTGATCCTTGGCGTCGGGCGGATCGATCGTGACGAGCGGCACGTGCCGCAGGTCCTCGCGGTTCGCGAACGGCGCGGGCTCGGCCTCCTCGGCCTCGCGCAACACGTCGTCTGGGAACTCGATCGGGATGTCGTGGCTCAGGAGGGCGATCAGCGAGACGGCGTGCTCGCTCTGCATGTCGCCGATCCGGTCCGTCACCCGCGCGCGGGGCGGACCGAGCCGCGTGCCGCGCGTCAGCTCGACGGAGACGAGGTCACCGTCCCGCGCGCCACCCATGTCGGCGGGCGCGATGACGAGGTCACGGCGCTCCTTCTTGTCGACCGAGCGAAGGAGCCCGCCGCCGTCCTCCGTCGCGGCGACGACGCCGATCACGGATTTCGGCTTGCGGTCGATGACCTTGATGACGCGTCCGACGAGCGCGAACTCCCCGTGGCGGGCTTCCGCGATCCGTGCGAGCACGCGGTCGCCCACGCCCGGTGCGGGCGCGCGCGGCTTGCCGCGTCCGCCGCGGTCGTGCTCGATCAGGATCCTCGGCGCCGCGCCGTGGTCCTCCTCGTCCCAGTCGGTGGGTTCGGCGACGAGCTCGCCGTCGGCGTCCCGGCCCGTCACGAGGAGCACCTCGACGGGAGCCAGCGAGCCCGGGTGGCGCAGCCGCTTGCCGCGCTTCTCGATCTCCCCGTTCTCAGCCATCTCCCGCAGGAGCCGCTTCAGCGCGATCTTGTCGGCCGGCGCGACGTCGAACGCCTTCGATATCTCCCGCTTGCCGACCTTGCCGGGCTGCGAGCGCACGAACTCCAGGACCTGCTCGCGCGTCGGCAGGGTCGTGGCGACTGACGTCGTGTCGCGGCGCTTCTTCAAGCCTTATCGTCCGATGCGGCAGCGGCGGATTTCGACTTCGACTTCGCCGGGGCTCGCTTCGTCCCCGTCTTGGCGGAGGTCTTGGCGGCGGCCTTCGTCGTCGACTTGGTCGCGGTCTTGCCCGCCCCCTTCGACGCGGCGGTCTTCGACCCCGCGCGCTTCGCGCTCGCCTTCTTCGCCTTGCCCTTGGAGCCGGCCTTGGAGTTCAGAAGCTCGACCGCCTGCTCGACCGTCACCTCCTCGGGGTTGGCGTCCTTCGGCAGCGTCGCGTTGATCTTGCCGTCGGTCACGTAGGGGCCGTAACGGCCTGCACGGACGACGATCGGGCCGGCGAAGCCTTCGTGCTCGCCGAGCTCCTTCAGTGCCTGGGGCGTCGGGCGACGGCCGCCGCGCTCCTGCTTCTCGGCAAGCAGCGAGACCGCGCGATTGATGCCGACACTGAAGATCTCCTCGAAGGACTCAAGGTTCGCGAAGGTCTTCTGGTGCCGCACGAACGGACCGTACCGGCCGAGCCCGGCGACGATCTCCTCGCCCGTTTCGGGATGGAGACCGACGACGCGCGGGAGCGACAGCAGCTGGAGCGCCTTGTCGAGGTCGACATCGGCGGGCGCCAGCCCCTTGGGCAGGGAGGATCGCGGCGGCTTCGTTCCCTCTTCGGCCTCGCCGAGCTGGACGAACGGTCCGAAGCGCCCGGTCCGCAGCGTGACGGGCTTGCCGGTCTCGGGGTCCTGTCCGAGGAGCTTGCCCTCGGCGAGCTCGGGATCGGATTGCTCGGCGTCTATGCCGAGTTGCTTCGTGTAGCGGCACTCCGGGTAGTTCGAACAGCCGACGAAGGCGCCGTAGCGCCCGACCTTCAGGCTGAGGCGCCCATCGGCGCAGGACGGGCAGGCGCGCGGGTCGCCGCCGTCCTCGCGGGCCGGGAACACGGACGGGCCGAGGATCTCGTTCAGCGCCTCGAGCACCTCGGAGACCCGGAGGTCCTTGATCTCGTCGGTCGAGGCGATGAAGTCGCGCCAGAAGTCGCGCAGGACGTCGCGCCACTCGATCTCGCCGGCAGAGATCTCGTCGAGCTTCTCCTCGAGATCGGCCGTGAAGTCGTACTCGACGTAGCGGCGGAAGAAGCTCTCGAGGAACGCCGTGACGAGACGACCCTTCGGGTCGGGGATCAGCCGGCGCTTGTCCAGGCGGACATACTCGCGGTCCTGCAGCACGCCGAGCGTGGCGGAGTAGGTGGAGGGGCGGCCGATCCCGAGCTCCTCCAGCCGCTTGATGAGCGTGGCCTCGGTATAGCGGGGAGGCGGCTCGGTGAAGTGCTGGTCGGCGTCGACCTTCTTCAGGCCCGGCTTGTCGCCCTGCTCGATCGGCGGCAGACGCCGATCCTCCTCGGTTTCCTCGTCGTCGCTGCCTTCCTGGTAGAGCACCAGGAAGCCGTCGAAGACCAGAATGGATCCTGTCGCCCGCAGGCCCAGCACCCGGCCGTCGGCGCCGCGGGCCTCGATCTCGATCGTCGTCCGCTCGAGCTCCGCCGATGCCATCTGGCTCGCCACGGCCCGCTTCCAGATCAGGTCGTAGAGGCGTGCTTGGTCGTCGTCCAGCATCTTGCGGACGCGAGCCGGGTGCCGTGTCATGTCGGTCGGGCGGATCGCCTCGTGCGCCTCCTGGGCGTTTTTAGCCTTCGTCTTGTAGACGCGCGGGCTGTCCGGCAGATATCGCCCGCCGTACTCGCCGGCGACCATGTCGCGTGCCGCACCGATCGCCTCGTCGGCAATCTGCACGCCGTCCGTCCTCATGTATGTGATGAGGCCCATCGTCTCGCCGCCGATATCGACACCTTCGTAGAGGCGCTGCGCGACCTGCATCGTACGCTTCGGCGCGAAGCCGAGCTGGCGCGAGGCATCCTGTTGCAGCGTCGAGGTCGTGAAGGGTGGCTGCGGATTGCGGCGAACGGGTTTCTTCTCGACGGAGACGACGCGGTAGGCCGCACCTTCAAGGCTCGTTTTGAAGGCTGCCGCCTCTGCTTCGTTGCCGACCGACAGCCGGTCGAGTTTCGTGCCGTCGGCGTTGACGAGGCGCGCCTGGAACTCGCCGCCGCGCGCGCCCAGCGTCGCGGCGATCGACCAGTATTCCTGCGCCACGAAGCGCTCGATCTCGGACTCGCGGTCGCAGACGAGCCGCAGCGCGACCGACTGGACGCGCCCCGCCGAACGGGCGCCCGGCAGCTTGCGCCACAGAACCGGAGACAGCGTGAAGCCCACGAGGTAGTCGAGCGCCCGGCGGGCGAGATACGCGTCGACGAGTGGCACGTCGATCTCGCGGGGCTTCTTCATCGCGTCCAGCACGGCGTCCTTCGTCACCGCGTTGAAGACGACGCGCGAGACGGGCTTGTCCTTGAGCGCTCCCTTCCGGCGCAGGAGCTCGAGCACGTGCCAGGAGATCGCCTCGCCCTCGCGGTCGGGGTCGGTCGCGAGTATCAGACGCTCGGCCGACTTCACGGCCTTTGCGATCTCGTCGACGCGCTTCTTCGACTGGGTGTCGACCTCCCAGTCCATCGCGAAGTCCTCGTCGGGACGCACGGAGCCGTCCTTCGAGGGCAGGTCGCGCACATGCCCGTAGGAGGCCAGCACCTGGTAGTTGCTGCCAAGGTACTTGTTGATCGTCTTCGCTTTGGCAGGCGATTCGACGACGACGACGTCCATTGAGAGGAATTCCGGATCTGTTCGGGACTGGGTCGCCTCGGCTGGCGAAGCGCTTGCGGAGGGAATGTGGTGGAGGCCCGCCGTCCTGTCAAACGACGTGCGACCGCATCTGCAATCTTCACGTGTGTTTCCAGAAGAACGCGATTATAAGATGTAGAGGTCGTATCCTCTGGTTGGCTCAGCTTCGATAGTGATGATGATGAGTGGCGATCGCAAAGTCAGTCGGAGGAAAGATGCCCTCCACCCGCCCCTGAACGCTGGCCAGGCGGCGGACTATCTCGCCGATGTTCTTCCCGCCCTTGCGGGCATAGCCGACAGGGCAGGCCTCGGCGAGCTCGCCTTCCTCATCGAGATGGCGATGATCGAGGCGGCGAACCAGCGGCAGCACCGGCGCAAGTCGGGCTAGGTGGACCGGGTCCTTCAGGTCAGCGAGACCCGCTGGCCCGCATGCCGTTCGAGGCGCCCGGCCAGTTCGAGCTCGACGAGGCACATCTGAACTGCCGCCGGCGCGAGCCCCGTCTGCCGGATGATCTCGTCGACCTCGGTCGGCGTGGGCGACAGGGCTTCGAGAACGTCAGCCCGCTCCCGGTCGCCCGGGTCGGCAGGGGCGGCCGAAGGCTCGTCTTCCTCGAGAACCCGAGGCGCGGCACGCACCTCTCCGACGAGCGGCGACACCGCCTCGAGCACGTCTTCCGCCGACCTCGCCAGCGTCGCGCCCTGCCGAATCAGCATGTTCGTGCCTTCGCAGCGCGGGTCGAGCGGCGATCCCGGGACGGCGAGGATCTCGCGCCCCATCTCGCCCGCGAGCCTCGCGGTGATGAGCGAGCCCGACCGCCTGGCCGCCTCGACGACCACCGTCGCGAGCGCGAGGCCGGCGATGATCCTGTTGCGGCGAGGGAAATCCTGCGCACGGGGCACCCAGTTCGGCGGCATCTCTGTGAGCAGCGTGCCTTGCTCGGCGATCTGGCGCGCAAGGTCGGCATGCTCCGGCGGATAGATGTGACCGATCCCGCCGGCGAGAACCGCGACTGTCCCCGTCCGCAGGCTTGCGGCATGTGCGGCACCGTCGACACCGCGCGCGAGACCGGAAACGACGACATGTCCACGCTGGCCGACGCCCGCCGCGATCTCGGCGGCTATCCTTCGGCCACCCGCAGAGGCGTTGCGGGCGCCGACGATCGCGATCATCGGGAGGCGGAGGAGATCGGCTCGCCCGAGAATGTAGAGCAGGGGAGGGGCAGCCTCCACATGGGCGAAGATCGGCGGATAGCCTTCATCGCCCCAGGCGACGAGCTCCGCGCCGAGTGCCTCGGCGGCCGCGAGCTCCCGCTCGGCCTCCTCGTGCGGGGCGAGGCGTATGGGACGGTTGAGGCCGCCGCGTGAGGAGAGCCCGGGAAGGGCGGCGAGGGCCTCGCCGGCGCCACCGTAGCGGTTGATCAGGGCGCGGAAGGTCACCGGCCCGACATTCTCGCTCCGCAGGAGGCGAAGCCAGTCGAGCTTCTGCTCGCGGGAGAGGCCGGGAGCCCGGCTCGCCCCCGCACCGCTCATCCCCGCTGCCCGATCCTGCTCTCCTCGCCCCTGACGAGCTTGGAGATGTTGGTGCGGTGGGCGGCGTAGAGCATCGCGGTGAGCACGAGGAAGAGCGCTGCCCGGTCCGTCGCTCCGGTCGCGAGGAGGAGCGCGGGCGTCGCCCCGCTGGCGACGAGCGCCGAGAGGGAGGAGTAGCGCGTGAGGTAGGCGGTCGCGCCCCACAGGGCCGCGAAGGCGAGCGCGATCGGCCAGGCGAGCGCGATCAGGATGCCGAGATAGGTCGCGACGCCCTTGCCGCCCTTGAACCCGAGCCAGACCGGGAAGAGATGGCCGACGAACGCGCCGAGGCCCGCGGCGAGCGGAGCGCCTTCCGCCCAGAAGGCCGCTATGAAGACCGCGACGGTGGCCTTGAGGGCGTCGCCCAGCAGCGTGAGGGCGGCCAGGTCCTTGCGCCCCGTGCGCAGGACGTTCGTCATCCCGATATTGCCGGAGCCGATCTTCCGGATGTCGCCGAGCCCGGAGAGGCGCGTGACGATCACGCCGAACGGGATGGACCCCATCAGGTAGCCGAAGGCCAGGGCGGCGAACAGCGCGATCACGTGCTCGGAGGTCATCGGCGGCAGCGTACCTCTCCTGCGACTCAGGCCTCAGAGTCGTAGCTGTAGACCGTGCGTCCCGCAACGACCGTGCGCTCGACGCGCCCCTGCATGCGGGCGTTCTCGAAGCAGGTGTTCTTCGAGCGGGAGCAAAGCCGCTCGCGCTCGACGACCCACGGCGCGTCCGGATCGAAGAAGACGAGATCGGCCGGCGCGCCGCGCGACAGTCCTCCCCCCGGCAGCCCGAGCAGCCTGGCCGGGGTGGTCGACATCGTCTCGATCAGGCGCAAGAGCGAGACGTCCTCCGAGTGGTAGAGCCGCAGCGCCGCAGCGAGAAGCGTCTCCACGCCGATGGCACCGTCCGCCGACTCCTCGAACGGCTGGCGCTTCGTCTCGGCATCCTGGGGATCGTGATTCGAGACGATCACGTCGATCGTTCCGTCGGCAATGCCCTGCACGAGAGCCTGCCTGTCGTCCTCGGTGCGCAGCGGCGGCGACAGCTTGTAGAAGGTCCGGTAGGGGCCGATATCGGTCTCGTTCAAAGCGAGGTTCGCGACCGAGACGCTGGCCGTCACGCGGAAGCCGCGCTCCTTGGCGATCCTCAGGAGGGGAAGCGAGGCCCGGCACGAGAGGCAGGCGGCGTGGTAGCGGCCACCCGAGAGGCCGGCGAGGGCGAGGTCGCGCATCAGCATGATCGTTTCCGCCTCGTCCGGGATTCCGGGGAGGCCGAGGCGCGAGGCCATCTCGCTTTCGTTCACGACACCACCGGCCGCGAGGTCGGGATCCTCCGGCTGATGGACCACGAGAGCGTCGAAGTCGCGGGCATAGGTCAGGAGGCGCCGCATCATGCGCGCGCTCGTGATCTTGCGCCGCCCCTCCGTGAACGCGACCGCGCCGGCTTCGGTCAACAGGCCGAACTCCGTCATCTCCCGGCCCTCGAGACGCTTCGAGAGGGCCGCCATCGGCTTCACGTTGACGATGGCCGTGTCCCGGGCGAGCCGCATCACGAAGTCGACGAGCGCGACGTCGTCGATCACCGGATCGGTGTCGGGCATGCAGACGATGGTCGTCACGCCGCCGGCGGCCGCGGCGCGGCTGGCGGACGCGATCGTCTCGCGGTGCTCGTAGCCCGGTTCGCCGACGAAGACGCGCATGTCCACGAGGCCCGGCGCCAGCGCGCGGCCGCGGCCCTCGATGACCTCGGCGCCTTCGGGCAGGCCGTCATTCCCGACGAGCGGGCCCCGGTCCGCGATCTCGCCTCCGACGACGAGCAGGTTGCCGGCCTCGTCCGTGCCGCTCGAGGGGTCGAGCAGGCGCACGTTGCGAAACAGCATCGGCGCATGCGGCCGCGGCTCGAAGCTCTCCGGGGTGGCCCAGGTCGGCATGTCCAGTGTCCTCTCCTTTGGAGATGTCGACCGCGTCTCAGGCGTTCGGCAGATGTGCGGCGAGAGCCTCGAGCACGGCCATCCGGACGGCGACGCCCATCTCGACCTGCTCGGTGATCACGCTCTGCGCACCGTCCGCCACCTCGCTGTCGATCTCGACGCCGCGGTTCATGGGCCCGGGATGCATCACGAGCGCGTCCGGCGCTGCGAGGGCGAGCTTCTCGGCGTCCAGCCCGAAATAGCGGAAGTACTCGCGTACCGAGGGGACATAGGCCCCGTTCATGCGCTCGCGCTGAAGGCGCAGCATCATCACGACATCGGCTCCGCGGATACCCTCCCGCAGGTCGCGATAGACCTCGACGCCGAAGCGGTCGATGCCGGTCGGCAGGAGCGTCGACGGCGCGATCACGCGCACCCTCGCCCCCAGCGCCTGCAGGCAGATGATGTTCGACCGCGCGACCCGGCTGTGCGCCACGTCGCCGCAGATCGCCACCACGAGGTTCTCGAACGAGCCCTTGTGCCGGCGGATCGTCAGGGCATCGAGCAGGGCCTGGGTGGGGTGCTCGTGCGAGCCGTCACCCGCGTTCACTACGGAGCACCCGACCTTGCGGGCGAGGAGGTCGACGGCGCCCGAGGAATGGTGGCGCACGACGAGGATGTCCGGCCGCATCGCGTGCAGCGTCATCGCCGTGTCGAGCAGCGTCTCACCCTTCTTCACGGAGGACGATCCGACCGACATGTTCATGACGTCCGCGCCGAGGCGCTTGCCGGCCAGTTCGAACGAGCTCTGGGTGCGGGTCGACGCCTCGAAGAAGAGGTTGACCTGGGTCCGGCCGCGAAGGGTCGAGAGCTTCTTCTCGACCTGGCGGTTCACCTCGACCGCCTTGTCGGAGAGGTCGAGCAACGCCTCGATGTCGAAACGGGACAGGCCTTCGATGCCCAGGAGGTGGCGATGGGCAAAGCCGATGGGGGAGGTGGCGAGCGCTGAGGTCATCAAAGTCGGTCTCTTACGGAGCTTCTGCGCCGGCGGCAAGTCGGTAGCATTCCCCGCGTCCGGTTGCCCACAATCTGTCAGACGGCGCCGACGAGGGCGATCCAGAGGGGAAGCGTCAGCATGGCGCAGATCGTCTGCAGGGTTATGAGCTCCGCCATCAGCTCGGCATCGCCGCCCATCTGCCGCGCGAGGAGGTAGGACGCCGGCGCCGTCGGGACGGCGAGGGCGATGAGGGCGGCGCCCAGCGCGGTGCCGGACAGGCCGAAGGTCATCGCGAAGGCGAGGCCGACGGCAGGCATCAGCACGAGCCGCAGCGCGCACCCTGCCCAGTGCGCCAGGCGCGGCCGTCTGAGGGCGGAGAGGTCGAGCCCCATGCCGACGGCGAGGAGGCCGACGCCGAGGGCGCCGCGGCCGAATATGTCGAGGGTCGCCCCGATGACGTTGTCGAGGCCGAGCCCGAGCCCGGCCGCCGCAAGCCCGACGACGCAGGCGGCGATGAGCGGGTTTCGCGCGATTTCCCGGCCGAGCGAGGCGAGGGATGGTGTCGTCGATCCGGTGTTCTGCGCGAGGACGGCGACGGCCATCACGTTGAGGACCGGGATCATCGCGACCATCGCGACGGCGATCAGCGCAAGCCCCTCGCCGCCGTAGAGGCTGCCGGCGAGCGCCAGGGCGATGAAGGTGTTCCAGCGCGTCGATCCCTGGAAGATCGAGGTGAAGCCGGGCCCGTCGAGGCGGAGCCGACGCTGCAGCGGCTTCTTCAAGAGAAGGCAGACGCCGGCCATGACCACGACGGAGAGGAAGAGCGTCGCCCCGAGAGCCCGCCACGGCAGCGCGCCGAGCTCGGCGCCGGCGAGGGTGCCGACGATGAGGCAGGGGAAGAGCACGAAATAGGCGAGCTTCTCGATCCCGCCGCGCTGCATCGGCGGAATGATGCCGCTGCGTGTCAGGCCCCAGCCGGTGGCGATGACGAGCAGCACCGGCGCGAGGCCCTGGACGGTGCTCATCATGTCAGTCGGCCCGCCGCGCGGCGATGGCGTCGAGCGCGCCCTGCAGGATGTAGGACGCGGCGATCTTGTCGACGATCTCGGCGCGCTTCCTGCGGCTCGTGTCGGCCTCGATCATGCCGCGCGTCACGGCGGCCGTCGTCAGCCGCTCGTCCCAGAGGAGCACCGGAAGGTCGAGCAGGCCGGCGAGGTTGCGGGCGAAGGAACGGGCGGCCTGCGCGCTCGGCCCCGTCGTGCCGTCCATGTTGAGCGGCAGCCCCACGACGAGGCCCTTCACCCCGTTCCTGCTGACGAGATCGGCGATCTCGGCGCCGTTCCTCGAAAACTTCGCCTTCCTGAGGCCGAGGAGCGGGCTGGCAATCCGCCACTGTGCATCGCAAACCGCAATCCCGATCGTTTTCGAACCGGGATCGAGCCCGAAAAGGGCTCCCCGGGCGGGAAGTGCGGCGCAAAACTCCGCGATATCGGTCGTCACGAGCATCATCGCGCCCGCTCTACCATGTGCACGGCTGTGGCGGCGAGCGGTTGTTGCGGGCACGGCGCCACCTATAGTTCGTTGGCGATCTGAGAGCGCCGCCTCGTCGCGGCTTCACCTGGAAGGGGAGAGGACTCCATGCGCATCACCTGGTTCGGGCATTCCGCCTTTCGCGTCGAGACCGGCGGCAGCGTCGTGCTCATCGACCCGTTCCTGACCGGGAACCAGACCTTCACAGGGACGGTGGACGAGGCGAGTGCCGGCGCCACGCATGTCGTCCTCACGCACGGGCATGACGACCACATCGGCGACACGATCGACATCCTGAAGAAGACGGGGGCGACGCTTGTCGCCAATGCCGAGATCTGCACCTGGATGTCGAGCCAGAAAGGCATCGAGAAGGTGAGTCCCGGGAATCACGGCGGTCGGCAGAGCTTCGAGGACTTCGACGTCGCCTTCGTTCAGGCCTGGCACTCCTCGTCCTTCATGGGAGAGGGAACGCCGGTCTATCTCGGCAATCCCGCCGGCGTCGTCCTGATCCCGAAGGACGGCGGCAGGACGCTCTATCACATGGGCGACACGGACATCTTCTCCGACATGGCGCTGATCAACGAGATCTACAGGCCGAAGATCGGCATCGTGCCCGTGGGCGACCGCTTCACGATGGGCGGCGAGCTAGCGGCGATGGCGTGCCGGAAGTTCTTCGAGTTCGAGACCGTCATCCCGTGCCACTACGGCACCTTCCCGATCATCGACCAGACGCCCGACAAGTTCGTCGAGGCGATGGGCGGCAACACCGTCTTCGTGCCGGAGCCGGGCAAGGCCTTCGACGCCTGAGGGCGCATCCGGTTGCCGCATCGGCGAGGGCGGTGCTATAGGCGCCGGATCAGCCTTCATCGCCTTCGCGAACGGAAAGTCACTCGGACATGTCGGTCGACGTCGCAACCGTCAAGCGCATCGCCCATCTCGCCCGCATCGCGGTCACCGAGGAGGAGGCGGCCGCCCTGCAGGGTGAGCTCAACACGATCCTCGACTGGGTCGAGCAACTCGGCGAGGTGGACGTGGCCGACGTCGAGCCGATGACGAGCGTCGTCGCGACCACGATGCGCAAGCGCAGGGACGAGGTGACGGACGGCGGGCGGGCCACCGATGTCACGGCGAACGCACCCGAGACGGAGGACGGTTACTTCATCGTCCCCAAGGTCGTGGAATGAGGCGTCGATGCCCGTCACGGTCGCCGTCGAGAGCCCGCTCCAGGACGAGGTGCGGGCGCTGATCCGGGAACTGAACGAGACGCTTCTCGAGCTGACGCCGCCGGAGTTCTGCTTCCACATGACCGCCGAGGAGATGGCCGCGCCCGACACGACCGTCTTCGTCGCGGGACGCAGGCGAAGCGGTGGGATGCGGCGCGCTGCGACGGCATGGCGGCGTTGTCGGCGAAGTGAAGCGCATGTACACGAGGCCCGCCCATCGCGGCCGCAATGTCGGCGGCCTGGCCCTCGACGCCATCGAGGCCCGCGCGCGGCAGGACGGGCTCGACCGGCTCGTGCTCGAGACCGGCGACCGGCACCCCGCCGCATGGCGCGTCTACGAGCGCGCGGGCTTCACCCGCTGCGGCGCCGTGCTCGACTACCCCGACTCACCCTATTCGGTCTTCTACGAGAAGGCCCTGGCACCGAACGATCCGGATGGATGCCGTGACTGATCTCACCAGACTGACGATCGCCGAGGCGCGCGAAGGCCTCGACAAGAAGTCGTTCTCCGCGCGCGAGCTCACGCAGGCCTACCTCCAGGCGATGGAGGCCGCGCGCGATCTCAACGCCTACATCGTCGAGACGCCGGAGAGGGCGCTTCAGATGGCGGAGGCGAGCGATCGGCGGATCGCGGAAGGAACGGCCGGGCCGCTCGAGGGCATCCCGCTCGGCATCAAGGATCTCTTCTGCACGGAGGGCGTCCACAGCCAGGCCGCGAGCCACATCCTCGACGGCTTCGAGCCGCGCTACGAGTCGACGGTGACGTCCAATCTCTGGCGCGACGGCGCCGTCATGCTCGGCAAGCTCAACATGGACGAGTTCGCGATGGGCTCGTCGAACGAGACCTCGTATTACGGCCCGGTCAAGAACCCCTGGCGGTCGAAGGAGTCGAACGCCGATCTCGTGCCGGGCGGCTCGTCGGGCGGCTCGGCCTCGGCCGTCGCGGCCTTCCTCTGCGCCGGTGCGACCGCGACCGACACCGGCGGCTCGATCCGGCAGCCGGCCGCCTTCACGGGCACGGTCGGCATCAAGCCGACCTACGGCCGCTGCTCGCGCTGGGGCATCGTGGCATTCGCCTCCTCGCTCGACCAGGCCGGCCCGATCGCGCGCTCGGTGAAAGATGCGGCGATCCTCATGAACTCCATGGCGTCGGTCGATCCGAAGGACACGACGTCCGTCGACGTGCCCGTGCCCGACTACACCGAGGAAATCGGCCTGTCGCTCAAGGGCATGAAGATCGGCCTGCCGAAGGAGTACCGTCTCGACGGGATGCCGGAGGAGATCGAGCGGAAGTGGGCCGAGGGCGCCGCGTGGCTGAAGGACGCCGGCGCCGAGATCGTCGACATCTCGCTGCCCCACACGAAATACGCGCTGCCTGCCTACTACATCGTCGCGCCCGCCGAGGCCTCCTCGAACCTCGCCCGTTACGACGGCGTCCGCTACGGCCTCCGTGTCGACGGCGAGGATATCGCCGGCATGTACGAGAACACGCGCTCGGCAGGTTTCGGCGCGGAGGTGAAGCGGCGTATCCTGATCGGCACCTACGTGCTGTCGGCCGGCTACTACGATGCCTACTACCTCAAGGCGCAGAAGGTCCGCACGCTCATCAAGCGCGACTTCGAGCAGGCCTTCGAGGCGGGCGTCGACGCCATCCTGACGCCTGCCACCCCGAGCGCCGCCTTCGGTCTCGGCTCCATGGCGACCGCCTCGCCCGTCGAGATGTACCTGAACGACATCTTCACCGTGACGGTGAACATGGCGGGCCTGCCCGGCATCGCGGTGCCCGCCGGGCTCAACGCCTCGGGCCTGCCGCTCGGCCTGCAACTCATCGGGCGGCCCTTCGACGAATCGACCCTCTTCCGGGCCGGGCAGGTCATCGAGGACGCCGCGGGGCGCGTCTCGCCCGAAGCCTGGTGGAAGGTCGCCTGATCCCCGTCCGCGCGAGCGGCTCGGTGCGCCGATAGGCCTCATGCGACGAAGGATGTCGCGCCTCTGCCGGCGGCGTCCGGGCGGGTAGGGTAGGGCGCCCGGCACGAGCCGGCGCAGCCGGGACGCCGTGGTCTCGCAAGGGAGAGGTTGAGATGTTCGTACTCGTTCTCGGGCTCGTTCTGTTCCTGGGCGTCCATTCCGAGCGCATCGTCGCGCCGGGCTTCCGCGAGGCCTTCATCGCGCGCCGTGGCGACAATGCCTGGAAGGGCCTCTACTCCCTCCTGTCGCTTCTCGGCATCGTCCTCGTCGTCTGGGGCTACGGCCTCGCGCGCCTCGATCCGGTGGTGATCTACTCGCCGCCCGTCTGGATGCGGCACATCTCGCTCGTGCTCCTGATGCCCGTCTTCGTGCTGATCGTGTCGGCCTATGCGCCGGGGCACATCAAGGCGAAGGCGAAGCACCCGATGCTCGCCGCGGTGAAGCTCTGGGCGTTCGCGCATTTGCTCGCGAACGGCACCCTCGCGGACGTGCTGCTGTTCGGCTCCTTTCTCGCCTGGGCGGTCGTCGACCGCATCTCGCTCAAGCGGCGCCCGGCCTCCAAGCCCGGGCACGAGGTGAAGGGCCAGCCGAACTGGGCGAACGACGTCATCGCTCTGGTCGTCGGCGCGACGATCTACGTCGCGTTCCTGCTTTTTCTGCACGAGTGGCTCATCGGCGTCTCCCCGCTGGCATGACGCGCCGGGAGCCTTGATCTCGCCGCACGGAAAACGTAAGCACGGCAGCAGACTGCGCGGGTTCCTGGAGAGCCGGCGGAAGCTCCTGACTGTCTGAAAGCCCACCACGCCAGCACGGGGATCCGAGGCGCCTCTTCATGTCGGACATTTTTCGTGAAGTCGATGAGGAGGTGCGCCGTGAGCAATATACCGCCCTCTGGAAGCGCTTCGCTCCGTTCATCATCGCCGTCGCCCTCCTGATCGTCGCCGGTGTCGGCGGCTGGCGCGCCTGGGAATGGTACGAGGCTCGCCGCGCGGCGGAGGCGGGAAGCCTCTATTTCGAGGCTGTCGGCCTCGCCACGCAGGGCCAGCACGAGCCGGCGAGCCAGGCCTTCGCGGAGATCGCGCGAGACGGTGGCGCCTACTCCGCCCTCGCGTCGCTCCGCCATGCCTCGGAGCTGGCGGCTGCGGGCGATCGTGACGGTGCGGTCGCGGCCTACGACGCCGTGGCGAACGATGCCTCGGTGCCGCGCCTCATGCGGGGGCTCGCGAGCATCAGAGCCGGCTATCTTCTCGTGGACAGCGCGGAGCCGCTGCAGCTCAGCGAACGTCTCGGCCCCTATCTCGGCGACGACGAGAGCCCCTGGCGCAACTCGGCCCTCGAGATCGTCGGTCTCGCCCAGTACCGGGCCGGCGACTACGATGCGGCATCGTCCTCCTTCGAGCAGGTCCTCGCCGACCCAGCGGCTCCCCCGAGCCTGCTGCAGCGTGCCGAGATGATGTTCACGCTCCTGGCGGCCGGTGCGCCGGACGCGATCACCGCAGCGGAGCCCGCGCCCGAGCCTGTCACGCCGAATGCGTCAGGCGTCCCCCTCACGCCGGCGGCGCCCGGAGCGCTGTCCGTTCCGGGCACGTCCGGCACCTCCGACCCCTTCGAGGTTCCGTCCGCACCTTCTGATCTCGACGAGCGGGCGAACGATCCCGCTCCCGCCGGCGACCCCGAAGGCGAAGCGGCGCCCGAGCCGGCTCCGCTTCCGGCGACGGAAGAGACGCCGACGCCTCAGGCGGAGGAAGCTCTGCCGTCCGAACCGACTTCGCCCGAAGATCCGTCCGCAGCCGGCACAAACGGGGACACGCAATGACGTCTTCAAGATCCTATGCCGCCACGCGCGCCTGTGCAGCAGCCCTTGCCTGCGGGATGCTCCTCTCGGGTTGTTCCGACTCGCTCGAGAACTTCAACCCCGTCAACTTCAACCCCTTCAAGCAGCCGGAGCAGAGGCTTCCGGGGGAGCGGCGCGGCATCCTCGCCGACACGGCCGCGACCGCGCCGGACCAGGCAGCCGGTGGAAACGTCTCGATACCCGGCCCCTCCGGCCTGTCGGCCTGGGCCCAGCCGGGCGGCGTGCCGAGCAATGCGCCGGGCAACGTGTCGCTGACGCCGGGCCAGCCCTGGAGCGCGCGTGTCGCCGAGGTCGAACGGCGGGGCCGGCTCGCCGCGTCTCCGGTCGTCGACGACGGGCGCGCCTATGTGATGGCCACGGACGGGACCGTCTCCGCCTTCTCGATTTCCGGCGGCGGCCGGGCCTGGTCGGTCAGCACCCGCCCCGAGGGCGAGCGCGGCCGGGGCTATGGCGGCGGTCTCGCATCCGGCAGCGGCGTGCTCGTCGTCGCGACGCCCTACAAGTCCGTGGTCGGGCTCGATCCGGCGACCGGCGGCGTCGTGTGGACGTCGAACGTTCCCGCGCCTCCTCGCGGGGCCCCCACGGTGGCAGACGGCACGGCTTATGTCGTGACCTCCGACAACGTCCTCGTCGCGCTGAACGTCGCCGACGGCTCGGAGAAGTGGCGGCATCGCGGGATCGGCGAGGCGACAGGCGTCTTCGGCAGCGCCAGCCCCGCGGTCAGCGGCGGCAAGGTGGTGGTGCCGTACAGCTCCGGCGAGATCATCGTCTTCAACGCGTCCGACGGCACGCCGGCCTGGCTCGACGCGCTGACGGGCGCGAGCCGGCTTACCTCCGTCTCGGGAATCGACGACGTGTCCCGCCCGGTCGTCTTCGACGGCACGGTCTACGCCGTCAGCGTTTCCGGGCGGATGATCGCCACGAGCCTGTCCAACGGCGAGCGCCGGTGGGCCCAGAGCGTCGCGAGCTCCCACACGCCCGCCGTCGCCGGCAACTCGATCTTCGTGGCGACGCTCGAAGGTGCCGTCGTGGCTCTCGACCGGGCCACCGGCAAGATCCGCTGGCGGACGCCCGTCACGAACGACAGGGGCAGCCGCGTCGACCTCGCCGGCCCGCTCCTGGCCGGTAGCCAGCTCTGGGTCGGGACGTCCGACGGCCGGGTGCTGATCATCGATCCTGCGTCGGGCCAGCTGACGGGGGCGCAGAATGTCGGCAACCCGGTCTTCCTCCCGCCGATCGCGGCTGGCGGGCGCGTCCTCGTCCTCGACAATGCCGGCAATCTGTCGGCGGTCAACTGACGGCGTTCAAGGTCGCGAAGGACGTGCCGATGAGGGATGATCCCCGGTTGACGGTCGCCATCGTCGGCCGACCGAACGTCGGCAAGTCGACGCTGTTCAACCGCCTTGTCGGGCGGCGCCTCGCGATCGTCCACGACGAGCCAGGCGTCACGCGCGACCGCCGGGAAGGCGAGGGCCGCATCGGCGACCTGAGGTTTCGCGTCATCGACACGGCGGGACTGGAAGATGCCCCGGCCGACAGCCTCGCCGGCCGGATGCGGACGCAGACCGAGGCGGCGATCGAGGACGCGGACGTCGCGCTCTTCCTCGTCGACGCGCGCTCGGGGCTCATGCCCGACGACCACTATTTCGGCGAGGTGCTGCGCCGCGCTGGCAAGCCGGTCATCCTGATCGCCAACAAGAGCGAGGGCAGTGCCAGCGACGCGGGCTACTACGAGGCCTTCTCGCTCGGGCTCGGCGAGCCGGTGGCGCTCTCGGCGGAACACGGGCTGGGCCTCGCGGATCTCGCCGATGCACTCGAGCGGCAGGCGGAGGAGCACGCGCAGCGCGTCGAGCCCGCCCCCGCCGAGCAGGCAGCGTCGGAGGAGGACGAGACGGGGCCGATCCGCATCGCGATCGTCGGCCGGCCGAACGTGGGCAAGTCCACGCTGATCAACCGCCTGATCGGCTCGGAGCGGCTTCTGACCGGCCCGGAGGCCGGCATCACGCGCGACGCCATCACGCTCGACTGGGAGTGGAAGGGCAGGCCGGTCCAGCTCGTCGACACGGCCGGCATGCGGCGCAAGGCACGCGTGCAGGAGAAGCTCGAGAAGCTGTCGGTCGCCGATACGCTGCGGGCGGTCCGGTTCGCGCATGTGGTCGTCGTCGTGATCGACATCGACCAGCCCTTCGAGAAGCAGGACCTGCAGATCGCCGACCTCGTCGTGCGGGAGGGCAGGGCGCTCGTCATCGCGTTCAACAAGTGGGATCGTGCGGAGGATGCCGACGCGCAGCTGCGCGACCTGCGGCTCGAGGCCGACCGGCTCATCGCGCAGGTGCGGGGCATGCCGACAGTCCCCGTCTCGGGCCTGGCCGGCCGCGGCCTCGACAACCTGATGAAGGCGGTCTTCAAGACCTACGAGCGCTGGAACCGCCGCGTCTCGACGGGCGAGCTCAACCGCTGGTTCGCCGAGCTTCTCGAGCACCACCAGCCGCCGGCCGTGGCGGGTCGCCGGATCCGCCTGCGCTACATCACGCAGGTCTCGTCGCGGCCGCCGACCTTCGTGTGCTTCTGCTCACGGCCCGAAGCCCTGCCCGAATCCTACAAGCGCTACCTCGTGAACGGGCTGCGCGAGACCTTCGACCTCGAGGGAATCCCGGTGAGGCTTCTCCTGCGCAAGCAGGAGAACCCGTACGACAAGTCATAGAGGCGGGCGGAAGGACCGCGGAGGCAGCGCGCGGCCTCAGGCCGCGGGGCCGGGCGACATCCAGCTGCGGCTCGGCCAGTCATAGACCTCGCCGTTGCGGTCGAGTTCCGGCGAGAGCATATCGACGATCGCCGGGGCGAGCTCGCTCGGGTGCGGCAGGCTCTGCGGATCCTCGCCCGGCATGGCCTTCGCGCGCATCGCCGTGCGCACCGGGCCCGGGTTGAAGAGGTTCGCCCTCAGCGGCGTCATCGCCACTTCCTGCGAGTAGATCCGGACCATCATCTCGAGCGCCGCCTTCGACACGCTGTAGGGCCCCCAATAGGCCTTCGCGCGCCGGGCCGCGCCGGAGGTCATGAAGACCGCGCGCCCGGCGTCCGACTTTCTCAGAAGCGGATCGAGCGAGCGCAGGAGCCGCCAGTTGGCCGTGAGGTTCACGGTCATCGTCTGCTCCCAGTCCTTCGCCTTGACCTGCGAGAGCGGCGCGAGGACACCCAGCACCCCGGCATTGGCGATCAGCGCGTCGAGCCGCCCCCAGCGCTCGTGGATCGAGGCGCCGAGCCGGTCGAGGGCCTGCATGTCCGTGATGTCGAGCGGCACGAGGGTCGCGCTGCCCCCGAGAGCGCGAACCTCGTCGTCGAGCTCCTCGAGCCCCCCCACCGTCCGGGCGACGAGCACCTGGTGGATGCCCGTCTTGGCGAGTTCCTTGGCGACGGCGTATCCGATGCCGCGCGAGGCGCCGGTCAGGACGGCGACGCGGTTCTTGAGGTCGAGGGTCATGTGGTCTCGGGCTTAGGCTCTTGGATCAGGCGGTCTCGGCGAGAAGCGACAGCTGCTGCGCGCGTTCGGCTGCGGTGATGTCCCGCAGCGGCGTGGGATAGTCCCCGGTGAAGCAGTGGTCGGTATATTGCGGGCTGTCGTTGTCGCGGCGCTCGTGACCCATCGCGCGGTAGGTCCCGTCGACGGACAGGAAGGAGAGCGAGTCGGCGCCGATGAAGTCGCGCATCTCCTCGAGCGTCATCGTCGCGGCGAGGAGCTTCTCCCGCTCCGGCGTGTCGATACCGTAATAGTCGGAGTGCGTGATCGGCGGGCTCGCAATCCGCATGTGAACTTCGGTTGCGCCGGCCTCCCGCATCATGCGGACGATCTTCACGGACGTCGTCCCGCGCACGAGGCTGTCGTCGATCAGGACGACACGCTTGCCGGCCACCTGTGAGCGGTTGGCGTTGTGCTTCAGGCGGACGCCGAGCGCACGGATCTGCTGGGTCGGCTCGATGAAGGTGCGGCCGACATAGTGGTTGCGGATGATGCCGAGCTCGAAGGGGATACCGGATTCCTGGGCGTAGCCGATGGCGGCGGGGACGCCCGAATCCGGAACGGGCACGATCACGTCGGCATCTGTCGCCGTCTCGCGGGCGAGCTCGACGCCGAGCTTCTTGCGGACCTCGTAGACGCTCTTGCCCCCGACGACGGAGTCGGGCCGGGCGAAGTAGATGTACTCGAAGATGCAGGGGCGCGGGTTGCGCGGGGCGAAGGGCCGGTGGCTCTCGATGCCGTCCTGCGAGATGACGATCACCTCGCCGTTCTCGATGTCGCGGACGAACTTCGCGCCGATGATGTCGAGCGCGCAGCTCTCCGAGGCGAGGATCGGCGTGCCGTCGAGATCGCCGAGGCAGAGCGGGCGGATGCCGAGGGGGTCGCGCGCGCCGATCAGCTTCTTGTTCGTCATCGCGACGAGCGAATAGGCGCCCTCGATCTGCTGGAGCGCGTCGAGGAACTTGTCGACGAGCTTCGCCTTCGGGCTGCGCGCCACGAGGTGGAGGATCACCTCGGTGTCCGACGTCGACTGGCAGATCGCGCCGTCGCGGATCAGCTGCTTCCTGAGCGTGAGCGCGTTCGTCAGGTTGCCGTTGTGGCACACCGCGAAGCCGCCGCCGGCGAGATCGGCGAAGAGCGGCTGCACGTTGCGGAGGATCGTCTCGCCGGTCGTCGAGTAGCGGACATGGCCGATCGCCATCTCGCCCGCCAGCCGCTCGATCACGGAGCGTTTCGAGAAATGATCGCCGACGAGGCCGAGCCGGCGCTCGGACTGGAAGCGCTGGCCGTCGAAGGAGACGATGCCCGCCGCCTCCTGCCCGCGGTGCTGCAGGGCGTGGAGGCCGAGGGCCGTCAGGGCCGAGGCGTCCAGATGCCCGAACACGCCGAAGACGCCGCATTCCTCGCGGAGGCGGTCCTCGTCGGGATCGAACGGTGACGAAAGCTCGTGTGCGTCGCTCGAATGCATCGAGGACTCCTCAGATCAAGAGACAAAACCCTCGCGGCCCGGCGCTACCGGGCGCCGGCCGTGCTGTCGAGGAGCTGGTCGAGGTCGCCGCGCTCGTTCGGCGCGTAGCCCTGCTCGGTCGGCTGTTCCAGGGCCTCCGGATCCTCGCCCGGCTGCGGCGCGCCGGAGGGGGGCACGTCGTCCCCGCGGCCGCGGTTGCGCAGCCGGTCGAGAATGGCCTCCTCCGGATCCTCCGGAAGCAGCGCGATGATCGCGGCGCCGGTGTCCTGCAAGAGGTCCTTCGACCGGGCCTCGACCACCCATCTAGGCTGATTTTCCTCCGGCACAAGCCAGGCGAAGAAAAGATAGCCGATGACGACGATCAGAAGCCCGCGCGCGAGCCCGAAGACGAAGCCGAGGCTGCGGTCGACCGCGCCGATTCGGCTGTCGAGAATGAAATCGGAGATCCGCATCGTGATGAACGACACGATGATCAGCGTCAGCACGAACACGCCGAGCGCGAGCGAGATGTCGGCCAGCCAGTCGGGCTGCAGCTGCTCGCGCACCATGCCCTGGAAGCGCGGGAACGTGTAGAGCGTCACGAGAGCGGCGGCGACCCACGAGGCGATTGACAGCACCTCCCGCGTCAGTCCGCGAACCATAGCCAAGAGCCCGGATATGAGCATCACTATGACGACGATGAAATCCAGGCCGGTGATGACCATAAAGGCGTGTCCCTTCTGTGCGCCCGCTCGTCCCGGGGCGGTGACTAAATAAGCTGAATCCGCACACTACGCAAAGTCATTGCCGCAGCGCTTCCGACCCGGCCGCGATCCGCGCGACGAGCTCCGCCAGCGTCTCCACCGACTCGATCGGCAGATCGCCCTTTTCGCCGTCCTCCGAGTTGCCCTTCGGCGCGACGGCGGCCTCGAAGCCGAGCTTCAGGGCTTCGCGGAGCCTCGCCGGCGCATGTGGCACCGGGCGCACACCGCCCGACAGGCTGATCTCGCCGAAGAAGACCCGCCCCTGCGGCAGGGGCGCCTGGGCGAGCGAGGAAACGAGCGCCGCGGCCGCGGCGAGGTCTGCCGCCGGCTCGGCGATGCGCAGCCCGCCGGCGATGTTCAGGTAGATGTCGTGCCCCCCGAGCTTCAGGCCGCAATGGGCGTCGAGAACGGCGAGCACCATCGACAGGCGGCTCGAATCCCAGCCGACGACCGCCCGCCGAGGCGTCCCGAGCGGCGAGGGCGCGACGAGCGCCTGGATCTCGACGAGCAGCGGGCGGGACCCCTCCATGCCGGCGAAGACCGCGGCCCCGGGTGTCGCTGCGTCGCGCTCGCCGAGGAAGAGCTGCGAGGGATTGCCGACCTCCTCGAGCCCGCCGCCCGTCATCTCGAAGACGCCGATCTCGTCGGTCGGGCCGAAGCGGTTCTTGACCGAGCGCAGGATGCGGAAGCGGTGGGCCGAGTCTCCCTCGAAGTACAGCACCGCGTCGACCATGTGCTCCACGACCCGCGGGCCCGCGATCGTGCCTTCCTTCGTGACGTGCCCGACGAGCACCACCGTCGTCCCGCTCTTCTTGGCGAAGCGGATGAGCGCCTGCGCGACGGCGCGGATCTGGGTCACCGTTCCGGGAGAGGGATCCGCCGCGTCGGTCCACATCGTCTGTATGGAATCGATGACGACGAGGTCCGGCGGGCTGTCCTGGAGGGTCGCCAGGATGTCCTCGATCCGGGTTTCCGCGCCGAGACCCACCTTCGCCTGCGCCAGCCCGACCCTGCTCGCGCGCAAACGGACCTGTCCGATCGCCTCCTCGCCGGAAATGTAGACGACCTTGCCGCCGCGGTCGGCCAGACGCGCCGCCGCCTGGATCAGGAGCGTCGACTTGCCGATGCCGGGATCGCCGCCGATCAGAACCGCCGAGCCGCGCACGAAGCCGCCGCCGGTCACCCGGTCGAGCTCGGCGATGCCCGTCGGCGTGCGCGGCGCGTCCTCGTCCTCGCCGGAGAGGGGCACGAGCTCGAGCACCCTGCCGCGGCCGATCGTCTTGCCGGCCGCCGTCACGGGCGCGGGCGCGTCCTCCTCCACGATCGAGTTCCACGTGCCGCAGGCCTCGCACCGGCCGGCCCAGCGCGGCGTGACGTTGCCGCAGGCCTGGCAGACGAATTGCGGGCTGCGCTTCGCCATCAGGTCGCGGGTCCGCCGGCATACTGGCGAAGGAAGCGCGGGCCGAGACGGGTGAGGATCTCATAGCCGATCGTGCCGCAGAGCCGCGCCACGTCGTCGACCGTGAATTCCTCGCCGATCAGCACGACTTCCCGGCCCGGGGCCACGGCGTCCTCGGGAAGGTCGGTCACGTCGACGGCGACGAGGTCCATCGAGACGCGTCCCACGAGCGGGGCCGGAGTGCCGTCGATGAACGCCGATCCGCCGGCGCGCGCGTCCGATCCGCCGGCCAGCCTGACATAGCCGTCGGCATATCCCGCGGAGAGGATCGCGAGCCGGCTGTCGCGCCTGAGGTGCTGGACCGCGCCGTAGCCGACGGCCTCGCCCGCCTTCGCGTCGCGCAGCTGCACGATGCGAGCCGTCACTGTCACGACGTTGCGCATCGGGTTCTGCGCGCCGTTAACAGCAGCTCCCCCGTAGAGCGCGATGCCGGGTCGGACGAGATCGTAGTGGAACGCAGCATCGCGCAGGGTCGCCGCCGAGTTCGCGAAGGAGGCGGGGGCGGCCGGCAGCAGCGCCCGCGCCTCGTCGAAGCGGCGCCTCTGCGCCTCGGTCGCGGGGTCGGAGAGGTCGTCGGCGCACGCGGGGTGCGTCATCACGAGGGCGATCTCGAACTGGTCGAGCGCTCCCGATCCGGAGAGGGCGCGGCATTGCTCGAGCGAGAGGCCGAGCCTGTTCATGCCTGTATCGGCATGAAGGGCCGCGGCGAGCGGCTTCCCGTGGGAGCGGCAGAACTCCGCCCACTCCTCTATCTCCGGCGGCGATCCGAGCACCGGCCGCACGCGCGCCTCCGCGAAGGCGCCGGCGCAGCCGGGCGCGAGCCCCCCGAGCGCATAGACGGTCGCATCGGGCGCGAGCGCCTTGACGCGCCGCGCCTCGGCGAGGATCGCGGTGAAGAACGTGCGGCAGCCCGCGGCGGAGAGCGCGGGAACCGCCCCCTCGACCCCCGTGCCGTAGGCATCGGCCTTCACGACGGCGGCGGCCTCGGCCGGGCCCGCGCGCGCGGCGAGGGCGCGATAGTTCTCCGCGAGGGCGTCGAGGTCGACGATCAGGCGCCCGGCATGCGCGCTGAGCTCCTCGGGCGATACCCGCGTTGGAGGCAGGCTCATTCGAAGCTCACGGGCATGCGGCTGTCGTGGGCGAGGTTCTCGAATCGGGTGAACTCGCCCTGGAAGGCGAGGTTCACCGTGCCCGTCGGGCCGTGGCGCTGCTTGCTGATGATCACCTCGGCGAGGCCGGCGACGCGCTCCATCTCCTCGCGCCACGTCTCGAACTCGGGCGTGCCCTCCCGCGGCTTCTTGTTCTTGAGGTAGTACTCCTCCCGGTAGACGAAGAGCACGACGTCCGCGTCCTGCTCGATCGAGCCGGATTCGCGGAGGTCGGCGAGCTGCGGACGCTTGTCCTCTCGGGATTCGACCTGGCGGGAGAGCTGCGACAGGGCGAGGATCGGGGTGCTGAGCTCCTTCGCCAGCGCCTTGAGGCCCGTGGTGATCTCGGTGATCTCCTGCACGCGGTTGTCGGAGCGCTTGCCCGAGCCCTGCAGGAGCTGCAGGTAGTCGATGACGAGGAAGTCGAGACCCTTCTGGCGCTTCAGCCGCCTCGCCCGTGCGGCGAGCTGCGCAATCGAGAGGCCGCCGGTCGCGTCGATGAAGAGCGGCACCTGCTGGAGCCGGCCGGCCACCTCCACGAGGCGCTGGAACTCGGCCTCGGTCGTCTTGCCCCGGCGGATGGTCTCCGACGAAACCTCGGCCTGCTCGGAGATGATGCGGGTGGCGAGCTGCTCCGCCGACATCTCGAGGGAGAAGAAGCCGACGATGCCGCCGTTGATCGTCTCCGTCCGCCCGTCCTGCAGCGTCTGCGCCTGGTAATGCTCGGCGACGTGGAAGGCGATGTTGGTGGCGAGCGACGTCTTGCCCATGGCCGGACGGCCGGCGAGGATGATCAGGTCCGAAGGCTGCAGGCCGCCCATCAGGTCGTCGAGATCGGCGAGGCCCGTCGAGATGCCCGAGAGGTGGCCGTCGCGCTGGTAGGCCTTCGACGCCATGTCGATGGCATCCTTCAGAGCGTCGGAGAACCTGAGGAAGCCGGCGCCGTACTTGCCCGTCTCCGCGACCTTGAAGAGGCGCTGCTCGGCAAGCTCGATCTGGTCGCCAGGCGTCGTGTCGACCGGCGCGTCATAGGCGAGGTTCACCATCTCCTCGCCGATCGAGATCAGCTGCCGGCGCATGGCGAGGTCGTAGATCGTCCGGCCGTAATCCTCGGCATTGATGACGGTCGTCGCGTCCGCCGCCAGCCGCGCGAGATATTGCGGCAGCGTGATCTCGCCGATCGGCTCCTCCTTCTCCACGAAGGTCTTGAGCGTGATCGGCGTCGCCGTCTTGTTCGCGCGGACGAGGCGTCCCGCGATATCGAAGATCCGGGCGTGGATCGTCTCGAAGAAGTGCTCCGGAAGCAGGAAGTCCGAGACGCGGTAGAAGGCCTCGTTGTTGACGAGGATCGCGCCCAGCAGAGCCTGCTCGGCCTCGATGTTGGCGGGGGGCGTCCGGTAGTCGGAATCGGGACTCGGCGCGGGACCGCGGAATAGGGGCTCTATGCTCATGGCCGACATGGTGTTCAGAATCTTAACGGCGGCGCATCAGCAGGGCGGTCACAGACCACAGGAATCAGCGCTATGCACAGGCATGCCAGAATCGCCGCCGCCGCGGCTTGACTCCCGGCAGCTTACTCCGCGGCGCGCCCCACCTCCAGAATCGCGGCGTCCTTCAGCCGCAATTGCTGCTCCACGGTCTCCATATATGTGCGGGTGATGGGCAGCGTGTCGACCTTCTTCGAGAGCTGAAGCTGGAAATTCACCATCCCGTCGCGCCGGAACGACATCTCGGACCCTGCGAGATAGAACTCCCACATGCGGCAGAACCGCTCGTCATAGAGGTCCCGGGCGGCGTCCCGATTCGCTTCGAACCGGTCGCGCCAATGGCGGATCGTCTCCGCATAATGGAGGCGCAGCACCTCTATGTCGCTGACGTAGAGGCCCGTCGGCTCGATCGCCTCCATGACCTCGGAGAGGGCGGGGATGTAACCGCCGGGAAAGATGTACTTCGCGATCCACGGGCTCGTGCTGCCGGGCGGCGCGTTGCGGCCGATCGTGTGGATGAGCGCGATCCCGTCTTCGGTCAGGAGATCCCGCACCTTCTCGAAGTATGTGTGGTAGTAGCCTATGCCCACATGCTCGAACATGCCCACCGACACGATGCGGTCGAAGGGCCCTTCGAGGCTGCGATAGTCGGCGAGCTCGAAAGAGACCCGGTTCGAGAGATCCCGCTCCGCCGCCCGGCGTCGGGACAGGTTGAGTTGCTCCTCGCTCAGCGTGATGCCGACGACCTCGGCGCCGAACCGCTCGGCGATGTAGAGGGCGAGACCGCCCCACCCCGATCCGATGTCGAGAACGCGCTGGCCGGGCCGGATGTCGAGTTTCGCCGCGATGTGCCGCTTCTTGGCGAGTTGCGCCTCCTCGAGGCTCGTCTGGGGATCCTCGAAATACGCACACGAATATTGCCGGTCCTCATCGAGGAACAGATCGTAGAGGCGGCCGTCGAGGTCGTAATGGTGGGCGACATTCCGGCGTGCGCGCAATCCCACGTTCAGCTGGTCGAGCCGTCGGCGCAGGAAACGAAGGCCCCGGCGGACCGCGATCAGCGCTGGCATCACCCGCGCGCGGTCCTGTCGCATGAGAATGTCGATCAGGTCGTAGACGGAGCCGTGCTCCATCACGATCCGCCCGTCCATGTAGGCTTCGCCGAAAGCGAGTTCGGGATTGGCGAACAACTTGTATTCGGTGGCGCGGTCGGTGATGCGTGCGGCCACCGGCTCGCCCGTGCCGTCGCCGAAGCGATCGCGCCGCCCCCGAGCGTCGATGATCGTCAGGTCGCCACTCTCAACGAGCCGTGAGAGCGCGGCCCTGAGGATCCTGTTCATGGTCACCTCACGCCTTACACTCTATCGATCGAATATAACCACCATTTCCGGGCGGTCTTCAACGGCGTGTGATGCACGCAACGCATGCTGAGAGCGTGAAGCCTCCTGACAAAGTCCGATGAGCCGTCCGATCACTGGCGAAACCTCCGGAGAAGCTCCTGGTTCGTCTGCCGCGCCGGTGGCTCGACGACGGGCTTCATTGCGCTGCCGGTGCCGGCGCACGGCACAACGAAAAAGGCCCGCCCTCACGGGCGAGCCTTCTCGACCTGGCCGGTGGGCCGGCTTGCTCGTCTCTGGGATCAGCCGCCGCTCGCCACCGGGTTCACCAGCGGCGTGATTCGCCGCACCGTGACGCGTCTGTTCTGGCGCTCGGCCGCCTGCGTGTTGATCTTCAGATACTGCTCGCCGTAGCCCTGCGTCACCAGGTTCTCCGGCGGAATGCCGTAGACCTCCGTGAGGGCGGACGCGACCGACTCGGCCCGCCGGTCCGAAAGGGCGAGGTTCGAGTTGTCACTTCCCACGGCGTCCGTGTGTCCTTCGATGAGGAAGGTCTCGGCCGGGTCGTCGTCGATCATGCGTTCCATCGCGTAGGCGAGATCCGACAGCTTGTCGACTTCGCTCCGCGTGATCTGCGCGCTTCCCGTGTCGAAGTTGATGGTGTTCAGGTCGATGCGCGGCATGAGATCCCGCACCCGCTCCGAATAGCGCACGTCTTCGATGGAGAACGTCCGGTCGACATGCTGCACCGGCTGACGTTCCAGCGTCCTGTAGTACGCGTCGCGGTCGGCGCGTTCGGCCTCGAGGACGTACTCGTTGCGCGGGATCGTCACCTGGATCGGGGGCAGGTCGATCGCGGGATCGCGCCAGCGCGGGCGGTCGCGGCCACGCTCGCGCCGGTCGTAATACTCGCGCGGCGCCGAGAAGAGGACGACCTGCCGACCGTTCCGCTCGATGCGCGTGCGCTCGATCAGGTTGCCGTAGCGGTCCTCGATCGTGACGATCCGCACACCGCCCGGGCGCTCGATCGTGGTGCGCACGAAGCCGTTCGGAAGCCTGTCGTAGTAGACCTCCTCCGCGCGCCGGCGCAGCCGCTCCGTCTCGTCGTGCCGGACGACGATCTCGCCGCCGCCGAGATCGAAGATGACCCGGTTGCGGTCCTGCTCGACCCGGCGGGCATCCGGGGGCGCGTCGAAGCGCGGCTCGCGTTCGAGCCTCTCGCCCCGCTCGCTCAGCCAGCGCTGCATGCGCTCCCGATCGAAGTCTCCGTCCGGTCCACGGCGATCCCGGTCGGCCCGGCGTCGGTCGCGATCACCATCGCGGTCGTCTCCTCTGCGCCGCTCCTCGGCGTTCCGGCGGTCGTCGTCGCGGCGACGTTCACCGGTCCGCCGCTCCTCCTCACGTCGCCGATCCTCGGCGCGTCGCTCCTCCTCGCGGCGGCGTTCCTCGGCCTGCCGCTCGTCCTCGCGGCGCCGGTCGTCGGCCTGCTCCTGCTCGCGCCGACGCTGGTCCTCGGCGCGCTGGCGCTGCTGGTCCTCGGCCTGGCGACGCTCTTCCTCGGCGCGCTGGCGCTGCTGCTCCTCGACCTGGCGGCGCTCTTCCTCGGCGCGCTGGCGCTGCTGCTC
>NZ_AWXZ01000040.1 GCF_000496075.1 Lutibaculum baratangense AMV1
AGGGGCCGGCGGTTTTACCGCCGGCCCTTTTTTCATGCGCTCACGCGGTGGCCTTGCGGTTCTGGCGGTTGCCGATGAGGTCGTCGACGACGCCCGGATCGGCGAGCGTGGAGGTGTCGCCGAGACTGTCGAAGGAATCCTCGGCGATCTTGCGCAGGATGCGCCGCATGATCTTGCCCGAGCGCGTCTTCGGCAGGCCCGGCGCGAACTGGATGAGGTCTGGCGAGGCGATCGGCCCGATCTCCTTCCTCACCCACTGGACGAGCTCCTTCTTCAGCTCCTCCGTCGGCTCGACGTCGCCCATGAGGGTCACGTAGGCGTAGATGCCCTGGCCCTTGAGGTCGTGCGGATAGCCGACGACGGCGGCCTCGGAGACCTTCGGGTGCGCGACGAGGGCGGATTCGACCTCGGCCGTGCCCATGCGGTGGCCGGAGACGTTGATGACGTCGTCGACGCGGCCGGTGATCCAGTAGTAGCCGTCGGCGTCGCGCCGGCAGCCGTCACCGGTGAAGTAGTTGCCCTTGTAGGCCGAGAAGTAGGTCTGAACGAACCGCTCGTGGTCGCCGTAGACCGTGCGCATCTGCCCCGGCCAGGAGTCCGTGATGATCAGGTTGCCCTCGCAGGCGCCCTGCTGCTCGTGGCCCTCCGCATCGACGATCGCCGGCTGGATGCCGAAGAAGGGCAGGGTCGCGGAGCCGGGCTTCTGGTCAATGGCGCCGGCGAGCGGCGTGATCATGATCCCGCCGGTCTCGGTCTGCCACCAGGTGTCCATGATCGGGCAGCGGCTGTCGCCCGCGACCCGGTAGTACCAGAGCCAGGCTTCCGGGTTGATCGGCTCGCCGACCGAGCCGAGCAGCCTCAGCGACTTGCGGCTCGTCTTCTTCACGTGCTCCTCGCCCGCGCCCATCAGCGCGCGGATCGCGGTCGGCGCGGTGTAGAGGGTGTTGACCTCGTGCTTGTCGACCACCTCCCAGATGCGCGACGGTGAGGGCCAGTTCGGCACGCCCTCGTACATCAGCGTCGTCGCGCCGTTCGCGAGCGGGCCGTAGACGATGTAGCTGTGGCCGGTGACCCAGCCGACATCGGCGGCGCACCAGTAGATGTCGTCCTCGTGGTAGTCGAAGACGTACTGGTGGGTCATCGAGGCGTAGACGAGGTAGCCGCCCGACGTGTGCATCACGCCCTTCGGCTTGCCGGTCGAGCCCGAGGTGTAGAGGATGAAGAGGGGATCCTCGGCGTTCATCTCCTCGGGCGGGCAGTCTGCGGAGACCTTCTCCATCTCCTCGTGCAGCCAGACGTCGCGCTCGGCGTTCCACGCGACGTCCCCGCCCGTGCGCTTCACGACGATCACCGTCTTCGCGCTCGGCGACTTGTCGCAGGCGGCGTCGGTGTTCGCCTTCAGCGGGATCTTGCGGCCCCCGCGCACGCCCTCGTCCGCCGTGATGACGCAGTTCGAATCGCAGTCCTGGATGCGGCCGGCGAGGCTGTCGGGGGAGAAGCCGCCGAAGACGACGGAGTGGATCGCGCCGATCCGCACGCAGGCGAGCATCGCGTAGGCGGCTTCCGGGATCATCGGCAGGTAGATCGTGACGCGGTCGCCTTTCCCGATGCCACGGGCCTTCAGGACGTTCGCGAAGCGGCACACCTGCTCGTGCAGCTCGCGGTAGGTGATCCTCGCGTCGTCCTTCGGGTCGTCGCCCTCCCAGATGATCGCGACCTTGTCGCCGCGCGTCTCCAGATGGCGGTCGATGCAGTTCGCCGAGACGTTGAGGGTGCCGTCCTCGAACCACTTGATCGACACGTTGTGCGGGTCGAACGAGGTGTGCTTGACCTTCGTGTACGGCCTGATCCAGTCGATGCGCCTGCCGTGCTCGGCCCAGAACCCGTCGGGGTCGCTGACCGACCGCTCGTACATCTCCTTGTACTTGGCCGCGTCGACATGGGCGCGCCTCTTCCACTCCTCAGAGACCGGAAACACGTTCTCCGACATCTTTCCTCCCTTCGTCCGGTTCTCCGGACATTGCTGCTTATGTGGAACGAATATGCGCCAGGGGAGCTTGTCGCTTCAACCGAGCGGCCATCCGACCTTTGTCTGATCCGGCATGGCCCTCAGGCGCCCAGTAGGCCGATCGTCGCGCCCATCAGGCTCAGGACGACGAGCCAGTGGCCGGCGTCGATCAGCGTCACCGTGACGGGCGATCCGGCGAAGCTGTCATTGACCGCGATCGAGGTCGCGACGAAGCCGAGCCAGGCCATGGCGCCGATGACGACGCCCGATTCTATCGTGACCCTCCCGGCCTCGCCGATCAGGCTAGCCAGGACGTAGGCCATGACGAGAAGGGCGACGGCCGCCGTCACGTAGGTCTGCGGCGTGGTCTTCATCGGCTCGGCGCGCCCGAGGGCGAGGCGCCAGGGGGTCCCGAAGGCCTTGTACCAGAGGAAGCTCGCGAGGAAGCCGACGGCGGCGGCGAGCAGCACCGCGAAGGTGGATGTGTTGGCGGCGGCCATGTTCTTTCCCTTTTCGCCTCGAATGTCGAGGTCCGGACGCTATCACGCGTGCGGTGGGACGGCGAGTTGGCTGGACCACGCATTTTCCCGCGCTTTCCCGCCCGATGCGCGACGGTGAGGCCATGCCGGCGCCATGGCGGCGGATCGCTCCGGCGCCTTTCCGCGTTTCCCATACCCCCCGCAGAGATCTCCCGCCATGCGCATCGCGATCATCGTGAACGAGGGCGCCGGCCACGGCGCCGGCGCCGCCGCGCTCGAGGCGCGTGCGGCCGGGCTGCTGAACGAGCGGGGCCACGAGGTCGTGCCGGTTCCGGCGGGGGAACTGGCGGGCCGCATCGAGAGCGCGCGGGACGGCCCCGCCGAGATCGTGCTCGTCGGCGGCGGCGACGGCACGCTGAACCTCGCGGCCTCGCTCCTGGCCGGCAGCGGCAAGGCGCTCGCGATCTGGCCCCTCGGCACGGCGAACCTCCTGGCGCGCGATCTCCGCGTGCCGCTCTCGCGCGACGCCGCGGTCCTCGCCCTCTCGGAGAGCGAGCGTCAGGAGATCGACCTCGGCGAGGTGAACGGCCGGATCTTCCTGTCGAAGTGCATGATCGGGGCGACGTCGAGCCTGTCGTCGATGCGCAAGCGCCTGAAGGCGCGCCTCGGGTCGCGGCCGTGGGTCGGGCTGCTCGCGGCCTTCCTGATCCTGTTCCGCCCGTCGCCGAGGCTCGCGCTCGTGGCCGAGACCGCCGAGGGGCGCCAGAGCCTGCGGGTGCGGGTCGTCGCGGTCCTCAACAACGAATACGACGAGGGCAGGGGCCGCGTCTTCGCCCGCTCGCGCCTCGATCGCGGCCTCCTGACGATGTACCTCGCCAAGAGGATCTCGCCGGCCGGCCTCCTGCGGATCGTCGGCGGGATGGCCGTCGGGCGCTGGAAGAAGGCCGACATCCTGTCCTACCGGACGATACGCGAGATCACGATCCACTCGCGGCGCAGGCTCCTGCACGTGACGGTCGACGGCGACCTCGTCCGGATGGCCCCGCCGCTGCGCTTCAGCGTGCGGCCAAAGGCGCTCGCGGTGATGGTGCCGAGGCGGCGGGCGTTGGCGAGCGGCCGCGATCACAACGACGAGAGCGGGGAAAACCGGTGCGGGAGGGGCGGCGTAGGGACATGAGCGGGCAATATTGCCGCTCAATCAACGGAAGGACCACCATGACCCGCACAATGATTGCACTCCTGGCCACGGTCGGGTTCGCCACAACCGCTCTGGCGCAGTCGGACATGCAGCCGTCAGTCTCGGCCTCCGACCAGGACGTGTCGAACGGGATCGTGAGCGCCGACGCCGTCACGGCAGAGGAGAACGGCTGGCTGGTCGTGCACAGGACGGATTCGGAGATGAAGCCGGGGCCCGTCATCGGCTACGCGCCCATCCGGGCGGGCACGACGCAGGACGTCGCAGCGATCCTCCAGGAAGAGGTGGCGAGCGGCGACATGCTGATGCTCATGGTCCACTCCGAGCAGGGCGGCACCGCGACGGGCGTCTTCGAGTACACGCTCGGCGCGACGGAAGACGGGCCGGTGCGCGTCGACGACGAGCTCGTGATGCAGGTCATCACCACCCAGTAAGAGGGGGCTTTGCCTGTCCTGGACGACAGGCAGAACCGACTGGGAAGGGGGCCGGACGGGCCCTCTTCCGCCCTGGCCGAGCCCGCCGGGCTCAGGGCCCTCCGGCCAGGGAGCCGGCGATGACCATGACGAGGTCGTCGATCTTCACCGGGCCATTCACGACAATGTCCTCGTCGCCCGCCTCCACGGTCAGCCGGCCCTCGCTGATCTCCGCCTGGCGCCGCAGCTCCTGCACGATCGCCTCGCGAAGCTCGCCCTGCATGTCCATGTCCGTCTCCTCAGATCGCCGGCACCCATTTCCAGAACACGCCTTCCATGCGGTCCGGGTAGTGCTTGAACTCGCACTCGAACCGCCAGCCGAACTCGGCGGCGGCCGCCTTCGCTTCCTCGCTCAACGGATCCATGCCCGCGCCCGGCGCGAACCAGGCTTCGAGGAGGTCGTCGGGCACGGCCGTCGCCACGCGCAGCGGCAGTTCGCGCAGTATGTTCGCCAACGCTTCTGGGGGCATCGGGGGTTCCTTTTCAGCGGGTGAAAGCTGCGGCCGCAGATGCGTTCCGGGCTACCGGGCGGCGGCACATTGGCGCGCAAGAATATGGCTGCAAGTCGAAGAGCGACAACGATCGGCGCGGCGGCCGGCGCCAGGACGGGTCGTGAGCCTGAAGAAAAGCCCGTCGTGCCCGGCACTTCCACGCAGCGCCGCAGATGATCGCCGCGAACTACGTGGCACTTCGTACGCAGTCGGACGAATTTCGCGGGGCTCCTGCGTCCGGTACCCATTGGATCACGCCACCGCGAAACCCGCGGCAGATCGAGGAAGCCACAAGATGCAGATCGCGACCGACACGCAGCGTCACGAGACGACCTTCCAGCCGACCTCGGCTTCCGTCGCCGCCGGTACGGCCAAGCGCCCGCGGCTCCAGAGCTTCGCGGCCCACGCCGAGGTCTTCGCGGAGGGCGACGCCGCCACCGCCGTCTGGGAGATCGTCGAGGGGGCGGTGATGCTCTACAAGCTCCTGCCGGACGGCCGGCGCCAGGTCGTCGAGCTTCTGGGGCCCGGCGACTTCTTCGGCTTCGGCATCGGCGACGAGACCGACTGCGGCGCCGAGACCGTGACGGCGGCGCGCATCCACGCCCACGACCGCCGCTCGGCGGAGGAGTCCGCGGAGCTCCAGCTGCGCCTGATGGCGCATCTGCGCCGGCGCGTGCGGCTGATCCACGAGCACACCGTGCTCCTCGGCCGCAAGTCGGCCCTCGAGCGGCTGGCGACGTTCCTCGTCGGGCTGCCGGCAGAGGAGGTGATCGAGCTGGCGCTGACCCGGCAGGAGATCGCCGACTATCTCGGCCTGACGATCGAGACGGTGTCGCGCTCGTTCAGCGAGCTCCGGCGCAGGGGCGCCATCGTGCTCGACCGGCAGGACCGCGTGCGGCTGACCGACCGCGAGGCGCTCGAGGAGCTCGCCGGCTTCTACTGAGGCCGCGGGGCGAGCGGTGCCACGGGCTTCGGCTCGAGGGCCCAGACCGACGTCTTCTTGATCTCCATGTCCTCCAGCGCCCGGGGCGTCGGGACCTCGTAGAGCGCGAGATGCCGCAGCCGCTCGCGCGGCAGGTAGGTTCGGTCGGGGTCGCCGACGAGGACCCCAGCGCCGGCCTCCATCGCCCGGTCGAGAAAGGCGAGGACCCGGGCCGCGAGCGGCCTCTCGTAGAAGAGGTCGCCGACGGCGACGAGGTCGAAGCCCTCCGTACCGCCGTCGAGCATGTCCTGCGTGCTCGACGTCACCGCCACGCCGTTCAGAGAGGCATTGAGCGCGACTGCCGCCTCGGCCCACGGGTCGGTGTCGGCGGCGAGGGCGGAGGCCGCGCCCGCCTTCATCGCGGCGATGGCCACGAGCCCGCTGCCTGCGCCGAGGTCGAGCACGCGTCGGCCGGAGACAGTTTCCGGGTTGTCGAGGATGTAGCGCGCCAGCGCCTGGCCGCCCGCCCAGGCGAAGGCCCAGAAGGGCGGCGGCAGCCCTGCCTCGCCGAGCTCCTCCTCGGTCTTCTCCCAAAGGGGCAGCGCCTCGTCCGCCACGTGCAGGCGGATCTCCGGGCAGTGCGGCACCGGCAGGACGAGCGTGTTCGCCTCGACGAAGGCGCGCCGCGCTTCGAGGCTGCGGGCGGTGAGGGACCTTTCCGTCAATCCGTGTGTTCCTCGGGCGCCCTGGCGGAGCCCAGCCGATGGGGACGTGGCGGCACGCCGCCGCGCGTCGTCAGGTCAAGCAGAGCCGACGGACCCAGTCGCGGATGTCCTGCGGTGCCCGGTGCTCGACGATGAAGGCTTCGATATCGAGACCCAGTGCCTCGGAATCGAAGCTCGGTTCCAGGTGCCAGCCGTTCCGAGCCAGGAATTCGTCCATCGCGGCGAAGGCCGTGCGCTTGTTGCCCTGCTCGAAGGCGTGACTTTGACAGATCCCCTGGAGCAGCGCGGCAGCGAGGGTGAAAAGATCGGTCTGGCCATAGGCCCAGTGCTGGCGAGGGCGCATCACCGCGCTCTCGAGAAGTCCGGCATCCCTTACGAGGTGCGTCTCCCCCGTCGCCGAGACGATCGCCAGATTGAGCTCCACGACGAAGCCGGGCTCTATCCAATCCGGCTCCAAGTCGTCTGTCACTTCGAGAGCTGGTCCATCGTCCTGGGGAAATTGCGCAGCGTCCGGGCAGCAGCGTCCGAGGCCGTGGATCTCACCGCCTTTTCGGGACGCGGCGCTGCGGGCGGCTGGTGTGCCTCGTCACTCGCCGGCTTCGCTGGCTCAGCCATCACGGTCCTCCCGCTCGCGCACGATCGCGCGGTATCCATTATCGTCTGTCGACCTGATGTGTGTCCACCGACACGCGCGTGCAAGCCGCACCCGAGGCCAGGCCCCACGCCCGCACCGGGCACCGAGCCTCGCTCGCCTTCAGCCCATCCCGCCCATCTTCCGGATGAGCTTCCACTCCTCCTCGCGGACCGGCTGGACGGAGAGACGCATCGAGGTGACGAGCGACATCTCCTTCAGCTCCGGCGTGTCCTTCACCTCGGCGAGCGTCACCGGGCGCGGCATGGGCTCTACGGCACGGATGTCGACGCATTCCCACTTGCCGGTCCCGTCGGTCGAATCGGGATGGGCCTCGGCGCAGACCTCGCAGATGCCGACGATCTCCTTGCCTTCGTTCGAGTGATAGAAGAAGCCGAGATCGCCGACCTTCATCGCGCGCATGTTGTTGCGCGCCTGATAGTTGCGCACGCCGTCCCACTCCTCGCCGGACTTGCCCTTCTTCCGAAGGTCCTCCCAGGAAAAGACGTCCGGCTCGGACTTGAACAGCCAGTAGGCCATCGCGTTTCGCTCTCCAGCTTGAGTTGAACTCATTCCTCGTCGCGGAACGGGCGCGCCAGCAGGGCTTCGACCGCCCGTGCGACGTCGAGCTCTCCCGCGAGCACCCGCGCCACCGCGTCGCACACCGGCATCTCGACGTTCAGGCGCCGGGCGAGGCCGACGACGGCGGGGGCGGTGAAGACCCCCTCCGTCACCGCCGTCTGGCCCGCGAGCGCCGCGTCGAGCGTGCCGCCGCGGCCCAGGGCGAGGCCGAACGACATGTTGCGCGACTGCTCGCTCGTCGCCGTCAGCACGAGGTCGCCGAGGCCGGAGAGCCCCATCATCGTCTCGGGCCGCCCGCCCATCGCCTGGCCGAGGCGGCGCAGCTCCGCGAGGCTTCGCGAGATGAGCGCCGCCGAGGCGCTCGCTCCGAGGCCGCGGCCCTTCGCGGCGCCGCAGGCGATGGCGAGCACGTTCTTCACGGCGCCGCCGGCCTGCACGCCGACGAGATCCGTCGAGGAGTAGGGGCGGAAGGCCTGATGTCCGAGGGACGCGACGAGGGCCTTGGCAAGGCCGGCATCCGCGGCGGCGAGCGTGACGGCCGTCGGCAGGCCGGCGGCGACGTCGGCGGCGAAGCTCGGCCCCGACAGGACGGCAGGGGTCGCGGCCGGCAGCGCCTCCGCCAGAACGGCGCTCATCAACGCGCCGCTGTCGCGCTCGAAGCCCTTGGCCGCGACGACCACGGGCGTGTCCGCGACGAGATGCGGGCAGAGCTCGCCCGACACCTGCCGGACCGTCTGGGCCGGCACGGCGAGAATCACGAGGTCGGCGGTCCGGACCTGCGCGAGATCGGGTGTCAGCGCGAGACCGGGTCCGAGGGGGATCCCCGGGAGCCGCTTCCGGTTCTCGCCGTAGAGCTCGATGTCGCGCAGTGTCGTGGCGTCGCGCGCCCACAGCGTGACCTCGCATCCGGCGCGAAGCGCGGACATGGCGAGCGCGGTGCCCCACGCGCCGGCACCGAGAACGAGGACGCGCCGGAACCCGCTCATGCCGCGGCGCCCATGTCGGAGAGCGGCCAGCGGGCCCGGGCCTTCGTCTCCATGCCGCCGGTCTCGCCGGCGGCGAGGCGCTCGGCGCCCGCGAAGGCGATCATGGCGGCGTTGTCGCCGCAGAGCCTCAGCGGCGGCGCCACGAGCGCCGCGCCCGTCTCGAAGGCGAGCTCCTCCAGCGCGGCGCGGATCGAGCCGTTCGCCGCGACGCCCCCCGCCACGACGAGACGCAGCGGAACGTTCGGATCGATCGCGCCGGCGAAGAGCTCGAGCGCCCGCCGCGTGCGGTCGCGTATCACGTCGACGACGGCGGCCTGGAAGCCGGCGCAGAGATCCGCGACGTCCTGCTCCGACAGGGGAACGAGACGCTCCGCCTCGATGCGCACCGCCGTCTTGAGGCCAGAGAAGGAGAAGTCGCAGTTCGGGCGGCCGGACATCGGGCGCGGCAGGGCGAAGCGGTGGGGATCGCCCTGCGTCGCCGCGCGCTCGAGAGCCGGGCCACCGGGATAGCCGAGGCCGAGGAGCTTCGCCACCTTGTCGAAGGCCTCGCCCACCGCGTCGTCGACGGTGGTGCCGAGGCGCTCGTAGCGGCCGAGCCCGTGGACGGCGACGAGCTGCGTGTGCCCGCCCGTGACGAGGAGCAGGAGGTAGGGAAAGCCGATCCCGTCCGTCAGGCGCGGCGTGAGCGCGTGTCCCTCGAGATGGTTGATGGCGAGGAACGGCTTGCCGGCGGCGAAGGCGAGGGCCTTGCCCGTCATGACGCCCACCAGGAGGCCGCCGATCAGCCCGGGCCCTGCCGTTGCCGCGACCGCGTCGACCTCGGCGAGCCGCACGCCCGCCTCGCGCAGCGCCTGGTCGACGAGGTGGTCGAGCAGGTCCACATGGGCGCGCGCCGCGATCTCCGGCACGACGCCGCCATAGGCGCGGTGCTCGTCGAGCTGGCTCCGCACGACGTTCGACAGGATCGACGCACGCCCGTCCGCCTCGCGGCGCACCACGGCGGCCGCCGTCTCGTCACAGCTCGTCTCGATACCCAGCACCAGCATGATATGCGTCATCCGCGGTCTTTATCGGCGCGTCCGCGTCTCTATAGTCGCGCCGATCCCGTTCTGTCATCCGACGAGGCCAAGCAGTTGATCGACTTCCCCGTCCGCATCGCCACGCGCGGCAGCCCTCTCGCCCTCGCACAGGCCCACGAAGTGCGCGACCGGCTCGCCGCCGCGCACAATCTCGGACAGGAGGCCTTCGAGATCGTCGTCATCCGCACGACCGGCGACCGCATCACGGACCGTCCGCTCTCGGAGGCGGGCGGCAAGGGGCTGTTCACGAAGGAGATCGAGGAGGCTCTCGCGGACGACCGGGCCGATCTCGCCGTTCATTCCGCGAAGGACGTGCCGACCTGGCTGCCGGACGGCATGACGCTGTCGGCCGTCCTGCCGCGCGAGGATCCGCGCGACGCCTTCATCAGCCATGTGGCGAGCGACCTCGCGGGCCTGCCGCGAGGCTCCGTCGTGGGCACCGCCTCGCTGCGCCGGCAGGCGCTCGTGCGGCGGGCGCGGCCGGACCTCGAGGTCGTCACCTTCCGCGGCAACGTCCAGACGCGGCTCGAGAAGCTGAGGCGGGGCGAGGTGCAGGCGACGCTTCTGGCCGCGGCGGGCCTCAATCGCCTCGGCATGCCCGAGGTGGCGACGTCGGTGTTCGATCCGGCGGGCTTCCTGCCGGCGCTAGGGCAGGGAATCATCGCCATCGAGACGCGCGCCGGCGGCGCGATGGCGGCGTTCGTGGCCGCCATCGACCATGCCGACAGCGCCGCGGCGCTGCAGTGCGAGCGCGCGTTCCTGACCGTCCTCGACGGCTCCTGCCGCACGCCGATCGCGGGCCACGCCACCGTGGAGGGCGACCGCATCTCCTTCTCGGGCCTCGTCATCAGCCCGGACGGGCGCACCGAATTCGCCACGTCGCGCTCGGGGGCGGTCGGGGAGGCCGGGGCGCTGGGGCAGGATGCCGCCGAGGAGATCATCGCGGAGGCGGGCGAAGCGTTCCTGGCGGAGCTGCGCTCGCACTGATGAGGGTGCTCGTCACGAGGCCGGAGGGCGACGCGGGCCGCACGGCGGAGCGGCTCGAGGCGGCGGGGCACGAGCCGCTCGTGGCGCCGCTGATGGAGATCGCTCCCGTTCCCGCTTCCCTGCCCGGCGGGGAGGTGCAGGCCGTGGTTCTGACGAGCGCCAACGCGGCCGCCGAGATCGGCCGCCGCCCCGAGCTCGCCCGCCTGCTCGCTGCGAGGGCCTTTCCCGTCGGCGAGCGCACGGCCCGGGCGGCGCGGGAGGCCGGCTTCACCGACGTGGCGGAGGCGTCTCCGACCGGCGAGGGGCATGCGCTCGTCGCGGCCGTCGCAGCCGCCTGCCGGCCCGAGGGCGGCGCGATCCTGCATCCGGCCGGCCGCGACGTCGCCGTCGACGTGGCGGCCGCGCTGGCGGGCCGCGGCTTTCGGACGCACCGGCTCGTCCTCTACGAGGCGCGCGCGGTGGAGCGCCTGCCGGCCGACGCGGCGGAGGCGCTCCGGCAGGGGCGGATCGATGCCGTGCTCCTCTATTCCGCCCGATCCGCGCGGCTGCTGCTCGAGGTCGCCGCGCGCGAGGGGCTGTCGGACGCGCTGGCCCCGCTGGCCGCCGTGGCGATGTCCGAGGCGGTGGCGGAACCGCTTCGTCAGGCGGGCCATTCCCATATCGCCGTGGCACGCGGCAACACGGAGGATGCGCTCGTCGAGGCGCTGCGGACCCTTCGGCCCGGTGTCGGCTGAGGTGTCCTGCCGGGTCGCGACGTGCGCGCAAATGCGTGTATAACGGCGGGATCGACTTCCCGAAGAACTGGAACGGCAACGGATTTCGAAGATGGCAGCAGGCGACGACGACAGGAAGAAGACAGCTCCGGGAGGACGCCGTCGCGCCGTCAAGCCTCCGACGATCCAGGGCACCGCCAAGGACGTCTCCAAGCCCGGGACATCCTCCGGCACGGCCTCCGCCTCGGGCACCGGCGCGTCCTCGTCGGCAACGTCGTCATCGAAGCCCGCCCCGTCGAGCTCGCCGGCAACCCCGTCGGGCCCCGCCACGACCTCGCCCTCCGCGAGCTCTCCGTCCTCCGCAAGCTCGTCGACCTCCGTTCCGAAATCCGGCTCCTCCGGCGCCGCCGCGACGGGCAGCGGCGCATCGTCCACGCCGGCTTCGAAGCCCGCCGATCCGCTCCAGGGCTTCACCACCGACTTCAAGGCGAGATCCGAGGACGGCAAGCCGTCCGCGGCGACCTCGGCGGCGGCGGGGACGGGAGCTGCGGCCTCCACATCCTCGGCGTCGTCCGCCTCGAAGGCGTCGGGCACGGCCGCCTCGGCCGCACCTTCGTCTGGCGCGCCGTCCCCGGGCACGACGTCCTCTTCCGCGAAGCCGTCGGGCACGGGCTCAACGCCGCCGCCCGCCGCACCGGCGCGCGGGGGAGGCGGCGGCGGCTTCCTCGGCGGGCTCGTCGCGGCGCTCATCGTCCTCGGCCTCTATCTCGGCGCCCTCTATGGCGGCCTTCTGCCACCGGTGCAGACGGCGGGGCCGGGCGATCTCGAGGCGCAGGTCGAGAGCAACGCGGAGCGCCTGCAGGCGCTCGAGGGCACGATCGACACCGTCCGCAGCGAGGCGGCGCCGGCCGACCTGCAGGAACGGGTCGAGGGGCTCGAGACGCAGCTGTCGCAGCTCGGCGAGGGCGTGCAACAGGCCGAGGGCGGCGACCTGGGCGAGAGGGTTTCCCAGCTCGAGCAGCAGCTTGCGGCACTCGGCGAGCAGCAGCCGGGCGGCGGCGCCGACCTCGCGCCGATCGAGGAGCGCATCGCGGCCCTCGAGGAGGCGGCGGCGCCTGCTGAGCAGGCGGGCCCGTCCGAGGACGCGCTCGCGGGGCTCCGCCAGTCCGTCGGCTCCGTCGAGCAGGCGGTCCAGTCCGTCGAGTCCCGGCTCGGCGAGCTCGCCGGTCAGGTCCAGGTGAACGCCGAGGCGGCGTCGGCTCCGTCGGAGGAGACGCGGCAGCAGCTCGCCGATCTCGACCAGCGCGTGCAGCAGCTCGAAGGCACGCTCGGCGAGCTGCGGCAGTCGATCGACACGGTGAGCGGCGATCTGCAGGGGCGCATGGAGGAGCTGCAGGGCAACCTCGCCGCCACCGACGCGAGCGCGCGGCAGATCCTCGCCCTCTCGGGCCTTCGCCGGGCGGCCGAGAGCGGGCAGCCCTACGCGACGGAGCTCGCCATGGTGCGGGCGCTGTCGCCGGGCGGCGCGGGGGCACAGGCGCTCGCCGAGAACGCCGACGCGGGCCTCCCGACGGTTTCGGACCTGCGCGCCGAGTTCGACCGGGTGACGACGCGCGTGCTCCTGGCCGGCGAGGACCGCACGGACGGCTATGCCGGCGAGATGCTCCAGGGGCTGCGCTCGCTCGTGCGCGTGCGCCCGGCGCCGGGCGCCGAGGGCGAGGGCCGCTCGGCGACGCTCGCCCGGGTGGGGCGTGCGCTCGAGGCCGGCGACGTGCAGGGCGCACACGAGGCGTGGCGGTCGCTCGAGGAGGCGGCGCGTGACGCCGCCCCCGAGTTCGACGCGATGCTCTCCGCCCGCGCCCGCGCCGAGGCCGAGCTGCAGCAGCTGACGGCCGCCACGTCCGGGCGCGGTCAGCCCGCCGCCGAGGCCGCCGAACCCGCCGCAACGACGAACTGACAGAGCACCGATGATCCGCGCATTCCTCTACGTTCTCGTCGTCGCGGCGCTGGCCATCGCGGCCAGCTGGCTCGCCGACCTGCCGGGAGCTTTCCAGCTCACGGTGGCGGGCTACCAGTTCGAGACGAGCCTGCTCGTCGCGTTCGTCCTGCTGCTCCTCGTGGTCGCGGCGGTGATGATCCTGTGGTGGCTGATCTCCGCGATCTTCCGCAGCCCGGCCGCGGTGTCCGGCTACTTCCGCGCGCGCCGCCGCGACAAGGGCTACCACGCCCTGTCGCGCGGCATGGTGGCGGCGGCGGCCGGCGACGTGCGGCTGACGAAGCACTATTCGGCCGAGGCGCGGCGGCTGGCGCCGCGCGAATCGCTGACCGTGCTGCTCGCCGCGCAGGCCGCGCAGCTCTCCGGCGACCGCGCGGCGGCGCGGGCCGCCTTCGAGGCGATGCTCGCCCGGCCCGACACCGAGCTCCTCGGCTATCGCGGCCTCTACATCGAGGCCCAGCGCGACGGCGACTACGCGGCCGCCCGGACCTATGCGGAGGAGGCCGCCCGCCGCGCGCCGAGCCTGCCCTGGGCCGGCAACGCGCTGCTCGACTACCAGACGCGCGAGCACGACTGGGACGAGGCGCTGGCGACCGTCAAGCGGAACGCCGACGCGCGGCTGATTGACCGGAAGGCCGCCGCCCGCCAGCGCGCGGTTCTCCTGACCGCGAAGGCGCAGGAGACCGAGGAGAAGGACCCCGACGCCGCTCTCGCGCAGGCCCAGGAGGCGCACAAGCTCGCGCCCGACCTCGTGCCGGCCGCGGTGATCGCCGGCCGCCTCCTGTCGGCGACCGGCAGCTCGCGCCAGGCCGCGAAGATCGTCGAGCGCACGTGGAAGGAGCACCCGCATCCCGATCTCGCGGAGGTCTACGCGCACGCCCGCCAGGGCGATTCGGCGCAGGACCGCCTGAAGCGGGTGCGCGCGCTGGCCGACAAGCGGCCGCACGAGGCGGAGAGCCGCATGGCCGTCGCCGTCGCCGCGATCGAGGCGCGGGAATGGCCGGCCGCCCGCGAGGCGCTGGAGCCGCTGCTGCGGGAGCGCCCGACCCGGCGCACCTGCATGCTGATGGCCGAGATCGAGGAGGGCGAGCGCGGCGACGCGGGCCGCGTCCGCGAGTGGCTGTCGCGGGCGCTGCATGCGCCCAGAGATGCCGCCTGGGTCGCCGACGGCTACGTGTCCGAGGAGTGGCAGCCGGTCTCGCCCGTCACGGGCGAGCTCGACACCTTCGAGTGGACGACGCCGCCCGAGTTCCTGACGAGCGGAGAGGTCGAGGAGGAGCGCCGGGCCGTGATGGCGCTCGAGAGCGAGCGGCCGGCCGACGAGCCGGTGGTGCCGGCGGCCGAACCGCATCCGATAGACCACGAGCCGACGACGCCGGCCGAGAAGGAGCACGGGGCCGAGCCGACGACGGCGCCCGCGCCGGTGGCCGCGCCGCCGGCGGAAGCGGGCGAACGGGCGGAGGCGAAGACCCGTTCCCCGAGCCGGCCGCCGCCGCCAAGCTGGAAGCGGGTGCCGCGTCGGCTCCCGCCGCCGGCAGCGAGGCGGGCCAGCCGACGACGGCCGAGCCGGGGCGAGGCGTCGCGAAGCCCGTGACGCAACCTGTGCCGGCGGAGCCCGCGGCGCCGGGTCCGATGTCTCCCACGGCCGCCCCGAAGCCGGCCTCCGCCCCGAAGCCTGCCTCGGCGCCGCAGCCGGGACCTTCCTGGCGAGGCGGCGTGCCCCGGCGCGGCGAGGCGGCCTCCTCCGACCTTCCGCGGCCGCCCGACGATCCGGGCCCCGACGGGGCGGACGATCCCGACGCGCCCCCGCATCGCGCGCCGGTTCTGTAAGGGACGGGAAAAAGGCGAGCGGACCGCTTGAAAAGATCGGCCGAGACCTTTACTAGAAGGCTCGGCCGGACGGCAGGCTTCGCCTGTTCCGTCGGTCGGGGCCCAGCGTCCCGGCCAGGCCGAGGGAACCGGGAGGGCACACCAGCACGCCCGGTGCCGGCAAGCCGCTTTAGCTCAGTTGGTAGAGCACATCATTCGTAATGATGGGGTCGCGTGTTCGAGTCACGCAAGCGGCACCACTTTCCTCTCCACCCGCTCTGGCGGGTCTTTCCCCTCCGATCCACCACGTCTCCACAGCGCCGCGACGAAACCGGGCGCGGGCGCAGCGCGTTGACTCCGCAACACCATGCCGCGGATGGCGGCAGCACATGGAAGAGACGGAGTCGGAAGCATGAGCACTCACGGCGACATCGGCGCGCGCCGCGGCGACAAGATGGACGTCCTCCGCATCCTGGTGGCGATCATCCTCCCGCCGGTCGGCGTCTTCATGCAGGTCGGGCTCGGCCTGCATTTCTGGCTGAACATCCTCCTCACGATCCTCGGCTACGTGCCCGGCATCATCCATGCCGTCTGGATCATCCTGAAGAGGTGACGACATGACCTACGCCCACGCCACGGGAACGCGGGCCGGTTCCCCGCCCGACGAAAGCGCGCTGATCGAGGAACTCGAGTGGCTCGCGCATCTGCTCGACTCCCGCTGGCGCGTTCCCGGCACGAACTGGCGCTTCGGCGTCGACGGCCTCGCCGGGATCATCCCCGGCGTGGGCGACGTGTCGACCGGCCTCGTCTCGGTCTATCTCGTCTGGCGCGCCCGGGAGCTCGGCCTGCCGTTCCACGTGCTCGCGCGGATGGGCGGCAACGTGCTCCTCGACACGACCGTCGGCTCGATCCCGATCCTCGGGTCGGTCTTCGATTTCGCCTTCAAGGCGAACCGCCGCAACATGGCGCTCATGCGGCGCCACCTGGAGCGCCGAAGGGCCTAGGCGCCCTCGCTCCCCGAGAGCAGTCATCGAGGCCGCCGGCTCGGCCGGCGGCCTTTTCTATTGTCCGCTCGCGCGGCTCTATTGTCCGCTCGCGCGGCTCGGAAGCGCCATCGTCACGACGAAGATCGTCAGCGCGGCGACGACGATCGACGGGCCGGAGGGCGTGTCGAACTCGAGCGAGCCGAAGAGCCCCAGAGCCACCGCCGCCACCCCCGCCAGTGCCGCGAGGCCGGCCATGGCCTCGGGCGAGCCGGAGAAGCGGCGGGCCGTCGCGGCCGGGATGATGAGCAGCGACGTGATGAGGAGCACGCCGACGATCTTCATCGCGATCGCTATGACCATCGCGATCAGCAGCATGAAGGCGAGCCGTGCGGCGCCGGCGGGAACGCCCTCGGCGCGGGCGAGATCGGCGTTCACCGTGCCGGCGAGCAGCGGGCGCCAGATCGCCGCCAGAACGACGAGCACGAAGAGGCTGCCGCCCCAGATCACGAGCAGGTCGCCGCGGCCGACGGCGAGGATGTCTCCGAAGAGGAGAGCCATGAGGTCGAGCCGCACCCAGCTCATGAAGGCGACCGCGACGAGGCCGAGCGAGAGCGAGGAGTGGGAGAGGATGCCGAGCAGCGTGTCGGTCGGCATGGTTCTCTGGCGCTCGAGAAGCACGAGAATGACGGCGCCGGCCATGCTCACGCCGAGAATGCCGATCGAGAGGGGCAGCTGGAGGAGAATCCCGAGGACCACGCCCAGGAGCGCGGCATGGGCCATCGTGTCGCCGAAATAGGCCATCCGGCGCCAGACGATGAAGCACCCGAGCGGCCCCGCCGCGAGCGCGACGCCGATGCCGCCGAGCATGGCGCGGACGAAGAAATCGTTGAGCATGCCCGTCAATGGCCTCCGTGATCGTGCAGCGGGCCGTGAGCCTCGTCGTGCACGTGGTCGTGCTCGTGCCGGTAGACGGCGACGACCTCGGCGGCGCGGGGCCCGAAGAGGGCGGTGTAGGCGGGGTCGCGTGCGACGTCGCGCGGCGCCCCGGCGCAGCAGACATGCGTGTTGATGCAGATCACGCGGTCCGTACGGGCCATCACGAGGTGCAGGTCGTGGCTGACGAGCAGTATCCCGCAGCCGAGCTTGTCGCGGATCGTGCCGATGAGCTCGTAGAGCGCGATCTCCCCCGCGAAATCCACCCCCTGGACGGGCTCGTCGAGGACGAGGAGCTGCGGCCGGTTGAGGATCGCGCGCGCGATGAGCACCCGCTGGAACTCGCCACCGGACAGGGCCTGCACCGGCCGGTCGACGAGATGGGCGACGCCCGTCTCGGCGAGCGCCGCCTCGATCCGCTCCCGCGGCTGCGATCCCGTCAGCGTCATCAGCCGCTTCACGGAGAGGGGCAGCGTCCAGTCGATCGCGAGGCGCTGCGGCACGTATCCCACGCGAAGGCCGGGACGCCGCTCGACGGTGCCGAGTGTCGGCTTCACGATCTGAAGGATCGCCCGCAGCGTCGTCGTCTTGCCGCCCCCGTTCGGGCCGAGGAGCGTGACCACCTCGCCCTCGCTCACCGTGAGATCGATGTCGCGGACGATGAAGCGGCCGCCGCGTTCGACACCGAGGCCGCTGGCGCGCACGAGAGGGCCGGCGGCGCGCGCCGGCTGGGTCTGGTTCGTGGGGAGCACGGGGAATATCCGACTTGCTGAGGTTACGTTATAACGTTACACACCGTCGCGGAGACCACAACCGGACGAGAACTCATGAGAGCTGTCTGCGCTGCCATCGTCGCCAGTCCCCTCCTGTTCGCTCCTGCCGCGGCCGCGCCGTCGGTGGTCGCTTCCGTCGCCCCCGTGCATTCCCTCGTCACCGCCGTCATGGAGGGCATCGGCGAGCCGACCCTCCTCGTGAAGGGAGCCGCGAGCCCCCACACCTATTCGATGCGTCCCTCCGACGCCACGGCCCTGTCGGAGGCCGATGTCGTATTCTGGGTGGACGAGGATCTCGAGGCCTTCCTGCAGCATCCCCTGAAGACGCTGGGCAGCGAGGCGGAGTCCGTGAGCCTGATCGATGCGCCGGGGGTCGTGATCCACACCTATCGCGACAGCGGCGAGGTGGGCGACGGCGGCGCGGAGGCCCACGATCACGGCCATGACCACGATCACGACCATGCGGAGGGCCCGCACGCGGACCACGACGACGCCCATGATGATGGTCACGCCCACCGTGACGACGGGCGCGGCCATACCCACGCCGCGGGCGAGCCCGACGCCCATGTCTGGCTCGATCCGCAGAACGGCGTGGCCATGCTGGACGCCATCTCCGGCGCCCTAAGCAGCGTCGACCCGGAGAATGCCGGCCGCTACCGCGAGAATGCGGAAGCAGCGAAGGCGCGCCTTCGCGAGCTCGACCGGGAGATCGCCGAGACGCTCGAGCCGGTGAAGGACCGGCCCTTCGTCGTCTTCCACGACGCCTTCCAGTACTTCCAGCGGCATTACGGGCTGAACATCGCCGGGATCGTCACGGTGTCGCCGGAGCGGGCGCCCGGCGCGGCGCGGCTGCGGGAGATCCAGGCGAGGATCACCGAGACCAGCGCCGTGTGTGTCTTCGCCGAGCCGCAGTTCGAGCCCAGCGTCGTCCAGGTAGTGATGGAGGGCACGCCGGCGCGGTCGGGCGTGCTCGACCCGGTCGGCGCCGATCTCGAGCCGGGCGCGGATCTCTACGCCGGGCTTCTCCGGAACGTCGCGCAGCAACTGGTCGACTGCCTCTCCGAAGAGGGCTGAAATCCTTGTCCGCCGGCGCGGACGCCGCGACGCTCTCATTCCGTTAGCGGAACATACACCCCCGGCCCACGATTAGTGACGCTTCGCGGGGCCGGGGGAGCGATGCTGAAACGATGCGCGGATATCGGCCTGGCTGTCGGGCGAGGGGCGGTCGCGAACGGCCTGTGCTTCGCCGTCGTGGTCGGGCTGACGAGCCTCGAGAACCATGAGCGGACCCGCCGGGAGACGGTGCGCCACGCGACGACCGCCGAGGGCGTGGAGACGGAGGAGGAGCTTGCCGCCGTGCGCGAGGCCGGCTGCAGCGAGGTGCAGGGGTATCTCTTCGCGAGGCCGATGGCCGCCGAGGCGGCACGGGCTTTCCTGCTGAACGGCCGCCAGCGGGCGGCCTGAGCAAGTCAGCCGAGCATCGCGTCGAGCGCGAACCCGGCGAACAGCAGCGCGCCGGCGTAGCGGTTCGACCTGAAGAGCATCAGGCAGACATCCGGCGCGTTCGCGTCGAGCCTCCAGACCTGCCAGGCGAGGTGTGCCGCGAAGGCGGCGACACCGAGGAAGGACATGGCGCCGCCGCCCGCCAGCCATGCCGAGAGCCCGGCGCAGATGACGGTCGCCCCGAAGATCCCGACGAGCGCCGGCTTCGTCTTGTCGGCGAAGAAGAGCGATGAGGACTTGATGCCGATGATCGCGTCGTCGGCCTTGTCCTGGTGGCCGTAGATCGTGTCGTAGCCGAGGCCCCAGAACCAGACGCCGATGTAGAGAACGATGGGCGCGGCGGCGAGCGAGCCTGTCGTCGCCGACCATCCGACGAGGGCGCCCCAGGCGAAGGTCAGCGCGAAGACCGTCTGCGGCAGGGCGATGAAGCGCTTCATGAAGGGATAGATCGCGACGATCAGGAGCGACGCGAAGGAGAGGAGGATCGTGAAGAGGTTGAACTGCAGCACGACGGCGAGCCCGACGAGGCTCTGGAACACCGCGAAGGCCAGCGCCTGCTTCACGCTCACCTGGCCGGACGCGACGGGGCGGTGCCGGGTGCGCGCGACCTGTGCGTCGACCTTCCTGTCGACGATGTCGTTCCAGGTGGAGCCCGCTCCCCGCATCGCGACCGCCCCGACGAAGAACAGGAAGAGGTGCCAGGGATCGGGGTAGGGCAGGCCGGCCGCCACCGCCACGAGCGCGGTCGACCACCAGCAGGGCCACATCAGGAGCCACCAGCCGATCGGCCGGTCGAGGCGGGCGAGCCTCAGATACGGCTTGAGGCCGTCGGGAGCGCGGCGGTCGACCCAGTTGCCCTTCACGGCGTCGGCCACCGTCGGGCCGGGCTCGCCGAGGCCGGTGGTGCCTCCGTCGCTCGTCATCGCGGTCTCCCTGCCCATCGTCCTGTCGTCGAACCGGGTTATGGCGTGGGAGAGGGGCGGGTCAAGCGGAACCGTTGCCGGGAGGAGCCGGTTGATCCGTCCTGTCGTAACGCCAACGGAACGATAGAACCGGGCCGCGCCTCGTGCATTGTATGCTTCAGAAGGTCTGGCGCCAAAGCGGGAGGGGCAGTTTGAGACGCCGCGCACCCAGTCTCTACCAACTCCGACTCGAGAGCGGGATCGGCCCCGAGGGCTGGGCCGAGGAGGCCCGGCGGGCGCTCGATCTCGGCTTCGACCACCTGCTGCTTCCGAGCGTCTTCGCGCTTCCCTCGCCGGGGGGCGGGACACCGCCGCTGTCGGGAGCGTTCGAGCGCTTCGAGGCTCTCCCCCAGGTGCTCGATCAGCTCCGGAGCCTCGGCCTTGGCCTGGTGCTGGAAGCCGCCTTCGACGAGGTCGACCAGAACTCCCCGATCGCCCGGGAGGAGCACGACTGGCTGAAGCCTTCGAAGACCGACTCGACGCTCGATCCCCGGCCGGAGCGGCCGTCGACGCAGCCCGACTACACGCGCAACCAGGTGCGCGACGGCATGGCGTCCGCCGCGCAGCATTTCGGGCGGTTCCTGGCCGGCGCCGGCATCGACGGCATCCTCGCGCGCCGGGCCGCGAAGACGCCCGCGCCGATCTGGCAGCGGCTCGTCGGCGCCGCGCGCGACCTGACCCCGGATTTCCTCGTCATCGCCGACACGCTCGCCACCCCGCCCCTTGAGGTCGAGGCGCTCGCGGGGGCCGGTTTCGATTTCCTGCTCTCGAGCGCGGCGTGGTGGAACCTGCATGACGACTGGCTGATCGAAGAGCACCGGCGACAGGGGCGCATCGCGCCGCTGATCGCGTTCCCGACGCCGCTCGACGAGCCGGCGCCCGCCATGGCGCCGGAGGAGCTGAAGGGCCGCATCCGGGCGTGCGGCGCGCTTTCGGCCGGCTTCCTCCTGCCGGCGAGCGCCCGTGACGCGGTGGCCGCCCATTCCCCCCATGCCTCCGGCGAGAGCTTCTCCGCCGCCATCGCGGACGTGAACGCCCTGCGGGCCCGCCACGACATCGTGGGCCGGGCCGAGAGCCTGGAGCGCGTGACAGGCCCCTACGATCCGCTCGCCGTGATCTGGCGCCACGACGGCGGCCATCCCCAGACGGCGCAGGGCGCGGTGGCGATCGCCGTGAACACCGGGCCCGAGCCCATCGCGGTCGAGCCGCGCCTGCTCCACGGCGCCGGGGGCGGCCAGATCTGCCAGTTCACCGAGATCCTGCCGGGCTGCGTCGAGAAGCCGGTGGCGCCGTCCGTCCCGATCGAGCTCGCGCCCGGCGAGGTCCGGCTGTTCGTCGGAGGCGAGGGGCCGGTCCGCGGCAAGCGGCGCAAGCTCGCAGCGGCGGAAGGAGCGGACCGGCGCCTCGAGGCGCTGGCCGCCGAGCGGGTCGCGATCGAGGCCGTCGAGCCGCAGATCGAGGGCGGCCGCTTCCCCGTCAAGCGGGTGATCGGCGACGAGGTCCACGTCACCGCCGACATCTTCTGCGACGGCCACGACAAGATCGACGCCCGCATCCTCTACCAGGGGCCGGGCAAGCGCGACTGGGAGGCGGTCCCGATGCGCTTCGTCGAGAACGACCGGTGGGAGGGCTTCTTCCCCGTCACGCAGCTCGGCCGCTACTCCTTCACGATCGAGAGCTGGCGCGATCTCTTCGCCACGTGGCGGGAGGAGGTCGTCAAGAAGCGGAATGCGGGGCAGCGCGTCGCGCTCGAGATCGAGGAGGGCAAGCACCTGCTCGAGGCCGCAGACGAGAAGGCGGGCAAGAACGAGCGCATCCTGATCGAGACCGCGCTCACCCGCCTCTCCGAGCTCGAGGGAGACGATGCGCGGCTGGCGGTGCTGCTCGACGAGGACCTGTTCCTCGCCATGAAGGCGGCCGGCGCGAAGACGAACCTGACGCGCTGGAACAGGAAGCTCGAGGTGCGCGTCGACCGCCCGGCCGCGTCCTTCTCGGCCTGGTACGAGATCATGCCGCGCTCGCAGTCGGGCGATGCCGGCCGCCACGGCACGTTCGACGACGTCATCGCCCGGATCCCGTCGATCGCCGACATGGGCTTCGACGTCCTCTACTTCCCGCCGATCCACCCGATCGGCAAGACGAACCGCAAGGGCCGCAACAACACGCTGACGCCCGCTCCCGACGATCCGGGCAGCCCCTACGCGATCGGCTCTCCCGAAGGCGGCCACGACGCGATCCATCCCGAGCTCGGCACGCTCGACGACTTCCGCCGCATGGTGGACGCGGCGAACGCGCACGGGCTCGAGGTGGCGCTCGACTTCGCGATCCAGTGCTCGCCCGACCACCCCTGGATCAAGGAGCATCCGGAGTGGTTCGACTGGCGGCCGGACGGCACGATCAAGTTCGCCGAGAACCCGCCGAAGAAGTACGAGGACATCGTCAACGTCCACTTCTACCGCGGCGCGATCCCGAGCCTGTGGTACGCGCTGCGCGACGTCGTGCTGTTCTGGGTCGAGCAGGGGGTGAAGATCTTCCGGGTCGACAACCCGCACACGAAGCCGCTGCCCTTCTGGGAGTGGATGATCGCCGAGGTCCTGGCTGTCTCGCCGGGCGTCGTCTTCCTCGCCGAGGCCTTCACGCGGCCGAAGATGATGAAACGGCTGGGCAAGGTCGGATACCACCAGTCCTACACCTACTTCACGTGGCGCAACGAGAAGTGGGAGATCGTCGAGTACATGACCGAGCTCGCCCACACCGACATGCGCGAGTACTACCGGCCGAACTTCTTCCCCAACACGCCGGACATCAACCCGGCCTACCTGCAGACCGGCGGCCGGGCCGGCCATCTCGTGCGCGCCGTGCTGGCGGGGACGCTCAGCCCCTCCTACGGCATCTACGAGCCTTTCGTGCTGACGGAGGCGACGCCGGTGCCTGGCAAGGAGGAGTATCTCGACTCCGAGAAGTACGAGATCCGCGCCTGGGACCGCGAGCGGCCGGGCAACATCAGGGCGGAGCTCACGCGCCTGAACGAGATCAGGCGGCTGCATCCCGCCCTCAGGCGCATCGAGACGGTGTCCTTCCTGAACGCCTGGAACGACAACATCCTCGCCTACGCGAAGATCACCGCCGACAGGTCGGACGCGCTGCTGATCCTCGTCAATCTCGACCCGCACACCGCGCAGACGGCCGACTACGAGGTTCCCTTATGGGAATTCGGCCTGCCGGACGACGCCACGATCGGCGTGCAGGACCTCTTCGGGGGCAACCACTTCACGCTGACGGGGAAGATCCAGTCGATTACGCTCGATCCCGCCGACAGGCCGTTCATGGTCTGGCGGCTGATCCCGCCCGGCGCGTGAGCCGTCGCTGCCAAGTCAGAACAAGACGTATCGGAACCGGAACAACATGATCGATCGCTCCGCCCACGACTGGTACAAGGACGCCGTCATCTACCAGACGCACATCAAGGCGTTCTTCGACTCCAACGACGACGGCATCGGTGATTTCCAGGGGCTGATCCAGAAGCTCGACTACATCCAGAGCCTGGGCGTGAACGCCATCTGGCTCCTGCCGTTCTACCCCTCGCCGCTGCGCGACGACGGCTACGACATCGCGGACTACCGTGGCGTCAACCCGGCCTACGGCACGGTCTCCGACGTGAAGCGGCTGATCAAGGAGGCGCATCGGCGCGGCATCCGGATCATCACCGAGCTCGTCGTCAACCACACCTCGGACCAGCACCCCTGGTTCCAGCGGGCACGCCACGCGAAGCCCGGCTCGCGCTACCGCGACTACTACGTGTGGAACGACACGGACCAGAAATACACCGACACGCGCATCATCTTCCTCGACACCGAGAGCTCCAACTGGACGTGGGACCCGGTGGCGCGCGCCTATTTCTGGCACCGCTTCTACTCGCACCAGCCCGACCTGAACTTCGACAATCCGGTCGTGCGCCGGGAGATCATCGGCGTCCTCAGACACTGGCTCGACATGGGCGTCGACGGGCTGCGGCTCGACGCGGTGCCCTATCTCATCGAGCGGGAGGGCACGAACTGCGAGAACCTCGACGAGACCCACGACATCCTGAAGGAGATCCGCGCCGAGATCGACGCGAACTACCCCGACAGGATGCTGCTCGCGGAAGCGAACCAGTGGCCGGAGGACACGCGCCCCTATTTCGGCGACGGCGACGAGTGCCACATGGCGTTCCACTTCCCGCTGATGCCGCGCATGTACATGGCGCTGGCGCAGGAGGACCGGCACCCGATCACCGACATCCTGCGGCAGACGCCGGAGATCCCCGAGAACTGCCAGTGGGCGATCTTCCTCCGCAACCACGACGAGCTGACGCTCGAGATGGTGACGGAGAAGGAGCGGGACTATCTCTGGCGCTTCTACGCCGCCGACCCGCGGATGCGCATCAATCTCGGCATCCGCCGCCGCCTCGCGCCGCTGATGGACAACGACCGGCGCAAGATCGAGCTGATGATGTCGCTCCTCATGTCGATGCCCGGCTCGCCGGTCCTCTATTACGGCGACGAGCTCGGCATGGGCGACAACATCTATCTCGGCGACCGCGACGGCGTGCGCACGCCGATGCAGTGGTCGCCCGACCGCAACGGCGGCTTCTCGCGCGCCGACCCGCAGAAGCTCTTCCTGCCCTCGGTGATGGACCCCGTCTACGGCTTCCAGGGCATCAACGTCGAGGCGCAGGACCGGAACCCGACGTCGCTTCTCAACTGGACGCGCCGCCTCGTCTCGGTGCGCCGCAACCACAAGGCCTTCTCCCGGGCGAGCGTCGACTTCCTCTATCCCGGCAACCGCAAGATCCTCGCCTTCATCCGCGAGCACGAGGGCGAGGCGATCCTGTGCGTCGCGAACATCTCGCGCACGGCGCAGCCGGTCGAGCTGCACCTGCAGGACTACAAGGGCCGCGTCCCGGTCGAGCTTCTCGGCCGCAACGCGTTCCCGCCGATCGGCGAATTGCCCTACCTCCTGACGCTGCAGCCCTACGGCTTCTACTGGTTCCTCCTCGCCGAGGAGGCGGAGGTTCCGAGCTGGCACACCGATGCGCCGGAACCGATGCCGGAATTCGTCACGCTCGTCGTGCCGGAGGGCCTGAAGTCCCTGTTCGACGGCCGGCCGCGCAAGGAGTTCGAGGGCGGCATCCTCAGGAGCTTCATGCAGCACCAGCGCTGGTTCGCCGCGAAGGGCGAAGGCCTGAGCCGCGTCCGGATCGGCTGGGCGAGCCACGTCGAGGCCGGGCCGGATTCGCACGCGCTCCTCGGGCTCGAGGCGGCGATCGGCAGCGGCGACACCCAGACCTACCTCCTGCCGCTCGACATCGCGTGGGGCGAGGAGAATGTCGGCCACGGCAACCCGCTCCTGCCCTACACCGTCGCCGAGGTGCGGCGCGGGCCCAGGCTCGGCGCCCTGTGCGACGGAACGCATGGCGGGGCCTTCGCCCGGGCGACGCTGAAGGCGATGCTGGAGGATAAGACCGTCGACACCCCGGACGGGGCGCTGCGCTACCTGCACAGCCCGAAGTTCGAATTCACCGCCGATCTCGACGAGCTCGAGATCAGGCGCCTGGGGGCGGAGCAGTCGAACTCCTCGATCATGATCGGCCAGGAGGTCATCATGAAGGCCTATCGCCGCCTCTCCTCCGGCATTCATCCCGAAGTCGAGGTCGGCCGCTTCCTGACCGACGTCGCGGGCTTCGAGAACACGCCGCCCCTCGTCGGCTCGCTCGAGCGGATCGCCCCCGACGGAACCGCGACAGCGCTCGCCGCGGCGTTCGGCTATATCTGGAACCAGGGCGACGGCTGGCACTTCACGCTCGACTACCTGAAGCGCGAGCTCGACACGCTGACGATCGGCGGGCCCGAGGAGGAGGCGAAGTCGCCGGAGGACATCTTCGGCCTCTACAACGAATCCGCCCGCGGTCTCGGCCGGCGGACGGCCGACATGCACCGCGCCTTCGCGATCGACACGGACGACGAGGCCTTCGCCCGCGAGCCGGTCGACGTGGAGGACCTGCGGGACTGGCAGCTCAAGGCCGAGGCGCAGCTCGACAAGGCGCTCGAGGCGGTGAAGCGCGTCCTGCCGGACCTCGAGGGCGACGACCGCGAGACGGTCGACCGGTTCGTCGCCGCCGAGCCGGCGATCCGCGAGCGGCTCAAGGCGCTGTCGGAGACGCCGGTCGAAGCCGCCAAGACGCGGGTCCACGGCGACTACCACCTCGGCCAGGTGCTCGTCGCGAAGGACGATTTCTTCATCCTCGACTTCGAGGGCGAGCCGTCGCGGCCGCTCGAGGAGCGGCGGGCGAAGACTTCGCCGCTGAAGGACGTCGCCGGCATGCTGAGGAGCTTCGACTATGCCGCCTGGGCGGCGGTGGACGCCATGTCCGACAACGGCCGCTCCTCGCGCGGCGCGCTCACCCACTATGCGCTCATGTGGCGCGAGGAGGCGTGCCGCAACTTCCTCAACGCCTACCGCGAGACGATGGGCGACTGCCCCTCGCTGCCCGAACCGATCGGGGAGGCGAACCGTTTGCTCGAGACATTCCTTCTCGAGAAGGCCTTCTACGAGCTCGTCTACGAGGCGAGCAATCGCCCCCGCTGGGTCTCGATACCCTTGCGCGGGATCCTCGGTCTCCTCGAGACCAACGACGAGAGCCAGCGATTCACATGACGGAAATCGAAAGAAAGAACGTCGAGCCCCTCGGTGATCGCGCCGACCGCAGCGCCGTGGATGCGCTCGTGCAGGGGCGGCACGGCGACCCGTTCCAGCTCCTCGGCATGCATGGCGGAACGCTCCGGACCCTCCAGCCGGGTGCGAAGCGCGTCTGGGTGCTCGGCGAGACGGGCGACGAGCCGCTCGTCGAGCTCGAGAAGACGCATCCGGACGGCCTGTTCGCGGGCAGCGTGCCGGGGCATTCGGAGCCCTTCCCCTACCGGCTGCGGATCGAGTGGCCGTCCGAGACGCTCGACGTCCACGACGCCTACCGCTTCCCGCCGCTCCTCGGCGAGCTCGACGTCTACCTGATGGCGGAGGGCAAGCACCTCCACCTCTACAAGACGCTGGGCGCCCATCCGGTCGAGTGCGAGGGCGTGGCAGGGACGCGCTTCGCCGTCTGGGCCCCGAACGCCAGCCGCGTCAGCGTCGTCGGCGACTTCAACTCCTGGGATGGGCGGCGCCACCCGATGCGCCACCGCGTGGAGTGCGGCGTCTGGGAGCTGTTCGTTCCGGGCATCGGGCAGGGCGAGAGGTACAAGTACGAGATCCTCGACGCCCGCGGAAACCGGCTGCCGCTGAAGGCCGATCCCGTCGGCTTCCGGTCGGAGCACCCGCCGGAGACGGCCTCGGTGGTGCAGGGCCTGCCGCGCCACGCCTTCCAGGACGAGGCCTGGGTGAGGGAGCGCGAGGCGCGGAACTCGCTGAAGGCGCCGATCTCGATCTACGAGGTGCATCTGGCGTCGTGGATGCGCGTGCCGGAGGACGGCAACCGCTACCTCTCCTACGACGAGCTGGCGGAGCGCCTCGTGCCCTACGTGGCCGAGATGGGCTTCACCCATATCGAGCTCCTGCCGATCTCGGAATATCCCTTCGACGGCTCGTGGGGCTACCAGCCGGTCGGCCTCTACGCCCCGACGATCCGGCACGGCGACGCCGAGGGCTTCGCCCGCTTCGTCGACGCGTGTCACGCCAAGGGGATCGGCGTCTATATCGACTGGGTGCCCGGGCACTTCCCGGAGGATGCGCACGGGCTCGCGAAGTTCGACGGCACCCATCTCTACGAGCACGAGGACCCGCGCCTCGGCTTCCACAAGGACTGGAACACGCTCATCTACAACTACGGGCGCAACGAGGTCGCGAACTTCCTCCACTCGAACGCGCTCTACTGGCTCGACCAGTTCCACATCGACGGGCTGCGCGTCGACGCGGTCGCTTCGATGCTCTATCTCGACTACTCGCGCAACGAGGGCGAGTGGGTGCCGAACAAGCATGGCGGCAACGAGAACCTCGAGGCGATCGACTTCCTGCGCCGGCTGAACGAGCTGACCTTCGCCGAATATCCCGGCACGACGACGCTCGCCGAGGAGTCGACCTCGTGGCCGAGCGTGTCGCGGCCCGTCTATCTCGGCGGCTTGGGCTTCGGCTACAAGTGGAACATGGGCTGGATGCACGACACGCTGCGCTACATCCAGAACGAGCCGGTCCACCGCAAGTACCACCAGAACGACCTGACCTTCGGCCTGCTCTACGCCTTCTCCGAGAACTTCGTGCTGCCGCTCAGCCACGACGAGGTCGTGCACGGCAAGCGCTCGCTTCTAGGCCGGATGCCGGGCGACCAGTGGCAGCGCTTCGCCAACCTGCGCGCCTATTTCGGCTTCATGTGGCTGCACCCCGGCAAGAAGCTCCTGTTCATGGGCGGCGAGTTCGGTCAGGAGCGGGAGTGGGCCTATGCGCAGAGCCTCGACTGGCACCTCCTCTCGGAGCCCTACAATGCCGGCGTCCAGCGGCTCGTGCGCGATCTCAACCACACCTATCGTGGCACGCCCGCGCTGCACGAGCTCGACGCGCAGTCCTCGGGCTTCGAGTGGGTCGACGCGAGCGATACCGAGCAGAGCGTGCTCAGCTTCCTGCGCCGCGGCGAGGGCCCCGAGGACGTCGTGCTCGTGGTGTGCAACTTCACGCCCGTCGTGCGGCACGACTACCGGCTCGGCGTTCCGCTGCCCGGCGAGTGGCGCGAGATCGTGAACACCGACCGGCCCGACTATGGCGGAGGCGGGATCGACACCGGCGGCACGCTGCAGGCCGAGGCGGAGCCCTGGCACGGCCGCGACTACTCCCTGCGGGCGACGCTGCCGCCGCTCGCGACGGTGGCCTTCGCCTGGCACAAGCCGGCCACATGAGCCGATACGCTGTCTGGCCGGGCCGGGCCTACCCGCTCGGAGCGACCTTCGACGGCCATGGCGTGAACTTCGCCGTCTATTCGGCGAACGCCGACCGGGTCGACCTGTGCCTGTTCGACGCGGCGGGGCGGCGTCAGACCGACGTCATCCCGTTGCCGGAATACACCGACGAGATCTGGCACGGCTACCTGCCGGAGGCCAGGCCGGGCCTCCTCTACGGCTTCAGGGCGTACGGCCCGTACGAGCCGCGCCGCGGGCACCGCTTCAACCCGCACAAGCTTCTGCTCGACCCTTATGCCAAGGCCCTGATGGGCCACGTGCGCTGGTCGGATTCGCTCTTCGGCTACCGCGTCGGCTCGGGGCGCGACGACCTCTCCGTCGACCGGCGCGACAGCGCGTCCGGCATGCCGAAATGCGTGGTCGTGGACGATTCCTTCACGTGGGACGGCGACCGGCCGCCGCGCCGGTCCTGGTCGGACCTCGTCGTCTACGAGGCGCACGTGAAGGGCATGACGGCGCTGCGGCCCGACGTGCCGGAGCATCTGCGCGGCACCTATTCGGGCCTCTCGTCCCTGCCGGTGATCGAGCATCTGCAGAAGCTCGGCGTGACGGCGGTCGAGCTCCTGCCGGTCCACGCCTTCGTCGACGACCGCCGTCTCAGGCAGGACGGCCTCTACAACTACTGGGGCTACAACACGATCGGCTTCTTCGCGCCGGAGCCGCGCTACCTCGCCGGCAGCGCGGTGCACGAGTTCAAGACGATGGTGCGCAGGCTTCACGCTGCGGGCATCGAGGTGATCCTCGACGTCGTCTACAACCACACCGCGGAAGGCAACCACCTGGGGCCCACGTTGAGCTTCAAGGGGCTCGACAACGCGAACTACTACCGGCTCGGCCCCGACGACCTGCGCTACTACATGGACGTGACGGGGACAGGGAACTCGCTGAACATCGCGCATGCGCCGGTGCTGCGCATGGTGATGGACAGCCTGCGCTACTGGGTCCAGAACTACCACGTCGACGGCTTCCGCTTCGACCTCGCCACGACGCTCGGCCGCGAGAGCGACCACCGGTTCGACCCCGGTTCGAGCTTCTTCGACGCGATCCGCCAGGACCCCGTGCTGCAGGGCGTGAAGCTGATCGCAGAGCCTTGGGACGTGGGCTTCGAGGGCTACCGGCTCGGCGGCCACGGGCCGGGCTGGGCGGAGTGGAACGACCGCTTCCGCGACAGCGTGCGCGCCTTCTGGCTCGGCGAGGAGCAGCTCGCCCCCGAGGTCGCCACCCGGATGCTCGGCTCCTCCGACCTCTTCAACCACCAGGGACGAAGGCCCTGGGCGAGCGTGAACTTCGTGACGGCCCATGACGGCTTCACGCTCGAGGACCTCGTCTCCTACAACCGCAAGCACAACGAGGCGAACGGCGAAGGCAACAGGGACGGGCACGGGCACAATCTGAGCCACAATTTCGGCGTCGAGGGCCCGAGCGACGATCCCGGCATCCGGGCCATGCGCGACAAGCACAAGCGCAACCTGATCGCGACCCTGTTCCTGTCGCAGGGCACGCCCATGATGCTGATGGGCGACGAGATCGGACGGACGCAGAACGGCAACAACAACGCCTACTGCCAGGACAACGAGACGAGCTGGGTCGACTGGGAGCACCGCGACGGCTCGGCGGAGAGCTTCCACCGTTTCGTCCAGCGCATGATCGCGCTGAGGCGCGAGCATCCCGTGTTCCGGCGCAGCTATTTCCTGCACGGGATCGAGCGGGCCGCCGACGGCCTGCCGGACGTCACCTGGGTGACGCCGGCGGGCGTGAGGGTGCGCGACGAGGACTGGCACAACGGCCATCTCGGCGCCTTCGGCATGCTGCTTTCGGGCGCGGCGGGCGATCATGTCGACGAGATGGGCCGTCCGCTTGCGGACGCGACTTTCCTCGTCGCGATGAACGCGCGGAACGAAGACGTGGACTGGACGCTTCCCAAGTTCGTCGAGGGGCTGTGGAGCCGCCTGATCGACACGGCGGACCCCGAGGGCCTGCCGGTCGAGGGCGGCGAGCCCTCCGGAACGACCGTCACGGTGGCGGGTGGATCGCTCGCGCTCTTCGAGTTGAGCGCGGACCACCACGTCAGGGGAGGCTGGGAAGGCATGCCGACACCATTCGGCTCTCATCTATCGGCCCATGGCGGGACGACGTTCCGCCTGTGGGCGCCGTCGCTCGACCAGGTGCAGCTCGTGATCGAGGAGGTGCCGACGCCGAGGGTGATCGACATGGAGCGGCAGCGCGACGGCTGGTTCTCGACCTTCGTCCGCGACGCCGGGGCCGGCACGGCCTACCGCTACGCGCTGGCCGACCCGCAGATCCTGGTGCCCGATCCCGCCTCGGCCGCGCAGGCGGGCGACGTGCACGGGCCGAGCCTCGTCGTCGACCATTCCGCCTATCAGTGGCGGCACGGCGACTGGAAGGGCCGGCCGTGGGAGGAGACGGTCCTCCTGGAGCTCCATGTCGGCAGCTTCACGGAGGAGGGGACCTTCGCGGCGCTCGCGGGGAAGCTCGAGGAGATCGCCGAGGCCGGCTTCACCGCGATCGAGCTGATGCCGGTCGCCGACTTCCCGGGCCGCCGCGGCTGGGGCTATGACGGCACGCTGTTCTATGCGCCCAAGCGCGCCTACGGCTCGCCCGACGACCTCAAGGCGCTGATCGACGAGGCGCACGGCCTCGGGCTGATGGTGTTCCTCGACGTCGTCTACAACCATTTCGGGCCCGACGGTAACTATCTCGGCCTCTACGCGAAGGACTTCTTCCGCGACGACGTGCACACACCGTGGGGCGTGGCGATCGACTACCGCCGGCCGGAGGTGCGCGAGTTCGTCATCTGCAACGCGATCTACTGGCTCGACGTCTACCGCTTCGACGGGCTGCGCCTCGACGCCGTCCACGCGATCGTCGACGAGGGCGAGCGGCATCTCCTGACGGAGCTCTCCGCCCGCGTGCGTGAGCGCTTCGGCCCCGACCGCCACGTGCATCTCGTGCTCGAGAACGACGACAACGCCTCGCGCTTCCTGCAGCGCGGCGCCGACAGGCAGCCTTACGACGCGCAGTGGAACGACGACTTCCACCACGTCATGCACGTGCTCCTGACGGAGGAGAGCAACGGCTACTACGCCGACTACAGCGAGAAGCCGGCGGAGAAGCTCGCGCGGTCGCTCGCCCAGGGCTTCGTCTATCAGGGCGAGCCTTCCCCCTACCGCGACGGGGCGAGGCGCGGCGAGCCGTCGCGGGATCTGCCGGCGCAGGCCTTCGTGAACTTCATCCAGAACCACGACCAGATCGGCAACCGCGCCTTCGGCGAGCGGCTGACGGCGCTCGCGCCGGCCGACGCGGTGAAGGCCGCGCAGAGCCTCCTGCTCCTCGCGCCGCCGATCCCGCTCCTCTACATGGGCGAATCCTACGGCGCGGAGCACCCGTTCCTGTTCTTCTGCGACTATTCCGGCGACCTCGCCGACGCCGTGCGCGAGGGACGCCGCCGCGAGTTCGCGAGCTTCGGCGGCTTCAAGGACCCGGAGGCGCGGGAGAAGATCCCCGATCCGAACGCCGAGGAGACGTTCGAGCGCTCGCGGCCCGAGGCGCCCGACAGCGAAGAGGCGAAGGCCTGGGCCGCCCGCACGCGGGAGATTCTCGCCTTGCGGCGGCAGGCGGTCGTGCCGCTACTGAAGGCCGGCGTGACGGGCACCGCGGCCAGGGCCGTGGGAGATCGCGGCGTCGAGGCGGAGTGGCGCTTCGCCGGCGGCTCGACCCTGCGCGTCGCGGCCCAGCTCGGCCCGTCGAGCGGCAGCGGTTTCCGCCTGCCCGAGGGAAGGGCCTTGCATCTTTCCGCGCCCGATCTCGACAAGGCCCTCGGCCACGGCGGATTGCCCGCCTGGTCCGTCGCCTGGTTCCTGGAGCGTCCATGAGCGAAGTGCTTGACCGGCTGGCCGACGCCTGCGGCATCGAGCCTGCCTATCACGACATCTCCGGCCGCCACCACGTCGCCTCGCCCGAGACGAAGCGGGCGCTGATCGAGGCCATGGGCCTTGCCGCCGGCAGCGACGGCGAGTGCCGGGACAGCCTCGGGCGGCTCGAGGAGCGCCAGGGCGCGGCGCTCGGGCCCGTCGTCGTGAGCCGCGAGGCGGACCGCATCGTCGCCGAGGTGCGCCTGCCGGACGCAGAGCCGCACTGGCAGCTCCGCCACGAGAACGGCGAGGCGGTGGAGGGGCGCGCGGAGATCCGCCACGGGCGGCTCGAGATCCGCTTCCCGCCGCTGCCGCACGGGCGTGCGAAGCTGCACCTCGAGATCGGCGAGGGCATCGAGACGGAAGTCATCCTCGCGCCGCCGCGCTGCGTGACGCCGGCCGATCTCGGCATCGACCGCGCCTTCGGCATCACGGCGCAGGTCTACTCGATCCGCGACGCGCGGGACGTGCCGACGGGCGACTACACGTCTCTCGCCGACCTCGCGCGGCGGGCGGGCCAGGCCGGCGCCGACCTCGTCGGCATCAATCCCGTCCACGCGCCGTTCCCCGCCGCCTTCGACCGGCCGAGCCCCTATTCTCCGTCGAACCGCGGCTTCCTCGACTGGCGGCTCGTCGACATCGCCGCGGTGCCCGGTGCCGCGCCCGACGATGCGGGGACGGTGCCGCCGAGCGAGGCGCTGGTCGACTGGCCGGCCGCGCTCAACTGGCGGATGGCGGCGCTGCGCAAGGCGCATGGCCGCTTCATGGCGGGATCCGACGACGCCGCGCGCGACGAGTTCCTGCGCTTCCGCGCCGCGGGCGGGGAGGACCTGCACAACCAGTGCCTGTTCGACGCGCTGAGCGACCATTTCGAAGGCCGCGCCTGGTGGGACTGGCCGGAGGAGTATCGCTCCGCCCGCAGCGGCACGGTCGCCCGCTTCGCGGAGGAGAATCAGGAGGCGACGTCCTTCTTCGCCTACCTGCAGTGGCTCGCCGACCGGCAGCTCGCCAGGGCGCACGACGTGGGGCGCCACGCCGGCATGCGGCTCGGGCTCTACCGCGACCTCGCGGTCGGGGCCGATCCCGCCGGCTCGGCGAGCTGGGCGACGCCGGAGCTCGTCGTGCCGGCGGCCTCCGTCGGCGCGCCGCCGGACGACCTCGCCCCCGGGGGGCAGAACTGGGGGCTCGCGCCGTTCTCGCCGGTCGCGCTGCAGGCGAACGCGTACCGGCCGATCGGCGCGGCCTTCGCCGCCTCGATGCGCCACGCCGGCGCGGTCCGCATAGACCATGCGATGGCGCTGCAGCGACTGTTCTGGATCCCTCGGGGCGGCTCCGCGGCGGACGGCGCCTATGTGCGCTACCCGTTCCACGACCTCCTCGCCGTCCTGGCGCTCGAATCCAACCGCGCCCGCGCCGTCGTCATCGGCGAGGATCTCGGGACGGTGCCGTCCGGCTTCCGCGAGGCGATGCACGACAACGGCATGCTCGCCTACCGGGTGCTGCCCTTCGAGCGCCGCGACGACGGCAGCTTCAAGGAGCCGCAGGAATACCCGCAGCTCGCCGCCGCCTGCACGGCGACCCACGACATGCCGACCGTGCGCGGCTGGCTCGCCGGACGCGACGCGCACTGGCGGGCGAATGTCGGGCAGATCCCGGACGAGGCCGAGGCGCGGGCGAACCGCGAGGCCGACGTCGCCCGGCTCGTCGAGACATTGCAGCGCCTCGACCTGCTCGACGGTGCCGATCCCCTGACGGAGAGCGAGTTCGTGGCGGCGGTCCACCGCTTCGTCGCGCGCACCGCGTCCTGCCTCGCCTTCGTGCAGATCGAGGATCTCGCCAGGGAGCTCGAGCAGCCGAACCTGCCGGGCACGCTCGACGAGCATCCGAACTGGCGCCGCAGGCTCGGCCGCGACCTCTCCGCGATCTTCTCCGACCCCGCGACAGACGCGATCCTCACGGACTTGCGGGCGCAGCGCCCGAGACGGTGAACCCCATGATCTCGACATACAGACTGCAGTTCCGCGGCGGCGTCGACTTCGCCCGGGCGGCCGCCCTCGTGCCGTATCTGAAGCGGCTCGGCGTCAGCCACCTCTACGCCTCGCCGATCTTCGAGGCGGCCGAGGGCTCGACCCACGGCTACGACGTCGTGAACCCCAACGTGCTCGACCCCGTGCTCGGCGGGGAGGCGGGCTTCGCCGAGCTTCATGATGCGCTGAAGCAGCACGGCCTCGGCCTCGTCATCGACATCGTGCCGAACCACATGGCGGTCGGCGAGAGCAACCCGTGGTGGTGGGACGCGCTGGCGCGGGGGGCGGACAGCCCCTATGCCGGCCATTTCGACATCGACTGGGAGGCCGAGGAGGGGCGCGGCCGCATCGCACTGCCGATGCTGGGCGCTCCTTACGCCGAGGAGCTGCAGGGCGGCAACCTGAAGCTCTACGCGGAGAACGGCCGGTTCCGTCTCGGCTATTTCGACCGCTTCTTCCCGCTCTCGGCCGAGACGCGGGAGGCGCTGAAGGGCGAGGATCTCGACCGGATCAACGGCGATGCCGACCGCCTGCACGAGATCCTCGAGCAGCAGAACTACCGGCTCGTGCACTGGCGCGCGGCACCCGACAGCCGCAACTGGCGCCGCTTCTTCGACATCGACAACCTGATCGGCGTCCGGGTCGACGATCCAGCCGTCTTCGCAGCGACCCACGAGCTGACGCTCGACCTCGTGCGCTCCGGACGGATCGACGGTCTCCGCATCGACCATGTCGACGGTCTCGCCGCGCCGACGACCTACCTGAAGCGCCTGCGCGAGGCGGTGAACGAGGCGGGCGCGGGGAAGGACTTCCCGATCTATGTCGAGAAGATCCTCGGTCCGGACGAGGAGCTGCCCGAGACGTGGCCGGTCGACGGCACGACGGGATACGAGGCCCTGAACGAGATCACCGGGCTTCTCCTGCCGGCAGGGGCACCCGAAGCGCTGATCGAGGTCGCGCGCGAGCTCACGGGGCAGGAGACGCCTTTCGAGGAGGAGCTGAAGGCCGCGAAGGCCGAGGTGATCGACACGCTGTTCGCGGGCGAGCTCGAGGGCCTCACTTCGGCGCTGGCGAGCCTCGCGCAGCGCGAGATCGCGACCGCCGAGATCGGTGCCGTCCGCGGCCGGCGGGCGATCAACCAGCTCCTGATCGCGCTGCCGGTCTACCGCGTCTATCCCGGCCGTGACGGGATCACGGCGCCGGAGGAGGAGACGCTTCGATCTGCGGCCGAGACCGCCCGTGCACAGCTCGACGAGGGCGACCATCCCGCGCTCGACCTCCTCGTGCGCCTCGTCTCGGCGCCGCAGGACGACGAAGAGCTCGACTTCGCGCGGCGGCTGCAGCAGCTGTCGGGGCCGGTGATGGCGAAGTCGCTCGAGGACACCGCCTGCTACCGCAACGTCTCCGTGCTCGTCGGCAACGAGGTAGGCGGGCACCCGCCGCACGTCGCCCTGTCGCCGGAGCGCTTCCTGGAGCGGGCGCGGCGGCGCCAGGAGACCTTTCCGCGCAACCTCGTGCCGACCGCCACCCACGACACGAAGCGCGGCGCCGACACGCGGGCGCGGCTCGTCGCCATCGCGGGCCTCCACGAGGAGTGGCGCGCCGCCGTCGACGCCTGGTTCGGCATGAATGCCGGAATCCGCGGCGAGATCGACGGTTCGCCGGCGCCCGATCCCGTGACGGAATATCTCTTCTACCAGAGCGCGGCGGCGGCGTGGCCGCCCCTTCTGGAGGCGGACGACGAGGCCGGCGCCCGGGACTACGCGGCGCGGCTTCAGGACTACATGATCAAGGCGGCGCGCGAGGCGAAGCTGAAGACGAAGTGGACGGCGCCGAACGAGGCCTTCGAGAGCACCGTGCGAGATTTCGTCAACGAGGCCCTGAAACCCGGGCCGGACAACCTGTTCCTGCCCTCACTCCACCGGTTCGTCAGGCGTGCCGATCCCGCCACGCTGTGGACGAGCCTGTCGCAGCTCCTCGTGCAGACGATCGCCCCGGGCGTGCCGGACATCTACCAGGGCAGCGAAGCGTTCGACTTCTCGCTCGTCGACCCGGACAACAGGCGCATCCCCGACTTCGACGGATTGGCGGAGGGCCTGCCGGCGAGCGCCGCGGGCCTTCTCGGGCAGTGGCGCGACGGCCGGCTCAAGCAGTTCGTCACCGCCCGCGCGCTTGCCCTGCGGGGGCGGCACCGCGAGCTCTTCCTGCATGGCGAGGTCTCGTTCCTGCCGGTCTCCGGCGCGGCGGCCGGGCACCTCCTCGCCCTCTGCCGGCGCCACGGCGACATCTCGGTCGTCGCGCTGCTGCCCCGGGAGCCGGGGCGGCTGTCGGGAGACGAAGGGCTGTGCCTGCCGGCCGAGATCATCGCCGACACGACCGTGGAGTTGCCGGGCGACCCGCCGGCCGTGGGAGACGTGCTCTGCGACCGGACGCTCGAGACGAGCGGCGGCCGGTTGCCTGTGGCCGCCTGCCTCGACCAGCTCCCCGTCGCGCTCATCGAGATCCCCGGCGGCTGAGGGCGATCGGGGACGTTTTCCTCCAGTCGGGGCCCGTGACTTGGTGGCTCCAATGTGGGAATAGCCGGACGACCCGTTCCGGAGCGCCCGCATGACCGAGCCGATCCTCCTCGACGTCGACGGCGACGTCGCCACGCTGACCTTCAACCGGCCCGAGGCGCGCAACGCCCTCACCTTCGAGATGTACGAGGGGCTGCGCGAGACCTGCGAGAGGCTCGCGGCGGAGGGCACGGTCAGGTGCCTCGTCATCACCGGCGCCGGCGGCGAGGCCTTCGCGGCCGGCACCGACATCTCGCAGTTCCGCAGCTTCCGCACGGCGGAGGACGCGATCGCCTACGAGGAGAGGATCGAAGGGGTTCTCCGGGCGATCGAGCTGTGCCCGATGCCGGTCGTGGCGGCGATCGCCGGGGCCTGCACGGGCGGCGGGGCCGCCATCGCCTCGGCCTGCGACATCCGTATCGCGACGGCTGGGTCCCGCTTCGGCTTTCCCATCGCGCGCACGCTCGGCAACTGCCTGTCGACCGCCACGATCTCGCGGGTCGCCGAGCTCATCGGGCCGGGCCGCACGAAGGAGCTGATCTTCACGGCGCGGCTGATCCCGGCGGAGGAGGCGAGGGCCGTCGGATTCGTGAGCGAGGTGGTGCCGGACGACGCGGCGCTTCAGGCCCGCGCACGGGAGCTGGCCGCGCTGATGACGGGCCACGCCCCGATCACGCTCAGCGCGACCAAGGAGGCGCTGCGGCGGCTGCGCACCGGCGATGGCGACGCGACGGGCTCCGACCTCGTCGTGCGCGCCTATACGAGCGAGGACTTCCGCGAGGGAATGGAGGCCTTCCTCGCGAAGCGCCCGCCGCAGTGGAAGGGCAGGTGAGGACGAAAGCCGATACGAAAAAAGCTGACGACCCGGGGGACATGGGTCGCCAGCTTCTCGGGGATGACCGCCCGGGGGAGAGCGGTCAGGATGAGCTCTTCAACTATCCGCCGGCCATGTCCGGATGAGGGAGGCGGCGTGGCAATTTTGCGTCACTGCGCAATTACTTTCTCATCGGGCCGCCGTGACGGTTGACGCGGTGCGCATCACCACGCTGGTGTTCTCGCCCAGTCGGTCTTCGATCGCGACCGTGCGGATGACCCGGGGTGTGTCGCCGCCCTCGGCCGCCTGGAGGCAGGAGGCGTCGATGCGCGGCCAGGTCTGGCCTGCGCAGGAGGACCGCTCCACCGCGAGGTCGGCCTTCTGGGCCTCGTGGACCGTCTGCGGCACGTGCCGCTCCGGCACCTGCACCGCCTGGAGCGCGAACGTGGCCGTGTCTTCGCGCCCCTCGAGGGCGGGATGACGGTCGCTGATCTTCGCCGGCTCGATCTGCGAGCTTCCGTTCGCGGAGGGCTGCGTCATAAGCACGAATCCACCCGCGCAAATGGCGGCAGCCGTGACGAGTGCGGTACCGCGTGCGAACATGGATATTCTCTCCAACCTCTGTGGGGTCCGGCGCATGTAATGCGCTCGTGAGCCCTGTTGCCCTTCTGTCGCCTTCTGGACAAAACAACGCACTCGATGGCTTCCGGTTTCATAGTGTATTGACGTCTCGCTCCGAGTGTGGTCACAAAAGTGTTTAGCTCTCGCGGCACATCCCCCATCCTGATTATCGACGCATCCGTTTCCGCCCGGTCCGCAAGGCCTTCGCCGGCGCCGTCGGGCTGTTCACGTTTTCGTGAACGCGCACGCGCCGGATCGGAGGGTCCCACCCCCTCTTCCGAGAGGCTCCCGGCCCGCCGCGGCGCCGTCCCGGGTTCGAGACCGAAGAGGCCGACGTGACCTCCTTCCGCTTCCTGCACGCCGCCGACCTTCACCTCGGGAGCCCTTTCCAGGGCCTCGCCGTCAAGGATCCCGAGATCGCCGCGCGCTTTGCGGAGGCGACGCGAAAGGCCTTCGCGAACCTCGTGGCGCGGGCGATCGAGGAGAGGGTGGCCTTCGTGGTGATCGCCGGCGACGTCTATGACGGCGAGTGGAAGGACAACACGGTGGGCCTGTTCTTCAACCGCGAGGTCGCGCGGCTCGACCGCGAGGGCATCCCGCTCTTTCTCCTGCGCGGCAACCACGACGCCGACAGCGTCGTCACGAGGAGCATCACCCTGCCGCCCTCCGTCTCGCAGTTCGAGACCCGCAGGCCCACGACCTTCCGCATCGAGCATCTGAAGGTGGCGCTGCACGGGCAGGGCTTCGCCGAACGGGCGGCGACCGAGAACCTGTCGCTCGGCTACCCGCCGCCGGTCGCCGGCCACTTCAACATCGGCGTGCTGCACACCTCGCTCACCGGGCGGCCGCCGCACGCGAACTACGCGCCGTGCGGCATCGAGGACCTGAAGGGCCGTGGCTACGACTACTGGGCGCTCGGCCACGTCCACGAGCACGAGATCGTGTGCACGGATCCCCACGTCGTCTTCCCGGGCAACCTGCAGGGCCGCAGCATCCGGGAGACCGGAGCGAAGGGCGCGGTGATCGTGTCGGTCGAGGAGGGGCGGGTGACGTCGCTCGAGCACGCGGCGCTCGACGAGGCGCGCTGGGCGCTCGCCGAGGTGGACGTCGCGGGCGCGGAGGACCTGTCCGGGCTTCTCGGCCAGGTCGAGCGGGCGCTGGCGCCGGTCGCCGCCGAGGCGGAGGGCAGGCTCCTCGCGCTGCGCCTGCGGCTGACGGGCGAGACCCCGATGCGGCGCCACCTCGTCGCGAACCGTGCCTCGGTCGGCGACGAGATCCAGGCCGCCTGCCACAGGCTGCACCCCGACATCTGGCTCGAGAAGCTCGACATGCGCCTCGCCGATCCCGCCGGCCCGCGCGCTCCGGCCGCCGATCCGGCCCTCGATCTCGCCGCCATCCTCGAAGGCCTCGCCTCCGACCCGGAGATGATCGCGCGCGCGAGGAGCGTGATCGCCGAGGTCGCGGGCAAGCTGCCGGCCGGGCTCGGCGCCCTCGACGCGCCGCTCGGCGACGACGCGGAGACGCTGCTCGCGGAGGCGCGCGACGTGCTGCTCGAGCGCGCGGGCGGGGCCTGAGGGCGGCATGCGGTTCGAGAGGCTCCATCTCCTGCGCTACGGGGCGCTCAGCGACCGCACGCTCGGCTTCCGGCCGGACGCGAGGCTCCACCTCGTCTACGGGCCGAACGAGGCGGGCAAGACCTCGGCGCTCGCCGCGATCTCCGACCTCCTGTTCGGCTTCCCGCATCTCAAGGCCTACGACTTCGTGCACGACGCCGCCTCGCTGCGGGTCGCGGCGACGCTCGAGGCCCGCGACGGCTCGGTTCTCTCCTTCCGGCGGCGGCGCGGCAACAAGAGCACCCTCCTCGCCGACGACGACAACGAGGCGGCGCTGCGCGACGACGCGCTGGCGCCGTTCCTGGGCTCGCTGACGCGCGAGGTGTTCGAGCGCGCCTTCGGCCTCGACTCCCAGCGTCTGCGGCGGGGCGCCGACGAGATGCTGAGGAGCGACGGCGAGCTCGGCTCGATGCTGTTCGCCGCCTCCTCCGGCCTCTCCGGCCTCTCCGGCCTCAAGTCCGACCTCGACGCCGAGGCCGGCCAGATCTTCGCGCCGCGCGCCTCGAAGGACCGGCTCTTCTACCAGGCGCTCGCGCGCCACGAGGAGGCGCGGCGGGCCGAGCGCGAAAGCGAGCTGAGCGCCACCCGGTGGAAGGCGCTCAACCAGGAGATCGACGATCTGCGCCTCCAGTACGACGAGCTGGCGGACGCGAAGGCGCGACTGCGCACGCGCGTGTCGCGGCTCGAGACGCTGAGGACGCTGCAGCCGATCGTCGCCGAGATCGACGGCGACGAGGCGCGCCTCGCCGAGTACGGCGATCTCGCCGGTCTCCCCGCGGGATTCGCGTCCGACCTCGAGGGGCGGCTCGACGAGGCGGAGAGGGCGCAACGGGCCTTCGCGGCGGCCGAGGAGCAGGTCGCGCGGTGCCGCGAGCAGCTCGGCCGGATCGTCGTCGATCGCGCGCTGCTCCAGGAGGCGGAGGCCGTCAGCGCGCTGTTCGGCCGGTCGGGCGACTATGCCGGCAAGGCGAGGGACATCCCACGCATCGTCGCCGAGCGCGACGACTACGAGGCGCAGCTCGTGCAGATTTCGCGGCGCCTCGGCGTCGGGCGCGACGAGCTCGAGGCGCGTCTGCCCTCGGACGCCGCGATCGCGCGGGCGCAGGCGCTCGTGGCGGAGGGCAGGAGGCTCGCTGAGGACCGCGCCTCGATGAAGAGGCGGCTGCAGGAGGAGCGCGAGACGCTCGCGCGGCTCGACGACGAAAAGCCGACGGAGGCGCTGGTCGACCCGCGACCGTGGCGCGACAGGCTCCTCGCGCTCGGCCCGGACCTGCGGCTCGTCGAGGGCAGGGCGGAGCGGGAGGCCTCGATCCGCGGGGAGCGCCGGCGCATCGCCGAGGACGCGGCCCGGCTCGAGCCCGCGGTCGTCGAATTGGACCGGCTGGCGCAGGCGGCGATGCCCTCGCTCGAGACGATGGCGAGGCAGCACGAGGACATCGCCGCGCTCGACCGGAAGCTCGAGGCGCTTCGCGCGCGGCAGGCCGAGGCGGAGGAGAGGCTCGCGCGGCTGCGGTCGGCGATCGCGGAGACGGAGCGTTCGGGCGTCGTGCCGACCGACGCCGCCATCAGGGAGGCGCGGGAGGCGCGCGACGCCGGTTTCGCGACGCTCGCCGACGCGCTCCTCGGGCGGAGGCCGCTTGCGGCAGAAGGGGCGCACGGCGAGATCGAGCGGTTCGGCGCGCTGGTGCGCGAGGCCGACCGCCTCGCCGACGCGGCGCTGTCCGACGCCGAGCGCGTCGTCACCCACGCCGCCCGTCTCTCCGAGGTCGAGGCGCTGGCGGAGGCCGGGCGCGGCCTCGACGAGGAGGCGGCGTCGCTCGAGGCGAGGCGCGAGGCCCTGCTGGACGCGTTCGCGGGCCCGTTGCGCCGCCTCGGGCTCGAGCCCGGCGGCACGGAGCCGATGCTCGGCTGGCGGCGCTCTCTCGACGCCCTCCTCGAGGACAGGCGCCGCCTGCTCGCCGAGGAGGATGCGGTCGCGGGGCTCGCGGCGCTGGAGGATCGCATGAGGCCTGCGCTGGAGGAGATCGCGGCGGCGGTCGGGCTCGCCGCAGGCAGCCTGCCCGTGCCGGCGATGGCGCGGGCGGCCGAGGATCGACTGCGCCATCTCGGGGAAGCCTGGACCGAGAGCCGGACGCAGGCCGGCCGCCGCGAGGACTGCCTGCGCAGGATCGCGAAGCTCGAGGCTGACGGGGAGGCGCTGGCCGGCGACGAGGAAGGGTGGCGGCGCCGCTTCGCCGAGGGCGCCGGCGCGATCGGGCTCGCGGCATCCGCCGGGGCGGACGAGGCCTCCGTCGCGCTCGGCCTGTGGGAGAAGGTGCCAGCGATCTTGCGGGAGCGCGACAACCGGGCGCGCCGGGTGGCCGGCATGGAGCGCGACATCGACGCCTTCACCGCGGCCGCGGGTGATTTCGTCGCCCGTCTCGCGCCGGACCTCGCGGGGCTGCCGCCGCTCCACCAGGTCGAGCGGCTGAACGAGCGCGCACAGGCCGCCCGAACCGCCATGGCCCAGGAGCGCGATGCCCGCGCCTCGCTGCAGGAGGGGGAGGTCGCGCTTCAGGCGCGCTCGCAGGAGGTCGAGGCGGCGCGTGCCGCGCGCGACGCGCTTCTCGATGCGTGTCCGCAGGGCGCCGACCCGGCCGATCTCGTGCGGCGGCTGCGCGAGCGCGACGGATTGCGCGAGGAGCTCCGCAAGTGCCGGACCCGGCTGGCCGAGGTCGCGGCAGGGGCCGCGGAGACCGAAGTGCGCGAGGACCTGACGGATTTCGACCGGGAACGGGCCGGCATCGAGATCGAGACGCTGAAGAAGGAGGAGGCCCGGCTCGACGGCGAGATGAACGAGGTCTTCGCCGCCCTGTCGGAGCGCCGGCGCGAGCGGGAGCGTCTCGACGCGTCGGGGGGCGCCGAGCGCGCGGCCTTCGAGAAGAACGCGGCCGAGGTCGAAGCCGTCGAGGCGGCGCGGCGCTGGGCGGTGCTGCGGCTCGCCTCCGGCCTGCTGTCGGCGGCGATCGAGCGCCACCGCGACCGGCAGAGCGACCCCGTCATGCGGCGCGCGGGCGAGCTCTTCTCCATCCTGACCGGCGGCTCGTTCGCCGCGCTGAGGCAGGAATACGACAAGGACGACCAGCCGCAGCTCGTGGGCGTGCGCCCGTCGGGCGAGCGGGTCGATGTCGCCGGCCTCAGCGACGGCACGCGGGACCAGCTCTATCTGGCGCTGCGTCTCGCCTTCCTGGAGGACTATGCGACGCGCAACGAGCCCGCGCCCTTCATCGGCGACGACATCTTCCAGACCTTCGACGACGACCGCACCGCGGCAGGGCTCCGGACGCTCGCCGCCGCCAGCGGGAGCTTCCAGCCGATCCTCTTCGCGCACCACCGCAGCGTCGTCGACATCGCGCGCGACGTGCTGGGCACGGACGCCGATATCATAGAGCTCTGAAGCGCGCGGAATGAAAAAAAGGCCCGGCCGCTCGCGCGGCCGGACCCGATCATTCGGCATCGTGGAGGGGGCAGGATACCCTGTTCAGAAGCTGAAGTCGCCCAGCTTCATGAACTGCGTCTCGCCGTTCGAGTCGTCGACCCCGTCATTGTCGGTGACGATGTAGGCCGATCCGTCGGCGGCGAGGGTGAAGCCCTCGATCTTGTCGAGCACGTAGCCGTTCGCCGACCTGAGATCTTCCAGCAGGTCGCGCACGAGCGTCTTTTCGACGATCGGTGCCTCCTCGCCCGGCAGCGCCGGCTCGATCCCGTCGAGCGAGACGGCGTAGAGCCTCTTCACGGCCGCGTCCTGGCCGATCTGGTTGTCGCGCTCGACGATCAGCAGCCGCCCGTCCTCGGTCGCGGTGATCTCGGAGAGGCCGATCCAGCCCTTCGGCGCCTCGTCGAGCGGATAGTGCACGACGCCCCATTTCTCCGTCGCGGGCTTGTAGGCGACGAGCTTCACCATGCCGGCGGGATCGTCCTTCCACTCGCGCTGAACGGCGGCCCAGATCGTCCGGTCGTCGCCTGAGCCGGCGACGGTGACGCCCTCGAAGCCGTAGCGGATCGCCTGCGACCTGATCTCCTCGGGCAGGGTCAGGATCTCCTGCACGGCCCCGTCCGTGTCGACGCGGATCAGCCGGTCGTCCATCTCCTTCTCGGGGTTGCCCTCCGAGGCGAGCCAGAAGCCGCCCTCCGGCGCGACGGCGATGCCCTCGAGGTCGAGCTTCTCCATCGGCGCGCCGTCCTGCGTCACGACCTTGGCGTCGACGATCTTGGCCGGCGTCTGCGAGGCGTCGATCGTGAAGATCTTCGACTGCGCGTAGAAGCTGTCGGACACGGCATAGAGGCGGCTCGCATCCTCGGGATCGGCCGCCAGGCCCGACAGCGCGCCCCAGGTGATCGGCGCGCCGTCACTGTCGACGGACTCGATCGTGGGGTAGCTCGCCTCGCCGCCGCGCTCGTAGATCATAACGGTCGCGCGCACGCCGCCATCCTCGACGAAGTCCCGCTCGTTCGCCGTCACGAACAGGTTGCGGGAGGGAATGGCCAGCAGGCCTTCCGGGCCGACGCCCGACGGGAGGACCTGCAGGAACTCCGGCGCATCGCCCGTGTCGCGGTAGACGGCGACGAAGGAGCCGCGCTCGGAGCCGACGAAGATCAGGCGGTCGTCGCCGAAGCTAGCGACCTCGAGGCCCTCGGGCTCGGTGCCCTTCGCCCCGGAGCGCTTCTCCGGATAGTGGCCGATCCGCATTCCGAGCCGCTCGAACGCGTTGCCGGCGTCCCAGAGGACCTCGCCGGACTTCGCGAAGATCGTGAAGCCGCGCGAGCCGCCCTGGTAGTCGCCCTCGTTGGCCGTGACGAAGCGCTCGTCGTCGAGCCACTTCACGGTGTCGGGCTCCCGCTTCAGGCCCGTCGCGCTCTCGGTGGGGTCGATCACCATGTCGCGCGTCGCGTCGATGCCGTCGAGATCGACCGTGCCGGCCGAGAAATGCGCCGTCACCTCGCCGCTCTCGAGGTCGACGATCGCGATGTGGTTGTTCTCCTGCAGCGTGACGACGGCTTCGCCCGCCTCGTTGACGTCGACGAACTCGGGCTCGGCGTCCTCCGGCGCGATCTCGGCGAGGCCCGTCAGGTCGACCTCCTGCATCGAGGCGCAGTCGACCGCGCCGTCGGCCACCGAGAAGATCACGAGGCTTCCCGAGGGCAGCTGCGGGATCTGCCCGTCGTTCAGGTCCTCGTCGCGTTCGTTCTCGAGAACCACGGCCAGCCGGCCGCCGTCCTTGGAGAGCGCCACGGAGTCGGGCTGGCCCGGGATGTCGCAGGTGGCCTCGACCGAGGTGCCGGCGATGTCGACCGTCGCGACCTGACCGCTCGGCTCGGTGTAGCTCTCGGAGGTCTTCACGCCGACGAACGCCTTGCCTCCGGCAACGACGACGGAGGTCGGCTCGCCGTCGAGCGGCACGAAGCCGGCGGCGGCCGGCGCGCGCGCGTCGCTGATGTCGATGATGCCGACCGCACTCTGAGGCGAGTCGGTGTAGACGAGCGTCATGCCGTCCTCGGTCGCGGAAATGATCTCGGCCACCGTCTCCGTCGCCTGGTCGCGGTCGGCGGGCAGGTTCTCCGCGACCGGGAACGTGGCGATGCGATTGAACATGTCGCTGCTCTGAGCCGCCGCAGGCAGCCCCCAGACGGCTGCGATGGCGAGCACGCTGCTCGTGATGGTGAGACGCATGGGATCTCCGCTCGAATATGAAGGATGTGCCGACCCCTCTCGGCGGAGCGGACTCTTATGGGGGCTTCGCAACGTTTCGATGACGCTGCAGAAGCTGCTCCGGCAGCGCCGGAGACCCCGGCCCGCGCGGTGACGCCGGTGTGGGCGACTAGCTCGCCGTTCCGGAGACCACCACGCTGCCGCGGCGGTCCCGCTTCGCCTGGTAGAGCGCGGCGTCCGCCCGCCCGATCAGCGCGTGGGGGTCGTGCGCGCCGTCGGCGGCGATGGCGATCCCGATCGTGGCGCCGATCCTGATCGTGGCCCCCTGAACGTAGAAGGGCTCCTCGAGCGTTCGGGTGATCCGGCGGGCGAGGAACTCCACCTCGCTCAGATGCTGGATGCCGTCCTGCACGACGACGAACTCGTCGCCCCCGAGCCTGGCGGGGAAGTCCGTGTCCCTGACCGTGCGGCGCAGCCGATCGGCCACCGCCTTCAGCAACGCATCGCCCATCGCGTGGCCGTGCTCGTCGTTGGCCGCCTTGAACCGGTCGAGATCGAGGAAGTGGATCGCCGTCCTGCCGTCGCGGCAGGGCCGCGCGAGGAGGCTCTCGAGCTTCTCCTCCAGTGCGATGCGGTTCGGAAGCCCCGTCAGGCGGTCGGAGTGGGCGAGCTGCTCGAGCCTCTGCTGCGCCTCGATGTCCTTCCGCACGGCCTGCCCGATGTGTCGCGCGGTGTCGAGGCCGCCGAACAGCATGATCAGCGTCAGGGCGGAGAGGCCGAGATATGACGCCTCCCAATGCGTCGCGATGGCCGCGGCCGCGGGGAGGGTGGCGAGCAGGATCGCCGCCCGGCACATGCGAGGCCGCGGCGCCACGCGGGCCATCAGGCCGCCGACATGGGAATAGAGGAGCGCGATCGCGAGCATATGCCCCACCGCGTCCGGATAGGCGAAGGCGCTCGCCACCGTGCCCCCGAGAATGGCGGCGAAGAGACAGGTGAGCGCGGCGTATACCCGCTCCCATTTCCGGAAGTCCGCCGGCTCGTACCAGCGGCGATAGGCGAGCGTCATGGCGATGCGGGCCGCCGTCGCCAGGAGCCCCGCCGCCAGCAGGACGGCCATTCCGATGCTCTGGTGGCGGTAGAGGATCAGGCCGGCCACCAGTGCCTGGGCGACGCCGGTGATGAGGATCGGCACGAGGTTCGTGAAGAGGAGCTCGACCAGGCGCCGGTGCGTGGCCGGCGAAGGAGCGGCTTGCGCGTCAGGGAGCATCGTGGAACAGGTCACCTTCTGCGGCACACCGGCGATCGCGGCCCGCCAGGGAGCCTCATCGAAAGGTATCCCGCAGATGCCCTAACGGGACCTTGCGCCGTTGCGTGACATTCGAGGGGGGCGGCGCGCAGCAGGCCGCGGTATCACCAGGCCGTTACCCTGGATGCGCGGATCTCGATCCGCTCACCCCACGGAGCCGTGTCCGCCCCCGCCGATGAGCGCCACCCGCTCGCGCGGGATGTAGACGGCCTGCCCGTGCTCCCGAGACTGCTCGGCCTCGAGCCGTGCCACCACCTTCAGCATCTCCTCGCGCAGGCGGCAGTGCATGTTCCATCCCGAGGCGGGATCGCCGGCCCATGCGTAGAAGCGAACGACCATCCCGTCCGCGTCGTGGTCGATCACCTGTACCTTCGCCTCGTCCTTCTTGATGACGTCGTCGTCCTCCTCGACGAAGCGCTGGAACGGCTCGCGCAGGCGGTCGACGTCGGTGCGGTGGTCGAGCCGCAGCTCCACCGTCCGGAACATGCTCGCGTCCTCCCGCGACCAGTTCTCGAAGGTCTTGGAGACGAGCTCGTTGACCGGCACGATCAGCCGCCGGCCGTCCCAGCTCTGCAGCTGGATGTAGGTGAAGTTGACCTTCTCCACATAACACCATTGCCCGTCGTAGAGCACGGCGTCGCCGATGCGCGCGGACTTCGCGAACGCGATCTGCAGGCTCGCCATGATGTCGGCGAGCATGGTGCGCGCGGCGAAGGCGAGAACGATGCCGACGGCGCCGGCGGAGGCGAGGAGCGAGAAGCCGAGCGACTGGAACGCGTGGACCTGCACGAGGACGAGCCCGACCCCGATCAGGAACGCGACGACGATGGCGATGCGACGGGCCGCCGAAATATTGGTGTAGGTCACGCGCTCGTCGGCGGACTCGCTGCCGCCGAGCTTCTCCACGTTGCTGCGGACCATCCTGTCGAGGAGGGCGTCGACGATCCTGACGCCGATCAGGACGATGGCGACGACGAAGAGCACGGTCTGCAGGGGCGTCAGGAAGGTGTTCACGGCGCCGGAGAACGTGAACAGCATCGACCTGGTCGCCGTGAAGATCCCGACCACCAGGAGAAGCGCGACGGGCATTCGGATCGAGTCGAGCACGGCGCGCGCCGTCTTGGATTGCCATTTCCGCTCGATCCCGCCGATCGCCCGGTAGGCGAAGGCTGCCGCCAGCACGCTGGCGAGGAGGAGAAGCGGAAGCGCGATGACCTCCCACCAGGTGAGCGTGAGGAATGCGCGCTGCTGCAGGAAGGCCGGCAGGCTCCTCTCCAGGGCGGTTGCCCCGAAGCGTTGGTGCATCTCCTCGATGTTGCCGACGGTCTGCGCGGAGAAGACCCAACTCGGGTCGCCATCGGACGGCTTCACGCGCGCGACGCGGATCGAGACCGGTCGGTTCTCGAGCTCGAGAAGTGCCAGCCGGATGTTGCGGCGTGGCTCGCCGGACATCGGGTCCTTGTCCGGCTCATTCGCCATCAGGCCGTCGGGACGGTCGGGAAGCGACCCCCAGTCGAGCCACATGCCGCGGCGTATCACGTCGTGGAGGCGGGATGCGAGGAGCGGTGCGGAGAGCGCCTGCTCCTCGACCGGAACGTGCGACAGGTCGAGCGTGTGCGCGGCCCGTTCCCAGTCGTCCTGCTCGGCGGCGGCGAGGAAGGTCTCCATCAGAGCCTGCGGCGTCTCGAGATTGAGGTCCGCCGGCGGCTGCGGGAGCCCACGGTTCAGGGCCTCCACCTCGTAGTAGCGGCTGGCGCCGTCGCTCTGGGCGAGGGCGGTGCCGGCGAGGCAGACGAGAAGAAGAGGCAGAAGAAGCAGACGTCGCGGCGTCACGGGGCCGGGGTCCTTTCTCACCGATTGGTTTGCGGCGCGCGCTCCCGGACTGAACGGCAGAGGGCGGATCTGGTTCGCGCTCCGGTTCCGCCCGAGGCTTCCCGGCGGCGTGATGGCGCGGGCTTGTCGAAGTCCCGCGGAAGTGAAGAGGCGTGCGCGACGCTGGCCTTCAGCGGGCGGGGCGGGATCCGCTAGGGTGCGGCCGACGGCGATTCGAGGAGAGCCCTCTTGGAGAGCATCTACTACGTCCTGAGCTGGGCCTGTCACCGCAAGTGCAGGCACTGCTACGAGACGCGCTTCCGGCCCTATGTGCGCGGCGCCCTGCGGGAGGTCGTCGACGAGGTGAGGGCGGCCTTCCCGAAGGTGATCGCGAACCTGCCGGAGGACTTCACCTATCTCGACCTGTCGGCGCCGTCCGAAACCGCCCCCGGAGGATACGAGCGCCGGCCCGGTCGCATCATCCTCGCGGGCGGCGAGGTGCTGGTGGACCCCGTGCGCGAGGAGGTGCTCTATCCCGCGCTCGAAATGCTCCAGGCGCGCTATGCCGGCCAGGGCGTGCGCGTGGTGGTGCAGACGACGGGCGACCTCGTGACGCCGCAGATCGTCGACGACCTGCTGACGCGCGGCGTGTGGATGATCTCCTGCGCCGGGATGGACGATTTCCACGTCGGCATGGAGGGCGAGAAGCGCGTGCCGCTTCAGGAGCGTCTTCGCGCGATGTTCGAGGCCGCCGGCATGCGCGACAGCGCGCTGCCTGTGACCGAGCGGAACTGGTCGAATCTCGGCCCCGGTCAGCCGGTCTACTCGTTCTTCGGCGCCACCGACGACGCGTGGATCGGCAAGATCTGGCCGCGCGGCCGGGCCTGGGAGAACTCGCTGTCGAAGGCCGGGATCGGCGACAATTTCTGCAACGCCTGGTCGGGTGGGCTCAACTTCCTGCGCCGCGGCTTCTCGGGCTCCGAGGTCTCGGTCGATCCGAACGGCGACGTCTTCCCGTGCTGCCTGAAGACGAAGAAGGCGATCGGCAACCTGAAGGAGGAGAGGCTCGACGACATCATCGACAGCCTCGTGGGCCATCCGGCCTTCGAGGCGATCGCGACGGGCCACCCCGAGCGCATGGGGCTCGCCTATGGCTGGGACGTCGGGCGCTTCCTCGAGGAGTCGCGGACGACGCGGCCGGACGGCGCGCCCTACCGCAACCTCTGCATCGGCTGCGACCGCTTCCACGAGAAGGTGCTCGGCCCGGTGATCGACGAGATCCGGGAGCGGCGGATGGCCCTCCGCGTCGCTGCCGAATGATGGTGAGCCCGATGAAGACGCTGCTGGCCGCCACGCTTCTCCTGCTTGCCGGACCGCTCCCGGCCGCCGCGCAGGCCGCTCCCGACCCCGCCGACTGGGACGGGGTGCTCCGGGAGGCGCGGGGGCAGACGGTCTACTGGAACGCCTGGGGCGGCTCCTCGCAGGTCAACGAGCATATCGAATGGGCGGCGCGCGAGGTTCACGAGCGGTTCGGCGTGACGGTCGAGCACGTGAAGCTCGCCGACACGGCCGATGCCGTCAGCCGCGTCATCGCGGAGAAGGCGGCGGGCCAGGACCAGGACGGCGCCGTCGACCTCGTCTGGATCAACGGCGAGAACTTCGCCGCGATGAAGGAGCAGGACCTGCTCTTCGGGCCGTGGGCCGAGGCGCTGCCGAACTGGCGGTATGTCGACGTCGAGGGCAAGCCCGCGGTGACGGCCGACTTCACGGTGCCGACGGAGGGGCTCGAGGCGCCGTGGGGCATGGCGCAGGTCGTCTTCTACTACGACACGGCCCGCGTCGAGGATCCTCCCCGCACGTTCGGGGGCATCCTCGACTGGGCGAAGGCCAACCCGGGCCGCTTCACCTATCCCCAGCCGCCCGACTTCCTCGGCTCGACCTTCCTGAAGCAGGCGCTGATCGGGCTCGCGCCGGACCCGTCGGTGCTCTCGGGCCCGGTCGGCGAGGCGAACTACGAGAAGGTCACCGCGCCGCTGTGGGCGTTCATGGAGGAGCTGACGCCCGTGCTCTGGCGGTCCGGCCGCGCCTATCCGCAGAGCGGGCCGCGCCAGGTGCAGCTTATGGCCGACGGCGAGATCGACATGGCGATCTCGTTCAACCCCAACGAGGCCTCGGCCGCGATCGCGAATTCCGAGCTGCCCGAGACGGTGCGCACCTTCGTGCTCGATGGCGGGACGATCGGCAATGCGAGCTTCCTTGCCATCCCGTACAACGCGAGCGCCAAGGCGGGGGCGATGGTGGTGGCGAACTTCCTGATGTCGCCCGAGGCGCAGGCGCGGAAGCAGGATCCCACCCGCTGGGGCAACGGCACCGTGCTGGCGCTCGACAAGCTCTCCCCGGAGGATCGGGCGCGGTTCGACGCGCTCGAGCTCGGCGTCGCGACCCTCTCGCCGGAAGAGCTCGGCGCGACGCTGCCAGAGCCGCATCCGAGCTGGATGGTCAGGCTGGAGGAGGACTGGGTGGCTCGCTTCGGGGTGGCCGAGTGACCGCGGCGGCACGGGGATGAGCCTCGGCGAGGCGGCCGCCGGGGGCGCCTCCTCGACGCCCGGCCGCAGGCTCCGTCTCCTCCCCTGGGCGCCCCTCCTGACGATCCTCGCGATGCTCGCGCCGGTGGCCTTCGGGCTCGGCGGCACGCTCCTGCCGGCGCTCGGGTGGCTGCCTGCGCTCGGCGGGCACGGGATCGGGCTCGATGCCTTCCGCGACCTCGTGGCGTGGCCGGGCTTTCCCCGCGCCGCGACGCTGAGCCTCACGACCGGCTTCGCCGCGACGGCGGTCTCGCTCGCCCTCGTCTGCCTCGTCTGTGCCGGCTGGCAGGGGACGCGCGCCTTCACGTTCGTCCAGAGGGCGCTGTCGCCGCTCCTCTCCGTGCCGCACGCGGCCGCCGCCTTCGGCATCGCCTTCCTGGTCGCGCCGTCGGGCTGGATCGCGCGCGCCCTGTCGCCGTGGCTGACGGGGTGGGAGCGGCCGCCGGACCTCCTGATCGTGCAGGACCCCTACGGTCTGGCGATGATCGCCGGCCTCGTCGCGAAGGAGGTGCCGTTCCTCCTCCTGATGACGCTCTCGGCGCTCGGACAGGTGCGCAGCGGCCAGAGCGTCATGGTGGCGCAGGCGCTCGGCCACCGGCGGACGACGGCCTGGCTCAAGATCGTGCTGCCGCAGGTCTACGTGCAGATCCGGCTTCCGGTCTACGCCGTCCTCGCCTACTCGATGTCGGTCGTCGACGTCGCGATCATCCTCGGGCCGAACACGCCGCCGACCCTCTCGGTCCAGGTCGTGCGCTGGATGAGCGATCCCGACCTCGCGTTCCGCTTCCAGGCGGCGGCAGGGGCGGTGGCGCAGCTCGCCCTCGTGGTGGCGGGACTCGCGGTCTGGCGCCTCCTCGAATTCGCCGCGGCAAGGGCCGGCCGCCGCTGGATCGAACGCGGCGGGCGCGGCTGCGGCGACGCGGCCCTGCGGGCGGCCGGCCTCGCCGCCGCGATCCTCGTCTCGCTCGCGATCGGGCTCGGCATCGCCGGCCTCGCCGTGTGGTCGGTCGCGGGCTTCTGGACCTTCCCGAACCTTCTGCCCGACAGCCTCACCTGGCGCGGCTGGGCAAGGCACGGGCCCGAGATCCTGTCGGCGGCTTCCGAGACGGTGATCATCGCCGGCGCCGCCACGTCGATCGCGCTGTTCCTCACGCTCGCGAGCCTCGAGGCGGAGCACCGGCACGGCCTCAGGCCGACGCGGCGAGCGCTGTGGCTGCTCTATATTCCGCTGATCGTCCCGCAGGTCGCGTTCCTGACCGGGCTGCAGACGCTCGCTCTGTCGACCGGCCTCGCGGGCGGCCGGGTCGCCGTGATCCTCGCCCATCTCGTCTTCGTGCTGCCCTACGTGTTCCTGTCGCTGTCGGCGCCCTGGCGGGCGTGGGACGCGCGCCACGCCACCGTCGCGCGGGCGCTGGGGAGCGGGCCCGACCGCGTGCTGTGGAGGGTGCGGCTGCCGATGCTCCTGCGGCCGATCCTCGTCGCCGCCGCCGTCGGATTCGCGGTGTCGGTCGGGCAATATCTCCCCACGCTGCTCGTCGGCGCGGGGCGGGTCGAGACGCTGACGACGGAGGCCGTCGCGCTCGCGGCGGGCGGCGACAGGCGGATCATCGGCGCCTACGCGCTGGCGCAGACGGCGGCCGCCTTCCTGCCCTTCGCGGTCGCCATCCTTCTGCCCCGCCTCCTGTGGCGCAACCGGAAGGGACTGGGCCATGTCTGACGCGACGCGTGACGGGCTGCGGCTCGAGGGCCTCGTCGTCTCCCACGGCGGGCACCGCCTTCTCGCGATCGACGATCACGTCCGCCCGGGCGAGGTCCTGACGGTGATGGGCCCCTCGGGCTCCGGCAAGTCGACGCTTCTCTCGGTGATCGTGGGCACCGTCGATCCGGCCTTCGCCGTGCGGGGTCGGGTGCGGCTCGACGGGCGCGACCTGACGGGCGTGCCGCCGGAGGGGCGGCGGATCGGCATCCTCTTCCAGGAAGAGCTCCTGTTTCCCCACCTCTCCGTCGGCGGCAATCTCGCCTTCGGCCTGCCGCCCGACCTGCGTGGCCGGGCCGCGCGGCAGGCGCGCATCGAGGCGGCGCTGGAGGAGGTCGGGCTCACGGGCTTCGCCGGCCGCGATCCCGCCACCCTGTCGGGCGGGGAGAGGGCCCGCGTTGCGCTCATGCGGATGCTCCTGTCGGAGCCGCGTGCGCTTCTGCTCGACGAGCCGTTCTCCAGGCTCGACGCGGCGCTCCGCGCCCAGGTGCGCGACCTCGTCTTCGCGGCGGCCAGGGCACGGGGGCTGCCGACGCTCCTCGTCACCCATGACGCCACGGATGCCGCCGCGGCCGGCGGACGCGTCTTCGAGATCGGTGTTCCCGTCGCGTCCGGATGACCCTGCGACGCGGACAAAGAAAAGCCCTCCGCGGGATGCCGCAGAGGGGCCGAGTTCGGGGCAGGGCGGGATGGCTGCCTGTCCGCCCGCCCCGGAACGGCGAGCCTCAGCTCTTGCCAGTCTTCAAGACGACCTTCGTCCAGTCGTCCTGGTTGTTCTTGAAGTTGTAGTAGCCCTTCGGCGCCTCCTCGAGCGGCAGGCGATGCGAGATCAGGAAGGTCGTGTCGATCTCGCCGTCCTCGATCCGCTTCAGGAGCTCCGAGATATAGTGCTGCACATGGGTCTGCCCGGTCTTCACCTGCAGGCCCTTCTCCATCAGGGCACCCGTCGGGAACTTGTCGAGGAAGCCGCCATAGACGCCGGGAATGGAGACGCGGCCGCCCTTGCGCACCGCCATCAGCGCCTCGCGCAGGGCGTGGCCGCTGTCGGCGCCGAAGCCGACCGTCTGCTTGATGTTGTCGAGCACCGTGTCGGGCGCGAAGCCGTGGCTCTCCATCCCGACCGCGTCGATCACGGCGTCGGGGCCGAGCCCGCCCGACATCTCCATCAGCGCCTCGAGGACGTGGGTCTGCTTGTAGTCGATCACGTCCGCTCCGAGCTTGCGGGCGAGCGCGAGCCGGTTCGGGTAGTGGTCGATCGCGATCACCCGCGCCGCGCCCATCAGGAGCGCGCTCTGCACGGCGAACAGGCCGACGGGCCCGCAGCCCCACACGGCGACCGTGTCGCCCTCCTCGATGTCGGCGTTGACCGCCGCCATCCAGCCGGTCGGCAGGATGTCGGAGAGGAAGAGCACCTGGTCGTCGTCCATCCCGTCGGGCACGACGATCGGGCCGATGTCGGAGAACGGCACGCGGACATACTCCGCCTGGCCGCCGGGATAGCCGCCGGTCAGGTGCGAATAGCCGAACAGGGCAGAGACGGCGTGGCCGTAGAGACCTTCCGTGATGTCCTGGTTCTCGACGGGGTTCGAGTTGTCGCAGGCCGAGTAGAGGTGCTTCTTGCAGAAGAAGCACGAGCCGCAGGAGATGGTGAAGGGCACGACGACGCGCTGGCCCTTCTGGAGGGTCGACTTCGGACCGGTCTCGACGACGCGGCCCATGAACTCGTGGCCCAGAATGTCGCCCGACATCATCCCGGGGATGACGCCGTCATAGAGGTGCAGGTCCGAGCCGCAGATCGCCGTCGAGGTGACCTCGATGATCGCGTCGCGGGGGTTCATGATCTCGGGATCGGGAACGGTGTCGACGCGGACGTCGTGCGAGCCGTGCCAGGTGAGAGCGCGCATTACTGGCCTCCTCGGCGTGCGGAATGGTGGTTGCGGGACGTGGCGATCTCGCCCGTCTCCATGAGCATCTTGAGGCGCTTGAGCTCGCGGCGGCCCTGGATGGCCGGCTCCTTCTGGAAGATCGTGGCGATCCAGCGCCCGATCTCGCCGCCCGGCGCGTCGTAGGCGACCACCGCCTCGACTTCCGTGCCGCGGCCGCCCGGCGCGTCGCGGAAGCGGACGCGCCCCTCGGTGTCGATGTCGGAGCCCTCGACCGACCGCCAGGCGATCAGCTCGTTCGGGCGGTCCTCGACGATGCGCGTCTCCACCTGGACGTCGCGGCCCATCGGGCCCTCGATCGTCCAGCGCGTCACCTCACCGTCGAGCGGCGTGACCGCCTTCACGTTCTCCATGAACTGCGGCAGGTTCTGGAAGTCGCGCCAGAAGCCGTAGAGCTGGGTGCGCGGCCGGTCGATCGTGACCGTCCGGCTGACGACCGCGTAGCGGCCGAACGTGCGCTGCCGCGCCGTGCGGCCGGGCGCGCTGTCCGGCGGCCTGTGCGCCTGGTGGCGCTGCGGCTGCTGCTGGAGGTAGTAGGCGGCACCGGCCGCGCCGATGAGTGCCGCCGCGCCGAGCGCGATCCACTCCGTGTTGCCGCCCCGGTCGTGGCCGTGGCGCCTCCAGTGCTCGCGCCGTCTCCACTCGTCACGTCGCATGATGGTCTCCAATCGCGTGCTGGCGAGCCCGGCCCGGCGCAGGGCCGGGGCAGGACGAGGCTTTGGGCTTTCCCGCCTTCAAGCCGGGCGAACGGAGAGTTGTTCCCGTGCTGCGACATACCCGGCCCGTCCCGTCTGGGAGGGGCGGCCATTACGTGCGCGTCCGTACCGGAACCGCCGGGATCACGGCGCCCTTGTCCTGCCGAGATCCACCGCGGCATCGAGCCTGCCGCACGCACCGGAGTACGTCACATGACCGACCATCGCCCACTCGCCGTCGTCACCGGCGCCTCGACCGGAATCGGGTACGAGCTGGCGAAGGTCGCCGTCGAGAACGGCTTCGACCTCATCGTCGCCGCGGACGAGCCGGAGATCCGCCGCGCGGCGGCCGATCTGAAGGGTGGCGGAGCCGTGGTCGAGGCGGTGGAAGCCGACCTCGCCACGCTCGAGGGCGTGGAGGAGCTCTGCGCGGCGATAGAGAAGACGGGGCGCCCGGTCGACGCGCTCCTCGCCAATGCCGGCCGCGGCCTCGGCAAGGGGTTTCTCGATCAGAATTTCGACGACGTGCAGCGGGTCGTCGACACGAACGTCACCGGCACTCTCTACCTGCTGCAGAAAATCGGCAACGAGATGCGCCGGCGCGGTGAAGGCCGCATCCTGATCACCGGCTCGATCGCGGGCTTCATGCCGGGCTCCTTCCAGGCCGTCTACAACGGCACGAAGGCCTTCCTCGACAACTTCTCATTCGCCCTGCGCAACGAGCTGAAGGACACCGGCGTCACGGTCTCCTGCCTGATGCCGGGCCCGACGGACACGGAGTTCTTCCGCCGCGCCGACATGCTCGACACCAAGGTGGGGCAGGACGACAAGGATGATGCCGGCATGGTCGCCCGAAAGGGCTTCGAGGCGATGATGCGCGGAGACGGCGACGTCGTCACCGGCTGGAAGAACAAGTTCCAGTCCGCCATGGCCGACGTGACGCCGCCCGACATGCTGGCCGAGCAGCACCGCAAGATGGCCGAGCCCGGCTCCGGCAACCGCTGAGCCGGGCGGCCGCGGAGCGTCAGGCCGCGTCGGCCTTGCCCGTCCGGGTGCGGATCTCGTCGGCGAGAGGGCTGAACCTCTCGCCCTCGAGCGTCTCCTTCATCGAGCCCATCCGGTCGTGGACGGCGGCGATGGCGCGCGCGAGGTCGCCGTGGAGCCCGAGCTCGTCGAGCGTCTTGCCGCTCTCGCGCATCTCGGCCGCCCGGCGGACGCCGTGCGTGAGGGCGCGCTCGAACTCGTAGAGCGCGAAGTCGGGCCAGCCGAGGCCGGGGAAGGACGATGCGAGCGACGGCAGCACGCGGTCGAGGCAGCCGGCCTTCTCGGCCCCGAGCAGCGCCTCGATCGTGATCGCCTCGAGCCCCTTCACGAAGACGCTCCGCACCATCTTGATGGCGGTGGCGCTGCCGATGTCCTCGCCGACCTTCTCGAACTTGAAGTCGAGCCGCTTGATGAGGTCCGTCACCTCCGGAGGGAAGCCTCCGGCGATCAGCACGGGCGTGCGGTGGCCCTTCGGGTGGACCGGCGCCATGACCGCCATGTCGACATAGGTGACGCCCTTCGGTTCGAGCAGCGCCGCCGTCTCGCGCTTGCGGCCGGGCGAGACGGAGTTGATGTCGAGATAGACCTGTCCGTCGCGAAGGTGCGCGACGACCGATTCCGCCGCTTCGAGGCTCGATGCGGCCGTGACCGCTGCGACGACCCAGTCGGCGCCGGCGACCGCGTCGGCCGGGGTCGGGGAGACCTCGACGCGCGCCGCCTTCGCCCGGCCCGCCGTCTTGCCGCCGAGGCCCTCGCTGTCGAACAGTATGTCGTAGGTGGAGAAGGCGAGGCCGCGGTCCTGCGCGGCGAGCGTCTCCTGGAATGCGGCGGCGGCCTCGCCGAAGCCGATGAACGCGATCTTCATGAGCGTCTCCTCTCGAGTGTTCGTGCGGCGCCGGCTAGCCGGCGAAGATCCGGCCGTCGAAGAGCTTGCGCGCCGTGCGCAGCACGCCCGCCCGTTTCACTTCGCCGCCCTCCATCGTCGCGACGACCGACATCTCGCCGGTCGGGTGCTCGACGGACAGCGTCTTCTCCTCGCCCTCGGGGATGGCCGCGAGCGCGTGAGCCGGGCTGCCCTCGAGCAGGCAGGCGGTCGCCACGCTGACGGCGCCGAGCACGCCGATCGAGGAGTGGCAGCGATGCGGTATGAAGGTGCGCGTCGAGATGGCGCCGCCGTCTCTCGCGGGCGAGACCATCGTCATCTTCGGCACCGACTTATCCCTGACGTCGCCGAGATTCATCATGGGCCCGCAGGCGAGCCTGATCGCCTCGAGCCTTTCACGCAGCGCCTCGTTCCCCTCGAGCTCCTTCGGGCTCTCCTCGCCCGTGATGCCGAGGTCGGAGGCCCGGAGAACGACGCAGGGCATGCCGTTGTCGATCATCGTGACCTCGACGCCCTCGACCGTGTCGGCCTCGTTGCCCGTCGGCAGGAGCGCGCCGCAGGTCGAGCCTGCCGTGTCCTCGAAGACGACGGGGATCGCCGCAGCCGTGCCGGGCACGCCGTCGATGCGCGCCTCGCCCCTGTAGGTCGGCACTCCGCCCGGCGTCGCCACGGTCGCCACGGCGATCTGGCCGGTGTTCTCCATGTAGATGCGGACGTCGGTCGTGCCGTCATTGGCGGTCACGAGGCCGCGCTCGATCGCGAAGGGGCCGACGCCCGCGAGGATGTTGCCGCAGTTCTGCGCATCGGTGACGATCGCCTGGTCGACGAAGACCTGCAGGAAGAGATAGTCGACGTCGACGCCCTCCCGGCTCGACGGCGCGACGACCGCGACCTTCGAGGTCAGCGGGTCGGCGCCGCCCATGCCGTCGATCTGGCGGTCGTCCGGCGAGCCCATCACGCGCAAGAGGAACGCGTCGCGTGTCGCCACGTCCTGCGGGAGGTCGCCCCGCAGGAAATAGCCGCCCTTCGAGGTGCCGCCGCGCATCCACATGCACGGCACGCCCTGTTCAGACATATTTCAGGCCCTTCGCGGCCAGCCGCTCGCGGAAGCCGTATATGTCGAGCCCGAGCTCCCCCGACTTCAGGCGCTGGCGGTTCTTCTCTTCCTTCTCCTCGCGCGCCTGCGAGGCCTCCGCGACCTTCGCCGCCTCCTCGCGCGCGACGACGACGATTCCGTCGTCGTCCGCCACGATCACGTCGCCCGGGTTGACGATCGTGCCGCCGCAGACGACGGGCACGTTCACCGAGCCGATCGTCTCCTTGACGGTCCCTTGCGCGAACACGGCCTTCGACCAGACGGGATAGCCCATCTCGCGCAGCTCCTGCGTGTCGCGCGTGCCGGCCTCGATGATCGTGCCCTTCACGCCCTGCGCGGCGAGCGAGCAGGCGAGGAGCTCGCCGAAATAGCCGTCCTCGCAGGGGCTCGTCGGCGCGATGACGAGGATGTCGCCCGGCCGGCACTGCTCGACCGCGACGTGGATCATCCAGTTGTCGCCGGGCGGCACGGTCACGGTGACGGCCGGCCCCGCGATCCGCACGCCCTGCTGGATCGGCCGCATGTAGGACGCCATCAGGCCCTTGCGGCCCTGCGCCTCGTGCACGGTCGCGACGCCGAACCCGCCGAGAGCCTCCACGGCCTCGGGGCTCGCGCGCTCGATGTTCTGTACGACGATGCCACTCATCACAGCTGGTCCACGGTTCGGGGGAAGATCGACTGGAAGGCCTCGGCGTATTTCGCCTCGCGGCCACCCGACTGGCCGCCGGAGTTGCGGCGGAACTGGTTGCCGCGGTTCTCCGCGACGTTCGTGTAGTAGTGCCAGAGGTGCTGCTGGCCCTCCATGCACTCGATCGCGGCCTTCTTCTTCTCCCAGACCGGGGTGATGTCGAGGATCGTGTCGGGCTTCCAGCCGCACTGCTCGGTCTGGTGCGGCTCGAACAGGTAGAGCTGCGGCGCGCCGAGCACCTTCTCGCCCGGGTTGTGGCCCCAGGCCTGCGCGATCATGCGGCACTCTAGCGCCATCTTGGCGGCGTAGGGGTGGTCGGTGTTGTAGGGGTCGTCGAGCGAGTGCGACAGCATGAAGGCCGGCTGCACCTTGCGGATGACGTCGACGAGCCGATCCTTCGCGGCCCGGTCGAGCTCGAGCGGGTAGTCGCCGAGGTCGAAGAACTGGATGTCGTGGGCCTGAAGCGCCTTCGCGGCGTTCTCGGCCTCCTTCTGGCGGGCGTCCTTCACCGCCTGGAGCGTCATGCCCTCCTGCTTCCACAGCTTCGCGCTCTCGCCGCGCTCGCCGTAGGAGAGGCAGACGATCGTCACGTCGACGCCCTGCTCCTGGTGCAGGGCGATGGCGCCGCCGCAGCGCCAGACGAAATCGGCGGAATGGGCGCTGATCACCAGCGCGGTTCTGTCGGCCATTTCAGGCTCTCTCCTCTTCGGCGGCCCCGCCGACGGGCGGCGTGCCGTGGGTGTGGAAGCTCATGGTCGTCTTCAGGCCCCGGGCCCAGTTGCCCCTCCGCGATATGCCGAACGGGGCGACGTTGGGGAAGGGCTCCGCTGCGTGCGACATCGTGCACCTCCGCCCGCGCTAGTCCCGTGCCCCGCTCGCGGCGTGGCCCGGCGTCGTGTCACCGGCCGTCGCGCAGCGATAGGCGAGGAAGGCGAGGGCGAGAAGCCCCGCGCCCCGCGCGGCGAGGCTCGTCGCGTCGGTGGACGCGACGTCCGTCGGCCACAGGACGAGGAGCGAGGCGAGCGCCATGAGGCCGCGCTCGGCCGCGCCCATCGGGCGCACGAACCATCCGGCGAAGGCGACCGTCAGCCCCACGACGCCGACGGCGCCGAAGACGATCGACAGCGCGATCTGCGCGCCGCTGCCGATCATCAGGAGGCCCGGCATCGTGACGAACAGGAAGGGCACGAGGAGCTTCACGAAGCCGAGCCGCACCGACTCGATCGCCGTCCGGTTCGCGTCCCCTCCGGAGATCGACGCGGCCGCGTAGGCGGCGAGCGCGACCGGCGGGGTGATCGCCGAGACGAGGCCGTAATAGAAGATGAACATGTGCGCGACGATCGGCGGCAGGCCAAGCCGCGTCAGTGCCGGCGCCACGAGCACGGCGAGTAGGAGGTAGGCGGCCGAGGTCGGCAGGCCCATGCCGAGCACGAAGGAGGCGAGCGCGGTCAGGAGCAGGATCGCCCAGATCCGGCTGCCGCCGACCTCGACGATCAGGCTCGACAGCATGAGGCCGAGGCCGGTCAGGTTGAGGACGCCGATCACGGCGCCGGCGGCCGCGACGGCGGCGACGATGGGCAGCGTCGCGAGCAGCGTGTCGCGGCAGACGAGCGCGAGGCCGACGGGGCCGATCCGCGTGTCCTTGTGCCACGGCGAGATCAGGAGCCCGAAGACGATGCACATGACCGCCGCCTGCGTCGGCATGCGGCCGGCGATGAGGAAGCCGACGAGGGCGATCAGCGGCAGGAGCAGGTAGCCGCGCCGCAGGAGCGTCTGCTTCAGAAGCTGCCAGCCCGCACCCGGATCGGGGGCGAGGCCGAGACGGCCGGCCTCGAGCCGCACCGCGACCATGAGGGCGAGGACGTAGAGGAGGCCCGGCACGAGGGCGGCGAGCGCGATCTGCGCGTAGGGCACGCCGATGATCTCGGCCATCAGGAAGGCCGCGGCCCCCATCACCGGCGGCAGGATCTGCCCGGCCGACGAGGCCGCGGCCTCGATGGCCCCGGCCAGGACCGGCGAGTAGCCGACGCGCTTCATCAGCGGGATCGTGAAGGTGCCGGTGGTCACGACATTCGCGACGGCGCTGCCGTTGATCGTGCCGAGGAGCGAGCTCGACAGGGCGGCCGAGAGGCCGGGGCCGCCCCTGACCCGGCCGGTGAGGCCTCGCGCGAGGTCGACGAAGACCTCGCCGGTGCCGATCTTCATCAGAAGCGTGCCGAGCAGCGCGAAGAGGAAGATGTACTCGACCGCGACCCCCATCGGGACCCCGTAGACGCCCTCCGTCGAGAGCATGAGCGTCGAGGCGAGCCGCCACAGATCGTAGCCGCCGTGCCCGTACTTGCCGGGAATGAGGTAGCCGAACCAGGCGTAGAGGATCGCGCAGACGAGGAGGACGACGAGCGCCCAGCCGAGAGAAAGCCGCGTGAGCACGAGGATCACCGCCATCAGCCCGGCGAAGATCCAGAGGTCGGGCGCGGTCGCCATGGCGCCGCGCATGATGATGTCGATATAGGACTGCCAGAGATGGAGGCCCGGCACCGGCGCGAAGAGGGCCATCGCGTAGCAGAGGATCCGGACCCAGCCGTTCCGGGCCCGGTAGCCGAGATAGAGAAGCCCGGCGGCGGCGATCAGCGAGAAGAAGGCGGAGCGCAGGATGAGAGCCGTGATCAGGCCGAAATAGGCGCCGTAGATCACGAGCGCGGTCACCGCGACCGCCAGGAGGGCGACGAGGCCGGAGACGACGACCGTCTCCGCCCGTCCGCGCGGCCCCGGTGCCTCGATACGCAGCCTTTCGAGGCCGAACGCCATGCCGCCGCTCCGGAACCTACTGCTCGTCGAAATAGCGCTTGGCGCCGGGGTGCAGGTCGATCGGCGTGTTCGGCGCGTCCTCGACCGAGATCGCCTTCGCCTGCGGATGCACCTCGCCGAGCTCGCCGAGATTGTCGAAGATCGCCTTCGTGACGTTGTAGACGAGCTCCTCGTCGGCGCCTTCCTTCGCGAAGAGGGTGGCGGGGTCGTTGATCACCGTCACCGGCTCGGTCTGGTCGGGATAGGTCCCGGCGGAGATCTCGTAGGCCTGGTAGAAGGGGTATTCCTCGAAGATGCCCTTCACCTTCTCCTCGTCCAGCGAGAGCAGCACCATGTCGCGCTGCGCGTCGAGGTCGATGAGCGCCGCCGTGGGTGCGCCGGCGAGAACGACCGTCGCGTCGATCGTGCCGTTCATCAGCGCGGCCGTGCCCTCGGTGTAGGACAGGAACTGAACTCGCGAGGGATCGAAGACGCCGTAGGCCTCGAGCAGGCGCTGGGCGATGACGGCCGAGTTCGACCCGGGAGGCCCGAGATTGACCCGCTTGCCCTCAAGCTCCTCGATGCTCGAGATGCCGGTGTCGGCGGTCGTCGCGATCTGCAGGACGGCCGGGTAGAGATAGGCCACGGCCGCGACCGGCTGGGCGTCGCCGTCGAAGGCGCCTTCGCCGTTCTTCGCCTCGTAGAGGGTCGAGGACGAGGAGAAGCCGATCTGCATCTGGTCGGCCGCGACGCGGCGGATGTTCTCGATCGAGGCGCCCGTCACCTCGGCGCGCGCCGTCGTGTTCTCCATGTGCTTGTTCAGGACGTCGGCCATGCCGGCGCCGATCACGTAGAACAGGCCGCCGGTGCCGCCGGTGCCGATCGAGATGCGCTCCTGGGCGACCGCCGGCGATGCGACAAGCATCGTCCCGAGCCCCAGGGCCATGAACGCGTGTGAGAGCTTCACGTCTCGTCCTCCCTTTCGATGTCGCTGTCCCGGACCCCGGCTCTCCGACCAGGTTCCTCACCGGCTGCCACCGCGAGCGGTGGCGTCCGACCGGCGTCCGGCGTCGCCCCGGGCGGATCCCGCGGCAACTCGGGCTCAACCCTTAAGCACCGTCCGCGCGTCTGTCCAGTGCCCTTAGACGATCGTCCAAGAACCTTGCTTGCGCGATGAGCGGCGCGGGCGCCCATCATCCGCTCCTGCGCAGGAACATTCTTCTTGCCACGGAAAATAATATGGACGATCGTACAAAAGCAATGAGCGACGCAGAAACCACGAGGCGTGATCAGCCCGCGCCGGAACGGCGGCAGGCGAATGTGCGGCAGGCCGTGCTGGCGGCCGCGGAGGCGCTGTTCGCCGCGCACGGCTTCAACGCCGTGTCCATTCGCGACATCGCGGCCGCGTCGGGCGCCCATCCGGGCAGCGTCACCTACCATTTCACGAACAAGATGAACCTCCTGCGCGAGATCTACCGGCGCCACTGCGGGCCGATGAACGCGCGCAGGCTCGAGCTCCTCCGGGAGGCGCTGCGGATCAAGGCGAAGCAGGATCGCCTCCAGGCGATCCTGCGCGCCTATATCGTCCCGGCCTTCTCCTCCTCGACCGATCAGCCGGGCGGCGGCGCCCAGTTCACGCGGCTGCGCGCGGCGCTCTCGGCGGAGGGCAGCGAGGAGACGCGCGGGATCATCGCTGAGGCGTTCGACGACACGACCCGGCAGTTCCTCGACGCGATCCACGAGACGCTGCCGGAGCTGACGCGCGGCGAGGTCGTCTGGCGCTCGCAGTTCCTGCTCGGCTCGCTCTACTACACGCTCATCAATCCCGAGCGGGTCACCCGCCTGTCCGACGGCGAGGTCGACGGCTCCGACATGGACGCCGCGATCGACCAGCTCGTCGCCGCCATGATGTGGGGGCTCATGGGCCCGGCGCCCCGGGACGACGGGAGCGGCGGGTCCCGGACCTGACCGCCGGCGAGCCGCAGACGACACCATCGAGACGAGAAACCGAGGAAACCCGCGGATGGCGACCGCCAGCACGATTCTGCCCTACGACACCGATCCCAAGAAGCCGGACGTGAAGCTGCCGGCGGGAGCCTGCGACGCGCACTGCCACGTCTTCGGCCCCGGCGACCGTTTTCCATACGCTCCAGGGCGCTCCTACACCCCGGTCGATGCCGGCAAGGAGACGCTGTTTGACCTCCACCGCTTCCTCGGGATCGATCGTTCCGTCATCGTCCAGGCGAGTTGCCACGGCTCGGACAACTCGGCGATGCTCGACGCGATCGCGCACGGCGAGGGGCGATATCGCGGCATCGCCATGGTCGAGGAGGACGTGAGCGAGGACGAGTTGAGGCGCCTCCACGAGGGCGGCATCCGCGGCGTGCGCTTCAACTTCGTGACCCATCTCGGCGGCGATGCGAAGATCGAGTCGGTCATGCGGATCGTCGAGAAGATCGCGCCGCTGGGCTGGCACGTCGTCGTGCATTTCGACGCCGAGAAGCTCGAGACGCTGGGGCCGGTGCTCAAGCGCATCCCGCTCGTCATGGTGATCGACCACATGGGCCGGCCGGACGCGAGCCTCGGACTCGACCAGCCGGCCTTCCGCCTCCTGAACGAGCTCATGCAGGACGAGCGCTTCTGGGTGAAGGTTTCGGGTTGTGAGCGCATCTCGCGCGCCGGCCCGCCGTTCCACGACGCCGTCCCCTTCGCCAGGAGCCTCGTCGAGAGCTTTCCCGACCGCGTCCTCTGGGGCACCGACTTCCCGCATCCCAACATCAAGAAGCACATGCCGAACGACGGCGAGCTCGTCGACCTCCTCGCCCTGATCGCGCCCGACGAGACGCTTCTCCACCGGCTGATGGTCGACAACCCGTTGCGGCTCTACTGGCCGGAGCAGGTGTCTCGGGCGTGACCACCCGGTGACGCCTGACGAGGTCCGGCTTCCCTTGCGCAAATAACGCTTTCATCTGTCCGTTCTCTCGCGGAAACTGCGGTGTCATCATCATCTGCAGGACGGGCAGTCGCCGTGAGCGCGGAGGCCGACTTCATCGAGCTGTTCGACGGCGGTGGGGAAGCCCCGGCGCCGCTCGGGCCGCCATGGAAGGTCGCGGTGATCGACGACGACGCCGCCGTCCACGAGGGCACCCGGTTCGCGCTGCGCGACTTCCGCCTCGAGGGCCGCGGCATCGAGCTCCTCTCGGCGTTCTCCGCCAGCGAGGGGCGGGCGCTGCTGGCCGATCACCCCGACATCGCGGTCATCCTGCTCGACGTCGTCATGGAGGAGGACGAGGCGGGGCTCGAGCTCGTCGACGTCGTCCGCAACGAGCTCGCCAACGAGACGGTGCGGATCATCCTGCGCACCGGCCAGCCCGGCCAGGCGCCGGAGCGGCGCGTCGTGGTCGACTACGACATCAACGACTACAAGGCGAAGACCGAGCTGACCGCCGACAAGCTGTTCACGGCCCTCGTGTCGGCGCTGAGGGGCTTCGAGCAGCTGAGGCAGCTGACCGTCTTCCGCGCCGGCCTCGAGGCCGTCATAGAGGCGGGCGCGGAGCTGCTGGCCGCGGAGGACGTCGACGCCCTGGCCGGGACGGCCGCCCGGCGCGCGGCGGGGCTCGTGCCCGGCGCCACCGAGGTCGCGGTGTCCCTGCAATGTCCGGCCGCGGGACGGGCCTTCGCCCGATGGGGCGCCCCCTCCGACCCGCCGCTCGACGGCCTGCTCGACGAGGGCCTGCGGAGGCGCCGGGCGATGGAAGGCGAGGGGCGCTCGGTGCATTTCGCCGTCTCGGGGACGTGCTCGGAGGTGGTGCTCGCCGTCGCGCACGGGGGCGAGGCCGCGGCGAGCGCGCGTGGGCTCGCCGATCTCTTCTGCACCCGCGTCTCGGTCGCCCTCGACAATCTGCGCCTGCGCCGGCAGCTGCACCGGGCGAAGGACGACCTCGAGAGACGGGTCGCGGCGCGCACGGCGGAGCTCGTGGGCGCGAACCGGCGGCTCGAGGCGCAGGGGCAGGACCTGCGGCGGGCGAACGCCTTCAAGAACGAGATCCTCGGCACGATCGCCCACGACCTGAAGAACCCGCTGAACGTCATGCTCGGCCGCGCGCAGATCCTCGGCGAGCTCGTCGAGATGTCGCCCTTGCCGAAGGAGCCGGCCCACCGGCAGATCGAGGAGATCCGCAAGGCGGGCTCCAGGCTCTCCTCGATGATCGACAGCCTGATCTCGAACGCGATGATGGATGCCGCCGACATCAGCCTCGACCGCGCCGAGATCGATATCGGCGAGCTCGCCCGCCAGGTCGCCGAAACAAACCGCGCCGCTGCGGAGCGCAAGGCGCAGGACATCGCGCTCGGCGCAGAAGCCGGGCTTCTCGTCCACGGCGACGGCGAGCGGCTGCGCGAGGCGTTCGACAACCTCGTCGGCAACGCCGTGAAGTACAGCCCGCCCGGCGCGCCGATCGAGGTGTCGGTCGAACGCACCGGCGGCCGGGTGCTCCTCAGCGTCCGCGACCGCGGGCCCGGCCTATCGCCGGAGGATCTGAGGCGCGTCTTCACGCGCTTCCAACGGCTCTCGGCGCAGCCGACGGGCGGCGAAAGCTCCACCGGCCTCGGTCTCTCGATCGTCAAGCGGATCGTCGAGCTGCACGGCGGCGAGGCGACGGCCGCCAACAGGCCGGGTGGCGGGGCGGTCTTTGCGATCTCCCTGCCGCTCATCGGGGAGGAGGCACGGAAGTGACGGGGCAGCCGCATATCTACGTGGTCGACGACGAGGCCGCGGCGCGCGAGATGGTGGGAGACTACCTGCGGATGAGCGGCCTCAGGGTCACGCTCTGCGAGGGCGGCCAGGCCCTGCGGCAGGCGCTGGCCTCGGAGCCGCCCTCGCTCGTCGTCCTCGACCTCAACATGCCCGAGGAGGACGGGCTCTCGATCATCCGCGACCTCAAGCGGTCGAGCGGCGTGCCGATCATCATGCTAACCGCCACTGCGAGCCCGATCGACCGGATCGTCGGGCTCGAGCTCGGGGCGGACGACTATCTCGCCAAGCCCTGCGAGCTGCGGGAGCTCCTGGCCCGCATCCGCTCCGTGCTCCGCCGAGCCGATGCCGGCGCCATCGCGGTCGCGCCGCAGCCGCAGCCGCAGGCGAACGCCCTCGTGAGGGTGGGCACGAAGCAGCTCGACCTCGACGCCCGCCTCCTGCGCGACGAGACGGGGGGAAGCCAGCCGCTGACCTCGTCCGAGTTCAGCCTCCTCAAGGCCTTCGTCGAGAACCCCCGCCGGGTTCTCTCGCGCGACCGGCTGCTCGATCTCGCCCAGGCCCGCGACGCCGAGGCCTTCGACCGCGCCATCGACGTGCGCATCACCCGCATCCGCCGCAAGATCGAGCCCGATCCGCAGCGCCCCACCATCATCCGGACGGTGCGCGGGGCGGGATACGTGTTCTGCCCCGACGGCGAGGGCTGAACTGTTTCCTCTCCCCGGCCGCGACGAAACAATTCTCGCTGGCGACGAAACCTCTTTCCCGCCGCCACGACAGACTGGTGAAACCGGCAGCCCCTAGAACGGTCGTCATAGGGAGCTGCGGTCCGATGCGGCCAGGGCGGAAAGGGGAGACGTCAGATGATCGACGCGCGCACTCTCGTCATCGCGGCCGTGGCGACGCTCGCCGTGGTTGGCCTCGACTTCGGCATCGGCCACAGCGCCGCGTTCGACGAGGCGAGGCCGGCGAAGGATCAGAGCCGCGTCGTCGGTCACACGACGACGACCGACCCGAACGCGCCGCAGTCGTCCGGCAGCGTCACCGTCGTCGGCCAGGCGAAGGCCGATCGGCTGTCCGCCGCGCCGTCCTGCGCCGCTCGCGGCTGGCCCTACCTGCCGGAGGCCTGCCTCGTCACCGCCGACGGCCGCGCGCCGCGCACCGCCGTCCGCACCCTCACGATCGAGGAACGTTCCGCCGCCGGCTCGAGCCTCGTGAGGCTGCCTGTCACGCAGATCGTCAGCCAGTAGGGCTGCCGGGGGGAGCCGGTCGATGGACATGATCCCGAGCAACGTCGCCGGGCGGCGCCCGGGGGGAAGGCCGGGCGGGCCGATCATCCGCCCCGCACGGCTCGAGGAGACGGGGCTCCTGAGCCATCTCCACCTGGCCCATCTCTGGTGCGTCGCCATGCGCGACTGCTCGGCCGACGACATCGCGGCCTATCTCGAGCTGTTCCCCGGCGTCGACCCGGGCCTCGTCGCCTCCGGCCGCTACCTCGTCATGGAGGCGGACGGGCAGGTCGTGGCGGGTGGCGGCTGGTCGCCCGTCGGCGAGACGCTGACCGCGGCCCTCGCCATCGCCGGCAACGGCCTCGCGGAGACGGCCCTTCCCCGAGCATCCGCCATCCTCCGAGGCGTGTTCGTCTGCGACGAGAGGGTCGCAGCCCACCTGACGCGGGGGCTCATGCAGCGCCTGGAAGCCGGCGCGGCCGGTGCGGGGCACGCCCTGTCGCTCGTCGTCACCACCCGCGATGCGGCGATGCGACTTCCCGCGCCCGGCTACCGCGACATCTGCCCGCTGCCCCTCGAGACGAGCGGCGCGAGGGTGCTGCCGCTCCTCCAGCTCAGCAAGCGCATCGGCGCGGCCCTCTCGGCCGTCGCCTGATGATCCAGCCGCGCCCGTCGCCCGATGCAAAACCTGTTCCTGCCTCGGCTGCGCCTGCTAGGATCGGCGGCGTGAAGGCCTCCCCGGGCGACGGCGCGCCCCACGGCCCGAGTGGGCGGGGCAGGCGGCGGGGCAGGCGCGGCATGCGCATCGGCTACAAGATCTTCCTCGTCGGCGGCTTTCCCATCGCGATCGCCGCCGCCATCGCCGTCGCGGCCGTCATGCTGCTCGGCGAAGCCGACCGCGCGCGCAGCGGCGCGATCCTCGCCGGCGCGATCCACCGCAACGTCCTGACCGCCGTCACCGAGCGCGACCGCTACGTCGACTCGCTGCCGGGCGAGCGCGACATGCATTCCGCGCGCTTCGCGGTCCCGACCGAGCGGGCGGAGAAGGATCTCGCCACGCTGCGCGACATCGCGAGCGACGGAGACGATGCCGCCGCGATCGGCGAGGCGCGTCAGGCGCTGGTCCACTACGTCATGAGCATGGGGCAGCTCGAGACGGTCACGCAGCAGAACGACATGCTGATCGCCGAGATGGCGGGGCGGGCGAGCCGCCTGATCGAGCTGACCGACGAGGCCCGCCAGCGCCAGCACGACTCGAACGCCGACATCGTCGCGGCCCTTTCGCAGCGCGACCGGCAGGTGCGCGACGCGCGCGACCTGGTGGAGGCCGGATACGCTCTTCGCTCGGCGCTCTCGGCCGCCGGCGTGCAGGCGATCGCGGTGCTCGCGGGAAGCGAGGCGGCGCGGGGCGAGGCGGGCGACGGGCTCAACGGCTCGCTCCGGCGGCTGCGATACGCGGTCGCCGGCCTGTCCTCGGTGCTCCGGGTGCAGGGGAAGGGCGAGGCTGCCGACGAGCTCGAGGCGATGGCGGCAGGTTTCGGAGATCGCCTGATGGCCCTCGCGGATCCGTCCTCGACGCCGCTCGACGCGCTGCGCGCGGGGGAACCGGGCGGGGACGTCGAACAGGCGCTCACCCAGTGGGCGGAGCGTCTGCTCAAGGTCTACACGACGCAATACCGCGCGCTTCACGACGAGATGGCGGAGCTCCTCACCTATTCCGTGAAGGCGCACGAAACCGAGCAGGCGACGCAGAACATCGCGATCGCCGTGCTGAAGCTCGGCGACGCGGCGGCCGGCGCGTTCAAGAGCCGAAGCCCCGAAGCCTCGGCCGCCGTGCTCGACGAGAGCCGGGCCGTCGCCGACGCGATCGTCGGGCTGCCGATCTCGCCGCTGATCCAGACGGACATGATCGATGCTTTCGAGCGCTGGCGGGAGGGCCTGTCGACGACGACGGAGGGGCTGCGCCAGCAGAACGCGCTGATCGCCGGCATGGACGCCGCCGCCGAGCGCATGACCGCCGCAGCACGCACCCTCGACCAGCGTTTCACCGAGAGCGCCGAGGCGATCGGCCGCTCGATCCGCACGGTGCTCATTCTCGGGGCGGCGATCGGCCTCGTCTTCGGCGCCGGCACCGCCGCCATCGTCGCACGCTCGATCGTCTCGCCGCTCAAGCGCCTCCAACTCGGGATGCTCGACCTCGCCGGCGACCCGCATCGCGGCCGCATCGAGGGCAGCTGGAAGCGCGACGAGCTGGGCGACATGGCGCGCGCGACGAACGTCTTCGTCGGCGAGATCCTGCGCCGCGAGCATGCGCTCAGGCGATCGAAGGACCGCGCCGATCAGGCGCTGGCCGAGCTTCGGCGCACTCAGGCGGAGCTCATCCAGGCGGAGAAGCTCGCCTCCCTCGGCCAGCTCGTCGCCGGCGTCGCCCACGAAATCAACACGCCTCTCGGCATCGCGCTCACGACCTCGACCGTGCTCGACCAGGAGGTGTCGACCTTCCGGCAGGAAGCGTCGTCGGGGCGGCTCGCCCGCGCCTCCTTCGACCGCTTCACGGCACGGATGGAGGAAGGCTCGCGGCTGCTTCTGGCCAATCTGCGGCGGGCGGCCGACCTCGTGCACGCCTTCAAGCAGGTCGCCGCCGACCAGGCGAGCGGGGAGCGGCGCTCCTTCGAGCTCAGCCGCTGGCTCGAAGAGCTCCTGACGAGCCTCGGTCCGATGCTGCGCAAGGGCGGCCACGAGGTGGTGGCCGAGTGCCCCGAGGGCCTCGAGGTCGAGACCTATCCGGGCGCGCTCGCCCAGGTCCTCACGAACCTCGTCACGAACGCCATCACCCACGGTTACGGGCCCGGCGAAAGGGGCACGATCACCATCCGCGTCCGCCCGCTGGACGGCACGACGCTGCGGATCGTGTTCGCCGACGACGGACGCGGCATCCCCGCGGAGAACCGCCGCCGCGTCTTCGACCCCTTCTTCACGACGGGGCGGGGAGGGGGGTCGACGGGGCTCGGCCTGCACATCGTCTACAACCTCGTCACGAGCACGCTGAACGGCCGGCTCGACCTCGAGAGCGAGCCGGGACACGGCACGCGCTTCACGATCGACCTGCCGCTGAGAGTGGCGGAGGCCGTCGCGGAGCCGGCGATGGAGGAGATCGCATGAGACGCACGATCCTGACGGTCCTGCTCCTCGTCCTCGGTGCCCACGCGGCGGCGGCGAAGACGCTCGTCTTCTGCTCGGAGGGCAACCCCGAGGCTCTGAACCCCCAGCTCGTGACGACGACGACCGGCATGAACGCGGCCATGCCGATGTTCAACAATCTCGTCGAGTTCGCGCCCGGCTCGACCGAGATCAGGGCGGCGCTGGCCGAATCCTGGACGATATCGGACGACGGTCGCACCTATGTCTTTCAGCTTCGCCCGGGCGTGAGGTTCCACCCGGCGCCCGACTTCACCCCGACGCGGGAGATGAACGCCGACGACGTCGTGTTCTCGCTGATGCGCCAGTGGGACGAGAGCCACCCCTTCCATAAGGTGACGGTCGGCGGCTTCGACTACTTCAAGGATATGGGTCTTCTCGAGCTCATCGAGGCGATCGAGAAGGTCGACGAACGCGCCGTGCGGATCCGCCTCGCGCGTCCGGAAGCGCCGTTCCTCGCCAACCTCGCCATGCCGTTCAACGCGATCCTGTCGGCGGAATACGCGGCGACGCTCGCGGCGAGGGGGGAGCCGGAGCGGCTCGACGCGTGGCCGGTGGGGACGGGGCCCTTCGTCTTCGACGGCTACCAGAAGGACGTCACGGTCCGATACCGGGCCTTCGACGGCTACTGGCGCGGCCGCCAGCCGATCGACACGCTCGTCTTCTCCATCACGCCCAATCCCGCCGTCCGCCTGATCAAGCTCAAGGCCGGTGAGTGCCAGCTGATGGTCTTCCCCGATCCGGCCGACGCCGCCGCGATCGCGGCCGATCCCGCCCTCGTCCTGATGCGGCAGGAAGGCTTCAACATCGGCTATCTCTCCCTCAACACCCGGATGGCGCCGTTCGACGATGTCCGTGTGCGCCGCGCCGTCAACATGGCGATCGACAAGGGGCTGATCCTCGAGACCGTCTATGCCGGGGCGGGCGTCGTCGCGAAGAACCCGATCCCGCCGACGCTCTGGTCCTACAACGACGACATCGAGCCCTATCCGCACGACGCCGAGGCGGCGCGGCGGCTGATGGTCGAGGCGGGCTATGCGAACGGCATCGACACCGAGCTCTGGTACATGCCCGTGAGCCGGCCCTACAACCCGAACGGCAAGCGCGTCGCCGAACTCATCGCCGCCGACCTCGCCATGATCGGCATCCGCGCCGAGCTCCGCACCGAAGGCTGGCAGGAGTACCGCATCAGGCTCCAGTCGGGATCCGCGCCGATGGCGCTGTTCGGCTGGACGGGCGACAACGGCGACCCCGACAATTTCTTCGACGTCCTGCTCGGCTGCACCGCCGCGAGGCCCGGGGGCAACAACGTCGCCAAATGGTGCGACCGCGACTACGAGGCGCTCGTCTCCCGCGCCAAGGTCGCGCCGTCGCGCGCGGAGCGGGAGGAGCTCTACCGCAAGGCGCAGGTGATCTTCCACGACGAGGCGCCATGGGTTCCGCTCGCGCATTCCGTCGTCTTCCTCGGCGCCCGCAAGGCGGTGACGGGCTTCAAGATGGACGCGCTCGGCCGCAACATCTTCGAGGGCGTGGACCTTTCGGACGTCGATTCTCGCTGAGGCGAGCCCCGCCCCGCCGCAGCCTCCCCGCGAGAGCGTGATTGGCCCCTGTCGCCGTCATTCCGTTAAGGTGCTGCCGCCAACGAAATAACTCCGGGAGCAGTCGATGAAACATGCAATCCTTGCGTCCGCCCTCGTTCTGGCCGCCTCGCCGGCGCTTGCCGAGGACGTGACCTACGAGGCGGCCGGTGCGAGCCTCACGGGCTATTATGCGGCCGCCGAGAACCCCAAGGGGCTCGTGCTGATCGTTCATGACTGGGACGGGCTCGACGACTACGAGCGCGGCCGCGCGGACATGCTGGCCGAGATGGGCTACGACGCCTTCGCGCTCGACATGTTCGGCGAAGGCACGCCGGTCGAGACGACGGAAGACAGGCGGGCTGCCACCGGCGCCCTCTACGAGGACCGGGAGCGGATGCGGTCGCTGATCGAGGCTGGCCTCTCCGCCGCGCGCGAGCATTCCGGTGCGGAGCGCGTCGTCGTGATGGGTTACTGCTTCGGCGGCGCGGTCGCGCTCGAGGCGGCCCGCTCCGGCGTGGCCGAGAACGCCGCCGGCTACGCGACCTTCCACGGCGGCCTCGAGACCCCCGAGGGCCAGAGCTGGCCCCAGGACGTGGCCCCGATCCTCGTGATGCACGGAGCCGCCGACACCTCGGTGACGATGGACCACGTGACCGCCCTGACCGGGGAGCTCGAGGAGGCCGGCGCGACCTACACGATCGAGATCTATTCCGGCGCGCCGCATGCCTTCACCGTGGAAGGCTCCGACCGCTACCAGGAGCGGGCCGACAGCGAGAGCTGGCAGGCCTTCTCAGAGTTCCTGGCCGGGAAGCTCGACGGCTGAACCGCCATCCGCCGAGCGAGAGCGGTGCCCGGCCCGGGCGCCGCGCCTCGCCGGCCGCCGCGGCGGTTCCCCGCTCCGGGCGGGCGTGCTAAGAGCGCAGGAGATGCCTCCGGGCACTCTCGAAGCGCCTGTCCGCACGTCCCTTTTCCGCCCGAGCGCCCCGTCATGGATCATTCTTCGCCGATCGTTCCCGTGATTATGGCCGGCGGGGCTGGCACCCGTCTGTGGCCGCTGTCGCGCGACACGATGCCGAAGCAGTTCATCGCGCTCCTCGACGAGGGCCAGTCGACGTTCCAGGCGACGCTGCGCCGCGTCGCGGCGCGAGGCTTCGACCGGCCGATCGTCGTCACCAACCACGATTTCCGCTTCATCTGCGCGGAGCAGATGCAGGGTATCGGCATCGAGGGCGACATCGTGCTCGAGCCGGAGCGGCGCGACAGCGCCGCCGCCGTCGCCGTCGGAGCCCTTCTCGCCCACCGCCGCAATCCCGATTCCGTCTGCGCCGTGCTCGCCTCCGACCACGTCGTCACGCAGGAGGAGGGGCTGCTCGACGCGATCCGCGAGGCGGCCGCCGCCGCGCGTGGCGGCTGGATCATGACGCTCGGCATCACGCCGGACCACGCCTCGAGCGCCTACGGCTACATCCAGCCGGCGGAGGAGGCGATCTCCGGCCGCGCCCGCGCCATCACGCGCTTCGTCGAGAAGCCCGACGTCGAAACGGCACAGCGTTACCTCGACGAAGGCTATTCCTGGAACAGCGGCAACTTCGTCTTCGGCGCCGAGCTCATGCTCCAGGAGCTCCACGCCCATGCGCCGGAGGTGCTGGAGGGCGCGCGGGACGCGCTCGAGGGCGCGACGCGGGATCTCGACTTCCTCCGCCTCGACCAGGCCTCCTTCGCGCGCTGCCCGAGGATCTCGATCGACTATGCGGTGATGGAGAAGACACAGGCCGGCGGCGTGCTCGCGGCCGAGTTCGGCTGGTCGGATATCGGCTCCTGGGATTCGCTGCACGCGATGAAGGCGAAGGACACCTCCGGCAACGTGCTGGAAGGCGACGTGCGGGCGATCGACACCACGAACTCCTTCGTGCGCAGCGACAACATGCTGACGACCGTCCTGGGCCTCGACAGCGCCGTCGTCGTCACGACGCACGACGCCGTGCTCGTCGCCGCCCGCAGCCACGTGGCGGAGGTGAAGAGGCTCGTCGCCCAGCTCGCCGGCGAAGGTCGCCGCGAGGCCGGCGAGCATCTGCGCGTCCACCGCCCCTGGGGCTGGTATCAGCGCATCGACATCGGCGCCGGCTTCCAGGTCAAGCACATCTGCGTCAAGCCGGGCGGCGTGCTGAGCCTGCAGCGGCACTTCCACCGGGCGGAGCACTGGGTCGTCGTGCGCGGCACCGCGGAGGTGACGCTCGACGGCAAGGTCGCCCTCTACCACGAGAACGAAGCGGCCTACATTCCCGTCGGCGCCGTCCACCGGCTGCACAATCCCGGGAAGATCGACCTCAAGCTGATCGAGGTTCAGGTGGGAAGCTATACCGGCGAGGACGACATCGTGCGCATCGAGGATGTCTACTCGCGGGGCTGAGAGCGTCCCGCGCCGAGGCTATCAAGACGCCCGGTCGAGATGCTCCCGGCCGCCCAGCACCACGAGCCACACCACGCTGTAGAGGAACAGCGACACGACCAGCACGCTGATGATCATGCGCAGCCGGCGGGGCATGGTGGCTTCGTCGGGTAGGTTCGCGTCGACCACGCTCTGCACGTAGATGCTCTGGCGCCGCGCCTCCTGGCGAGCCTGGTCGATCGCGTTCGAGGCGATCGTCATCGACTGGTCGGCGAGGTCGCGCTGCAGGACGAGGTTCTCGTAGGTGGACATGTGGTTCGAGATCGCGTTCTCCGAGCCCGTGAGCTTCAGCTGCTCTTGGCGGATCTGATCCTCGAGAACCTGTGCCTGCACCCTCAGCGACTGGATGAGCGGGTTCGACGGCGAGGTCGACATCTGCTGGTCGATCTGGGTGCGCGTCTCCGCGAGCCTGCGCGTCAGGCCGGCGATCACCTCGCTCGTCGGGGTCGAGCCGCCCTCGGGATCGATGAAGAGCTGGCGATTGCGGAACTCCGTCAGCTCCGCCTGCGCGCGCTTGACCCTCTGCTCGGCTTCGCTCATCAGCCCCTGCGCGTTCGCGAGCGCATCCTGCTCCGCGCGCACGTTCATCTCGTTCGCCAGGCCTTCGCTCAGGCGGATCAGCTCGTGGGCGACCGCCTGCGCGTCCTCGGGCCTGAACAGGTCCACCGTGAGGACGTTGATCCCGGTGAGGTCCTCGCGCACGACGTCGACGCGCGCCTCGTAGCAGTTGAAGAGCGTCTCGAACGTGTCCTTCGACCACGGCTTCATGCAGTAGGTCACGAAGTCCGCCTCGGGGCGGTTCAGGATCTCGCGCATCGGGAGCACTTCCATCAGGTCGCGCAGAGCGTCGCGCGACTTGATGTAGCTCTGGACCGCGTAGGCGTCGTCGTCGGCGCGGCTGAGGCCGAAGGTCTTCAGGAACGACGCCAGGCCACCGATCGAGTTGCTCGACGCGCTGCGCACGAGGAAGCGGCTCTCGGAGACGTAGCGGTCGCTCGCGATGAGGCCGAAATAGCCGACCGAGACGGTGACCGGGATCACCACCATCAGGATGAACAGCGCCGTCGTCAGCGACATCGGCAGCCGCAACGGCCCGAGGCGCGAGGAGAGGCCCTCCCGGCCGGGCAACGCGATCTGGCGGTTCGACGTGAATGGGCTGAGGAGCGACACCCGCGGGCTACTCTCTATCCGTTCTGACGCGCGCTCCTTTGTCGGAGACGTGCTGACGCAGGCGAACTATACGCCGATTATGGACATGTTGCGACGCCAGGGGCTCACGTTCGCACCACCCCTACAGAAGCTCCTTGTAGAGCGCGTCGATGCGCTCCCGGTAGCGCTCCGGCGAGAAGATGCGCGCCTGGTCGGGCCCGCGGCGCGACAGCTCCTCGCGCAGGTCCGCGTCCGAATCGAGGGCGCGGATGGCCTCGGCCATCGCGACCGTGTCGTAGGGGTCGACGAGAAGTCCCGCCTCGCCCACGACCTCGGGAAGAGAGGCCGCGTTCGACGAGAGGACCGGCGTGCCGAGCGACATTGCTTCGAGCGCGGGCAGCCCGAACCCCTCGTAGATCGAGGGGAACAGCAGAGCCCGGGCATTCGCCATCAGCGACATCACCTGGTTGAAGGGCAGGTAGGACAGATAGATGATGCGGTCCATCTGGCCGCCGCCCCTGAGCGCCATAGGGCGCACCATCTCGAGCTTCTTCAGGAGCTTCTCGTAGCCCCAGCCGAGCTTGCCGACGATCACCAGGGGATGGTTCGACCGCGCGGAGATGAAGGCGTCGACGAGCCGCTCGAGGTTCTTCTTCGGCTCGAGCGCGCTGACGAACAGGAAGTAGCGCTGCGGCCTCAATCCGAACGAGGCCACCTCCCGCTGCGTGTCGTCGCGCGACCGGTCGAGGTAGCGGGCGGGCAGGCTCACGGCCTGATGGGTGTTCACCACCCGGTCCTCCTCCACGCCGAGGAAGCGGATGATGTCCTGGCGCGAGAACTCCGAGACGGTGACGATCTTGTCGGCCGTCCGGGCGAGGACCTTGAGGCCCTCGAGCATCGCCCGCTTGTTGTCGAGCGTCGTGTGCGGCAGGCGCAGCGGCACGAGGTCGTGGATCGTGTAGATGTTCGGGCACCCTTTCACCTGGACGGAAGCGGGGTGCGTCGCGTGGAACAGGGCCGGCTGGCGCAGCGGCTTCAGCGTCAGCCTCTTGCCGTAGCGCAGGAGGTGCTGGTCGGCGCGCCAGAACAGGAGCTCGGCCGCCTGCCGGCGCCTGAAGCCGCCGAGGCCGGGGAAGATCGAGGCATCGGCGGTGAAGCCCGAGCCGACCTCGTGCGCCGTCACCGCCCTCGGGAAGTTGGCGAGATAGTGCTTCACCTTCGTGTAGCGCGACCGAATCGGCGAGATCCTCTCCCGGCCGGCGCGGTCGTAGAGGCGGATCTCGTTCCACTCCGGGTTGTTGCGCGCCACGGGAAACTCGGTGTCGAAGACCACGTCGAGCTCGTAGCCGAGGTCGCGCAGCACCTCGGCGAGGTTGCGCGCATAGGATGATATGCCGGTGCCCTCGCGAACGGCGAGATTGCGGCCTTCGAGCAGTATTGGAGCTGTCATGGTCGTCCGAAGTACAGGAGTTGGTCTTCACCGGAGCGGTCCTCATAGGCCACCCGCGGCGCGATCGGAAGAACGTCGCCCGTGATATCGAGGCGGGCGACCGCCCCGTAAATGTCCAGCAGCTCCCCGAGGAGAGCCTGCGCATCCTCGTAGCGGCCCGGGTTGTACTCCAGCACGAGGTGCGGCCGGTGCGTCCGCAGCGTGTCGAGGCCGCCGCGCAGGATCGCGACTTCCGCGCCTTCCGCGTCGATCTTCAGGAAGTCGACCCGGTCCTCCTCCGCCAGAAGCCGGTCGAGGGAGGTCACCGGCACGGTCGTCGACTGAAGATGCGGCGGCGAGACCTTTCCCTTGATCACCCGCGCGTTCTTCGGCTCGCCGGCCGGCCAGACGAGCCGAAGCGAGCCCGTTGGCGTATCGCCCAGTGCCACGCCTTCGATCCTGGTGCGTCTCCGGAAGCCGTTGAGGTGCATCGTCCGCCGCAGCCATTCGAGCGCCATCGGGTTCGGCTCGACGGCCACGACGCGGCCGGCCGGACCGCAGAGATGGGCGAGGGCGAGCGTGTGATAGCCGAAGTTCGCGCCGACGTCGACGCAGACCATGCCCGGCTCGACCCGGCCGATGAGGAAGCGCGTCAGCCAGCTCTCCCAGTAGCCGTCCATCATGACGTGGCCGGCGAAGCCGACATCGTCGCCACGCAGGTACATCTTGAAGCGGCCGAGAACCCGCGCGAGCACGATCCCGTCGCCGACATAGACCGCCTGATGCCGGCTGCGGAACTCGTCCTCGAGCGTCGTCCGGTCGAGGTCGAGGCCGGCGCGCAGGTCGAACGGTCGCCCCTGCCGCGCGAGCCATCGGGCCACGCGCCGGCTGATGTTCAGGTGGCGGAAGGGAGACGGCCGGCTCGAGTGGGGCATGGCGGCGACGTTCGCGAAGCTCCGGAAGGCCGGCGTGGCGGACACGAGGGCCCGGTGCGAGGGATCGGCGGGTGTCACCCGGCGTCACCGTGGTTACACCCATTCCGGCCGAAGATCATCCCCGGACTGCGTGCGGGCGGAGGAGACCCGTCCGGAGCGGCGGGCTCAGACGGGCCTGCCCCGTGCGTGTTCGGCCACCCGCGACACGATCTCCATGCTGAGCTCGACATGCCGCCCCCAGCTGATCGCGCTGTACCCCTGCGCCCGCTTAAGCGCTTCGGCGCGAGAGGGCCCGTCGACATCCGTCAGCCCCTCGATCGCCTCGACCCAGCCATTGCCGTCGATCGTGCCGAGGAGCCGGGCGTGCCCGTCGGCGACCTCGCGGTGGACCGCGATGTCGGAGGCCACCACCGGCGTGCCGAGCGACAGCGCCTCGGCGACCGGCAGGCTGAACCCCTCGACCTGCGAGGGCGCGAGGAGGGCCCGGGCGCCCTTCAGGAGCGCGGCGAGCCCGAGGTCCGGCAGGTCGGCCACCTCGATGAGGTGGGGCGCGAGGCTGGTCGAGCGTTCGAGCACGTCGATCATGTTCTCGTTCTCCCACCCCCGGCGGCCCACGAGCACGAGCTTCGGCGTGTTCGGGCCGTGTCGCCGCGCGAGCTCGCGCCAGACGTTGAACAGGAAGATCAGGTTCTTTCTCGGCTCGATCGTGCCGATGCAGACGAAATAGGGGGCATTCGGCGCGCGTGGCCGGGGGGCGTCCCTGTCGGAGAACCAGCGGTCGACGCCGAGCGGCACGACCTCGATCTCCGGCACCCGCCAGCCCTGGCTCTCCATGTAGCCGGCGACGGAGCGCTTCGTGGCCTCCGAGTTCACGATCAGCAGCGCGCCGCGTTCGGACGCGGTCTGCAGGCGGGCGTGATGCCGGGCCGCCGAACCCGGCGAGCAGAATTCCGGGTAGAGGACCGGAATGGCGTCGTGGATGAAGAAGACCGCCGGCACGCCCCTGCGCTCGAGCCACGCGAAGCGCTGGGGCTTGTCGGTCTGGGTGTGCGAGCAATGAAAGTAGCTGCGGGCGCCGCCGGCGGACCGGTTCGTCGCGGCCGCGAGGCGCGCCCGTGACCGCACCATCTCCTGGACGGGGAGCTGCAGCGCCCGGCCCATGGCCTGCCGCCGGCTCTGTCGCTTCAGGCGCAGGGCGTGCGGCCGGTCGGTGGCGGCAGGCGCCTCGATCGCGGCGCGCAGCTCGCCGTAGAAGGGATCCTCGAGCCCGGTCTCGCTGTCGAGGAGCCAGGATCTTTCGATCCGGTCGAGCAGGGTGCGCATCGTGCCGTGCCGCACGGCGCCGGTGAAGAGCGGCGTTGTGATGACGCTCACGACCTCGCCGTAGTTCTCCTTCTGCACCAGTTCCTGCGCATAGGCGAACTCCACCCGGTCGATACCGGTGGGGGCGCCACGCAGCAGGCGCGTGGAGATGCGGGTCAGATCCAGGAAGGTCAGCATGTGATGGCGGGCGGTCAGAGGGTGGAGTAGATCTCGAGGGCGAAGTCGATATCGTCGAACACCCGTCCCCGGCCGTTCTTCAGAACCAGCGCCCGGTCGCAGTATGTCTTGATGATGTCCTTGGCGTGGCTGACGAGGATCATCGAGCAGTGCTTGCGTCTCTCGAACAGGGCCTCGCGGCACTTCTTCGCGAAGCGCTGGTCGCCCACGGCTATGACCTCGTCGATGAGAAGGCAATCGAAATCGACCGCCAGGGTGAGGGCGAAGGCGAGGCGCATCGCCATGCCCGAGGAATAGGCCTTCACCGGGTGTTTCAGATAGGAGCCGAGCTCGGCGAAGTCCTCGACGAAGTCGATCGTCTCCTGGATCGGCTTGTCGTACACCCGGGCGATGAAGCGGATGTTGTCGAGGCCGCTCATCGCGCGCGCGAAGCCGCCGCCGCCGAAGCTCAGGGGCCACGACATCGTCATGCCCCGCGTCACGGTTCCTTCGGTCGGCTGCTCGACGCCGCCGATGATCTTCACGAGCGTCGACTTGCCGGCGCCGTTCTTGCCCAGCACGGCGATCTTCTCGCCGGGCCCGACCCCGAAGGTGATGCCGTCGAGGACCCGCTTCTCGCCGAACTTCGTGTCGTAGCACTTGACGATGTCGTGCAGCTCGATCCGCCGGTCGTCCTGCGTCGGCACCGGGGAATGGGGAAGCGACGTCGGCGTCTCCGCGATGATGTTCAATGCCGGTGCTCCAGGGTGACCCTCAGGAGCATGCCGCCGAGCCAGTAGGCGAGCCAGGCGCAGCCGCCGACGAGCAGCAGCGTGAGGATGATCCTCGGATGCGACGGCCGGTCCGGCAGGTTGGGCTCGCTGATCCGCTGCAGGTAGAGGCGGTTGACGGCCGCCTCCTGCCGCGCCTGCTCGAGCGCCTTGTAGGCGGCCGTCAGCGCCTGCACCGAGAGCTCCCGCTCCAGCGACAGGGCCTCGTATGCCGAGATCTTCGGCGCCATGGAGTTTGAATCGCCGGCCAGCTGGCCCCGCACGTCGGCGATCTGCTTGTCGAGGGCCGCCTTCCGGTCGAGCAGGCTGCGCAGCTTCGGGCTCTGGCTCGCGGTCGCCCTGAGCTGCGCGATCTCCGTCTCGATGGTCAGGGCCTGCTGGGTGAGCTCGGTCAGGAGTATGATCTGCGACTGGCTCTGCGCAGCCGGGTCGAGGACGCTCTCGGTGTTGCGGAACTCCGTCATCCTCGCCTGGACGTCGCGGATGCGCGCCTCGACCTCCTCCACGAGGCTCTCGCCGAAGGCGATCGCGTCGGCGGAGGCGCGGTCGTTCATCCGGTTCACGAGCCTCTCGGCCTCCTGCAGCAGCGCCTCCGAGATCGCCTGGGCGTCCTCGGGCCTGAAGGCCAGGACCTCGAGCGTGCTGATGCCCGAGTCGGGATCGAACTCGACCGTCACCACGTCCTGCATGTACTCGTAGATCTCCTCGGTGGTGTCCGAGGCCCAGAACCGGTCGAGCCGCGTCAGGAAGTCGGCCTCGGAGCGGGTCATGCGCTCCACGAACTCCACGTTCCTGACGAGGTAGCCCGCCGCGTCCCGCGAGGAGATATAGGCGGAAATGGCGAAGCTGTCGTCGTCGTTGCGCGCCAATCCGCCCGTCAGGCCGAGCGGGTTGGCGTGTCCCTTCCGGATCACGAAGCTCGCCTCGGAGGTGTAGCGGTCGGCCGCGATGAAGAAGAGGTAGACCGATGTCACGAAGAGCGGCAAACACACCACAAGGAGGAACGGCCACCTCCGGAAGCCCGACGCCTTGACCTCTGGCTCGACCTCGTCCGTCTCGATCTCGAGGAAGCGGACCTGGGGCTGCGAGGGCGCGCGGCCGGCGGGCTCGAAGGCGGGGGCCGGCAGATCCTCGTTCGGCGCCGGAGCGGTCGGCGCGACCTCGGGCCTGAACGGCAGGTGAATGGCGCGCGCTCGCTCCGGCATCTGTCGCAGCACGGACAGCGGAATGCCGCGCACGAGCCGCGCGACGGAGGCCCTACGGGAGGTCGGTCCCGTATCCGAACCGGATCGGGAGTGGCTTGTCATCGGCATCTAATTCCCTGGCCGGTCTCTGCGGCCATCCTGCCTCGCCTCACCTGCGTGTGGCCGGCTCGCGCCGTGCCGACGCGACCGGCCAGTTGGAGGGCTGAATCATAGAAGAAGCTTGGCTCCATGCCCATGGCCCGTGCCGGGCAATTCCATAAGTCGAGACGTGCCGAGCCGGCGGCGGCCGCAGCCATCTCGAATGCGGCGTCCTGGGCCACCCCTCGCCGCCGGGATCCGGTTCTATTCTGAAACAATATCGCGAGGTCCCTCCTGGCCGGCCGCGCTCGCCCCGTTCGCAGCGGCAGCGCCAGTCACTCGAACCAGTGTTATACGGCAGTTTCTGCCATTTTTGTGATGCTGCGGAAACCAGCGGAATCCGAGGGGCCGCGAGGCGGAGGCTCCCTTCGGGCGAAGGGCCGGTGTGGCTCGTGTCTGTGGCCCAAAAGCCACAAGGGCCTATCGATGGCCCCACACGCGACCCGAGAGATAGCCTTCGTTCACCTTATGTGTGTACCGCTATGCCCAAACAAGAAGCGCGAGTCCGACGCCCCAACGCGTAGCGTAGAAGACCGGAGTCATGATGCCCAACCGTGTCGTCGTCCTGGCCGCCGCACTCATGCTCGGCGGCTGCTCTGCTTTCCCCTCGCAAGGACCTTCCGCGGGAGCGATCGAGAGCGGAGCCGGGGTGCAGGATCCGCAATGGCTCGAGGCGGGCTATCTTCTCGTGCCGGTCAACCAGCGCACGCTCGCCTATGCGGCGGCCGAAGGTCGCCCGAGCTTCCGCAGGATCGCTGCTCTGAGCCTTCCCGCCGAACAGGGGATCGGCGTGGGAGACGTTGTCTCCGTTGCCATCTTCGAGGCAGGCGTCGGCGGTCTGTTCTCGAGCGTCAGCGTCGACGGCGCGAGCTCGTCGAGCAGCACTCGCCTGCCGGACCAGCAGGTGACGCGCGACGGCAGCATCACCATTCCCTATGCCGGCCGCCTCAGCGTCGCCGGCCTGACGCCGAGCCAGGTCGAGGCTCGGATCGTGCAGGCGCTCGGGCAGCGGGCCGTGGAGCCGCAGGCGGTCGTCTCCGTCGTCCAGGGCACCTCGACCTCGGTCTCCGTCACCGGCGATGCCGTTGCCGGCAGCGCGATCCCGATCCCCGCCAATGGCTTGAGGCTCCTCGATCTCATCGCCCGCGCCGGTGGTCCCACCGCGCCGGTCTACGAGACCGCCGTCGCGCTGACGCGTGGCGGGCAGACGGTCCAGATACCTTTCACCGAGCTCGTGTCCAACCCTTCCGAGAACGTCTACGTGAAGCCCGGCGACGCGGTGCTCCTGACGCGGCAGCCGCGCACCTTCGTGGCCCTCGGAGCCACCGGCGCGAACACCCAACTGCCGATCAAGGGCTACGAGATGACCGTGGCCGAGGCGCTGGCCGACGTGGGCGGCCTCAACCCGAGCCAGGCCAACGCGACCGGCGTGTTCCTCTTGCGCCAGGTTCCGGAGTCCGAGGCCAGGGCGATGTTCCCCGGCGACGCGATCGCCGCGCAGGGCCCAACCGTGTCGGTGATCTACCGCTTCGACATGTCGCAGCCGACCGGCCTCATCTATGCCCAGCGCTTCAACGTGCGCAGCGGCGACATGCTCTACGTGGCGACGGCGGCCTTCGCCTCGGTGCGCAACGCGCTGTCGATCTTCCAGGGCGTCGCATCGCCGGTCATGTCGACCGCCGCGACGGCGGCGAGCTTCTGAAACGGCGAAGCAAGGCTCAGGGAGCGCTGAAGCGCTCCTGCAGCCCGTATTCGCCGACTGTGAACGGGGCCGTGACGGGGAAGTAGGAAAGCCACTCGCGGCAGTCGATCTGGCGCCACGCGGCTCCCGGTCGCTCCGAGAAGGGGCGCGGCTCGCAGCGCCCGGTGGCGGCGAAATCGGCCGCCCTTGCCTCGGCATCCGGCAGATGCGTCTCGTCGAGGTTCTCCCAGCGCTCCCAGCGGATCATCCCGAAGCCCTCGGCGAAGTAGAAGCGCTCGAGATGGTCGGCCGTCTCGATGCTGGCGCGGCCGTAGTGCTCCGAGACGATGACGCGAGCTTCGACCGACACCTCGCGCGGCCTGGCGCCGGGCCCTTCGCTCACGCCGAAAGAGAGTTCCTGCGTGTCCAGCCGATAGCGCGTGTAGGACCTGTTGTAGGTGAAGGTGCAGGCATCGCGCTCGTACACGATGTTGAGCCGAGCCATCGCGTCCGTCCATCGTCCCTCCGCGATGTCGTCGCCGAAGAGGAGCCATCCCTCATGCCTTAAGAGGCCCGAGGAGAAATAGCATGTGGGATCGACGAACCACTGCCGGCCAGCCCCGCCATCCTCGGTGAAGATGAAGTAGAATGCGTTGCCGATCGCGGCCGCGATCTGGCCGCCGTCTCCTTCGCCCGCGTCGAAATGCTCGAAGCGCCTGCCGCCGGTGCCGAAGTCGAAGGTCTGCACGGCGAGTGGGCCGGCGTCGCTCTGCCAGAGAACAGAGTCGCTCGCCTGGTAGCCCCGCGGGTTCGCTCGCGCGGCGGCCCGGTTCGGCTGGTCGTGACGCCGGAAGAACGCCTCGTCCTCCAGCGTCTGCATTCGCGTGGCGGGGCAATCCGGGGTGAAGGGAAGGACGGGAAGGGGCGTGCCGCCGGGGTCGACGCAGATCGACTGGACGAGGAAGGCGAGACCTGCGCTCACGTCCATCGCGCAAAACCCGTCGCGCGGCTCGCGAGCTGTGGATCACCGGGCCTACGCGCAGCGTGCAAGACCCCGCCTATATCCGGTTGACAATTCCTACCGGGTCTATAGGATTTAACTCGAGCTGGTCGAGGGTGAGGGAGGCAGGTGATACGGCGACCTCACTCCGCGGGAATGAGACGTCCGCCGATCTCGTATGCGGGTGCGGGATCGCGGCGGATGGCGCCGGCGACACGGGGCTCGCGGTCGGCGGCGGCCGTGCTCTCGATCGAGAGGATGCGGCGCGCCAGTTGCGGGATCAGGATGGCGCGGGCTTCGGGGGTGTGGAAGCCGCCATTGATCTGGCACGTGGCCAGGAGATAGTTCCGGTAGTGCTCGACGAATTCCGGGTCCGGGCCGACGGGGTCCTGCCAGAACTCCGCGAGGGTGCCCTGGAAGGTCAGCCCTTCCACGTCGTAGACCGCCTTGCCCATGCACTTGACCGGTGAGCCGCCCATGACGCCCTGCAGGCCGCCGGTCGAGTTGATCGTGACCATGCAGTCGGACAGGCGCATCAGCTCGGCGATGCCGGTCTTGCGCATGTAGACGGCGCGGCCTTCGAGGCCGAGCTCCTTCGACAGTCGGGCGAACTCCTCGGAGAGGTTCTCGATGCCGTAGTCGAGCGGGTGCTGCTTGACGACGAGGAACGCGTCGCTGGGCGCCGAAGCAGCGAAGGAGCGCACGACCTCGTTGAGGAAGCGCAAGTTGCTGCCGAACGGCGAGTGGTAGCGGATCTGGCCGTCGCCGGGCTTTTGCATCAACGTCAGGAAGATCCGGCCCTTCGACTGCTCCTTGTGCTCGACGACCCGGGCGAGGAGCTTCGACTCGTCGTGCAGGACCCGCCACGCGTACTCGCCGACATAGCCGATCATCTGCCGCGCGACGGAGTGGCCGTAATAGCGCGGGTTGTAGGGCAGAACCGGCTTCAGCAGCGAGCTCCAGGCGAAGTGCCGGATCGTGTTGACGACATGCGGGCGCATGTTGACCGAAAACTCGCGGCACTTCCGGCCGGGCCGCTCCGCGCTGCGGATGACCTCTGGGTCGCGGCTGAGCTCGCTGTTGCCGTTCACCCCGTTGTCGGCGAGCGTGATGTGGTGCGGCCGGAGGTAGCCGTTCTCCAGCACCAGGCGCGAGACGTTGAGCCGCTTCGCGATCGCCAGAGCGATCCGGTTGCGCGGCAGCGTGTCGTTATAGGTGACGATCGTGTCGATGCCGCGCTCGCACAGGACCTGCCGGATGAACCGGCCCCAGTTGACGGAGCGGTCGAGCCGGATCCGGTTCCTGGCGGGCGTCTCCATGTGGTCGCCGCCGTCCAGGATCACGCGATAGACCTCGGCCCCGCCATTCTCCAGAGACACTGCCAGCTCTCGAAAGAGAGGCCCGAACGGTGCCCCAACGAAGAGAATGCGCTTTGCCACGACGTCGCGCTCCCACAACCTCACCAACTGCAGGCCCCCTTTATTCTAGCGATCGATGGTTTTGTCACCGTCTCGTGAGGGTGAAACCGCCAATCGCCGCTGCAGTGTTGCACCGTTGCCATAAGGGAACTGGCCACAGGTGTGCATCAGCCGCTGACGGTGCGCAAGGGGAAATCTCGCGGCACCCCGTCAATCCGGGGGGCGACCCGTGGCCATCGATGCTGCACTTTGCACGTGCGGCCTCCGGACTTGGGTCGTGGCATCATTTTGCGCTGCACCCCTTGCGCTGCGGAAGAGGCTGGGGCAAGGGCATGTCTCTTTCATCGCTGAGGACACCAGCGTGAAGTGGCTACACCGTTCCGAGCTCGCCCCGCCGGCCCCCGGGGGAATGCCGCCGACAGAGGCGTGCGGGAGATGGTCATGCTGAAGGGCTTGAGGCAGGGGCTCGGTTCCCTCCTGCGCGGGCGGAGGCGGGTGGCGCCCGACGCCTCCGTGGCAGAGGCACGTGTCGACGCGCTCGTGCGGACGGCCGACGGCGCCCGCGACGGCGGCCGGTCGGCGGAGGCGGCCGCGCTCTATGCCGAGGCGCTGGCGGCGGCGCCCGAACGGGTCGACCTGCGCGTCCAGATGGCCAACATGCTGAAGGACTCGGGCCGCCTTCTCGAGGCGGAAGAGGCCTATGGCGAGGCGCTGCGCGTTCGGCCGAAGGAGGCCGACATTCACCTGCAGCTCGGCCACGTCCACAAGACGCTCGGCCGCCGCGAGCGGGCGCTCGAGAGCTATCGCATGGCGTTGCGGCTCGATCCGGGAAGCGACGCGGCGCGCCACGAACTCCTCGAGCTGGGACGGGCCGAACTGCAGGGCGACCGTCTGGAGGCGGGTGCCGTCGACCGCGCGCTCGAGCGCATCGCCGCGCTGACCCACCGCATGGAGCTGCTTTCCCGGGAGGTGGAGGAGGTCAGGCGCGCCCTTCCCAATCTCTGGATGGCGGCCGCGTTCCCGGTTTCGCTCTATGGGGCCTACCGCGAGCGCTTCGACGTTCCTCCAGCGCCCGCAACGGCCGGCGGCGTCGCGCTAGGGGTCATCGTCGAGGCGAGCGACGCAGATCCGCGCGCGCTCTACGCCTTCCTCGAGTCGCTGCGGTCCCAGACCCTGACCGAATGGACGTGCGTCGTCGTCTGCAATGGCGCGGGCGTCCGAGAGATCGCCGAGCGCGCCGCCGCGAGCGACGGCCGCGTCCAGTGGATGGAGGCAGGAACCGGCGATCGACCCCCTCTCCCGGAGGTGCTTCGTGAGGCGGGGATTGTGCTGACCCTGGGGCAGGGGCTCGCGCTTCACCGCCGGGCGCTCGAGTGGTTCGGCTATGCCGGTGCGGCCACGCCCGGACGGGCCTTCATCTGCGACGAAGAGAGGCGTGCCGGCCCGGACGGGCCCCTCGTCGGCGCGGAGCTGCGCCAGTGCCCTGACCTGGAGATGCTGCTTCAGGCCGATGTGGCAGGCCACGCCGTCGCCTTCCGGAGCGGCGAGCTCGAGGGCGCGCGGCTGCCGCTTGCGGAATTGAGGGTGCGGCGCCTTCTACAGCTCGCGGAAGACGAGGCGGTGGGACATCTGCCGTTGCCGCTCGTGCAGAGCTTCGAGCCGGCGGCTCCGTCGCCGGACGCGTCACGCTACGCGACCTGCGTCGCCGAGTACCTGCGTGATCGGCACGGAAACGGGCCTTCCGCGCCCCGCCTGACGGGCCACGAGCCCGGCCCGCCGGCGATCCTCTGGCCGGCTCCATCGTCTCCATCCGCCATCTGCGTCGTCGTGCCGACGCGCGACAATGCGGCCGACGCTGCCTCTTTTCTGAGCACGCTGTCGCGCAGCGCCGAGGAGCCGGAGAGGGTGGAGGCGCTGGTCATCGACAACGGGACGAGCGAGGAAGCGTCCCTCGTGGAGCTCGACCGCCTTCGCGAGCGCCCCGGCGTGCGCGTCGAGCGCTTCGACGAGCCGTTCAACTGGTCGCGCCTCAACAACCGGGCGGCGCGTCTCACGCAGGCGCCGATCCTGGTTTTCGCCAACGACGACATGACGATGCTCAGCCGCGGGTGGGACGTGATCCTCGATCGTCTGCTGCATCGCGAGGACGTCGGGGCGGTCGGACCGAAGCTCTTCTATCCCGACGCCACGATCCAGCATGCGGGGGTCATCTTCGGCTGGCGCGGCGGCAACATCCATGATGGCCTGCATGCGCCCGGAGACGATCCGGGTCCGATGATGCGCTGGAACCTTCAGCGCCGTGTCGTCGCCGTGGACGGAGCCTTCCTCGCGACGCGCCGGCAGGTTTTCCTGGAGCAGGGCGGCTTCGACGAAGAGGAACTGCCGGTCTCGTCCTCGGATGTCGATTATTGCCTGCGTCTGCGGTCCTCCGGCCTCTCCATCCTCTACGCTCCCGCGATCCGGCTCGTGCATCACGAGTCGAAGTCGAGGGGCAGCGACCACGCCGATCCGGCGCGGGGGGCGCGATACTTGCATGAGCATTCGGTGCTGCAGCGTCGCTGGGGGCGGTTCGCGAGCTGGGATCCGACCGTCAACCCGATCTGGTACGATGGAGGGCGTCCATTCCAGATGATCAGACCGTCCTCGGAAGAGGCGCTGCTCGACTACGTCGCGCGGTCGGGATCCGGCGGGGCGTGGCGGGTGGAGCCATCCGCCGCGGCGTCATGAACATGCCATCAAGCGGCCTCAAGAGCCTGTGGTGGCCGCGTCGGGTCACCCCTGTATCGAGTTCGGGAAGGATCATTCCATGAAGCTGCGGCGACTGTTCCCGCGCACCGCTTCCCTTCGGCGCCGAGGCGGCGTCAGCCGGGAAGTCGAGGCTGGCAATCGGGCCAATGCCGAGCGGAGATGGCCCGACGCCGAGCGGCATTATGCCGCCGCGCTCGCGAAGGATCCGTCGCTGACGGGGGTCTGGGTGCAGTACGGCCACGCGCTCAAGGAGCAGGGCTTCGTCGACCGTGCGGTCACCGCCTACAGGCTGGCCCTGGGGTTCGATCCGCAGCAGGCGGACACGCATCTGCAGCTCGGCCATGCCCTGAAGCTCCTGGGAGAGAAGGTCCGGGCGGCCGAGTCGTACCGGCGAGCCTCCATCGTCGATCCCGGTTTCATCGAGAGCCGCAAGGAGCTGCAGGCCCTGGGAGAGCCCCTTCCGGGTCCGAACGAGACCCTGTCGAAGGAGGCTCTCGAGCGGGAGGCCCTGAAGGGTGGGCACCGTGATGTGCTCGAAGGGCGGCAGGCCGGTGCGGGGGAAGAGCCCCGGGAAGAGATGCAGCTCGCGGCAGCCGACATCGCTTCCCGCAACGGTGCGGGCCGGGAACTGGTCGATCTCTTCGATTCGGGGTTCTACAAACTGCAGGCGCGGCGGCACGGCCTCTCGTCGGGGGCGAGCCATGAGGAGAGCCTTCAGCACTTCTTCCGGACCGGGCTCGCCAAGATGCTGCCGATCCGGCAGGGCCTCGAGTTCGACCCGCTCTTCTATTCCGAGACCTATCTGCCGGGCATGCCCTTCAAGCCGGAGAACGCGTACCGGCACTGGGTCACGGTGGGCCTGCGGCAGAGCCATCATCCCAACCGCCCGGCATGGGTGCGCAACTATGTCGGCGCGACGAGCCCCGATCTCGACGCTCTGGGGCTGGAGACCTGGCACCACGTTTGCGCGGGCGGCCAGAGCTTTCCGAACTGGGTCTCCCTCTTCAAGGCTTATGCCGACGGGGGCGTGCTCGACGCGCGTTGCGTGCTATCGTCCTCGCCCGATGCCACAGGCCTTCTGATCGGCATCGCGGAGCGGCTGCTCAAGGACGGACGGACGGACGAGGCGCTGCGCGTGTTCCAGCGGATCATGCTGACCCGCCCCGGCAACGCCCGGGTGCGCCGCCGCGTGGCGAACATGCTCCTGGAGCGTGGCTTCTACGCCGAAGCGGCCGAACATTATCGGATCTTGGCCACGGACGAGGCGGGCAGGGCGGAGGCGCTCCTGAACCTGTCCTTCTGCTACGAGCGCACCGGCGACTTGCCGCGTACGCTGGACATTCTGAGGGATGCGACCGCCGCCGCGCCGGGCGACCGCGGCATCCGCGAGCATTTCCATGCCGTCTGCAAGCAGCATATCGACCGGACCTGGGCTCTCGCGCAGGCGACGGCGCGGATGGGAGATTCCCAGGCGGCGCAACGCCTGCTCGTCGATGCCGCCTCCTTCGTCGCCGGCCTGACCGAGCCGGACGAGCAGCTGCCCGCAAGGCCCGTGAAATCCGTGGCGATCGTCGGCAACAAGGACCTGCCGCAGTGCTACCTCTACCGCATCGAGCAGAAGATGGAGCACCTCGAGGCTGCGGGGTACCGGGTCAAGCTCTACGACGTCCACACCGAGGTGCCGGACTACCTGGCGGAGGCGGCCGGCTTCGAGGCGGTGATCTTCTACCGGGTGCTCGCCTTCCAGCACATCATCGAGGCGGTGCAGAAGTCCCGCGAGCTCGGCATCGTCACCTTCTACGAGATCGACGACCTCGTGTTCGACGCGGAGCTCTATCCCCCGAGCTACGAGAGCTATGGCGGGCTCATCACGCGCGACGAGTATATCGGGCTCGAGATGGGTGTCCCGCTCTGCGCGGAGGCGATGTCGCTGTGCGACTACGGCATCGCGTCGACGCCCCCGCTGGCCTGCCACATGGAGAGGTTCGTCCGCTCCGGCCTCGTCTTCGTCCACCGCAATGCGTTCGGGGCCAAGCACGAGGCCTTCCGCAGGAAGCCTCCCGTGGCGACGGCGAGCGACGCCGTCACGATCTTCTACGGGTCCGGCACGAAGGCCCACAAGGAGGACTTCCAGGAGTTCGTGGAGCCGGCGCTCGTGGAGGCTGTCCGGCGGCACGGCGACCGCGTCAACATCGTGCTCGTCGGCCACATCACCCGCACCGATCGGCTGAAGAGCATCGAGAAGCACGTCACGTATGTAGATGCCACCTGGGACGTCGACGCTTACTGGTCGATGCTCGCCGTCGCCGACATCAACCTCGCCGTCCTCAGGCCCTCGGAGATGGCCGACGCCAAGAGCGAGATCAAGTGGCTCGAGGCGGCGATGCTGGGCGTGCCTTCCCTGGTCAGCGACACCGCCACCTACCGTGAGGTCGTGAAGGACGGCGAGACGGGGTTCCTCGCCCGGACGGTGGCGGACTGGACGAAGACGCTCGATCGCCTGATCGCCGATCGGGACCTGCGCCGGCGGGTCGGCGCGGCGGCGCGTCGACAGGTCGAGGAGGAGTATGGGATCGATGCGATGGCCGGCAACATCCGGCGCATCCTCGAGGAGGCCGTGCCCGTCGAGGAGGCAAGGAAGCGCCCGCTCGTGGCGATCGTGAACGTCTTCTATCCCCCTCAGGCGATCGGCGGCGCGACCCGGGTCGTCCACGACAACGTTCGGGATCTGCAGCGGCTCTACGGCGACCGCTGCGATTTCGTCGTCTTCACGACCATCGAAGGCGACAGGCGCGCCTACCACACGATCACCTATGCCCAGGACGGCGTTCGCGTGCTCGGCGTCGTTGCGCCCGACAATCCCCGGATCGACCAGGTCGTGCAGGATCCGAAAATGGAAGAGGCGGTCGAGCGCTTCCTCGACATCGCGCAGCCCGACCTCGCGCATTTTCACTGCATACAGCGATTGACGGTCGGCGCGGTCGAGGCGGCACTCAACCGGGATATCCCCTACGTCGTTACCGTCCATGACGGCTGGTGGATTTCGGACCGGCAGTTCCTCGTCGACGCGGCCGGGCATCTCGACCTCTACGACTATGGGCAGCCATATCGCACGGCGAAATCTTCGGGGAAGGACGCCTTCGAACGCCTGATGCGCCTGCGCCGGCCCCTGATGGAGGCACGCAAGGTGCTCGCCGTGTCGGAGCCGTTCGCCGAGATCTACCGCCAATGCGGCGTGCCGAACGTCCAGGCCGTTCCGAACGGCGTCTCCGATCTTCCGCAGGTTCACCGCGTGCCATCGCCCGACGGAAAGGTCCGGCTCGGCTTCATCGGCAGCATGTCGAACCACAAAGGCTGGCACCTCGTCGAGCACGCCCTCCGCAACGGCCGCTTCGAGAACCTGCGCCTGCTCGTCGTCGACCATGGGATGGCCGCGGGGGAGGAGCGTGACGAGATGTGGGGCGCGACGGAGGTCGCCTTCCGCCCGAAATGGCCGCAGGCGCGCATCGGCGACCTCTACGGCACGCTGGACGTCCTGCTCGCTCCGTCCGTCTGGCCTGAGAGCTACGGGCTCGTGACCCGCGAGGCGCTGCTGTGCGGCTGCTGGGCCGTCGCCTCGGATCGGGGCAGCATCGGCGAGGACATTCAGCACGGCGTCAACGGCTACCGGATCTCGGTCGAGGATTCCGAACCGCTGACCGAGGTTCTGGAGGCGATGAACAAGGATCCGCAGCGCTACCTGCAGTCGCCTCCGCCACACACGAAGCTTCGCATGTCGGAGGATCAGGCGAGGGACCTCTTCGAGATCTATGCGGAGTTGCTCGGCTGGTCCGACGTCATTCCAGACGCTCTGCCGGGCGAAAGCGACGAGCAGGGCCTGCAGATCGCGGCGGGCACGGCGTGACGGAACCGCTTGAGGCTGCCGCGGATCACCCGTCCCCTTGTGGACAGATGCCCGGTCACTGTGTAGGAAAGCGAGCCTTCCGGAGCATGCGCTGGCATGCATTTCCGGAGGGTCTTTGTTGGGAGTAGCTATGAAGATCCGCCCGCTTGAGATCCCCGAGGTCCTTCTGATCGAACCTCAGCGTTTCGGCGACGAGCGCGGCTGGTTTAGCGAGACCTTTCGAGAGGCGGCGCTGGCCGAAGCGGGCTTCACGCGGCGCTTCGTTCAGGACAATCACTCCTTCTCTGCACCGAAGGGCACCCTGCGTGGCCTTCATTTCCAGGTCGATCCCAACGCGCAGGACAAGCTCGTGCGCTGCACGAGGGGCAGCATCGTCGATGTGGCCGTCGACATCAGGCAGGGCTCGCCGACATACGGGCGGCACGTTAAGGCCACGCTCTCGGCGGAGAACGGACACCAGCTTCTCGTGCCGATCGGTTTCGCCCACGCCTTCGTGACGCTCGAGCCCGACTGCGAGGTCCAGTACAAGGTGACCGGTTACTACTCGAAGGAATGCGACCGCGGCATTTTCTGGAACGATCCGGATCTCGGCATCGAGTGGCCGTTCCCGGCGGAGGAAATGACGCTGTCCGAGAAGGACAAGAACGCGCCGCTTCTCGCCGACAGCGCGCCCTTCTTCGTCTATTGAGTGCTAACGGAAGTCCCGAGCGATGAGGGCCAACTGAACATGCCACGCACGATCCTGGTCACCGGCGGCGCCGGCTTCATCGGCTCGGAGGTCTGCCGCTACCTGATCCGCGAGACCGACGCGCGCGTGATCAACGTCGACAAGCTGACCTACGCGGCGAACGTGCGCTCGCTCGACCCGATCGCGAACAATCCCCGCTACCGCCTCGTCGAAGCCGACATCGCCGACCGCGAGAGCATGGCGGCGCTGATCGCCGAGGAGCAGGTCGACGCGGTGATGAACCTGGCTGCGGAGAGCCACGTCGACCGCTCCATCACCGGCGCCGCGCCGTTCATCGAGACGAACATCGTCGGCACGTTCTCGCTGCTGGAGGCGGCACGCGCCTATTGGAACGAGCTCGAGGGAGAGCGGAAGCAGGCCTTCCGCTTCCTGCACATCTCGACCGACGAGGTCTACGGCTCGCTCGGGGCGGACGGCTACTTCACGGAGGAGACGCCCTATCAGCCGAGCTCGCCCTATTCGGCGTCCAAGGCCTCGTCCGACCACCTCGTCCTGGCCTGGCACCACACTTACGGCTTCCCGGCCCTGATTTCGAACTGCTCGAACAACTACGGGCCCTATCACTTCCCCGAGAAGCTCATTCCTCTCATCATCCTGAATGCGCTCGAAGGCAAGAAGCTGCCGATCTACGGCAAGGGCGAGAACGTGCGCGACTGGCTCTACGTGGAAGACCACGTCCGCGCGCTCTGGACGATCCTGAACGGCGGCCGCCTCGGCGAGAAATACAACGTTGGCGGCAACAACGAGTGGAAGAACATCGACGTGGTGAAGCGCATCTGCGCGATCCTCGACGATGTCAGGGGGGAGGAGAGCCCCGCCGGCGGGCATGCGAGCCTGATCGAGTTCGTGACGGACCGACCCGGCCACGACGCCCGCTATGCGATCGACGCGACGAAGCTAAAGGACGAGCTCGGCTGGGAGCCGCAGGAGACCTTCGAGACCGGTCTCGAGAAGACCGTGCGCTGGTATCTCGACAACGAGGACTGGTGGCGGCCCCTGCGCGAGGGACGGTATGACGGGAGCCGCCTCGGGCTTCTGGACAGGAAGGCGGGATGACGATCCCGCCGCTCCTCGTCTTCGGCCGCAACGGCCAGGTCGCGCAGTGCCTCGTCGAGGCAGGCGCACGCACCAAGCGACCCGTCGTTGCGCTGGGCCGCAACGAGATCGACGTGCTCGACGGGCAAGCCTTGAGGGCCGCCATCGCCGTTCACAAGCCGCATGCGGTCGTCAATGCTGCCGCCTACACCGCTGTCGACAAGGCCGAGAGCGAGGAAGGCGAAGCGATGCGCCTCAACGCCGAGGCGCCGCGGCTGATGGCGGAGGCCTCGGAAGCTGCAGGACTTCCGTTCCTGCACATCTCGACCGACTACGTGTTCGACGGCACGCTCGACCGACCCTACACCGAAGACGACACGCCGAACCCGCAGGGCGCCTACGGCCGCACGAAGCTCGCGGGTGAACTGGCCGTCGCGGCGGTCGCGGAGCGCCACCTCGTCCTCCGCACCGCCTGGGTGTTCTCCGAGAACGCCAACAACTTCATGAAGACGATGATCCGTCTCGGCGCAGAGCGGCCGCAGCTGCGCGTGGTCGACGATCAGCGGGGATGCCCCACCTACGCAGGCCACATCGCCGCGGCGCTTATCGTGCTCGCCGAACGGATGAACGACGAGACGGCGCCTGCGGGCACCTTCCACATGGCCGCCGAGGGCGAGGTGAGCTGGCACGGCTTCGCGGCCGCGATCTTCGAGGAGTGCGCGGCCCGGGGACTGAAGTTCCCGCAGGAGCTGCTCGCCATTCCGACGTCCGAGTACCCGACCCCGGCCAAGCGGCCCGCCAACTCCGTGCTCGACTGCAGCCGTCTCCTCAGGGAGTTCGGCGTGCGCCTGCCGCACTGGAGGGACGGCCTCGCCCTTGCGATGGACCGCTACCAGGTGCTCAACTCGAATTAGCTAGCAGCCTTTCAGAGGGAAGAAGATGGCACGCAAGGGGATCATCCTCGCCGGCGGGCGCGGCACGAGGCTCTATCCGGCGACGCTGGCGATGAGCAAGCAACTGCTGCCGGTCTACGACAAGCCGATGATCTACTATCCGCTGTCCGTCCTGATGCTCGCCGGCATCCGCGAGATCCTGGTCATCTCGACGCCCGAGGATCTGCCCTTCTATCGCCGCCTCCTCGGCGACGGATCGGCTTTCGGCGTCGAACTCTCCTATGTGGAGCAGGCGGAGCCCCGGGGGCTCGCAGAGGCCTTCATCCTCGGGGCCGACTTCCTCGGCGACGATCCGGCGGCCCTGATCCTCGGCGACAACATCTTCTTCGGTCATAACCTCACGGATCAGGTGGCCGAGGCCTCCAGCCGGACGTCTGGCGCGACTGTCTTCGCCTACCATGTCGAGGATCCCGAGCGGTATGGCGTCGTCGATTTCGACGGCAACGGGACGGCGACCTCGATAGAGGAGAAGCCGGCGAGCCCGAAGTCGCACTGGGCGGTGACCGGCCTCTATTTCTACGACAACGACGTCGTCGAGATCGCCCGCAACGTGAAGCCGAGCGCGAGGGGCGAGCTCGAGATCACCGATGTCAACATGGCTTATCTGGAGCGAGGCGATCTGCAGGTGGAGCGCCTGGGGCGCGGCATCGCGTGGCTCGACACCGGCACGCATGCGAGCCTCATGGAGGCGGGCGAGTTCGTCCGCGCGCTGCAGGACCGGCAGGGTCTCGTCCTCGCCTGCCTCGAGGAGATCGCCTACGTGAACGGTTGGATCGACCAGGACCGCCTCCTGGCAGCCGCCGACCGGCAGAAGAGCACGGCCTACGGGCGGCACCTCAGGGCCGTCGCCGAGGGGCGCCTCTAGCCCCGCCGACACCTCCGGTCCGGGCTCCACGCTCGCAGGTTCATAGTCGAGGCCGCACCTCAGGCATTCTCCGTATCTTGCATTGGCGGGATCGGGGGCGAAAACTCTCCTCCTATCGGCGAAGGCAAGAGCGGGCCGAGGGAGAGATCGATGACGACGAGCCGGTATCACGAGGTCTACGCCGCGTGGCGCGCCGACCCGGAACGCTTCTGGGGCACCGCTGCCAGGGAGATCGTCTGGGAGACGCCGTGGGAGAAGGTCTTCGACCCCGACGCGGGCCTCTACGGGCGATGGTTCGTCGGCGCGACGTGCAACACCTGCTACAACTGCCTCGACCGCCACGTTCACGGCGGGCGCGCCTCGCAGGCCGCGCTGATCTACGACAGCCCCGTCACCGGCGCGAAGAAGCGCTTCACCTATGCGGAGCTGACCGACGAGGTCGCGACGCTCGCCGCCGTCATGCGGCGGATGGGCGTGGAGAAAGGTGACCGCGTCATCATCTATATGCCGATGGTGCCCGAGGCGGCGATGGCGATGCTCGCCTGCGCCAGGCTCGGCGCCATCCATTCCGTGGTCTTCGGCGGCTTCGCCGCGCCGGAGCTCGCGAAGCGGATCGACGACGCGGGCCCGAAGCTCATCCTCTCCGCCTCCTGCGGCATCGAGCCGAACCGCGTGGTCGCCTACAAGCCGCTGCTCGACGCCGCGATCGCCATGGCCACGAACAAGCCGCAGGCCTGCCTCGTCCTGCAGCGCGAGACACTGACCTGCTCCCTCGACGAGGGGCGCGACCGCGACTGGGCGGAGGCGATCGCCGACGCGCGTGCCGCGGGCGAAAAGGCCGACTGCGTGCCGGTGGCCGCGACCGACCCGCTCTACATCCTCTACACGTCCGGCACGACCGGGAAACCGAAGGGCGTGGTCCGCGACAACGGCGGCCACATGGTGGCCCTCAAGTGGTCCATGTCGGCGATCTATGGCCTCGAACCGGGCGAGGTCTTCTGGACGGCCTCGGACGTCGGCTGGGTCGTCGGCCATTCCTACATCGTCTACGGCCCCCTGCTGCACGGCTGCACGACCGTCCTCTACGAGGGCAAGCCCGTGGGAACGCCCGATGCCGGGGCGTTCTGGCGGGTGATATCCGAACACGGCGTGAAGGCGTTCTTCACCGCGCCCACAGCCTTCCGCGCCATCAAGAAGGAGGATCCGCGGGCCGAGCTCCTCAAGGAGTACGACACGAGCGGGCTCAGGACGCTCTTCCTCGCGGGCGAGCGTGCCGATCCGGACACGGTCAAATGGGCGGAGACGATCCTGGGCGTCCCCGTCGTCGATCACTGGTGGCAGACCGAGACTGCGTGGGCGATCGCCGCAAATCCCGTCGGCCTGGGGCTTCTCCCCGTCAAGCACGGCTCGCCGAGCGTGCCGATGCCCGGCTACGACGTGCAGGTGCTCGACGAGGCGGGCCACGCCGTCGAACCGGGGAAGATGGGCTCGATCTGCATCCGCCTGCCGCTGCCGCCGGCCTGTGCTCCGACGCTCTGGAACGACGAGGCGCGCTACCTTGCGTCCTATCTCAGGGATTTTCCGGGGTACTACCGCACGGGCGACGCGGGCCATCGCGACGAGGACGGCTACGTGTTCATCATGTCGCGCACCGACGACATCATCAATGTCGCCGGCCACCGCCTGTCGACCGGCGGCATGGAGGAGGTCCTGGCGAGCCATCCCGACGTGGCGGAGTGTGCGGTGGTCGGTGTGGCGGACGCGATGAAGGGGCAGGTGCCGGCCGGGTTCGTCGTGCTGAAGTCGGGGGTCACGCGCGATGTGGAGGAGATCGAGAAGGAACTCGTGGCCCTCGTGCGGGAGCGTATAGGCCCCGTGGCGGCCTTCCGCCTCGCCATCACCGTCGACCGCCTGCCGAAGACCCGCTCCGGCAAGATCCTGCGCGGGACGATCCGGTCGCTGGCCGACGGACAGGAGACGGCCGTTCCGCCGACGATTGACGATCCGGCGATACTCGATGAGATTTCGACGGCACTTCGGGCGAAGGGGCTGGCCCGAAGCGTGTGACCTCGCCTTTCCGCGCAGGTCGTGGGGCAACGGGTTCGTGCCTTCGGCGTTGTTGTCTGGCGGCCGACGGACGCGCGGGCCCAGAGCGGCCCCCCGCGGGCTCGGTCGGAGCCGGTTGATCGAAGGGGAGCACCATGCGGTTCGAAGGCAAGGTCGCGATCGTCACCGGCGGCGCGAGGGGCATAGGGCGGGCATGTGCCCTGCGACTGAGCGAAGAGGGCGCGCGCGTCGTCATCGCCGACGTGCTGGAGCGTGAAGGAGAGGATACCGCCGCCGAGTGCGGCGGCGCCGACGGCGAGGCGAGGTTCATCTACTGCGACGTCGGCGAGCGGCTCGACGTACGCAACATGCTGACCGAGACGCTCGAGCATTTCGGCCATGTCGACATCCTCGTCGCGAATGCCGGCATCATGCGGTCGGTACCGTTCCTCGAGGTCACCGAGGCCGATTTCGACAAGACGATGTGCGTGAACGTGAAGGGGACGTTCCTCGTCGCCCAGGCCGTGGCTCGCCACATGGTCGAGCGGGTGGAGGCCGGCGAGGAGCCGGGCTCGATCATCACCATGAGCTCGATCAACAGCGTGGTCGCGCTGCCGAACGCCGTCGCGTATTCGGCATCGAAAGGCGCCATCTCGCAGCTCACAAAGTCGATGGCGCTGGCGCTGGCCGAGCACGGCATCCGGGTGAACGCCGTCGGGCCGGGCAGCGTGTCCACGGACATGCTCGGTGTCGGCGACAACTCCGCCATGCGCCGCAAGATCCTGGCGCGCACGCCGCTCGGCCGCATCGCCACGCCCCGCGAGATCGCGGGCGTCGTCGCCTTTCTCGCCTCCGACGACGCAAGCTACATCACCGGCCAGACGATCTATCCCGACGGCGGGAGGCTGAGCCTCAACGGGATCGTCACTCCCCCCGAGGAGGAGTAGGCCCCGAGGCGGCTCCGTCGGCGAGCATCCGCGCGATCTCGTCGCGCGCCTGCTCGATCCGGTGTCGGTGGAACCCTATGAGCGGGTATTCGGCGCCGTGCGCGAGGCTGAGGAGCGCGTTGACCCGGTCGAGCTCCTCCCGTGTGCACCGTCCGGCCCGGCGGGCCGCGATCAGGCCGTCGCGGTACGCGACGATGCAGCGGACCGCACCCGCGAGCTCGGCATGGCTGATCTCCCGGCCGTCCTTCGCGAGGACGTCGTCGAGCCGCTCCCGCGCGATCCGGCCCTTCTCCCGCGCCTCTTCGGATTTCATCGTGGCCACCCGGAGTTCTCGCGAGGGGACGTCTTGTGTTGCGCTGGCAGATGCTCCTCCTGCGCGAAGCGGAAATAGTCGCGCGGCCGCTCGGCCGACCGCTGGCCGAGCTTGATCGTCGCGTCGCGGCTCAGGAACCCGCCCGCGATGACGGCGGCCGCGGCGAAGAGCGCCAATCCCGGCTGGCGGTTTCCGCTCAGCCGGTAGGCCGCGTAGGCGGCGAGCGGCACCGCCCCCGCGACGAGAAGATCGGCCGTCTCACGGGTGCGGCCGGCGGTGGTTTCACGGGTCGCGCTGGCGACCTCCGCGTGCGCCCGGTGGCGCTTGTTCACTGCGGTGACGGCGATCTGGGCTCCGGCCGCCATCGCGGCGATCGCGTCGAGCCTGTCGGCGGTCTCGTGGCGCCCGCCGAGGCGCTCGCCGATCGAGAGAGCCGCCGCCGAGGTGGCGATGGAGCTCGCGGCGAACTTCGCGCCGAGGTGCCTGGGGCTCGCAGCCCAGACCGGCGTGCTCGTGGCGGAGAGGAGGGCGGCGGTGTAGGTGCCCATCGCGGCGCCGGCGACGGCTGCGGGAAGCTGTGCCGCATCCGCCGTCCGCTTCGCCGCGCGCGCGATCCGCCCGCGCCCGAGCGGCAGCTCGCCGAGCAGCGTCAGGCCCGAAAGGCCGCTGAATCCCAACAGCACGTAGGTGCCGATCGACATCGGCGAGGTCGGCCGGAAGATGCGCATCATGTTGTAGAAGCGTCGAGGCGTCCGCAGGTCGGCGACGAGGAGCGCGCCACCCGCCGCGGACCCTCCGATCGCGAGCCATCTCGCATTTCGGACGATGCCGCGCGCCTTTCGTGGAGAGGCCCGCCTGAAGAGCGTCGCAAGGACCTGTGCGCCGCCGGCGAGGCCGGCCACGCCGATATAGGCGCCGACGAGCCACTCCCAGGGCGCCGGCTTGAGGGCGGGGCGGTCGTAATAGGTCTCGCCCGCATAAGGCCGGCGGAGAGGGCGGGGCGCGTCGGAGAGGTCGTTCATCGGCGCTGGCTCCGGGCGAAAAGGGCGAAGGCCGCGGCGGCGAGCCCGGCCATCGCGGCGAGGCCCGTGCCGAGCGCGGGCGCGATCCGCTCGGCCGGCCGGGTCGGGGCGGCGGGGAGGTTGTAGAGCTCGGGCCGGTCGACGAGCAGGAAGAAGGCGTTCAGCCGCTCCAGCCCTCCCGTCGAGCCGGGGCTGCCCGGCGCGCCGTAGAGATATGCGTCCACGACACCGCGGCCGTGGAGATCCTCGACCCGCTTGCGGGCCCGCCGGTCGAGATCCTCGATCTCGCCGAACTGGATCGAATCCGTTGGGCAGGACTTCGCACACGCGGGTTCGAGCCCGCCCTTCAGCCGGTCGTAGCAGAGCGTGCATTTGTGGGCCTTGCCGTCGAGCTCGTCCAGCTCGACGACGCCGAATGGGCAGGCCGGCACGCAGTAGCCGCAACCGTTGCAGATGTCCTGCTGGACGACGACCGTGTCGAACTCGGTGCGGAAGATCGCGCCGGTGGGGCAGGCCTCGAGGCACGGCGCATTCGAGCAGTGCTTGCACACGTCGCTCATCATCAGCCACTGGCTCTGGAAGCCCGGCAGGTCGTCCGGCCGCCGTGTCCCCTCGTGCCCCATCCGCTCGAGGAACGTCACGTGGCGCCATGTGGTCGCGGAGAGGCGCTGCGTGTTGTCGTAGCTCATGCCGGTGAGGCCGCCGTCCTCGGCCGGCAGCTGGTTCCATTCCTTGCAGGCGACCTCGCAGGCCTTGCAGCCGATGCACAGCGTGGTGTCCGTGAAGAAGCCGTAGCGCTTGCCGGGCTCGATCGTCACGCCGGCGGTCATCTCCGCCTCGCGTGGCGGCACGTGCTCGAACTCGCTTTCGGGGGCCTGCGCCGCTCGTGCGTGAACGTTCATGGGCTCATCTCCGGTGCCGGCTGCGGCGGATGCGGCCTGCCCGCACGTCGCAGGTCAGCGCCTTGTTCTCGTGCATCGACGAGTTGGCGTCGCCGACGACCGCCGTCAGGACGTTCGCGATGTCGCCCGTCGCGTAGCCCTCCCAGCCGAAGTGCCACGGCATGCCCACCTGGAAGATGTGGCGGCCGTCGATCTCGAAGGGCTTCAGCCGCTCGGTGACGAGCGCCCGTGTCTCGACCTCGCCGCGCGGCGTCGAAAGGACGATCCAGTCGAGGTTCCGAACGCCGATCTGCCGCGCAAGCTCCGGCGGGATCTCGGCGAAGCCTTCGGGCTGCAGCTCGGCGGTGTGGGGCACGCCGCGTGTGGGCGTGCCGCCGGAATGGTGCTCCGTCAGCCGGTAGGTCGTCAGCACGTGAGGAAAGCGCGGGTCTCCGAGGGCGTGGAGCGGATTGTCCTCGCGCGCCCATTTCTTCGCGACCGGGCTGTCCTGCTGCGCGTGCAGCGGGTTCCGCACCGGGCTCTGGACCGGCTCGTAGTGCGTCGGCAGCGGCCCGTCCTTCAGGCCGGAGGGGCTGAAGATCTGGCTCCTGCCGTCCGGCATCATGATGAAGGGCTCGTCGCCGCCGAGCGCGTCCATCCCTTCGGGCTTCTTGTCCCAGTCCGGCCGGTAGTGGGGCGGCTTCTCCGGCTCGAAGTCGATCTCGTCGGGGCTCTGCCACTTCCCCTCCGCCTCGTCCCACCAGACGAGGCGCTTGCGCTCGGACCACGGCTTCCCGTCCGGATCCGCGGAAGCGCGGTTGTAGAGCGTGCGTCGGTTCGCCGGCCAGGCGAAGGCCCAGCCGAGATGCGTGCCGGGGCCGTCCGGCCCGTCGGGGATGCGGGAGCGGGCGCGGTTGTCGTCGTCTTCGGGATAGACGCCGCTATAGAGCCAGCAGCCGCAGGCGGTCGACCCGTCGGCCTTCAGCTCCTTGAACGAGGCGACCTGCTTCTTCTCCGGCCAGGTGTAGCCGTTGATTTCCCTCAGCACGTCGTCCGCCCGCGGCTCCTCGCGCGGGCCCTCGGCGCGGTAGTCGAGGGTGAGGTTGCGGATCGGCCGGTCGCGCTCGAGCTCCGAGTTCGCGTAGAGGGCCTTCAGGCGCTTCGCGAGATGGTACACGAACCATAGCTCCGAGCGGCTGTCGCCCGGTCCCTCGACCACGCGGTCGTGCCACTGGATGAGACGGTGGGTGTTCGTGAAGGTGCCGGCCTTCTCCCCCGCGAGCTCTCCCGGCATGAGGAAGATCTCGGTGCCGATGTCCTCGGGCCGACGCTCGGCGCTCTGGACGAGGTGCCCCTTCCGCCAGAAGTTCGCGCTCTCGATCTCGTCGGTGTCGCGCACGACGAGCCAGTCGAGCCTGCCCAGCCCCCGCTCGACGAGCTTCGAGTTCGAGCCGCCGATCACCGGGTTCTGGCCGAGAAGGAACATGCCCTTGATCAGCCCGTCGTCGATCGCGAGCGTCATCGCGAGCTGCGAGTGGTCGCCCACGATCTTCGGTAGCCACTGGTAGCCCCACTCGTTCTCGGGGCCGACGCTGTCGCCGTACCACGCCCTCAGCAGGCTCGTGATGTATTTCGGGAAATTGTGCCACCAGCCCGTCGGGATCGTCTCGTCGTCGAGGAACTGGTCGAAGTGCCTGGCCTGCGGCTTGAAGGCGTTCGGCTGCGGCAGGTAGCCCGGCAGCATGTTGTAGAGCGTCGGGATGTCGGTCGAGCCCTGGATGCTCGTGTGGCCGCGCAGCGCCAGGATGCCGCCGCCCGGCCGCCCGATATTGCCGAGAAGCGTCTGGACGATCGCGGCCGCCCGGATCATCTGGACGCCGGTCGTGTGGTGCGTCCAGCCGACGGCGTAGCAGATCGCGGCGGTCCGGTCGGGGCCCGAGTTCCGGGCCAGCGCCTCCGCCACCTTCAGGAACGTCTCCTTCGGGCAGCCGGTCACGCGCTCGACCATCTCCGGCGTGTAGTCTGCATATTGCCGCTTGAGGATCTGGTAGACGCAGTTCGGGTGCTGGAGCGTCGGGTCGTCCGGCGGCGGCCCCTCGTGCAGCCGCTTCGTCATCTCGGAGTAGGATTCGGCGGTGTCGAGATAATGCTCCGCCAACGCCGAGGGAATGACCATTCCCTGGTACTGCCAAGTGTCGAAGTCGTAGGAATGCTTCTCCTCGTTCCAGCCCGAGAAGAGGCCCTCGTTGCGTGCCGCCTCGATGAAGTTCTCGTCGATGATTGTCGCGAGGTTCGCGTAGCGGACCGCGTATTCCTTGAAGACGAGATCGTTCTCCAGGATGTAGCGGATGATCCCGCCTAGGAACGCGATGTCGCTTCCCGCGCGGATCGGCGCGTGGATGTCGGAGAGGGCGCTCGTCCGGGTGAAGCGGGGGTCGGCATGCATCACCACCGCGCCCTTCTCCTTCGCCTGCATGACGAAGCGGAAGGCGATCGGGTGATTCTCGGCCATGTTCGAGCCCATGACGAGCACGGCATCCGCGTTCGCGAGATCCCACTGCGCCATGGTCGCCGCGCCGCGACCGAACGAGGCGCCCAAACTGGGCACCGATGAGGAGTGTCAGACCCTCGCCTGGTTCTCGATCCAGACCATGCCGAGGCCGCCGGAGAACACCTTCTTGATGAGGTAGTTCTCCTCGTTGTCGAGGGTCGCGCCGCCGAGCGAGGCGACGCTCAGCGTGTGGTTGACCTGCGTGCCGTCCGGCAGCGTCTCCACGAAGGTCTCGTCGCGCGTCTTCTTCGTCAGATGGGCGATGCGGTCCATCGCCCAGTCGAGCGGCACCTCCTCCCACTCCGTCCCGTGGGGGCGCCGGTACTTCACCTTCGTCAGGCGGTCGGGATTCGAGATGAGGGAGAAGGTCGCGGCGCCCTTAGGGCAGAGCGTGCCCTGGTTGATCGGGCTTCTCGGGTCCCCCTCCACGTGGATGAGCTGCCCTTCCTTCGCGTAGAAGAGCTGTGCACAGCCGACCGCGCAATAGGGGCAGATCGAGGTGCCGACCTTGTCCGCCTCCTCGAGGCGGGGGCGAAGCTGCTCCGAGGCGCTGCTGCGCGCGGCGGCGCCCTTGTGGCTTTCGCCGCGCATCTGGCGCGGCAGCGACCAGTCCCTCAGGAAGGATCTCAGGCGCTTGCCCGGCGTGCGGCGGTTCACCGTCATGACGTCACCCTCGCTGTCGTGGAACGTGCCCCCGCCCTCCAGGCGCCCCGGGCGAAGGCGGGGTTGGTGGCTGGGAGTATGTCGTGCGCGAGGCCCGCAACCACGCCCGGCGCGTCCTCGTATCTCACCCTGACCCGGGTACCTCGCGCGGCGAGGGGCTTCAGGTCCTGCGGCTCGAGCGGGGCGTTGCGGTGAAGGATGTAGAGCTCGGACGAGCCGTCCTCGCGCGAGAGCCGGAATCGGCCCTCCTGCACCACTGTGATGATGCCGATAGCGGTCTTCATCCAGTCCCTCTCCTCGCCGAGCATCAATGTCCGGTCAGGGAAGAGGTTCCTCTTTCATTCCAGGCGGATGAAAGCGTGCGCACCCGTACAAGCGACCTCGCCGACGATGGCGGCGCCGGGAGCCGGTCCGCCGCGGAGCGCGAGGAGGCAGCTCTCGGCGGCCTGTGGCGGCACCGCGGCCAGGAGCCCGCCCGCCGTCTGCGGGTCGAAGAGGGCCGCATGGGGCGGCCGCTCCGCCACGATCGCCCCTTCGATCCAACGCGCGGCCTCGGCATTCGACGGGTGGAGCGTGCTCAGATACCCCGCTTCCATTGCCTCGAGAGCTCCGGGGAGGAGCGGTAGCCGGCCCAGCTCGACCGTGGCCGCGAGGCCCGAGCGGCCGATCATCTCGGCCAGATGCCCGGCGAGGCCGAAGCCCGTGACGTCCGTCACGGCACGCGCCCCATGCGACCGCAGGACGGCGGCGGCAGGTCCGGAGGAGCGCTGCATCTCCCGAAGCGCTACCGCCATGTCTCGGCCCTTCGCGCGACCCCGCATCGCGGCCGCGAGCAGGGCGCCCGTGCCGAGCGGCTTCGTCAGGATCAGCCGGTCGCCGGCTAGCATCGCTCCCTTTCGGAAGAGCCTCTCCTGGCGGGCGCTGCCCGTCACGGCGAAGCCGAGCATAGTCTCGGCGACCTCCGCGCTGTGTCCGCCGGCGAGCGTCGCGCCGGCCTCGCGCAGTGCCTCGACGGCGCCTGCCAGCATCTGGAAGAGCTCGTCCTCGACCACGTCCGGCGCACCGGGCGGCAGGCCGGCGATCGCGAGGGCGGCCGCCGGGTCGGCACCCATCGCCCAGATGTCGGACAAAGCGTGGTTCGCGGCGATCCGCCCGAAAACGAAGGGGTCGGAGACCATCGCCCGGAAGAAATCGACCGTCTGCACCATGAGGGCGCCGGGGGTCGTTCGCAGCACCGCCGCGTCTTCACCTTCGCGCAGTCCTACCATCACGGCGGGCGATGGCGGCGGATCGAGCCGTTCGATCACCCGGGCGAGCACGCCCGCCGGGATCTTCGCGCCGCAGCCCGCGCAGCGCATCGCTTCGGGGTCCTGTGGCGACAGCGGCGCATCCGCCTTCGTCTCGCCGGCCATGTCGGGCAGCACCTGGTATTTCCGCATCCACCGGCGGTCGATCCGGTCCTTCCAGCGCCAGAGGAGGTCGCCTTCGGCCGCGAACGGCCCCCGCGAGGCGACCGCATGCTCGTCGTCCGTCGAGATGAGCGACAGGAAGTGCCGCTGCGCCCGGAACGGTCTCGGCGGAAGACCGCGCGCCGCGCGCCGCAGGTTCGCCTCGAGCGGTGGCCCCGCGCGGACCGCGAAGACCCCCGCCTTCGGGCGCGGATCGGACACCACGGTCGCCGTGTCACCGACCGCGAAGACGAAGTCGTGGCTGACCGACCGGAAAGCCCGGTCGACAGAGACGAAGCCCTCCGCCAGCTCGAGACCTGTCGTGGCGAGCCACGGATGCGGCGCCGGTCCGGTCGTCCAGACGAGCTCGTCGAAGGGCTGCGTATCGCCGGCGACGGTTCCGAGTTCGCCCGCCCGCACCTCGGCGACGGGAGTACGCTCGAGCAGGCGCACGTTCCGCGTGTTCAGGATCCGGCGAAAGATGCCGGTCGTCCTCGCATTGTGGCCGGACATCACCTCGCCCTCCGTCACGAGGGTGAAATCGTGCCTGTGCGGGCCGCCGGAGAGGCGGTGGCGCAACGAAAGGAGAAGCTCGACGCCGCCCGCCCCGCCGCCGGCGACCACGATCTTCAGCGGTCGCGCCTCCGCATTCGCGTGGAGTTCGCCGAGCCATCTGAGGAACTTCCGCACCGGCCGCACCGGTGTCGCGTGCTCGGCGGCCCCCGGAACGTTCGCCCTCGCGGTCGAGCCGATGTCGAGCGAGAGGAGGTCGAACCGGAGTGGGGGACGGTCGGCGAAGATCACGCGGCGGCCCGCGAGGTCGAGCCCCGTCGCTCGCGCATGGATCAGCCGCGCGCCGGCAAACGTGGCGAGCGGCCAGAGATCGATATGGGCTTCGTCGTGCGTGTATCGCCCGGCGATCAGGCCCGGCAGCATGCCGGAATAGGGCGTTTCGATTTCGTCCGCCACGAGCGTCAGGCGCACCCCCGGCAGCGGCCGCATGCCGAACCGCTTCAGCACATGGACGTGAGCATGGCCGCCGCCGACGAGCACGATCTCCTTTTCGATCGGAATGGAGGATTTCATCTCGCTCGGCACTCTCGGTCGGGGCGGCGCCTCCCCTTATGACGGCCGCGCACCGCGCCTGCAACCGAAGGCATAGGACCTCGGCGCGCCCCTTGCCTACGCCGCATCGAGCCGGTGCGGCGGCAGACCCTTCGATTTTCCGCTGAGGTTCGCCCCGAGCGAGACGAGGGAGGGCCATCTCGCCGCCAGCGCGCCCGCCGCCCGCGCGCCCGGCTCCCGCGTCAGGAGCTGGGCGAGCGCGGAGGCGAACCGTATGCGCGGGGCGAACATGCGGCGCCAGCGTGCGGCGTAGCGGCGGCCCGCCGCAGCTCGGGCGGCCGGGTCGCGCCCGTCGATGGCGCCGAGCTCGCGGCCGAGAAGCCAGCCCGCCTGCATCGCCATGGTGATCCCTTCGGCGATGACCGGGTGCGCCTCGCCGGCGACATTGCCGACGCGGAAGACGTCGTTCTGGTACCGGGCGCGGATGCCGGGCCTGATCGGGCCTGCCGCCAGCCACTCGCCGTCCGTCTCCGCCTCCGAGAGCGCTTCGCGAGCGCCGCGGCAATGGCCGAGAATATGGCGCAGCACGGCCGGGCCCGCGGGCTCTGAGTTGCGGATCAGGTCGAGCCTGTCGCGGCGGATGCAGCAGGAAAGCGACAGCCGCCCGCCGTCGGTGCGGACGAGGCCGCCATAGCCGCCGAGAAAGGCGATGAGCGGCATCAGGTCGTGCGGCAGCCGGTCGTGCCGGAAATGTGCCTTGAACCCGATGAGGTCCGATGCCGCATGTCGCCTGTCCTCCTGTGTCGGCAGCGCTCCGGGCTCCCACGATCCGTGCGCCGCGACGAGGATGGGGGCGCAGAGCGTGTCGTTGTCCTTCCTGCGGCGGATCTCGACCTGCCAGGCCGCGGACCGGCGCTCGCAGCGCGTCGCCCGCCACGGCTGGAAGATCCGGGCGCCGGCCTGTCGTGCGGCATCGAGGAGGAGGGTGTCGAGCACGTCGCGGCCGAGCGCGCGGCCGCGGCCGTGACCGTCAGGCATGGCCGTTTCGATCATGCGATCGCCGATGAAGAGGCCGACGCGGTCGATCTCCGGCCCCGCGTTCTCCCGCCATGCTGCGCCGACGCCGAGGCGGTCGAGTGGGGCGGAGTTCGTGCCGGAGACGAACTCGCCGCAGACCTTGCGGCGCGGGAACTCGGAGCGCTCGACGACCGCCACCGAGCGTCCAGCCCGGGCCAGCGTCAGGGCGGTGACCGCGCCGGCCGGGCCGCCGCCGATCACGATCGCGTCGAAGCCGGTCATGCCGGTTCGCTCCCCGTTTCGCGCACAGCGGCGAATTCATGCAGGAAGAGCCCCGCCTGCCGTTCCTCGATCCGCCACCCGGCTTCGTGGGGCCAGTGATCGCGCAGCTCACTGCCTTTGAAGCCGCCGCGCACGCTCACCGAGGCGTCGTGCCGCGTGACGTCGTTCGCGCCGATCACGAAGAGGCGGGAGAGATGATAGGGCAGGGGGCCGCGGACCGGCTCCGTCGCCGCAACTGCCGGCGCCGCCGCCGCCATCAGCCGCAGCAGGTGCCTCAGTTCATCGCCCTCGAAATGGTGGAGGAAGAGGTTCGCCAGCGCGAGGTCGAAGCCGTGGGCATTCCCCTCCAGCCAGTCGAAGGCGTCGGCCTGGACGGTGGAGAGCCGCCACCCCAGGGACTCGAAGGCGGCGCGCCGCTTCGGCGGCACGATGTCCTGCTGGTCGAGGAGCACGAGTTCGACGTCCTTCCAGCGCTTCGACAATCGCTTCGCCATGCCGAGGCTCGCCGCCCCGTCGCCTGCGCCGATCTCCAGGATCCGCCGGGGCGGAGCCGGCATCGTGGCGAAGAGCAGCCGCGCCATGAGCGGCGCCTGCAGCATCAGGGCGTTCGTGCGTGCGAGGTCCCGCCGCGACGCGACGGCTCGCGGATCCTCGCCCGGCAGCTCGTCGAGGATCTCCGGGATGACCTCGCGCTTCGCCAGGTTCATGGTGAGCCTCGCTCAGGCCGCCGTGCTGAAGAGCATCGTCTCGGCCGTCAGGCCCGGCCCGAAGGCCATGCCGCAGCCGTGCGCGCCGCGCCTGTCCTGCGCCATCAGGGCCTTCAGAACGAACATCACGGTCGCGGACGACATATTACCGTAGTCGCGCAGCACGCCGCGCGAGGCGGAGAGGGCACCAGGATCGAGCTTCAGCGCCTTGGCGACCGCATCGAGAACGGAGCGGCCACCGGGATGCACGGCCCAGAGGTCGATCGCCTCGGGCCGCCGCCCGTCGAGGATCTCGCCGTGACGCTCCTTCAGCGTGTGGCGGATCGCGCCCGGCACCTTGCCCGAGAGCACCATGTCGAACCCGTCCTCGCGCACGTGCCACTCCATGAGCTCGCTCGTGTCCTCGGCGAGGAAGGAGCGGAAGCTGTCGAGCCGGATCCCGGTCGCCTCGGCGGAGATCAGCGAGGCCGCGCAGCCGTCGCCCCAGAGATAGAAGGAGAGAAGCTGCTCGATGTCCTTCGTCTCCTTCAGGTGCAGCGTGCAGAGCTCGAGGTTGACGAGGAGCACGCGTGACCGCGGCTCGGAGCGGACGATGTGGCGGGCGAGCTTCAGCCCGCTGATCGCGGCATAGCAGCCCATGAACCCGACGATCGTGCGCTCGGCCGACCGGTCGAGCCCGCAGCGGGCGACGATCTCGAGGTCGAGCCCCGGCGCCGAGAAGCCGGTGCAGGAGGTGACGATGACATGGGTGACGCGCTTCGCGTCCCCGCCCAGCTCGAGGCGCGCGACCGCAGCCTCGGCAAGCTGCGGCGCGCGCTCCTCGTAGATCTGCATCCGCTTGTTCGTGCCCGGAAAGGAGCCGCGTGGAAACAGGCCCTCCACGTCGACGACGGGCCCGGAGGGATCGTCGGCGGGCGCGATGCACGAGAACCGGTGCCGGATCCCGCCCTTCTCCGCCATGCGCTCGAAGAGCGTGCGGTACATGCTGTTGCCGCCGATCTGGGCGCGGGCGAAATCGAGGAAGAACTGGTGGACGTCGTTGGGCGGAGTGGCGGTGGCGATGCGGTTCACGAAGGCGTCGGCCAAAGGGGTGCTCCTGTCGAGGGTGCAGGCACGGATCGCCCCGGGGACCGATCACGGCGCGCCCGAGAAGAACTCCCTGACCTCGCGCAGCAATCGGTCGTCTTGATCCGCATAACGCGGCGAGAAATGGAACGGTTCGAGGCGCTTCGCCCCGGCGCGGCGGGCGATCTCCACCGCTTCGCGTGTGGTCAGGTGGCCTCGATCCGCGGCGACTGCGGCGTCTTCTGCCGCGAAGGCCGCCTCGCAGAACAGGATGTCGACGCCTGCAAGAAGCTCACCCGCAGCCGTGATGTTCGCTTCCGTGCCGCGAATGTCGGTGACATAGCCGATCTTCTGTCCCCGCTCGACGGTCACGAGGTGACGCAGGTCCCGGAGCGGCCGTGCCGGCAGACCGTCGATCGCGATGGCCGTATCGTCAGGCGCCCCTGAGGCGACAGCCTGCTTGAACGGCCCCAGCCACGGCCCGATCGGCAGGCCCTCCGCTTCGACCCTGTTGCGCCAGACATTCAGGTGCCGCGCCTCCTCGACCGCGAAGGCCAGGCATGGGATGAAATGGTCGAGCGTCACGGCCCGCACGCGCAGCGCCGGCTCGTCGAGGAGGCAGCCGGACGGCAGGTCTGGCGGGTCGAGCGGCTCCGCCACGAAGCGGTTCCGAAGCCGCAGGCGGGCGCGCCGCCGGCTCCCGTCCTCGTGCAACTCCTGGACGACGAAAGCGAGATCCGCGGCGTACTTGTCGGCGAGGTTCCAGGTGTAGGCGGCCAGCTTCTGGGCGACGGCGGCAATCAGCCCCTCCGGCCCGTGCAACCTGATCGTCGCCACGCGGCCGATCGACAGGCGCAGCACCGTGTCGAAGCCGACGAAATGGTCGAGATGGCAGTGCGAGACGAAGGCGTCGCTCACGCGCAGGATCTTGCGCGCCGGCAGGGCGTGCAGGTCGCCGATGTCGAACAGGAAGGCGCGCCGGGCGAACTGGAAGTCGAGGAAGAGCGCGGGGTCGCCCGTCCGGCCGTTGACGAGGTCGGGGTGGAGAAGCGCCTTCACACCTCGCGCTCCTCCCCCGAGACGCGCCGTCGCGCGCCCCAGCCTTCCAGCACCTCGTTCATGTCGTCGACCACGAAGAACCTCGCGCTGTCGACGTCGTAGCCCTCGGCGAGGAGGTCGTCATAGTCGGTCATGACGTGGCGGACATAGGAGACGAGCGACAGCCACGCCGCCTCCTCCGGAGAGGCCGTCCTCAGGCCACGGCTGTCCAGCGCATGGTCGGCGACGACCGCGCTCTCATGGTCGGGGATGTTCGGCGCGAGGTGGCGGAGAGCCTCCTCGATGTCCTGGCGGCGCGGCATGATCCTCGCGGCGTGCGATCGCTGGCCACAGCAAAACACGTCGAGGACGCCATGCCCACCGGCCTCTCGCCGCCAGATGCGCAGAGGGGCCGGCCGATGCCGTCCCCGGAGGTTCGGCCAGGGGTGGACAGGGTGGCGGAGGAGGAGACATCGCGGGGCCTGGCTTGCTGCCCCGCGGTGGGGCGTTGGCCCGATTCGGGCGCGGCGGGCGGAGGACCGCGCAGGTCCCCTCCCGCGTGTCAGGCGAAGAAGCGCATGTACACCACTTCGGGCGTCTGGCGCCGCCGCTGCGTGCCGCGGAACGTGCTCTGCGGTCGAGCGGTGGCCTCGCGGTCACCGAGGCGGGAGGCGACCTTCTTCAGCGTGCGCCCGGCCGTCTCGAAGAGGCTCCGCTGGCCGCCCGGAATGACGGGGAGGAACGAAGTGTGCGTGAGAGTGGTCATCTTTCATCTCGCTTGACGAACTTTCGGCGGGGAAAAATGCCCCGTCTGGTCGTGGTATTTGGTATACCAGACGCACTTGCACAATTGCCTTCCGCACAAGGCCGCTCTGCACACCCTGCAGGGCTGGCCGCCTCCGGAGGTGATCCTCGCTTTTGTAAGGCTGGCTTAGATTTAGACGGGCGCGCCAACCGAGTGTGCAGTTGCGAATAATCAGGCCTCCGCTTTTGTTGCGGATGCGAAGATTGCGCGGCGATTGACCCATCGGAAGGTCGGCTTCCATTGTGGTATTCGCGAATTTTGCGCCACCCGCGGGCGGGTCTCGGAAAATTTCTACTTGGCACGGTGGTATGTGGTCGACCACAGTGGGGGTCAGATGCTGGCCTCGGCGCGCGACCGCCGTGGAGGCCGGATCGGCCAATACGAACCGATAATCGTTCGCTCCCGACTCCGTCCCTGCGGCTTAGGGGGGAGGCGGCGGGGCAGGGCGAGAGGAAGTAGGAGGAACGCGACTTGAGCTCGACGACAATTGACACCGATGCCCCGGCACGTGCCGACGCGGTTGCCGAGGACGTCGCCAAGCCGGGCGATACGATTTACCTCGACGCGCCCGGTACGACCCTGAAGGACAGCTGGAAGGCCGCGGGACCCGGCATCGCCGCAGCGATGACCGGCATCGGCGCGAGCCACATCATGCATGCGCCGACGGCGGGGGCGCAGTACGGCTACGCGCTCCTGTGGATCATCCCCGCCGCCTATCTCCTGAAATACTGCGCCTTCGAGTTCGCCCACCGCTACACGCTCGTGAAGGGCGAGAGCGTGATGGAAGCCTATGGCCGCGTCGGCCAGTGGCCCTTCTACTACCTGATCTTCCAGTCCTTCGCGAACACGTTCGGCATCGCCGGCCGCGCGCTCGGCTGCGGCGCCATGCTCTGGGCCGCGTTCCCGTTCATGCCCCTCGAGGCGTGGTCGCTGGCCGTGCTCCTCGCCAGCGTCGCCATCCTGTGGGCCGGCAAATACAGCGCTCTCGAATCGGCGGTGAAGATCTGCATCATCGTCTTCGCGCTCTGCTCCTTCATCGCCTTCGCGCTCCAGGCACCGCCCCCGGGCGAGTATCTCTCCCGCCTGCTGCCGACGCTTCCGCCGATCGGCGCGATGCTCCTGTTCGGCGCCATGTGGGGCTACTTCCCGACCACCGTCGAAGTCGCGCCCATGCAGTCGAACTGGGCGGTCGACAAGAAGAGCGGCATGGTGAAGGTGCACGAGCTGCGTCGGCAGGGCTACAAGGTCGAGATGCACCCCGACTACATGAAGAACTACCTGACGCTCTTCAAGCGCGACATGAACACCTCCTATATCGTCGCGATGCTGACGGGCATGGTGTTCCTGATCGTGGGTGCCGTCGTCCTGCAGCCCCTCGGCATCGTTCCCGAGAGCCGCGAGATGGGCCTGACGATCGCCCGCATCTACACCGACACGTTCGGCGCCTGGGTGTTCCCGATCATCATCGCCGGCGGTGTGGCGGCGCTGTTCTCGACGGTGTTCACCTACTTCGACGGTCAGGCCCGGCTGGCGGAGGAGAGCTTCGTGCGAATCCGCCGGAAGTGGGACAATCCGGAGACCCGGAAGCTGATCTACCGCAGCTTTCACATCCTCTGGATCATCGGTGGCGCCGCCATCATGTTCGGCATGCCCCGGCCGATCTTCGTGGTGCAGGTCGCCTCTGTCCTGGCCCTGCTGTTCTCGCCGGTCATCTACTGGCTGAACATCCGGGCCGTGAACGAGTTCGGGCCGGACGAGATGAAGTACAAGCCCGGTCCCTTCATGATGGGCCTGGCGTGGTTCGGGACGGTCTCGCTCGCCATCATCAGCATCTACGTGCTGGTGACGATGCTGACGACCTGAGCCCAGGCGTATACCACCGAGACGAGGCTCGCGCCGCGGAGACATCCGCGGCGCGAGCTTTTTTGTACCGACCGACCGCCATGCGCCGAGCGACAGCGCGCTCGGCTAGCGCCGCCCGGAGGCCTCCAGGAGCCGCCAGGCGCCGAGGGCGGTGACGGCGGTGCCGGCCATGCCCCATGAGAGATCGAGCACGACGATGCGCGGGGTATAGGCCTGGAGGATGGCGAGGTTCGTCAGGTCGTAGGTGCCGTAGGCGACGAGGCCGAGGGCCGCGCCGCGGAGGGCGACCTCCCGCCATGCCCTCCCGGGCAGCACGGCGAAACCCGCGATGCCTCCGGCATAGACGAGGTAGAAGGCGGCGGCCGCGCCCCAGCGCGGCGTCTCCAGCATGAGGGAGCCGAGCGCCTCCCGGAAGTGGGCCGCGACCACGAAGCCGATCCAGAGCGCGTCGAGGACGAGAAAGACGGCGAGGCTGTAGCCAAAGGCGAGCACCGCCCGCTTGCGACGCGACATCGGGATCCTCCGTCATCTGCCCGCATGCACGTGCGCCGCGGGTTTCGGGAGGAGTACGTGCCGCCGACGAAAACGGAGCACCCGCATGGTGGGAGCGCAGAGGGGTTGGAAGCGGCCGAGCCAGGTCATGGGCTCGGTGAAGAAGGGTCACTCGCCCGGCGTGAGGTCCGCCTGGCGGATGCGTTCGGCCAGCGATATGCCTTCGGCTGCCCCGTGGGGCTCTCCGTTCAGCACGCGGCCGTTCACCGGCTTGCCGTTGGCGGGCTTGCCATTCGCCTTGCGTGGCAGGCGGGAGCTTCGGCCCGGTGCCGCCGACTCGATGAGCTGGCGCAGGTCGTCGCCACCGCTCTGTGCGGCGCTCCGGGTGATGCGAGCGGCGAGGTCGCGCATCGATTCACGCAGCGCTTCGGTGCGCTCGTGCTCGTGTCCCTTCGCCTCGAGCTCCTTGTCACGCGCTCTGAGCGTCGTCTCGAGCTCGGCCATGCGGGCCCTGAGCCGTGTCATCTCGCCCTCGCTCTCCGCGTGCCGTACCTCGCCGCCGGCGCTCTTCACGAACGCGGCGGACAGCCGCACCTGCTGCTCGGCGATCCTGCCCTTGGCGGCCTCGAGCTCTCGCCGCAGCGCCAGCGTCTGCTCGCGACGCGCGCGGGACAGGTTCCGGCGCCGCGCGAGGCGCGCATTCCAAGCCTTTTCCTGTTCTTCCATGCGCGCGATGCGCAGGCTCTTCGTGGAGAGCTCGGTGCGCAGCTCGGCGAGCCGTGTCTGGTGCTCCTCGGCGAGCTTGCGCTCCGCCTCCAGGCGCGCCGTCATCTCGTCGCGCTCGGCGAGCATGTTCTCGCGCTGTGTGCGCAGCGCCACGAGCTCGACCTTCCGGCTGTCCGCAAGCGCGTGGACCTCGCCCAGCTCCTTCGTGCGGGCGCGCAGGGCCTCGTTCGCCGCGGTGATCGCGTACTGCTTCTCCTTGAGAGCGGCTGCCTGCTCCGTCACCTGCTTCTCGAGGCCGCGGATCGTCGCTTTCAGATCCTCGACACGCGCTTCGAGCTCGGCCTTGGCCGTCGCGAGGCCTGCGGTCTCGATCGTCAGCTCGCTCACCCGCTGATCGCGCCGGCCGAGCTCGATCTGCTGCTGCGAAGCGCGCGCGCGGCTCTCTTCCAGCCGCACCTCCAGCCGTCGCTGCGCAACCGCGTACTCGGCGCGGATGGCATCCTTCTGAGCGGCAAGCTCCGGCAGGCGAAGCGGCGCGGTCGCCAGCACCTGCTCGCGCGCGAGACGCGCGGCACGACGCCACAGGAGCGGGCCGAGGAGTAGGGCGATCAGTGCCGTGATCAGCACGCCCAACAGGAAGATGATGCCCGCCTCGACCATCGACGTCGTCTTTCGCGCGTAAACAAAAGGCCGGGCCGTACGCAAGTAGCGCACTGCCCCGGCCGCAACTGCTGAATAGTCTAGCTGGTTGCCGTGCAACACTCCAGCGCGGCTAGACGCCACGCGGGAGTGTCGTAAACACGCGGTCTCAGAAGGGGTTCCAGGTCGGCTGGCGGGTGAACTTGAGATAGCCGAGGTTGAAGCCGAGACGCGCTCCGATCCCCGTCCGGATCGGCGCCACCGTCGTCACCTTGTCGGTGTAGACCGAGACGCCGACGCCGGCGACGAGATAGGCGGAGCCGTTGACGCCGGCGAACTTCGTGTACATCCGGTCCGCGGCGGGAAGGTCGTAGACGAGCATCATCGCGCGGTCACCGTTCGCGCCGATGTCCGGGCCGAGCGAGGGGCCCTGCCAGTAGAGACGGTGCGAGCCGATCGTCTTCGTCTCCAGGACGCCCTCTCCGTAGCGCAGGCCTGCGAGGAACGCGCCGCCGCCTTCCTCGCCGAGCACGTAGCCGTTCGGCCGCCCTCGGCTCTGGAAGAGGTACTCGACGGAGCGCGCGAGACCCTCGGAGATCGAGCCGAAGAACTGGTGCCCGGATTCGATGATTTCGTTGTAGGTGAACGTGTCGTCGGTGCGGTAGGCGGCGTTGGCCACATAAGGGGCCGCCAGCGTGCCTGCCGTCGCGCCGAGGCCGACGAGGATGGAACGGCGGGTGATCGTCATGTCGCTCTCCCGGTTGCGCGGGGCTGCCGGCCCATGCTTCACGCGATCTTTACGCGTGCCGCGCTCTCCTGGCGGCCCTGACTGTCCGTCCCTCCAGATGCACGGAGATTGGTTAAAAGTGTATTGTCTTGCGCGCGTCCTCGTGCTGGCAGCGCTGATCGGCCTCGCGCATGCGCCGGAGGGCCGGGCGGGGCTGGCGCCCGATATCGTCGGGGGCGCGTACTCGGGCTTCGCGATCGGCGGCCATGACCCGGTGAGCTACTTCGCGGGCCGGGCGACCACCGGCTCGGCGGACCATCAGGCGATGTGGGGCGGCGTGGGCTGGCGCTTCGTCAACGAGGGCAACCGCGAGGCCTTCCTGCGGGACCCCGAGGTCTACGTGCCCGCGTTCGGCGGTCACTGCGCGACGGCCCTTGCTCGCGGCGAGCGGGTGGAGGGAGATCCGCGGCTCTTCGCCCTGCATCGGGGCCGCGTCTATCTCTTCCATTCGGCCGAGGCGAGGGCGCGCTTCCTGAAGGAGCCCGACCGCATGGCCGCGAGCGCCCGGGCAGGGTGGGCGCGGGTCGCTCCGCACGCGCCGGCCGAGCTCAGTCCGGCCGCTTTCCCCACGCGATGAAGCCCGGATTGTCGTAGCCGCGCTCGGCCTTCCCGTATCGCAGGACGCCGCCGTCGACGCTCTCTACCGAGCCCCCGGCGGCCCGCAGCACGGCGTCGCCCGCGGCCGTGTCCCACTCCATCGTCCGGCCGAACCGGGGATAGACATCCGCCTCGCCCTTCGCGACCAGGCAGAACTTCACCGAGGATCCCGCGCTGCGCGTCTCGCTGATGCCGCGCGCCTTGAGGAAGTCCTCGGTGGCCGTGTCGCGGTGCGAGCGGCTGGCGACCGCGACGGGCGACATCCCCGCCGCCCGCGCCTCGATCCGCCGCCATCCGATGAGGTGGTCGCCGGGCTCCGACAGCGTGCCCTCGAAGGCGCCGGACGGGCTGCCGGTGTAGACCGTCCCGAGGGCCGGGGCATGAACGACCCCGAGCGTCGGGACACCGTTCTCGATGAGCGCGATGTTGACGGTGAACTCGCCGTTGCGGCTGATGAACTCCTTCGTGCCGTCCAGCGGATCGACGAGGAAGAAGCGGCTGTCCACCTCCGGGATGCGGCCCGCGCTGACCTCCTCCTCGGCGATGACGGGCGTCTCGGGGAAGAAGGCGCGCAGCCGGTCGAGGATGATCTTCTCTGCGGCGCGATCCGCCACGGTGACGGGCGAGTCGTCGCCCTTCCTGTCGACCTCGATCTCGTCGCCGTAGTGGCGGAGGATCTCCTTGCCCGCGTCGAGCGCGATGTCGACGAGTTGTGTCGTCAGATCGTCCGGCCGTTCCGCTGTCATTCCCGATCGTCCCGCATGTGTGAAGATCCGTGCCGAGGGCGGGCTTAACAGATCGGCGCGCGGAGACAAGCGCTCGCCTTGCCGCTGGCGCGCGCGGAATGTAACACTCCGGCCCCGTCGAAGGGCGGATTCGCGAAGGAGACGAGGCCGATGGGCGATTTGCGGGAACCTGACGAGCTCGAGCTCGCCGCACTGATGTGCAGCAAGCTCTGCCACGATGTCATCGGCCCGATCGGTGCCATCGGCAACGGGTTCGAGCTGATCGACGATCTCGGTGGCGATCCGGATCCCGAGGCGCTGAGCCACGTGCGCCGCAATGCCGACAAGGCCTCCCGCCGCATCCAGTATGCCAGGCTCGCCTTCGGGGCGATGGGAGCGGCGGGCGACCAGTTCCCTGTCGACGAGGCGCGCCGGCTGACCGTCCAGTTCTTCGAGGACGAGAAGCAGACCGTCGTCTGGGAGCCGACGGGCCAGGCCCTGCCGAAGGACGAGGTGCGCCTGCTCGTGAACCTCGTCGCCATCGCGGCCGCCGCGATCCCGCGCGGAGGCGAGGTGACCGTCAATATCGAGGCGGACGGCGAACGTACCGGCTTCCGACTCGTGGCCGCGGGACCGCGTGGTTCCGTCGTCCCGGCCGCACCGTCGGCGCTCTTTGCCGGCGAGGCGCCTCCCGAGGGGCGCATCGACGCCTACAACGTTCAGGTCTATTACGCGACCAGGCTCGCCAAGGCGGTCGACATGAGGCTCAGTTTCGTGCCCGGAGAGGGGCAGACGGAGCTGCACGCCGTGCCGCTTCCCGCCGAGACGGATGCGTCGGAGGAGACCCCTGGCGACTGAACTCCCACCTGGTCCTCGCGGCCTTCGCGGCCGCGGGCTCGATCACCGGCATGCCGGTGCTCCCGTTTCCGTTTCGATAAGCAATGGGCGTTAGCCTGCGCGTCAGCGCCTAGGCCCGGGAGCGGTCAATGTCCCTCTGTCTCATCGTCGACGATTCCGCCGTCATCCGGAAAGTCGCCCGCCGCATCGTCGAGGGAGCCGGCTACTCGGTCGTCGAGGCGGCCGACGCGAGCGAGGCGCTGATCGCCTGCCGCCGGGCCATGCCGAACCTGATCCTGCTCGATGGCATGATGCCCGGCATGGGCGGGGCGGATTTCCTCCTGAAGCTGCGAAAGATGCCCGGTGGCGACGCGCCGAAGGTCGTCTACTGCTCGACGGAGGTCGACGTCGCGCAGATGGCGCGCGCGAATCGCGCGGGGGCGAACTTCCACCTGCAGAAGCCCTTCGATCGCGAGATCCTACTCGCCAAGCTCGCCGAGACCGGCACCGTCCCCGCCGCCGTCTGACGGACGTCACCATTACTCCGCCCCGGTCGCGAGAGCGGCTCTTGCCCAACCGCGGCTGCGTGCTCTAGTTCGACCGCCATGTCGGCGTGTCCGGGAGGGCGCGCCCAGCGCGAGGCGGACGATGCAGACGATCATTCAGCCGGACCCGATCGAAACGGAGGAGTTCCGCGACGCCGAGAGCGCGCTCCGTCGGATCGAAGAGATATACGAGCGCAACACCGCTTTCCTTCGCGAGCAGTTCCGCGCCTATCTGAGCGGACGGGCCCCGTCGTCGCGCGTGCGCGCCGCCTACCCGTTCGTGAGGATCGCGACGAGGAGCCATGCGCGCGTGGATTCCCGCCTGTCCTACGGCTTCGTCGCACATCCCGGCGTGCACGAGACCACGGTCACCCGGCCCGACGTCTTCCGCGACTACTACCTCGAGCAGATCTCCCTCCTGATCGACAATCACGGCGTGCCCGTGGAGGTCGGGGAATCCGACGAGCCTATCCCGATCCACTTCGCCTTCGTCCGCGACATCAACAGCGAAACCGCCGACGCGCAGCGCCAGGCGGGGGAGGGGGAGCCGGAGCGCCCGCTCCGCGACGTCTTCGACGTGCCCGACCTCGCCTCGATGGACGACGCGATCGTCAACGGGACGCTCGACCTGGCACCGGGAGCGCCGGAGCCTTTGGCGCTGTTCCGGGCAGGCAGGGTCGACTATTCGCTGCACCGTCTGCTCCACTACACCGGGACGCAGCCGAGCCAGTTCCAGAACTTCGTGATCTTCACGAACTATCAGTTCTACGTCGACGCGTTCGTCCGCATCGGCCGCGCCCGCGTCGCCTCGGGCGATCCCGGCTGTGTGGCCTTCGTCGAGCCGGGCGGTGTCGAAACGCGGCTCGACGCGGACGGCCGCCTCCAGACGTCCGGCGAGGCCCCGGAGCGGATGCCGCAGATGCCGGCCTATCATCTCGTCTGCGGGGGCTCCTCCGGCATCACGATGATCAATATCGGGGCCGGGCCCTCGAACGCCCGCACGATGACCGACCACGTCGCCGTCCTGCGCCCGCATGCGTGGCTGATGCTCGGCCACTGCGCCGGCCTCAGGAACACGCAGAAGCTCGGAGACTACGTGCTCGCGCACGGCTATGTCCGCGAGGACCACGTGCTCGACGAGGATCTGCCGACCTCCGTGCCGGTGCCGGCGCTCGCCGAGGTGCAGGTCGCGCTCGAGCGTGCGGTGGCCGAGGTGACGGAGCTCGACGGCTATGCCCTGAAGAGCGTCATGCGAACCGGCACGGTCGCGAGCGTGGACAACCGCAACTGGGAGCTCGGCGATCACCGCGCCGTGATCCGGCGGCTGTCGCAGTCCCGCGCAGTCGCGCTCGACATGGAATCGGCCGTGATCGCCGCGAACGGCTTCCGCTGCCGTGTGCCCTACGGGACGCTGCTCTGCGTGTCGGACAAGCCGCTGCACGGCGAGATCAAGCTCGCCGGCATGGCGGGCGCCTTCTACCGCCAGCGCGTGGAGCAGCACCTGCAGATCGGCCTGAGGGCGATCGAGCTCCTCCAGGAGCAGGAGCGCGGGCGGCTCCACTCCCGCAAGCTCCGCAGCTTCACGGAGGTCGCGTTCCAGTAGGCGCCGGCCGCGGGGGTTTGGGAGGCGGGGGAGGCGCCCTATATGCGCCTCTCATCCACAGATGCTCCACACCGAAGAGAGGACGTCGGGCACCCATGCCGAAGATGATCCGCAGAACGCTTCTGGGCCTCGCCGCCGCCGCGACCCTCGCCGCCGCACCGGTCGCCGCCGCCGCCGACCCGATCCGCGTGGGCATGTCGGGCGGCTATTTCCCGTTCACCTTCGTCGAGCAGGACGAGCTGAAGGGGTTCGAGGTCGACTTCATGAATGCCGTCGGCGAGGAGATCGGCGCCGAGATCCGGTTCGAGACGATGGCCTTCTCCGGGCTGATCGGCGCGCTCCAGTCCGGCCGCATCGACACGGTGGCGAACCAGATCACCATCACCCCGGAGCGGCAGGAGAGGTTCGTCTTCTCCGAGCCCTATGTCTATGACGGCGCGCAGGTGGTCACCCGCCGGGGCAACGACGAGATCACCGGGCCGGAATCGCTGAAGGGCCGCTCGGTCGCCGTCAATCTCGGCTCGAACTTCGAACAGCTCCTGCGCGATCTGCCCTATGCCGGCGAGATCGACATCCGGACCTACGAGAGCAACATCGAGCAGGACGTGGCGCTCGGCCGCGTCGATGCCTTCGTGATGGACCGCGTCAGCGCCACCCAGGTCATCAGCGAGCGCAACCTGCCCCTGCAGCTCGCGGGGAAGCCGTTCTCGACGATCGAGAACGCCCTGCCGTTCCGCGACGACGAGGCGGGACGGGCGCTGCGCGACCGAGTGAACGAGGCGATCGCGACGCTGAAGGAGAACGGCACGCTGGCCGAGATCTCGCGGAAGTGGCTCGGCGACGACGTGACGACCGCGCCCTGACGCGGCGTCCGCCGCCTTAGGACCCGCGCGAGGAACGACCGGACCGGAGACGCCACCATGCAGGGGCTCGATCTCGATTACATGGTCGGGCTCCTGCCCGTCCTCCTGAGCTATCTCCCGCTGACGCTGCAGCTGGCGGTGACGGGCATGGCGCTCGCCCTCCTGCTCGCCTGCCTGCTCGCGGTCGTGCGGGTGCTCCAGGTGCCGGTGCTCGACCCGCTGGTGCGGCTCTTCATCTCCTTCTTCCGGGGAACGCCGCTCCTCGTGCAGCTCTTCCTGTTCTATTACGGGCTGCCGCAGGTCTTCGCCTTCCTCACCGCGATCAACGGCATCACGGCGACGATCATCGGCCTGACGCTGCATTTCGCGGCCTACATGGCGGAATCCATCCGCGCCGCGATCGTCGGCATCGACCGGAGCCAGACCGAGGCGGCGCTGTCGATCGGCATGACGACGAGCCAGATGATGCGGCGTATCGTGCTTCCGCAGGCCGCGCGCGTGGCCGCGCCGACGCTGATGAACTACTTCATCGACATGATCAAATCGACGTCCCTCGCCTTCACCCTCGGCGTGACCGAGCTCATGGGGGCGACCCAGAAGGAGGCGGCCGGGAGCTTCCTCTACTTCGAGGCCTTCATCACCGTCGCGGTCATCTACTGGATCGTCGTGGAGGGCCTGTCGTGGGTGCAGCGGCGCATGGAGGTCTTCCTGAACCGGGCCTATGCGAGATGATCGAGATCCGCGGCCTTACCAAGCGCTTCGGCGACCGCGCCGTCCTCGACGGCATCGACCTCGATATCGGGCGCGGCGAGATCATCGTCGTGATCGGGCCGTCCGGCACCGGAAAGTCGACCCTGCTGCGCTGCCTGAACTTTCTCGAAAAGCCCGACGCCGGCACGATCCTGGTCGGCGACCTGACGGTCGACGCGGCGCGCGCCACGAAGGACGAGATCCTCCGCCTCCGGCGCTGCACCGCCTTCGTCTTCCAGAACTACGCGCTCTTCGCGAACAAGACGGCGCTCCAGAACATCGCCGAAGGCCTGATCGTCGTGAAGAAGATGGCGAAGGCGGAGGCGCATGCGAAGGCCCAGGCGATCCTCGAGCGCATCGGGCTCGGCGACCGCGGCGATTCCTATCCCGCGGCGCTGTCGGGCGGCCAGCAGCAGCGCGTCGGCATCGGCCGTGCGATGGCGCTCGAGGCCGCCCTCATCCTCTTCGACGAGCCGACCTCCTCGCTCGATCCCGAATGGGTGGACGAAGTGCTCGACCTCATGCGCCAGCTCGCCCGGGCGCACCAGACGATGCTCGTCGTCACGCACGAGATGCAGTTCGCGCGCGACGTCGCCGACCGGGTCATCTTCATGGACGAGGGCCGCATCGTGGAGCAGGGGCCGCCGAGCGAACTGTTCTTCAGGCCGGGGGACGAACGGACCCGGAGCTTCCTGCGCAAGGTGCTTCCGCCGGCCTAGGGCGGTCGCGGTTCTCCCCCTGGCCGGGCCCGACAAGGCGAAGGGCGCGACACCTTCCGGTGCCGCGCCCTCTATAGGGTCAACTCTCGGAATGGCGGCCTCAGGAGGCCGCGAGCTCCTGGTCGGGATCGCGCAGCACGTAGCCGCGGCCCCAGACGGTCTCGATGTAGTTCGCCCCGCCCGTGGCGGCCGCGAGCTTCTTCCTGAGCTTGCAGATGAAGACGTCGATGATCTTCAGCTCGGGCTCGTCCATGCCGCCGTAGAGATGGTTCAGGAACATCTCCTTCGTCAGCGTCGTGCCCTTGCGGAGCGAGAGAAGCTCCAGCATCTGGTATTCCTTGCCGGTCAGGTGCACGCGCTGGCCGTGCACGTCGACCGTCTTCGTGTCGAGGTTGACGCGCAGGTCGCCGGTCTCGATGACCGACTCCGCATGCCCCTTCGAGCGGCGGACGATCGCATGGATGCGCGCGACGAGCTCGTCCTTGTGGAACGGCTTCGTCATGTAGTCGTCGGCGCCGAAGCCGAGGCCGCGCACCTTGTCCTCAATGCCCGCGAGGCCAGAGAGGATCAGGATCGGCGTCTTCACCTTCGCCACGCGCAGCATCTTCATGACCTCGTAGCCGCTCATGTCCGGCAGGTTGAGGTCCAGAAGAATGATGTCGTAATCGTACAGCTTGCCGAGATCGACGCCCTCTTCGCCCAGGTCAGTCGTGTAGACGTTAAAGTTCTCCGACTTCAACATCAGCTCGATGCTCTGTGCTGTCGCGCTGTCGTCTTCGATCAGCAAAACCCGCATGCCAATCCCTTTCCGCGTGCCTGTCCTGGGCTTGCGCCTTCCAAGCGGGGAAGGCGGGACCGACGGAAGTTCGAATTCCGATTCGGAAGGCTACGCCACAATGGTTAACAAACCCTAATCCCGTCAACTCTCGGAGCGTCGACGCGGACTCCGGAAAAGGCCCCAGCCCATTGAGAATCCGTCGCTATTTCGGCTCGTTGAAGTTCACATTCCGCTTTAAGGTTCCTCGCTAACCGACTCTTCAGACTCGGCTCGTCGGTCCCCCCGCCGCCGCTGCTCCGGTGGTTTACAGCGGTTTAAGGAGTTGGTTGGAAGTATTGACGGGAGCCGTAAACGAATCGTTACGTGTGTCCGAAAGGAATCACGATGAAGGGCCTTCTCGACGAGATCGCCGGCCTGCCGGACCACGAGGTTTTCGGCAGAGTTGCGGCAATTCAGGGGCTGCTGGTCGAGGTGGTGGGGCCGGTGAACGCGATGCGCATCGGCTCGCGCATCAACGTTGACGACACATCAGGCTCTCCGGTCGAGCTCGAGGTCGTGGGCTTCCGCGAGAACCGCGCGGTCTGCATGCCCTTCGCGCCGCTCGACGGCGTCCGCATGGGCTGCCGTGCCGTGCTCGCCGAGGCGGAGCCCTCGATCCGACCGACCCGAGCCTGGCTCGGCCGTGTCATCGACGCGCGCGGCAACCCGATCGACGGGAAGGGCCCGCTGCCGCAGGGACCGTCGCGCCATCTGCGGTCCAATCCTCCGCCCGCCCACGCCCGCAAGCGCGTGGGGGAACCGGTCGATCTCGGCGTCCGCGCGCTGAACACGTTCCTCACCTGCTGCCGCGGCCAGCGCATGGGCATCTTCGCGGGCTCGGGCGTCGGCAAGTCCGTGCTCTTCTCGATGCTCGCGCGCAACGCCTCCGCCGACGTGTCGGTCATCGGCCTGATCGGCGAGCGGGGGCGGGAGGTCCAGGAGTTCATCGAGGACGATCTCGGCCCTGAGGGCCTCGCGCGCGCGGTGGTCGTCGTGGCGACGTCGGACGAGACGGCGCTGATGCGCCGGCAGGCCGCATGGACGACGATGGCGCTCGCCGAGCACTTCCGGGACGAGGGGGCGCAGGTGCTTTGCCTGATGGATTCGATCACCCGCTTCTGCATGGCGCAGCGCGAGATCGGGCTCGCCGGCGGCGAGCCGCCGACATCGAAGGGCTACACGCCCACGGTCTTCACGGAGCTTCCGCGGCTCCTCGAGCGGGCAGGCCCCGGCGTGGGCGAGGGGGCGATCACCGGCCTCTTCACCGTGCTCGTCGAGGGCGACGACCACAACGAGCCGGTCGCGGACGCGGTGCGCTCCATCCTCGACGGCCATATCGTCATGGAAAGATCAATTGCGGAGAGAGGTCGATTTCCCGCGATAAACATTTCGAAATCCGTTTCGCGCACGATGCCTGGCGCTGCCGATCCGGAGTACCTTCCCGTGGTCAAGAAGGCACGCCATCTGATGGCGACCTTCTCGGACATGGAGGAGCTCATACGGCTCGGCGCTTACCGTAAGGGGGCGGATCCCCTTGTCGACGAGGCGATCGCCCTGAACCCGGCACTCGAGGCGTTCCTCGGCCAGGGCAAGGACGACACGACCTCGATCGGCGAGGGGTATGTGCGTCTGGCGGAGATCGTCGGACGGTCCGCGAAGCCGGGGACGGGGGAAAAGGGTGAGAAGCAATGAAGCCGCGTAACACGCTCATTCGCGTGAAGAAGTTCCAGGTGGACGAGAAGCGCCGGCAGGTCATGCAGATCGAATCGATGATCGCGGACTTCCAGCGCATGGCGGACGATCTCGATCGGCAGATCGCCGACGAGCAGAAGCGCGCCGGCATCGACGACCCCGCCCACTTCGCCTACCCGACCTTCGCGAAGGCCGCCCGGCAGCGGAAGGAGAACCTGCTGGCCTCCGCGGACGGCCTGCGCGACCAGCTCGCCGCCGCGCAGGAGGCGCTCGAGGAGGCGTTCCTCGAGCTGAAGAAGGTCGAGCTCCTCGACGAGCGCGACGCCGAGCGCGAGCGTCACGAGGAGAACAAGCGGGAGCAGGCCGAGCTCGACGAGATCAGCCTGCGCAATCGGGCCAAGGCCAGCTGATCTGCCCTCGGCGGGCGCTCAGCCCGCCGCTATGCGATGCGCCCGCAGCTTGTCGTATGCCGGGCGCACCGCCTCCGCGATGTGGAGCAGGTGGGGCGGCAGCGGCGCCGGCTCGACCGCCGGCGGGGGCGAGAAGCCCCGGCTCGCCGCCACGGACTGGTACCAGTGGTGCGCCCAGACGCCGTCCGTCGTCCGGATACCCGGCTCCCAGGCGAGCATGCATCTGTCGAAGTCGAGGCCGAGCCGTTCGCAGAGCGCGGTCAGCGTGCCTTCCGGATCCGCCAGAACGTCATGCGAATCGATGACCGGCGGCGCCTCGCCCAAGCGGTCCGCCACACGGTCGAAGATCTCCTCCTGCTTCAGGAACCCCACGTCGGAGGCGTCGACCGCCTCGCGCTTCCTGACGTAGGAGGCGAGCACCCGGTTGGGATCGCGGATCAGGAAGACGTTCGTCACCCGGTCGATCCAGTCGCGTCCGATCCCCTCGATCATGTGATGGGTCATGTGCTTCTGGTAGAAGACGCGTCTGCCCGCCGGCAGCGGCGCCAGGAGCATCTCCTCCACCTTGCGGGGGTCCGTCTCGCCGGCCGCGATCACCTCGTTCTTCATCGGATGGTCGATGCCGGTCATCGCGAGATAGGCGGCATAGAACGGCTCGTCCGACACGACCGTATCGGCGCGGCTGCCGAAGGAGCGCATCATCGCCGTCGAGATGTTGCGTGGGCCCGACCACATCGCGATTCTCAGGGCGCCGTCCCGCATCCTTCACCTCCCTTCGACCAGATCCTGCCAGGCCGGGTTCTCGTTCAGCTTCTCGCGTGCATACCAGCACAGCGGGACGATGCGCGACCCCTCGGCGCGGGCGTCGGCGGCCAGCCGCTCCACGAGCGCGTAGGCGATGCCCTGGCCGCGGAAGGCAGGCAGGGCCTCCGTGTGCGTCACCGTCAGCCATCTGCCGGTGCGGCGGTAGGTCAGCGCGCCGGCCCGCGCACCGTCGACGCTGGCCGTGTAGTCGCCGGCCGACCCGTCGTCGCGCCGGATGATGTCGATCGCCATGCGGATGTCCTTCTTCAGGCGGGCCGCACGGATTCCCGCCGCGCAAGCTCCTTGTAGGCCTCGCGAAGCCGTCTCGTGACGGGGCCCGCCCGCTCGTCCGTCGGCGGCACGCCGATGACCCGGCCGTCGACGTCGTGCACCGGCGAAAGGCCCGCGAAGGTTCCCGTCACGAAGGCTTCGTCCGCTCCGTAAACGTCCGTCAGCGAGAAACGCTTCTCCTTGACCGGAATACCCTGCTCTCCGCAGAGCCTGATCACGTTGCCCCGTGTGATGCCGCCGAGGCAGTAGAGCCCGTCCGACGTCCACACCTCGCCGTCGCGCACGATGAAGAAGTGCGTCGAGTTGCAGGTCGCGACCGCCCCGTCGGGGTCGAGCATGAGGGCCTCGTCGGCACCCGCCTTCGTCGCCTGGATGCAGGCGAGGATGCAGTTCAGCTTCGAGTGGCTGTTCAGCTTCTGGTCCTGCATGTCGGGCGCCGTGCGGCGGACATGGGTCGTGAAGAGCTTGAGGCCGCGCTTCGCGAGCTGCGGCATCGGCGACTTGTACTCGGGTATGATGACGATCGTCGGTTCGCCGATCGTCATGCGCGGGTCCTGGTAGGGCGTTCGCTTGACGCCACGCGTCACCATCAGGCGAACATGGACGCCGTCGGTCATCTCGTTGGCGTCGAGGCAGTCGAAGATGCGGGTCGCCAGAGCCTCCCGCGTCAGGCCGATCTCCATGTCGATCGCCTTGGCGCCCTCGTAGAGGCGCTTGAGGTGCTGGTCGAGGAAGGCGATCCCGCCGTTCACGACCCGCAGGCCCTCCCACACGCCGTCGCCGAGAACGAAGCCCGAGTCGAAGACCGACACGACTGCGTTCGCCCGCGGTTTCAGCTCGCCGTTGACGGAGATCTGGATGTGCGCGTTGCGCGGGTCGTCGCTGAAGTCATGCGTGCCTTGGGCCATACGGTCCTCCGGTTGTTCTGGAGCAGGGGAGACTAGAGGTGCGGGAGAGGGCCCCGCAACGACTCCGCTGCATGGTGGGGTTGCGTGGCGAACATCTTCGCAGGCGCAATATTCCCGCGCCGATCCTCGTGGGGGCAGGCTGCCTCACCCGTCGCGAAACCCTTTCTCGCTTCGTCGCTTGAAAGGTGGATGCAGCGCAGCGTGGTTCGTGACCCAAGCCGATGACCTCAGCCCCCCAGCCGACGAGCCTGAGCGCCGTTCTCGACACGGTGGAGCGGGTGGCCAGAGAGCACCGTTCGGTCTGCCTGACGGACGTGCGCGACGCGATGGGCGATCGGGGCTTCGGGCCCATGCTCATGCTGCCGGCGCTCGTCATCGTGTCGCCGCTCTCGGGCATCCCGACCCTGCCGACGATGACGGCTCTCCTGGTCGCCCTGGTCGCCGTGCAGATCCTCGCGGGGGCGAAGTCGCTTTGGATCCCCCGCCGCCTGGGCACGGCGTCACTGTCCCAGGCGCACACCGAGAGGGCGCTGCGCGCTCTGCGTCCGATGGCCCGCTTCGTCGACCGGCTCGTGCGGCCGCGGCTCCGCTGGGCGACCGGGCCGATCGCCATGCGGGCGGTCGCCGTCCTGTGCCTGCTGATCGCGCTGACGATGCCGCCGCTCGAGTTCCTGCCCTTCGTGAGCTCCCTGGCCGCCGTCGTCATCGTGGTGCTCGCCCTCGCGCTGACGGCGCGCGACGGCCTCCTCGTCCTCCTGGGCTTCGCCCTGGCGGCCGCAGGCTTCGCCGCGGCGGTGTACACGGCCGTGGAGGTGGCGGGGTAGGGGGCAAGCGGCGGCAACCGGGCGGGACTCGGGTGCGCGTCGAGGGCGGCTGCGAAGCCGCCGGGGGATCGTCAGTCGAACAGGTTCAGGTCGAGCCGGTAGCTCAGGCCCGCGCCGACCGTGAACTGGTCCTTCGAGCCCGCCCGCTCGACGATCGGTGAACCGGCCGCGTCGCCGACGAGCCTGCTCCAGCCGGCCTCGACGTGGAGGTCGACGAGATCCGTCAGGTTGTAGATCGCCTCGGCAGCCACCCCGACGCTCTTGAAGCCGGCGGACGCGTCGTAGGCCGGAAGTCCCGAGGCCGCGGCCTGACCGGGCGTGACGGAGTAGTAGGTGTCGAAGAAGTCGCTGCTCGCCGCCGAGACGCGGGGGCCCGCGATGAAGCTCAGGCGATCGGTCGGGTTCATGATGAGGTTGAGGCCGGCCTCGCCGACGACGCCCTCGTGTCCGCCGAAGCCCTGACGGACCGCGAGGAACGCGCCGAACATGTCGGTCTCGTAGGACATCTTGGCGCCGAGCTCGACCGCGGTGTCGACGTCCCCCAGACCGGCGAGCGCCTCGTTGTCGCTCTCCTTGCGGCTGCCCTGGATGTTGAAGGAGGGGCCGATCGAGAAGCCGCTCGAGGGTCCGCCGAACTCGCCGATGCCCGGCAGGCGCAGGAATTCGAGCGAGATGATCGGCCACGGCACGACGTGATAGTCGTCGGATCCTTCGTAGTCGGGCTGCACCAGGGCGCCGAGCCCGAGGCGCAGCGACAGGTCGACGTCGCTCCCGATCGGAGCGGACGGTCCCGGTGCGAACGGATCGGCAGCGATCGCCGGTGTGCCGGCCGTCGCCAGAAGAACGGTCAGAACGGTCAGACGCACGAAGACACGGCCCCCTTCAAGGGAGCCTCCGCCCGGCCCCCGATACCCCAGTCGAAGCTGAAGATAACAGAGGCGATGCGCGCCGCGCGTAACCGAAATGCCACGCCGCGGCGGCTTCGGCGTCAGATCGAGCCGAGGGTCTTCAGCTTCGCGCGCGGGTGGATCTCGTTCTGCGACATGACGACGGTCTGGGCCCGGAAGCGCTCCACGATCGAGCGGACGTGCGGCCGCACGAGGCCGCTCGTCAGGAGCACGGGCATCTCGCCCTGGCGCGCCGCCTCCTCGAAGCGATCCCGCACCGACTTGATGAACTGCTGCAGCTTCGACGGGGCGATGGCCAGCTGCCGGTCCTCGCCGTCGCCGACGAGCGCCTCGGCGAACTCGCGCTCCCAGTCGGGCGAGAGCGCGACGATCGGGACGTAGCCCCCCGGCGACTGGTGCTGGGCGCAGAGCTGGCGCGACAGCCGCGCGCGGACGTGCTCGGAGATGCCGCGCGTGGACCGGATCGACCCCGCGACCTCGGCGATCGCCTCCAGGATCGTCGGCAGGTCGCGGATCGAGACGCGCTCCTCGAGCAGCGTCTGCAGCACGCGCTGGATGCCGGAGATGGTGATCGCGCCCGGCACCACGTCGTCGACGAGCTTCTGCTGCTCCTTCGGGAGCTCGGAGAGGAGCTTCGAGACCTCCGCGTAGGAGAGAAGCTCGCTCATATTGGCCTTGAGGAGCTCGGTCAGATGGGTGGCGACGACCGTTGCGGGATCGACGACCGTCAGGCCGCGAATGTTCGCCTCGTCCCTGAGCGAGGCCTCGATCCAGGTCGCCGGCAGGCCGAAGGTCGGCTCGGTCGTGTGCGTGCCCGGCAGGTCGATCTGGCGACCCTCGGGGTCCATCACCATGAAGGCGTTGGGATAGACGTGGCCGCGGCCTGACTCGACCTCCTTGACCTTCACGACGTAGCTGTTCGGCTCGAGGTGCATGTTGTCGAGAAGGCGCACCGAGGGCATGACGAAGCCCATCTCGCTGGCGAGCTGCCGTCTCAGCGCCTTGATCTGCTCCGTCAGGCGGTCCTGGCCGTCCGCGCCGTTGACGAGCGGCAGGAGCGCGTAGCCGATCTCGATCTTCAATTCGTCCATCGCCAGCGCCGAGCTGATCGGCTCCTCCGCCGGCTTCTGCTCGGCCTGGTGCTTCGCCTCGGCCTGGGTGACGATTTCCTGCGTCTTGCGCTCGACCTGCTTGTTGCGGGCGCGCCATGCGAGATAGCCCGCGCCTCCCGAGAGCGCGAGGAACGGGACCATCGGGATGCCCGGCAGCAGCGACATGATCGCCATGACGGCCGACGACATGCCGAGCGCCTGCGGGTAGCTCGTGAACTGCCGGCCGAGCGCCTGGTCGGCGCTCTCGTCGGAGCCCGCCTTCGAGACGAGAAGGCCCGCCGCGGTCGAAACGATGAGCGCCGGGATCTGCGACACGAGGCCGTCGCCGACCGTCAGCAGCGTGTAGGTCTGCGCCGCCTCGCCGAAGCTCAGGCCCATCTGCGCGACGCCGACGATGATACCGCCGATCACGTTGATGAACGTGATCAGAAGGCCGGCGATCGCGTCGCCGCGCACGAATTTCGAGGCGCCGTCCATGGCGCCGAAGAAGCCCGTCTCGTCCTCGAGGGCCTTGCGCCTGGTCCTCGCGGTCGTCTCGTCGATCAGCCCCGCCGAGAGGTCGGCGTCGATCGCCATCTGCTTGCCGGGCATCGAATCGAGGCTGAATCGCGCGGCGACCTCCGCGATGCGGCCCGAACCCTTCGTGATGACGACGAAGTTCACGATGATCAGGATCGCGAAGACGATCAGGCCGATCACGAAGTTGCCGCGCATCACGAAGTTGCCGAAGGCTTCGATCACGTGGCCCGCGGCCGCGGATCCCTCGTGCCCGTTCTGGAGGATCAGCCGCGTCGAGGCGAGGTTCAGCGATAGCCGCAGCATCGTCGCGATCAGGAGAATCGTCGGGAAGGACGAGAACTCGAGCGCCGACTTGATGAACAGCGAGGTCATCAGGATCAGCACCGCGAAGGTGATCGAGATGGCGAGCGCCATGTCGAGCATCAGCGGCGGCATCGGAAGGATGAGGACGACGAGGATCGTCATCACGCCGACGGCGAGTGCCAGATCGCCCCGCTTCAGCGCGTCGCCGACCTGCAGGAACCGGCTCCTGCCCGCAGCTCCGCTTGCCGCAGGAACGCCCGCCGCCGTCGTGTCCGCCATTCTGGTCCCCGCCACCCGGAATATTCTGCCCGGCAAGCTTTGCCGGGTTCATGGTTAGCGAAAGGTTAACGGCCCCCCGGGCGTCGGGCCGGGCGTACCGCCGGTGGCTGGTTGCGTGCTCCCCCTAAAGGAGCCCGGACGCAGCTTCGCCTCCGCGATCGGCCACAAGTCCCGAGAGGGAGGGAAGCACGTAAAGCCCGCCTGCCGGGACAGCGCGTATTGCGGCAGGAAGAGCTGGTGCTGCAGCGTCACGAGATTGATTCCGCGGTCGCCCGCCCTCTCCACCTGGATGAGCAGCTCGTACCAGATCGGATGTCCCACGCCTGCCGCCTTCAGGCGCTTCTCGATCTTCGGTGACAGGTGCCTGTAGGTCCGGAAGAGGTTGAACCAGACCCTGTTGACCAGGATCTCCTCGTCTTCCTGCTCCGCAACGGTCGACACCACGCGAACCCTCTCGATCGTTCCGATTCGAGCCTTCAACCTACGCCGCCACCCGCGCCGCGGCGAGCCCCGGCAATGTCGGGCGGCCGTGCACGTCATTGCGCCGCGACGCGCGGCGGAGCCCCGAAAATCGTGCCGCTTCGGCGACTGCGATGCCTTCCAACGAACCGGTCAGAGATTGGTCAAAGCAAATTAGCATTGTCTAATCGTCTGCAAATAAACATCTTTCCACCCAACTTGCGCCGTGACGTGCCGTTGGCGGGTTGACTCGCACCCAACCAATGTTGGACTTTCGTCTAACCATTAAGGGAGCCGCGCGCCTTGCGCGGCACAAGAACAAGCCGCCACCCCCTAACCACGCAGGCGGCCTCGACCTCAAAAAGGGAGGAAAGACATGAACCGCAGGACAAGCTTGAACAGACGTACGTTCCTCGGGATGTCGGCGGGCGCGGCCGCCATGGGGCTGGCCGGTACGCGGCCGGGCTTCGCGCAGCAGTTTCCGAGCCACACCATGAACGTGGTCATTCCGACCGGCGAGGGCGGCGGCGTCGACCGCGCCGCCCGGGCGTTCACCTCGGTCTGGCAGAAGCACCTGGGCGCGAACTTCGAGTTCGGCTACTTCCCCGGCGCCTCCGGCCAGGTCGGCTACGAGGTGTATGTCGGCAAGCGCGAGCCCGATGCTCACAACCTGCTCTTCGGCAATATCGGGCCGGAGATGATCGTCTATGCGACGCAGGACACGAGCTACACCTACCCCGACGACTACATCTACTTCGCCGGCATCGACGTCGACGATTCCGCGATCTGGGTGGCCGCGAACAGCGAGTTGCAGACGATCGAGGACCTCGTGGAGGCGGGCAAGCAGCGCACGATCAACATCTCGACGAGCCGCCTGCCGCATCCCTCGAGCCTCGGCGTGCTCGCGCTCGGCGAGGCGACGGGTGCCGACTTCCGGCTGATCCCCTATGGCGGCGGGTCGGCCGCGCGCACGGCCGCCATCACCGGCGAGGTCGAGGCCTGCGCCACGTTCCTGGGGTCCTCGCTCGGCCTGGACGACCAGATCCGGTTCCTGACGGTGTTCCAGAACCGCAACCGGCTGCCGAACCTGACGAACGACGCGCCGCCGGTGAACGAGGCCCTGGGGACCCAGATCCCGGCGCTGTCCGGCACGAGGGCCTGGGCGATCCACCGGGCGGCCGCGGAGGAGTATCCGGACCGTTTCGAGAAGCTGAAGGAAACCTCGCGAGCCGCGTTCGAGGATCCCGCCTACAGGCAGGAGGTCGAGCAGTCGAAGCTCATCTGGGAGTTCGCGGAGTATTCCGACGAGGAGGCCTGCGCCGCGGAGGCGCGCGCGACGATGGAGCTCGCCGAGCGCTACAAGGACGTGCTCAGCGGCAACGGCTGATCGGCGCCGTCCTTTCGCCTCCACTCGCCGGAGGGGCGCGAGCCGTCCCTCCGGCCTGACGCAACGCGCCGTCCGTCGCCCGCCGACGTGACGCTCAGCCTACCGAAAAAGTGATGTCCGAACAGACGCAGGACGCAGGCGCGGCCCCGGCGGAGAAGCCGGCGCTCGACGCCAACGAACTCATCATCCCCGTCGCGGGGCTCATATTCGCGGTCTACTACATCTCGACGATCTGGGACCTGCCGTGGGGCGCCAAGATGAGCGGCCTCCTGCTCGGCGTCTCCGTCCTCGTCCTCTGCATCCTGTTCCTCCTGCGCTCGCTGTCCGCCATCGGCGCGGGCCGCATCACCTTCAAGGTGGGCGAGGTGTTCGGCACCGGCACGCTCTTCGTCCGCCGCTTCGGAACGATCGCGCTCGCCGCGCTCTACGTTGCGCTGATGCCGATATTCGGCTTCGCCCTCGGCACCTTCCTGTTCCTGATGTCCGCCATGGCGCTCCTCGGGGTGCGGGTGTGGAAGCCGCTCGTCGGGGTGCCCTTCATCCTCGCCGCGACGGGGTATCTGCTCTTCGTCGTGGCGCTTCGCTCGAGGCTGCCGGAGGGCGTCGTCGGGCGCCTCGTGGGCTCCCTGACCGGCGCGGGGAACTGAGGCCATGACAGCGGACCTCCTGATAGACCTCTTCTCGATGGCCATCGGCTACTGGTGGATCATCCTCATCGGCACGACGATCGGCATCATCATCGGCGCGATCCCCGGCTTCGGCGCGCACAACACGATCATCATCCTCCTGCCTCTGACGCTTGCGGTGCCGATCGACCAGGGCCTGACCTTCATGGTCAGCCTCTACGTCGCCTCGCACATGGGCTCGGGCATCCCGGCGATCCTTCTGAACATACCGGGCACCGGCGGCGCGGCGGCGACCACGCTCGACGGCTACCCGATGGCCCAGAAGGGGCTCGGGCAGCAGGCGCTGGTGCTGAGTTTCCTCGCCTCGACGATCGGCGGCTTCATCACCGCCATCATCGCGCTGTTCGCCATTCCCTACCTCGCGCAGATCGCCTTCTACCTGCACAGCGTCGAGATGGTCGTCGTGATGCTCTTCGGCATCACGCTGATCGCGGTCATCGCGGCGAAGGACACGCTGAAGGGCCTGATCGCCGGCCTCATCGGCCTCCTGATCGGCGGCATCGGCGCCGACCACATCTACTCCAACCCGCGGGGCACGTTCGGCTTCCTCGAGCTCTATGACGGCGTGCCGCTCGTGCCGGCGCTGATCGGCCTGTTCGCGCTGTCCGAAGCCTTCGTGATGATCGAGCAGGACCTGATCGTCTCCAAGAGCGGCCGGGCCCACATGCTGAAGTCGCGCTGGAGCGACACGTGGGAAGGCATCCGGATGGGCGTTGCCCGCCTCTGGCACGTCTGCTGGACCTCGCTCATCGGCCTCGGCATCGGCGCGATCCCGGGCGCCGGCGCGAGCATCGCCTCCTTCGTCGCGTACCAGCAGTCGCGCACCTTCTCCAAGACGCCCGACGCCTACGGCAAGGGGCACCCCGAAGGCGTGCTCGCCCCGGAGGCCGCGAACAACGGCGTGTCGTCCGGCAGCCTCATCCCGATGCTCGTCATCGGCGTGCCGGGGGGCAGCACGGCGGCCGTCATGATGGTGGTGCTGAACTATCACGGCGTGGCGCTCGGGCCGCGCCTGTTCACCGAGCAGCCCGTTCTCGCCTACGGCGTCTTCGTGACGATGATCGTGAGCTACGTCCTGATGATCTTCACGATCCTGCCGCTGACGCGCTACCTCTCGCGCATCACGCTGGTGCCGACCCAGTTCCTCGCGCCGTCGATCATCTGCTTCACGCTGATCGGCGCCTTCATCTACCGCGGCTACCCGTTCGACATGGGGCTCGCGATCGCCTTCGGCGTGATCGGCTACATCGCCCGCAAGACCGGCTTCCACGTCGTCGCGCTCCTGATCGGCGTCATCCTCGGGCCGCTCCTCGAGGAGAACTTCCTGCGGGCGCTCCGCCTGTCGGGCGGCGATCTCGGCGTGTTCTTCTCGCGGCCGATCGCGAACGGGCTGTGGCTGGCGCTTCTCGCCTCGCTCGCGACGCCGTGGATCCTCGCCCGCTACCACAAGAGCAGAGAGACGGCCGGAGGAAAGCCATGACACGGACGGACCTGACTGCGGCGGCCGACGGATCGGCCGGCTACAACGTGCGCCGCCTCGGCTATCTCGACATACAAGGCGGCGGCCAGGTCGAGGTGCATCGCGGGCACGCCTTCGTCGGTCACATGTCGCCGCCGGACGGCACGAGCATCATCGACGTCCGCGACCCCGCGAACCCGAAGGTCGTGGCGACGGTCGCGCCGCCGGACCAGTACTCCCACACCCACAAGGTGCGGGTGGTCGGCGATCTGATGATCTGCAACGTCGAGCGGCACAAGCGCCACTTCTATCGCAAGGGCGAGCGCATCGCCGCGGTCGAGGAGGCGCACCGCGCGCGCACCGGCCGCGATCCGGGCGACGCGGCGATCGCGGCGGAGCTCGGCGTCGAGGCGGCCGACGTGCCGGAGCTTCGGGCGGGCCTCGAACGGGGATACCGCGACGGCGGCTTCCGCGTGTTCGATATCTCCGACCTCGCGAGGCCGCGCGAGCTCGCCTATGTCCACACCGGCGGCATCGGCGTGCACCGCTTCCACATGGACGAGCGCTACGCCTACATCTCCACGGAGATGGAGGGCTTCGTCGGCAACATCCTCGTGACCTACGACCTCGCGGACCCCTCCGCGCCGAAGGAGGTGTCGCGCTGGTGGATGCCGGGGCAGAACGTGGCGGCGGGCGAGACGCCGGACTGGCCGGGCCAGCGCCACAGGCTGCACCATGCGCTGCGCTTCGGCGACCGCATGTTCGCCGCCTGCTGGTACGCCGGTGCCTGGCTCGTCGACGTGTCCGACATCGCCGCGCCGCGCACGATCGGCCGCTTCGACTACCACCCGCCGATCCCCGAGCCGACCCACACTTTCATGCCGGTGCCCGGCCGCTTCGACGGCCGCGAGCTCGCGCTCGCCTGCGACGAGGAGCACGACCACGTGCCGGGACAGCCGCACGGTTTCCTGTGGGTCCTCGACATCACCGACCCCGCCAATATCAAGCCGGTCTCGACCTTCCATGTGAGCGAGCGGGATTCCCCCTACGCGCGCGCCGGCGGACGCTTCGGCATCCACCAGTTCCGCGAGAAGATGGACGGCACCATCGTCCACGCGGCGTGGTTCGCGGGCGGCCTGCGCGTCATCGACATTGCGGATCCCGCCCGGCCGACGGAGATCGCCGCCTATGTGCCGCCGCCGCCCGAGGGCTATCCCGCGCCGCAGAGCAACGATGTCGACGTCGACGACCGCGGCCTGATCTACCTGCTCGATCGCAATCGCGGGCTGAGCATCCTCGAGCACACGGGGTAGAGGTGGGGCTTCGCGGCACGCCTGAAGTCGCGAAATCAGCGGAGGCCGAGGCCGGCGACGGCCTCGACGATCGTCCTGCGCAACCAGACATGCCGGGGCGCATCCTGATGGCGCGCGTGCCAGGCGAGGCTCATCGTGACGCCGCCCAGGTCGAGCGGCGGCTGCGCCGTCACGAAGCGCCGCATGTCGGCTGCCGTGCGGGCCAGGCTCGACGGCAGCGTCATGACGAGGTCGGACCTCGCGGCGATCTCGACGGCCGCGAAGAAGCTCGGCACGCGCACCTTCACCCGGCGCTGCCTGCCGGAGCGCTGGAGTACCTCGTCGACCCACGCCCGGCCGATACCCGTCGTGCTGACGACGACATGATCGAGCGCGAGGAACCGTTCCAGCGTGAGCTCGGCGCCTGCGGCGGGGTGCTCGGCCCGCATCAGCGTCACGAAGTGGTCTTCGTAGAGACTGCGCTTCCGGATCCCGGCGGGCGCATCCTCGACGAGCCCGACGAGCGCGTCCGCGGCGTCGCCTTCCAGCGCCTCGAGCGGCTGTCGTCCCGGCGGTATCACCTCGAGATCGACGGAGGGGGCATGCGCCGCGAGGCTTGCGATGAGCCGGGGAGCGAGCACTGCTGCCTCGAGGTCGAGCATCAGCAGGCGCACGGGTCGGGTCTCCCGCATCGGATCGAACGCCCTGCCGTCGAGGAGCTCCCCGACACCTTCGAGCGTGCCGCGCAGTAGCGGACGCATTTCCTCGGCGCGCGCGGTGAGGACGTATCCGCCGGGCCCGTCGGCGAGAAGCGCGTCGGAGAAGAGCGCCCGCAGCCGCGCGAGCGCGCGGCTGGCGGCGGGCTGGCTCATGCCGAGCCGCATCGCGGCGCGCGTGACGCTGCGCTCCTCGATCAGCGCCGCGAGCACCACGAGCAGGTTGAGGTCGACACGTCTCAAATCCACTTCACGCATGACGATAATACATATCATGCATTCGACGCATGACGAGGCCCGATCTACCCTCCGGCACATCAACCAAGGGAGATCTGCATGTACGTCGTGCTTGGAGCAAACGGGCGAGTGGGCGGCGAAACCGCCAGGGCTCTCATCGCCTCGGGAAACGCCGTTCGCCTCGTCCTGCGACGGCCGGAGCAGGCTGAGAAGTGGGCGGGAACGGGTGCCGAGATCGCCATCGGCAGCATCGAGGACGGGTCGGGCCTCGTCGAAGCATTGCGGGGGGCGTCGGGCGCGTTCCTGCTCATGCCTCCGCCCGTCGAGGGCGATCCGTTCAGGCGCGCCGACGAGCTCGGAAGCGCGCTCTCGGAGGCCGTGCGGCGGGCCGAACTGCCGAGAGTGGTGGCGCTGTCCTCCGTCGGCGCCCAGCACGAAACGGGCACCGGCATCATCGCGACGCTCAACCGGTTGGAGAAGCACCTCACGGGAGCAGCGCCGTCCCTCACCTTCCTGCGGCCGGGATATTTCGTCGAGACGTGGAGCGAGGTGGTGCAAGCTGTGCTCGCCGAGGGCGTGCTTCCGACCTTCCTGGAGCCGTCCCTGAAGATCCCGATGGTGAGCACGACCGACGTGGGCCGAACCGCCGCCGGTCTCCTCGGCGACGGCGTCACCGGCGCGCGGACCGTCGAACTGCGGGGGCCGGACGACTGGAGCGCGAACGACGTGGCCGCCGCCTTCGGCCGGGCCCTCGGCCGGCCGGTGACGGCATCATTCATTGCCCCCGAGGCCCGGACAGCCGTTCTCGCCCGAGCGGGCGTCCCTCCGGCGATCGCCGAGGCGCTGCTCGGGATGTACGACGGCATCGCCGGCGGAAGGGTCGAACATGCCGAGGGCGCCGAACGACGCCGCGGCTCCGTCGCGCTGGACGACGCGGTCTCGAGGATCGTGCAGAGCGTCGAGGCCGAGGCACGAGAGCCCGCGGCCTGAGGCCCGCCGAGGGCTCGGGAAGGGAGGGAGCCCTGGTGAGCGGCCGGCAAAAGGAGCCGGTCGTGGGTCCCCGAGCTGCGTCCCAGATGAGGATCGGCGGACCGGGGCACTTGCCTCGACGTCCGCCAGAGGGGAAGATCGCTGCACCTGCGACGCAGCGCGCCGCCCCCGCCCGAACGCCTTCTCGACCGCGGAAATGTCCTCCGAAAGCCCGACCTCCTTCGATCTGCGGGCGCTTTCGGGCGCCGAACGCTTCGAAATGTGGAGCACGCTGGTGCGGCCGCTCTTCGACGTGCGGCTTCCCGACGGCAGCGACGTCGAGACGTTTCGTGGCGAGGCCTCGACCGTGCTGCTCGGCGACGTCGTGATCGCCCGCACCTCCGGGGACGGCCAGCACTTCTCGCGGACATCGGGCACGATCCGGGACAGCGGCTGGGACCATCTCGTGATCCAGTGCTACGACCGGGGCGCCTATGCCGGCGACCTCGCGGGCCAGGAGGTGGTGGTCGGGTCCGGCGAGATCGGCGTCCTCGATCTCGCGCGGCCGTTCGAGACCTTCGCCAGCGCCTTCTCAAACCTCACGCTCGTCATCCCGCGCGAGAAATTCGTCTCGTTGCGGCCATCGGGCATCCACGGCCTCAAGGTCGACGGCACGCGACCTCTCGCACGGATCATCCGGGCGCATATGGGCTTCATGGCGGCGGAGGGGCATCGTCTCGACCTCGCGGAGGCTGCGGCCTGCACCGACGCTCTCGTGGCCCTGGTGACCGGCGCGGCGACCGCCGATGCCCCGCCGGGCGTGCGTGCGGCGGCAGCGGCGAGCGCACGGGCGACGGCGCTCGACTTCGTCGACCGCAATCTCGACAGTCCTGGCCTGTCGCCGGACCGCATCGCCGAAGCCTGCGGCATCTCGCGGGCCACCCTTTACAGGATCCTCGAGATGGATGGCGGCATCGCCGCCTTCATCCGCGACCGCCGCCTCGCGAGGGCTCTCGATCTCCTCGCCGGCGGCGCGGCCGAGCGGCGGTCGGTCGAGCGCATCGCCTTCGACGTCGGCTTCACGAGCGCGGCCCATTTCTCCCGCGCCTTCAAGGCGAGGTTCGGGGTTCGCCCGAGCGACGTGCCGGAGCTGGCGAGGGAGGGCGCCGCCGTCGTCGCCGCCCTGAAGGCGGACACCCGGGCCGCGCGCTGGCTCGCCGACATGCGCGCGCTGCGCGCCAGCCTCGGCTAGAACGGGCACCGGGCCAGAGCTTGGCGGGGAGGGCCCCCCGACCCTCCCCCCGCCTAACGCGCCCGGCGGAGCGGACAGAGCTCCCCGGTCGCGATTGCGTGCCATCACCAGCGCAAGACGACGGACGCGTTGAGCGACTGCTCGGTCAGCCCGTCGCGTGCCTCGACCGCATAGGCCGCGACGGCGGAGAAGCGGTCGTTGGCCGCGAACTCCAGCCCGACGGTCGCGAGCAGGGCATCGGCGCCGATCTCGGCGCCGGGTGCGTCGAAGGCCGCGTCGAGGACCGCGTGCGGGCTCGTGCGCGCGATGTCGAGGAAGTCGTGCCGGTAGGCGAGCGAGAGCCGCGGCGTGAAGCGCCCGCTTTCGCCGAGGTCGAACCCGCGTTCGGCCATGAGGCCGAACGTCACGTGCCCTTCCTCGTAGGTCTTGTCGTCCACGGCGAGGGCGAAGGCGCCGCTCTCGGAGAGGCCCTTCCGCTCCATCGCCCGGTAGCCGAGCGTGACGGTCGGCAGGAGGGTCGCGAGGTCCGTGTCGAAACGCTGGCCCGCGTGAGCTTCCACGAAGCCGCCATTGCCGTCGGTGGAGCTGGCGAAGGAGCGCCCGAAGGCATGCCGGCGGACGTCCCACTCGACGTGGGAGAGGCCGGCCCTGAGCCCCGCCTCGAACTGCGCGACCTGCCCGGAGAGGTAGATCGCCGCATGCAGCGCGTCGAGATCGGCGCTGCCGTGGGCGCCGTCGACCTCGCTCGTCTCGTAGGAGACCGCCCCGCCGGCGGCGTAGGCCTCGCCGACATGGTCGACGCCGAACGTGAAGGCGGTGGCGCCGCCGTCATGGCCGGCCGTGCCGCTGCCGACATCGCTCGAGCTGCGCTTCGCCCGGCTCCAGAAGTCCGTGGTGCCCGGCGTCCGCGCCACGTCGAGGGCAAGCTGGCCCTGGCGAAACGCGACGGCGTCCGCGAACCGCCCGACCGAGCGAACGCCCTCCTGGCCGGCGGCGACATGGATCGTGCCTGCTGCGGCGTCGAGGTTGGCCGCGAGCGCGCCGGCATCCGCCACGAGGTAGAGCGGGTCGAAGACCGAAGCCTCTGACGCGTCCGGACGGACGCCGGCCGCAGGACGCGCCTCGTCGAGCGCGCCGCCGAAGGCGCGGGCCGCCGCCGACTGCGCGGCACCGAGCGCCGAGAGGTCGCCGTAGGAGGTCGGCGTGTTGACGAGCGACAGCGCGTCCGGGGTATAGATCACGTCGAACCGCGTGCCCGGCAGCAGGCCGGCTGTCGGCTGGTCGAGCCGGTCGAACGATCCCGTCACCCGGCCTTCCGGCGCGTAGGCGACTACGAAGGTCTGGCCCAGCGACGGGGTGAAGCTGTTCGTCGCGTCGCCCGTGATTCCGCGAAGGACCGGCGCCAGGGTGCCGCTCGCCGTGAAGGTCGAGCCGTTGCCGGTCAGCACGATCAGGTCGTGGTTGCCGGCCCCGGTCCCGGCGCGGGGGCCGTCGACCTCGATGCGTGTCGTCGCGGTGCCGGCGAGCGTCACGTCGCCGGTGACGAAGAGCGTGCCGGGGGAGAGGCCGGGCGAGAGCGTGCCGGCGACGTCGACGTCACCGACCACGAGGCCGCCGCCGCCGAGCGTGCCGTCGATGCCGACCTGCATCCGGAGCGTCTGGAAGACGGAATGCACGTAGAGGGCGCCGTCCTCGATGATCGTCTCGCCCGCGAATTCGACGGGCTTCGCCACGTGCAGCTCGCCCGACCCCTCCTTCGTCAGGCCGCCCTCGCTCGTGAAGCCGAAGAGCCAGCTCCGTGCGCCCTCGACGTTCGCGACATACTGCCCCGTCGACCTGGGATCGATGCCGAGCGGACCGGAGAGCGCCCGGTCGAGCCGCAGGAGGCCGTGGCCGTAGACCGCGTCGACGCCTTCCTCGCCGAGATCCTCGGCCGTCTCGAAGAGGATGTCGGTCAGCTTGCCGGGGGAGAAGTGCGGGTAGGCCTCTATCAGGATCGCGACGGCGCCCGCGACATGCGGCGCGGCCATGGACGTGCCGGCGGAGTAGCCGTAGTCGTCCGTCGGGTAGGTCGAGTAGATCGGCCGCTGGAGCGGGTTGCCGTTCTCGTCCCTGTCGATGCCGCCGCCCGGCGCGGCGATGCACCACTCCGCGGCGACGCCGCAGCGGTTCGAGTAGGCCGTGATCTCCTTCTGCGCGTCGACCGCCACGACGACGATGATGCGGCCGTACTCGGCACCGGTCTCGGCTTCGTAGGCGGCGATCGCGTCTGGATGGAAGTCGCTGAAGTCGAGGTCGAGCCCGGTCTCGTCGACGAAGATCGGCGCTCCGGCGGAATTCGTCGCGCCGGCATTGTCGGGCGAGATGAAGGGGTAGAGGCCGATGCCCGTGGGATTCTCGGCGAGCACCGGCGCGTCGATATACTCGTTGCCCGCCGCGACGACGAAGATCTTGCCGCTCTCGACGAACTCCGCCAGCGCCTCAGCCTGCTGCGCGTCGTCGAGCGTGATGCCGCTGGTCGTCTGCCCGACCTCGGAGAGGGGGCCGAAGGACCCGTTGGCGACCTTCACGTCGTCGAACTGCGCGAGATAGGCGATCGCGTCCGCCGTCGTGTTGCCGGTGGGCGAGATGTAGCCGCAGTCCTCGCCGCCGCTCAGGAGCGCGATCGGGCCGCAATATTGCAGCGCCGCGATCGGCACCATCTCGTCGATCTGCTCGACATATATCTCGCCGTCCTGCGGGATCGCCTTGATGGGCAGGATCGTGGCGCCCGGGGCGATGCCGACCATGCCCTGGCCGTCGCGCGCCGCGGCGATCGTGCCGGCCACATGGGTCCCGTGGCCGTCCGTGTCGTCCGTCGCATCGCCCGGTTGGCCGAAGATCTCCTCGAGCGTCGTTTCCGCAGTGATCGCCTGGAGATCGGGATTGACCCAGTAGAGATAGCTCTGGCCGCGCGGATCGATCCGCCCTTCGAGCTCCGGATGGACGCGGCCGTCGGGGCTCTGGTCGAAGCCGCTGTCGATCACGCCGACCACCACGCCGGCGCCGGTCAGTCCGAGTTCGTGCGCGGCTTCGGCGCCGATCAGGTTGTAGCCGTAGTTGCGCTGCTCCTCGGTGAGCGCGTCGAGATCGGCATCGGGGCGGGCGCCGGGAGGCAGCGCGGCGCCGGCCGAGCGGGCGGCGATCGCCTCGGCCGTGCCGGCGGCCTTCGCGATCTCGGCCGACAGGCCGGGCGCGATGGCGTTCGCCCGCGCGACGATCTCGGCGGAGCGGAACGGCGTCAGCCGGACGTTCTCGAAGACGGAGGCGACGAAGGATCGCGTGCCGTGCGCCTTAGCCCGGGCCAGGGCATCGGCGACGGGAGAGGCCGACAGCTCCTCGGCTGGCTGGGCCGCCGCGGGCAGGGCCCCGGCAGAGATTGCAGCCGCGGTCATCGCGGCGATCGACACGGACAGGAAGAAGGGCGCAGCAATGGCGCGCCGGACACGCGACGACGTCTTCATGAACCTCGGAAGTCCCCCCATTGGCCATCTTCCAGAGGCGAAGATGGCGAAGAATGCCGCTTCTATAGGCGAAACGAGGGGTCCGGGCTTGACTATGCGTCTCAGAAAGCCGGGCGCGAGGAAGAACAGGCAGCTGTTGCGGATGAAGCACAGCGGGGGCGGGGGCTCCGTCCCGGCATGGCCGTGAGGGGCAGCCGGGGCGTCGTCGGAGATCGCCGCCGTCCGGCTGACGGCGATCTCGGCCTTGCGCGGAAATGCTAGCCCGCGTAGGCCCTCGTCTCGCTGCCGCCCGGTGCGCTGACGGGGAAGCCCTCGTCGGAGTACTGGTGCAGCTTGTTCCTCAGGGTCCGGATGGAGATGCCGAGGATGTTGGCCGCATGCGTCCGGTTGCCGAGGCAATGGTCGAGCGTCTGCAGGATGAGGTCGCGCTCGACCTCGGCGACGGTCTTGCCGACGAAGGCGCGCGCGGCCGCCTCGGCCGCCTGGGCCGCGCGCGAGGCGGGGTCGTTCTCGCCGAGGCTCGACCCGTCCGGCAGGACGAGCGCCTCCGGCCCGATCGTCTCGCCGGTGCGCAGAAGCACCGCGCGGTGGATCGTGTTCTCGAGCTCGCGCACGTTGCCGGCCCACCGATTGGCGGTCAGCGCCCGGCGCGCCTCCTCCGAGAGGCGGCAGTCCTGCACGCCGTTCGCCTCGCAGTACTTGTGGACGAAGTGCTCGGCGAGGGCGAGGACATCGGCTGGGCGGTCGCGCAGCGGCGGGATCTTGAGGTTGACGACGTTCAGCCGGAAGAACAGGTCCTCGCGGAAGGAGCCCTCGCGCACCGCTTCGGAGAGATTGCGGTTCGAGGTCGCGATGATGCGTATGTCGACGGCGACGGGCTTCGTGCCGCCGACCCGGTCGATCACCCGCTCCTGGATCGCCCGCAGCAGCTTGGCCTGAAGCCTCACGTCCATCTCGGAGATCTCGTCGAGCAGGAGCGTCCCGCCGTTCGCCTCCTCGAACTTGCCGATGCGGCGGGCGACCGCGCCCGTGAACGCGCCCTTCTCATGGCCGAAGAGCTCGCTTTCCAGGAGGCTCTCGGGGATCGCGGCGCAGTTCACGGAGATGAAGGGCCTGTCGGACCGCTTCGACTTGCGATGGAGGAGGCGGGCCATCACCTCCTTGCCGGTGCCGCTCTCCCCGGTGATCAGGACGCTCGCGTCGGCGGGAGCGATCTGCTGGGCGAGGCGGACGACGCCCGCCATCGCCTCGTCGCGATAGACGAGGGAGTGGGTCTCCTCCGCGACGGCGGCGAGGACCGCAGCGATCATCTCGGGGTCGGGCGGGAGAGGAATATATTCCTTCGCGCCGGCCCTGATCGCCGCGACCGCGGAGCGGGCATCGTTCTCGGTGCCGCAGGCGACGATCGGCACGTGGATCCGCTCGAGCTCGATCCGCGCCACGAGATCGCCGATGTCGAGGGCGACGTCGACCATCAGAAGGTCGGCGCCGCGCCCGCCGCGCAGCGCCTTCATCGCCTCGTCGAGGCCGGACGCATGCATCACCGAGGCACCGCGATCCATGGCGATGCGCGTCGCCGCGGAGAGCTGCCCCCGCAGCGTGCCGACGATCATGAGCCTCATCGTGTTCTTCCTCCGTCCATTGGGTCGTGCCGGTCGCGGTCGTTCAACCGCGCTCGTTCTTCACGATCTCCGTCATTGTGATGCCGAGCTTGTCCTCGACGAGCACGACCTCTCCGCGGGCGACCAGTCGGTCGTTCACGTAGATGTCGACCGCCTCGCCCACCTTGCGGTCGAGTTCGATGAGGCGCCCCGCCTCGAGCCCCAGGAGCTCGGAGACGCCCATCCGCGCACGCCCCAGTATTGCCGAGACGCGCACCGGGACGTCGAAGATCGCCTCGAGGTCCGCCGCCGAGCGCGGCTGGTCGTCGTCCTCGCCGAGTGTCGGTCGAGGCTCCTCCATCGTCGCCGTGTCGCTCAGATCGCCGAACGGCTGCTCGTCATTCTCTGCCATCGGCTGTCCCTTCCTTCATGTCGTCCTTCCGCGCCGCGCCCCGCGTGGCGAGGTAGCGCCCGACGGCGTCGTCTATGTCGGCCTCGATCTTCGCCCGCTCGCGGACGGCGCCGCCGTCGGCCCAGTCGATGCGGCCGTCGCCGGGCGCGACGTCGGGGTCCGGGAGCACGACGACGCGTCCGCCGAAGCCCTTCTCCGCGACGATCTTCGAGACGTTGCCCCGCAGGATCTCGGCCGCCTCGTCGTTCACGCGGATCACGAGATGCGGCGCGTCTCCGGCCCACTCGACGCACGAGCGCAGGAGGGCCTCGACCTCGACGGCCGGCTCCTTGTCGATGAGCGTGGTGCAGAGCTTGCGGGCGACGCCGACGCCGATCTGCACCGCCTCCTCGGACGCTTCGCGCTCTTCCGCATCCCGGCGCTCGAGGAGGCTCGCCAGCGACTTGACGAGGGCGGCCGTCGTGTCGGCCACGCGCTTCTCGACCTGGCCCAACGCCTCGCGCTTGCCGGCCTCGCGCCCTTCCCGGCGTCCTTCCTCGCGGGCGGCCGCGACGGCGTCGTCGAGCGTCCGCTGGTCGAAGGTGGGCGCGGGCGCCTCCTTCTTCTTCGGCGCGGTGTCGATCGCGAAGACCTCGTCGAAGAGGTAGCGCTCGGCGGATCGTGCCATTGTGGGCGCCTCAGTAGACAAGCTCGTCTTCCTGGTTGTTCTTCGCGATCACGATTTCGCCCTTGGCGGCCAGGTCCTTCGCGAGATTGACCATCGCCATCTGCGCCTCGTCGACCTCGCGCAGGCGCACCGGCCCCATCACCTCCATGTCCTCGCGCAGCATCTGGGCGGCGCGCTGCGACATGTTGGAGAAGAAGAACTCCTTCAGCTTCTCGTTCGCCCCCTTCATGGCGACCGCCAGCTTGTCGCGCTCGATCCCGCGCAGGAGCGTCTGGATGCCGGCCGCGTCGAGCTGGGCGAGATCCTCGAAGGTGAACATGAGCGCCTTGATCCGCTCGGCGGAGTCGCGGTTGTGCTCCTCGAGGGTCGAGAGGAAGCGGGCCTCCGTCTGGCGGTCGAAATTGTTGAAGATCTCGGCCATCCGCTCGTGCGGGTCGTGGCGCTGGGTCTTCGCGATGTTCGACATGAACTCGCTGCGCAGCGTCTGCTCGAGCCCCTCGATGATCTCGCGCTGCACCGACTCCATGCGCAGCATGCGGTTGATGACCTCGAAGCCCAGCTCGGGCGGCAGGATCGCCAAGACCCGTGCGGCATGGTCGGCCCTGATCTTCGACAGGATGAGCGCGATCGTCTGCGGGTACTCGTTCTTGAGGTAGTTCGCGAGGACCGTCTCCGGCACCTTCGTGAGCTTCTCCCACATGTTCCGGCCGGCGGGACCGCGGATCTCCTCCATGATCATCTGCACCCGGTCCTCGGGCAGGAACTGGAGGAGCAGGCGCTCGGCCGCCTCGTCGTTGCCGATGACGGCGCCCGCCTTGTTCATGTCGAGCACGAACTCCGCGAGCAGGCGCTCGATCGTCTCGGCCTGGACCTTGCCGAGCTTCGACATGGCGATCGTCACCGTCCGGACCTCGTCCTCGTCGAGGTCCTTCAGGATCAGCGACCCGGTCTCGGGGCCGAGCGCGAGGAGGAGGGCGGCGGCCCTGTCGGCACCCTTCAGCTCCTGCGATCCCGTCGGGGCCGGCAGGCGGGTCGAGATCGTCGCGAGCTCCTGGCTCATGCTGCCGCTTCCTCGTTGATCCAGTTGCGCACGATGCTGACGGCCTCTTCCCGGTTCTGTGCGACCATCTCCTGCACGCGCATCACCGCCGCCTGCTGAACCTCACCCGCGATCTCGGCCATGGCGACCTGGTCCATCGCCGGGTCCCTGCTGTCGGGCGGCGCGAGCTGTGGCAGCCCTGCGGAGGCGTGGGCGAGCTCGGGCAGACCCTCCGCCTGCTGCGCCAGCTCCTGCTCGTCGGGCGCGAGGATGCGCCGGACGAGCGGACGGGCGACGAAGAGGACGACCAGGATGCCGATGAGGCCGAGGATCGCCGTCTCGATGATGCGCATCACGTCGGAGCGGGTGAGCTCCGGCAGCCAGCCGTCGTTCTTCGGCGCAAGAGCCAGCGTCGGCGGCTCGGCGAAGCGCAGGTTCACGACCTCCACCCGGTCGCCGCGAGCCTCGGAGAAGCCCACCGCCGAGCGCACGAGGGCCGCGATCCGCTCGAGCTCCTCGGGGCTGCGAGGCTCGTAGACGACATCGCCATCGGGGTTCTGCGAGTAGTTGCCGTCGATGACCACGGCCACTGAGATGCGGGCGACGCGGCCGGCTTCGGTCGTCTCGACCTTCGAGGTCTTCGAGATCTCGTAGTTCACGACCTCTTCGGTGCTGTTAGCCGATTCCCGGTCGGCCGCGCCTGCACCCTGCTGCTGCCCTGCGGCGGGCAGCTCGTTGCCGACGGTGACGCCATCGGCGGCGGCGCGCTGGTTGTCGCTCTGCTCCTCCCGCGTCTGCGTCGACCGGATGACGCGACCGTCGGGATCATAGGTGTCGGACTGCGTCGTCACACGGGCATGATCGAGCTCGGTCGCCACCTGAACGCGCATGCGGTCCCGACCGACGACGCTCGAGACGATCTCCTCGACGTGGCTGCGGACGCGGCGCTCGAGCTCGACCCGGCGCTCGTCGAGCGCGGAGGCGGCGAACATGTCCTGCGCGACGGTGCCGTCCGCCAGGAGCCGACCCGTCTCGTCGACGATCGACACGCGGTCGGGCCGCATGCCCTTGACCGCCGAGGCGACGAGGTGGCGGATCGCGCGGACCTGCGCCGTCTCGAGCTGCCCCCGCGAGCGCACGACGATCGAGGCGGAAGGTTCCGGCTGCTCGCGGGAGAAGAGCTCGCGTTCCGGCAGGTTCAGGTGGACGCGGGCTGAGCTGACCCGCTCGAGCGCCTGGATCGTCCGCGTCAGCTCTCCCTCGAGCGCGCGGACGTGGTTGATGTTCTGCACGAAGCTCGTCGTGCCGAGGCCGTCGGAGCGATCGAAGATCTCGTAGCCCACGCCGCCGCCGGAAGGCAGGCCGCTGCCGGCGAGCTCCATCCGCAGCCGAAGCACCTGCTCCTCGGGCACGAGGATCGTTCCGCCGTTGCGATTGAGCTCGTAGGCGACCGCCTGCGTCTCCAGCCTCTCGATGATCGAGTTGGCGTCGCGGGTGTCGAGCTCGGTGTATAACGGGACCATGACCGGCGCCGTGAGGCGCAGGATGAGGAAGGCGAAGAAGCCCGCAAGCGCGACCGCGACGGCACCCATGGCCGCCAGTCGCGCCGCACCGAGCGACTTCAGAAAATCGAGTACACCCCCCACCGGAAAGTCCCTGTGCCGTTCTGCTTGCCGACGCCCCAGGGAGCGACTTTGTGCGCTCCGCTGGGCAGAAATTTCCTATCGCGTGGTGAATAAATGGTTAACGCGGAACGGGCGTCGGAACCTTCCCCTACGGTTTCCGAGGGTTTGAGCCGATTTTCGTTCTTTCACCGCGGCAGATCCTGCCGGGTTCGTTAACGGGAAGGCGCCCTTCGTTAACGAATGCTGAGACGGGAGGCTCGCAGGGCGCGGTGGCGAAGCCGTCGGCGGGTGTCGCAGGCGCCCGGCTATCGGCTGATCGAGGCGGTGCCGACGACTCGCACCGGCTCCGGGCCGCCGGTGCTGAAAGCGTCGGCGTCACCGGGCTCACGCCTCGCCGACTTGTCGCGATCACGGAAAGAAAAAGCGCCGGTCGCGATCGCGCCGGCGCTCTTGCTTCGACAGGTGGAACGGCTCGGCTACTGCCGGTACTGCTGGATGCGGGTCGCACGCAGTCCCGCCAGGCCGTGGCGGTCGATCGAGGCCTGCCAGCTCAGGAACTCCTCGACCGTCAGGGTGTAGCGGCTGCAGGCTTCCTCGAGGCTCAGGAGGCCGCCACGCACAGCGGCGACCACCTCTGCCTTCCGACGGATGACCCAGCGCTTCGTCGTGGGCGGCGGAAGATCTGCGATCGTTAACGGGCTCCCGTCCGGCCCGATGACGTATTTCGTCCGCGGCCGATACTGCTCCGACATCGACACTCTCACAACGCGATACCAATCACGGCGTGAAACTATCGGTGCGCGTTTAAGAATTGCCTAAGCGAATGGTGGGCAAATCGTTAACATACATAGCGAATTCGCCTCAAAACGAGACTCGTGGCTGCTGCATCACGACTGGCTCACCGACTGCACGTTCGAGAGCGGGACGCCCCGGTCTCCGGAAAGCAGCACCGGCTCCGATCCGGAGAAGTCGACACCGTCGATGAGGGCCTGGACCGCCACGGACACCGGGATGACCGTGTTGCTGTCCGTCCGGGCATCGACCGTCAGCGTGTAGTAGCCGTCGCCCGCAGTGCCGCCGTTGCTCGTCGTTCCGTCCCAAGTGAAGGCGTTGGCGCCCCGCTTGACCTCCCGGACCTCCTCGTAGACCACGGCGCCCGTGTCGTCGCGGACGGTGAACGTGGCCGTCTCGGCGGCGGCACCCGCGCTCACCTGCCATTTCGCCTGTCCGTTCGCGAGCGAGGTCGATGCGGACTGGACCGTGATCGTCTTGCCGATGAAGCTCGTCGCCGCCGTCGCCGCATTGACCGACTGCATCTGGATCAACGCTTCCAGATTGGCGTTCGACTTGATCTGCTGCTCGACGCCCGAATACTGCACGAGCTGCTTCGTGAACTCGTTCGCGTCGAGCGGCTCCATGGGGTTCTGGTTCCTGAGCTGGGTGGTCAGGAGCTTCAGGAAGGTGTCGAAATTCGCATTGAGCGTCGCGCCGTCGGAGCCCGACTTTGCTGGCGTCATGGCGTTCGAGATGCCGCTGAGAAACATGGTCAGTCTCCTTCTGCCGACCCGCTAGATGCGCAGGTCGAGCCCGCTCTTTGCCGTCCCACGGCTGGCCTGTTGCGGCTGCGATGGCGTTGTCTCTTCGGTGAAGTCGGACGGGCGATCGCCTCCAGGCGACTGCTCGGCCGTTCCGTCATGCGCTTGTCTGCCGTGCCCGCCGGCGAAGCCGCCCTGATCGCGCAGCTGGAAGCTCAGCCCGTCGCGATCGACCGTGAAGCCGCTCTGCGTCAGTGCCCGCTCCAGTGCCCTCGCGTCCCGCACCAGCGCTTCGAGGGCATCGGGGCGGTCGACGACGAGGTTCGTGGACACCCGGCCGTCGCGGTGGAATTCGACTCGCACCTCGACCCGGCCGAGCTCCGGCGGATCGAGCAGGATCTCGAATGTCTTGCGGCCGGCTTGGACCTCCCGTCCGATCGTCAGGCCCAGGGCGGCCGTATCGAGGCGTGGCGTCTGCGAAGGGGTCGCCGGCAAGGCATGGCCAGGGTGGCCGAGCCGGATCGGAGCTTCTCCGACCGCGGCTGCCGCCGCGGTGCCGGCGGTGCCCAACGGCCCGGCGAGCTGGGTCTGGCCGAGCTGCGACGGCATCGGCTCCGCCGGCGGCATGCGGGCCACCCCGTCTCCGGCGGCGGACGGCTTGAGGCTCGCGTCGAACGCCATGTCGTCTGACTTGCCTGCCAGGGCAGGCTTGGCGCGTGCCGCAGGCGCCGACGCGCTGCCAGCCTGCGTGTTCGTCCGTGCCGCAGCCTCCGCCGAAGCTCCTGGCCTCTGTCCGCCCGCGGCGATGAGCGGGGCGCCTCCTTGCGGGCTGGATCTGCCCTCCGACAGCGGCTTGTCCGTGCTCTCCGCACCGCGAGCCTGTGCGACGCCCGGTCTCGCCGGGGGCACCAGGCCGGCCACGGCGGCCATGCCCGAGAGGACGGTCGTGCCGACGGCGGATTGGCCACTCGCGGACGACTGTGCGGCCGGCTTGGCCACCTCGATGCCTGACGAAGCCAGACCCTGTCGCGCCGGAGGCGCCGACGGCTCGGCGACGTTGATCGCGAAGGGCCTGACGGCACCCGCCATGATCGGAGCTTCCCGTGTACCCGAAGTGCCGAGGCCGAGAAGCTGTTGGCGAAGGGTCGCCGGCGTCCTCGCCATGCCTGCCGGCGTGACGCCGGGAGCGGCAAGGGCCCGGTCGGCGGTCCTTGGGGCCTGCGCTGAGGTCTCGATCCCGCCGGCTGCGGCGAGCTCGGCGAAGGCGAGTGAGAGCGGCCGGCGCGGCGCGTTCGTCACCTCCGCACGCATCGGAGGTGTAGGTACCTGCTGTGCCCGCCGAGCCATACCGTCCTGATTGATCGGCCCAGGCGCCGCTCGAGCGGGCGCGCGATCCTGCTCCCGTGAGGCCCCAGGGCTGACCGCGGTCGCCGCGGTGCCGTTGCCTTTTGGCGCAAAGCCACTGACGTCGGCGGGCTCGGCAGGCGCGGCCGCGGCCTGCCGCTGCATGGCCGGCTCGGGCGCATCCGCCAGGGTCGCCGCGGCATCCGATGTGGCGGTGAGAGGAGCGGTGGCGCCCGTCGCGCCGGGCATCGCGGGATGCGACGCCTTCACGGCGGCCTCGGTCAGCTTGCCGTCGATCTGCGGCGCCTGGCTCGAGGCATCGGCCTGCGCAGGCGTGAGCGGGCTCGCCGGCGTCGCGCGCTGGACGGCCGGCCCGGCCGTATCAGCCGAGGCTGGGGTGGCATCGGGCGTGGCGATCAGTGGGGCGGTGGCGCCCGTCGCACCGGACGTCCCAGGATGCGGCGCCTTCACGGCGGCCTCGGTCGCCTTGCCGCCGATCTGCGGGGCTGGGGGCGAAGCCTCGGCCTGTGCGGGTGTGAGCGGGGTGGCCGGCGTCGCGCGCTGGACGGCCGGCTCGGCCGTATCAGCCAAGGCGGGGGTGGCATCGGGCGTGGCGGTGAGCGGGGCGGTGGTGTCCGTCGCACCGGACGCCTTCGCAGTCTCCTGAACGTCGACCGCCATCAGCTTGTCGGCCGCACGGGGCAGGCGCGCGTCCATGCCGGAGGGGACGGCGGGCGTGATCGCAGATGGTGTCCTGGCCGGCTCGCCTCCGCGCACTGTTTTCAGGTCGGGGCTCGGAACGAGGGGGCGCGCTGCCGCAGCGCCCTCACGTCGCTCCATTGCCGCTTCCGAAGCTCCGTCCGAGGCGGCGGGACGGGGCGCGCTGTCGGTGGAAGCAGGGTCGACGACGGGCCGGGGCGTGGCCGACTTCACCGGCAGTGATGCGTCATCGGCCCGCGCAGTATCCCTGCTGCCGGCCGTCGGCAGGCTTTCCGCGTGGCGTGGCTGGCGCGGCGGAGCCGGCGTGTCTTCGGGCGTCTGCGGGCCGTTCGCGCCGCGGCCTGCCGTCGGGGCGAGGGGGCTTGCGCCACCAGTCGTCGGCGCGTCCGGCATCGCGGGATCGGCAATGACCTTCAGGACCACGCCATCCGGCAGGGCCGGTGACGGGACCTGGGCGCGGCTCTGGGCAGCATCGGCCATCGGGGAATTTACAGAACGCACATCCGCGCCGGCGGGCGCCTGCGCGGCTGCGGGCGCTCGACCATCCGGCTGACCCTGTTCACCGGCTGAGGCGGCTCGATCGGGGCGCGGAGGCTGCGCGGCCGGAGAGGCGGCAGGCATCGACGGATCGGCCGCGGCCGCGGCCGCCATCGGCTGGGATGAGGCCGGTTGTGCGGTCTTCGCGGCGTGCGGGGAGGTCGCCTCGCGACGCGCGGGCTCGACACCCTCGGGGGCGGCATCGGATCCCGTCGAAGAGGCGACGGATGTGGCAGGGCGCTGTGGCACGGCCGGGGCGGCCGCCACGGGGCCGACGGGAGTGCCGGGACGCGGCGCCGTGGCGGGGGAGGCCGCCGCGGCGGTGTGCGGCTGCGCTCGAACCTCCTCGGCGGAGGGTGTCGCGGTGGTCCTCGCCACCCCGTCCGCGGCCGGCAATCGCACTGACGGCTCCGCGACCTGCCCGGATGCCTCGTTGGTCCGCCGTGGGCCGTCCTGTTCCTCCGCGTCTGGAGCGATCGACCCGTTCGTCACCCGGCTCGGTGCCCCGTCCGCAATGGAGGCGGCATGAGCGGCGCTCTGCGCGGCCATCTGTTGCAAGGGCGATGCGGAGGGCAGGGTCGCAGGCGTGCCCGCTAACTGATTTGCACTCGCGGCTTCCGTCCAGAAGCGTCCGGCGTCTCCGCGGGCGCTCGCGGACAGGCTCTCGCCGCCTGCCTGCGCACGCGCCGTAGTCGAATCGTCCGTGGCCGGCGCAGCGGGAGTGTTCTTGTCGCCGCCTGCTGCCGGGGCCGGACTGCCGGCATCCGCGTCTGCGACAGGGGGTGCGGGGAGAGCGCCGCCGCTTCGGCCAGCCGCCGGCGAGGGACCCGGCGATCCCCCCGCGATCGGGCCTCTGGTCTCGGGTTGCGACTGCCCCAGAGGACCACCCCGGGTCGGAAGAGGCGTTCCTGCACCGGTGTCGGCGCCCTTCTGCGGCGCGCCCTTGAGCGGACCGGCCGGCGGCGTCCCGGGGAGGGGGAGCGGCTCGCTGCCGTCGGGCGCGGTGGCATTGTCCCGATCGGCTGGAGCGACCGCCGGGGACAGCGGACGGTCGGCTGGTCGCGGCTTCTGCCGTTCCGTCGCCTCGCTCTCGTCGCCGTCTTCGTCGTCGGGACGCTCCGTCCTCGCCACCAGCGCCTCGTACTGGGCCTGCGCCACCACTGCGGCAACCCGCGTCCGCGCGTTCGTGCTAACGCCTGCGGCGGCGGCCTCTCCAGCGAGAAGAGCGGCGGGAGAGGCGCTTGCGCGGATCTGCGAGGGCGAGGCGGGAAGGCGCGGGTCAGGGTCGGCCGCGCTGGCCGAGAGAACGTCCGCGAAAGCACCGTCTTCCGCCTGCTCGGGCGACCGCACCTGAGAACTGCCGCCGGAAACCGAGGAGACGAGAGACGCGAGCGAAGGAAACATCATCTACCGGGCACTTCACGAGTCGCGCCAGATTGCGGCGCGGGAACAACACCTTGTGCCCAGCAATCTTCGGGCCAACATGGGAGCGACAGGCGGGGACAGGGTTTCGGAGCCGTGTGCCTTGAAGCATGGCACCCTCCTGTGCGATGAAGCGCGGCAAAACTTGCCGCCGGCCCTGCAGTCTTTCCGCCGTGAGTTCGGCGGCGTCCGGCGACGGCGAGAAGCCGTATGGCAGAACCGACATGACCGACGTGAACATCGACCTCGAACTGCCCGTCCCGCGCGAGGAGGCGCGGGTCGTCGTCGCCATGTCCGGCGGCGTCGACTCGAGCGTCACGGCGGCACTCCTGAAGGCGTCCGGCTACAACGTGGTCGGCGTGACGCTGCAGCTCTACGACCATGGCAGCGCGACGCATCGCTCCGGCGCCTGTTGCGCCGGCCAGGACATCTACGACGCCCGCCGCGTCGCCGCGAAGCTCGACATTCCGCACTACGTTCTCGACTACGAGGCGCGGTTCCGCGAGGAGGTCATCGACCGCTTCGCCGATTCCTATCTGATGGGCGAGACGCCGATTCCTTGCGTCGCCTGCAACCAGTCGATCAAGTTCCGCGACCTCCTCGAGACGGCCAGGGATCTGGGCGCCGATGCGCTTGCGACCGGTCACTACATCGCGAGCCGGGGGCGGCCGGGCGGCGGCCGGGCTCTCCACCGCGCGCGGGACGAGAGCCGGGACCAGAGCTATTTCCTGTTCGCGACGACGTCGGAGCAGCTTTCCTTCCTGCGTTTCCCGCTCGGCGACATGGAGAAGGCGGAGACGCGCGAGTGGGCGCGGCGCTTCGGCCTCGACATCGCCGAGAAGAGCGACAGCCAGGACATCTGCTTCGTGCCCACCGGACGCTACAGCCAGGTGATCGCGCGGCTGCGCCCCGGCGCGTCGACGCCCGGGGACATCGTCCATGTCGACGGCCGCATCCTCGGCCGCCACGAGGGCATCATCCACTACACGATCGGCCAGCGGCGCGGTCTCGGCGTCGCCACCGGGGAGCCCCTGTTCGTCGTCGATCTCGACGCCGGCTCGGCGCGGGTGGTGGTCGGGCCCCGCGAGGCTCTCGAGACGCGGCGTATCTTCCTTCGGGACGTCAACTGGATCGGCGACGGAGCGCTGTCGTCAGGGCGTCACGAGCTCCATGTGAAGGTGCGCTCCACGCGGGCACCGGCCCCTGCGTGGCTCGAGGTGGCCGATGACGGCCGGGTGACGGTCGAGCTCGCCGAGGGCGAGGCCGGCGTGTCGCCCGGGCAGGCCTGCGTCTTCTACGAATCGGGAGCGTCGCAGAGCCGGGTTCTCGGCGGTGGCTGGATCACCGGAACCCGATCCGCGTTTCCCCGCGTTACCGAAGTGGCGTTTCCGCGCGAGCCCGCCGCCGCGCGCTGAACGCTTAGCGACTTGTCTTGGGCGGCGGCCGAGAGGGAAGCCAGGTTCCGACATGACCGAATCCCGGCAGACTGAGTCGCGCGCGGCCGAGCATCACATTCATCTGCAGGCGGACGACGTGCGCCGCGTCTACAAACGTTACGCGCCGATCTACGACGTCTTCTTCGGCAAGATCGTGGACACCGGGCGGAAGCAGGCCTGCGAGCACGTGAACAGCCTCGGTGGTCGCGTCCTCGAGGCGGGCGTGGGCACGGGGCTCTCCCTGCCGATGTTCGGCCCCGACGTGAAGGTGACCGGGGTCGACCTGTCGGGCGAGATGCTCGAGCGCGCACGGCAGCGGGTCGCGCGGGAGGGTCTGACGAATGTCGAGGAACTCCGCGAGATGGACATCGCCGCGCTCGACTACCCCGATGACAGCTTCGACGTGGTCGTCTCGATGTACACGATCACCGCCGTGCCCGATCCCCTGAAGGTGATGGCCGAGTTCGAGCGCGTCTGCCGTCCGGGTGGCGAGGTGGTGCTCGTCAGCCATTTCAAGTCCGAGAAGGGCCTCTATCAGCATGTCGAGGCGCTGATGGCGCCGCACGGCAAGAAGCTCGGATGGCATCCTGCGATGCCGGTCGAGTACATCATGGGGCAGCCGAACCTGACGCTGGTCGAAACCCGCCGCTTCAGGCCGTTCGGCCTCTTCTCCATGCTGCGCTTCAGGAAGACCGACTCCGAGGCGCCGGAGCCGCTGCACTGAGGCAGAAGCGCCGTTATGACCGGGCGGGACTGCCGGCGAGGGAGAACCTGAGCTCGCAGACGGCGCCGGGGTCGCTGCGATAAGCGAGCGTGCCGCCGATCTGCTGCGCGAGCGACTGGATGATGCGCGTGCCGAGATTCCGGGACTGGCCGTCGAGGAAGTCGGCCGGCCAGCCGGGGCCGTCATCGGCCACGGTCAGCGCCACCCTGCGCTCGAATTGGCCGTCAGCATCCGCGATCTGCTTCAGTCCCACCCGCAGCCGCCCGGCCCGGCCGTCGGCGAAGGCGTGCTCGATGGCGTTCGAGATGAGCTCCGTCGCGATCAGGCCCAGCGGGACGGCGAGGTCGGCCGGGATGCTCACCGGATCCGCCTCGACCTCGTAGGAGACGTGCGGCGCGTTCGCCGCCTCGAGGAGGTCCGGTCCGAGCGACAGGAGATACGGGCCGAAATCGACGTTCTGCTGGCCGGGGTCGTGCAACTGGCGCTGGATCTTCGAGATGAGGTTCACGCGCGCGGCCGCCCGCGCCAGAACGCTCGCCGCCTCGCCGTGGAGCCCGCGCCGCTGCGCGTTGAGCATGGCCGACACGACGGCCAGGTTGTTGGACACCCGATGCTGCAGCTCCTTGAACATCAGGTCGCGCTCGGCCGCGAGACGGGCGGCCTTCTCCCGCTCCGCTTCGAGCCGGTCGAGGGCCTGGTGCATCCAGTGGATGAGCGAGATGTCGACGGCGATGATCGCGACGTAGAAGCCGAGCGCCAGCGCCGCTCCACCATTAAGGGCGAAGGAGAGATGCGGGGGAATGAAGAGGTACCAGGAGGCGAAGCCGCAGGCGACTCCGGTGACGATGCCGGGCCAAAGCCCCGCGAAGAAGGCGGTGAGGATGACGGCGGGAAAGAAGGTGAGGTAAGGGAAGCCAGAGGGGAGGTCGCTGTCGAGCCAGTAGCGGAGGCCCGTGCTGACGACGACCGCCGTCGCCGCGAACAGCCACCGGTGAGTCGCACTGTCGCGAAGCCTCCTCGTGCGGACGAGCGCCCTCTGGACGAGGTTCAGCGTGCCTGTCCGGCCGCCGGACTGCTCGATGGCGATCTCTTCGCCTGCGGATGTCACTCATTGCCTCCTGGCCACGCGGGGCGCGTGCGCGTCTCTCCGGCGCCGCTTCTACAACGGCGACATCACCGTCGGGAAGTCGACATTTTCCCGCAGTGTGAGAGACTTGCGCCCACGAGGGGCCCTGGCCGGCAACCGTGGAGGGCAGTAACCCGTCCCACGGTCGCCGGGATCATCGCCGGAGCCCGCGAGGATCGCCGCTTCAGGCGATCCTCATCACCACGCGCCCGTCGATCCTGCCGTCGCGCATCCGGTCGAAGATGTCGTTGATGTTGTCGAGGCTGTCCCAGCTGAAATGGGAGGCGACCTTGCCTTCCCCTGCGAACTGCAGGGCCTCGACGAGGTCCTGCCTCGTGCCGACGATCGAGCCTCGGACGGTGATCCGGTTCAGGACCACGTCGAAGATCGGCAGCGGGAAGTCGCCGGGCGGCAGGCCGACCATGGACATCGTGCCGCCGCGCCGCGTCATCGCCAGGGCCTGCGCGAAGGCGGGGCGCGAAACGGCGGTCACAAGGATGCCGTGGGCGCCGCCATCGGTGATCTGACGCACCTGCTCGACCGCGTCGTTGGCGCGCGCGTCCACGGTCGCGTCCGCGCCGAGCTCTGCGGCGAGCTTCAGCTTGTCCTCGGCGACGTCGACGGCCACCACGTGCCGGCCCATCGCCTTCGCGTACTGCACCGCCATGTGGCCGAGCCCGCCGATGCCGGAGACCGTTACCCAGTCGCCCGGCTTCGTGTCCGTCTCCTTCAGGCCCTTGTAGACGGTGACGCCCGCGCACAGGACGGGGGCCGCCGCGCCGAAGTCGAGGTTGTCCGGCAGGTGTCCCACATAGTTCGGGTCCGCCAGCACGTATTCGGCGAACCCGCCATTCACCGTGTAGCCCGTCATCTGCTGGTCGTAGCAGAGCGTTTCCCAGCCCGTGCGGCAGTGCTCGCAGTGGCCGCAGGCCGTGTGCAGCCACGGCACGCCGATCCGGTCGCCTTCCTTCACCGCCGTAACCTCCGCTCCCACGGCCGCGACGTAGCCGACGCCCTCGTGGCCGGGGATGAAGGGCGGCGTCGGCTTGACCGGCCAGTCGCCACTCGCCGCGTGCAGATCCGTGTGGCAGACGCCCGATGCTTCGACCTTCATCAGGATCTGGCCGCGCCCGACCTCCGGCACCTTCATGTCCTCGATCACGAGAGGCTTGCCGAGCTCGCGGACGACCGCAGCCTTCATCATCTTCGCCATGTGCAGAAACTCCCGGGCTGATGGCGTCGTTGATCGTTCGGGTAGGCGAAAGAGGCGGGAGGCGCCATGATCTGGCGCAAGGACAATGCCGCGGCGGTCCGTCTCCTGCCGGTCACGCGCGGCGCCGTCATGGCGCCGTCGCGGCATTCGTCATAAGGGTTTTCGAAGGAGCAGCCACCGCTCCGCCTGTGCGAGATTGAGGACGAGCGCATGAAGATCGCGATGATCGGGACCGGGTATGTCGGTCTCGTCTCTGGCGCCTGCTTCGCCGACTTCGGCCACGAGGTCGTGTGCGTCGACAAGGACGAGCTGAAGATCAAGCGTCTCCTGAAGAACGAGATCCCGATCTACGAGCCGGGGCTCGACGTTCTGGTGGCGGGCAACCAGACGGTCGGCCGGCTCTCCTTCACGACCGATTTGCCGAGCGCGGTGAAGGGGGCGGACGCGGTCTTCATCGCCGTCGGCACGCCGTCGCGGCGCGGCGACGGCCATGCCGACCTCTCCTACGTCTACGCCGCGGCCGAGGAGGTGGCGAAGGCGGCCGACGGCTACGTCGTCGTCGTCACGAAGTCGACCGTGCCCGTGTGCACCGGCGACGAGGTCGAGCGGATCGTGCGCGAAGCGCGGCCGGACCTGAAGATCGACGTCGCCTCGAACCCCGAGTTCCTGCGCGAGGGCTCGGCGATCGAGGACTTCAAGCGGCCGGACCGCGTCGTCATCGGCGTCGAGAACGAGAAGGCGCGGGAGGTCATGCGGCTTCTCTACCGCCCGCTCTTCATCAACGAGACGCCGCTCCTGTTCACCAGGCGGCGGACGGCGGAACTGACGAAATACGCCGCGAACGCCTTCCTCGCGACGAAGATCTCCTTCATCAACGAGATCGCCGACCTCTGCGAGAAGACGGGCGCGGACGTGCAGGACGTCGCCCGCGGCATCGGCCTCGACCGGCGCATCGGCTCGAAGTTCCTGCATGCGGGGCCGGGCTTCGGCGGCTCGTGCTTCCCGAAGGACACGCTGGCGCTCGTGCGCACGGCCGAGCAGTTCGAGGCGCCGACGCGGATCGTCGAGGCGGTGATGCAGGTGAACGACGCGCGCAAGGGCCGCATGGCCGACCGGATCATCGAGGCCTGCGGCGGCTCGCTTCAGGGCAGGACCGTGGCGGTGCTGGGCGTGGCTTTCAAGCCGCAGACCGACGACATGCGCGAGGCGCCGTCGATCGACATCGTGGGCCGGCTGAAGGCGGCGGGCGCGACGGTGAAGGCCTACGACCCCGCGGCGATGGGAGAGGCGAAGAAGATCGACGCCTTCGCGGGCGTCGTCTGGTGCAACTCCTCCTACGAGGCGATGGCGGGCGCGGACGCGCTGGCCATCCTCACGGAGTGGAACGAGTTCCGCGCGCTCGATCTCGGCCGTGTCAGGCGCCTCCTGACTGCGCCCGTCATCGTCGACCTCAGGAACATCTACACGCTCGAGGAGATGCGCGAGAAGGGCTTCACCTACGTGTCGGTGGGGCGACCGGCCGTGGCGGGCGAGGTCGTCGAGGTGGCACCGCCGCTCGAGCGCGCCACAGAGCAGGGCTAGGACGCGAAAAGGGCCCGGCCGACAACGCGGCGCGAGCCCTTTGCGTGTCTCCGCGAAGGCGTGGCGCCGCCAGGCGCCGTGTTCGCGGCAATTCGTGAAGCGGCGGGCGCTAGCGCCCCTCCGCGAGACGGGTCAGCGGCGCCCGCCTGCGACCGCCTTGCGCTTCGGCTTGGCGATCAGGCCCTCGCGCTGCGCCATCTTCCGCGCAGCCTTGCGGGCGCGGCGGATCGCTTCGCCCTGCTCGCGGGCGCGCTTCTCGGACGGCTTCTCGTAAGAGCGGCGGCGCTTCATCTCGCGGAAGACACCTTCGCGCTGAAGCTTCTTCTTGAGGGCCCGGATGGCCTGCTCGACGTTGTTGTCACGGACGAAAACTTGCAGGGGTCTCTCCTTTGCCGATCATGTTGGTCATCACCGCCGGTGACGGCCGCAGCGGGGCGACCTGTCGCATCAGCGGATCCAGGGTACGATCAGTCCGGCCTTCGACCACAGAGGGAAGGCGCCAGATCCTTCGGAACGAAATTGGAGCGGAAAGGTTCCGCTCCAAGCAACCAACGCCCGAGCGTCCGGCACAGCAGCCGCAAATGGCAGACCGTCACGCGAACGGCCTGCCGTGGCGCGCTTCAAGCCGAACTCGAGCGTCGGGATGAGGCTGCTCAGAGCGCCTCGAGATTCGTCGCGGCGGGCTTGCCCGAGCGGCGGTCGTTCTCGACCTCGTAAGAGAGCTTCTGACCCTCGGCGAGGGCGGACATGCCGGCGCGCTCGACGGCAGTGGCGTGGACGAACACGTCCGGGCCGCCCTGGTCGGGCTGGATGAAGCCGTAGCCGCGATCGTGGTTGAAGAACTTGACGGTACCAGTGGCCATTTGGGCCTCCTTTGAAACACGCGAAATTGCGTTTCGGCTCGATGCGACCCTTCGCGCGAGCCGTTATCCGAAATGAGCGATGTCTTGGGAGAGGCCGAAAGTCCGGCAGTCAAGGCAGAGCGCAGTCTCGAACAGGCGCATATATGGACTCTCGCGAGCCGCAAGGCAATCCACCAGCGCCGAAATTGCGCCCTCGTCTCACGTGGTGTGGGACGGCGCATAGCCGAGCCGGACCGCCGTCATCTCCGTGGTCCTGCGGATCAGAGCCTCTTCCGCGGCGTCGAATGTGGGGCGGTAGTAGGACGGGGCGCTGACGAGCCCCCTGGCGGTGTCCGGCAAATCCCCCGCCTCGAGGTCGCAGTGCGCGAGGACGCGGCTCATCGTACCTGCCGGATCGGCGCACATCTCCTCGTAGCGCACCACGTGGATGGCGGAGGCGAGCGCGGGGTCTCGCTCCAGGCTGTCGACGACGTGGCCATAGACGATCGACCAGTGCAGCGCCCAACCCTCGACCTCCCGCCCGTCCCGCCACAGCCGCATGACCTCCTCGGCGCCCTCGCCACCCGTGTTGATCGATCTGCGGTCGGGCCCGAACTCGAAGTGCCCCGTCCGCCGCAGGTGCCGCGCCACCCTCGGATCGGCCTCGGCGTCGCGGCAGAACAGCCGATGCTGCTTCATGAGCGAAGCTATGTGCCAGAGGGGATCGCGCACCGGCACGACGAACCGAGCGTCGGGGAAGAGCTTCAGGAGGTAGTCGAGGCGGGTGACGTTGTAATTGCCCTTGGCGAGGTAGCGGGTTCCGCCGCGCAGCGCGAGCAGCTTGCGGATGTGGTCGCGGTAGAAGGCCTCGAACGCGGCGTGCGACGTCTCCCCGTCCAGCACCGAACTCCTCGAGGGATCGTGGAGGTGCTCGAAGAAGGCCATCCAGAAGACCTCCTCGAAGGCTTCGGGGCTCTCTGGCGTCACGAGGATGCGGTCCTTGTGCGCGCGCTCCTCGGCCTCCTGCTCCCGGGTGCCCGCCCGGTCGACGAACCAGTTCCAGGCGAGAGGGGTCAGCACCGGCGGGAAGTCGCGATACCTGTGGGTCGCGACGTCTTCGTGGCGGGCCAGAAGCTCGAGCAGCATCGTGCTGCCGGATCGTGCGAGGCCGGTGACGTAGATCGGCGCGACGATGTCGCTGCCCTCGATCCGTTCTCGCGCGAGGCGGGATTCCATTCCGCCCAACCGGATCCAGGCCCAGGGATGTCGCTCCACGAGCCCACCCAGAAAGTCCATCCACCCGCTGACGCTCGATCTGGCGTCGCTCGTCTGCGTCATGGTTCAGCTCCGCTACTCGATTCGTCGCACGTGCTTGAGGGCGAGCGACATGAGGACGAGCGCGGGGAAGAACACGAACTCCCACCGCCGCGTCCACCACGGGCCGGCGCTGAGCATCTCGCGGCCCGGCAGATCCAGCGTGATCCAGTCGATCGGCAGCTGCTCCGACAGATAACCGGCCGGATTGCCGATCAGGGCGTTCCACCAGCGCCGCTTGTGGATCACCGGCACCGGCGCCTCGACCGGAACCTCGGCGACCGTCTCGCCCGAATCGCTCGTGATGCGGGCGAGGCGGGGCGCGCCGTCCACCCATTCGCCGCTATAGCCGGGGGGCGCCGTCACCTCGACGCGCTGCCCGGCAGCCGGCAAGTCACGCCCGTAGCTGCTGTCGAGCCAGATGATCAGCATCAGCAGCGGCAGCGAGGCGATCAAGGTCGACGGCAACACGACGATGACGCGCTTGAGCGCCAGGCCGAGCATCTCGCGGATCAGCGGTCCGGCGCCCTCGAAGGGCCCGTCATAGCCCGCGAGCCGCGCCTGGGCGTCTGCGAGGCGGGTGCGCAGGCCGGCGATCTTCGCCTGGGGCGACAGGGCTCTGTAAAGCTCCATCGAGGCGAAGGACGCGACCACGGCCCATAGGACGACGACGAGGACGGTCGGCAGAAGCCGGCCGAGCTGGCCGTCGACCCATGAGAACAGCGGGGCGGGCAGATCGAGGAGACCCATGGCTCACCCCTCGCGGGGCGGCTGCGCCGTGGAGGGGCTGCCCGTCATGCCGGCGCCCGCGCCGGTGCCCGTCGTGGATCCGCTCGCCTGCCCGCCCTTCCGCCGCCGCATCAGCTTGCGGATGGGCCAGGCCACGACGAAGGCGATCGCCAGTCCGACGGCGGCCACCAGGGCCCACAGGGCGCCGAGGAGGCTCAATCCGGCCCCGGGCCCGACATAGGCCGAGGCGGCCGTCGGGAGGAGGGCGAGGGTCGTCGCGATGAAGATGAACCGTGTCATGCCGGGGTCCTTTCGATTGTCTGCGATGCCTGGAAGGTGCTGGTGAAGCTCTCGTCGAGGTCGTCGGGCATGATCCGCTGGCCCCAGCAGACGATGGGGATGCGGCCTTCTCCCTCGCCGCCGCGGACGGGGTTGACGTACTCCCAGACGATCTCGCCCTGGCGCGTCACTTCGAGCAGCCGGCCGCCGCTCGATTCGGTGATCAGCGTGTTGCCGTTCGCGAGAGCCTGTTGGGAGGACCTGATCATGCTGTCGAGCGGGTCGTCCGGCGTGCCGCCGTACTCCCACACGATCGCGGAGTTGCGCGGGTTGTACTCGAGCACGCGCGAGCGGGCGTTCGGACGGTCGTAGTTCCCGTAATTGTCGAACAGCAGGATGTTGCCGTTCGGAAGGATGTCGGGATCGTGCTGGCCCAGCCATTCGGAGCGTCTGGCCCACGTCACCGTCTCGCTCGGCAGGTCGAGAACCACGATCGCCTGAAGCTCTCGGAAGGACAGCATCACCTGGCCCTCCTCGCCCGGCGCGAAGTTCACCGCGTCCTCCGCGGTGATGTAGTCGACCGTGTTCGCGTGGAGCGGGTCCGCGACGGCGTAGGAGGTGACCGTGTGCAGCATCTGCCGGAACTCGGAGCGCGCCATCGCATCGATCAAGGAGACCTTCACGAGCTCCTCTCCCTCCGGCGAGAGCACGACGAGGAAGTCGTCGAGGCGCGGCCGGGCGAGGTTGTCGAAGCCGTCGATCTTCGTGTCGACGAACTCGTGGGTGAGCAGGTAGATCCGACCGTCGGGGCCGATGTCGATGTCGTGGTGGGTGTGGTCGAGGTAGCTCCAGATGACGTTGGAGTCCTTGTCGAGCTTCACCGCGCCGTAGCCGTAAGGGGTGTCGCCCGCCGCCTCGTAGATCGCGAGGAGGTCGCCGTTCGGATAGACCATCGCCTTGCGGAAATAGACGTTCTGGTCGGGCAGAGGGTTCTTCACCCGTGCGGTCTCGTTCCAGACCGTGCTGAAGGGCCGCGACCACTGGTGGATCACCTGGCCGTCCATCCCGATCAGGAAGGCGGCCGCCTCGTGGCCGCTCGTGTAGAGGGTGAAGCCGTCCTGCGCCCGATCCGCGTCGTGGACCGTCACGCCTTTGTCCGGGCGCCGCTCCGGATACCAGAGATCGGAGCGGTAAACGTCACGCGTCGTCGTCGTCTGTTCGTAAAGGGCCCGGCCGCCCTGGTAGGCGTTGGCGATCTGGGGGCCCGGAGGCACGCCGGCGGTCGTGAGGACGGCACCGGCCACGAAGGCGATGAAGACGACGGCGACGAGGAACGCCGCGAGGAAGATGCGGTCGCCAGACGAGCTGGATGGATTATCCGTGGGACCGTCCGCTGGCGTCTGCGGCATGGCGCGCTCACTCCTCTTCACTTGTCTCTGGCGCAACAAAGCGACCGCTCTGGGCCATAAAATGGAGAGAAGGGGGCGACGCTGCCCCATTCATGGACCTGCTTGACGGGAATCGGTCGCCAAACGCCGGGACCTTCTTCTTGTTCCCTGGCGGTGGCGGTTTCGGAGACAAGGCCTGTGCAGGCCGATCTCGTTCACGAGAAGAGGCGTGCTTGCCGCTGCCCGTGAGACGGCAGCGGGTCGTCTGTGCAGCCGGCGGCGTTCCCGCTAGCGGACGATGGTGATGCGTTCGGCGGCGCGGGTGATCGCCGTGTAGAGCCAGCGCTCGCGGGTGTCGCGGAAGGCGAAGCTCTCGTCGAAGAGGACGAGGTCGTCCCACTGCGAGCCTTGCGCCTTGTGCACGGTCAGGGCGTAGCCGTAGTCGAACTCGTCGGAGTTCCGGCGCTTCGCGAAGGGCACGTTCTCCGGCCCCTTGTCGAACAATTCCTTCAGCACGCGAATCTTGGCGGAGGGTCCCCGCGGACCCTCGTCCTCGCTCTTCACGAGCAGGTTGACCGCGGGCCCGTTCGAGAGCCCGAGCGAGGTCACGCGCCAGAGGCCGCCGTTCAGCAGCCCCTTCTCGGAGGAGTTCCTGAGGCAGACGAGCTTCTCGTCGACCTGCGGGTAGGGCTCGGTGAAGTCCTTCAGCTCGCGGATGCGCCGGTTGTACTTGTGGCGGGTGCGGTTGATGCCGAGGAGCACCTGGTCGGCCGACAGGACGGTCTCCGCGTCGATCTCGTCACGCCCGATCACGCGGCTCGACCCGTACTCGCCGTAGTCGAGGTGCCCGCCCTCGCGCACCGTCTGCGCGAGGTCGATGATCGGGTTGTCGCGCGCCTGCCGGTGCACCTCGGTCAGCAGGATGTCGGGCTCGGCCTCGGTGAAGAAGCCACCCCCGGAGACCGGAGGCAGCTGCCCGGGATCGCCGAGCACCAGCACCTTCGTGCCGAAGGAGAGGAGGTCGCGGCCGAGCTCCTCGTCGACCATCGAGCATTCGTCGATGATCACGAGCTCCGCCTTCGCGACCTGGCTCGTGCGGTTGAGCGAGAAGGCGGGCAGGGTCTCGCCCGTCTCGTCCTCCGTCTCCTCGCCGCGCGGCCGGTAGATCAGCGAGTGGATCGTCCGCGCGTTCGCGCAGCCCTTGTTGCGAAGCACCTGCGCGGCCTTGCCGGTGAAGGCGGCGAACAGGACGTCGCCGTCCACCCCTTCGGCGATCTGCCGGGCGAGCGTCGTCTTGCCGGTGCCGGCGTAGCCGAAGAGCCGGAAGACCTGCGAATCCTTCTCCTTCAGCCACCTGGAGACGGCCGTCATAGCCTCGTCCTGCTGGGGGGAAGGTTTCATCGGATCGTCTGTCCGCTGGGGTGGAGATGCCGGGCGGCGCCGGTGGGGAGCCGCCGGCACGGCCGCGGCGACGGGAGTATGTCCCTTCGAGGTCGAGAACGCAACGGGAACGACGTCAGCCCCACCACGCCTTCTCGTCGACGATGACCACGTCCGGGTCGTACATGCGCCAGTGGGCGCCCTCCGCGACGCGGGAGACCTCGGCCGCACTCGAAGCGGGCTCGGCGCCTTCCGCCAGGGAGATGTAGATCGTGCCGGAGACAGGGTGGCCCTCGTCGCGCAGTGCGACGTCGGCCCTCCTGACGAAGGGCAGGGCCTCGACCGCGCGGCAGACGTCGCCGGTGATCGGGTCCGGCGCCTGGCGCTTCGGAGTCATCGGAACCTCGTCCGCCAGGTCCTTCAGCGCCTGCACGACGTGGACGCGCCCGTCGTTGAGGACGTCGAGCGAAATGACGAGCGCCGCCACGGCGTCCGCCCACCAGAAGCCGAATCCGACCCCGACGATGCCGCCGATGCCGGCGAGCGCCGTCATCCAGTCGGCCCGCTGCATCGCGGCGTCGGCGACCAGCACCTTGTCGTGGATCGCCTCCGCGACCGGCATCTTCATTCGCCCCAGGATCACGGGCGGGACGGCGCTGTAGGCGAGGGCGGCGATCATCACCCAGCCCATCCAGATGTCATGGCCGAAGATCTCGATCGGCCCGATCGTCGGATGATCGCGGGTCAGAAGGGCGGTGGCACTGTCGTAGATCAGGTAGAGGGCGAGGATCACGACCGTGGTCGCCGCCACGAGATAGGCGATCGGGATCACCTTGTAGTAGCCGAAAGGGAAATGCTCGTCGGGCGGCTTGCGCTCGAAGCGACGGGCGATCAGGAAGGCGGCCGCCGGGACGAGGCCGAGAATGTCCTCGATCCAGGCCGCCCGCATCGCCTGCGAGCTGCCCATGGCGAAGGCCATGACGAGGATGATGGTCGTCATGAAGAACAGCGTCGCCCATTCGAGCCGATGCGCCCGCCGGAGTTGGCGCGCCTGCTCCTCCGGCCACACGAAGGGCTGGCGCAGCTTCATCGCGTGTCCGTCAGGAGGCGTGCATGAAGTTCGCCCTTGTTGGCCTTCAGGAAGCGTTCGAGCGACATGAGCCAGGCGTTCTCCCCCTTCCCGACGGCCAGGACGTGCTTCCGCGTCGACAGCGTCTCGACCGTCCTGTCGCTCGGCGCCACCTGTCAGGAGGGCTTGACCTCGAGCGAGGCCGTGCTCCCCGCCATATCGGGTGCGACCGGCACACCGCCGGCGGCGCGGACCGCCGCCGCCTCGACGGTGCCCGGCGAAACCGCGACCGTGTTTCCCTCGACGCGTTCCGGGCCGCCGCTTCCCGGCGCGACAGCGACGAGCGCCGTCTCGAGGTAGGGGCGGGTCAGCGCGACGCGGTCGCCCCAGGCGCTGTCCTGCGTGAGGCCGCCGACGACCAGATGGATGCGCCGCGCCTCCAATGCCTCCAGCACCTCCTCCGGCGTGCCCCGGATCCACTCCACCTCCGCGTCGAGCGATGCCGCGAAGGCCGCCGCCAGCTCGACCTCCAACCCCTGTGGCACCCCGTCCTCGATTGCGACCCAAGGGCTTGCCTCGATGAGGCCCACCTCGATCGTGCCGCCCCGCGCCGACTGGAGCGTGCCGTCCGGATCCCGGGGGAACTCGTCGCAGGCGGAGAGGGGCATGGCCAGAACACAGGCGAAAGCGATGGCCGGCAGACGGCGGTGAGGCGGAGGTCGGCGCATGTCGGATGCCTCGGAGGGGACGACCGGCGCGGCATCACGCCGTTTCACCGGTCCGTCCTGCACCAAATGGCGTGCCGCCTCGACATGTTCCCGAAGCCGCTGCGGTGCGCCGAAGATCCGCGATGGACCGGCCGGCCTATTCGGGGCACCCTCGACGCACGCTCTCCCGACGCGAGGTGCCGCAACGCCATGTCCTTTCTCGGCTTCTTCGGCTTTCTCGGCCGCAGCCACGACCTTCGCCAACTCGACGCCGCGCTGCGGGCCTTCGACCTTCATCCGCGCATCGTGCCGGAAGCGGTCAAGCTCGCGCTCCTGAGGCTCGTGAAGGACACCCCGCAGGGCGACGACTTCCGGCCGGCCGCCTCGCTCCTCGCCTACTGCATGCTCGGGCCGCAGGGCTTCGCCCATGCAAACGGGGAGGAGGCGACGCTGGAGCAGGAAGCGCGCATCGAGCGGGCGTTGGCGGCGGGGCAGGGGACGGATGCGGAGATCGTGCTGCTCGCGCTTCACGCCAAGGTCGTCCAGCCGAGCGTGGTCGACCTCTTCGACCTGCGCAGCGAGCAGAGCGGATGAGGAAAGGTTGGGAGCCGGTTCTCAGCCGGCATCCCGCTCTCACCTGCCGATTTGGCCTCAGGCGGCGGCCGGCGCCGTCGTGGGCCCGCGCGTCCGCCAGAGCACGAACAGCATGATCGCCACGTTCACGAGGTTGAACGCGATGCCGTTCAGGAAGGCCGCCTGGTAGGAGGCCGTCAGGTCGTAGATCGCGCCCGACATCCAGCCGCCGAGCGCCATGCCCATGACGGTGGACATCAGCACGAGCCCGACCCGCTGCCCTGCCTCGCGGGCCGGCAGGTATTCCCGCACGATGATCGCGTAGCACGGCACGATGCCGCCCTGCGCGAGCCCGAAGATCAGCGACACGACGTAGAGCGAGGCCAGCCCGTCGAACGGGATGTAGAAGAGGAGGGCCAGGAACTGGAGGACCGAGCCTATGAGCAGCGTGCGCACGCCGCCGATCAGGTCGGCGACGAACCCCGACAGGATCCGGCTCGCGACCCCTCCCAGCAGCATCAGCGACAGCATCTGCGCGCCCACCGCCACGCCGTATCCGAGATCGGCGGAATAGGCGACGATATGGACCTGCGGCATCGACATGGCGACGCAACAGCCGACGCCCGCCGCCACGAGCAGCCATTGCAGCGTCCGCGGCGAGAGGTCGATCGCCTGCCTCGGCGGAACCGGCACAGCGCCCGCGGCCGAGACATGCAGCGGCCGCCGGCGCAGCGCCAGCGCGAGCGGAATCATGACCGACACGCAGACGATGGCGATGACGAGATAGGCGCTGCGCCAGCCATCCGCGGCGAGGACGTCCTTCAGGGCCATCGGCCAGACGACCCCGGCGAGATAGTTGCCGCTCGCCGTGATCGCCACCGCGAAGCCGCGCTGCCGGTCGAACCAGTGCGAGATGTCCGCAATCAGCGGGGCGAAGGTCGCGGATGCGCCGAGGCCGATGAGGCCGGCGTGCAGGACCGCGAACTGCCACAGCCCTTCCGAGACGGCCGCCAGCGCATAGCCCGCACCGAGCGCCACTGCCGCGCCGACGATGCAGACCGTGATGCCGAACCGGTCGACCGCGCGGCCGAGCAGCAGGTTGCCGACGGCGAAGCCGATCATCGTCGCGGTGTAGGCGAGCGAGGCGTCTCCCCGGTCGACCGCGAATTCCGCCTGGACCTCCGGCAGGACGAGGATGACCGACCAGAGCCCGACATTGCCGACGGTCGCGAGAACGAGCGATGCCACGAGCCGCGCCCAGGAATAGCGGCCGTCGAGGACCGTTTCGCGTTCGCCGTACTCCAGCTGCGCCTGCGCCACGTTGCCTCTCGCCACTTCCTCTCCAGCACTGCCTATACTCTCCTGGCAGCCCGGTACATCCGCACCACTGACATCGCATGTCACCATTGCGGCTGGCGCGCACCCTCCTTAGACCTCTGCCGGTCCCCCTGCGAACCCCGTCCCGCGGCCACCGATCATGCTTCCCGTCGACGCCATCCTTCCCGAGCTTCTCACGACGCTCGACGCGCACAGCCGGGCGGTCCTCATTGCGCCGCCGGGCGCCGGCAAGACGACGGGCGTGCCGCCGGTGCTGCTGGACGCCGCCTGGCGGCGCGACGGCCGGATCATCGTCGTCGAGCCCCGGCGGCTCGCGGCCCGTGCCGCCGCCGCCCGCATCGCCGCGCTGCGCGGCGAGGAGGTGGGCCGGACCGTCGGCTACCGCGTCAGGAACGACACGACGATCTCGGCGGTCACGCGCATCGAACTCGTGACGGCGGGCGTCTTCGTCCGGATGATCCTCGACGATCCGGGGCTCGACGGCATCGCCGCGATCCTCTTCGACGAGGTGCACGAGCGCGCGCTCGACGTGGATCTGGGCCTCGCGCTCGCTCTGGAGGCGCAGGGCGCGTTGCGCGAGGACCTGAGGCTTCTCGCCATGTCCGCGACCCTCGACGGGCGGCGCTTCGTCGATCTCTTCGGCGGTGCCCCGGTCGTGGAGAGCGAGGGGCGGCTTCATGCCGTGGAGACGAGCTATCTCGGAAGCGAGCCCGGGGCCCGCGTCGAGGATCGCGTCGCACGGGCGGTCCTGAAGGGGCTCGCGGAGGAGGAGGGCTCGATTCTCGCCTTCCTGCCGGGACAGGGGGAAATTTCCCGCACGGTCGAACGCCTGGCGGAGAGGCTGCCGGCCGACACCGATCTCGCGCCGCTCTACGGCGCGCTCGATGCCCGGGCACAGGACCTAGCCATCCGTCCGGCAGCGCCCGGCCGGCGCAAGGTGGTGCTCGCGACCTCGATCGCCGAGACGTCGCTGACGATCGAGGGCGTGCGGCTCGTGGTCGATTCGGGCCTCTCCCGCCGCCCCCGCTACGAGCCGGGCTCGGGCCTCACGCGGCTCGAGACGGTGCGGGCGTCGCGCGCCGCCGCCGACCAGCGCAGGGGCCGCGCCGGGCGCACGGAACCGGGCGTCTGCTACCGTCTCTGGGACGAGCCGCAGACGGCCTCGCTCCAGCCCTTCGACACGCCGGAGATCCTCGCCGCCGACCTCGCGGATCTCGCGCTCACGCTCCTCGCCTGGGGCGCGGCGGATCCGTCGGTGCTTCGCTGGCTGGACGCGCCGCCGGCCGCCGCCTACGCCGAGGCGCTCGACCTGCTGACCCGCCTCGGCGCGCGGGATAAAGCGGGCGGCCTCACCTCCCACGGCCGCAGGCTCGCCGAGCTGCCGCTTCCCCCGCGGCTCGCCCACATGCTGCTTCAGGGCGCGGCCTCCCGAGAGGGACGGCTGGCGGCGGACATCGCCGCCATCCTCTCCGAGCCCGGTCTCGGCGGACGCGACACCGATCTTCCCGCCCGACTCGAGAGCTTCCGCCGCGATCGCGGCCCCCGCGCGAGGGCCTCGCGCGACGCCGCCGCCCGCTGGGCGGCGATGGCGGAACGGCTGACGGCGCGGGATGACGCCCTGCCGCAGCCGCCCGACGCGGCCACGCTGCTGGCGCTCGCCTATCCCGAGCGGCTGGCGCAGCAGCGGGGCGGGCGCGGCCGCTTCCGCATGGCGAACGGCAGCGGCGCAAGGCTCGACGGGGGGGATCCGCTCGCCGATGCCCAGTTCCTGGCGATCGGCGAGGTGCAGGGGGGCGGACCGGACGGCCGCATCCTGCTCGCCGCCCGCACGGACCGGGAGACGATCGAGGCGGTGTTCGCCGACCGCATCGTGGAGGAGGAGCGGCTGGACTACGACAGCGCCGCGGACGGGCTGCGCGCGGTCCGCCTGCGCCGGCTCGACGCCCTCGTGCTCCGCGAAACACCGATCGAGGTGCCGCGCGACGAGCGGGCTGCGATGCTCCTCGCCGACGCGGTGGCGCGGCGCGGGCTCGCCTCCCTCCCCTGGCCGGAGGACATCGCCCGGCTGCGCGAGCGCGTGGGCTTTCTCCGCCGCCACGACCCGAGCTGGCCTGACCTGTCGGACGAGGCGCTGGTCCGGCGCCGCGAGGAATGGCTCCTGCCCATGCTTCAGGGCAAGAGGCGGCTCGGCGATCCCGGCCCCCGGGACATCCGCGACGCGTTCGCGGCACTCCTGCCATGGGCGCGCATGGCGGAGCTCGACCGGCTCGCGCCGCCACGCTTCGAGGCGCCCTCCGGCACGAGCGCCGCGATCGACTATGCGGGGGAGGAGCCGGTCGTCCGCATCCGCGTGCAGAACCTCTTCGGGCTGGCGACCCATCCGGGCGTCATGGACGGCCGCGTGCCGATCCTCCTCGAGCTCCTGTCGCCGGCGCAGCGGCCGCTCCAGGTCACGCGTGACCTGCCGGGCTTCTGGGCCGGCAGCTGGCGCGACGTGCGCGCCGACATGCGCGGCCGCTACCCCAAGCACGCCTGGCCGGAGGATCCGGCCACCGCGGCGCCGCTCAAGGGCACGAAGCGGCAGGGCTGAGGGTGGCAGCGCCACATTCGCCCGGTATCCGGAGACGATTCTCTCGTTTTCATCCGATCGGGACGCCGGGCGAGGGCGGATTTTAACGTTTTGCGGGAATTGTCCGTCTTGAACAACGCGACGAGTCCTCTCCATGACCGAGACCGGCGGCCACTGGTCCATCGGCGTCGATCCGGCCACCATGCTGGCCGCGAACGCGCTGATCCTGCTCATCATGTCGGTCGTCTTCTTCATCGCTTGGCGTGGCCAGCGCGACGAGAAGACGTGGCTCTCATGGCTCGCCTCGAACCTGGTCCTGGCGGCGGCGGTGGGGCTCTTCGTCCTGGTTCCGCCGGGGCATCTCGATCCCCTCATCTTCCTGCCGAACTGCCTGCAGGTCCTCGGTGTCGGGCTGCGCTGGCGCGCCGCGCGGTGCTTCAATCGGCGGACGACACCGGTGCTCTTCATCGTCCTGCCGGTCGCGCTCACGGGTTCGATCTACGTGGTGAAGCCCTTCATCCCGTTTGCGGACCTCTATGCCCTCGTCAACGCGATCGTGGCCGCGCAGCTCGTCGCCATCGCCTGGGAATACTGGCGCGATCGTCACGACGGCCTGCGCTCGCGCTATGGCCTCGTCGCCGCCTACGGCCTCGTCGCCATGTCCTGCTCGGCCAGGGTGATCCAGGGCCTGACGCTCGACCGCACGGTCGTCGATCTGCCGCACGATCCGCTCCTCGAGGTCCATGTGATGGTGGCCCTGATCCTGACCGTCGCCGGCGGCGCCTTCGCCCTGTCGCTCGCCTACGAGCGCAACTCGCGGGAGCTGAAGCGCCTCGCGATGTGCGACGCGCTGACCGGCCTCTGCAACCGCCGGGCCTTCGACGACGCTATGCGGCGAGAGCTCGCGAACCTGCCCCGCCGCAACTTCGCGCTTCTCCTCGTCGACATCGACCGGTTCAAGGACGTCAACGACCGCTACGGCCATGGCGCCGGCGACGAGGCCCTGCGCACATGCGCCGGCGTGTTCGCCGCGTCGGTCCGGCCGGGCGACCTGGTGGCCCGTATCGGAGGCGAGGAGTTCGCCTTCCTGCTGCCGGGCATCGCCGCCGCCGATGCGATGGCCATGGCGGAGAGGTTGCGGGGGCAGGTCGAGGCGACGGAGATCGTGGCGGGAGAGCACCGGTTCACCGTCACCCTGAGCGCGGGCCTGTTCCACGGGCGCGGCGGCGCCGGCGACTTCGACGCGGTCATGCAGGCGGCCGACCGCAGCCTCTATGCCGCCAAGCATGGCGGGCGCAACTGCGTGGCGTCGTCATCGCTCGCCGCCTGAACGTGGAGCCTCGGTCAGAAGCTCTCCCGCGGCGCGGCGCCGGGTAAGGCTCGCTTAAGTTCCGCATGAAACAGTCGGCTCGAGTTGAGCAGCGGACGGTTCCACAACTGGCGGGTTCCACAACTGATGTGCAGAGTCGGTCCCCAGAAGGGGATGCGCGAGACCGCCAGAAGGGCGGTGCTTGCCGGGCTCGCCACCGACCTGTCGCTTCCACCAGTGACGGTGCAGGCGCGCGATGTGGCGAAGGACAGCGCCGTGACGGCGGTGGCCGAGGTCGCGGCGGTCGGGCGCGGGCGAGATGCCCGTTCCCCGGCGGGCGACATCGGGGCCTTGTGCGTCGGGGTCCCCGGGAGCGTTCGCTTCCGGATCGCGGCCGTATGATCTCGAACTGCGGCGCCCATCAATGTCCATCCGTCTGAAGCTCCTGGCGGGATCCCTCGTCCTGACGCTGGTGACGATCGTGCTCGGCGGCTACGCGCATGTCTCGCAGCGCGAGGTGGGCACCCTCGCCATGCGCATCTACGACGAGACGTTCCTGTCGCTCGACCATCTCCGTTCCGCGCAGAACGCCCTCGTCGAGCTCAGGGCGGACTACAGGATGCTCGACTCGTCGGCGCTTGCGCGCAACGACGAGCTCGAGTCCGGAAACGGCTTCGCCACCTATGGCAGGCGACTGCCCCACATCATCGCCGACCTCGAGTCGGCCGCGGGACGTTCGACGTCGTCCGCAGGCCGTGCCCGCATAGAGGCTCTTCATGCCGATCTCGTGGCACTGCAGGAGGGGAGCCCGCGGCTGTCGCGGCGGCAGCTCCTGGACCAGCTCCTGCGGATCGACCGGGAGCTCGAGACCGCAGTCGAGACCTTCGCGGACGATGGTCTCCGCCTGCGGCGCGAGATCGGCGGCCTCGTCTCGGCTTCCATGCACGAGATGGCGGTGGCGGTGGCCGTCGCGGCGGCGATCGCATTGGCGGCGTCGGTCCTCCTGTCGGGGATGATCGTGCCGCCTCTCAACCGTGCGGTGAAGGTCGCGAAGGCCATCGCCGAAGGGAGGCTCGACAACGAGATCACGCCCGGAGGGCGCGGCGAAACGGCCGATCTCCTGGGCGCGCTCGCGACCATGCAGGACGGGATCGCCGCCCAGCTGCAGCGCATCCAGGACCTGATGGCCGCGCAGGCGAAGACCTACGACCACCGCATCGCGCTGCAGAACGCGCGCTTCCAGGCGGCGCTCAACAACATGTCCCAGGGCCTGTGCATGTTCGACGAGAACGAGCGTCTCGTCGTCTTCAACCGCCGCTTCGCGCAGATGTTCGGCGGCTTCCGGCTGGGCGCGTCCGCCTCGCAGGTGCTCCTGAGCCCCGAGATCAAGCACATTCTCGCACCGGGCACCGACGCGGCCTTCACGCACGAGCTGCCGGACGGGCGCGTCATCTCTATGACCCGCCAGATGATCCCGGAAGGCGGCTGGGTCGACACGTTCGAGGACATCACGGAGCGGCGGCTGGCGGAGCGCCGGCTCAGCCACATGGCCCTGCACGACGGCCTGACCGGCCTGCCGAACCGCGTGCAGTTCCGCGAGACGCTGGCGGCGGCGCTGCGCGACCACGAGTGCCGCGGCGTGGCCGTGCTCTGCCTCGACCTCGACGGCTTCAAGACGGTGAACGACGCGCTCGGCCATCCGGTCGGCGACGCGCTCCTGAAGGCGGCGGCCGGGCGCCTCCTCGGCGCGACCGAGGAGGGCGATCTCGTGGCGCGGCTCGGCGGCGACGAGTTCGCGGTGATCCGCCGGGGCCCCGGCGCGGCGGAGACGGCCGAGGCCATGGCGCGCTCCATGATCGCGCTGCTGGCGGAGCCGTTCCGCCTCGGCGACCACCTCGTGACGGCTGGTGTCTCCGTCGGGATCGCGGCGTCGGGGGGCGCGCACCGGGCGGAGATGTGCGTCGACACGCTGATCAAGAACGCCGACCTCGCGCTCTACCGGGCCAAGAGCGACGGGCGCGGGACCTACCGCTTCTTCGAGCCGGAGATGGACCGGCGGCTGCAGGCGCGCCGCCGCATCGAGCTCGACCTGCGCGGGGCGCTGGAGCGGGGCGAGCTCGAGCTGCACTATCAGCCCTTCGTCGACGTCTCCGCGCGGACCGTGACGGGCGTCGAGGCGCTGCTCCGGTGGACCCACAAGGAGAGAGGGCCCGTCTCGCCGGCCGAGTTCATCCCGGTGGCGGAGGAATCCGGCCTCATCCGGCCGCTCGGCCTGTGGGTGCTGCGCGAGGCGTGCCGCCAAGCCGCCGCATGGCCGCAGTGGCTTGACGTGTCCGTCAACCTCTCGCCGGTGCAGTTCCGGACCGACAGCCTCGTCGGCGACGTGCGTTCGATCCTGGCAGAGACGGGCCTCGATCCGAGGCGCCTGCAGCTCGAGGTGACGGAATCGCTCCTCCTGCAGGACACCCAGTCCGTGCTCGTGAAGCTGCAGGCCTTCCGCGACCTGGGCATCCGCATCTCGATGGACGATTTCGGCACCGGCTACTCCTCGCTCGGCTACATCTCGAAATTCCCCTTCGACAAGATCAAGATCGACCAGTCCTTCGTGCGTGACATCGAGAAGCCCGACAGCCTGGCGATCATCCGCGCGGTGATCGGCCTGAGCCGGGCGCTCGGCATCGCCGTCATCGCGGAAGGCGTCGAGACGGAGGCGCAGCGCGACGCCCTGCGCACGGAAGGCTGCCACGAGATGCAGGGCTATTTCTTCGCGAAGCCGCAGCCGGCGCCGGAGCTCGCCGGCTCGGTGCTGCGGATCGCCCGCGGCTTCGGCATTGCCGAGGACGCGCTCCCCGACGCGCGCCAGGCGGGGGAGCGGACCTCCGCCTTCGCGGCGGCCTGACGAACGGACGGCTCAGGCCCGGCGCCCCTCACGCTGCCGCGCGGCGACATCAGCCGCCTGACCGCGAGGAGGATCAGGACGTTGAGGCCCATGCCGGCTAGAAGCACCAGCGCGTAGGCGACGAGCGGGAGCTCTCCCTCGCCCAAGTCGAGGAAGCCGATCCAGGGCATTGCGAGAAGGGTCGCGAAGGCGGCCGTCCAGCCGGGGGGCGGAGTGGTCATCGAAGGGATCCCGGGAAGGGCGGCCTCGCCGCGCCCGGCGACGCTATATGGCGCCGCGACGCCGCGCCACAGGCAACGGCGGACCTGCCTCGGCGTCCCCTTGACCATCGATAACCATCTGGTTATGGAAATTTCATAACCACAGAGTTGTCGATCGAATGGCCGCTACGGACGACGCGCTCTTCAAATCCCTGGCGGACCCGACGCGGAGAGCGATCTTCGAGCGGCTCTGCCGAGAGGGCGAGCTGACGGTATCGGCACTCACGAAGGGGGCCGGCGTCTCCCAACCCGCCGTGTCGAAGCACCTCGTCGCGCTGAAGCAGGCGGGGCTGGTGAGCGACCGCCCGCAGGGTCGCCAGACCCACTACAGCGCCCGGCCGGAGGGGCTGATGCCGCTGATCGACTGGACCGGCCGGATGACGGCGTTCTGGGAGAGGCGGTTCGACGATCTCGAAGACCTGCTCAGGAGGATGGACCAGTGACCGTTGCAGCGAGCCAGACCCGATCCGTCGTCGTCGAACGCGAGCTTCCGCACTCGCCCGAGCGGGTGTGGCGGGCGATCACGCAGCCGCAGTTGATGGAGGAGTGGCTGATGAAGGGCGACTTCTCCCCCGTCGTGGGCCACCGCTTCAGCTTTCGGGCCGAGTGGGGCACGATCGAAGGCGACGTTCTCGAGGTCGAGCCGACGAGAAGGCTCACCTACAGCTGGGGCGACCACGATCTGAAGACGGTCGTCTCCTGGACGCTGACGCCGACCGGCATCGGAACGCAGCTCCGCATGGAGCAGACGGGTTTCCGGTCCGACCAGCCGCGCTACTATGGTGGCGCGAAGGCCGGCTGGCCGCGCTTCCTCGAGGCGCTCGAGGAGGTGCTGTCCCGGAACTGGGAGTGAGGCGATGGCAGGAAGGTCCCGGAAGGCGCCCGCTGCCGGCGGCGCGCCGAAGCTGCTCTCCGGAGGCAACCCGCAGATCCCGAAGGGCGACGGCGACGAGCCGGTGCAGGCTTACATCGCCGCCATGCCGGGCTGGAAGCGCGATGTCGGGCACAGGCTCGACGCGCTCGTGGCGCGGACCGTGCCGGACGTGCGCAAGGCGGTGAAATGGAACTCGCCGCTTTACGGCGTCGAGGGGGGCGGCTTCTTCCTCGGCGTCCACTGCTTCACGAAATACGTGAAGCTCGCCTTCTTCCGCGGCGCCCGGTTGAGCCCGCCGCCGCCGGTGGGGTCGAAGGATCCGGATACGCGCTACCTACACATACACGAGAACGAGGAGATCGACGAGGAGCAGCTGGCGGACTGGCTGCGGCAGGCGTCCCAGCTGCCGGGATGGGTGCCGTAGCGCCGCCGGCACCCGACTACGCGTCCTGCACCGGAACCGCCGCGGCGGCCGCCATGTTCTCCTGAACGCGCGCGCGATGACGGTTGCCGCCGGCCCGGCGGCGCCTCCCGTCGGCGTCGGGCGCCGCGGCCGCATCGGGGATTGCCATGCACCACACGGGTCTTCGACGTCTCGTCTTTCCGGTCCTCGCGCTCATTCTCGTCGCGGCGGCCACGGTCGCGGCGGTCGCGCAGGAGGGCGAGGACGAGGAGCGCTCCCGCTTCGTGCGCTTCGTCGAGCGGCAGATCTCCACCCCCGACAGGCAGATCAGGCTCGGCGGCATCGAGGGCGCGCTGTCCTCCAATGTCAGGCTCGACAGCATCACGATCGCCGACCGCGACGGCGTGTGGCTGCGCATCGAGGGCGTGCACCTCGTCTGGAGCCGGAGCGCGCTCCTGCGCCGGCGCCTCGAGGTCGAGCGCCTCGAGGCCGACCGCATCGCCGTCGAACGCGCGCCGCGGGCCGCGGACGGGCCCTCGCAGCCGCTCGAGGAGCGGACCTTCGAGCTCCCCGAGTTTCCGCTGACCTTCGATGTCGGCGAGATCCGCGTGCCGCGCATCGAGATCGCCGCGGGCGTGGTCGCCGACCAGGCCTACGACCTCTCGCTCGCCGGCTCGGGACGGCTCGAGAGCGGCGCGCTCGACCTCGACGTCGCGGTGGAGCGCCTCGACGGCGCCGGCGAGCTGCAGATCGAGGCGGGTTTCGCGGAGGAGACGCGGGTCCTCGACCTGCATCTGCTCTTCTCCGAGCCTCGGGACGGGCTCGTCGCGAACCTCCTGAACCTTCAGGGACGCCCCGCCGTGACGCTGGAGGTGACCGGGTCCGCCCCGATCGACGACTTCACCGCCGACATCAGCCTGACCGCCGACGGCGAGGAGATCATCTCCGGCGACGCCGCGATCACGAGCCCCGCGCCGGGCAGCCACCGCCTCGCGGCCGACCTCGGCGGCAGCCTCGAGCGCCTCGTGCCGCCGGCCTATGCCGAGCTCGTCGACGAGGGCTCGCGGCTGACGATCGACGCGACCCGCGCCGCGGACGGCTCGATCGCGATCGCCGGGGCGACGCTGCGCTCGGGCGTGGCGGTGGTCGAGGTGTCGGGCGAGCTCGCCCCCGACGGCGTGCCGACCGCCCTCGACGTCACCGGCAGCCTCGGCACCGCCGAAGGGACCCCCGTCACGCTTCCCGTCGGCGAGGGCCCCTCAACCGTGAACGCCGCGCGGCTCGAGGCGAGCCTCGGCGGGGAGGGGGGAGGCTGGACGGCGGAGCTCGCGCTCGACGCGCTGGCGACGCCGGCGCTGTCGATCGGGCGCCTGACGATCGCAGGCGGCGGGACGGCGGCCGAGATGGCCGACCCGGAGGCGCGGAGCCTGACCTTCGACGTCACCGGCCGGGCGGAAGGCGTCGAGGCCGAGGGCCTGCCGGCCGCGATCGGCGCCGAGGTCGATCTTCGGGCGCAGGGCGCCTGGGGCGCCGGCCAGGGCTTCCGGGATCTCGACGCGACGCTTCAGGCGGGCGGCGGCCGGCTGAACGTCACGGGCGTGGCGGGCGAGGCGCTGGCGCTGTCGGGCGACTTCGAGGCGGTGCCGCTCGCGCTCCTCAACGCCGTGCAGCCGGATCTCGAAGCCGCGGGCATCCTGTCGGGCACGCTCGAGCTCGGCGGCACGAGGGAGGTGCCGATCGCGGTGTTTGACCTTCAGGGCCGCGGGGTCGCCGTGGCGCTGACGGAGCTCGTCGGGCTCGACCCCGTCGACATCGAGGCCGAGGGCCGCTTCGCCGACGAGACGCTGACGATCGACGCCGAGGCGCTCGTCGCCGGCCGCACGCTGAGCCTCGACGGCACGATCGGCGAGGCGCTCGACGTGACGCTCGGCATCGACGCGTTCCCGCTCGACATGGTCGAGGGCCTCGCGCCGGGGCTCGACCCGCAGGGCCGCATCTCGGCGGAGCTCCACGCGACGGGCACGCTCGCCGCGCCGCGGGCGAGTTTCGGCCTGAGCGGCGAGGGCGTGACGCTCGGCCTCCTGCAGGATCTGGGCCTGCCGCCGGTCGAGCTGACGGCCGAGGGCCGCTTCGAGGACGGGGCGGCCGAATTGACGCGGGCCGTGCTCGGCATCGGCTCCGGGCGGATCGAGATCGAGGGCGCGGTCGGCGAGATCGTCGACCTCCGGGCGAGGCTCGACGCGATCCCGCTCTCGATCGCGGGTGCCGCGCTGCCGGGCCTCGACCCCCAGGGCACGATCTCCGGCACGGCCGAGGTCGCGGGCTTCGTGCTCGATCCCGAGGCGGAGTTCGAGCTGACCGGCAGCGGGGTCACGCTCGCGCCCCTGTCCGAGGCGGGCGTGCCGCCGGGCGAGCTCTCGATCTCCGGCGCCTATGCCGCGGGCGCGGCGTCGCTGTCGCAAGGCATGTTCGAGATCGCCGGCGGCCGGCTCGACCTCCAGGGCGAGGTCTGGCCGGCGCTCGACGTGGCGGCGACGCTCGACGCGCTGCCGCTCTCGCTCGCGCGGGGCTTTTCGCCGGCGCTCGACGTCGACGGCACCGTCTCGGGCCGCGCGGAGGCGACGGGATCGCCCTTCGAGCCGCAGGCGGAGTTCGACCTCCAGGCGTCGGGCATCACGAACGCGGGGCTCGCGCAAGCCGGCATCGAGGCGGCGAGCCTCAGGGCGCGCGGCAGCCACGGGCAGGGCACGACGACGCTCGAGGAGATTTTGCTCGAGGCGGGCGAGGGAAGGATCGAGGCGCGCGCCGCGCTGGGCGACGAGATCGACCTTCACGCGACGCTTTCGGCCTTCCCGGCCGCCGCGATACGCGCCGTGCGGCCCGACCTGCCGCTCACCGGCACGCTCTCGGGCACGCTCACGGCCTCCGGCCCGACCGGCGACCCCGTGCTCGACTTCGAGCTCACCGGCAGCGCCATAAGCGGCCTCGGCGCCGGCGCGGAGGCGCGCTGAGGGGAGGGGGCTTCAGGCCAGCCGTTCGAGCTCCGCCTCGAAGGCGAGCCGATACTGCGCCGCTTCCTCCTCGGGCAGCGCGAGCGACATCTGCGGGAAGAGCTTGCGGTAGAGCCGCTGCCGCTCGGCATCCCACGGCATCGTGCTCGCGCCCCGCGCCTCCTCGAGAATCCGCCCGAGCTTCCGCCGCACCCGCACAGGGTCGGCGCGATAGACCACCGGTGCCGAGGGAAAGAGGTCGTCCTGCGCCTGGAAGAGGTCGAGCTGGGGCTTGGTCATTCCGCTGCTTCCTCTGCTCGTGCGAATCAGCCTCAATGATCGGCGTCGTCGGCTAGGTCTTCACCGTCGTGCTTCCGCAACTTGGCAAGAGTCGCCACGCCCGCTAACAACATAGCATGAGCAGTAAACCCGTCGTACAGCGCGCCCCCTTTATTTGGAGAAGCTACGCAGTCAAGCCCTCGTCCAAGCGGCTGCTGATAAACTTCGTTGTTTCGGCGCTAGCCGCTCGCGGCTGTACCATCTTTCATGTTAGCTCGGAGCGTCTTGCGCCATTTTACATCGTGTTTGAAACTAGAGGTGGCCAGCGCAAGGGAGTGTTGGTGTACGCCTTCCTTGCTAACCAGAAGGTGACTGGCGGTAGGCCTGAAGATGAGCATAGATTCCAAATAAAATATGGGGGTGATCTCTCTGGTTCGCTCGATGTTGGGATTGACCCCACAGGCTTGATTACGACTATCATGATCGGCATCGATCCAGATCGGGACCTGTTCGTCGCGGTTGATCCGCGCATGAACACGCCAGCCCCCATGTCGCGCTCCGTCGAATTCAAGGCTCGTCACGTTGAGCGCATCAAAGATGTAGGGTGGTGTGCGTGGGAGAGGGTCCGCCGTCCGGCGAAGTCGAAAGGGCGTCGGGCTTACCAACTGGATGACGATGCGCGCATCGAGGTCGTGATAGGCGCTCAAAAGCAGCGCCTCCTCGATCTTATTGCTTTCGAGCAGATCGCTGCCGGCCTTGATCCCGGCGAGCGTCATCTACTAGCCGATCAGGTCTTCGCCCAAAAGTGCGACGCCCCCGATGAAGCGCTTCCGCACGACCTTCTCAAGGAGTTGGATGTTCCGCCGGATGCGTTGTTCGACCTGATTGAAGGCGCGAGCCGGCTGAAGATGGCCGTGCGGGGCTGGGTTGCGGAGTCTCACCTGGAGAGGTGGCTACGTGGCTTGCAGGGCGTGACAGAATGCCAGCGGCAAGACATCGAGGGAGCGCCGGATATCACGCTCCGGTGGAAAGGCGGTCCACCTTTCCAAATCGAATGCAAAAACACGCTTCGGCAGCCTTATGCGGATGGGATGCCGAAGGTGGATTTTCAACGCACGAGGGCCTCGAAAGGAGACCCCTGCTCGCGCTACTATGCCCCCGGCGACTTTCCGGTGTTGGCAGCTTGCCTGCATGCGGTTACAGCGAAGTGGGAGTTCCGCTTCGCCCTCACTCTCGAACTGCCACCGCACAAGAAATGCAAGGGCCGTATCGCAAACATGGTGCGCGTGGCAGAGCCAACGTTCACCTCCGACCCCAGTATTTTGTTCGACAAATGTTCTCAATCGCATTAGCCTTGTACGGGATGCCTCAGCATCGGGGGTCGACGTGGCTTTGAAAGCAATTTCGCTCTTCACGGGCGTTGGAGGTCTTGATTATGGGTTCGAGGCCGCCGGCTTCGGAACCGAGGTGGCGCTCGATATCGATCCCGTGGCCTGCCACACGCTGAGACTGAACCGCCCTTGGCGCGTGCTTGAGAAGCCCATCAAGGAAACCACGGCGGAGGAGTTGCTAGACGAGTCTCGACTTCTCCCGCGGCAAGCGGATGTCCTCATCGGAGGGCCACCCTGTCAGCCGTTCTCCAAGTCGGGATATTGGGCACGAGGCTCTGCCTCACGAATGGAGGATCCTCGTGCGGAGACGCTTCAAGGGTATCTGGACATTCTTGAAGGGACGCTGCCGAGGGTCTTTCTGATAGAGAACGTGCCTGGCCTGAACTACCGAGGTAAGAATGAGGGCTTCGAGGCCATCCAACGTGGCATTGACGCCATTAACGAGAGACGGGGCACAAGCTACAGGATATCTGTTGCAGCCCTGAATGCCGCTTCGTATGGGGTGCCTCAGCTGCGAGAGCGGGTGTTCATCGTCGGGTCTCGCGAAGGGGCGAAGTTCAGATTTCCAAGGCCGACTCACAGGCTTCCCTTCCGACCGGATTCCGATCAGGGGTTGGAACCCTGCAGAACTGTTTGGGACGCGATCGGTGATCTGCCCTCGGCGTTGAACGATGCGGAACTCGGTATGAGAGGGAAGTGGGCAGATCTCCTGCCAACAATTCCCGAGGGCCAAAACTACCTGTGGCACACTGATCGAGGAGGCGGCCTTCCGCTTTTTGGGTGGCGTCGTCGATACTGGAGCTTTCTGCTGAAGCTGTCGAAGTCGCTTCCATCATGGACCATTCAGGCGCAGCCGGGACCAGCGACGGGTCCGTTTCATTGGTCCAACCGCAAGCTTTCGGCGGTAGAGCTTGGACGAATTCAGACGTTTCCCGATGGCCTGACCTATGATTGCCGTCACGCCGACGTACAGCGGCTTGTTGGCAATGCTGTTCCATCTGCCCTCGGCGAATTGCTGGCACGCGAGATAAGTTACCAATTGCTTGGTTGCGCGAAGATTGTCGCGCCTTTGTCGCTGATCCCGATGAAGCGTGGTGACATACCCGAGCCCGAGCCCATTGCACCTCTGCCAGCGAAGTACGCCTCAATGGTCGGGGAGCATGAAGATCATCCGGGGACCGGTAAGGGCTATCGGGCAACTGGATGGGCTGCTGCCGCAGTGACTGGGTAGTGCAAAGACGCGAGCGTGTAGTTCCTCAGGCCCCACCGCCGACATCAACGGGCGTCAGCGCGGTCATGCGCGGAAACAAGCGCTCGAACACAAAGCCCGAGATGATCGTGCGTTCGCTCTTGCACGCGGCAGGCTACCGCTATCGCCTCCACGCATCCGATCTTCCAGGCAGACCGGACATCGTCTTCCGATCACGAAAGAAGGTGATCTTTGTGCATGGGTGCTTTTGGCACCAGCATCCGGAACAGCACTGCCGTCTGCGAAAGCCCCCGAGGACGAATACGAGCTATTGGGGCCCTAAGCTCACTCGTAACGTGCAGAGAGATGTGGCGAACCAGATGGCGTTGGCTTCGAGGGAGTATGCAGTGCTTGTCATATGGGAGTGCGAGCTTCGATACCCCGTGCTCCTGCGGTCAAAGCTCGAGACGTTTCTCGGGCCCCCGCGGCGTGCCTAGACTAGCTTGTGCGGGCTGCCCCGCCTCACATCAGCATCGGCCAGAGCGAGAGGACCAGCAGCGCGCCCATGGTGCGGTTGAACCATTTGAGGCGGGTGGGCTGTGCGAGCCAGGTCTTCAGCGCGGCGCCGAAGCCCGTCCAGGTCGTGACGCTGACGAGGGTGACGAGGGTGAACACGACGACCATCACCGTGACGCTTCGCGCGTAGCGGGCGGGATCGGTGTAGGCGGCCGTCGCGGCGATCGCCATCGTCAGGCCCTTCGGGTTCACCCACTGGAAGGCCGCCGCCTGCAGGAAGCTCATCGGCGCGCCGGCGCGCTTCGCCTCGCCCATCGAGCGCGACAGCGCGATCTTCCAGGCGAGCCACAGGAGATAGGCGCCGCCCAGGATTTTCACCGCGATCTGCAGCGCCGGCACCTCGCGGAAGATCGCGCCGAGCCCCAGCGCCACGACGAGCATCAGGAGCGCGAAGCCCCAGGTGATGCCCATCATGTGCGGGATCGTGCGGGTGAAGCCGAAATTCACCCCCGAGGTGACGAGCATCAGGTTGTTCGGCCCCGGCGTCATCGCGCCCGCGAAGGCGAAGAGCGTGACGGCGAGGATCAGGTGCGCGTCCATCTCGGATGCCTGCGGGGTTAGATCACGATGATGTCTGGTCGAACCGACCAGACATCATGAACGTGATCGATTCCAGGTTTGGAGCGGGATGCGGGCGGAAAACCGGTTCCCACTTTTCCTCATCCCGCTCTACAGCGCCTGGGGCCCGCGCTGCAGCGCCGCGAGGCCGGTGCGGGCGACCTCGACGAGGCCGAGCGGCTTCATGATGGCGACGAACTCCTCGATCTTCGTCGCGCGGCCGGTGATCTCGAAGACGAGGTGGTTCGTCGTCGCGTCGACGACGCTCGCCTTGTAGGCGTCCGCGAGCCGCAGCGCCTCGACGCGGTTCTCGCCGCGGCCGGAGACCTTGACGAGGGCGAGCTCGCGCTCGAGCGGGCGGTTCGTCAGGGTGAGGTCGACGACCCGGTGCACCGGCACGATGCGCTCGAGCTGCGCGCGGATCTGCTCGATGACGGCCGGCGTGCCGGTGGTGACGATCGTGATGCGCGAGAGGTGCTTCTCGTGCTCCGTCTCCGAGACGGTGAGGGAATCGATATTGTAGCCCCGGCCCGAGAACAGGCCGATGACGCGGGCGAGCACGCCCGGCTCGTTGTCGACCAGCACGGAGAGCGTGTGCTGGGCGGTCTGGTCTGCGTCGTGCGTCATCGTGGTCCTCGTCTTCCCCGTGCCTTGTCGTCTTTTCAGAGTGCCGGCCGCAAATTCTCGATCGGCTGCTCGTCCACCTCGTCGTGGGCGAGCACCCAGGTCTCCCGAAGCGCGGCCTCGCGCCAGGCCTTAAACGCCGGCAGCGCCATGACGGCCGCCATGTAGTCGCGCACGACCTCGTAGGTAGGCTCGTAGGTAGCCCCGTCATTTTGCGTGACCACGCTGTAGGTATGAAAGCGCGTGACGACCGGCGCGAACATCGCATCGGCGGCAGAAAACCCGCCGAAAAGGAACTCTCCACCCGATCCGAACCGCTCCCGGGTGGTTTTCCAGATCTCCAAGACCCGTTTCACGTCGCCGGTCACGTCGTCTGGATGGACCTTCGCCGAGTACCGTTTTCCGAGGTTCATCGGCATCGCGCGCCGGAGCGCCTGGAAGCCCGAGTGCATCTCCGCCGAGATCGCGCGCGCATGCGCCCGCGCGGCCCGGTCCTCCGGCCAGAGCCTCGCCTCGGGGAAGCGTTCGGCCAGGTATTCGAGAATCGCCAGCGAATCCCACACCCTCACGTCGCCGTCCTTCAGCGCCGGCACCTTTCCGGCGGGGGAATGCTCGAGAATCCGCGCCTTCGTGTCCGGCTGGTCGAGCGGCACCATCACCTCCTCGAAGGGGATGCCGTGATGCTTCAGCGTGAGCCAGGGCCTGAGCGACCAGGAGGAATAGCACTTGTTGCCGATGACGAGGGTGAGCATGCGGGTGATCCCGTGCGGGAGATGTGTAGCTACGCCGTCGTGATTAGTCCCCCGGCGCGGCCGCGTCGAGGGGGATGGGGCGGGGTGCCCCGTGTGGCCCTGGATCCCAGCTTTCGCTGGGATGAGCGGCTGGGGGGAGGGCGGTGCCCCTCGCCCCACTCCCCGCGGGAGGCGGGAGAAGGGCGACGCCCTTCCCGTGTCGCCCCTGGACCCTGAAACAAGTTCAGGGTGACACCGAGTGTGTGGCGAGGCCTTGCCACACGCGTGCCCCGGCCCCGAGCCGGGGCCCAGGGCCGGGTGGCACGAGCTCCCCGCATGGCCCCTGGGCCCCGGGTCAAGCCCGGGGCACGCGCTGCGGCTTACACGAGCATCTTGCCGGCCTCGTCGATCGCCTGCGAGATCTCCTCCTCCTCGATGTCGGCGGCAAGCAGCATCTCGTTGTGGGCCTTGCCCGAGGGGATCATCGGGAAGCAGTTGGCGAGCGAGGCGACGCGGCAGTCGAAGATGACGGGGCCGGGCGTGTCGATCATCTCCTGGATCTTGTCGTCGAGCTCGCCGGGCTTCTGGCAGAAGATCCCCTTCGCGCCATAGGCTTCGGCGAGCTTCACGAAGTCGGGCAGCGCCTCGCTGTAGCTGTGCGACAGGCGGTTGCCGTGCAGAAGCTGCTGCCACTGGCGGACCATGCCCATATACTGGTTGTTCATGATGAAGATCTTGACCGGCAGGTTGTGCTGAACCGCCGTCGACATCTCCTGCATGTTCATCAAGACCGAGGCATCGCCCGCCACGCAGACGACGAGGGCGTCCGGGTGCGCGACCTGCACGCCCATCGCGGCCGGCAGGCCGTAGCCCATCGTGCCGAGGCCGCCCGAGGTCATCCAGCGGTTCGGCTCCTCGAAGCCGTAATATTGCGCGGCCCACATCTGGTGCTGGCCGACCTCGGTCGTGATGTAGGAATCGCGGCCCTTCGTCAGCTCGTAGAGCCGCTCGACCGCGTATTGCGGCATGATCACGTCGTCGTTCGGCTTGTAGCCGAGGCACCTCTTGCCGCGCCACGCCTCGATCTGGCGCCACCAGGTGGCGAGCGCCTCGGTCTCGGTGCGGCCGCCCTCGGCCTTCCACGCCGCCATGATCTCGGTGAGGACGGCGTTCACGTCGCCGATGATCGGCACGTCGACCTTCACGTTCTTGTTGATCTGCGAGGGGTCGATGTCGATGTGGATCTTCTTCGAGCCCGGCGAGAACGCGTCGAGCCGCCCGGTGATGCGGTCGTCGAAGCGGGCGCCGACGCAGATCATCACGTCGCAATCATGCATGGCGAGGTTCGCCTCGTAGGTGCCGTGCATGCCGAGCATCCCGAGCCACTGCCGGTCGGACGCCGGGTACGCGCCGAGGCCCATCAGCGTCGACGTGACGGGAAAGCCCGTGGCGCGGGCGAGCGCGCGCAGCGTCTCGCTCGCCTCGGGGCCCGAGTTGATGACGCCGCCGCCGGTGTAGAAGACCGGCCGCTTCGCCCCCGCGATCAGCCGCGCGGCCTCCTCGACGCCCGAACGCTCGGGCTTGATCCTCGGCTGGTAGGTCTTGTGCTGCACGTTCTCGGGGCCCGAATAGCGGCCGAGCGAGAGCTGCACGTCCTTCGGGATGTCGACGAGGACGGGGCCGGGCCTGCCGGAGCGGGCGACGTAGAACGCCTCGTGCAGGATGCGCGGCAGATCCTTCACGTCCTTCACGAGCCAGTTGTGCTTCGTGCAGGGGCGCGTGATGCCGACCGTGTCGCATTCCTGGAAGGCGTCGTTGCCGATCAGGTGCGTCGCGACCTGGCCCGAGATGCAGACGAGGGGGATACTATCCATCAGCGCGTCGGTCAGGCCGGTCACGGCATTGGTGGCGCCGGGGCCGGAGGTGACGAGGACGACGCCGACCTCGCCGGTCGAGCGGGCATAGCCCTCGGCGGCGTGCGTCGCGCCCTGCTCGTGGCGCACGAGGATGTGGCCGACCTCCTCCTGCTGGAAGAGCGCGTCGTAGATCGGCAGCACCGCGCCGCCCGGATATCCGAACACGCGGCTGACGCCCTGGTCGACGAGAGCCCGGATCAGGATCTCGGCGCCGGTCATCTCCTCGTCCATGGGGGTCGTCGGCTGGTGCGGTTTCATGGCTTGCTCGCTTCGGGGCTTGTCGTCGTCGGGTCTGTGCTTCGAAATTTCAGGCAATAAAAAAGGGCCTCGTCGGGCCCTCGGGTGCGCACCATCGTTCGGAGAGGTCTCTATGCCCCTCCGCCCATGGCGCGCCAGCTTACGAGAATGAGAGTGCGGGCCACGAGGGCCTCCGTGTCGAATATACCGTGGCGCGGAGAGTAGGCCGGGGAGGGGCGGGCGTCAAGGGCTAGCAAGAGAACGCGACGTGTGGAACAATACAAGAACATTCAGATCCCTCCGATAGATGGTCATCGGGGGAGGAGAATCGGGTTAAGTGGGACGAGTCACTCGGGAGCTTGATAATGAAAGTCGCGGGGCTCTTCGCGGGCATCGGTGGTATGGAGCTCGGCTTGGGACGGTCTGGGCACCACGCCACCGTGCTGTGCGAGATCTGGGATCCTGCGAAAGCGGTGCTGCGTCGGCATTTCCCTGAGGCCCGGCTCGAATCCGACGTCACTCGGTTGCGCTCTCTACCGGACGACGTCGAGCTGATCGCGGCCGGCTTTCCCTGTCAGGACCTGAGTCAAGCCGGGCTGACGGCCGGCATCGAAGGCGCGCGTTCGTCCCTCGTCGGGCAGGTGTTCAGGCTGATCGACGAGCGACGCGTGCCTTGGGTGGTTCTGGAGAACGTCTCGTTCATGCTGCATCTTCGTCGCGGGCAGGCGCTCGAGATGATCGTGCGCGCCTTGGAAGAGCGCGGCTATCGCTGGGCCTACCGCGTCGTCAATTCGCTGGCCTTCCTGCCGCAACGCCGGGAGCGGGTATATCTCGTCGCGACCACGACCGACGTGGACCCGGCAGACGTTCTCTTGGCCGACGATGTTCAGGCGCCGGACATGGCCACGAGCCTCGAGCGGCATGCTCACGGGTTCTATTGGACGGAGGGAGTGCGGGGCCTGGGGTGGGCTCCCAACGCCGTTCCGACCCTGAAGAACGGCTCCACCGTCGGCATCGCCTCGCCGCCGGCCATTCTTCTTCCTTCCGGCGAGATCGTGACGCCTCATATCGGCGACGCGGAGCGGCTCCAGGGGTTCGCTACAGGATGGACCGCGGCCGCCGAGGCGGTGGGGCGTCCTTCGCTTCGATGGTCTCTCGTCGGGAACGCGGTGAGCGTGCCGGTGGCGGAGTGGCTCGGTGGTCGTCTCATGGAACCGGGAGACTATGATGCCGCGCACGACAGACCGCTCGACCCGGCCAAGAGCTGGCCGAGAGCGGCACGCTTCGATGGTGTCCGCAGGGTAGGGGTCGACGTCGGCGCCTTTCCGTCGTGGCGCAATCGCCCGCACCTCCACGATTTTCTGCAGCATCCCGGTAAGCCATTGTCCGCCCGAGCGACGCGGGGATTCTTGGGGCGCACACAGCGGAGCACCTTGCGCTTTCCCGCCGGCTTCCTAGATCGCGTGCATGCCCACTGGCTTCGGGTCGAGGACTTTCGCTCTTCCCCGTCCGAAAGAGTCTCCGTTTACGCCGCCGAATGACGCTCCCTCTCGAGACAGACGCAGCACGCAGCGCCCTGATGGGGCGAGTGCGGCAGAGGGGGACCAAACCTGAACTGCGGGTGGCGGCTATACTTCGGAGCATGGGGGCGCACTACCGGCTCAACGCGCGCGGATTGCCCGGATCACCTGATTTCTCGAACCGGCGTCGGCGCTGGGCCGTCTTTGTTCACGGCTGCTACTGGCATCACCACACTGACTGCAAGCGCGCCACGATTCCCACGCGGAACCGTGAGTTCTGGCTGGAAAAATTCCACGCCAATCGGGCACGCGACGCCAAGGCTCTCAGGGCGCTGCGCCGAAGTGGGTTTCGGGTGGCGGTGGTCTGGGAGTGTGAACTGTCGGATCCGTCGCTCGTGGAAGCGAAGCTGTCAAAGATCCTTGAACCGCGTCGAGTAGATGTGCCCTAGGCGGTCTATCATCGAGGCGTAGTGGAAGATGTCTCCTGGCTGCGGTGCGGGTTCTTTCTCGAATAATTCTACAGGCGTTCCATCATTGACGCACCTGACGACCGAGATGGCGAGGGCGTCATAGCCGACATCGCCCGTACGCGATCTGCGTGGTAGCTGCCTGACTTTCTCGACGGCGAGGGCGGCGTATCGCGGCTGCGGATCGCTGCTCCACTCTGGGTCTGTCGCTCGGTTCTTCTTGTTCAGGTCAGGGCTCAAGTAGCGTTCCGCGATATTGGCCATGAAGAAGCCGGCGGCGATGGCCTGGTCGCTCGCGCCGTGTACGGTCGCATGTGAGGAGTTGAGTTCGTCGTAAAGGCGCGGCAACGCGCGTTGATGAGCCGTCATGCAGGCCTTCGCCTCGAGCGCCATCAGAAGCCCTCCGACTGCGGAGCTGTTGAGCGTCGGAAGTTCGGCCAGCACTTCCCTCTCTGCCGGGACGAGTGCGATCGCGTACCGCTCGGCCATGGTTTCGAGTGAGAGCCGGTTCTTCCGCGGCGCTTCGCCCGCCGCCGGTGTACACAAGACGAGATCGAGATCCTTCTTTCGATCGTGAACGAAGTCGCGGATCTCGTGGTTTATCCCGAACGTCACCTTGCCGGATTCGACATGCGTCCGAAGCAACGTGCAGGTTCGGAGTAGATCGAAAATTATTCCCCAGCACGCGACCTTGGAATGGTGATCGCTTCTCGGGTGGTACTGCCAATGATTCCCGTGTTTGTCCCGGCGCGTCGTTTCGGACAGAGTTCGAACGAGGATTTGTGGGCCGAACATAAGATCCCGCACCGAATCGATTTCTTCGGGTCACTATAACGCATGAACGTGATCCCTCACCCACACCATCCCCGTCTCCGCCCCGTCCACTCCCGCGCCAGGCCCTCGGCCACCAGCACGGCGCCCAGGCTCCGCCCGTCGCGGGTGACGGTGCGCAAGCTTCGGCCGTAGCGGTCGGTGTCGCGGGCGCCGCGTTTAAGCTCGAACGGGCCTTCGCCCAGGAGGACCTGCAGCCTGTCGCGCGCCTGGACGGCGAGTTGCCGCTCGCGCGGGCAGGCGCCGTTCAGCTCCGGCGTGTCGATGTCGGCGATGCGGATCTTCTCAGGCCCGAGCCGGAACGTGTCGCCGTCGATGACGCAGTCGCGCCGCGCGGCGCCGTTGCAGAGGGGCAAAGGGCGGCCCTCGCCGCGGCCGGCGGACGGGGCGCCCGGCAGGCCCGGCAGCGGGAAGCCCGTGATGTCGAGGGTGGGCAGGTCGAGGCCGGTCAGGTCCAGACCTGTCAGGTCCAGACCTGTCGCGGAGAGGCCGCGATCGACCCATACCGGCGCCTCGAGCGCCGTGAGGCCGGCGAGGCCCAGCGCGACGAGGAGCGTGGGGAGCGCGGGCAGGCGGGCGAGGCGGCCGCGCCGGCGCTTCGGGGCGCCGCGCGACGGCGGCCTTGCCCGCCGCCGCCTGCCGAGCGGGATGATGTCGGCCATGTCGGGTCCCCTTCCGGTCGTGCGATGGGTCAGTGAAGCCGGCGAGGGGTTAATGGAGGCTTTGGGGGAAACGAGGCGTTTTCCGTGCGGCCCCTGGGCCCCGGCTCGGTGGCCGGGGCACGCCGTGCGTGCGGCTTGGGGGGAGGGCGGTGCACCTTGTTCCACCCCCGCGGGAGGCGAGGGCGGGTGAAGGGCCATGCCCTTCCCGCGTGGCGCCGGGGCGGCAAGTCTCCGGGCGGCCGGGATCATACATTCCCTTGCGTAAACTTCGCTCCCGTTCCTATACTTGCCAAGTAAAAATCGGGAGGGGATCATGCAGTACACGGACGAGTTCAAGTCGATGGTGGCTGCCTTCATGCGGCTGCCGACCGAGTTTCCCAACGTGCGGCCGGCCTCGGTCGCGCAGTTCATCCTGGAGAGCGGGCGGGGAAGCTCGCTTCTGGCGCGCGAGCACAGGAACTTCGCCGGCATGAAGTGGCGCCCGGAGATGGCCGGGGTGGCGACGAAGAAGCTCGTGATCGCGCCGAGCGAGACGGCCGATTTCTGCAGCTTCGAGAGCCTGGAGAAGTTCGCCGAGGGCTACTGGATCTTCCTGAACCGGGCGCCCTACGAGGGCTGGAAGGCGCACGCGGACGACCCTTACGACTTCATCGGCTTCGTCGGCCGGATCTGGGCCGCCGACCCCGCCTACACCGAGAAGGTGCAGAACCTGATCGGCGAGGCGGAGGCGCTGATCGCCACGCTGCGCGAGCCGCACGTGCACACCGACGGCGCGCCCTGCTGCGGCGGCATGATCGACCCGCCGGAGCCGATGGCCCACCGCGAGAAGCCGGCGGTGCGCTGGGACCCCTCGCCGTTCAACTGGTCGCGCGGGGGGACGCGGATCGACACGGTGGTGATGCACTACACGACCTCGCGGAACCTGCAGGGCACGATCGACTGGTTCAAGAGCCCGAACAACATCCACAAGACGGCGGCCCACTACGTGATCGGGCGGGACGGCACGATCGTGCAGATGGTGAAGGACGCCGACGCCTGCACCCACGGCAACAGCCAGAACAGGCGCTCGATCGGCATCGAGCATTCCGCAGCCCCGGGCGACCCGATGACCGAGCCGCAGGAGCGGGCCTCCGTCGCGCTCGTGCGCTGGCTGATGCAGGAATACGCGATCGCGCCCGAGCGGGTGATCGGCCACAAATGCGCGCCGCGCGCGACGAGCTGCCCCGGCGACCTCTTCGCCGCCTACGGCGCGACCTCTGCGTCGGACTGCGCGGCGGTGACGAGGGCGATCCAGACCTGGGTGCGCGAGAGGGTGCTCGCGGAGGGCGTGATCGCCTGAGGACACGAGGCGGGGAGGGGCGAAGGGGCTCGTCCTCCCTTGACCCGGGCCGTGAGGGCGGCTCGCAAGGGCTCCCCGCGTCGCTCTCACATCCCGGCCTTTGCCGGGATGAGCGGCTGGAGTGGACACGGTGCCCAGCGCTCCACCCCCGCGGGAGGCGGGAAGGGGTGAAGGGCTTTGCCCTTCCGGCCCTTCCCGATTGCCCGCGATCCCGGATTGCGCTACGCCCGCCCGTGGTACACCAAGAAGAGCCGCGGGGGCGCGGCCCGGGAAGGACACGGGACATGGCGAGCTACAAACTGCTTCTGTTGCCGGGCGACGGCATCGGCGTCGAGGTGATGGCCGAGGTCGAGCGGGTGATCGACTGGTTCAACCGGCGCGGCGCGGTCTCCTTCGAGACCGAGAGCGACCTCGTGGGCGGCGCGGCCTATGACGCGCATGGCCAGTCGATCTCCGACGAGACGATGCGCCGCGCGGACGAAGCCGACGCGATCATCTTCGGCGCGGTGGGCGGGCCGAAATGGGACAGCGTTCCCTACGACGTGCGGCCGGAGGCCGGGCTCCTGCGGCTGAGGAAGGACCTGAAGCTCTTCGCCAATCTGCGCCCCGCCGTCTGCTACAAGGCCCTGGCGCAGTCGTCGTCCCTGAAGACGGAGCTCGTCGAGGGGCTCGACATCCTGATCCTGCGCGAACTGACCGGCGGGGTCTATTTCGGCGAGCCGAAGGAGATCACGGAGCTTGGCAACGGCCAGAAGCGGGCCGTCGACACGCAGGTCTACGAGACCTACGAGATCGACCGCATCGCGCGCGTCGCGTTCGAACTGTCGCGCGCCAGGCAGAGCCGCGTGACGTCGGCGGAAAAGCACAACGTGATGAAGTCGGGCGTCCTCTGGAAGGAGGTCGTGACCCAGACGCACAAGGACGGCTTCGAGGACGTGACGCTCGACCACATGCTGGCCGACGCGCTCGGCATGCAGCTCGTGCGGCGCCCCAAGCAGTTCGACGTGATCCTGACCGACAATCTGTTCGGCGACATATTGTCGGACGTCGCGGCGATGCTGACGGGCTCGCTCGGCATGCTGCCCTCGGCCTCGCTCGGCGCGCCTGACGGGCAGACGGGGCGGCGCAAGGCGCTCTACGAGCCGGTGCACGGCTCGGCGCCGGATATCGCCGGGCAGGGCAAGGCGAACCCGCTGGCGATGATCGCGAGCTTCGGCATGGCGCTGCGCTATTCCTTCGATCGCGGCGCGGAGGCCGATCTCGTGGAGCACGCGGTGTCGGCGGTGCTCGACGAGGGCTATCGCACCGGCGACATCATGGCCGACGGCTGCCGCCTCGTCGGCACGCAGGAGATGGGCGAGGCCGTCGTCAAGGCAATGGACCGGCTCGCCGTCTGATCTTCCGGAGGTTCCCCGCGGGGCGGCCGCGCGCCGCCGGTCGGGGAACCTCCCGCTTCTTCCTCACGTTGCAAAGCGTGGAGAGCGGCCGTCCGTCCGGGGCGGCCACGCGAGGGAGGAAGACCCCATGACCGCACGATACGCAGTGCCGGCGCTTGCCGCCGCGCTTCTCGCCGGCGCCGCCGCGCCGGCCGCCGCCGATTGCGCCGCCGACGTCGAGCAGGCGCGCGAGGCCTATGCCGACACGCTGGCCGCAGCCACGCAGCCCGGCATGAAGCCCGAGGAGCCGTCGCCTGAGAACGAGCCCTCCGGCTATTCGAGCTCGGGCGGACCGGCGCCCAACCTGCCGGGCGAGGCGCCGGGCGGGCAGCAGGGCGAGACCACGCCGGGCGAGCAGCCGGCGCAAGGCGAGGCCGAACAGGCACAGGACCCCGCGCCGGCGCAGCAGGCCGATTCGTCCGCTCCGGCCGCGCAGGATGGCACGGTCCCGCCCGCCGCCGATCAGCAGGCGGATGCCGAGCAGGACGACGAGCAGGCAGGTGAGGCCGTCGAGGTGACGGTGGTCGAACCGACGGACGGGCAGGCCGCGCCGGAGACGGGCGACGCCGCCGACGCCGGCGCCGCCGCGCCGGAGGCGGGCGAGCCTGCCGAGATGGAGACGGCCGCGCCCGCCGGCGACGCGCAGCCCGCGACGGATCAAGGTCAGACGGCCGAGGGCGAGCAGCCTGCCGATCAGCCCGCGGACATGCAGGCCGATGCGGCCCAGCAGGGCGGCGAGACGCCGCCCGCGGCCGATCAGGCGCAGACGCCCGAAGGCCAGGAGCCCGCCGACATGCAGGCGGCCGCGGGCCAGGAGGGCGACGACCCGAACGAGGCGAAGCAGGCGGATCTCGCCCAGGCCGAGCGCAATGGCAACCCGCCGTCGAGCGGAGATCCCAGGACCAACCCGACCGAGGAGGCCGAGGCCGACCTCGAGAAGGAGAAGCCGGTTCTCGGTCTCGCTCTCATGAACCTGAACTACGCCCACGCCTTCGCCGTCGCCGGCAACGAGGAGGCCTGCCAGGCCTCGCTCGCGAAGGTCGAGGAGACGCTGAGCGCCTGGCGCGAGGGCTCGTGATGCGCAGACCGATCGCGGTCCTCGCCGCAGGGCTCCTCTGCAGCGCGGCCGGCGTGGGCGTCGCCCGCGCCGACTGCGGCTGGGACATCCAGATGACGGTGGGCGAGATCGCCGAGGTCGAGGGGGCGATCCCGCTCGCGGAGAACCCCCGCCTGCCGCTCGGGCCCGGCACGGAGCTGCCGCCGCAGCAGCGCAGCACCCGCGACGGAGAAAGCGAGACGGCGGCCGAGGGAGCGGAGGGCTTCGTCAGCGGGGCCACTCCCTCCGGGCAGGAGGTGGTGCCGGACGCCGCAGCGCTGACAGGCCACGCGACCGAAGGCGCGGTGCCGGGGCCCGCGGAAGAGACGGTGGCCGCGAGCCCCGATCCCGAGGGCGGGCTTCTCGACGCGCCCTCCGCGCAGAACGAGGCGGCGCGCCATCTCGCGGGGGCGAAGCTCAAGGTGCGGGACGCGCGTGCCGCGTGGGACCGCGGCGACCGGCAGGCCTGCTACGGCGAGATCGACCAGGCGAAGGACCTCGTCGCGAGGGCCCGGGCGGCGATCGCGGAGGCGGCGAAAGGCGGCGCCTGACGCCGCCTTTCCATCTTCACACTCAGGCCCTGTCGGCCAACGCCCCGAAGACGCGCGCCCACGAGCGGATGCCGTGGCGGAAGCTCGCGAGGTCGTATTTCTCGTTCGGCGAATGGATGCGATCGTCGTCGAGCCCGAAGCCGATCAGGATCGAATCCATGCCGAGCGTCGACTTGAAGTCGCCGACGATCGGGATCGAGCCGCCGCAGCCCATCATGACGGGCGCCTTGCCGAACTCCGCTCGAAGCGCGCCGGCGGCCTTCGCCATCTCCGGCCTGTTCATGTCGACGACGAGCGCGGGGCTCGCCGCATGGCCGATGAACTCGACCTTGCAGTCCGTCGGCACGCGCTCGCGCACGAAGGCGCGGAACGCCTCGCGGATCTTCTGCGGGTCCTGCGAGCCGACGAGGCGGAAGGAGATCTTCGCGGAGGCCCGGCTCGCGATCACCGTCTTCGAACCGGCACCGGTATAGCCGCCGATGATGCCGTTCGCGTCGCAGGTCGGGCGCGACCAGATCTGCTCGAGCGTCGAGCGGTCCTTCTCGCCGGCCGGCTCCTTCAGCCCGACGCCGCCGAGGAAGGTCTCGTCGGAGAAGGCGAGCCCGTCCCACTGCGCCTTCACCTCGGGCGGCAGCTCCGGCACGCCGTCATAGAAGCCCGGCACCGTGACGGCGCCGTTCTCGTCGTGCAGGTTGGCGATGATGCGTGCGAGGATGTTGATCGGGTTCTTCGCCGCCCCGCCATACATGCCCGAATGCAGGTCGCGGCTCGCCGCGGTGACGATCACCTCGTCGTAGACCATGCCGCGCAGCATGGTGGTGATCCCCGGCGCGCCGCGGTCCCACATGCCGGTGTCGCAGACGAGGGCGAGATCCGCCCTCAGCTCGTCCCTGTTGGCCTCGAGGAAGGGGCCGAGATTGCCCGAGCCCGATTCCTCCTCGCCCTCGATCAGCACCGTGACCGGCAGCGGCACAGAGCCGGTGGTCTCGGCCCAGGCGCGCAGGGCCTCGACGAAGGTCATGAACTGGCCCTTGTCGTCGGCCGCGCCACGGGCGACGATCTCCTTGCCGTGCGGCGCGTCGACGAGGCGCGGCTCGAAGGGATCGGTCTCCCAGAGGTCGAGCGGATCGGCCGGCTGCACGTCGTAGTGGCCGTAGAGCAGGACGCGCGGCGTCTTGCCGTCGGGCGCGGGCCCGCCATGCGCGACGACCATCGGCTTGCCGCCGGTCTCGCGCAGCGAGGCGTCGAGGCCGATGCCCGCGAGCTGGTCGACGACCCACTGCGCCGCCTTGCGGCAGTCGCCGTCGAAAGCGGGGTCGGTCGAGATGCTGGGGATGCGCAGGAGCTGAAACAGCCGCTCCAGGCTCTTGTCGAGGCCGCTTTCGGCCGTGGCGAGCACCTTGTCCATGTCGCTCATCGAGGCTTGATCTCCTGGACTTCGTGGAAAGACTTCGGGGACGCCGGAGAGGGCCGACGGCGGCCCGGCGATCATGCCGGCCGCTTTACCATCGCGCCGGAGCGATGGCGAGCCGGCTCAACGCCGGCGCAGACTGCCGAGGATGCCGCGCACGATCTCGCGACCGATCGTCGAGGCGACGGTGCGGGTGAGCGACTTGACCGCCGCCTCCGCCACCGTCTGCCGGCCGGAGCCGCCGCCGAGGTCGAAGATCGAGCCTCCGCCACGCCGCGCGGCCGCCTGCTCCTGCTTCGCGGCCTCCGCGGCCTTCAGCTTCTCCTCCGCGCGGCGGCTCAGGATCTCGTGCGCAGACTCGCGGTCGACCGGCCGGTCGTAGATGCCGCGCACGGGGCTGTCGGCCATCACCGCCTGCCGCTCGGCCTCGGTGATCGGGCCCATGCGGGAGGAGGGCGGGCGGACGAGCGTGCGCTCCACGACCGACGGCACTCCCTTGTCCTGAAGCGTCGAGACGAGCGCCTCACCGACGCCGAGCGTCGTGATCGCCTCCTCGGTGTCGAAGGCGGGGTTCGGGCGGAAGGTCTCCGCCGCGACGCGGACGGCCTTCTGCTCGCGGGGCGTGTAGGCCCTGAGCGCGTGCTGAAAGCGGTTGCCGAGCTGCGCGAGCACGGTGTCCGGCACGTCTGCGGGGTTCTGCGTGACGAAATAGATGCCGACGCCCTTCGAGCGGATCAGGCGGACGACCTGCTCGACCTTCTCCAGGAGCGCCTTCGGGGCCTCGTCGAAGAGGAGGTGGGCCTCGTCGAAGAAGAAGACGAGCTTCGGCCGGTCGGGATCGCCGACCTCCGGCAACTCCTCGAAGAGCTCCGACATGAGCCAGAGCAGGAACGTCGCGTAGAGGCGGGGCGCCTGCATGAGCGTGCCGGCCGAGAGCACGTTCACGTAGCCGCGGCCCGAGCGGTCGACTCGCATGAGGTCGCGTATGTCGAGGGCGGGCTCGCCGAAGAGGCTCTCGCCGCCCTGCTGCCGGAGCACGAGCAGGCGCCGCCGGATGGCGGCCGTGGTGGCGCGCGAGACGCCGCCCTGCCGCAGCGACCCTTCCGCCGAGCGCTCCTCGACGAGGGACAGGAGCGCCTCGAGGTCGTTCATGTCGAGGAGGAGGAGCCCCTCCTCGTCGGCCAGGTGGAAGGCGAGGTTGATCGCGCCCTCCTGCGCGTCCGTGCAGTCGAGGAGGCGCGACAGGAGGAGCGGGCCCATGTCGGAGATCGTCGTGCGCAGCGGGTGGCCCTCGCGGCCGAAGAGGTCCCAGAAGACGACGGGGCTACCTTCGAAGGCGAGGTCGGCGAGCCCGATCATCTCCGCGCGCTCGGAGAGGAAACCCTTCGGCTCTCCGGCCACAGCGACGCCCGACAGGTCGCCCTTCACGTCGGCGCAGAAGACCGGCACGCCGGCGCGGGAGAACTGCTCTGCGAGGACCTGCAGCGTCACCGTCTTGCCGGTGCCGGTGGCGCCGGTGACGAGGCCGTGGCGGTTGGCGAAGCGCAGCTCCATGTGCTGCGGCTCCGCGCCCGCGCCGATGAAGATCGTGTCCGTCGCGGTCATGGTTTCCCCCGCTGCCCCAGCCACCGACGTTTCTAGGCCCGGGCGGGGCCGGCGGCAATCGGGCTCGCCTTGTGCCGCCGGATCCGGCCCGGCAGAATGCGGCGGCGCATCGAGAGGAAGGCTGTCGGCAGATGGACGAACTGGTCGGGCGGGTGATGCAGGCCGCCGAGGTCGACGCCGGAACGGCGCGGCGGGTGATCGAGATCGAGCTCGCCTTCATCAAGGATCACGGGCCGGACGAGAAGGTGGGGGAGCTCCTGCGCCGTATCCCCGGCGGCGAGGCGATCGAGACGCCGGAGGCCGGATCGTTCGGGGGGATGATGGGGGCGATGTCGGCCTACGCGAAGCTTCAGGGCCTGGGCCTCGGGACGTCGCAGCTCCGCAGCGCGACGAAGGAGATCCTGACGTTCGCGCGCGAGCATGGCGGGGACGACGATGTCGACGACATCGTTCGGGCGATCCCGCTTTTGAGCCAGGTCATGTGACGGGGCCGGGACGGGCGCCATGCTGGACGGGTTGGCGGGTCCCGACGCCGGTGACGGAAGGAAACGGTCGGTGAGCGATCTGAGACTGGCCGAGGGCTTCGCCCCGGCCGACGAGGAACGGTGGCGGGCTCTGGCGGAGGCGGCGCTGAAAGGCCAGCCTTTCGAGCGCCTGAGGACCCGCACGCATAACGGGTTCGGGATCGAGCCGCTCTACGGCCAGACCGCGCATGGGCCCTCGATCGGCGTCGACGGCGGGTGGTGGCCGCTGGGGCGGGTCGACCATCCCGACCCGGAGGCGGCGCGCGAGATCGCCCGCGCCGAGATGGACGGCGGGGCAGGCGGGCTCGTCCTCGTGTTCGCCGATGCCGGCGGCGGACCCTGCCTGCCGGCCGACCTCAGCACCTCGTTCCTCGCCCGCGAGCTCGACCTCTCGGCCTCCGCGCTGCACGCCGAGGTGGGGCCGCGCGCCGACGCGCTCCTGATCTCGCTCCTCGCCTCCGCCGGCACGGGCGGGGCGGCCGAGATCGTCCTGCGCTCGAGCCTCGGGGCCGGTATCCTCGCCTTCGGCATGGACGCCGCGGCATGGCGGGAGGGCGCCGGCCACCTTCTCAGCGGCGCTTCGAGCGACTTGAAGGTCAGGCTGTTCTGCGCCGACGGGCGGGTGGCCCACAATGCCGGCGCCTCGGAGGCGCAGGAACTGGCCGTCATGCTGGCGGACCTCGTGGCGCAGCTCCGGCTGCTCGAGGAGGACGGCACCGCGCCGGGCGAGGCGGCGCATCGCCTGTCGCTCGCGCTGGCCGCCGACACCGACGAGTTCATGACGATCGCGAAGCTGCGCGCGGCGCGGCTGCTCGCGAGGCGGGTGATGGAAGCCTGCGGCGTGGCGGAGGCGCGGCTGCCGCTCCACGTCGAGACGTCGCGGCGCATGCTGTCGCGGCGCGACCCGTGGACGAACATGCTGCGCACGACGGCGGCCGTGGCGGCGGCGGGGCTCGGCGGGGCCGACAGCGTCTGCGCGCTGCCGCACACGACGATGCTCGGGGTGCCGCCGCTGACGGCGCGGCGGCTTGCGCGCAACACGCAGCTGATCCTGCTCGAGGAGAGCGGGCTCGGCCGGGTCGGCGACCCGGCTGCCGGCTCCGGCTATGTCGAGGGGCTGACGGCGAGGCTCTGCGAGGCGGCGTGGGCGCTGTTCCGCGAGATCGAGGCGCGCGGCGGGCTCGTGGAGAGCCTGCGCGACGGCTGGCTGCAGCGCGCCGTGTCGGAGGTGCGGGAGGCGCGCCTCGCCGACATCCGCACGAGGCGCCAGCCGCTGACCGGCACCTCGGAATATCCGTGGCTCGACGAGCCGCAGGCGCGGCTGCACCCGAAGGGCGACGTCGCACCGCCGGCGACCGGGCCGTTCCCGGGCGTCGCGCCGCTGCCGCCGATGAGCCTCGGCGCGGAGTTCGAGCGCCTGCGCGACCTGTCGGACGAGATGCGCGCGCGGACCGGGGAGAGGCCGGCTGTGTTCCTCGCCCCGCTGGGGCGGCTGGCGGAGCACTCGGCGCGGACGGAGTGGACGCGCGCGGCCTTCGCCTCCGGCGGCTTCGGGTCGGTCGCGGGACCGGACGAGGCGGAGCCCGAAGCCCTGGCGGACGCGTTCGGGGAAGCCAAGTGCCGCATCGCCTGCCTCTGCGGCACGGACGAGGCCTACGCAGAGCGGGGCTCGGCGGTCGCCTGGGCGCTGAAGGCCCAGGGTTGCGAGCGGCTCTACCTCGCCGGGCGGCCGCACGGGGCGATGGACGGCCTGCGGGCCGCCGGCGTCGACGCCTTCCTCCATGCCGGCTGTGATATGATCGAGGCGCTGGAGGACGCCTATCGCACGCTCGGCGAGGAGCCGGGCAGGAAGGGAGCGCCGGCATGAGCAGGATCCCGCGTTTCGCCGAGCTCGACTTCGAGATGCCGGCCGAGGGGCCGCCCTCGGCAGGGCCCGGCTTCGGGACGCCCGAGGGCATCGACCTCAAGGGCAGCTACGGCCCCGGGGACCGCGACGGGCTCGACTTCCTGCAGAGCTATCCCGGCGTCGCGCCGTTCCTGCGCGGGCCGTACCCGACGATGTACCGCACGAGGCCGTGGACGATCCGGCAATATGCGGGCTTCTCCACCGCCGAGGCGTCGAACGCCTTCTACCGCCGCAACCTCGCGGCCGGGCAGCGGGGCCTGTCGATCGCCTTCGACCTCGCGACCCACCGCGGCTACGACAGCGACAATCCGCGCGTGAAGGGCGACGTCGGCATGGCCGGCGTCGCGATCGACTCGATCTACGACATGCGCACGCTGTTCGACGGCATCCCGCTCGACAAGATGAGCGTCTCGATGACGATGAACGGCGCGGTGCTGCCGATCATGGCGCTGTTCGTCGTGGCGGGCGAGGAGCAGGGCGTGCCGCCGGAGAAGCTGACCGGGACCATCCAGAACGACATCCTGAAGGAGTTCATGGTCCGCAACACCTACATCTTCCCGCCGACGCCATCGATGCGGATCGTCTCGGACATCTTCGCCTACACCTCGCAGAGGATGCCGCGCTTCAACTCGATCTCGATCTCCGGCTACCACATGCAGGAGGCGGGGGCGACGGCGGATCTCGAGCTCGCCTACACGCTGGCCGACGGCGTCGAGTACGTGCGGGCGGGGATCGCGGCGGGCCTGCCGGTCGACGCCTTCGCGCCGCGCCTGTCCTTCTTCTTCGCGATCGGCATGAACCACTTCATGGAGATCGCGAAGCTCAGGGCGGCGCGGCTGCTCTGGGCGAGGCTGATGCGGCAGTTCGAGCCGCAGGACGAGCGCTCGCTCAGCCTGCGCACCCACTGCCAGACCTCCGGCTGGAGCCTGACGGCGCAGGACGTCTACAACAACGTCGTGAGGACCTGCATCGAGGCGATGGCGGCGACGCAGGGGCACACCCAGTCGCTGCACACGAACGCGCTCGACGAGGCGCTCGCCCTGCCGACCGACTTCTCCGCCCGCATCGCCAGGAACACCCAGCTCTTCCTGCAGCACGAGGCCGGCACGAACCGCGTCATCGACCCGTGGGGCGGCTCGTACTTCGTGGAGCGGCTGACGCAGGAGCTCGCGGCCCGGGCCTGGACGCATATCGAGGAGGTCGAGGGCCTCGGCGGCATGGCGAAGGCGATCGAGGGCGGCCTGCCGAAGCTCAGGATCGAGGAGGCCGCGGCCCGGACGCAGGCGCGGATCGACAGCGGTCGCCAGACGGTCGTCGGCGTCAATCGCTGGCGGACGGAGGAAGCCGACGAGATCGAGATCCTCAAGGTCGACAACTCCGCCGTGCGGGCGAGCCAGATCGAGAAGCTCGACCGCCTGCGCGCCGAGCGCGACCAGGGCGCGGTCGAGGAGAGGCTCCAGGCGCTGAGCCGGTCGGCCGGGAGCGGCGAGGGCAATCTCCTCGCGCTCGCCGTCGACGCCGCGCGGGCCAAGGCGACGGTCGGCGAGATCACCTCGGCGCTCGAGAGCGCGTGGGGGCGGCACCGGGCGGAGATCAAGGCGATCACGGGCGTCTATGCGCGGGAGGTCGGGCAGATGGACGAGAAGCTCTCCCGCGTGCGGCGGCTGGTGGAGGCGTTCGAGGAAAACGAGGGGCGGCGGCCGCGCATCCTCGTCGCGAAGATGGGCCAGGACGGCCACGACCGGGGCCAGAAGGTGATCGCCTCGGCCTTCGCCGATCTCGGGTTCGACGTCGACATCGGCCCCCTCTTCGCGACCCCGGAGGAGACGGCGCGCCAGGCGGTCGACAACGACGTGCACATCGTCGGCGTCTCCTCGCTCGCCGCCGGGCACCTGACGCTCGTGCCGGACCTGAAGGCCGCGCTCGAGGGGCAGGGCCGCGGCGACGTCATGATCGTCGTCGGCGGGGTGGTGCCGCCGCAGGACCATCAGGCGCTGATCGAGGCCGGCGCCTCGGCGATCTTCCCGCCGGGTACCGTGATCGCCGACGCGGCGGCCGATCTCCTGCTCGAACTCGGCCGCCGTCTCGGCCACGAGCCCGCCCAGGCCGCGGAGTAGGCTGCCTCAGAAGGGCAGCCTCGGCAGCGGCAGGCCCTGCATGGCCGCGGCGGCCGGCATGTCCATGACGGTGAGGCCCGCCGGCGGGGAGAAATGCGCCGCCTCCTGCGGTTCCCGCTTCAGGTCGTGCAGCTCGGCGGTCGTCCCGTCGACCTCGACCCGCAGGGGCACGTTGCCTTCGCCGAGGCAGGCCCTGCCTTCGTCGACCTGCCAGATCTCGCATGTCTCGCCGCGGACGGTCTCGGTCTCGCCGGTGGCCGTGGCGTTCACCCTCGACTCGACGTCCGCCGGCGTCTTCACGCGCATACCCATGCCGGGCATCTGCGACGTCCACATCACGATGTCGCCGGACTGCATGTCCCGGATCGCCGAGATCTGCATCCCCGCGGGGGAGATCTCGACCCGCATCGCGCCATCGGCCGCGGAATAGCGCATCGCCACCTTCATCTCGTCGCCGCTGCCGTCGCGGACCACCCACGTGCCGGAGAAGTCGGTCTGGGGCAGAGGCGGCTCCGCCATGGCGGGGGCGGCAAGGGAGATCGCGGCGGCGAAACAGCCGGCAAGCAGGAGGCGCATCTGGTCTTCCCTTCGGATTAGCTCGACAGAGTGGTCGCCGGGGACTGGCGCCACGGCAGGTAAGCGAGGATAGATTGGCGCCAGAGGCAAGGCGACCACAAACCGCCCGGACAGGGGCTCCGGCGGCGGCGCGGGAGACACGAAGATGACGGGACGCTGTTTCATTGCCGTTTGCGCCGGGCTCCTCGTCTCCGGCGCGGCATCGGCGCAGGACGACCGGGCGCTCGAGCTCAGGGACATGTCCGAAGCCGCGGAGATCAGGGTCGTCCTGCCGCCGGCCGCCGCCGACCACCCGGCCCTTCGCGACGAAATGCTCGCCGAGGGGAGAGAGCTCCTGGCCAAGTTCAGGTCCGAAGCGCAGGCGGCTATGGCCGAGGCGGAGACGGACCCGGACTATCCCTGGCACCCGTGGTCGCTCGACTACGTCTACGAGCCGCGCTATCTCGGCCCCGTGTACGGGAGCTTCCTCGTCAATATCTTCACCTTCCAGGGCGGGGCGCATCCGCAGCTCGCCTTCGAGACGGTGACACGGGATCTCGAGACGAACACGCCCGTGACCCTCGACGATCTCTTCTTCGACGCGAGCGACGGCTCGCCCGCGCTCGTCGCCATCTCCGATCACGTGCAAAACGACATCGCGAGGCAGAAGGAGCAGCGCACGGGCGAGCCGGCGGATCTCGGCTCCGCCGACTGGCTGGACGCGGTGGCGCCGCGGCCGGAGAATTTCGAGCTCTTCACCTTCGTGCCGGCGAGACAGCGCGGCATGGTCGCGGGCCTCACCTTCCACTTTCCGCCCTACGCGGTCGGCGCCTACGCCGAAGGGCCGTTCGAGTCCTTCGTGCCGGCCTCCGTGTTCTCGGGCGAGCTCGCGGACTTCTTCCCGCAGGTCTTCGGCGGCGAGCCGCTGCGGGTGTGGCCACTTTCGAGCTACGAGGAGCCCGGCGTCTTCGCCTTCCTCGAGGCGCCGGAGCCGGAAACGCTCGTGGCGTCGCCGCTGCAGGTCGCGGGGGAGGTGCCGCGCATGTGGTTCGACGGCGGCGCGCCGCTCGTGCGGGTCGCCGACTTCGACGGCAACGTCCTGGGGGAGGCGGAGGCCGTGATGCAGCCGGACCGGCCGGCGGCCGAGGTGAGCGTCGGCACCGTGCCCTTCCAGGCGACGGTCGAGTTCGGCCGGAGCGAGGCCACGGAAGGCCAGCTCGTGATCGTGCCGCCGGGGGAGGGCAGCGAGGTGAGCACCTTCGTGCGCTTCTGAGAGGCTGAACCCTTGCCCGCGCGAGCCGGCTTCGTGTACCCGGAGGCCCGACCGGCGCGGTATGTCCGCGCTTTGCTGGCGGAGATTCGCGAATGATCCCGAGAGTTGCGGCGTTCCTGTCCCTGGGGCTCGCCCTGGCCGGCTGTGCGAGCGAAGGGGGGCCGCCATCGGTCAGCTCCGCCACCTCGATCATGCCCGTGGCCTATGCGATCGAGGCGGATTCGGCGGGACCGATCACCGCCACCACCTCCTACTCCCGCCAGGCCCTGCAGGCGCTGTTCCCCGGCGACCGGATCGACGTGATCCAGACGGCCGACGAGACGGGGGTCGTGAGCGCGCTGACGATCTTCGAGGAAGGCCTGCAGACGCTGATGGTGATCCCCACCTCGAACCGCCGGGAGATCAAGGCCGTCCACGGGGCGGGGCTGGCGGTGGCGGGCCCCGGCGGCGAGCGGCTCGGCATGACGTTCCGCGAGCTCGGCATGGACCGCGGCACCTGCCGGCTGGGGCAGGGCCCCTGGGTGGGCATGGCCGTCTGCCGGTCGCGACAGGCCCCGAATGTGAGCCTCGTCTTCGACCCCGGCGAGTGGAGCGAGCCGAACGAGCTCGCCCCCGCCGAGGTGCTCGCGGAGGGCCGGCTCCAGCGCATCGTCTGGTCGCCCCCCGGGGCGTGAGGGCACGAGGGTGAGCGGCCGCCCGATCGACACCGACGACCTCGCCCGACGGCTGCGGGCGGGCGAGCGGGGCGCTCTCGCCCGGGCCATCACCCTCGTGGAGAGCCGCAAGCCGAGCCACCGCAGGCAGGCGGCGGAGCTCCTGCAGGCTGTGCTGCCGGACACGGGGCGCGCGCGCCGGATCGGCATCACGGGCGTGCCGGGCGTCGGCAAGTCGACGACGATCGAGCAGCTCGGGCAGAACCTCATCGCCGCCGGGCACCGGGTGGCCGTGCTCGCCGTCGACCCGTCCTCCTCCCGCAGCGGCGGCTCGATCCTCGGCGACAAGACGAGAATGGCCGCGCTCGCCTGCGACGAGCGGGCCTTCGTGCGGCCCTCGCCCTCCGGCGGCACGCTCGGGGGTGTCGCGGCGCGCACGCGGGAATCGTTGCTTCTCTGCGAGGCGGCGGGCTTCGACGTCGTGATCGTCGAGACGGTCGGCACCGGCCAGTCCGAGGTCGCCGTCGCCGACATGGTGGACGTGTTCGTGCTGCTCGCCCTGCCGGGGGCCGGTGACGAATTGCAGGGCATCAAGAAGGGCGTGCTCGAGCTCGCCGACATCATCGCGGTGAACAAGGCCGACGGCGACAACGAGGGCCGCGCGCGGCAGGCGGCGGCGGAGCTCAAGGCGGCGCTGCACATCCTGACGCCCGCCTCGCCCGACTGGACGCCCGAGGTCGTGACGGTCTCGGGCCTCGCGAACAGGGGCCTCGACCGCCTCTGGGAGACGATCGGACGGCACCGGGAGGCGCTTGTGGCCTCCGGCGGCTTCGCGGCGCGGCGGCGGGAGCAGCAGGTGAAATGGATGCGCACGCTGCTCGAGGAGCGGCTCCTGGGCCTCGTGCGGGGCAACCGGGCGGTGGCGGGCCGGCTGAAGGAGCTCGAGGCTCGGGTGGCCGACGGCGATCTGACGCCCGCGCTCGCGGTCGAGGAGCTGGCGCAGGCGCTCGACCTGCCGGAGGCGACGACATGAGCGCGCCAACCGTCCTCGTCACGGGCTTCGGGCCGTTTCCCGGCGCCCCGGTGAACCCGAGCGCGGCGCTCGTGCGCGCGCTGCCAACCGGCACGATGTCGCGGCGGCACGGCATCGCGCTCCACACCGAGATCATGCCGGTGAGCTATGCGGCGGTGGCGGAGATCCTGCCGCGGCTGTGGCGGGACCTGCGGCCCGACGCCGTGCTGCATGTCGGGCTGCACGGCCGGGCGCGCATCCCGCATGTCGAGCTTCGCGGCAAGAACCACAGGAGCCCGCTCGCGCCCGATGCCGGCGGCGCGCTGCCGAACCACCCGGCGATCGACCCGAAGGGCCCGGCGATCCGCCACGCCTCGCTGCCGGCACCGCAGATCCTCGCCGCGATCCGCGCGAGCGGCGCCCGGGCGCGGACCTCCCACGACGCCGGGAGCTATCTCTGCAACTTTGCGACCTACCTCTCGCTGGGACTGGCGCGCGAAGGGGCGATCGCGGGCTTCCTGCACGTGCCGTGGCCGGCGGAGGAGCGGGGCCGGGCGCGGCGGGCGCCGGCCGATCGGCCCGGCTGGAACGAACTGTCGGTGGCGCTCGAGGCGACGATCGGTGCGGTGGCGCTCGAGGCGAAGCGGCGGGCACGGGGCGGCCGGTAGGTCTTCCGCCCCGCGGGCCACGGAATCACCCCTTCGGGCGCACGCCATAGGTGTCGTAGGCCTCGTTCATCCGCTCCTCCTCGCTCCGCTCGGGGAGGAGCGTATAGCTCGGTGCCCAGATGCGCGCGATGCGGGCGATCTCGACGACGATCACGTTGCGGACCGGCTAGGCCTCCCCGGCGAGGCGGAGAAGGTCGGCCGCGACCGCCGCGAACTCCTCCGTGTCCTTCGGCACGATCCGCGCCCGGCCGGTGATCTTGAAGCCGCGCTGGCGGAAGACGTCGACGAAGCTGACGCAGACATCCGGGTTCGCGGCGACGTTGCGCACGCTGTTCGACGAGGCGATGTCGGCGACGACGATCCGGTCGTCGCCGAGGGTCGCGAAGATCTCCTTCGGCGTCACGTTCGGCACCCCCTCGGGGCTGACGGTCGCGAGCCAGCAGAGGACGGAGTTCGCGATGTCGGTGCGGACGGCGTCGTTGAGCTTCACGCGGGCCGTCTCCGGACCAGATCAGAAGAACGCCTGGATGCCCGTCTGGGCGCGGCCGAGAATCAGGGCGTGGACGTCGTGCGTGCCCTCGTAGGTGTTCACCGTTTCGAGGTTCGCGAGGTGGCGCATGACGTGGAACTCGTCGGCGATGCCGTTGCCGCCGTGCATGTCGCGGGCCATGCGGGCGACGTCGAGCGCCTTGCCGCAGTTGTTGCGCTTGACGAGCGAGATCATCTCCGGGGCAACCTTGCCCTCGTCGAAGAGCCGGCCGACGCGCAAGGACGCCTGGAGGCCGAGCGCGATCTCGGTCTGCATGTCGGCGAGCTTCTTCTGGACGAGCTGCGTCGCGGCGAGCGGCCTGCCGAACTGCTTGCGGTCGAGCGTGTACTGGCGCGCGGCGTGCCAGCAGAACTCGGCCGCGCCCATCGCGCCCCAGGAGATGCCGTAGCGGGCGCGGTTGAGGCAGCCGAAGGGCCCTTTCAGGCCCGCGACGTTCGGCAGGAGGTGCTCCTCGCCGACCTCGACGCCGTCCATCACGACCTCGCCGGTGACCGAGGCGCGCAAGGAGAGCTTGCCCTCGATCTTCGGCGCGGTGAGACCCTTCATGCCCTTCTCGAGCACGAAGCCGCGGATCTGGTCGTCATGCGCCTCGGACTTCGCCCAGACGACGAAGACGTCGGCGATCGGCGAGTTCGAGATCCACATCTTCGAGCCCGAGAGGACGTAGCCGCCGTCGGTCTTCCTCGCGCGCGTCTTCATGCCGGCGGGGTCGGAGCCGGCGTCGGGCTCGGTCAGGCCGAAGCAGCCGACCCACTCGCCCGAAGCGAGCTTCGGCAGGTACTTCCTGCGCTGGCTCTCGTCGCCATAGGCGTAGATCGGGTACATGACGAGCGAGGACTGCACGCTCATCATCGAGCGGTAGCCCGAATCGACGCGCTCGACCTCGCGGGCGACGAGGCCGTAGGCGACGTAGCTCGTGCCGGCGCCGCCATATTCCTCGGGCGTCGTGGGACCAAGCAGGCCGAGCTCTCCCAACTCGTCGAAGATCTCGCGGTCGGTGCGCTCCTCGCGATAGGCCGTCAGGACGCGCGGCAGGAGCTTCTCCTGCGCGTAGTCGCGCGCCATGTCGCGGATCATCCGCTCCTCCTCGGAGAGCTGCTCCTCGAGGAGGAACGGATCCTCCCACTGGAATGCCCCGTACTTGGAGTGCGACTGCTTCTGGTCCTCGGCGAGCGACATGGCGGAACTCCGACTGCTGTGGCGGAGCCGGGCCCGCGGCCCGGCTATCCTCTCATGGGCCCCATGCTTACTCCCGATCGGCGAGGCCTGTCACCTTCAGCGCGAAGGCATAGACGAGGGCGACCTCCTTCAGCCGGTCGAACCGGCCGGAGGCGCCGGCATGGCCGGCCGACATGTTGACCTTCAGCGCCAGGATGTTGTCGTCGGTCTTCTCGTTCCTCAGGCGCGCGACCCACTTCGCGGCTTCCCAGTAGGTGACGCGCGGGTCGGTGAGGCCCGCGAGCGCGAGGATGTGCGGATAAGCCTGCGCCCTCACATTGTCGTAGGGGCTGTAGGAGGCGATGAGGTCGTAGTCCTCGACGCGCTCGATCGGGTTGCCCCATTCGGGCCACTCGGGCGGGGTGAGGGGCAGCGTGTCGTCGAGCATCGTCGCGAGCGTGTCGACGAACGGCACCTCGGCGACGATCGCGAGGAACCTCTCGGGCGCCATGTTGGCGACGGCGCCCATCAGCATGCCGCCGGCCGAGCCGCCATGGGCGACGATCCGGTCGTGGGCGGTGTAGCGCTCCGCTGCGAGATGGTCGGCTGCCGCGATGAAGTCGCTGAAGGTGTTGAGCTTCTTCGCCGTCTTTCCCTCGCGGTACCAGCGCTGGCCCTTGTCCCGGCCGCCGCGGATATGGGCGAGGGCGAACACGAAGCCGCGGTTCACCAGCGACAGGATGTTCGTGTTGAAGCCGGCGGGGATGGTGATGCCGTAGGAGCCGTAGCCGTAGAGCAGGCACGGGGCCGAGCCGTCCCGGGGCGTGTCCTTCAGCATGAGGACGGAGATCGGCACCGTCTCGCCGTCGGGAGCGGGCGCGTGGACCCGGCGCACCACGTAGCGCTCCGGATCGTGACCGGACGGCACCTCCTGCTCCTTGCGCAGGGTGCGCTCGCCGGTCCCGATCGCGTAGTCGTAGACGCGCGCCGGTGTCGTCAGCGAGGAGTAGCTGAAGCGGATCTCGTCGGTCTCGTACTCGTAGCCGTGCATCACGCCGAGCGCGTAGGCCTCCTCGGGGAAGGAGATCTCGTGCTCGGTGCCGTCGCTCCAGCGGCGGATCACGATGCGCGGCAGCCCGTCCTCGCGCTCGAGGCGCACGAGATGGTCTGCGTAGGGCACGGCGTCGATGACGTAGCGGCCCTCGCGGTGGGGCACGAGGTCGCGCCAGTTCGCGACGGCGGGATCCTCGACCGGCGCGGTGACCAGCTTGAAGTCCTCCGCGTCGTCGCGGTTCGTCAGGATGACGAGGTCGGTCCCATGATGCTCGACATGGTACTCGATGCCCGTCTCGCGCGGCGCGACGAGGCGGGGCTTCGGGTCCGGCGATGCCGTGTCGATCAGCCAGACCTCGCTCGTCTCGTGGTCGTGCGCGTCGATGACGACGAAGCGCCGCGACTGCGTGCGGCCGACGCCGACGAAGAAGCCGGCATCGGCCTCCTCGTAGACCAGCTCGTCCTTCGCGGCATCCTCGCCCACGACGTGTCGGAAGACCTGGCGCGGCCGGTGGTTCGCGTCGAGTCTCGTGTAGTAGAGCGCCCGCCCGTCGGGCGACCAGACGGCGCCGCCGGTCGTGTCGGTGATCTCGTCGGGAAGGTCCTCGCCCGTCGCGAGGTCGCGGATGCGGATCGTGTAGAACTCCGAGCCGGCCGTGTCGGTCGCGTAGTAGAGGAGGCGGTGGTCGGGCGCGTGCCCGGCGCCGCCGAGGCGGAAGTAGCCGCGGCCTTCGGCCAGCGCGTCGCCGTCGAGAAGCGTCTCCTCCTCGCCGCCGCCACGCGGGGTGCGCACGAGGAGAGGGTGCTCCCCTCCCGTGCGGTAGCGCGTCGCGTAGGCATAGGGGCCGTCGGGAGAGGGAACGCTCGAATCGTCCTCCTTGATGCGCCCGCGCATCTCGGAGAACAGCCTCTCCTGAAGCGCCTCCGTGCCCGCCATCACCGATGCCGTCCACGCGTTCTCGGCCTCGAGCTGCGCGCGGATCTCCGGCGCGAGGCTCGAAGGGTCGTGCATCACCTCCTGCCAGTTCTCGGCCCTCAGCCAGGCATAGGGGTCGCGGCGGGTTCGGCCGTGGTGGCTCGTCTCGAGGGCGCGCCCTTCCGCGCGCGGCGGCGTGGCGGCGGCGTCAGCTAGGGACTTCATGTTGCGGCGGTTTTTCCTTCGTGCAGTGCGGTCGGGTTCACGCGACCGCCGTCACGCGAGCTTCCGGTCGAAGCTCAGCGCGTGGCCGTTGATGCAGTAGCGCAAGCCCGTGGGCGGGGGTCCGTCCGGGAAGACGTGACCGAGGTGAGCGTCGCATGTCGCGCAGCGCGCTTCCACCCGGCGCATGCCGTGGGAGAGATCCTCGTGCTCGCTCACGCGGCCCTCCGCAATCGGCGCCCAATAGCTCGGCCAGCCGGACCCCGAATCATATTTCTGCTCCGAGCTGAAGAGCGGGGTGCCGCAGCAGACGCAGGCATAGGTGCCCGCGGCCTTCTCGTCCCAGTACGGCCCGGTGAACGGGCGCTCCGTGCCCTGGCAGCGGGTCACCCGATACTGCTCGGGCGTCAGTTCCTCCTGCCACTCGCGGTCGCTCTTCTCGACGCGGCCGGACGTCTCGGTGTCGCTCATCTTCATCCTCCGGGAACCTTTCCGTGGGCATACATAGTGTGCTGATCCGACTTCGCAATTCAGCATCATCTACATCATCAGCTGGTATACCAGATGCCGCCCGGCGTCGGGTTTTCGTTGACGGCACTTGTCAATTGCGTATTTTCCCCCAGGGGTCGATACGGGGCATGTGAACCTCGAGGGCCCCGTCGACGGTATCTCCCGGGGGAATTTCGACGTGGGCATTCGAGGCCTGAGCCTGATCGCGGCGCTGTTCGCCTTCTGGCTGCTCCTGTCCGGCCACTACGACACCTGGCTCGTGTCGGTCGGCTTCGTCTGCTCGGCACTGGTGGGCGCCTTCATGTGGCGCCTCAAGGTGCTCGACCAGGAGGGCTACCCGGCCGGGTTCCTGGTCGGCGCCGTCACCTACTGGCCCTGGCTCGCCTGGGAGATCGTGAAGTCGGCGCTCGACGTCACGAAGGAGATCCTGAAGCCGCGGCTGGAGATCTCTCCGACGGTGGTGCGGGTGACGGCTTCCCAGAAGACCTCCGTCGGCTTCACGACCTACGCCAATTCCATCACGCTCACGCCCGGCACCATCTCCACCACCGTCTCCTTCGACGACCACACGATCCTCGTCCACGCGCTGACGCGCGAGGGGGCGGACGCGACCGCCGAGGGCACGATGGACCGCCGCGTGAGCCGCTTCGAGAGCGGTCTCTGACATGTTCGCGACTGCCGCCTTCGCCATATTGGTGGCGCTCGGCCTCGCCGTGGCGCGTGCCCTCCTGGGGCCGACCGTGTTCGACCGCATGCTCGCGGTGAACTCGATCGGCAACTTCGCGATCCTGATGCTCGCGGTCTTCGGCTTCCTGACGGGGCGCCCGGAGTTCCTGGATATCGGCATCCTCTACGCCCTCCTGAACGTGATCGGCACGATCGCCGTCCTGAAGTTCTTCCGCTTCGGCGATCTCGCCCATTCGGGCGGCGAGGAGCCGAGCTCATGACCTCTATCCTCGTCGAGATCCTGCAGTGGGCGATGCTGCTGGCCGGGAGCTTCTTCCTCGTCGTCGGCGCCTTCGGCGTCGCGCGGATGCCCGACATCTTCACGCGGATGCACGCCGCCTCGGTCGCCGACACGCTCGGCGCCGGGCTCCTGATCCTCGGCATGTGCCTCGAGAGCGGGTTCTCGCTCGTGACCGTGAAGCTCCTGATGATCCTCGCTCTCTTCTTCTTCACGAGCCCGCTGTCGAGCCACGCGCTCGCGCGGGCCGCGCTCGTCGTCGGCGTGAAGCCGCTGCTCGCCGGGGAGGGCGGCCGGCTCGAGAGACGGGCGGTGGAGGTCCTTCCGCCGCGGCCGGCCGGCCATCTCTGGGAGATCGACGAGACGGAGGGCGAGGGGCGCGCGGCCGTGAAGCGGCGGCTCGACGAGCAGGACATCGGGAGCGGAGACAGCGGCACGCTCGGCCTCGGCCAGGACGGAAAGGAGCGACCGGAATGATCGAGGCCCTCATCAACATGGTCCTCCTCACCCTGCTCGCCGCGATCATGATCGGGGTCGTCAGGCTGAGGAACCTCTTCGCCGTCGTGATCCTGTCGAGCGCCTACAGCTTCATCATCGCGACGGTGCTGATCGTGCTCGACGCGGTCGACGTGGCGATGACCGAGGCGGCGGTCGGCGCCGGCATCTCGACCGTCCTGATGCTCGCCGTGCTCTTCCTCACGAAGACCGAGGAGCAGAAGCCGAAGCACTCGCCGGCCCTGCCGCTGTTCGTCGCGACGGTGACGGGCATCGCGCTGATCTACGGCACGCTCGACCTGCCGGCCTTCGGCGTCCCCGACCAGCCGATCCACACCCATGTCGGCGCCTACTATCTGGAGAAGTCGGTGGAGGAGACGGGCATTCCGAACGTCGTGAGCTCGGTTCTCGCGAGCTATCGCGGCTTCGACACGCTGGGCGAGACGACCGTCGTCTTCACAGCCGGGATCGGCGTGCTGCTGCTGCTCCGCCGCAACCGCAGGCGCAACGGCAAGAACGGAGAGACGTCATGAGACTGGACGTCATCCTCCGCGTCATCTCGAAGCTGTTGCTGCCGTTCATGCTCGTCTTCGCGCTCTACGTGCAGTTCCACGGCGACTACGGGCCGGGCGGCGGCTTCCAGGCGGGCGTGATCGTCGCCGCGGCGGTGATCCTCTACGCCATCATGTTCGGCCTCGACGCCGCGCTAGAGGCCGTGCCGGTGCGGGTCGTGGAGATCATGGTGCCGCTCGGCGTGCTCATCTACGCCGGCGTCGGCGTGGCGAGCCTCCTCCTCGGCGCGAACTTCCTCGACTACGACGTGCTCGGCCACGACCACCACCACGCGCAGGAGCTCGGCGTCATGCTCGTCGAGATCGGCGTGCTCGTCTCCGTGTCCGGCACCATGCTCGCGATCTTCTACGCCTTCGCCGGTAGGGGGCGCTGATGGACTTCTTGCAGACAGTCGTCTCCCACTACAACCAGTGGATCGCCGTCTTCCTGATGGTGTCGGGGCTCTACATCGTCGTCGCCCGCGGCAACATGGTGAAGAAGCTCGTCGGCCTGAACCTGTTCCAGACCTCCGTCTATCTCCTCTACATCTCGCCGGGGAAGATACTCGGCGGGACGCCTCCGATCCTGGCGGCCGAGTTCGCGGTCTACTCGAACCCGCTGCCCCACGTTCTCATCCTCACGGCCATCGTCGTCGGCGTCGCGACGCTCTCGCTCGGCCTCGGCCTCGTCGTGCGGATCAACGAAGCCTTCGGGACGATCGAGGAAGAAGAGCTCTTCGCCCGGGACCCCGAAGCATGATCCTCGACAACCTGCCTGCCCTGCAGGTGGTGATCCCGCTCGTCGGGGCCACGATCTGCGCGCTCATCGACCGCCGCCGCGTCGCGTGGCCGATCGCGCTCGCGATCAGTCTCGTGGGGATCGTGATCTCGGTCGCGCTCCTCGCCCAGGTGCTGGCTGGCGGCCCGATCTCCTACGCCATGGGCGGCTGGGCGCCGCCCTACGGCATCGAGTACCGGGTCGACGTCGTCAACGCCTACATCCTCGTCCTCGTCTCGGTGATCGGCGCGGTGATCATGCCCTACGCGCCGCGGAGCGTGGCGGCGGAGCTGGCGGAGAACAAGCAGGCGTGGTTCTACACCATGTACCTCTTGAACCTGACCGGCCTGCTCGGCATGGCGATCACGGGCGACGCGTTCAACGCCTTCGTCTTCCTCGAGATCTCGTCGCTGTCGTCCTACGTGATGATCGCGCTCGGGCGGGACCGGCGGGCGCTGCTGGCGGCCTACCAGTACCTGATCCTCGGCACGATCGGCGCGACCTTCTACGTGATCGGGGTCGGCCTGCTCTACGCGATGACGGGGACGCTGAACTTCGTCGACATGGCCGAGCGGATCGTCGACGTGGAGAGCTCGCGCTCGGTGCTCGCTGCGCTCGCCTTCCTGACGGTCGGCATCAGCCTGAAGCTCGCGCTCTTCCCGCTGCATGTCTGGCTGCCGAACGCCTACGCCTACGCGCCCTCGGTGGCGACGGTGTTCCTCGCGTCGACGGCCACGAAGGTCGCGGTCTACCTCTTCCTGAGGTTCTTCTTCTCGATCTTCGGCGCGCGCTTCGTCTACGCGGACCTGCCGCTGACGGAGATCCTACTCGTCCTGTCGGTCGCCGCGATGTTCATCGCCTCGATCATCGCGATCTTCCAGGACGACGTGAAGCGGATGCTCGCCTACTCCTCGGTGGCGCAGATCGGTTACATGACGCTCGGCATCGGCATCGCGAACCTGAACGGCCTGACCGGCACGATCGTGCACCTGTTCAACCACGCGGTGACGAAGGGCGCGCTGTTCATGGCCGTCGGCGCGGTCGTCATGCGCGTGGGGCGCCACGACCTGGAGGGGCTCGCCGGCATCGGCCGGCGGATGCCCGTGACGATGGCGGGCTTCGTGATCGCCGGGCTGTCGCTGATCGGCGTGCCGGGCACGGTCGGCTTCGTCTCCAAGTGGTATCTCGCCGCCGGCGCCTTCGAGAGCGGGGCGTGGCTCCTGTCCTTCCTGATCATGGCGAGCTCGTTCCTCGCGGTCGTCTATGTCGGCCGGGTCGTCGAGATCGCGTGGTTCCGCGAGCCGACGCAGGCCGTCGCGTCCGTGGAGGAGGCGCCGCTCTCCCTTATTATCCCGACCTGGGTGCTCGTGGCGGCATCCGTCGTCTTCGGCCTCGACGCGGCCTTCACGGCGGGCGTCGCCGAACGGGCGGCCGAGGCACTTCTCGCGGGGATCCTCTGATGGACTCGACCCTCGTCCTTCTGGCGCTCCTCGTGCCGCTGGTGGCCGCCGTGCTCATTCCGCTGGCCGGCGGGCAGCCGAACCTGCGCGAAGGCATCACGCTCGCCTCCGCCGGCATCCTCTTCGTGATCGTCGCGAGCCTCGTCGGCCCGGTGCTCTCCGGCGCGCGGCCGGAGCTCGGCGGGTTCGAGGTGCTTCCGGGCCTCGTCGTCGGCTTCAGGGTGGAGCCGCTCGGGATGCTCTTCGGCCTCGTCGCCTCGACCCTGTGGATCGTGAACTCGATCTACTCGATCGGCTACATGCGCGGGAACGGGGAGCCGAGGCAGACGCAGTTCTACGTCTGCTTCGCGGTGGCGATCGCCGCGACGATGGGCGTCGCCTTCTCCTCGAATCTCTTCACCCTCTTCCTCTTCTACGAGGTGCTGACGCTCTCGACCTATCCGCTCGTCACCCACAACGGCAACGCGGAGGCGCGGGCGGCGGGGCGGGTCTACCTCATGCTCCTCCTCGGCACGTCGATGCTCCTGCTCCTGCCGGCGATCATCTGGACGGGCATCCTGGCCGGCACGCTCGACTTCGCCCCGGGCGGCATCCTGGCCGGCAAGGCGGGGCCCGTGCTGACGGGCGTGCTGCTCGGCCTCTTCGTCTTCGGGATCGGCAAGGCGGGCGTCATGCCCGTGCATTACTGGCTGCCGGCGGCGATGGTCGCGCCGACGCCGGTCAGCGCGCTGCTCCATGCCGTCGCCGTCGTGAAGGCCGGCGTCTTCACGCTGACGAAGGTCGTCGTCTACGTCTTCGGCGTGGAGAACCTCGCCTCGCTCGGCACGGCCGACTGGCTCGCCTGGGTCGCGGGCTTCACGATCCTCGCCGCCTCCGTCGTCGCGCTGCAGCAGGATCACCTGAAGCGGCGGCTCGCCTACTCGACGATCAGCCAGCTCTCCTACATCGTGCTGGCGGCCGCGATCCTCACGCCGATCTCGCTCGTCGGCGCGGCCATGCATATCGCGGCCCACGCCGTGTCGAAGATCACGCTCTTCTTCGCCGCGGGCTCCGTGCACACGGCCGCCCATGTCGACCATATCAGCCGGATGAACGGCATCGGGCGGCGCATGCCGTGGACGATGGGTGCCTTCACGGTCGCCTCGCTGTCGATGATCGGCGTGCCGCCGACGGCGGGGTTCCTCTCGAAGTGGTTCATCCTCGAAGGCGCCTTCTCGAGCGGCCGGTGGGTCCCCGTCGCCGTCATCATCGGCTCGACCGTGCTCAATGCGAGCTATTTCCTGCCGATCGTCTACCGGGCCTTCTTCCGCGAGGAGGAGCCGCACCCGGCAGGAGCGCACGGGCACCACGGCCATGGCGAGCCCCACGCGCACGACACCCACGCGCACGGCGGCGGCCACGGCGAGGCGCCGCTGCCGATGGTGATCGCGATCGTCGTCACGGCGAGCCTGACCGTGCTGATGTTCCTCTTCCCCGGACTGCCGCTCGGCCTGTCCGAGGCCATGATGGAGACAAGGCCATGACACCCGAACAGGATCACTGGCTCGTCCGCCCCGCCTCGATCCGCAAGTTGTGGGCCGGCTTCATCGTCGTGCTCGCGCTGACGGTGCTGGCCGATCTCTTCGTCGAGCACCATCCGCATTTCGGCATCGACGGCACGTTCGGCTTCGGCGCCTGGTACGGCTTCATCTCCTGCGTCGCGATGGTCTTCTTCTCGAAGGGCCTCGGTCTCCTCCTCAAGCGGCGGGACGACTACTATGAGTGACATCGTTATTCCGCCCGGCCTCGTGCTGATCGTGGGCGCGTTCGCGCTGCCCTTCGTCAGCCTCAGGCTCCGCAACGTCCTGCTGCTCGGGCTGCCGCTTGTGGCGCTCGCCCTCGTCTGGATGGTGCCGGACGGAGAGGCGCTGCGCCTCTCCTGGTTCGGCTACGAGCTGACCCCCGTGCGCGGCGACGCCCTGGCGCGCGTCTTCGGCACCGTGTTCGCGCTCATGGTGTTCGGCGGCGGGCTCTACTCGCTGAACCAGCCGAGGACGCTCGAGCTGACCTCGGCCTACGCCTATGCCGGGTCGGCGCTCGGCGTCGTCTTCGCGGGCGACCTTCTGTCTGTCTTCGTCTTCTGGGAGCTCATGGCGCTCGCCTCGACCATGGTCATCTGGTCGGCCGGGCGGGAGGCGTGGGGGCCCGGCATCCGCTACGCGATCATCCATCTCCTCGGCGGCGTCATCCTGATGGCGGGCGTCGCCGGGCAGATCTGGACGACGGGCGACATCGGCTTCCACGCGATGGCGACAGACGGCTGGCCGCGCTGGCTCATTCTCGCGGGCTTCCTGATCAACGCGGGCGCCCCGCCGCTGCAGGCCTGGCTGCCCGACGCCTACCCGGCCGCCTCCTGGTCCGGCATGGTCTTCCTCTCCGCCTTCACGACGAAGACCGCCGTCTACGTCCTGATGCGGGGCTTCCCGGGCGCGGAGATCCTCCTGTGGGTCGGCCTGTTCATGGCCTGCTACGGGATCGTCTTCGCGATCCTCGAGAACGACATGCGCCGCATCCTCGCCTACTCGATCATCAACCAGGTCGGGTTCATGGTGACCGGCATCGGCATTGGCACGGAGCTCGCGCTGAACGGCGCGGCGGCGCACGCCTTCGCCCACATCATCTACAAGGCGCTGCTCCTCATGTCGGCGGGCTCCGTCCTCTACATGACGGGCAAGAGCAAGTGCACGGATCTCGGCGGGCTGTTCCGGACGATGCCGGTGACCACCGTCTGCGGCACGATCGGGGCTCTCGCCATCTCGGCCTTCCCGCTGACCTCGGGCTTCGTCTCGAAATCCATGATCAACTCGGCCGCCGGCGAGGAGCACCTCGCGGTCGTCTGGTTCGTGCTCGCCGCGGCCACCGCCGGCGTCTTCCTGCACGCGGGCATCAAGTTCCCCTGGTTCGTGTTCTTCCAGAAGGACTCCGGCATGCGCCCGCCGGATCCGCCGGCGAACATGCGCTGGGCCATGTATCTCCTGTCGGCGATCTGCATCGGTCTCGGCGTCTTCCCGCAGCCGCTCTACGCGATCCTTCCCTATCCGGTGGACTACGAGCCCTACACGGGCAGCCACGTCGTGCAGCAGCTCCAGCTTCTGTTGTTCTCCGGCCTCGCCTTCTTCCTCCTGCTGAACGCGCTGAAGCGCACCAGGACCATCACGCTCGACGTCGACTGGCTCTGGCGGGGGCTCGCCCCCGGACCGGCCGTGCGCCTTGCGCGCTGGGTCTCGGCGTGGCGTGCCGTCGCGCTCGAGCGGCTCGGCGGCAGCCTCACCTTCGTCGTCGGCTCGCTGCGCCGGCATCATGGTCCGGAGGGAATCGTCGGCGGCACCTGGCCCACCGGAGTCATGGCCTTCTGGACGACAGTGCTGCTCGCAGGTCTGCTGGTCGTCTATTACATCTAGAGCGTGACTCGGCCGGCAGTCGGGTTCTGCAGCAGTCTTCCGTTAATATTGCTCCAGTAAAGACTTATCGTTCATATAGATTGACTAGACTGCGGTATATTCCGGGCTGCGCTGTAGTGCTGCAGCTTAGTCCGGAGCGTGCCGGTTCTATCTTGCCTGTGGCGGGGCGTGCCCGTATGTAAAGCGCGTGGTCGAAAGACGGTGCGGGGCCTAGCGATTCCCGCTTCACCTACTGTTAGCCCTTTGCCGGGCAGGAGTTCGTTCGTCGGCCTCTACGAAACAAAAAAAGGTGCCCCTAGCCATGGAAAACACAGAGCAGAACAGCGAGCTCATCGAGCTGGCAGCGGAGATCGTGTCGGCCTATGTCAGCAACAATCCGGTCCAGTCGACCGACCTGCCGAACCTCATACACGAGGTGCACCAGGCGCTGTTGAAGGTCGGGACGAACGAGGTCGAGCAGCCCAAGGAAGAGCTGAAGCCCGCCGTGCCGGTGCGAAAATCGGTGACGCCGGAATACATCGTGTGCCTCGAGGACGGAAAGAAGTTCAAGTCGCTCAAGCGGCATCTCCGGACGCATTACGACCTGTCGCCGGAGGAGTATCGGGAGAAGTGGGGACTTCCGGGGGACTACCCGATGGTGGCTCCGAACTACGCCGCGGCGCGCTCGGCACTTGCGAAGAAGATGGGCCTCGGCCAGCGCCGCCGCCGCGGCTGATCGCGGCGGTGTGGCGTGCGGCCGTCGCGGCCGGCGCCACCGGGCGGTCCAATTCGCCCAGTCGCAGGCGCTCCGCCGCGAGCGCCTGCGACAGCGCGATGTGGCGGTTTAGATCGTAGGCCCAGTGAGCCGACCGGGCCCGACGCCGCTCCCGGCGCACGGCCGCGCACAGTCGCTCCACGATGAAGCGGCTCGCATCCGGCTCCTCCCGCGGAACTTCGCCCGGAAACAGCCGGATGAGGCCCGGCAGATGCCGCGACCGTTCGTAGCGGATGGCCCCGCTCCGGATCGTGGCCCCGATTGCCGCCCCAGCGCGGTCGTCCAAGCCTGGCCAATTCTCCCGCCGCCGAACGTCGTGCACCGTCATGATCTTCCCTCCGATGGAGGAACGAAGTTTGACGCGGGCGGGGGAGGTGTGACTTCATACCTATCCGGGCGCCGGCGGAACGCCGGCAAACCCTGGCTATTCCGGCCTTGAAGTCCAGCTTTTATTCACCCACTTAGCCGCCACTGCATGATAGGATATTAATCCTATAATGGAGTGGGCGGATGCCGGTATCGGTGGAGTGCGAGGTGGATCGGGCGCGCCGTGTGCCGCGGCGTGGGCACGGCGATCATGGCGTGGCCCGTCTCGTCGAGAGATACGTGGCGCGCCATCACGGGGTCGCGCTGTCGGAGATGATGGCGCCGGGCAGGGCGACCGCGCGCGCGAAATGGGCGCGGCACACGACCATGTATCTCGAGCGCGTGGTGCTGCAACTCACCTGCGAGGAGATCGCCGCCCGCTTCGGACATCACCGCACGTCGGTCACCCATGCCTGCCGGAAGGTCGAGGAGCGACGGGACGAGGCCGCGTTCGACGCGCGGCTGCAGGCTCTCGAGGCACGCGTGGGGCGCTATCTGGAGGCATCGCGATGAACGCCGTGGACCTACACGACGAGCAGCACTTCGTCCGGCTCCTCGCAGCCCTGGCACGACCGGGCACCCGACTCCTGCGCGAGGACGGGCTGAACAGGGCGGAAGTGGCGCGTGCCGGACGGGACGCGCCCCTTCTCGTGGTGCCGGACGAGATCGTGAGGCGGGCCTTCTCGCGTGGGCTTCTGCGCGGCTTGCCCGACGGCGACGCCGAGGTCAGCGCGGAGGGACGCGCCTTCCTCCGCCGCCTGGCGGCGGGAAGGGCGGACGATTCCTACCGCCGCCAACATCTGGAGGTGCGGCAGGTCTCGGGGCGCCCCTCGAGCGCGCCCGGGCCCGACATCGTGGAGAACGAGAGCCCGCTCGCATGGCTTCACCGCCGAAAGGGTCCGAACGGCGAGCCGATGATCAGCGAGGCACAGTTCCTGGCCGGCGAGAGGCTGCGGGCGGATTACACGAGGGCCGGCCTCATGCCGAGGCTCGGGGTCGACCTGAGCCTCCCGCCGACGCCGCGGGGACAGGCCGGCGTCGGCAACCGGGTCGCCGAAGGTCTCGACCATGCGATCGACGCGCGCGACCGCGTCGACCGGGCGATGCGGTTCGTCGGACACGAGCTCGGGTCGCTCCTGATCGACGTGTGCTGCGACCTCGTGGGGCTCGAGGAGGTCGAACGGCGGAGGGGCTGGCCGCGCCGCTCCGGCAAGCTCGTGCTGCGCATCGCGCTCGACAGGCTCGTCGAGCATTACGGCATAGGGGTGCGGGCGACGGGGGCGGCGCGGGCCGCGCTGCGGCACTGGGGCGCGGAGGGCTACAGGCCGGCGGGGGAGGGGTGAGACGACCTCGCGGCGCCGGTCAGGAGACGGTTTCTGCGACCGCGGCGGCATCGCGGCGGACGCGCTGCACCATCGCGGCGAGACCGTTCGAGCGCTGGGGCGTCAGGTGCTCCTTCAGTCCGAGACGCGAGAAGGCGTCCTCCGCGTCCGTCTCCAGGATCTCGTGCGGCGTGCGGCCGGAATAGAGCGAGAACAGGATGGCGATCAGGCCGCGGACGATCAGCGCGTCGCTGTCGCCCCGGAAGGTGAGGAGGGGACCCGCCGGCCGGTCCTCCCGGTTCGTCTCGAGCCACACCTGGCTGACGCAGCCCTGCACCTTGTTCTCGGCCGAGTGGGCCTCCTCGGGCAGAGGCTCGAGCGTCCGCCCGAGCTCGATCACGTAGCGATAGCGCTCCTCCCAGTCGTCGATGAAGGAGAAGTCGTCGTAGATCTGTTCGATCGGGGGGGTGCTCATCGGCCGCCTGGCTCCTCGTCCTGCCCCGACATATAGGCGCCAAGCCGCGCCCATGTAACCCGGCGCCAGAGCCGGGCCGTCAGCCGTTCAGAGGGCCGCGCCACGAGACCTGGCGGTCTTCCTCGGAGAGCGTGTCGAGGGAAGGCCGCAAGGGTGCCGCCACGCCGCTGTCGGGACCGGCCTGCGGGTCGGGGCCCTCCGGCGCGTCGGGACCCGCCAGCGAGGGGTCCGTGTCGGGCTCCGCCGACAGGCTGCGGTAGACGAGCTGGGAGCCGTAGATCGCCTTCTCCCGAAGGGTGCCGATGAGCATCGCCCCGGTCTCGCAGGCGCGCGGGTTCCGATCGCAGAAGCCGGCGACGTCGCTGACCGCCGACTGCGCGAAGCCGAGCGCGTCGAAGGCCGAGATCGTGGTGCCGGAAGCCTCGCCGGTCTCGCTGCGCGGCATCGGCAAGACGAGCAGCACCAGGGTCAGCCAGAAAGCCAGACGGATGAGGAACATCGCCTTCGTCCCGAGAGAACAGGTTCAACTATCGGTGGGTCCACTCTGCCAGACAGGATTTTCAGCCCCGTTTTGACTTTCTCGAAAATTCTATCTTTCGCAGAACTTCGCCCGGCACACGGGGCGGGAGCGGGCGCGGGCGGCTTTTCAGCGTTCCTTAAGACGCCTCTGAGACAGTGCCGACGGGTCGGGCACGAGTGTTTGTCTTCAAGAACCCGATCGGAGTGTCGAGTGTCTGCAGGCGCGTTCCTATCATCCTTCAGGCGGGGCATCGTGGCCGCGGTGGCGCCACAGCTGCGCGCCGATCCGGCCGAGTGCCTGCGCCAGGAAACGTTCCTCGCGAGCCAGCTCCTGCTGACCCTGGCGACGCTGCTCGCCTTCCCCGTCTATCTCTACGCCTGGGGCAAGCCCGATGTCGCGGAGGTCGCGGTGTTCGCGCTCTCGCTCGGCCCCGCGCTCTGCGCCCTCCACGTCTCGCGCACCGGCAACCTGGAGCGCGGCGTGGTGCTCGCGGGGGGCGCGGCCGCGCTGCTCGTGACGGCCGTCGTCCTGTCGACCGGCGGGCTCGCTTCGCCGGCGCTCGTCTTCATGGCGGTGCTGCCGGGCCTGATCATGTTCGCGCGGAGCCGGCTGGCGACGGTCGCCGTCGCCGCGGCACCGGTCGCCGCCATCTCGGCCGTCGCCGGCCTGGCGGCCACGGGCGCGGCTGAGGCTGGCCCCGCCCCCGGCGCGGCCCTCACCGCCGCTCTCGCCGCAGCCGCGATGGCCTCGCTCCTCGGCTGGAGCGCGAGGCGGAGCTTCAGCGGGCAGCTCGCGCAGTCCCTCAGCCGCGGCGGCGCGGACGCGGAGCTCCTCGACCATGCGCCCGATCTCGTCGTGAGGCTGCGCCGCAACGGCAATCTTCTCGCCGCGAATGCTGCCGCGCGGCGCCTCCTCGGCCTGGCGCCGGAGGACCTGGCGGGAGAGGGGCTCGTTCGCTGCATCCATGTGCAGGACCGTCCCGTCTACCTGCAGGCGATGGACACGGCCTGGCTCGACGGCTCCGCGACTGCGGGCATCCGGCTCAAGGACGGGGACGGGGCCTTCGAGCAGGTGGAGCTGCGCGTGCGCCGGATCGGCGAGCGGCGCAAGGATGCCGACCTCGTGGGCATGCTCCGGAACGTGCAATCGCAGGTCGAGAGCGAGGCGGCGCTCCGGTCGGCGCTGGCGGCGGCCGAGCGGGCCTCCATAGGCAAGGGGCGGCTGCTGGCCAATATGAGCCACGAGCTGCGCACGCCGCTGAACGCGATTCTCGGCTTCTCGGAGATCCTCGCGACGGAGCTCATGGGCAAGTTCGAGCAGGAGCGTCACCGCGAATACGCGCAGCTGATCCACGACAGCGGCAGCCACCTGCTCGACGTGGTGAACGCGATCCTCGACATGTCGAAGCTCGAGACGGGCCGCTTCCAGGTGTTCCCGGAGCCGTTCCACCTCGACGAGGCGATCAAGGCCTGCCGGCAGCTGATGGAGCCGCAGGCCGCGCAGGGCGGGATCCTGCTCGAGGCCGACGGCCTCGGCCCGGAGGAGGAGGTGACCGCCGATCCGCGCGCGGTGAAGCAGATCCTGCTCAACCTGATGTCGAACGCGATCAAGTTCACGCCGCCGGGCGGCAAGGTGATGGTCGGCGCGTATCGCACCGAGACCGGCGCGGTCGCGCTCTATGTCGCCGACGAGGGCCGCGGGATCGCGCCGGAGGACATCGATCGCCTCGGAGAGCCCTTCGTCCAGCTGAAGACCGGATACGATCACGGCGGGGGCACGGGCCTCGGGCTCTCCGTCGTGCGCGGCCTGGCGCAGCTGCACGACGGCACGATGCGGATCGAAAGCACGCTCGGGCGCGGCACGCGCGTCACGATCGTCCTGCCGCAGGCGGACCGGATGGAGACGGTCGTGCCGGTCCGGCCGGCGCGCGCCGCGACCTTGCGGCCCCCGGTGGACGCGGACCTGCCGGACCGCCTGACCGCATGATCCCGACTTCGATGAAGACAGGACAAGCGTGGTGATACGTTCGATGCTGCGACATCCGTCGCGTCTCATCGGTGCCATGGCCTTCGCCGCCCTGTGGATGGCGACGGCGGTGAATGCGCTGTGGATGCAGGCGGGGCACCACCCGGCCCCGCTCGTGCAGAGCGTGCCGTGGGACGGCCCCGACCTGACTGCCGGGGCCGGAGACGAGCCGTCCCGGCTGCCCGACTACGACCGGGGTCTCGTCCGCGACATACAGAGCGCGCTGGCCGAGCGAGGCTTCTACTCGGGTGAGCTCGACGGCCTCTACGGCCCGGGGACGCAGGCCGCCATCGAGCGCTACGGCGACGCGGCCGCGGGCTCGATCGACCCGCAGCCGACGCCGGCGCTCCTCGCGCACATCCAGCTGTCGGGCATCGACGCCTCGGCGCCGGCCGGCGGCACGGGCCAGGAGCACGCCTCCCTGGAGACCGCGATGCCGGCGCCGGCCGAGCCGAAGCCCCGGCCCGAGGTCCAGGGCGATCCCGCGATCGCGAAGATCCAGCGCGTCCTGGCCGATCTCGGCTATGCGCCCGGCCCGATCGACGGGCAGTGGGGCAACTCGACCAGCGGCGCCATCCGCCGCTTCCAGGCCGATCGCGGGCTCGTGACCACCGGGGAGATGGGCGACGAGGTGCTGGCCGAGCTCTCCCGCGTCTCGGGGGTGGAACTGCGTTAGACGCCGCGCCTCCGAGCGCCCATCCTCGCCCGAGGTCCGAATCGGGGAAGGAACGGAGGGCGGAGTTGCGGGTGAAGTCCGGCGTTTGGGTGGGAGCCTACCTGAGACGGGTCGCGGCCGAGGGCATGTTCGCGGTCGTCGCGAAGAAGGGCGCCGAAGAGGCCGGGGCGATCTTCGTGAAGGTCAACCGGCTCGACGGCACGGCCGAGCTCTACGGCCCCGCGCCCCAGACAGCGTTCGACGAGGGCGAGGCGGACGACCGGCGCTGGCGGGCCATCGTGCCGACGCCCGGAGCTCCAGAGAGCGAGGTCGACGGGCGCCTCGAGCGGGAGAGGCGGTTCGACGGCGACCTCTGGATCGTCGAGATCGACAGCCGCGAGGGTCGGCATCTGCTCGATCCCGTGGTGGAATGAACACCTCGCCCTGGAGCGAGGCGCAGGTCCCCGGGGGTTGTCTCCGCCGCGGTCCGTGCTAGGTGCAGCCTCTTCAAGCTCATCCACACGGGAGACAGACGTTGCCGGACGACATGGCGCTGGGCACGACCACCCCCAAAACGCGCGCGGACACTGCCGGGACGATGCGGGCCGTGCGGCTGACGGGCCCCGGCCAGATCGCCGTCGAGACGGTGGCGATGCCCGAGCCGGGGCCGGGCCAGGTGCGGCTGAAGCTCGAGGGCTGCGGGGTGTGCGCGTCGAATCTCGGCCCGTGGGCGGGGCCGGAGTGGATGCAGTTCCCGACGCCACCGGGCGATCTCGGCCATGAAGGCTGGGGCGTCGTGGACGCGGTCGGCGAGGGCGTGAGCGAGGTTCGGCCGGGCGACCGGGTCGCCGCGCTCAGCTACAACGCCTACGCCGAGTACGACCTGGCCGATGCGGACAAGGTGGTGGGGCTGCCGCCCGCCCTCGACGGACAGCCATTCCCCGGCGAGCCGCTCGGTTGCGCCATGAACATCTTCCGCCGCAGCGATATCCGGGCCGGCCAGACCGTCGCGATCATCGGTATCGGCTTCCTCGGCGCGCTCCTGACGAAGCTCGCGAGCGATGCCGGCGCGCGCGTGATCGCGATCTCGCGCCGTCCCTTCGCGCTTGCGCTCGCGAAGAAGATGGGAGCGGCCGAGACGATCCCGATGGAGGATCACTGGGTGATCATGGAGGAGGTGCGCCAGATGACCGGCGGGGTGTTCTGCGACCGCGTCATCGAGGCCGTCGGCAAGCAGTGGCCGATCGACCTCGCGGGCGAGCTGACGCGAGAGCGTGGCCGCCTCGTCATCGCGGGCTTCCACCAGGACGGGCCGCGACAGGTGAACATGCAGCTGTGGAACTGGCGGGGCCTCGACGTGATCAACGCCCACGAGCGCGACCCGGCCATCTACATGCAGGGCATCCGAGAAGCCGTCGACGCGGTGGCGAGCGGGCGGCTCGACCCGGCGCCGCTCTATACGCACGAGTATCCCCTCGAGCGGCTGGACGAGGCGCTGAACGCCACCCGCGACAGGCCCGACGGCTTCCTCAAGGCGCTGGTGACCTACAAATGAGCGAGGTGCTGGAACGGGCCGGCGGTGAAGCGTCCACGGCGCGGCCGCGACTGGGCTTCCTCGGCGTCGGCTGGATCGGCCGCCACCGCATGGAGGCGGTTCTCGCGACCGGCCAGGCCGACATCGTCGGGATCTCGGATCCTAATCCCGAGATGGCCGGCGCCGCCGCCGAGCTTTCGAAGCAGGCGGAGGTCGTGGGCTCGATCGACGAGCTTCTGGCGCTCGACCTCGACGGCCTCGTGATCGCGACGCCGAGCGCGCTGCACGCCGAGCAGTCGATCCGGGCCCTCGAGGCGGGCGTCGCGGTCTTCTGCCAGAAGCCGCTCGGCCGCACGGCGGCGGAGGCGCGCGCCGTGGTGGATGCGGCGCGGAGCGCCGACCGTCTCCTCGGTGTCGACTTCTCCTACCGCTTCACCGAGGGGATGCGGCGCATCCGCGAACTGATCGCGGGCGGCGAGCTCGGCGAGATCTTCGCCGTCGACCTCGTGTTCCACAACGCCTACGGGCCCGACAAGGACTGGTTCTACGACAAGTCGCGCTCGGGCGGGGGCTGCGTGATGGATCTCGGGGTGCATCTCGTCGATCTCGCCCTCTGGTGCCTCGACTTTCCCGCGGTCGACGACGTGTCGGCGAAACTCTTCGCGGGCGGCAGGCCGCTTCCGGCCGATGCCGCCGAGGTGGAGGACTACGCCACCGCCACTCTCGGACTGGCGAGCGGCACCGCCGTCGACCTCGCGTGCTCCTGGCGCCTGCAGGCGGGCCAGGATGCGATCATCAAGGCGTCCTTCTACGGCACCGGTGGCGGTGCCTCGCTGCGCAATGTCGGCGGCTCGTTCTACGACTTCGTGGCCGAGCGCTACCACGGCACGGCGACCGAGGAGCTGGGCGGCCCGCCCGACGCCTGGGGTGGCCGCGCGGCGGCGGACTGGGCATCGAGGCTGGCGGCGGGGGAGCAGTTCGGTGAGGAGGCCGAGCGGCTCGTCGAGGTGGCGAGCGTTCTCGACCGGGTCTACGGCCGCTGAAGCGCGCGCCGGCCGCGATCGGGCGCGTGTCGCCTCAGCCCCGCGAGCGGGCGCGGTCCCGTACCTCGCCCTGGGCCGGCTGAGCGCCCGTCCGGACCCCCGGCCGCGCGGTCGGCGGATGCCCGGCCACGCCGAGCGGCTCGCGATGGGCGGCGGTGGAGGCCATCGTCGTCCCCTGCCAGACACGGACGAGCCCGAGGGCCGCTTCCGGCGACAGCCTCTCGGCCAGGTCGACCAGCGCGCGGATATGTGCTCCCGAGACGGGACCCTCTTCCGGCGTCGGCATCAGGACGAGGATGCTCGTCAGCTGCGAGACCCCGACCCCTGCCGCACGGCAGATGACGACCGCCGCCTCTCCCGTGGGATCGGCGAGACAGCGCTGCGCCAGCGTGCGCGGCACGCGGAGCGCCGCTGCGAGGTGGCGCGCCATGTCCTGCGGGCGCCGGGAGGCCGCCGCCGCGAAGAGGGTGCTGCCGAGCTCGAGATCGGTCTTCCTCGCCGCGACGCTCTGGGGTGGCGCCTCGGCCGTCCGGCGGCCGGCCCGCTCGATGAGGATCCGGCGGGTCTGCGGCTCCGCCGACCAGAAGAGCCTGGCGAGCGCGGTGAAGCCGAGCTCGCTCCAGGTCACCAGCCGCTCCGTCGCGGCGGGCGAGAGCTCCGGCGTCTCGGCCAGCCGCTCGGCAACGTCGTTCTCGATCGGGCCGGGCTGGCCCGAGAGCATCGCCTCCGCGATCACCGGGTCGCCGCGTCCAGCGAGGGCGAGACGGGTGGCGGGGGACAGATCCGACCGGGCGGCGACGCAGCGCGCCCGCTGGACGTCCCCACCCTCGGCGACCGCCAGCAGCGTCGGCTCGTCGAGCAGAGGACTTTGACGCAGGAGCGTCCCGGCCACCTCCATCACGTCCGCCGCGAACCAGGCGACGATCTCGCGCGGGAGAGCCGCGCTGTGGGCGATGCGGCGGGCGATCTCCGCGCGATCGGCGACGCCCACCCGCGGGAGAAGGGCGAGGAACAGCTGGGTGAAGTGCCGGGGCAGCGGCGAGGCGGGTGCGCGGGCATGGGTGAAGACCAGCGCGACCAGCATGTCGAGCGTCTCCCGCGCGGACGTGGAGGCGGGCGGCTTCGCCTGTGCCTCCGCGAAGGCTCTCTTCATCTCCTCGTCCGATGCGACGTCCATGTGCTCAAGCGTCCCCTGCTGCCCACACTCCGAGAATAAGGTGCAATCCGTTAGCAGTCTGTTAACCCTGTTGGCGGGAAGAAAGAAGGTGAGGGGCAGTGATCCCGTAAGGGAAGAAGCCCCGGCTGCACGCAAGCGCAGGAGGGCGAGCGAATGGCAGCTGCACTGTTGAACTTCGAACCGGCGAAGCGCCGGGCGCAGGAAGAAAGGCCACATCGCGCGGCGTGGCAGGGGGAGGCGGAAATCCTCTTCTTCACCGGCGTGCGCATCGAGCGGTGGACCGAGGAGGCGCCGGTCCGCCCGCGCCCGGACGCCGAGCAGGCGGGCTGACGCGGACGGGCACGTAGAGGACGACGAACCAACCCATGCGGCTGACCGCACCGACCGCGCTCGTGGGGGCGATCACCGCGGCAATACTCGCCGGCTGCGCCGCGCCGACGGGCGATTTCGGGCGACCCGCGCCGTCCTACGTGAACGACACGGTCTACCCCGCCGTCGGCGCGCGCCTCGCGCGCCTGCGCGAGGACCCGGTTTCCTCGTTCGCGATGACCGACGCGGAGGAGGAGCTGCGCGACCGCACCTACCGCTTCGTCATGCCGATCCACCGATACGGCTTCCTCGCGAGGAGCCGCACCGAACTCGTGCGCACGCGGCTGTGGTCCGACGAGATCTATGCGGTCGATCCCGCGGCGTATTACCGGCACCTGCGCGGCGAGCGATTCCGCTCCGAGATCGGACGGTACAACGCCATGATCGACGAGATCAGGGCGGACACCGACCTCATCGGCCCCTACCTGGCGGTCGTGGAGCAGGTCTACCGCGCCGACGCGGCGCGCCTCATGTCGCTCGACCGGGTGCGGGGATTGACGGCGGAGGAGGAGGACGACGCGATCGCGCGGGTCTACGAGAACCGGCGGGTCGTGACGTGGGCGGTGGCCGCGCTCCGGTGGCGGGTCGCGTCATACGCGTTCGCGCTCGAGCGCAGCCGCATCGAGATACCCTCCGAGAGGGCGTTCGACACGGAGCTCGTCCTCTACGATCTCCAGAGGCGCGTCGACGAGCTGGCGGCGGAAGTGGCGAGGCTGAGCTACGATCCCGCCGCGCGGCCGCTCGTCACGAAGGGTTGATGGCGCAGCCTCAGTCCGGTCCGAGGCAGAGCGGCCAGTCGACGATCCGGTCCTCCAGATCCTCCTCCGGCACATCCGCCTCGCGCACCGTCCGCCCCCGCACCGACATGCCGGCGAGGTGGACGGATTCCGCCGTGCCGGACACGAGAGGGTGCCACCAGGGCAGGTCCGCCCCTTCCTGCAGGCGGCGATAGGCGCAGCTCGGCGGCAGCCACGACAGCTCGTCGAGGCGCTGCGGCGTGAGCTTCACGCAGCTCGGGATCACGGCCTGCCTGTTCTCGTAATCCGTGCAGCGGCACGTGCCCTCGTCGAGAAGGCGGCAGGCGACGTCGGTGGCGTAGATCTCGCCCGTGTCCTCGTCCTCGAGCTTCAGGAGGCAGCAGCGACCGCAACCGTCGCACAGCGATTCCCACTCCGCGCGCGTCATGTCGCCGAGGCGCTTCGTCTTCCAGAATGGCAGCTCGTCCGATACGGGACCGTTCATGGCTCGCGCGATTAACTCTCGGTTCAGGCGTCGCATACCCGCACTTGCGTGAAGCTGCTAAAATCGTCAAGAACCGACACCCCGTTATGCCGGGCGGCGAAGGCGGTCGTTTCCCTCCGCGAGGATGACCACGTGCGTGATCTCTTCCGTTCGATTGCAGGCTCCAGGCGCTGGACGCGGCTGAAGGAGAACCTGCTCGCCTTCGACTCGTGGCTCGACAGCTTCTTCTACGGCGTGCTCGAGAGCGGGCGACGCTCGGTCGAAGGCTATTCGGCGCGGCTGGAGCGGCTAAAAGTCAAGGGGCCCGCGCGGGCGGTGACCGAGCTCGCCTCCGACGCGATGACGGTGGGAGCCGGCGGCGCGGTGCTCATGCTCGCCCTCGCCCTGCCGGCCTTCGACGAGACCTCCACGGACTGGCGCTCGACCCAGGAATACTCGGTGACGTTCCTCGACCGGTACGGCAACGAGATCGGGCGGCGCGGCGTCCTGCACAACGCCACCGTGCCGCTCGAGGAGATCCCCGACCACATGATCAAGGCGACGCTCGCCACCGAGGACCGTCGCTTCTACGAGCATTTCGGCATCGACGTGCTCGGCACGGCGCGCGCCCTGATCGAGAACATGCGGGCGAACGGCGTGGTCCAGGGCGGCAGCTCGATCACCCAGCAGCTCGCCAAGAACCTGTTCCTCTCGAACGAGCGCACCATCGAGCGGAAGATCAAGGAGGCCTTCCTCGCCGTCTGGCTCGAGGTCAACCTGACGAAGAACGAGATCCTGAAGCTCTATCTCGATCGCGCCTACATGGGGGGTGGCACGTTCGGCGCCGACGCCGCGGCCGAGTTCTACTTCGGCAAGTCCGTGCGCGACATCAACCTCGCCGAAGCCGCGATGCTCGCCGGCCTCTTCAAGGCGCCCGGCCGATATGCGCCTCATATCGACCTGCCTGCCGCGCGGGCGCGGGCGAACGAGGTGCTGCAGAACCTCGTTCAGGCGGGGTTCATGACGGAGGGGCAGGTCTACGCCGCCCGCCGCAACCCCGCCACGCCGATAGAGCGCGGCGGCAACACCGCGCCGGACTATTTCCTCGACTGGGCCTTCGAGGAAGCCAAGCGCCTCTCCAGGGGACGCTCCTTCACGCTGACCGCGAAGACGACGCTCGATCCGGCGCTGCAGCGGGCCGCGGAGGAGGCGGTGACCGACAATCTGCGCCAGCACGGCGAGCGCTACGACGCCCAGCAGGCCGCGCTCGTGTCGATGGAGCCCGACGGCATGGTGCGGGCGCTCGTCGGCGGAAGGGACTACGGCGAGAGCCAGTTCAACCGCGCGACGGCCGCGTTGCGGCAGCCGGGCTCGTCCTTCAAGGCCTATGTCTACGCCGCCGCGCTCATGAACGGCTATACGGCCGACAGCGTGGTGCTGGACGGCCCCATCACCATCGGCAACTGGTCGCCGCGGAACTACGGGCGCTCCTATCGCGGCAACGTCACGCTGATGACGGCGCTCACGCTGTCGATCAACACGGTCCCGGTGCGGCTCGCGCAGAAGATCGGCCGCGACACGATCGTGGAGACGGCGGAGAAGATGGGCGTGCGGACGCCGCTGCGCATCAGCCGGGCGCTGGAACTCGGCGTCTCGGAGGTCACCGTGCTCGACCAGGCCTCCGGCTACGCCTCGATGGCGAACGGTGGGTTCCATGTCGATCCCTACGGCATCACCGAGCTGCGCAACGGCGAGGGCACCGTGATCTATCGCCACGACCGGGACGAGAAGAAGCCGGAACAGGTGCTGCCGCCACCGGCGGTGGCCGACATGAACCGCATGCTGCACAACGTGGTTGAGAACGGCACGGGGCGGCGCGCGCTCCTGAACGGGATCCCGGCCGCGGGCAAGACAGGCACCAGCCAGTCCTACCGCGACGCGTGGTTCATCGGCTTCACCGGCAACTACGTCACGGCCGTCTGGATGGGCAAGGACAACTTCACCTCGACGAACCGGATGACCGGCGGCTCGCTCCCCGCCATGGTCTGGCAGCAGTACATGACATACGCCCACCAGGGCATCGAGCTGAAGCCGATCCCGGGGCTCGACGGGCCGATCGGGCAGACCCCGCCGGCCGTGGCGGACGCCGAGCTCGGCGCCGAGAGGCGCGACGGGCTCACGCTGTCGCGGCAGTCGCAGAGCCTGCTGTTCGAGATCGAGCGCATGATGCGGGAGGCGGCGCCGGTGGCGATGCCCGAGAGCCTTTCCTCGGCCTCCCTGGAGGCGGATGCCGAGGAGGAGCGCACGGCCCGCTACGAGGCGCAGGCCTTGCCGAGCGAGCGATAGCCGGCGGACAGATGTCGATCATCGGTTCCAGCGGCGCGTTCCGGGGCCTGCGCAGCTTCGTGACCAGGGGCGGCAGAGGCGCCCGGCGCGGCACGTTCACGCCGCTGGCGGCCGTGCTCATCGTCGTCGTCGCGGCCGCGCTCGGCATCGGCAGCGCGTGGTGGGCGATCGACAGCGACGTCAGCCTCGAGCGCGTGACCGTCGGCGTGTGGACCTCCTGGCCCACCGCCGGGCAGGATCACGCCGATCCTTACCTCCAGGCGCGCCTTGCGCGTTCCGGCGAGCTCGTCATGAGCAGGGCGGAAGGAGCCTCGCTGACGGCGCACACGGACGAAAGCGGCGAGCCGCTTCTGGCGACCTGCACCTACGAGATCGCGGGGCGCATTCCGGGCGCCCAGTGGTGGACGCTGACCGTCTACCGCGAGGAGGATCTGAGCCTGATGCGGACCCCGGCCGAGCGAACGTCCTTCCGGTCGGACCTCGTTCTGCGGAACCGCGACGACAGCATCCTCGTCACGATGTCTCCTCGCGCGCGCCCCGGAAACTGGCTGCCCGTCGATCCGGATGCGGGGGAGGTACGGCTGGTGCTGCGTCTCTACGACACGCCGATCGCGACGGGGGGCAAGCTCACCGACGTCGAACTGCCGACGGTGGAGCGTCGCTCGTGCGAATAGGCGCTCTCGTCGTCGCCGGCGCCATCACGCTCGTGCTGGCCGCGATCATCCACCTCGCGACCGTCATGGCGGTCCCGTACACGGCCCCACGCGACGCCTGGTCCCGGCTCGCCGGCCTGATGGAAGAGGAGCGGGTTGCCCGGCTCCCGCCGGCACGGCCGGGCGAGGAGATCCTGCCCCTGCTCGATCCCAACCTCGTCTACGGCGTCTGCCGCTTCGACGTGAGCGAGGGGCCGTTCGCGATCAGCGCGCCGATGCCGCCCGCCTACTGGGCGATCTCCCTGCAGACGCCCCGCGGGCACGTCTTCTACGCGATCGACGACGAGGCGGCTCTCGACGGCGCGCTGGAGATCGAACTGAGATCGCCGGAGGCGATGCGCCGCTATCAGCTCGCGCGCGCCGGCGAGGTGGGGCCGGTGATCGCGGTGGAGGCGCCTTCGGCCACCGGATACGTCCTCATGCGCGCGCTCGTCGGGCGGGGCGCCCGCCGAGAGGTTCTCGAAGCGATGATGGACGACACGTTCTGCGGCCAGATCGAGGAAACGGCTCTGCCGGAGCCCGAGGCGACCCCGGAGCCGGAGCGTCCGCGCTTCCCGTTCCCGCCGCCGCGGCCGGAGATGCCGGGCCGCGACTGACCGTGGACGGATTTTGACCTCCCGCGGGAGGCGGCCGACCGAAGTGGTTACGGAAGTCCCAATTTTTGCAGGTGCGAGGGTCGCGCGCGGTGCATCGCTGCGTTGCAGCATTCCCCGGTACTCCTAGGGCGCGAGGAGGACTACCTAATGTCTCGAACGGGGACGGTCCCCGGGACTTCGCAACTGCACCTGAACGGAACGAACCAATGTCCGCCTACCGCCGTCACGACACGGCCATCGACATCACCCGTATTGAAGCCGAGGCTCACGCCATGCGTTCTGCTGTTATCGCCCAGGCCGGCGCCAATCTCGTGCGCCGCTTCACGTCCTTCGTCTCCACGATCGCCCAGACGTTCGCGGATGCCCGCCGTATGGATGCCACCTATCGTGAGCTGTCGCTCATGACCGATCGCGAGCTTCGCGACATGGGCATCACCCGCGCCGACATCCCGGCCGTCGTCGCCGGCACCTACACCCGTCCGGCCGTCGAGCCGGTGGCCGTCGCGCCGGTCCAGACGACCCGCCCGGTCGCGGAGAACGACGACCTGCGCATCGCCGCCTGAGCGGCAGCGCCACGACGACATTGGTCCGCGCGGGGGCATGACCCCCGCCACGGACCGCGACGGGACGGACGAGGGGCCGCGACACAAGCGGCCTTTCGTCCGTCCCGTAGCCGTTTCCGGAGGCGCTGCCGCCCGCCGCGCCCGGCCTCGGCCGCCCATTGCGGTCCGGTCGATCCGACGTGGCCGAGGTGACGCGCTGTCGCGCGCGCCGTCCGCCGTGATTATTCCGCGCGCTCGAACCGGGCGAAGAGCCCCTGGTTGGGGCAGAAGGCCGGCGCGTCCCCGCGCGGCTCCCCTGCAAGATACGCCTCGCACTCCGCCGTCGACCGGCAACCCCGGCATCGCTCGATCGCCGCTCGGAGCGCCCCGCCGCGACCGTCGGCCGCCAGAGCCGCGACGTCGACACCGAGCCGCTCGACCATCCGGCCGAACCGCAATGCCCTGCGGTCTTCCTGCTCGATTGCTTCCCGGACGACACTCATCGCCGACTCTCCCCGCATCGTGTGGACCGCCGAGCATCCGCCCGCCGATCCGCGCGTGCCTTGACGCACGTCAAGGCAGAGAGGGCGGTAGCCCGGAGGGGGAGGGGAGGGGAGCGCCCTCGCCGCCGCACCGCCTCCTGAAAGTACGGTACGGGGCGGAACCTTCTTGAAAGCGCCACATTCCTGATCGGTGGCTGAACAGAAGCGGGAGCAGTGCACATGACCCAAGCGGCGGAAGAAGACGCGGGCGACCGCATCAACCCCACGGTCTTCTACGGATCCGCCGTCGCTATCGTCGCCTTCGCCCTCTTCGTCATGATCTTCACTGACGCCGCGAATGCCGCGATCGGCGCGGCGCTCGGCTGGATCTCGAACAGCTTCGGCTGGTTCTACTTCATCGCCGTGGTGATCTACCTGGCTTTCGTGGTCGCCGTGGGCCTCTCGCGCTTCGGCAAGATCAGGCTCGGCCCCGAGCACTCGCGCCCGGAGTTTCCGCTGCTGACCTGGGCGGCGATGCTGTTTGCCGCCGGCATCGGCATCGATCTTCTCTTCTACTGCGTGGTCGAGCCCGTCACGCAGTTCCTCGCGCCGCCCGAAGGCGACCCCGAGACGGTGGCCGCCGCGCGGCACGCGATGCAGCTCACGTTCTTTCACTGGGGTATCTCGGGCTGGGGCATCTACACGCTCGTCGGCATGTCGCTTGCCTATTTCAGCTACCGGCACGGCCTGCCGCTGACGATCCGCTCCGCTCTCTTCCCGATCTTCGGCAACCGGATCGAGGGCTGGATCGGCCACCTCGTCGACATCGCCGCCGTGCTGGGCACGGTGTTCGGCATCGCGACGAGCCTCGGCATCGGCATCATCCAGCTGACCTACGGCCTCGAATACATGTTCGGGATCCCCGACAACCAGCTGACCCAGGCGACGCTGGCGGTGGCGATCGTCGCCTTTGCCGCGCTTTCGGCGGCGACGGGCGTGGAGCGCGGCATCCGCCGGCTGTCGGAGTTCAACATGCTCCTCGCCGTGCTGCTCGTCCTGTTCGTGCTGTTGGTCGGCGAGACGCGCTTCCTCCTGAACGCGCTCGTGATGAATGTCGGCGACTACGTCACCGGCTTCGCGGGAATGTCGTTCAACACCTATGCCTTCGACCCGCCGACCGACTGGCTGAACGCGTGGACCGTCTTCTTCTGGGCCTGGTGGATCGCCTGGGGGCCGTTCGTCGGGCTCTTCCTCGCCCGCATCTCGCGCGGCCGCACGATCGGCCAGTTCGTGGCGGGAACGCTTCTGCTGCCGCTCGGCTTCATGATGGTCTGGATGTCCGTCATGGGAAACAGCGCCATCGGCATGATCATGGAGGGCGCCGCCGGCTTCGGCGAGGCGGCGATGGAGAATCCGGGCTCTTCGATCTATCTCTTCCTCGAGACCCTGCCGTGGACGGCGCTGACGACAATCGCGACGACGATCCTCGCCATCGTCTTCTTCGTGACGTCGGGCGATTCGGGCTCGCTCGTGCTCTCGAACTTCACCTCGGTCCTGAAGGACCCCAACAGCGACGCGCCGGTGTGGATGCGCATCGTCTGGGCGGTGATCATCGGCCTCCTGACGGTCGCGCTGCTCTTCGCCGACGGGCTCGGGGCGCTGCAGAGCACGACCGTCATCATGGGCCTGCCCTTCTCGATCGTGCTCTTCCTCGTGATGGCGGGGCTCTTCAAGGCGCTGAGGGTCGAGGCGCTGAAGGAGAAGAGCCACGTCCACAGCCTCTCGGCCTATCTCTCCGGCCGCACGAGCCCGGCCGTCCATCCGGGTGCCGAGAGCTGGGCGCAGCGGCTCGAGCGCGCGGTGAGCTATCCCACGCGGCGGGAGGCCATCGACTTCCTGCGCGACACGGCGCGGCCCGCCATGGAGGCGATCCGCGGCGAGCTCGAGCCGAAGGGGATGGGCGTCGCGATCGAGGAGGAGACCGACGGCGACACGCGCCTGACGCTCAGGATCTCGCACGAGGACGCGGAGGACTTCGTCTACCAGCTCTGGCTCCGCCGCTCGATGGTGCCGAGCTTCGTGCCCCGCGCCCAGAGCGAGAGCGCCGCCTACTACCGCGCCGAGGTGTGCCTGTTCGAGGGCGGCCAAGGCTACGACGTGATGGGCTATACCCGCGAGCAGCTGATCGACGACATGCTCGACCAGTACGAGAGACACCTCGCCTTCCTGCACATGCAGGCGCGCGAGGTGGGCCGCACGGGCGTGCTGCCGGACGACGATGCCGCTCCCGGCAAGGCCGGCTGAGGCCCGACGCCCCCCGCGACACGAGAACAGCAGGAGCCGATGGAATGGCCGCACAAGCCTTCGACGAGGAGTTCGACTTCGTGGTGGTCGGCGCCGGATCGGCCGGATCGGTGCTCGCCGACCGGCTGAGCGCCGACGGCACGAACAGGGTGCTCGTCCTCGAATTCGGGGGCAGGGACAACTCGATTTACATCCAGATGCCGACCGCCTTCTCGATCCCGCTCGGCATGAAGCGCTTCGACTGGGGCTACCATTCCGAGCCCGAGCCGGGGCTCAAGGGCCGGCGCATCCACCAGGCGCGCGGCAAGGTGATCGGCGGCTCGTCCTCGATCAACGGCCTCGCCTATGTCCGTGGCAATGCCGGCGACTTCGACGAGTGGGAGGAGCACGGCGCGGCGGGCTGGGGCTACCGCCACGTCCTGCCCTATTTCGTGCGCGCGGAGGACTGCCTCTACGGCGCCGACGAGTATCGCGGCGCGGGCGGCCCGCTCGGCACGAACAACGGCAACAACATGGAGAACCCGCTCTACCGCGCCTTCATCGAGGCGGGGCGGCAGGCGGGCTACGGCGAGACGCGCGACTATAACGGCTACCGGCAGGAGGGCTTCTGCCGGATGGACATGACGGTGCGCAACGGCGTCCGGTGCTCGACGGCGAACGCCTACCTCAAGCCCGCGATGACGCGGGCGAATCTCGACGTGAAGACGCACGCGCTGACGACGCGCATCCTCTTCGAGGGCAGGCGCGCCGTCGGGGTCGAGTACCGGCGCGGCGGCGAGACGCGGCGCGCGAAGGCGAGGGGAGAGGTGATCCTCTCGGCCTCGAGCTTCAACTCGCCGAAGCTCCTGATGCTGTCGGGCGTGGGGCCGGCCGCGCACCTGAAAAGCCACGGCATCGACGTCCTGCACGACCTGCCGGGCGTCGGCCGCAACCTGCAGGACCATCTCGAGGTCTGGGTGCAGCAGCTCTGCACGCAGCCGATCACGCTGAACCGGCGGCTCGGCCTCGTCGGCCAGGGCCTGATCGGCGCGCGCTGGCTTCTCACGAAGACCGGGCTCGGCATCAGCAACCAGTTCGAGTCGAACGGCTACATCCGAACGCGGGCCGGCCTGCGCTTTCCCGACCTCCAGTACCATTTCCTCGCCGGCGCGATCTCCTATGACGGCAAGCCCGCGACCAAAGGCGACGGCTTCCAGGTGCATCTCGGCCACAACAAGCCGAAGAGCCGCGGCTATGTCGAGCTTTCCTCGCGCGACGCGGAGGCGCAGCCGAAGATCGTCTTCAACTACCTCTCCGAGGAGGAGGACAAGGAAGGCTTCCGCGCGGGGCTTCGCCTGACGCGCGAGATCTTCGCGCAAGGGGCCTTCGACCCCTATCGCGGCGACGAGCTCTCGCCCGGCAGGGACGTGACGACCGACGACGAGATCGACGACTGGGTGGCGGAGACGGCCGAGACCGCCTACCACCCGGCCGGCAGCTGCCGGATGGGGACGGACGAGATGGCCGTCGTCGACCCCGAATGCCGGGTCCACGGGATCGAGGGCCTGCGCGTCGTCGATTCCTCGATCATGCCGACGCTGACGAACGGCAACATCAACGCGCCGACGATCATGATCGGCGAGAAGGGCGCCGACCTCCTGCTCGGCCGCGAGCCGCTGCCGCCCTCCGACGCGCCGTCCTGGGTGGCGCCGGACTGGGAGACGAAGCAGCGGACGGGGAAGCCGGAGCGGCGGTAGGGGGAGGCGCGCTCAAGCGGCACTCGATCTCCGTTTCGGATATTGCGTTTATTCGCGCCACACCTCATATCTGTCATGCGGAGGTGAAGGACATGAGCGTGCTCCTGGATCGCGACGACACGATCATTCCGGACGAGGCCGAGACGGAGCTTGCCGTCGAGCTCAGCCGTGCGCTGTCGCTGCGCAAGAACGGCCCTCTTCGCGTGCGACTGGACGATGGAACGGAATTGGCCCTGCCGCGCTCGGCATCGCGGCTGCTGGAGCATCTGTTGGCCGAGATGTCGCGCGGGAATGCGGTGACCCTCATCCCGGTTCATGCCGAGCTGACGACGCAGGAGGCCGCGGACTTCCTGAATGTCTCCCGCCCGTACCTGATCAAGCTCCTGGAGAGCGGGGACGTGCCCTACCACAAGATCGGCACGCACAGGCGGGTGCGCTTCGCGGATCTGGAAGCCTACCGCCGACAGATCGAAAGCCGGCGCAACAGGGCCATGGACGATCTCGCGGACCAGGCGCAGGATCTGGAGCTGGGATATTAGGTCGTCGAGCTACACCGTCCTGCTCGACGCCAATGTTCTCTACCCGGCGCCTCTTCGGGACATTCTGCTCGAACTCTCCGCGAGGGGCCTGTTCCGGGCCAAGTGGACCTCGCAGATCAACCGGGAGTGGATCGAAGCCCTGCTCGAGCACCGGCCCGACATCGAGCGGGCCAAGCTGCTGAGGACATGCGCTCTGATGGAAGAGGCGGTGCCCGATTGCCTGATCACGGGATACGAAGCGCTCACGGAAGCCCTGACCCTTCCGGATCCGGATGACAGGCACGTGCTGGCAGCCGCGATCGTCGGAAAGTGCAGCGCGATCATCACGAGGAACGTGCGGGACTTTCCGCGAGCGACGCTCGCCTCCTACGACATCGAGGCGATGCACCCCGACGACTTCATCCACCACCAGGTGGGGCTGGACCGGGCCGCGGTGATCGTATCCGCCCGAAACTGCCGCATGCGGTTGCGCAATCCCCCATCGTCGGCCGAGCAGTATGTCGAGACGCTCAGGCGCCAAGGCCTCCCCAAGACCTGCGCCGAACTCGCCGAATATGTCTCGATCATCTGATCGTTACGGGGTTTGCGACCCGCGTTGCATCGTCCTGTTGGAGCACCGTGCTTGCGCCCGCGAGAGCCTCTACCGCTCGCTCTCGGCCAGCGGCAACCCGGAGTTCGCGACGGTGCTGAAGGTGCTCAAGGCGTTCGGCCTGCGGCTGGAGGCGACGCCGGAGAGCGAGCGCGAGGGGGCTTGAGCGGCGGGGGTTCCAAGGCTCACGCCTCCCACGGCGCCTTGCGGGTGGCGCGGGCGCGGCGCCTGCGCTTGACCGCGCGGCGCTGGTGCGCCGCCCGTGGTCCTGTCTCCCGTCATGGCCGGCAGAGCAAGGAGCGCAAACTATTTTTGGTTCCCTAGGGTAAGCAACGGGGGTACTGTAGAAATCGGCTGACGAGCGGCTTGCCGACTTCCAGCATTGCCGTTCCTCGGGCGTCTCGTGACTTGTGCTTTGCGCGCAACATGGAGGATCGGGATGGCGGATCTTCAATGGACGATCCAGGGTCGCGAATTCATCAACTGCAATTGCGACTATGGTTGCCCCTGCCAGTTCAACAGTCGTCCAACCCATGGAAACTGCCATGCGGTGGTGGCCGTCATCATCGAGAAGGGCCATCACGGGGACGTGCGGCTCGACGGGCTGAGGATAGCGGCCATCGCCACCTGGCCGGGGGCGATCCACGAGGGGCACGGCGCGATCGTGCCGATCGTGGACGAGCGGGCCTCCGCCGAGCAGAGAGAGGCGCTGCTCCGGATCATGAGCGGCGAGGACACGGAGCCCGGTGCGACGTTCTTCCAGGTCTTCTCCACGACGTTCGAGACGATCCACGAGCCGGTCTTCGCGCCCATCGATCTCGAGGTGGACGTGCAGGGCAGGCTGGCGAGGCTTTCGGTGCCCGGATGGATCGACGCCCGGGGGGAGCCGATCAGGAACCCCGTCACGGGCGAAGCCCACCAGGCGAGGATCGATCTGCCCCACGGCTTCGAGTACTCGATCGCCGAAGTGGGGCGGGGCTGGGCGAAGACGGCTGGACCGATCAGCCACGCCCTCGACGACTCGCACGCCCACTTCGCCGAGCTTCACATGACGCAGAGCGGCGTCGTGCGGTAGCGCGATGGCCGCGCCGTCCGTCGACTGGGCGCTTCGCCACGAGCGGCACGTCATCCTGATCGCGATCGGAGGCGTGGCCGCCCTGGCGTGGGCGTACATCGTGTGGCTCGCTCTCCACATGGACATGGGAGGCGAGCGCCTCGGGCAGATGTCCGGCATGATGATGCCGGATATCACGGGCTGGGCACCGCTCGACTTCGCGGAGATGTGGGCGATGTGGGCCGTGATGATGGTGGGCATGATGCTGCCATCCGTCGCGCCGATGGCGCTCGTCTATGCGCGGGTCGAGGAGCATGCGCGGGCGCAGGGCAAGGCCTTCGCCTCGGTCGGATGGTTCCTCTCCGGCTATCTCGCGGCATGGGCGGGCTTCTCCGTCTTCGCGACCCTCGCCCAGTGGGCGCTCGAGCGGGCGGCCCTCATGTCTCCCATGTCGATGGCCCTTGCCGCCGAGGCCGGTGGCGTCGTACTGGTCGCTGCGGGCCTCTATCAGTGGACGCCCCTGAAGGAGGCGTGCCTTGCGCAGTGCCAGGCGCCGCTCGTCTTCATCCAGCGGCACGGCGGCTTCCGACGGACGGTCGGCGGGTCCTTCCAGCTCGGCTTCACGCACGGGCTCTACTGCATCGGATGCTGCTGGGCGCTCATGGCGCTGCTCTTCGTGGCCGGCGTGATGAACCTCCTGTGGGTGGCGGTGATCGCGATCTTCGTGCTCCTCGAGAAGGTGGTGCCGTGGGGCAGGACGCTGTCGCGGCTGGCGGGTGCGGCGCTGGTGGCGGCGGGGGCCGTCCTCCTGCTCCACTGAGCGCTTCCTCGCCGGCGCGTCGCCCTGGCCTCGACGCCCGCGATGCGGGCTTCCGGCGCCGGCAGAGAATCATAGGAATTATATCCTTGACAGCGTGACGCTGGTCCTGTAGGGTCTCTGCAACATCGACAATTGCGCCTGACGAGGTCGCCGGTTCCGCCGGCGGCCTTTTCGTTTGGGCGGTGCGCGGGGAGGCGGTCGAATGGCGCAGGAGGCGGAGCCGTTCGATCGCTGGGACCTGATCCGCCGGCTCTACGAGGGCGAGGTGCTGACGCTGCCGGAGATCGGCGCGCTGGCCGGGCTGAAGGCGCGCTCGATCACGGGGGCGGCGGCCAGGGAGCGCTGGAACCGGCGGCAGCCCGGCGGGCGGCTCGGGCCCGACCCGCACATGCAGGCGCTGAGCCGGGTGGCCGGCGCGGGTGGCGCGGGTGGCTGTGACGCGGAGCCGGCGCTCGACCGCGCGGCTTTGGTGCGGCGGCTATGGGCGGCGATCGAGCGCCACATGGAAGACGAGGAGGCGGGGCTGCACGGCAGCGACCCGCGCTGGCCACAGACCCTCGACACGCTGGTGCGCACGGTGGAGCGGCTGAGCGCGATGGCGCCGGCGGGCGGCGAGGGGTCGCAGGTTTCCGCGCCCGACGCGGAGGCGCTGCGGGCGGAGCTGCTGCGGCGGATCGAGGGGCTGGCGCGGGGGTGAGGGGGGCGGCGGAGGTCCGTCGTGGGGCCCCTGGGTCCTGAACCAAGTTCAGGACGACACAGAATTCGTGGCGCGGCTGTGCGGCTCGCCGCAGCAGTTCCCGGGCTCGACCCGGGGTCCGGGGCGGCTTGTGACGGCGGATCTTTGGACATCGTTGGGAGAGCGGGGCCGTGCCGGAGGCGGATGTGACGGAGCGGCTGCGGGGTGCGCTTCGCGAGGCGGCGGCGCGCGGGGAGGCCGAGGCGCTGCTTCGGGCGCTGTCGCCCGGGGAGCTGACGCGGCTCGAACGCGACTGGGCGCTTTGGGCGCGGGGCGCGCAGCTGCCGCCGCCGGGGGACTGGCGGGTCTGGCTGATCCTCGGCGGGCGCGGCGCGGGCAAGACGCGGGCGGGCGCCGAATGGGTGCGGTCGCTCGCGCTGTCGGACAAGGCGGCGCGCATCGCGCTCGTGGCCGAGACGTTCAAGGACGCCCGCGAGGTGATGGTGGAGGGCGTGTCGGGGCTTCTCTCGGTGCATGGGGCCGAGGAGCGGCCGAGGTTTCTCTCCAGCCGGCATCGGCTCGAATGGCCGGGCGGGGCGGTGGCGGAACTGTTCTCGGCCGAGGACCCGGAGGCGCTGCGCGGGCCCCAGTTCTCAGCCGCCTGGTGCGACGAGGTGGCGAAATGGGCGAAGGGCCGCGACACCTGGGACATGCTGCAGTTCGGCCTGCGGCTGGGGGCGCGGCCGCGTGCGCTCGCCACGACGACGCCGCGGCCGGTGCCGCTCCTGAAGGAGCTTCTGGCGCGGCCCGACGTGGCGGTGACGCGCATGGCGACGGCGGAGAACGAGGGCAACCTGGCGACGGGCTTCGTGCAGGCGATGCGGGCGCGCTATGGCGGCACGCGGCTCGGCCGGCAGGAGCTCGACGGCGAGCTGATCGAGGACCGCGAGGACGGGCTGTTCCCGCGCGCGGTGATCGAGGCGGCCCGGGTGGAGCGGGCGCCGGAACTCGCCCGGGTCGTGGTGGCGGTCGACCCGCCGGCGGGCGCCGGCGCGACATCGGACGCGTGCGGGATCGTCGCGGCCGGCGAGGCGGAGGGCGCCGTCTACGTGCTGGCGGATGCGAGCGCGCGGGGGCTTCGCCCCGACGCCTGGGCGCGGCGGGCGGTGGAGCTCTACGAGCGAATGAAGGCCGACCGGCTCGTCGCCGAGGCGAACCAGGGCGGCGAGATGGTGGCCGCCGTGCTGCGCCAGGTCGATCCGGGCCTGCCGCTGACGCTCGTTCACGCGACGCGGGGGAAGTGGCTCAGGGCCGAGCCGGTGGCGGCGCTCTACGAGCAGGGCCGCGTGCGCCATGTCGGCGCGTTTCCCGAGCTCGAGGACGAGATGTGCGACTTCGGCCCGGGCGGCCTGAGCGGCGGGGGCAGCCCCGACCGGCTCGACGCGCTCGTCTGGGCCGTGACGGCGCTGGCACTGGGGCGTCCCGAGCCGAGGGTGCGGAGACTGTAGCGCCTCTCGAACACCAGGAGACATCAATGGCAGGTTTCACCGACGCGGTGCGGCGGCTGTGGGGGCGTGCGCCGGAGGCGAAGGCCTCGGCCGCGGCGCGGCTCGTGGCGCTGCATTCGGCCGGGCGGCCGCAATGGACGCCGCGCGACTACCGGGCGCTGGCGCGCGAGGGCTACCAGCGGAACGCCGTCGTCTACCGGGCGGTGCGGATCGTCTCGGAGGCGGCGGCGTCGCTGCCCTGGCTCCTGAGCGAGGGCGGCAGCGAGATCGAGGCGCATCCGCTGCTCGACCTCTTGGCGCGGCCGAATGCGAGGCAGTCGGGCGGGGAGCTGATGGAGGCGGTCTACGGCCACCTCATGCTCGCCGGCAACGCCTACCTCGAGGCCGTGGAGGCCGGCGGCGAGGTGCGCGAGCTCCACGCGCTGAGGCCCGACCGGATGCGCGTCGTGCCGGGCGCCGACGGCTGGCCGGAGGCCTACGAATACGACGTCGGCGGGCGGAAGATCCGCTTCGAGCAAAGCGGGCGGCAGGCGCCGATATTGCACCTGACGCTCTTCCACCCGACCGACGACCATTACGGGCTGTCGCCGCTCGAGGCGGCGCAGGTGGCGCTCGACGTGCACAATGCCGCGTCGGCCTGGAACAAGGCGCTGCTCGACAACGCGGCGAGGCCCTCGGGCGCGCTCGTCTACACGGCCGAGAACGGGCTTCTCGCGAGGGAGCAGTACGAGCGGCTGAAGGCCGAGCTCGAGGAGCAGTTCGCAGGCGCCCGCAATGCCGGCCGGCCGCTGTTGCTCGAGGGCGGGCTCGACTGGCGCGCGATGGGGCTCGCGCCGAAGGACATGGACTTCATGGAGGCAAAGAACGGCGCGGCGCGCGAGATCGCGCTCGCCTTCGGCGTGCCGCCGATGCTGCTCGGGATCCCCGGCGACAACACCTATGCGAACTACCGCGAGGCGAACCGCACGCTGTGGCGCCAGACCGTGCTGCCGATGGCGAGCCGGGTGGCGCGGGGGATCGCGCAGTGGCTGGCGCCCGGCTTCGGCACGCTCGACCTCGCGCACGACCTCGACGCGGTGCACGCGCTCGCCGAGGACCGGGAGTCGCTGTGGCGCCGGGTGAGCGCCGCCGACTTCCTGTCGGACGACGAGAAGCGGCAGGCAGTCGGCTACGGCATTCGGGAGGGCGGGTGAATGGACGCGCTTCAGAGCGTGATCGAGCGCGGCGACCTCGCCCATCTCGCGCTCTTCCTGTGGGCGAGCGGGACGAGCGGTCTGCTCGTCTGGACGCTGAAGGAGCTCGCGGCCTGCAACCGCCGCTTCAACGACTTCGTGACCGAGATCGCGCGGCTGAATGCGATGTTCCGACGGGACGGGAGAGAGGGATGACGTGGCTGATCGAGGTGGTGGGCAGGGGCCGGCGCGACCATCGCGCCGTGTTCCGAGAGTTTGCCGAGCACGTGGCGGAGTTCGTGGCGCGGAGGCGGGGATGAGCGGCGAGGGCGTCGAACGCGCGGCGGCGGATGCCCTGGCGCGCGAGACGAAGCGGGCGCCGGTCGCGCTCGAGGAGGTGACGGAGGACGGCACGTTCGAGGGCTATGCGAGCCTGTTCGGCAAGGCCGACCTGTCGGGCGACGTGATCGAGCCCGGCGCCTTCGCGGCGAGCCTGAGGAAGCGGGGGCCTTCGCGCATCAGGATGCTGTGGCAGCACGAGCCTTCCGAGCCGATCGGCGTGTGGATTTCGATCGCGGAGGACCGCCGCGGCCTGAAGGTCGCGGGGCGGCTGACGCCGGAGGTCATGCGCGCCCGCGAGGTCCTGGCGCTGATGCGCGAGGGCGGCCTCGACGGGCTGTCGATCGGCTTCCGCACGATCCGCGCCAGGCGCGACCGGCGGACGGGCCTGAGGCATCTCCTCGAGGTCGACCTCTGGGAGATCTCGGTGGTGACCTTCCCGATGCTCGACGAGGCGCGGGTGGGCCAGGTGAAGCGCTCGCCCTGGGCCCGCGGCCCCGGCGACGAGGCGGCGATCAGACGTGCCGCGGCGGCGCTGCGGCGGGCGATGTGACGGACGTTTTCCTTCATGACGAGAGGATCTTGAGGATGGGCATGACGAACGGGCTCGCGCCGGAGATCAAGGCGGCGGGCGGGGCCGGCAGGGGCGAGATCGGCGAGGCGTTCGACGATTTCCTGAGGGCCTTCGAGGCCTTCAAGGAGACGAACGACGAGCGGCTCGGCCAGATCGAGACGCGCATGTCGGCCGACGTGGTGACGGTCGAGAAGATGGAGCGCATCAACCGGGCGCTCGACGAGCACCAGAGGGTGGTCGACGGGCTGGTGCTGAAGGCGAAGCGGCCGGCGCTTCAGGGCGAGGGGCGCGACGTCTCGCAGGCGAGCCTGCAGCACAAGGCGGCCTTCGAGGCCTATGTCAGGCGCGGCGCCGACGGCGAGCTCGCGCGGCTCGAGGCGAAGGCGATGTCGGTCGCCTCGAACCCGGACGGCGGCTATCTCGTGCCGGAGGAGACGGAGGCCGAGATCGGCCGGCTCCTGTCGCAGGCCTCGCCGATCCGGGCCATCGCCGACGTGAGGCAGATGAGCGCCTCGACCTACAGGAAGCCGTTCTCGACGACGGGCTTCCAGTCGGGCTGGGTCGGCGAGACGGCGAGCCGGCCGCAGACGACGACGCCGACGCTCGACGAACTGAGCTTCCCGGCGATGGAGCTCTACGCCATGCCGGCGGCGACGCAGACGCTGCTCGACGACAGTGCCGTCGACCTCGACCGCTGGATCGCCGAGGAGGTGCAGACGGCCTTCGCGGAACAGGAAGGCACGGCTTTCGTGACCGGCGACGGCGCGAACAAGCCGACCGGCTTCCTCTCCTACGACACGGCGGCGGAAGGCTCCTGGGCCTGGGGGAAGATCGGCCATGTCGCCACCGGGGCGGCGGGCGCCTTCCCGGCGTCGAACCCCTCGGACAGGCTGATCGACCTGATCTACGCGCTGAAGTCGGGCTACCGGCAGAACGCGCATTTCGTGATGAACCGGAAGACGCAAGGGGCGATCCGCAAGTTCAAGGACGGCGACGGCAACTATATCTGGCAGCCGGCGGCGACGGCGGGCGGCACGGCGAGTCTGATGGGCTTTCCCGTAACGGAAGCCGAGGACATGCCGGATATCGGCGCGGACGAGACGGCGATCGCCTTCGGCGATTTCCGCCGGGGCTACCTGATCGTCGACCGGCTGGGCGTCAGGATCCTGCGCGATCCGTATTCGGCGAAGCCCTACGTGCTGTTCTACGCGACGAAGCGCGTGGCCGGCGGCGTGCAGGACTTCGACGCGATCAAGCTGATGAAGTTCGCGGCAAGCTGAGGCCGACAGCGAAGATGCGAAAAGCGGGCCGCGGGTGGTAGACTGCCCGCGGCCTGTGCGGGGCGATCCAGGGCGAAACGAAGAGCACTCTCGAACAGTCCATCTGCGTTGACATCTGTTAACAGAAATACCATCTTCAGGGCATGCGATGAATAGACCGCGCCATCCGGACAAGGATGTCGAGGAGGCCGTCAGGTACGCCGAATCGCGTGGATGGACGTGGCGCAAGATGGGCCATTGGGGCCGACTGTTCTGCGCGCATGCCGAACGCGACGGGTGCCAGATCGGGGTGAACGGCACGCCTCGTAACGGCGGCGCCCACGCCAGGCAGATTCGTCGAGCCGTCGATCGATGCCCCCACGACGAGAACGGGTCGGAAGATGAGAACGTATGAGTTTTCCATCATCGCGTCGGGTCTGGATCCGAGCGACGAGCAGTTCGAAGCCCGCTTCTACGATGCTGGTTGCGACGATGCTCTCGTCTCGTTCCAGAGGGGGCGCATCATCGTCGACTTCGCCCGCGAGGCTTCCTCGATCGAGGAAGCGATCTCCTCGGCCATCGAAAATGTCCTTGCGGCCGGCGCGACGGTCGAGCGCGTGGAGCCCGACCCTCTGGTCAGCCTGACGGAGATCGCCTCGCGCACCGGGCTGACGAGAGCCGCAGTGACGCAGTATGCCAAGGGGCAGCGCGCCAGCGGTTTCCCGGGCCCGGTGGCTCGCGTGACCTCGGGGAGCCCGCTCTGGGACTGGGTTACCGTGTCCAGGTGGCTCTATTCGCAGAAGAAGTTGAGCCGAGACGAGGTGATCGAGGCCCAAGTGGTCAAGGCCGTCAATGACGCTCTCGGCACTGGCGGCCTCGCGGACTTGAGAAAGAGCCTGAAAGTGCGTGCCCGCGAATGTGAGGCGGCCCTCTAGCGGCCAAGCTTGGACGCCAGTCTCCATGACGATTCCGGGCTCCGCCTCCAGCGGGGTTCTTCGTTGGGCCCACGTTTCCGAGGCGAAACACCGAGCGCGTGGTGAAACTGGGCTGCGCGCTCGCCGAGCGCGGTCGAGCCGCGTCGGGGTCGACGAAGACCACGTAGGATCCGGCGCGGCACAGGCCGCGTAGGACATCACGGTTCTCCTGAAACCTCCCTGCCTGCACTGGCCCCGTCGATCCTCGGCGGGGCCTTTTCGTTTTCCGGAGCCATCTCATGACGCTCTTTCTCGTGAACCCGCCTGCGGCGGAGCCGGTCTCGCTCGCCGAGGCGAAGGCGTTTCTCAAGGTCGAGACGGACGACGAGGACGTGCTGATCGGCACGCTGATCGCGGCGGCGCGGCTTCACGTCGAGGCGGCGACCAGGCGGGTGCTCATGAGCCAGGGGTGGCGCCTGGTGCTCGACGGCTGGCCGCCGCGGCGCAGGATCGAGATCCCGCTCTCGCCCGTCCGCAGCGTCGACCAGATCATGGTCTACGACGACGCGGGCGACCCGACGGTGCTGCCGGAGACGGAGTGGCTGGCGGACGCGGTGTCGTTTCCGGCGCGGATCTATGTGCGCGAGGCGATGGAGCCGACTGCGGCCTTCAACGGCATCGAGATCGACCTGACGGCCGGCTACGGCCCCGATCCGGCCGACGTGCCGGAGGGCCTGCGGCTGGCGATCCTGCAGCTCGTGGCGCAGTGGCACGAGACCCGCGAGCCGGTGGCGTTCGGGGCGGTCAGCGAGGTGCCGGAGGCGGTGCGGGCGCTGACGGCGCCCTACCGGGCGCTGGCGCTGTGAGCGGCATCGGACGCTTGAGGCACCGGGTGCGGCTGGAGGCGCCGGTCACGGCGGATGACGGCTCGGGCGGGACGACGGCGAGCTGGAACCTCGTGACGACGCTGTGGGCGCGGGTCGAGCCGCTGTCGGCGGTCGAGCGGCTGACGGCGGAGCGATTGGAAGCCGCCGTGACGCACCGCGTGACGATCCGGCACCGGGCGGGCGTGACGCACCGGATGCGCTTCGTGCTCGGCACGCGGGTGCTGGAGATCCGGGGCATCCGCGATCTCGAGGAGCGGCACCGGTATCTCGAACTCACCTGCGAGGAGGTTTCGCCATGAGTGCGGCGCTTGCGCTTCAGACGGCGGTGATCGCGACGCTCCGTGCGGATGCCGTGCTCGCGGGGCTCGTGGGCGACGCGGTGCATGACGGGGCGCCGCAGAACGCGGGCCTTCCCCATGTCGCGCTCGGCGACTTCACGACGCTGCCCTGGGACACGGCGAGCGAGGACGGGGAGGAGCACCGCGCGACGCTTCTCTCCTGGTCGCGCAAAGGCGGGCGGCGCGAGATCCACGAGATCAATGCCGCGCTGATCGCCGCGCTCCACGGGGCGGATCTCGCCGTGGCGGGGCACGCGCTCGTCGACCTCAGGGTGACCGGGGCCGACGCGCGCCGCGAGGCCGACGGGAAGACCTGGCGCGGCCGGGTGCGGCTCGTGGCGTTCACGGAGCCCGCCTGAGCGGGGCCGGAACCCGGCGATCAGGGGCCTATCCCCGTGTGGCCCCTGGGCCCCGGGTCAAGCCCGGGGCACGCCGAGGGGGCGGCGGACAGGCACATCCAACCAACCCATGAGGACATCGACATGACGGCTCAACGGGGGCGGGACCTTCTGTTGAAGGTCGACGCGGACGGGGACGGCGGCTTCGTGACGGTCGCGGGCTTGAGGACGCGGACGCTCGTCTTCAACGCCCAGACGATCGACATCACCGACATCGCCTCGGCGGGGCAGTGGCGGGAGCTTCTCGACGGCGGCGGCATCAGGCGCTGCGCCATCTCGGGCGCCGGCATCTTCAAGGACCAGGCGTCGGACGCCGCGATCCGCCAGTGCTTCTTCGACGGCACGATCCGCGACTGGCAGGTGACGATCCCCGATTTCGGGCGGATCGAGGGGCCTTTCCAGATCGCGAGCCTCGAGTTCGGCGCGCGCCACGACGCTGAGCTGACCTTCGACATCGCGCTCGAATCGGCCGGCGCGATGGGCTTCACCGCGATCTGAGGAGGACGAGATGGCGAACCGGCTGCGGGGCGAGGTCGAGGCGGTGCTCGACGGGGAGAGGCGGACGCTGTGCCTGACGCTCGGCGCGCTGGCGGAGCTCGAGACGGCGCTGAAGGCGGACGATCTCGGCGCCCTGGCGCGGCGCTTCGGCGAGGGGCGGCTGAAGGCGCGCGAGGCGATCGCCGTGATCGGCGCGGGCTTGCGCGGCGCAGGCCAGGCAGTCGGCGACGACGAGGTGGCGGCGATGCGGATCGACGGCGGGGCGGCGGGCTTCGTGCGCCTCGTCGGGCAACTGCTCGAGGCGACCTTCGAGGGCGGCGAGGCATGAGGGGCGACGTCGAGCGGCTCGCCGGCCTCGCCGTGGCGGCGCTGCGGCTGCCGGCGCGCGAGGTGTGGGCGATGACGCCGCGCGAGGTGGCGATGGCGCTTCGAGCGCTGCGGCCGCAGGAGGCGGGGCCGCCGGGCCGGAGCGAGCTTCAGGCGCTGATGGCGCGGTTTCCCGATGGAGGCGAGGCATGAACCCGTTCGAGGACGACGAGCTGACCGTGCCGGTGCGCGCGGATCTGAGCGCGTTCGAGGCCGATCTCGTGGCGGCGACCAGGCTCGCGGACCGCTTCGGCACGGCGATCGGCGGCGCCTTCGAGGGGGCGATCCTGAAAGGCAAGGCGTTCGGCGACGTGCTGCGGGAGCTGGCGCTGAGGCTGTCGCGGCTGGCGCTCGACGCGGCGCTGAAACCGCTGGAGCAGTCGCTGTCGGCGGGGATCCTGGGGCTCGTCGGCGGGGCGCTGCCCTTCGCGAGGGGCGGGGCGTTCAGCGGTGGCGAGGTGGTGAGCCAGCCGACGCTGTTCGGCCTGTCGGGCGGACGGCGCGGCGTGATGGGCGAGGCGGGGCCTGAAGCCGTGCTGCCGCTGGCGCGCGGGGCGGACGGCCGGCTCGGCGTGCAGGCGGGCGCGGGTGGGGCGGTGACGATCAACTTCAACGTGACGAGCCCGGATGCCGGCTCGTTCCGTGCGGCCGAGGGCCAGATCCAGGCGCTGCTGGCGCGGGCTGCGGCGCGCGGGCGGCGGAACCTCTAGGGGGGCGGCGGCATGACATTTCACGAGGTGCGATTTCCGCCTGCCATCTCCCGCGGCGCATCTGGCGGGCCGGAGCGGCGGACGGACGTGGTGACGCTGGGGTCGGGCCACGAGGAGCGCAACATGCGCTGGGCGGATTCGCGGCGGCGCTACAATGCGGGCTACGGGCTGAAGGGCGTCGACGACCTGCACGCCGTCATCGCCTTCTTCGAGGAGAGGCGCGGGCGCGGGCACGGCTTCCGGTTCAAGGACTGGGCCGACTTCAAGTCGTGCGCGCCGCGGGGGACGCCCGCCGCGACCGACCAGGTGCTGGGGGAGGGCGACGACGGCACCACGGAATTCAAGCTCGTGAAGACCTATGGCGCGGGCCTTGCGCCGTGGGTGCGGACGATCTCGAAGCCCGTTTCCGGCACGGTGGTCGTGGCGCTCGACGGGGTGGCGCAGGGCTCCGGCTGGTCGGTCGACGAGACGACGGGGCTCGTGACCTTCGAGACGGCGCCGGACGAGGGCGTGGCGGTGAGCGCGGGCTTCGAGTTCGACGTGCCGGTGCGCTTCGACACCGACCGGATCGAGGTGGTGCTGCCGCATTTCGAGCACGGGGAGATCCCGTCGATCCCGCTCGTGGAGATCAGGCCATGAAGACGCTGTCGCCGGAGCTCGCCGCGCATCTGGCGGGCGGCGTGACGACGCTCTGCTGGTGCTGGAAGCTGACGCGCACGGACGGCGTCACGATGGGCTTCACCGACCACGACCGGCCGGTGGTCTTCGGCGGCGTGAGCTACGAGGCGGAATCCGGGTTCACGGCGAGCGAGGTGCAGTCGAGCCTGGGGCTGTCGGTCGACAATCTCGACGTGGCCGGCGCCTTGTCCTCTGACCGGATCGAGGAGGGCGACATCCGCGGCGGGCTCTATGACGGGGCCGACGTCGAGATCTGGCGGGTGAACTGGGCCGCGCCCGAGCAGCGCGTGCTGATGCGCAAGGGCTCGATCGGCGAGATCCGCCGCTCGGCGCTCGCCTTCACCGCCGAGATGCGCGGCCTCGCGCACCGGCTCGAGCAGGCGCAGGGGCGGACCTTCCAGAGGATGTGCGACGCCGATCTCGGCGACGGCAGGTGCAAGGCGGCGGTGTCGGCCGCCGCGGGAACGGTCCTGTCGTCGAGCGACGACAGGCTCCTGCGCTGCGAGGGGCTTGCGGCCTTCGACGGCGGCCGGTTCCGGCACGGGCGGCTCGTCTGGACAAGCGGGGCGAATGCGGGGCTCCAGGCCGAGGTCCGGGCGCACCGGGCCGGGACGGTCGCGGTGCTCGAACTGTGGGAGCGGACGGCGCATGGGGTCGAGCCGGGCGATGCGTTCGACGTCTTCCCCGGCTGCGACAAGACGATGGCGACCTGCCGGGACCGGTTCGACAACCTGATGAACTTCCGCGGCTTCCCGCACATGCCGGGCAACGACCGCGCCTTCGGCTATGTCGCCGGCGAGAGCGGAGAGCACGATGGCGGCTCGTTCTTCAACTGAGGCGCCGGGAGAAGCCGGCGCTGCGGCGGGCGGCCCCTGGATCCCGGGTCAAGCCCGGGAAACGGGCAGTGCGTGCTGGGTGGCGCCGACGCGGGCCGCGCTGGTCGCGGAGGCGCGGGGGTGGATCGGCACGCCGTATCACCACCAGGCGTCGCGCCGGGGCGCGGGGTGCGACTGCTTCGGCCTCGTGCGCGGGGTGTGGCGGGCCTTCTATGGGCCGGAGCCGGTGGCGGTGCCGGCCTACACGAAGGACTGGGGCGACGTGACGGGGGTCGAGACGATGCTCGATAGCGCGCGGGCGCATCTCGTCGAACGGGCGGTCTCCGAGCGGGAGCCGGGCGACGTGCTCGTCTTCCGCATGCGGCGGGGGATCGCGAAGCATGCCGGCATCCTCACGGGGGAAGCGACCTTCGTCCACGCGACGGAGCGGGCCGTCGTGGCGGAGGTGCCGCTCGATCCCTTCTGGCGCGGCCGGATCGCGGCCGTCTTCTCCTTTCCCGGCGTGGAGTGACCCGACATGGCGACGCTCGTCCTCTCCTCCGTCGGCGGCGCGATCGGCACGGCGCTCGCGGGACCCTTCGGCGGCCTCGTCGGCCGGGCGCTCGGCGGGCTCGCGGGCTATGCCGTCGACCGCACGATCCTGATGCCGGGCGGCGGCACGCAGACGGTCGCCGGGCACCGGCTGACGAACGTGCAGATCACGACCTCGACCGAAGGGGCGGCGGTGAACCGGGTGATCGGCCGGGCGCGGATCGGCGGGCAGATGATCTGGGCGACCAGGTTCGAGGAGGAGGTGGTCGTCGAGGAGCAGGAGGTCGGCGGCGGCAAGGGCCTCGGCGGCGGCGGCACGACGGTCAGGACCGAGACCTATCTCTATTACGCGAACTTCGCCGTCGCCTTCTGCGAGGGGCCGGTGGCGCGGATCGGGCGCATCTGGGCCGACGGCAAGGAGGTCGACCAGGAGCTCGTGACGATCCGCCGGCACCTGGGGACGGAGGACCAGGCGCCGGACTCGCTGATCGTCGCGAAGGAGGGGGCGGGCGAGGTGCCTTCCTATCGCGGCATCGCCTATCTCGTCTTCGAGCGGCTGCCGCTCGAGGATTACGGCAACCGTATCCCGATGGTGACGGCGGAGATCTTCCGGCCCGTCGGGCGGCTCGAGAGCCGGATCCGCGGCGTCTCGATCATCCCCGGCGCGACGGAGTTCGGCTACTCGACGTCGATCATCACGAAGGTGTTCGCGCAGGGCGAGAGCCGCATCGAGAACCGCCACACGAAGCTGCCGGGATCCTCGTTCGAGGCCTCGCTCGACATGCTCGAGGCGCTGGCGCCGAACGTCGAGACGGTGACGCTCGTCGTCGCCTGGTTCGGCACGGACTTGAGGTGCGGGGCTTGCGAGATCGTGCCGAAGGTCGAGACCTGGCTGAAGGTGACGCGCTCGGAGGGCTCGATCCTCTATCCCTGGCTCGTCGGCGGCCAGCTCCGGCTCTTCACGCCGGTCGTGTCGAGCCATGACGGCACGCCCGCCTATGGCGGCAGCCCGAGCGATATCACGGTGGTGCAGGCGATAAAGGAGCTGAAAGCCCGCGGCTACCGCGTGCTCGTCTATCCCTTCGTGATGATGGACGTGCCCGCCGGCAACACCCGGCCGGACCCCTATTCCGACGAGGCGGCGGCGGTGGGGCAGCCGGCCTATCCCTGGCGCGGCCGCATCACCTGCTCGCCGGCGCCGGGCTTCGCCGGATCGCCCGACAGGACGGCGGATGCCGCGAGCCAGGTCGCAGCCTTCATGGGCAGCGCGACGGCCGGCCAGTTCACCTGGCTCGGGGTCACCGTCCTCTATGGCGGCGGCGAGAAGAGCTACAGCCGCTTCATCCTGCACATGGCGACGCTCGCGAAGGCGGGCGGGGCGGACGCCTTCGCGATCGGCTCGGAGATGGTGGGGATGACGACGGTGCGCTCGGGCGCTTCCACCTATCCCTTCGTCGAGGCGCTCAGAGGTCTGGCGGCGGAGGCGCGGACGATCCTCGGGCCCGGCGTGAAGATCGGCTACGCGGCGGACTGGTCGGAGTATCACAGCCACCGGCCGGGCGACGGCTCGGGCGACGTCTTCTTCCACCTCGATCCGCTCTGGGCCGACGACAACATCGACTTCGTCGGGATCGACAACTACCTGCCGCTCGCCGACTGGCGCGACGGCACGGAGCATCTCGACTTCGATCCGGACGGGCCGACGACGATCTACGACCGCGACTATCTCCGCGCGAACGTCGAGGGCGGCGAGTATTACGACTGGTTCTATGCGAGCCCGGCCGACCGGGAGGCGCAGGCGCGGACCTCCATCGCCGACACCGCGCATGGCGAGCACTGGGTCTTCCGCAACAAGGATATCCGCAACTGGTGGGCGAACGCGCACCACGACCGGCCGGGTGGCGCGAGGCAGGCGGGCGCGACGGCCTGGGTGCCGCAATCGAAGCCCGTCTGGTTCACGGAGGTCGGGTGCCCGGCGGCCGACAAGGGCGCGAACCAGCCGAACGTCTTCTGGGACCCGAAGTCCTCCGAGAGCTTCCTGCCGCACTTCTCGTCCGGCGCGCGCGACGACGCGATGCAGCGGGCCTATCTCGAGGCGATGATCGGCTACTGGGAGGAGGCGGAGAACAATCCGCTCTCGACCGTCTACGGCGGGCCGATGATCGATCCCGGCAACATCGCCGTCTGGACGTGGGACGCGCGGGTGCCGCCCTCCTTCCCGCTCGACGACGCGCAATGGGCGGACGGGCCGAACTGGACGCTCGGCCACTGGATCTCGGGAAGGCTCGGCGCGGCGCCCGCGGCGGAGGCGGTCGAGGAGATCGCGCGCATGTACGGCGTCGAGGGCGACGTCGCGCTCGAGCCGATGGCGGGCGTCGTCGACGGGGTGGTGCTCGACCAGGTGATGAGCGCGCGGGCGGCGCTCGAGGCGCTGGAGCCCGCCTATCTCTTCGCCGCCGTCGAGAGCGAGGGGAAGATCCGCGTCCGCTCCCGCGAGGGCGCCGCGCCCCGGGTCGTGCTCGAGGCTGGGGATCTCGTGGAAGAGGGCGAGGCCGAGCCCTGGCGCAAGGTCCGGGCGCAGGAGACGGAGCTGCCGGCGGTCGTGAAGATCGCCTACGGCGAGTTCGCGAGCGACGACCAGCCGGGCGGGGTCGAGGCGCGGCGGACGACCGGCGGCTCCCGCGCCGTGCGCGAGGTGAGCCTGCCCTGCATGCTGGGCGAGGACCGGGCGCGGGCGATCGCCGAGACGCTCCTGCGCGAGGCCTGGGTCGGCCGCGAGGGGCTGACGATGACGCTGCCGCCCTCGCTGATCGCGCTCGATCCGGGCGACGTGATCCGCTTCGCGGAGGCCGGCAACGAGACCTGGCGCATCGCCGGGATCACCGACGGGCTCGGGCGGCGGGCCGAGCTCGTGCGGACGCAAGCGGGCCTCTCGGGCGGGATCGCCGCGCCGGCGCGCTCGGGCGCGAGGACGGACCAGTCGGTGCTCGGGCCGCCGGCGCTCGTCTTCCTCGACGGGCCTCTGCTGCGCGACGGCGACGACGACTGGCGCGGCTATGTCGGGGCCTATGCCTCGCCCTGGGCGGGCGGCGTCGCGCTCTACCGCTCGCCGGAAGCAGAGGGCTTCGCGCTCGACAGCGTGCTCGGCGCGCCGGTGCGGCTCGGCGAGCTCGCCGCCGACTTCCACAGCGGCCCCGCCTGGCGATGGGACCGGGTGAACGCGCTCCAGGTGACGCTGACCTCCGGCATCCTCACCTCGGCGAGCGAGATCCAGGTGCTGAACGGGGCGAACGCGATTGCCGTCGAAAATGCGGACGGCGAGTGGGAGGTGGTGCAGTTCCGCGATGCGGAACTCATTGCGCCCCGCACCTACCGGCTGACGAGCCTCCTGCGCGGTCAGCGGGGCACCGAGCACGCGATGCGGGACCCGGTCGCGGCGGCGGCGCGGGTCGTCGTGCTCGACGGCTCGCTCAGCCAGCCGCGCATTCCCCCGGCGCTCGTCGGCCTGCCTCTGAACTGGCGGGCCGGGCCGGCGCGGCGGCCGGTGACGGACACGAGCTATCTGCCGCTCGAGCACACGATCACGGGCAAGGCGCGGCGGCCGCTCGCGCCGGTGCATCTGAAGGCCAGGCGAGGGCCGGGCGGGGACATCACGCTCTCCTGGGTGCGGCGGACACGGCGCGGCGGCGACAGCTGGGACAACGCCGAGGTGCCGCTCGGCGAGGAGGCGGAGGCCTACGAGGTCGGGGTCCTCGACGGCGGGGCGGTGGTGCGGACGCTTCACGCCGCGGCGCCGGCGGCCGTCTACACGGCGGCGCAGCAGGCGGCGGACTTCGGCGCGCCGGTCGACACGCTCGACTGGCGGGTCGTCCAGACGAACGCGGCTGGGCCCGGCATCGCCGCCAGCACCACTTCGGTTCCCTGAGGCTCGTCGATAGGCAAGGCCCGTCGGGCGGCCCCTGGGTCCCGGCTCGGGGGCCGGGACACGCCGAGGTTGGGGCCGAGGCGGTGCCATGGGCACGGCGTGCCCCGGACCTGATCCGGGGCCCAGAGCGGCTTGCGCCGAATTCCCGAGAAGGAAGGATGAAATGGCGGACACACCCAATCTCGGCCTGCCGGAGATCGCGGCGAGCCAGGCGCAGAAGCACGTGACGCACAACGAGGCGCTGCGGATCCTCGACGCGGTTGTGCAGCTCGCCGTCCTCGACCGCGACCTCGCCGAGCCGCCGGCCGCGCCGGATGACGGCGACCGCTACATCGTGGGGCCGAGCGCGACGGGAGCGTGGGCGGGGCACGAGAACGAGGTCGCCATAGTCGTGGACGGCGCGTGGTCGTTCGTCCAGCCGCGCCCCGGATGGGCCGCCTTCGTCGTCGACGAGGCACAGCTTCTCTACTGGACCGGCTCGCAGTGGACGGTGTTCGGCGAGGTCATCTCCGTCCTGCAGAACCTGACCCGTCTCGGCATCGGCACGACGGCCGACGCGACGAACCCGTTCGCGGCGAAGCTGAACAAGGCGCTCTGGACGGCGCTGACATCAAGCGAGGGCGGGGACGGGAGCTTGCGCTACACGCTCAACAAGGAGGGTGCGGGCGACGTCCTCTCCTTCCTCCTCCAGTCGAACTGGTCGGGCCGCGCAGAGCTCGGCCTGATCGGCGACGACGACCTGTCGCTGAAGGTCTCGGGCGACGGGGCGGCGTGGCGGGAGGCGCTGCGGGTGAACCGCCACTCCGGCCGGCTGCGGCTCGGCAAGCGAGCTTACGTCCGCAGCCCGAACGTGCCGCAGCGGCGGCACGTGACCTCGAGCGCCTGGGTCGCCTCGACGAGCGCCGCGGACAACAACTGGATCTCCGTGGCCTGGGCGGGCGACCTCGGACTCTTCTGCGCCGTCGCGATCACCGGCACCGGCAACCGGGTGATGACCTCGCCGGACGGCATCGCTTGGACGGCACGCACGAGCGCGGCCGACAACAACTGGACGTCGGTCGCGTGGTCGCCCGAGCTGCGCCTGTTCGCGGCGGTCGCGGCGAGCGGCACCGGCAACCGGGTGATGACCTCGCCGGACGGCGTGACCTGGACGATCCGGACGAGCGGCGCCGACAACGACTGGCAGTCCGTGTGCTGGTCGGCCGAGCGGGGCCTCTTCTGCGCCGTCGCCTCGTCGGGCAGCAGCCGGGTGATGACCTCGCAGGACGGCGTCAACTGGACGGCCCACGCGACGCCCGGCCTCAATCGCGCCTGGTACAGCGTGTGCTGGGCAGCCGACCTCGGGCTCTTCTGCTCGGTCGCCGCGAACGCCGTCTCCGACAACGTCATGACCTCGCCCGACGGCATCAACTGGGCGCTGCACACGAACCCGACCGGCAACACGCTTCGGGCCGTGTGCTGGTCGCCGGAGCTCGGCCTGTTCGTCGCCGTCGCCATCGTCGGAACCGGTAACCGCGTGACCACGAGCCCCGACGGGGTGACGTGGACGGCGCGCACGAGCGCCGCCGACAACAACTGGCGCGCCGTCGCCTGGGCGCCGGAGATCGGCCTCTTCGCCGCCGTCTCCGACAGCGGCACAGGCAACCGGGTGATGACCTCGCCGGACGGCATCGCCTGGACGGCCCGGACGAGCGCCGCCGACAACGGCTGGTTCGGCCTCGCCTGGGCGGGCGAGCTCGGCCTCTTCTGCGCCGTCGGCCTCACCGGCACCGGCAACAGGGCGATGACCAGCGTCTCCGCCCACTCATACCCCTACAGGAGCTGATGCGGGCGAGCCGGCCGGGGCCGGCCGAGGACGCACGAGGCAGGACCACACAGCCCGCCGGCATCCCGCCCGGCGGGCTTTTTCATGTCTTCAAAGGGAGATCCCGATGGCAGCCAGCAACTGGCCGCAGTGCTTCGGCGCGACGCTGAGGCACGAGGGCGGCTATGTCGACCATCCCGCCGACCCCGGCGGAGCGACCAATCTCGGCATCACGATCCGGACGCTGTCGGCCTGGCTCGGCCGGCCGGCGACGAAGGCGGAGGTGAAGGCGCTGACGCCGGAGGCCGTGCGGCCGATCTACCGCCGGACCTACTGGGACGCGGTGCGCGGCGACGACCTGCCGGCGGGGGTCGACCTCGTGACCTACGACGCGGCGGTGAATTCCGGGCCAGCGCGCGGCGCGAAATGGACGCAGGCCGCCTGCGGCGCGCGCGGGGACGGGATCATCGGCCCGCTGACCCTCGGCGCGCTTCGCGCGGCGGATGCGGCGACCGTGATCAGGAAGGCGACCGACAGGCGCCTCGCCTTCCTCCAGGGGCTGAAGACCTGGCACGTCTTCGGCCGGGGCTGGGGGCGCCGGGTCGGCGAGATCAGGGCCGAGGCGCTCCTGATGGCGGGCGCCTCGCCGGCGAAAGTCCAGGCCGACGCCGCCGGCGTCGAGGGGGCCGCTCGGGCTGACGCCGGCAGGGCGGCCGCGGCAGGCACGGCGGGCGGTGGCGGCGCGGTGGCGGGCGAGCAGATCGCGGGGACCGACTGGGCCGCGATGGCCGGCCTCGGGATCGCCACGCTCCTGCTCGTCGCCCTGTGCGTGCTCTTCGCGCTGCGGAGCCGTGGCCGGCGGCAGGCAGCGGCCGCGATGAGGTCGCTCGTCACGTACCGGGAGGAGGTGTGATGCTGTCGAACCACCGCAAGCTCGTGGCGTGCCTCGTGGGCCTGGCGCTCATCTTCGTGAAGGACCACACCGGCATCGACCTGACGCAACAGGAGGACGTCGTCGTCACGCTCGTCCTCAACGCGCTGACGGCGGCGTCCGTGTGGTATTTCGCGAACGAGAAGCGGGCCTAGACCCGTCGTGGAACGGGGCAGGCCGCGGCTCCATTGATCAAAGCCGGCCGCGCGGGCATTCTTTCCGGGCGGCGGCGCGTCATTCATCCGCGGTTCAGCCCTCTTCATCTACAAAGGCGCTCATGAAACGCCTCATCCGCCGCCTCATCTGCGTCGCGCCGCTGCCGGTCCTGCTGGCTGCGGCCGCACCGCCCGAATTGCCGCCGTCGCTGTTCGTGCAGGCGTCGGGGAGCTGCGCCCACGCCGCCGCCGAAGCCGCCCGGCAGGGCGGAGAGGTGATCGGCTCGCCGCAGCTCACGAACCGGGGCGGCCAGCAGGTCTGCGTGGTGACGATCCTCATCCGCAAGCCCGGCTCGCCGCCCGTGCGCCGCCAGATCGTCGTTCCCGCCCGCTAGGAAGGTCCCTCATGCGTGTTCTCGTGGTGGAGGACGATCCGGATCTGAACCGCCAGCTCGCCGGCGCGCTGAAGGAGGCGGGCTATGCCGTCGACACGGCGGCAGACGGCGAGGAAGGCCACTTTCTCGGCGACACCGAGCCCTACGACGCGGTGGTGCTCGACATCGGCCTGCCGGGCATGGACGGGCTGCGCGTGCTCGAGGCGTGGCGCGAGGCGGGCCGCAACATGCCGGTCTTGATCCTGACGGCGCGCGACCGCTGGAGCGACAAGGTCGCCGGCATCGACGCGGGCGCCGACGACTATGTCGCGAAGCCCTTCCACATGGAAGAGGTGCTGGCCCGCGTCCGCGCGCTCCTGCGCCGCGCGGCGGGGCACGCCACGAGCGAGATCGCCTGCGGGCCGGTGCGTCTCGACACGCGCTCCTCGCGCGTCTCCGTCGACGGCAACCCCGTGAAGCTGACCTCGCTCGAGTACCGGCTCCTGTCCTACCTCATGCACCACAAGGACCGGGTGGTTTCCCGCACGGAGCTCGTGGAGCACCTCTACGACCAGGACTTCGACCGGGATTCCAACACGATCGAGGTGTTCGTGGGGCGGCTGAGAAAGAAGATCCCCGGCGACCAGATCGAGACGGTGCGGGGCCTGGGGTACCGGATGAACGATGGCGCAGGCTGAAGAGCCGGCCGCACGAGGATGGCGCCAGAAATGGGACGCCACGTCGCTCGCCTTCCGGCTGTTCCTGCTCGCCACCGGCTGGAGCCTCCTCGCGCTGCTCGTCGCGGGCGTCGTCCTGTCGACCTGGTACCGCTCGACGGTCGAGCGGGGGTTCCAGACGCTGCTCGACGTCTACAGCCTGAACCTCGTCGCCTCGGTCGAGCAGAATGAGGGCGGCCTGCTCAGCGGGACGCCCAATCTCGGCGAGCCGCGCTTCTCGTCGTTCCAATCCGGCTGGTACTGGCAGGTGCAGGTGGCGGGCTCTCCCGGGCCCGGCATCGGCTCTCCCTCGCTGGCGGGATCGCGGCTCGAGATGCCGCCTCCGCGGGACGCGCCCTACGACCGCGAGTTCCGCCGCGACGCGGTGATCGAGGGGCCCGGCGGCCGCAGCCTTCTGGCGGTGGAGCGCGTCGTCATCTTCGACACGACGGGCGACCGCCTGAACTTCCTCGTCGCCGGCGACCTCGGAGACGTCGAGGCGGAGCTCACAGCCTTCCGCAACCGGCTGATCATCGTCTTCGCCGTGCTGGGGGCCGGGCTCGTGACGATCTCCGTCGCGCAGGTGCGAGTGGGCCTCAGGCCGCTGCGGCGGCTCAGGCTCGCCCTCTCGGCCATTCGCGAGGGCGAGGCGGCGCATCTCGAAGGCGAGTATCCGCCGGAGATCATGCCGCTCGTGCGCGAGCTGAACGGTCTGATGGCGGCGAACACGAAGATCATCGAACGCGCCCGCACCCATGTCGGCAACCTGGCGCACGCCCTGAAGACGCCGCTCTCGGTGCTGATGAACGAGGCGCGGGCCGACGGCGGCAGGCTGTCCGGCAAGGTGCTCGAGCAGAGTGCCATCATGCGCCACCAGCTCGACCTCTACCTGGAGCGGGCCCGCATGGCGGGTCGCACCCGCGTCCTCGGCGCCACGATCGAGGTGAAGCCGGTGCTCGACGCACTCGCGCGCACCATGGAACGGATCCACGAGGACCGCGGCATCAGCGTCGTCGCCGAGTGCCCGGAGCGGGTGCGGTTCCAGGGCGAGCAGCAGGACCTCGAGGAGATCCTCGGGAACCTCGTCGACAATGCCTGCAAATGGGCGCGGGCACTGGTGCGGGTGGAGGTGCGGCCCGTCGGCCAGTCACAGATCGAGATCGTCATCGACGACGACGGCGCGGGCCTCGCCGCGGGGCAACGCGAGGAGGCGCTGAAGCGCGGGCGGCGGCTCGACACGTCGCGGCCGGGCTCGGGCCTCGGCCTCTCGATCGTCAGCGAGCTGGTCGAGCTCTACGAAGGAAGCCTGACGCTGGAGGAGGCCCCCGGGCGGGGGCTTCGGGCGAGGGTCGTCCTGCCGCGAGCATGAGGAGCTTGATCGTCATCTTCCGGCCCGAATCGGCAGGCTGAGGTGTCGCCGGGCACGAAATCGCGCTAACACCTTGGCGCAGGCTCGAGATCTCCAGGAGGGCAATGAAGGTGAAGAACAGCATCAAGTTCGCGGTCGTGATCGTCGGGGGGCTGTCGCTCGTCGGCTGCAACAATCCGAACGAAACAGCGGGCACGCTGATCGGCGCGACGGCTGGCGGCCTGATCGGCAACCAGTTCGGCTCCGGCTCGGGCCGCGCGGCGGCGACGGCCGTGGGCATCCTCGCGGGCGGCCTCATCGGCAACCGCATCGGCCAGTCGCTCGACGAGCAGGCGCGCCAGCGGGCCTACGAGGCCGAGTACCAGGCGCTGCAGTACGGCCCCGCCGGCAGCCCGGTCGTGTGGCGCAGCCCCAACAGCAACGTCTATGGCGAGGTGGTCCCCGGACCCGCCTACCAGCGCGCCGGCGTCGATTGCCGCAGCTACACCCACACGATCTACATCGAGGGTCGCCCGCAGGTCGCCGAAGGCACCGCCTGCCGCAATCCGAACGGCACCTGGAGCCCGGTGGGCTGAGGCTTCGACCGCGACGGCCGGGCGCAGCTTCCGCGAGCGCCCGGCTAACCGGGCGTTAACCATCTTCGTTTGAGATGGATTAAAGGTTCAGATCCAACCGACGGGGTGCGGCATGGCGGTCCGGCCGGAATCCATCGACCGGCTACGTTCCTATCTCGATCGTCTTTCGTCGTTCCGCCGCCTGGACCTGCTCAAGCAAGTCGCGCTGGCGGGCGCGCGAGGCGATTCGGGCGCGGAGCTCGCCATCGTGCTCGAGGCTCTCCGGCCGGGCCTCGAGGCGGACCTGCGCGCCGAGAGCGGCCTGCAGTTCGCCCGACTGATCTTCTTTCGCCCTTGCGAGAGATTCCTCGTCGACGAGCGCGGCACGACGAAGCATCCGGGCTTCATCCACCGCGCCAGCCTCGAGGGGCTGTGGAAGTGGCTGAGCTTCCGGACCGAGTGGAACAACTGGGGCGAGCGCACTGACCGGGCCATCGCCGCGCATCTCGCGGGCGACATGGCAACGGCCGGGACGCTGGTGCGCGGCATGCGGGCCGACGCCGCCGCGGCCATCCACGAGGCGACCGAAGCCGCCAGCCGCTCCGATCTCTTCCGCCAGAAGCTGACGCTCAGGGTCGGCGGCCAGCACGCCTATGCCGACCTTCCCGAGATCGCGGAGATCTTCGAGCGGGAGGCCGAGCTCGAGGCGCTCGGGGCGCGGGTCGCGGAGATCGTCCGGGCGGCGGGCGGGGAGGTCGACGACAGGGCGGTGGACGCACTGATCGGCGTCCTGGCGGAGCACGACGACCCGTTGACCCTCGTGCTCGCGGGCCTCTACCGCGAGCTGCCGGACCCGAGGACGCTCGTTGCGGTTCTGACGACGGCCGAGGAAACCGACGACGGCGCCCGGCTGGCGAACAGCCGCCTCGCAGGCTGCGTCGACATCCTGCTCGCCGACCTCGACTTCACGACCGCCCGGATAGACCGCGCGGTCGGCCTGCCGGAGCGGCTCGACACGCTGTCGAGCGAGCTGAAGCGGTTCCACCGGATCGCCCGCGCGCTGCACATCTCGATCGATCTGAACCGGGCGCCCGCGTGGCGCGCGGCGCTGGGCGAGCGGCGGCGCGTCGTCTCTGTATCGCTGTCGAGCGAGATCGCGACAGCGCCCGAGACGATCATGCGTGCGGTGAGGCCGCCGCGCGACGAGCGGGAGGACGCCCAGACGGGTGAGGCGGTCGACCGGGCGCTCTATCTCGCGCGCCTCATGGTCCTCGCGAAGCCCATGCGGTCCGAAATCGCCCTGAACTCGGCCGTGATCGAGGCTCTCCGGAAGACCGACACGCTGCTGCAGACGCTCCACCGTGCCACGCGCGACCGCCCCTCCGCCGGGGCGACGCCGAACGCGCGACGCCGGCGCGAGGCGCTGCGCTCCATCATGTCGATCCTCGCGGGCACGCTCGAGGACGTCTCCGAGAACGAGGCGGAAGATCCGGCGGCGCGGGCGACGGCCCAGGCTGTCTGACGGCCGGAGCCAGGTCCGGATCTCGATCGGTTGACCTGGAATCGTTCTAGGTACAATACCTGATTGCGACGCTTTGCCGGTTCCAGCATGGATGATCGCGAGCTATCGTTCCGTTAGAGCCATGACCCAGTTCGCCATCTTCGCCGTCATGACCGGGCTCGCCGTGCTGATCGCACTGGCGCCGCTGAGCCGGTCCCGCGCGCCGCGCCCGACCGGGGCGGAGGCGAGCGACCACGCTTTGTACCGCGATCAGTTCGAGGCCATCGGGCGAGAGGAGGCCGCCGGCTTCGTCAGCGCCGAGGAGGCCGAGTCGGCGCGGGGCGAGATCGCGCGGCGGATCCTCGCAGCGCGGCAGGTGAGGGCGGATGCGGCCGGCGGCGGTGGCGCCGCGCGCTGGACGGGTCTCGCGCTCGTGCTCGCCATCCCCGCCATCGCCCTGCCGCTCTACCTCGCGTGGGGGCAGCCCGGGATGCCCGGGCACTCCGCGGCCGAGCAGCGCGCCCGCCAGGCCGCCGCCGAGACCGACGTGGCGCAACTCGTCGCGCGGGTCGAGGACCACCTGGCAGAGGATCCGCAGGACGCGCAAGGCTGGCGGGTCCTCGCGCCCGTCTATCTGAGGATGGGACGCTACGACGCGGCCGTCGACGCCTACCGCAACGCGCTCCGGCTCTCGGACGGCGACGACGCCGCGCTTCTGGCCGATCTCGGCGAAGCCATCGCCGCCGCCGCCTCCGGCGTGGTGACCGAGGAGGCGCGCGAGGTGTTGCAGCGGGCCGCCGGGAGCGACCCCTCCGCAGTGAAGCCACGCTTCCTGCTGGCCGTAGCCGCCGAGCAGGACGGGGACTGGCGGGCCGCGAGCGATGGCTGGCGGGCCCTGCTGGCCGACGCGCCGGCAGACGCGCCCTGGCGGAGCGAGATCGAGGCGCGGCTCGCGGCGGCGCAGGCGAGCCTCGAGGGCGGGCCGAGCGAGGAGGACGTGGCGGCGGCGCGGGACATGTCGCCAGAGCAACGTTCCGCCATGATCGAAGGTATGGTGACACGGCTGGCCGAGCGGCTGGCGAGCGACGGCGCCGACCTCGACGGCTGGTTGCAACTCGCCCGCGCCTATGTCGTGCTCGGCCGGACGGAGGAGGCGCGGGCGGCGCTCGCCAGCGCTCAGGAGAATTTTCCCGAGGAAGCCGGGCGTATCGAGGATGCGTCCCGCAGGCTCGGGATCGGGAGCTGAACCGTGGCTAGGATGACGAGGAAACAGAGGCGTTTGACGCTGATCGGCGCGGCGGGCGTGGTGCTGGCCGCCGCCATCGGGCTGATCCTGGTGGCGTTCCAGGACACGATCGTCTTCTTCAACAGCCCAAGCGACATCCTGGCCGAACATCCGGGCACGGAGCGGCGCATCCGGCTCGGGGGGCTGGTGCTCGAGGGCAGCGTCGTCCACGACGAGCAGGCGTCGGTGCGCTTCGTCGTGACCGACACGGCCCACGACCTGCCGGTCGTCTATGGCGGCCTCCTGCCCGATCTCTTCCGCGAGGGGCAGGGCATCGTGGCCGAAGGCCGGCTCGATGCCGACGGCGTGTTCCGGGCCGACAGCGTGCTCGCCAAGCACGACGAGACCTACATGCCGCCCGAGGTCGCGGACGCCCTGAAGAAGCAGGGGCACTTCATGGAGGCAGCGACACAGTGACCGCCGAAGCCGGACTTTTCTCGCTCGTCCTCGCGCTCGTCCTGGCGCTCGTCCAGTCGACAGTGCCGCTCGTGGGCGCCCGCCGCGGCGACCCGCGCCTGATGGCCGTCGGCCAGTCGACGGCCATCGGGCAGCTTTTGTTCGTGACGCTGTCCTTCGCGATCCTGATCGCGCTGTTCGTCCGCTCCGACTTCTCGGTCGAACTGGTCTGGGCGCACTCGCACACCGCGCAGCCGCTGATCTACCGCGTGACCTCGACATGGGGGAACCACGAGGGCTCGATGGTCCTGTGGATCTTCATCCTGACGCTGTTCGGCGCGCTCGTCGCGCTGTTCGGCAGCCGACTGCCGGCCACGCTGCAGGCGACCGTGCTGGCGGTGCAGGGCTGGATCGCGACGGTCTTCCTGCTCTTCGTGCTCGCCACCTCGAACCCGTTCGCCCGGCTCTCGCCGGCGCCGGCGCAGGGCCGCGACCTGAACCCGATCCTGCAGGACCTCGGCCTCGCGATCCATCCGCCGCTCCTCTACGCGGGCTATGTCGGGTTCTCCATCGCCTTCGCCTTCGCGGTCGCCGCCCTGATCGAGGGGCGGGTCGACGCGGCATGGGCGCGCTGGGTGCGGCCGTGGACGCTCCTCGCCTGGAGCTTCCTGACGGTCGGCATCGCCATCGGATCCTACTGGGCCTATTACGAGCTCGGCTGGGGCGGCTGGTGGTTCTGGGACCCCGTCGAGAACGCCTCCTTCATGCCGTGGTTGTCGGGCACGGCGCTCATCCACTCCGCGATCGTGATGGAGAAGCGCAGCGCGCTGAAGATCTGGACGGTCCTGCTCGCCATCCTGACCTTCTCGCTGAGCCTGCTCGGCACGTTCCTCGTGCGCTCCGGCGTCCTCACCTCGGTCCACGCCTTCGCGACCGATCCGAGTCGCGGCGTCTTCATCCTGCTCATCCTGATCTTCTCGATCGGCGGCGCGCTGGGGCTCTTCGCCTTCAGGGCGGGCAGCCTGCAGCGGGGCGGCCTGTTCGCGCCGATCAGCCGCGAGGGCGCCCTCGTCCTGAACAACCTGCTTCTCACCACGGCCTGCGGCGTCGTCCTGACGGGCACGCTCTATCCGCTGGCGCTCGAGGCGGTCACCGGCGACAAGATCTCCGTCGGCGAGCCGTTCTTCAACGCGACCTTCGTGCCGCTGATGATCCCGCTGCTGCTAGCCGTTCCGTTCGGGCCGTTCCTCGCGTGGAAGCGCGGGGACCTTCTTGGCGCCACGCAGCGTCTCTACGCCGCGCTCGGCGTAACCTTCCTCTCGATCCTCGCCGTGTATGCGATCCACCACGACGGGCCGGTGCTCGCGCCGCTGGCGTTCGGCCTCGGCGTGTGGCTCATCGCCGGCGCACTGGCCGATATCGCGGAACGGGCGGGATTTGCGCGGGCCGGGCTGGCGAAGGGCTTCGCGCGGCTCCGCGGCATGCCGCGCTCGGCCTGGGGCGCGGCGCTGGGGCATGCGGGGGTGGGGCTCACGGTGATCGGCATCGTCGGCGCGACCGCATGGGACGCCGAGCGCATCGTCGCGATGCGGCCGGGCGATACGGTAGACCTCGCGGGCTACCACCTGACCTATCAGGGCACCGCGCCGCAGACGGGGCCGAACTACATGGCGAACGTCTCCGGCTTCACGATCGAGCGCGACGGGCGCGACCTCGGGATCATCACGTCGGAGCGACGCGACTACATCGCGAGCCGCCAGCAGACGACGGAGGCGGGAATCAGGACGTTCCTGTTCACCCAGCTCTACGTGTCGGTCGGCGACCGGCAGCAGGCCGGCGGACGGGCGGTGCGCGTCTACCACAAGCCGCTGGTGACGCTGATCTGGCTCGGGTCCCTCGTCATGTTCCTGGGTGGCGCGCTGTCGCTCTCTGACCGCCGCCTTCGCATCGGCGCGCCCACGCGCGCCCGCCGCATGGCCGCGGCGCAGCCGGCCGAATGACGATGCGCGCCCTTCGAGCCGCCTTCGCCATCCTCGCCCTGGCCTGCGCGCTGGCCGCGCCGGCCGCCGCGCTGCAGCCCGACGAGATCCTCGAGGACCCGCAGCTCGAGCAGCGGGCGCGCGACATCTCCGCGCATCTGCGCTGCCTCGTCTGCCAGAACCAGTCGATCGACGATTCCGACGCGCCGCTCGCACGCGACCTGAGGATCATCGTCCGCGAGCGGCTGCAGGCGGGCGACACGAACGAGGAGGTCGTGTCCTTCGTCGTGGACCGCTACGGCGAGTTCGTGCTCCTGAAGCCGACCTTCTCGTGGCACAACGCGCTCCTCTGGGCGGCGCCGGTGATCCTGCTCGTGTTCGGCGGGCTCATCGTCATGTTCTCGCTGCGCGGCCGCCGCGGCTCCGCGCCGAAGGCGCTGACGACGGAGGAGCGGCAGGCTCTCGACGAGGTGATGGGCAAGGGGCGCCGGGACACCGCGCCCGCAGCCTCTGAACATTAACGAGGTTTAATCCCTCCGACAGAGCGCTGTAAGGCGAGGCTCCCTAGATTCCCTCTCAACCAGGTCGGAGGCCCGACCTTGATGACGAGGAGAATGAGAATCCATGTCGGACCTGAAGCAAACCTTCAGCCGGAAGTCGATGCTCGCGGGCGGTGCCGCACTGGCCATGCTGGGCATGGCGGGCGGCGCGTTCGTGGGGCAGTCGACCACGCCCGCTTTCGCCCAGGACCCGCTGACCGCACCCGAGAGCACGCGCCAGCCGGTGGCGGACTTCGCCGACCTGGTCGAGGCCGTCAGCCCGGCGGTCGTCAGCATCCAGGTCGAGAGCCGCTCCACGCCGCGCACGATGTCGAACCGCTCCTTCGGCGGCAGCGGTCTCGAGGACCTGCCCGAGAACCATCCGCTGCGGCGCTTCTTCGACCAGTTCGGAGACCAGTTCGGCCAGCAGTTCGGCATGCCCGGCGAGCGGCAGACGCCACGCACCCCCCGCGGGATGCCGCGCCAGCAGTCTCTCGGCTCTGGCTTCATCATCTCGGCCGACGGCTACGTCGTCACCAACAACCACGTCGTGGAGCAGGGTGACAACGTGAAGGTCGTCATGAACGACTCCACCGAGTACGACGCGGAGCTGGTCGGTACCGATCCCAAGACCGACCTCGCGCTCCTGAAGATCGACGTCGACCACGACCTGCCCTTCGTGAACTTCACGCAGGACGCGCCGCGCGTCGGGTCGTGGGTCGTCGCGGTCGGCAACCCGTTCGGCCTCTCGAACACCGTGACCGCCGGCATCGTCTCGGCACGCGGCCGCGACATCGGCGCCGGGCCGTACGATGACTTCATCCAGATCGACGCCCCGGTGAACCGCGGCAATTCCGGCGGCCCGACCTTCAACCTCGACGGCGAGGTCATCGGCATCAACACGGCGATCTTCGCGCCCGGCGGCGGCGGCAATGTCGGCATCGCCTTCGCGATCCCGGCCTCGACGGCTGTCGCGATCATCGAGGATCTGAAGCAGGACGGCCAAGTGAGCCGCGGCTGGCTCGGCGTGCAGATCCAGCCCGTCACCGAGGAGATCGCCTCGAGCCTCGGCCTCGACCAGGCGAAGGGTGCGATCGTCGCCGAGACGCTCGATACCGGCCCGGCCGGGGATGCGGGCCTGCAGTCGGGCGACGTCATCCTGTCGGTCAACGGGCAGGAGATCGCGGATTCCCGCGCTCTCGTCCTGAGGATCGGCGAGATGAAGCCGAACGAGGATGCCGAGCTCGAGATCTATCGCGACGGCGAGGTCATGACGGTCGACGTGACGCTCGGGGCGCAGCCTTCCGACGGCCAGCAGGTCGCCGCGAACGACCGGAATGGCGGCGGCGATGCCGGTGAGCTCGGACTGGCGCTGAGCTCGGGGCCCGACGGCGTCACGGTGGCGGAGGTCGAGCCCGGCAGCGAGGGCGACCAGAAGGGCCTGCAGCCGGGCGACATCATCCTCCAGGCCGGCGGCCGCGAGGTGAGCTCCCCGCGCGACGTCGTCGCCGCCGTCGAGGCGGCCAGGGAGAACGGGCGCGACGCCGTCCTCCTCAGGGTGCGCAGCGGCGAGAACACGCGCTTCGTGGCTCTCTCGCTGAACGCCTGAGGCAACCCGATGATCTGGGACGAGCGGCACAGTTCGCCCTCTACCGCGCGTCCCCGGACGGCAGGCCGAGAGGATCGGCCTGCCGTTTCGGCGTTCGATGCGCTACGGTCCGAGCCGATGAAGATTCTCGTGATCGAAGACGACAGGGACGCCGCGAACTACCTCCTCAAGGGGCTGCGCGAGGCCGGCCACGCCGTCGATCACGCGTCCGACGGGGAAGAGGGCTTGCATCTCGCGCGACAGGGCATCCACGACGTGCTGGTGATCGACCGCATGCTGCCGAAGCGCGACGGGCTCTCCGTCATCACGGAGCTGCGGAAGCAGGACGTGGACACGCCCGTCCTGATCCTCTCCGCCCTCGGGGAGGTCGACGACCGCGTGAAAGGCCTGCGCGCTGGCGGCGACGACTACCTCGCCAAGCCCTACGCCTTCAACGAGCTCCTGGCGCGGACGGAGGCGCTGGCGCGGAGGCGGAGCCCATCGGAAGGCGAGATGGTGCTGAGGGTCGGCGACCTCGTGCTCGACCGCCTCGCCCATGCCGTCACGCGCGGCGGGCAGTCGATCCCCGTCCAGCCACGCGAGTTCCGTCTACTCGAATATCTCATGAAGCACGCCGGCCAGGTGGTGACGCGGACGATGCTCCTCGAGAACGTCTGGGACTACCATTTCGACCCCCAGACGAACGTGATCGACGTCCACGTCTCGCGGCTGCGGGCGAAGATCGACAAAGGCTTCGAGCGACCGCTTCTCCACACGGTGCGCGGCGCGGGATACATGATCCGTGACGGCGCTGGCTAAGCTCCTCCGCTCCACGGCCTTCCGGCTGTCGCTGATCTATCTCGCGGTCTTCGCGCTCTTCGCCGGCTCGCTCCTTGCCTACATCGCCTGGAACGCCCGCGTCATCTTCATGGACCAGCTCGTCGACACGATCGAGGCGGAGGTCCAGGGATTGGCCGAGCAGTACCGCATCGGCGGCGTCGCGCGGCTCGCCCAGGTGATCCAGCTGCGCACCAGAAGCCCCACCAACACGCTCTACCTCGTGACCGACCCGCGCGGGCGGCAACTCGTCGGCAACGTCGCGGGCGTGCCGGACGGAACGCTCGGCACATCGGGCCTCCTGCGCATCCAGTACAAGCCGCACGAGGGCGCGGGCGGCGGCAACCACGAGGCGGTGGTGCGGGTCTTCGCCCTGTCGGGCGGCTACCGCCTGCTCGTCGGCCGCGACGTGGAGGAGCGCGAGCGTCTTCTCGATCTCGTCCGCCGCGCCTCGGCGCTGTCGATCGTCCTGATGATCGTGCTCGGCGTCGGCGGCGGCACCTATGTCAGCCGCAAGGTTCTCGCCCGCATCGACGCGATCAGCGACACCAGCCGCTCGATCATGTCGGGCGACCTGTCGCGCCGGGTCGCGCTCGCGGGATCGGGCGACGAGTTCGACCGGCTCGCGGCGAGCCTCAACGCGATGCTCGACCGGATCGAGCAGCTGATGCGGGGGCTGAAGGAGGTCTCCGACAACATCGCGCACGACCTCAAGACACCGCTCACCCGGCTGCGCGGCCGCACCGAGGCGGCGCTCCGCCAGCGCGATCCCGACACTTATCGGCAGGCCCTCGAGACGACGCTCGAGGAGTCCGAGCAGCTGATCGCGACCTTCAACGCCCTCCTGATGATCGCGCGCACGGAGGCCGGCGCCTCCGGCGCGGAGATGGGCGAGGTGGACGTCGTGCCCGTCGTGCAGGACGTGGCCGAGCTCTACGAGCCGGTGGCCGAGGAGGCGGGGCTCGCGCTGTCGCTCTCCCTGCCGGAGCGGGCGCTCGTGACCGGCAACAGGGAGCTGATCGGGCAGGCCGTGGCGAACCTCCTCGACAACGCGGTGAAACACGCAGGCCCCGCGCATGGCGGTGCGATCGAGGTGCAGGTGCGCCACGACGAGCGGAGCGAGGAGATCGTCGTCGCGGACCGGGGGGCCGGCATTCCGGAGGAGGCGAGGGGCCGCGTCGTTGAGCGCTTCGCGAGGCTCGAGGAGAGCCGGTCGCGGCCGGGGGCCGGCCTCGGCCTGTCGCTCGTCGTCGCCGTGGCGCGCCTGCACGGTGGCGAACTGCGGCTCGAGGACAACCGGCCGGGCCTGCGCGCCGTCCTTGCGTTGCCGCGCCAATCCGGCGAAATGGGCGCATGAGCGATGTTCTTTCCGACGACAGTCTCGCCGGCCGGCTGAAGGCGGCCCCCCGCGCGAACGACCCCTCCGCCGCCGAGGCGCATCTGGGGGACGTCCTTCGGCACGAGGCCTGCGCGCCTTTGAAGGCGCTCGTCGAGAGCCGTGAGGGGTTGCGTGACTTTCTCCTGGCCGTGCTCGACCAGTCGCCGTGGCTCCGGGGGCGGCTGGTGGCGCAGCCGCCGCTTCTCCAGGAGACGCTGCAGGCAGATCCCGACGCGAGGCTCGAGGCCCTCTGTGCGTCGCTGCAGGAGGAGCTTCGCGCCGCGCCGGACCAGGCTGCCGCCATGCGGTGCCTGCGCCGCTTCAAGACGAAGGCGGCGGTTCTCATAGCGCTTGCCGATCTCGGCGAGGTCTGGGACGTGGACCGCGTGACGGAGGCGATGACGCTGATCGCCGACACCGTCGTGCAGGGTGCCGTCGACTTTCTGGTCCGGCAGCTCGCCGTGCGGGACAAGATCACCCCCGGGGATCCCGAGGATCCGGCGGCCGACAGCGGCCTCGTCGTCCTGGCGATGGGCAAGCACGGCGCGGGCGAGCTGAACTTCTCGAGCGACATCGACCTCATCGTCTTCTTCGACCTCGACAAGGCGCCGCTCGGCGACCGGCTCGAGGGGCAGAAGCTGTTCGTCCGGCTGACCCGCGACCTCGTGAAGCTGCTCGGCGAGTACACCGAGGACGGCTACGTCTTCCGCGTCGATCTCAGGCTGAGGCCGGATCCCGGCGCGACGGCGGCCGCGATCTCCGTCGAGGCGGCGCTCCAGTACTACGAGAGCCTCGGGCAGAACTGGGAGCGGGCGGCGCTCCTGAAGGCGCGGCCATGCGCCGGCGACATCGAGGCCGGGCAAGCCTTTCTGAAGGAGATCGCTCCCTTCATCTGGCGCAAGTACATGGACTTCGCGGCGCTCGCCGACGTCCACGCGATGAAGCGTCAGATCCATGCCGCGAAGGGCCACGAGAAGGTCGCCGTGGCCGGCCACAACCTGAAGCTCGGGCGGGGCGGCATCCGCGAGATCGAGTTCTTCGCGCAGACGCAGCAGCTCGTCGCCGGCGGCCGGCATCACGAGCTGCGGGTGCGCCAGACCCTCGTCGCGCTCGATCGGCTCGCCGAGGGCGGCTGGATCAACGCCGCCGAGCGCGACGAGCTGAAGGAGGCCTATCGCTTCCTGCGCAGGCTCGAGCACCGGCTGCAGATGGTCGCGGACGAGCAGACGCACACGCTTCCAGAAGGTGACGCGCAGCTCGAGCGCTTCGCGCGGTTCTCCGGCTTCGAGAACGCCGACGAGCTGTCGAAGGCGCTGCTCGACCGGCTGCGCACCGTGCAGGGGCATTATGCCGGCCTCTTCGAGAACGCGCCGACGCTCAGCGCGGGCACAGGCAGCCTCGTCTTCACCGGCGGGGAGGACGATCCCGAGACGCTCGAGACCCTGTCCCAGATGGGGTTCCAGTCCCCGAAATCGGTGACGGCGGCGGTCAGGGCGTGGCACTTCGGCCGCATCCCCGCGACGCGCAGCGCCCGCGCGCGGGAGACGCTGACCGAGATCGTGCCGGCGCTTCTCGAGGCTCTCTCCCGAAGCGCCAATCCCGATGCCGCCTTCGCCGCGCTCGAGCGCTTCCTCAACAGGCTGCCGGCGGGTGTGCAGCTGTTCTCGCTCCTGCGCTCCAACCCGGACATGCTGAAGCTCCTGGCGAACATACTGGGGGCGGCGCCGCGGCTCTCGGAGTTCCTGGGGCGGCGGCCGCGGGTCTTCGCGAGCGTCCTCGAGCCGGATTTCTTCGACGAGCTGCCGGACGAGCAGGCGCTTCAGGACCATCTCGACGAGACGCTGCGCGACGCGCGCTCCTACGAGGACGCGCTCGACCGCGCGCGTATCTTCGGCCAGGAGCAGGCGTTCCTGATCGGCGTGCGGCTCCTCTCCGATACCCTTTCGGCAAGCGATGCCGGCCACGCCTTCTCCCGGCTCGCCGACGTGCTCGTGAAGCGCCTGCACGAGCTGGCGAGCGACGAGCTCGCGAAGCGGCACGGCAGGGTGCCGGGCGGAGGATCGGCCGTGCTGGCCATGGGCAAGCTCGGCAGCCGCGAGATGTCCGCGACATCCGACCTCGACCTGATCCTGCTCTACGAGCCCGACCAGGACACGGCCCAGTCCGACGGCGAGCGGCCGCTCGCCCCCAGCCAGTATTACGCGCGGCTGACACAGCGCCTGGTCGCGGCGCTCTCCGCTCCGACCGCGGAGGGCCAGCTCTACGAGGTCGACATGCGGCTGCGCCCCTCGGGCCGCGCCGGGCCCGTCGCCACGCGCGTCGGCGGCTTCGCGCAGTACCACGAGAAGGAGGCCTGGACGTGGGAGCACATGGCGCTGACGCGGGCCCGCGTGATCGCCGCGCCGCCCGCCATGAGGGAGCGCATCGAGGGCATCATCCGCGACATCCTCACCCGTGAGCGCGATCCCGAGACGCTGAAGCGCGACATCGCGGAGATGCGCGGCCGGATCGAGAAGGAGAAGTCGACGGACAACCCCTGGGACCTCAAGACGGTGCCCGGCGGGCTCATCGACCTCGAGTTCATCGCCCAGTATCTCCAGCTCGCCCACGGCGCAGACTGTCCGCAGATCCTCCTGCGCGAGACCTCGAGCGTGCTCGTGGCGGCCCAGGAGGCGGGGCTCCTCCGCCCCGAGGACGGGCGCCGGCTCGTGGCGGCGGGGACGCTCTACCAGTCGCTCACCCAGGTGCTGCGCCTGTGCGTCGGGACGGGCTTCGACCCCGACGCGGCGCCGCTCGGGCTCCAGAAGCTGCTCCTGCGGCAGGCGGACATGCCGGACCTCAAGCGGCTGGAGATCGAGCTCAAGGAGATGCAGGCGGGCGTGCGCGAGGCGTTCGAGCGACTGATCGGCCCGGTCGTCCCCGCCTGAGCTGCCCCTCAGCCGTGGGCGAGCTGGCGCTCGGCCTCGTCGAAGTCGCCGTGATCCTCGGACTGGGGCTCCTTCGGCAGGCGAACCGTGACGATCGTGCCCTTCCTCTCGACGCTGCGGATGCGCAGGGCGCCGCCGTGCAGCTCGACGAGCGACCGCGAGATCGCGAGGCCGAGGCCAGATCCCTTGTGGCTCTTCGAGAACTGGTTCTCCACCTGCTCGAACGGCCGGCCGAGCTTCTGGATGGCGTCGGCCGGGATGCCGATGCCGGAGTCCTCCACCGAGATCGTGACGGAGTCGCCGACCGACCGGGCGCGGACCTTGATGCGGCCCTCGTTCTTCGTGAACTTCACGCCGTTCGACATGACGTTCAGCAGAACCTGCTTGATCGCGCGCCGGTCGCCGTGGAGCGCCAGGTTGTGGCCGATGTCGACCTCCATCGCGATGTCCTTCTCCTGCGCCTTGAGCGAGGTGATCCGGACGCACTCGTCGACGATCTCGGCGAGGTCGAGTGACTCGATCTCGAGCTGGAAGCGCCCCGCCTCGATCTTCGACATGTCGAGAATGTCGTCGATGACGTCGAGCAGGAACTGGCCGCTGGCGCGGATGTCGCTGCAGTACTCAATGTATTTCGGCGAGCCCATCGGGCCGAACGTGCCGGTCTCCATGATCTCGGAGAAGCCGATGATCGCGTTGAGCGGCGTGCGGAGCTCGTGGCTCATATTGGCCAGGAACTCGGACTTCGCGCGGTTCGCGTCCTCGGCCCGCGTCTTCTCCTCGGAGTAGCGCTCGGCGAGCTCGACGAGCTGCTGTGCCTGCGCCTCGAGCGTCTGCCGCGAGCGGCGGAGATCGGCGACGGTCGCCAGCAGGGCGCGCTCGCTCTCCATGAGCCGCTCCTCCTGCTGCTTCAGCGCCGTGATGTCGGTGCCGACGCTGACGAATCCGCCGTCCTTCGTGCGGCGCTCGCTGATCTGCAGCCAGCGGCCGTCCTCGAGCTGCGCCTCGTAGGCGCGGCCGTCCTCGCGCCGCGGCACCTTCTCCTCGGTCCGCACGATCGGGTGGCGAGAGCGCTCCATCGCGGCGGCGTAGAGCGTGCCCGGCTTCACGAGCGCGTCGGGCAGCTGGTGCAGCTCCCGGTACTTGGAGTTGCAGAGCACCATCCGGTTCTCCGCGTCCCAGAGCACGAACGCCTCCGAACTCGCCTCGATCGCGTCGCGCAGGCGCATGTCGGCGGTGGCGCTCGCCTCCTGCTGGTGCTTCTGCTCCGTGATGTCGACGCAGATGCCGACGAGATGGATCGTGTCGTCGACGGGATCGATCACGACCTCCGCCCTGAGCCCGATCCACATCCAGCTCCCGTCGGCATGGCGGATTCGCAGGCTCCGGTCGACCGCGCCGTCGCGCTGCTCGGGAAGCTGCTTGGCGAGGCTGTAGAGGTCCCCGTCGCCCGGATGCAGCAGCGAGAGGAAGTCGCCGAACGACATCGTGCGATCCTCCGGCGGCTGTCCGACGAGTTCGGAGAGGGAGGCCGACCAGTAGATGCGGCCCCGCGAGACGTCCCAGTCCAGAAGGCCGCAGCGCCCGCGCTTGAGGGCGGTGCCGAGGCGACGCTTGTTCTGGTCGATCACCCCGCCGGCCTCGCGCAGGCCGCGTCCCTGCCAGGTGAACGCGCCCGCCACCAGGAGAAGGAGGAGGGCGGTCGTGGCGAGGACCGTCGTGGGCAGGGCGGAGCGCGCGGAGGCAACCGCGTCCAGATGAGGCTTCTCGACCGTCACGAGTACGGAGTTCAACGGCGCCTCGAGATGCCGGAGCGTCGCGAGAAGCGGCGTGCCGTCCCCCTCGACGGCGTCGAGCACGCGCGCGCGGCGGCCGAACGTCGTAAGGAGCTGCCCGGACTGGAAGATCTCCTCGATCTCGTGCCCGAGCACGTCGTCGCCGCCGATCGAGCTCAGCACGCGGGAATCCGGTCCGGTCACCATGATCTGCGGGCGGGTGAGCAGCCGCGTGCCCTCGATCGTCGTCTCGACGATGTCCTCGACCGTCTCCTGCAGCGTGGCGACGGTGATGTCGGGCCCGAGCTCGTTGAGGCGCGCCGCGAGCAGCTCGGCGATCAGGGAAATCTCCCGCTCCGCCTCGGCGGTCACCCGCTCCTGCACGCGCGTCTTCTGGATCACGCCCGCCGCCCCGACGAGGATGAGGAAGGTCGCGATGAGGGGGAGGATGCTCTTCGCGAGCAGTTTCTCGCTTCTCAAGAAGGAATCGGAGCCGAAGAAAGGGAGGGGGCCAGACCTGCGTCTGATGCCGAAGAATAGCGCTTTGGTGCGCAAGTATTCGTTCGCTGACGCCATGCGCGTCCTCGTGGCCCCCGTTCGAATCCTGAGGTCGCCAAAGACCTCATGTGCCGCATCTTTCGAACGAATCTATAAGAATCAAACGGCTGGTGATTTGTCCAGCCGCTTGAGGTGCCCGGGACCCATGTTTCGCGGGAGTGAGTCCGAAAAGACTCAACCAAGGGAGCGCTCCGCGATGTCGGCGACGTCGCGCGACAGCCCGTCCATGCCCGCCACGCGCTCGAGCTCGCGGCGCGCGAGCTCCCGGCGCTGCGGCTCGAGCACCCGCCAGCTGCGGAAGGACGAGAGGAGGCGGGCCGCGAGCTGCGGGTTCTGCCTGTCGAGCTTGAGGACGTGGTCGGCGAGAAACGCGTAGCCGCGTCCGTCCTTGCGGTTGAACTGGACGGGGTTGCCGCTGGCGAAGGCGCCGACCAGCGCCCGCACCCGGTTCGGGTTCGACATGGCGAAGCGGGGATGGCCGGTCAGCCGTTCGACCCGGTCGAGCGCATCCTCGTCTGGTGCGATGGCCTGCACCGTGAACCACTTGTCGAGCACGAGCGTGTCGTCCCTGAAGCGGCCGTAGAAATCCTCGAGCGCCTCGTCGAGGACCGGTCCGCGCAGGCGCGAGAGGGCGAGGAGGCCCGCCATCCTGTCCGTCATGTTGTCGGCGCGGCGATAGTGCTCGCCTGCGAGCGACGTGGCGTCGTCGCCGCCTGTGGCGACGAGGAGCGAGAGCACCGCGTTGCGCAGGGCGCGGTGTGCCGCGCTCGTGGCGTCGGGGGAGTAGGGCTCGTTCGAGGCGTGCCGGCGGTAGATGTCTTCGAGCGTGGACCCGAGCTGCCGCCCCAGGAGCTCCCGGAGCCACTCGACGGCGTGGTGAACGGCGTCGGGATCGACATCGTGCCCCACCTCGCGCGTCAGGTCGGTGTCGCCGGGAGGCGAGAGGACGAGCGCGCGGAAGGCCGGATCGAGCGCCTCGTCGGCGCCGACTTGTGCCAGCGCGGCAACGAGGTCGGCCGTCGTCGGCGAGCCCTCGGGCGAGCGGCCGGACTGATGGTCGAGCAGCACCTTCATCATCACCGCGTGCAGGGCCTGCCAGCGGTTGAACGGGTCGCTGTCGAGCGCGCCGAGGCGCAGCATGTCGTCGCTGCCGAGATTGCTCACGAGACGCACCGGCGCGGAGAAGCCGCGCAGGAGCGACGGGACCGCACGCTCCTTCAGGCCGGAGAACCGTATCGTGGCGCGCTGTCGGTCGAGCTCGAAGACCCCGTTCTTCAGCGCGGGCTCGCACTTGACCTCCGGCAGCATGTCGCGGCCGTCCTCGCCCACGAGGCCCATCGCGATCGGCAGGACCATCGGCTCCTTCTTCGGCTGGCCGGGCGTCGCCGGAACGCTCTGCTCGAAGGTTATCTCGAGCGTGCCCTCGGCTGCCCGCTGGTCGACGCTGGCGGCGAGCTCGGGCGTGCCGGCCTGGCTGTACCAGAGCTTGAACTGGGTGAGGTCGCGGCGGCTCGCCTTCTCGAAGCAGGCGAGGAAGTCCTCCACCGTCGCGGCGCGGCCGTCGTGCTCCTTGAAGTAGAGGTTCATGCCCCTGGCGAAGGCGTCCGGCCCCAGCAGGGCCTTCAGCATGCGGATCACCTCGGCGCCCTTCTCGTAGACCGTCGCCGTGTAGAAATTGTTGATCTCGCGGTAGGTCTCCGGGCGCACCGGATGGGCGAGGGGCCCGGAATCCTCGACGAACTGGTGCGACCGCAGGAGCCGCACGTCCTGGATGCGCTTGACCGCCCGGGAGCGCATGTCGGAGGTGAACTCCTGGTCGCGGAAGACGGTCAGTCCCTCCTTCAGGCACAGCTGGAACCAGTCGCGGCAGGTGATGCGGTTGCCGGTCCAGTTGTGGAAATACTCGTGGGCGATCACCGCCTCGACGCTCGCGAAGTCGTGGTCGGTCGCCGTCTCGGCGCTCGCGAGCACGTAACGGTCGTTGAAGATATTGAGGCCCTTGTTCTCCATCGCGCCCATGTTGAAGTCGGACACGGCGACGATGTTGAACACGTCGAGGTCGTATTCCCGGCCGAACACCTCCTCGTCCCAGCGCATGGACCGCTTCAGGGCATCCATGGCGTAGCGGGCCCGGTCTTCCTTGCCCTTCTCGACATAGATGCCGAGCCTCACCTGGCGGCCGGACTGCGTCGTGAACCCGTCGACGATGCGGCCGAGGTCACCGCCGACGAGGGCGAAGAGGTAGGACGGCTTCGGGAAGGGGTCGTGCCAGATGGCGAAGTGGCGGTCGGTGCCCGGCACGTCGCCGGCCGAGCTGCGGTTGCCGTTGCCGAGGAGGACGGGCGCGTCGGATTTCCGCGCCTCTATGCGCGTCGTATAGACCGACAGCACGTCCGGCCGGTCGGGGAAGAAGGTGATCCTCCTGAAGCCCTCCGCCTCGCACTGGGTGCAGTAGACGCCGTTCGAGCGATAGAGGCCCATGAGGCGGGTGTTCGCGCTCGGGTCGATCAGGACGGTCGTCTCGAGCGTGAAGGGCCGGTCGGGCACCGCTGCGATCGTGAGCCCGCGGTCGGAGACGACGAACTCGCTGCGCGCGAGCGGGATGCCGTCGAGCATGATGGCCAGGATCTCCAGGTCCTCGCCGTCCAGGACGAGCGGCGCGTCGCCCGGGCGCTCGGGATTCGGCCGGAGAGACAGGCGCGACCTGACCTGGGTCCGCTCGGGCTCGAGGCGGATGTCGAGCTCGACGGCGTCGACCAGGTGGTTCGGCGGGCGGTAGTCCGACAGCCTGATGCGCGGCGCGCCGTCCGTTGTCATCTTCTCGTCCTTCATGGCGGCAGGTTTGCCGGAGCATTACGGCGTCGGGGAGGCGCGGGGCAAGCCCTGCTCACGGCCGTCGGAGTGCGGGCGACGTCGATGACGGGTTGAAGACAGCCCATGTCGCGCGCCGCCAAGCCGACGGTTCGCTGCCGCTCCATGGTGTGGGCGAAGCGGTAACCGGCGGGAGTGGGTCGGAATGAAGTCTCGGGCCAAGGCGGTCGTCATCGGCGGGGGAGTCGTCGGGGTCTCGACGCTCTATCACCTCGCGAGGAAGGGCTGGTCGGATGTCGTTCTCGTCGAGCGCAAGGAGCTGACATCCGGATCGACCTGGCACGCCGCCGGCCTCCTGCCGCTCTTCAACATGAGCTATTCCGTCGGCCAGCTGCACAAATACTCCGTCCGCTTCTACCAGGAGCTCGCCGAGGAGACCGGCATGGACACCGGCTTCCGGAAGGTGACGAACGTGCGCATGGCGCGCACCGCCGACCGGTGGGACGAGTTCATGTACTACGCCGGCATCGCCCGGACGATCGGGATCGACGTGAGGACGCTAACGCCGTCCGACATCAAGGCGACCTGGCCCTATGTCGAGACGGACGGCATCATCGGCGCCATCCAGCATCCCGAGGACGGCTACATCCAGCCAGCCGACCTGACCCAGGCGCTCGCCCGCGGCGCCCGCGACCGGGGCGCCGAGATCTACCGCAACACCGCCGTCACCGCGATCGAACGGGCCGGTGACGGCTGGGTCGTGCACACCGGCAAGGGCGAGATCGCGTGCGAGCACGTGGTGTCGTGCACAGGCAACTTCGCGAGGCTCACGGGCCAGATGATCGGCCTCGACATCCCGGTCATCCCGGTCGAGCACCAGTACATCGTGACCGAGCCGCACCCGGCGATCCAGGAGTTCCGCAAGGCCGGTGGCCCGGAGCTCTGCGTCTTGCGCGAGGCGGATTCCTCCTGGTACATGCGCGAAGAGGCGGGCGGGCTGCTGCTCGGGCCATACGAGCTCGGCGCGCCGTGCTGCTACGTCGACGGCCCGCACGAGCAGTCGGAGTACGAGCTCTTCCAGGAGGACATCGAGCGGCTGATGCCGCATATCGAGACCGCGATCGCCCGCGTGCCCTATTTCGGCGAGGTCGGCATCAAGAAGACCTATAACGGCGCGATCGCCTATACGCCCGACGGCAGCCCGATCGTCGGGCCCGCGTGGGACCGCAAGAATTTCTGGCTGAACGAGGGACATTCCTTCGGCGTCACCGCCGCGGGCGGCGCCGGATGGCAGCTGGCCGAGTGGATCGTCGAGGGCGAGCCAACGATCGACATGCTGGGCGTCGATCCGCGCCGCTTCGGCCCGTACGCGACGAGGAGCTACCTCAAGGCGAAGAACGAGGAAGCCTACGCCAACGTCTTCACGCCGCACTACCCCGACGAGGAGCGCTCCGCCGCGCGGCCGCTGAAGACGACCCCCTGCTACGACCGGATGGCGGCGCGTGGCGCCGTGTTCGGATCGGTCTACGGCTGGGAGCGGCCGAACTGGTTCGCGCCCGAGGGCTATGCCGTTCCGGAGGAGGAGCTCGGCACCGGCGACGTTCTCCTCAACCACAACCATCCCCCCGCCGACCACACGGGCCGGATACGCGAGCGCTGGTCGTTCCGCCGCTCGAACTACTTCCCCTTCGTCGGCGACGAGGTGAGGAACGTCACCGAGAATGTCGGCGTGCTCGACATGACGGCCTTCGCGAAGATGGAGGTCTCCGGGCCCGGCGCGCGCGAATGGCTCGAATCGATCCTCGCCAACCGCATTCCGAAGAAGGCAGGCCGCATCGCGCTCGCCCATCTCCTGACGCCGAAGGGCGGCGTGAAGTGCGAGTTCACCGTCTACGAGTTTGCGCCCGGCCGCTTCTACCTCGTCTCCGCCGGGGCCTTCGAACGCCACGACCACGACGTGCTGCGCAAGCTCGCGCCCGAGGACGGTTCCGTCCACCTCTCGACGATCACGAACCGCTGGGGCGTGCTCGTCCTGGCGGGGCCGCGGTCCCGCGACGTGCTCCAGAAGCTGACGGACGCCGACCTCTCGAACGAGGCCTTCCCCTGGCTTTCGGGCAAGATCATCTCGGTCGGTCCGGCCTTCGCCCACGCGCTGCGCGTCAATTTCGTCGGGGAGCTCGGCTGGGAGCTCCACCACCCGATCGAGATGCAGAACGCGATCTTCGACCTGCTCTTCGAGGCGGGCGAGGAGTTCGGCATCAGGCCGTTCGGCATCCGCGCGATGGATTCGATGCGGCTCGAGAAGTCGTACCGCCTCATCCCGCGCGAGCTGTCGGTGGAGTATTCGGCGCTCGAGTCGGGGCTCGAGCGGTTCGTGCCGGTCAACAAGGGCGAGTTCCTCGGGCGCCAGGGACTGACGGAGTGGCGCGAGCGCGGCTTCGCCAACGCCTTCGTCACGATGGAGGTGCACGACGTCGCGAACGCCGACGCGCGCGGGTCCGAAGCCATCTGGAAGGGCGACGAGGTCGTGGGCCGTTGCACCTCCGGCGGCTATGGCTGGCGTGTGGGCAAGTCGCTGGCCCTCGCCATGGTGCGGCCCGAATTCGCGGCGCCGGGCACGGAGCTCGAGGTCCAGATTCTCGGGGAGTACCGCCGCGCCACGGTCGTGGCGGAGTCGCCGTTCGATCCGGAGAACGCCCGCCTCAGGGCTTGACGGGCGGCAGCGGCAGGAGCAGGTGTTACACGTCTGTCATGGAACCGACGTGTCACCGTCATGCTGCGCCTGCGCTCCGCCGACCTCATCTCGTCCGGCGCCTTTCGCTCCTGCTACCGCCACCCGGAGGACCCCAAGCTGTGCGTGAAGATCGCGCGGCCGCGGGCGGCGGCGGGACGGGCGGGGCATCTCGACCGCCTGTTCCGCCGGCGGATGGCGGGCGCGAACGAGCGCGAGTGTCGCGAGTACGGGCGACTGAGCTCGGCCGGTGTGCCGCTGTCACGGTACTTCCCGGCGGTTCACGGTTTCGTCGAGACCGATTTGGGGCGCGGCCTCTGCCTCGACCTCGTCGAGGGTAGCGACGGACAGGGGCCGTTGAGCCTGACCGACATCATGGCCGGCCGGATCTGGCCGGACCTCGATGCCGAGTTCGTGCTCGACGAGGTGCGGCAGTTCGGACGGTTCTGCGAGCGGTACGGCATTCTTGCCTCCTGCGACGAGCCCAGCAATATCGGCTTCGTGCGCGAGGGGGCGGGCTTCCGGCTCGTGGCCTACGACCTCAAGCTGCGCCCGAACAAGGAACTGATCCCGATCTCGACGCTGTTCCTCGCGCAGCGGCGGCGCAAGATCGCGCGTCGGTTCGATAGGCTCTTCGCGCCGCTCGCCGCGGCGCTGCGGTGGCCCACCGCGACCTGATCGTCCCTGCGGCCGTGCCCCGACGCGATCATGCCTGCGTCACGGACGACCCCGGCGCCTTGATGCTCGGAATGTCGCCGTCGTTCGACAACACCACGGCGACCCAGCGCCAGGCGGGGACCTGGGAGGCGACGATCAGGACCGTCACCATGATCGGCACCGACAGGAACATGCCGACGACGCCCCAGAGCGCGCCCCAGAACGTCAGCGACAGGATGATGACGAGCGGGCTGAGGTTCAGCGACCGTCCCATCAGCGCCGGTTCCACCACGTTGCCGATGAAGAGCTCGATCGCCGTCACGCCGAGCCCGACGATCAGGAAGGGGCCGAGCGTGTCGAACTGGACCAGCGCCACGAGGGTCGGCGCGATCGTCGCGATCACGGAGCCGATATTCGGAATGAAGTTCAGGATGAAGGCGAGGAGGGCCCAGGTTTCCGCGAAATCGAGGCCGAGCGGCTTCATCACCGCGTAGGCCGCGAGCCCCGTCATCGAGCTGACGACGAGCTTCACCCAGAAGTAGCGCTCGATGCTCTCGTTGATGGCACGGATGACGTGATGGGCCTGGTGCTCCGGCCCCGCATCGAGGACGCGACCGAGCTTCGACCAGAAGACCGGCCGCTCGGTGAACATGAAGGCGAGGTAGAGGACCACGAGCGAGATGCCCGTCAGCATCGCGCCGGCCGACCCGAGGATGCGCGGCAGCCGTTCCGCCAGGTTGATCTCCCGGAAGGCCGCCGCGAAATCGGCGGACAGGTCCTCCCCGGCGAAGCTGCCGAGGTCGCGCACCAGGTCGTCCATCCTCTGGAGATATCGCGGCATCGCCTCGACCACCGCGTTCACCTGTTGCGAGAGGATCGTGGTGAAGACGAAGAGCACGAAGGCGATGATCGCGATCCCGATCGCGGCGGCGACGCCGCGCGGCATCGCTCGGCCCGCCACGCGAAACCCCGCGATCCGGTTGATCATCGAGTTCAGCAGGACGAACAGCATCAGCGCCACGACGATCGGCACGAGGAACGCCCGCGCCCACCACAGGCCGGCGATGACGATCGCGGCGAGGATGACGTTGATGTACCAGGCCGGCGGCCCGGCGACCTGCCGCGACGGCGGGTTCACTCCGTCAGCTCCCTTTCGCGCCGCTCCGTCAGAGGCGAGCGGTTGAAATACTCGCGGTAGACCTTCGAGAAGTGCGAGGCGGAAACGAAGCCGCAGGCGACCGCCACCTCGACGACGGGCAGGTTCGACTGGCGCAGCAGGTGACGCGCACGGTCGAGCCGGAGCTCGAGATAGTAGCGCGCCGGCGAGCGCCCCATGGAGCGGCGGAACAGTCGCTCGATCTGCCGGCGCGAGAGCCCGCTCGAGTTCGCGAGGTCGCCGAGCGAGAGCGGCTCGGAGAGGTTCGATTCCATCAGCTCGATGATCTGCAGCACCTTCGGGTTCTGGATGCCGAGCCGGGCACGCAGCGGCAGCCGCTGGCGATCATGCGAGTCGCGGATCCGGTCGGCGAGGAGCTGCTCGCAAACACGGTTGACGATCGCCTCGCCCAGATCCTCCTCGATCAGCGTCAGCATCATGTCGAGCGGGGCGGTGCCGCCGGCGCAGGTGTAGATGTTGTGGTCGATCTCGAAGAGGTCGGAATAGACCTCGGCCTTCGGGAAGTTCTCGGAGAAGCCCGGCAGGTTCTCCCAGTGGATCGCGCAGCGCCGGCCATCGAGGAGGCCGGCCTTCGCCAGCACCCAGGCGCCGGTGCAGAGCGCGCCGACTGCGACCCCGCTTCTGTGCGCCTGGCGCAGCCAGGTGTGCAGCGCGCGCGAATCGTAGCGCTCCACCGCGATGCCGGAGCAGACCAGCAGGAGGTCGGGCCGCTCATCCCCCGCGGCCCGGCGCTTGATGTCCTCGAGCGAGGCCGTCGCCTCGATCCGCAGGCCGTTCGAGGCGAGCGCCATGCCCCCGTCGCCGGTCACGATTTCCCAGCGGTAGAAGGAGTAGCCGAGTTGCCGGTTCGCCAGGCGCAGAGGCTCGATGGCGCTGGTGAACGCGATCATCGAGAAATTCGGCACGAGGAAGAAGACGATCCGGCGCGACCCTCTTGTCGCCGCGTCCATGGGGAACTCCGCAAGTGGGCCACGGGCCTTCGCAAGGCCCGCCCGTCCGATGTCGCAATCAGACCATCCTCTCCGCCAACGTGACAATAGCGTGGCGCGGATTCGAGGGTGGCTTTCGGAAAGGCCGAAGTGCCGCCTCGCGCCGAGGCCATCACCCGGGACGACGGCTGGAGAGCATGGACCGATACTCCGCTATAAGGCTGATCCGCGAGGGGCTCAACGGCCACAAGGGCTGGGGCCGGATCTGGCGCGGCGCGACGCCGAAGGCAAGCTACGATGTCGTCGTCATCGGCGGCGGCGGCCACGGCCTCGCGACGGCCTACTACCTGGCCAAGATCCACGGCATCACGAATGTCTGCGTGATCGAGAAGGGCTGGATCGGCGGCGGCAATTCCGGCCGCAACACGACGATCATCCGCTCGAACTACCTCTTCGACGCGTCAGCCGCGATCTACAACCACGCGCTCGAGCTGTGGAAGGGGCTGGGGCGGGAGCTGAACTTCAACATCATGATGAGCCACCGCGGCGTCCTCAACCTCGCCCATGACGAGCACGAGGCGCGGGGCCTGAAGCGCCGGGTCGAGGCGAACCGCCTGAACGGCGTCGACGCCGAGTGGCTGGACGCCAAGCAGGTGAAGGAGTTCTGCCCGGTCATCAACATCTCGCACGACATCCGCTATCCCGTGCTCGGTGCGACGCTTCAGCGCTCGGGCGGCGTCAACCGGCACGACGCTGTGGTGTGGGGATATGCGCGCGCCGCGAGCGCCCTCGGCGTCGACATCGTCGAGCAGTGCGAGGTCACGGACATCCGCACGGAGGCCGGTGCCGTGACGGGCGTCGAGACCACGAAGGGCTTCATCCGCACGCCGAAGGTCGCGAGCGTCACCGCCGGCCACACGAGCGTCATGGCCAAGATGGTCGGCGTGAAGCTGCCGATCGAGAGCCATCCGCTGCAGGCGCTCGTCTCCGAGCCGATCAAGCCGCTCGTGCCCTGCGTCATCATGTCGAACGCCGTGCACGTCTACTGCAGCCAGTCCGACAAGGGCGAGCTCGTCATCGGCGCGGGGATCGACGCTTACAACTCCTACACCCAGCGCGGCTCGATGGACATCATCGAGCACCAGATGTCCTCGCTCTGCGAGCTCCTGCCGGTCGTCTCGCGCCTGAGGATGATGCGCCAGTGGGGCGGCATCGTCGACACCTGCCCGGACGCGAGCCCGATCATCACGAAGACGAAGGTGAAGGGCTTCTACATCAACGGCGGGTGGGGGACCGGCGGCTGGAAGGCGACGCCGGGCTCCGGCCACGCCTTCGCCGATCTCGTCGCCAGGGACGAGCCGAACGCCATCGCCGCGCCCTTCACGGTCGACCGGTTCTACTCGGGCGACCTCGTGGCGGAGCACGGCGCCGCCGCCGTGGCGCACTAGGGACACGAAGCACATGTTCGTCATCACCTGCCCCTATTGCGGCGAGCGCGACCAGGCCGAGTTCGTCAGCGGCGGCCAGGCCCACCGCACGCGGCCCCTGAACGCCCACGAGATGAGCGATGCCGATTGGGGCGACTGGGTCTTCATGCGCGACAACCCCAAGGGGATCTTCGCGGAGCGCTGGTTCCATTCCGCCGGCTGCCGGCGCTGGTTCAACGCCCTCAGGAACACCGCGACCGACCAGTTCCTGGCGTTCTATCCGATGGGAGAGGCTCCGCCCGCCGTCGAGGCGGTGCTGCCCGCGACGCCGGCCGGCGAGGCGCCGATCGGCTCCGGCAACGACGCCGTGAAGGTGATGCGGCCCGGCGAGAGCGAGGGGACGACGACGTGACGAGCCAGCCTTTCCGCCTGCCCCAGGGAGGTCTCGTCGACCGCTCCCGCCTCGTCACGTTCCGCTTCGACGGGCGGGAGTACACGGGCCATCCCGGCGACACGCTCGCCTCGGCGCTGATCGCCGGCGGCACGCACATGGTCGCGCGCAGCTTCAAGTATCACCGGCCGCGCGGCATCCTCGGTGCGGGCGTCGAGGATCCGGCTGCGCTCGTCGAGATCGGCTCGGGCATCCACCGCGACCCGAACGTGCGGGTGACCGAGGCCGAGATCCATGACGGGCTCGAAGCCCACGCCCAGAACGTCTGGCCGTCGCTCACCTTCGACGTCGGCGAGGCGAACGACCTCCTGTGGCGGTTCTTCCCGGCCGGCTTCTACTACAAGACCTTCATGGGCGGCCCCCGCGGCTGGATGACGTGGGAGCCGTTCATCCGCCGGGCGGCCGGCATGGGCCGGGCACCCGACGGCCCGGACCCTGACCCCTACGAGCAGACGAACCGGCACTGCGATGTCCTCGTCGTCGGCGCCGGGCCGGCCGGCCTGATGGCGGCGCTCTCGGCGGCGCGGTCCGGCGCCCGCGTCATCCTCGCCGAGGAGACCGCGGCCCTCGGCGGGCGGCTCCTCTCGCGCGATCCGGCGGCGACGCATCTGGACGACCGCGCCGCGCCCGAGTGGATCGGCGCGGTGGCGGCGGAGCTTCGCTCCCGCGAGGACGTCACCGTCCTCACCCGCACCTCGGCCTTCGGCTATTACGGCGAGAACTTTCTCGGCCTCTGGGAGCGCGTCGGCGACCACCTGCCGCGCCACGAGCGCTCGCCGAACCTGCCGCGGCAACGCCTCTGGCGGGTGCGCGCGAAGCAGGTGGTGCTCGCCACCGGTGCGATCGAGCGCCCGCTCGTCTTCCACGAGAACGACCGGCCCGGCATCATGCTGGCGAGCGCAGCCGTCACCTATGTCCACCGCTACGGCGTTCTGCCGGGCCGCAATGTCCTCGTCTTCGCGAACAACGATTCCGGATGGGGCGCGGCCTTCGACCTCGCCGAGTCCGGCGCCTCGATCGCGGCGATCGTCGACGTGAGGCGCGAGATCGACGGGGCGCTCCTCTCGCGCGCGGCGGCGCTCGGCATCGCCATCCATGCCGGATGCGGCGTCGTCGGCACGTCGGGCCGCTTCCGCGTCACCGGAGCGAAGGTGCAGCCCGTCGAAGGCGCGGGCGGCGTGTCAGATATCGCATGCGACCTGGTCGCGGTGGCGGGTGGCTGGACGCCGAACACGGCTCTTTTCGCGCAGTCCCGCGGCAAGCTCCGCTGGGACGACGACCTCGCCGCCTACCGGCCGGGCCTCTCCTGGCAGAAGGAGGCGTCCGCCGGCGCCTCGAACGGCGTCTTCGACCTTTCGGGCTGTCTCGCCGCCGGCGCCGAAGCCGGCGCGAGAGCCGCGGATGCGGCGGGCTTCTCTGCCGTGCCCGCGCCGGTGCCGGCGCTGAGGGCCGAGGAAACGCTGCAGCGCTCGATCCACTTCGTCGCCGAGGTGCCCTCGCACCGCAAGCCGGAGGACACGCGGGCCTGGGTCGACCTGCAGGACGACGTGACGACGAAGGACCTGAAGCTCGCCCTGCAGGAGGGCATGCAGTCGATCGAGCACGCCAAGCGCTACACGACGACGGGCATGGGCACCGACCAGGGCAAGGTCGCAAACCTCAACGCCTTCCGCCTCGTGTCGGACAAGCTCGGGCGGCCGATGCACGAGATCGGCACGACGACCTCGCGCCAGCCGTGGAAGCCCGTCACGTTCGGCGCGCTCGCCGGCCAGCATGTCGGCCACCACTTCCACCCGCGGCGCGGCACGCCGATGCACGACTGGCACCGCCGGCACAGCGCGGTGTTCGAGCCGGTGGGCGACTGGCTGCGGCCGCGCGCCTTCCTCAAGGCCGGCGAGAGCTTTGAGCAGGCCGTGCAGCGCGAGGCGAGGGCGGCACGGGAGGGCGTGGCGGTTCTCGATGCGACGACGCTCGGCAAGATCGACATTCAGGGGAAAGGCGCTCGCGAGTTCCTGAACCGGGTCTACACGAGTGCCTGGACGAAGCTCGCGCCCGGTCGCTGCCGCTACGGCTTCATGCTCGGCGAGGACGGCATGGTGCTCGACGACGGCGTGACGTCCTGCATCGCCGACGACCACTTCCACATGACGACGACGACGGGCGGCGCCGCGCGGATCTACCAGTGGCTCGAGGACTACGCCCAGACGGAGTGGCCGGATCTCGAGCTCTATCTCACGAGCGTCACCGAGCAGTGGGCGGTCGCCTCGCTGTCCGGGCGGGATTCCCGCGCCGTGGTCGAGGAGATCTGTGACGATTTCGACGCCGATCCCGCGACCTTCCCGTTCATGAGCTTCCGCGACACGACGATCGAGGGCGTGCCGGCGCGCATCTTCCGCATCTCGTTCACCGGCGCGCTTTCCTACGAGATCAACGTGCCGGCCAGCTACGGCCTGTGGCTGTGGGAGAAGATCTTCGAGGCCGGCGCCCGCTTCGGGATCACGCCCTACGGCACCGAGACGATGCATCTCCTGCGCGCGGAGAAGGGCTTCGTCATCGTCGGCCAGGACACCGACGGCACGGTGACGCCACATGACCTGCGCATGGACTGGATCGTCAGCGACACGAAGGGCGACTTCATCGGCAAGCGCTCGCTGTCACGTTCGGACACGGCCCGGGCAGACCGCAAGCAGCTCGTCGGCCTCCTGACGGAGGACCCCGGCCTGATGCTGGAGGAGGGCGCGCACGTCATCGCGACGGAGAACGAGCCGGCGCCGCCCGTGCCGATGCTCGGCCACGTCACGTCGAGCTATTTGAGCCCCAATATCGGGCGCTCGATCGCGCTCGCCCTCGTCGCGGGCGGCGGCGACCGCATGGGCGATCGCCTGTGGGTGACGCGGCCCGGCGGAGCGCCGATCCCCGTGCGGGTCACGGAGACGGATTTCCTCAAGCTGAAGGAGGAGGGGCATGTCTGACGCCCGCCGCCGCTCGCCCCTCCATGGGCGCAGCGAGATATCGAGCGGCGAGGCCGCAACGGTCCGCGAGCACGCCTTCCTCGGCAAGCTCGTGCTTCGCGGCGCGCCCGGCGACATCGCTCCCGCCCTGCGGGAGCTGACCGGAACCGCCGGCCCGGAGGACGCCTGCCGCTCGGCCTCGTCGAACGGCCGGTCCGTCCTCTGGATCGGCCCGGACGAGCATTGGCTGGTCGTTCCAGCCGAGACGGAGATCGAGCTCGCGCGGGATCTGGACTCCCGTCTCGCAGGCGTGCGCCATCACGTCGTCGACGTCACGGACTATCACGTCGCCATCGGCCTCTCCGGCACGAAGGCGTGGGAGGTGCTCGCCAAGCTCACGCCGTTCGACGTCCATCCGAAGGCGTTCGCTGTCGGCGCCGTGGCCGGCACGGTGATCGGACGGGGGCAGGGCGTCCTGTGGCGGCCGGCGGAAGGCAGCGCATTGGACTCCGACTACATCGTCTTCATCCGCAGCTCGATGGCCGACTATCTCTGGTGTCTCCTCGCGGAGGCGGGCCGGCAGTTCGGCATGACGCCCGAGACGCCGATCGGCGGCGAGACCTGGCGCCTCGCGCGGTAGAGCGGGATGAGGAAGAGTGGGAACCGGTTTTCCGCCCGCATCCCGCTCTGCATCAACGTGATCCAGAGGCCAAAAACGAAGCAGCCCGCCTCCGGGTGGAGGCGGGCTGCTGGAAGCCGGAAGAGCGGGCGGTCAGCGGCGGCGGAAGGCCTTGATTTCTCTTTCACGGCGCTTGCGGGCCATTTCGCGCAACGCGAGCGACGCGTTCACCTCGAGCGGCAGGCTCGCCGCATCCTCGACCTCGTAGCGGGTGAAGCCGATGTCGTTGAGGGTCTTGTCGTCGAGCTCGAGCAGGTTGCGGAAGGCCTGGCGACGCAGCTTCAGCTGCGCGCGCTCGCGGCGTTCGGCGATCAGCTTGCGAAGGAAGTCGGTGAGGCGGGGCGCGAAGGGTTCGGTACGGCCGGCCGTGCCCTGGGCAACCGGGCCGGAGATCATCGTCATCGGTCTTCTCCATTGGTAGAGCTCAGCAAATGCGCACGGATTGCGCATTCTTCAGGCAATCGACGCCTTCTGGCCCGTATATGGTGCCGGCGGCTTGTTCAATCAAACGCAAAGGACTTATCTTTAGGATCAATTCCATTGAACCAAGCCGCATCGGTGCCAAGGCCATGACGCCAACCGGAAGGCAGCTTCCGCTGCTCGAGATCGACCTCCTGAGGACCTTCGTCGAAATCGCCGAGACGGGCTCCTTCAGCCGGGCCGCGAGGTCCGTCGCACGCACCCCGTCGGCGGTGTCGATGCAGATGAAGCGGCTCGAGGAGATCGTGGGGAAGACGCTGTTCGTGCGCGACGCGCGGTCGGTCCGGCTGACGGGCGACGGCGAGGCGCTGATCGGCTATGCCCGCCGCATCCTGCGCCTGTCGAACGAGGCGGTCGGCATGTTCCGGTCGCCCGAGCTCGAGGGCCTCGTGCGGCTCGGCACGCCGGACGATTTCGGCACGCGGTTTCTGCCGAACATCCTCTCCCGCTTCGCGCGCACCCATCCGGGCGTCGAGGTGCAGGTGACGCTCGGCATGTCGAAGGGGCTCCTGAAGCGGCTGGACGCGGGCGCGCTCGACCTCGCGCTCGTGACGACCGGCGGGGGCAGGCAGATGCTGGAGCGGGGACGCGTCGTCTATACGGAACCGCTCGTCTGGGGCGGGCTCGAAAACGGCTGCGCCTACGAGCAGCGACCTCTGCCGCTCGCGCTCGCCACCAATGGCTGCGCCTGGCGGGCCAGCGCGCTCTCCGCCCTCGACGCCGCCGGCCTGCCGTACCGGGTCGCCTATTCGAGCGAGCACTGCGCGGGGCAGATGGCGGCGATCCGCGCCGACCTCGCGATCGCGCCCTTCGCCGAGAGCCTGATCGAGCCGCCGCTCGTGCGCCTCGACGAGCGCCACGGCCTGCCGCCGATCGGCGACTACCAGATGGTCATCGCGGAGGGCCGCAACCTCGGACCCGCCGCCGAGGCGCTCGTGCAGCAGGTGGTCGACGGCTTCGACGAGATGACCGGCAGGCGCCCGGACCCGGCCCAGGTCGCCGCGGAATAGCGCCAGGGGAGCGCCGGGACGCACCTCCCGATCTCCGGGGACGGCGAGCGGCGAAACGGATTTCTCCCAAGCCCTCCGATCCAGGGCATGGCCTTCCAACTTTCGGCAAGCATCTGAACTTGCTTGTTTTTTGCGCCGCACCCCGTTCCATTCGGAGGCCTGCGGGGCGATATTCCGTGCCGGTTTTCCCCGAAGGACGCGGCATGGACAAGCTCAAGACATTTCCGGTTTCGACGGTCGTCGCGGGTCGTCGCGTCGTGGTCGCCGGAGGCGGCGACGAGGCGCTCGGGAAGCTGCGCCTCCTGGCGAAGACGAGCGCCGCCGTCGAGGTCTACGCGGCGGATGTCGAGGCCGAGGTCGCGGCCTTTGCGATCGAGAACGACTATACGGTCGTGCCCCGCCCTGCCGTGGTGGCGGATTTCGCCGGCGCCGCGCTCGCCTTCATCGGCACGGGCGACGAGGCCGAGGATCGCCGGCTTGCGGACCTGGCGCGCGAGGCGAAGGTCACGGTCAACGTGGTCGACCGGCCCGAGCTCTGCGACGTGCTGACGCCGGCGATCGTGAACCGCGCGCCCTTGAGCATCGCCATCTCCACCGAGGGCGACGGCCCGGTCCTGGCCGGCATCATCCGCAGCCGCATCGAGGACATGCTGCCGCAGGGCATCGGCCGGCTCGTCTCGATGGCGGGCTCGATGCGCGACCGGGTCGCCGAACTCCTGCCGCCGGGCCGGCGTCGGCTGAGGTTCTGGCGCGACTATTTCTCCGACGAGCAGCTCGCCGTGCAGGCGGTCGAGGACGAGGCTGTGGCCCGCCGCAGCGCGCTGCGCAAGCTCGAGACGGCCCGCAGCGCCGCGGACGGCGAGGGGCATGTCTGGCTCGTCGGCGCAGGGCCGGGCGCGGCCGATCTGCTGACGGTGCGCGCCCGGCGCGTCCTCTCGGAGGCCGACGTCATCGTCTATGACAGCCTCGTCGACGAGGCCGTGCTCGAGGCCGGCCGGCGCGACGCCCGGCGCATCCATGTCGGCAAGCGCAAGGGGCGGCACTCGGCCCGCCAGGACGAGATCAACGCGGTGCTGATCGCCGAGGCCAGGTCCGGCAACAGCGTCGTGCGCCTGAAGGCCGGCGACCCGATGGTCTACGGCCGCGCCGGCGAGGAGATCGCGAGCCTGCGCGAGGCGGGCGTCGCCTTCTCGATCGTGCCGGGCATCACGGCCGCGCTCGGGGCGGCGGCGGAAGCCGCGATCCCGCTGACGCATCGCGAGCACGCCTCCTCGCTGATCTTCGCGACCGGTCATGCCGCGACGGGCGAAGCCGGCATCGAGTGGGCTCAGGTCGCCCGCCACGACGCGACGCTGTCGCTCTACATGGCGAAGTCGGTCGCCGACGAGGTGGCGGCGCAGCTGATGGCCGCAGGGCTCTCGCCCGACACGCCGGTCGGCGCCGTGGAGAATGTCGGCCGCGAGGACGGCCGGCGCTTCTACGGGCGTCTCGACGAGCTCGGCCGTCTCGCGGGCATGCGGGTCGACGGACCGGTGGTGATCTTCGTCGGCCGCGCGGTGGCCGAAGGCGAGTGGGCCGAGGCGGTGGCGTTCGCCGAGGCTGAGGCCCTGGCGGCCTGAGTAGGAGGACACGGGGCATGGCGAAGAAGCTAGTTGCCGAGCAGATGGTGTTGACGGCGAACCGGCTGGCCGACGGTCGCGTGATCTATCTCGGCGCCGACGGCTGGACGATCGACCTCGACGAGGCGCGGATCGTGCGGGGCGCGGAGGAGGCCGAGGGCGCCGAGGAGGCGGGCCGCAAGGCCGTCGCGGACCGGATCCTCGTCGAGCCCTACCTGATCGAGGTCGTGACGGTCGGCGGCGGCGTCGAGCCGGCGCGCCTGCGGGAGAAGATCCGCTGCGCGGGTCCGACCACCGGCCACTCGAGAAGCGCCGCCTGAAGGACGGATTTATCCAGATGTATCGCTACGACGAGTTCGACGCGGAGTTCGTGAACGACCGGGTCGCCCAGTTCTCCGACCAGGTGCGCCGCCGTATCGCCGGCGAGCTGACCGAGGAGCAGTTCAAGCCGCTGCGGCTGATGAACGGCGTCTACCTGCAGCTGCACGCCTACATGCTGCGCATCGCGATCCCCTACGGCACGCTGTCCTCGACGCAGATGCGCAAGCTCGCCCATATCGCGCGCACCTACGACAAGGGCTACGGCCACTTCACGACGCGCCAGAACCTGCAGTTCAACTGGCCCTCGCTCGAGGACATCCCGGCGATCCTGCAGGAGCTCGCGGAGGTCGAGATGCACGCCATCCAGACCTCGGGCAACTGCATCCGCAACACGACGGCCGACCACCTGGCGGGCGCGTCGGCCGACGAGCACGCCGACCCGCGCGTCTACGCGGAGATCATCCGCCAGTGGTCGTCGCTCCACCCGGAATTCTCGTTCCTGCCCAGGAAGTTCAAGGTGGCGGTGACGGGAGCCTCGACCGACCGCGCGGCGATCCGCGCGCACGACATCGGTCTCGAGATCCGGCGGGGCGAGAACCGGCAGATCGGCTTCCGGATCTTCGTCGGCGGCGGGCTCGGCCGCACCCCCATGCTCGGCAAGGAGATCCGCGACTTCGTCGAGGAGAGGGACCTGCTCGCCTATCTCGAGGCGATTCTGCGCGTCTACAACCGCTGGGGCCGGCGCGACAACAAGTACAAGGCGCGGATCAAGATTCTGGTCCACGAGCGGGGCATCGAGTCGATCCGCGAAGAGGTCGAGGCGGAATTCGCCGAGATCCGCGGCGGCGCGCTCGACCTGCCGCAGGAGGAGCGCCAGCGCATCGCCCGCTACTTCGCGCCGCCCCCGTTCGAGGAGGGGCCGATCGACGCGGCGCGGCTGACCGAGGCGATGGCGAAGGATCCCGCCTTCGCCGTCTGGGTCGAGCGCAACACGCACGCCCACAAGCAGCCGGGCTACACCTCGGTGACGATCTCGCTGAAGCCCATCGGCGGCGTCCCGGGCGACGCGAAGGCCGACCAGATGGACAGCGTCGCCGACATCGCCGACCGTTTCGCCTTCGGCGAGATCCGGGTGAGCCACGAGCAGAACCTGATCCTGCCGCACGTGAAGAAGAACGACCTGCCGGAGATCTACGCCGCGCTGGCCGAGGCGAAGCTCGCCACGGGCAATCGCGGCCTCGTCACCGACATCATCGCCTGCCCGGGCCTCGATTACTGCGCGCTCGCGAACGCGCGCTCGATCCCGATCGCGCAGCGCCTGTCCGAGCGCTTCGCCGACATCGAGCGGCAGCGCGAGATCGGCGACGTGTCGATCAAGATCTCGGGCTGCATCAATGCCTGCGGCCACCACCACGTGGGCCATATCGGCATCCTCGGCGTCGACCGGAAGGGCGAGGAGTTCTACCAGATCACGCTCGGCGGGGCGCCGGGCGAGGACGCCTCGATCGGCGAGATCGTCGGCAAGGGCTTCTCGGCCGACGAGGTGGTCGATGCGGTGGAAACGCTGGTCGACACCTATATCCGGCTGCGCACCGATCCCAAGGAGAGCTTCCTGACCGCCTACCGGCGGCTCGGCGAGGCACCCTTCAGGGACGCGCTCTATGGAGAGGCAAGCCGTGCGGCATAGCGACATCTCGGGGCGCCTGCCGATGGCGATGGCGCTCGACAGGCTCCTCTCCGGCGAGCCGGCCCGCGACGTGATCCGCTACGTGCTGGCGGACATGGCGCCGGGCCGCAGCGCGGTGGTGTCGTCGTTCGGAGCGGAATCCGTCGTGCTTCTGCACCTCGTGGCGCAGGTCGATCCGGACACGCCCGTGATCTTCATCGACACGCAGAAGCACTTCGCGGAGACGCTTCGCTATCGCGACACTCTGGTGGAGAGGCTCGGCCTCACGAACGTGCGCTCGACCGTGCCGGATGCCGGCCGCCTCGCGGCCTACGACACGACGGGCGAGCTCCACGCCGTGAACCCGGACCTCTGCTGCCACCTGCGCAAGACCGAGCCGCTCGAACGCGCGCTGTCGGGGTTCGACGTGTGGCTGACGGGCCGCAAGCGCCACCAGAACGCCGTGCGCCAGGCCATGCCGATGGTGGAGGAGGAGGGCGGCCGCATGAAGGTCAATCCTCTCGCCGACTGGACGCCCTCCGACACGAGCTCCTACATGGTGCTGCACGAGCTGCCGGCGCATCCCCTGATCGGCCAGGGCTACCGCTCGATCGGCTGCCGGCCCTGCACGAGCCCAGTCGCCGACGGCGAGGACGAGCGCGCCGGCCGCTGGCGGGGCACGGGCAAGACCGAGTGCGGCATTCACCTGACGCGCAACGGCGTCCCGGTCGGCGTGATCGAGAGGAGCGTGGGAGCATGAGCGCGAGACTGTGGACGCGGGACGGCTTCGCCGAAGACCGGTGGCAGGCCGTTCCCGACGAGACGGCGCTGCCGGGCGAAGGCGCGGTGATCGTCTCCTCGGCCCGCCTCGAGGAGGCGCGCGAGACGAACGCGCTCGAGCTCGGCGTCGCGCTCGAGCCGGGCGAGCCGGTGGAGGATATCGCCGAGCACCTGTCCCGGCTGTCGCTCGTCTCGCTGCCGTTCCCGGCCTTCACCGACGGCCGCTCCTACTCCGCCGCCCGCCTCCTGCGCGAGCGCTACGGCTTCGAGGGCGAGATCCGGGCGCGGGGCGACGTGCTGATCGACCAGATCCCCTTGATGCTGCGCTGCGGCTTCACGTCCTTCCTCGTGAGCCACGAGCCGACGCTGAGGCGGCTCGAGACCCGCGACCTGCCCGAGGTGCCGCTCTACCTCCAGCCGGTCGGCAGCGAGCGGGAAGTCCCCGTGGGCACGCGCCCCTGGCTACGTCGCAGGGCCGGCTGAGCGAACCACCCGCCCTCAGATCACGCCGAAAAAGGCGAGCAGGGCGAGGGTGATCACGGCCGACACGGCGATCGAGCCGAGGCAGCCGAGGCGGTTCGAAAAGAAGAAGAACATGGGCTCTCCGGGCCTGTGGTGCGGGACTTTCCGAACGTCGGCTCCGGCGCAGGGTTTCGTGCGTCGCCCCTCTCCGCCTGCAATTGCCGGCATGGCGTCCGGACACGCGTCGCCCGGCCCCCGCTTTACCTCTGCTCCCACCGCTCCAGATCAGTTGGTGATCCGAACGCGCCGGTGAACGTCACGCGTGCCGGCGCGTTGAGGCCCCGATCCCTCCCTGATGCTGAGGAGCATACCCATGCGGTTGACCGTCAACGGGCAGTCCCATGACGTCGAGTTCGACGTCAGAACCTCTCTACTCGACCTCCTGCGCGAGACGATCGGCCTCACCGGCACGAAGAAGGGCTGCGACCACGGCCAGTGCGGTGCCTGCACGATCCTCGTCAACGGCCGCAGGATCAATTCCTGCCTAACCCTCGCCGCCATGCACGAGGGCGACGAGATCACGACGATCGAGGGCCTCGGCTCGCCCGACGGGCTGAGCCCGATGCAGGAGGCCTTCTTCGAGCATGACGGCTACCAGTGCGGCTTCTGCACGCCGGGGCAGATCGTCTCGGCCACGGCGATGCTGGAGGAGGCGGGGAAGGGCTGGCCGAGCCATGTCAGCGCGAGCCTCGAGGGCGAGATGAGGCTCACGCCCGAGGAGATCTCGGAGCGCATGAGCGGCAATCTCTGCCGCTGCTCGGCCTATCCCAACATCAATGACGCGATCGCCGAAGTTGCGGGAGGCAAGTCGTGAGGGAGTTTCAATTCGCCCGCGCCGCCGATCCGGCCGGCGCCTGTTCCGCGGCGGCCGGTGCCGGCCGCTTCATCGCCGGCGGCACGAACCTGCTCGATCTCATGAAGCTCGAGATCGAGCGGCCGGAGAAGCTCGTCGACATCAGCCGGCTGCCGCTCGACGAGGTCGAGGAGACGCCGGAGGGCGGCCTTCGCATCGGTGCGCTCGTGCCGAACGCCGACCTCGCGGCGCATGCGGCGGTGCGGATGCGCTACCCCGTGTTGAGCCGCGCCCTGCTCGCCGGCGCCTCGGGCCAGCTGCGCAACAAGGCCTCGACGGGGGGCAACCTCCTGCAGCGCACCAGGTGCTACTACTTCTACGACACGGCGATGCCCTGCAACAAGCGCGACCCCGGATCCGGGTGCGGCGCGATCGGCGGCTTCAACCGGATCCACGCGATCCTGGGGGCGAGCGACAAGTGCATCGCGACCCACCCCTCCGACATGGCCGTCGCGATGCGGGCGCTCGACGCGCAGGTCGAGACGCTGAAGGGAGACGGCTCCACGCGCAGCATCGCGATCTCCGAGCTCTATCGCCTGCCGGGCGACACGCCCGAGATCGAGAACGTGCTCGAGCAGGGAGAGCTCATCACCCACGTGGTGCTGCCGCCGCCTCCGCCGGGCCGGCACGCCTACCGGAAGGTGCGTGATCGCGCCTCCTATGCCTTCGCGCTCGTCTCCGTCGCCGCGATCGTCGCCGTGGAAGACGGCAGGATCACCTCGGCCCGGCTCGCCTTCGGCGGGCTCGCCCACATGCCGTGGCGGGACCCGGCGGTGGAAGACCTGCTGGTCGGTCAGGCGCCGGGTGAGGAAGCCTTCCGCCGCGCCGCCGACAAGCTCCTCGAAAACGCCAGGGGATACGGCGGCAACGACTTCAAGATCCCGCTCGCCAGGCGGACGCTGATGGCGACCCTTCACGACATTGCCGGAGGACGGGCATGAGCGAGTACAAGATGGACCAGCCGGTCGGCGCGAGCCCGCTCGACCGCGGCGTGCAAGGCATCATCGGCGAGCCGCTGAACCGCGTCGAAGGCCGCCGCAAGGTGGCGGGCGACGTGCCGTACGCCGCAGACCACAAGGTGGAAGGCAAGCTCGCCGTCGGCGTCGCGATCTGCTCGACGATCGGCTTCGGCAGGGTGAAGGGCTTCGACACGTCGAAGGCCGAGGCGATGCCCGGCGTCCTCGCCGCCATCGTCGACGATCCCCGCATCCCGCGCGAGACGGCGGGCTTCTCCGACGAGAAGCTCGTGACCGGCAACGACCGGGTCGACAGCTACGGACAGAGCCTCGGCGTGGTCGTGGCCGAGACGTTCGAGCAGGCGCGCGCCGCCGCGAACGCCGTGAAGGTCGAGTACGATCCGGGCGAAGGTCGCTTCGACGCAGGCGCAGGCCGTGGCGGCGCCCGTCCGCTGGGCGACGAGGGCATGGTGCCCGACACGACGGTCGGCGACATCGACGCGGCGATGGCATCGGCGCCGCACACGCTCGACCGGACCTACGAGACGCCGAGCCACGCCCATGCGGCGATGGAGCCGCACGCAGCGATCGCGGTGTGGGAAGGCGACAGCCTGACCGTCTACACCTCCATCCAGATCACGTCGGGCGCGAAGAAGAAGCTCGTCAACACGCTCGGCCTCGGGTCCGACAAGGCCCGGATCGTCTCGCCCTATATCGGCGGCGGATTCGGCGGGAAGGGTGGCCTCGGCACCGAATGCGTTCTCGCGGCGATCGCCGCGAAGCGGATCGGCCGGCCCGTGAAGCTCGTCATCACGAGGCAGCAGCTCTTCCATCTCGTCTACCGCAGGTCCGACACGGTGCAGCGCATGCGGCTCGCCTGCGACGCCGACGGCAGGCTCACGGCGTTCGGCCAAGACTCGATCGTCAGCCAGAACGACGGCCGCCCGTTCTACGAGCCTGTGCCGCTCGGCTCTCTCGCCCTCTATGCCGGCGCGAACCGCAGCTTCACGACGAAGGCCTATACGCTCAACATCCCCCATTGCGGCTCCGTCCGCGCGCCGGGCGAGGCCGTCGGGATCCTCGGGGTCGAGTGCGCGATGGACGAGATGGCGGAGCAGCTGGGAATGGACCCGGTGGAGTTCCGCAAGCTCAACGAGCCGGAGAAGGACCTGACGCGAAACCGCCCCTTCAGCGAGCGCCAGCTCGTGCAGTGCATGGAGGAGGGCGCACGCCGCTTCGGCTGGGAGAGGCGGAACGCGAAGCCCCTGCAGGAGCGCGAGGGCGAGTGGTGGATCGGCCGCGGCATGGCGGCCGCAATTCGCGTCAACATGCTGACGAACGCCCAGGCGCGCCTGCGCATCGAGCCCGGCGGCAAGGTCGTCGTCGAGACGGACATGACGGACATCGGCACCGGCAGCTACACGATCCTGTCGCAGATCGCGGGCGAGATCCTCGGCATGCCGATCGAGAGTGTCGAGGTCCGCCTGGGCGACTCGCTCTTCCCGGCGGCCTTCGGCTCGGGCGGCTCGATGGGCGCGGCGAGCTCGGGCTCGGCGGTGGCGCTCGCCGCCGAGGATGCGGTGGCGGAGCTCGCCGCACGCATGGGCACGAGCGTGAAGGACCTCACGCTGAAGGACGGCCACGCGATCGCCGGGAACCGGCGCGTGCCGGTCGGCGACCTCGTCGCCCAGAAGACGATCGAGACGACGGGCACGATCAAGCCCGGCGCGATGGCGAAGCAGTACGACCAGGCCGCCTACGGGGCTCACTTCGTCGAGGTCGCCGTCAGCGGCGTCACGGGCGAGACGAGGATCCGCAAGGTGACGAGCGTGTTCGCGGCGGGCCGCATCCTCAACGCCAAGACGGCGCGGTCGCAGGCGATCGGCGGCATCATCTGGGGCATCGGCGAGGCGCTGACCGAGGAGGCGGTCACCGATCCGCGCTACGGCAACTTCGCCAACAACGACCTCGCCGAGTACCACGTGCCGGTGCATGCCGACATTCCGCATCTCGACGTGACCTTCCTGCCGGAGCTCGACGACAAGACGAACCCGCTGAAGATCAAGGGTATCGGCGAGCTCGGCATCGCGGGCATCGGCGCGGCCGTCAACAACGCGATCTACAACGCCACCGGCGTGCGCGTCTACGAGTTCCCGATCACGCTCGACAAGGTGCTGGCCGGCTTGCCGGCAGAGGCCGCATAGGGCCTGATGCAGCGGGAGGGGCGGTGGTCCGCCCCTCCAGCCGTCGCGCGGACCAGAGCTTCGTCGCGCGCGTCGGCCGGCGGTCATCTCGTGGTGATCACCACCTCGAGATACTCGCTCGGCACGATCAGCGTGTCGGAGCCGCCGCGGTTGAGGCCGTCGAGAAGCGCGCGGATGTCGCGCTCGAGCGCCTCCTGGCCGGCTTCGTCCAGCGCGGCGAATGCGCGGTTCGTCGGGCCGTACCAGGTGCGGAACACCTCCAGCCAGTGGTCCGCCGACCTGTAGCGGAAGTTGAAGACGCGGCGCTCCGCGGAGACGTGATGGCCGGGGAAGAGGTGGGCGAGCCGGTCCTCGGTCCCCCACAGCGAGGGAGACATGAGGCCCGCCGGTGGCGCGACATGGCGGCCGATCGTCTTGAAGAGCTGGCCGATGAACCCGTCCGGCGTCCAGTTCGCGAGGCCGATCCGTCCGCCCGTCCTCACGACCCGCGCCATCTCCGACGCCGCCTTCTCCTGGTCCGGCGAGAACATGACGCCGAAGGTCGAAAGGACGACGTCGAAGACGTGGTCGTCGAAGGGAAGCGCCTCGACATCCGCCTCCTTGAACGTCACGGTCTGCCGCTCCGCGTGAGCCCGCTGCCGCCCGCGTTCGAGAAGCTCGGGCACGTAGTCGGTCGAGGTGACCTGGGCGAAGCGCCTCGCCGCCGCGAGCGTCGCATTGCCGTTGCCGGCCGCCACGTCGAGAACCTTCTCGCCTGCCCGGAGGTCGACGGCCTCGCACAGGCTCTCGCCCACGATCTGCAGCGTGGTGCCGATGACGGCGTAGTCTCCCGCCGCCCAGACCGCCCGCTGGCGCTGCTTGATCGCCCCGTAGTCGGGCGCATCCACAAGGGTCGTCATTTCCGTTTCCTCCATCGCTTCCGGCTCCCGCCGCAGCGGCGACCCGCTTGACAGGTCCGGCCGAGGGGGCTGGACTGTCGCCGTCGGGGTCTGGCCGTGCGGCTATCCGGTGCCGGATCTTCTAGTCCCCGGGGCGCGGACGGCGAATGATCGGGCGTCCGCCTCTCATGACCATTCGTCCGGATGTTGGATGGGGCGGATGTCGGATCCGCTGTCGGACGTTCTTCGCTCGGTCAAGCTGACAGGCGGCGTCTTCCTCGACGTGCGGCTGACGGCGCCCTTCTGCGTCGTGTCGGAGCTGACCTCGGAGGACGTGCGCGCGATCCTGCAGAACCCGGTGCAACTCGTCTTCTTCCATGTCGTCATGGCCGGCCGCATGCTGCTCGAGGTCGAGGGCGAGCCTGCCGTCGAGGTGGAAGCCGGCGAGATCGTCCTGTTGACGCACAACGACGTGCACACCCTGGCGAGCGAGCCGGGCCTCGTGCCGGTCGAGGCACGCAGCCTCGTCGTCGTGTCGGAGGATGGCGGGCTCGCGCGCATCTCTCACGGCGGAGGCGGCGAGGAGACGCGCATGGCCTGCGGCTTCCTCGGCAGCGCGGCCGACGTCAATCCCGTGTTCCGGATGCTGCCGCGCGTCCTGAAGCTCGACCTGCGCCATGCCGCGTCGCGCGACTGGGTGGAGAGCTCGGTGCGTTTCGCCGTCGCGGAGCTGGCGCGGGGGCGGCTCGCGTCGGCAGGCGTCGTGTCGCGGCTGGCGGAAGTGCTCTTCGTCGAGGCTGTTCGCCACCACGTGCAGTCATCGGCCCCGGGAGATCACGAGCCCCGCTGGCTGACGGGCTTGACCGACCCGCACGTCGCGGACGCGCTCGCTCTGATCCACCGCGACCTGCGACGGGAGTGGGTCACGGGTGATCTCGCACGCGCCGTCGGCATGTCGCGCAGCGTGTTCGTCGAGCGCTTTACCTCGCTCGTCGGCCTGCCGCCGATCAGCTACCAGAGACGGCTGCGCATGGCGCTGGCGTGCCAGCAGCTGCGGGAGGGCCGCTTCGCGATCTCCCAGGTCGCCGACGCTGTCGGCTACGAGTCGGAGGAGGCCTTCAGCAGGGCGTTCAAGCGGGCGATGGGGACGTCGCCGGCCCAGTGGAGACTGCGATCGGCGCTGGCGCCCTGAGGCGGCGGGCCCGGTCGCCCCGCCCGGCGCTCCCGCAAGCCTCTACACGTTCAGAAGCAGATACTCGCGCTCCCAGCTCGAGATGACGCGGTTGTAGAGCTGCCATTCCAGGTGCTTCACCTCGATGAAGGCGTCGACGAAGCGGCTTCCGAAGACCTCGCGCAGCGGCTGGCAGCCGGCCAGAAGCTCGAGCGCGTCGTGGTGGTGGCGCGGCAGGCCGAAGGGCAGCGTGTGGGCGTCGATCGTCACGACGGGCTGGGGCTCGACCTTCTCCCGAAGGCCGATGAGGCCGCAGGCGAGGGTGGCGGCGAAGGCGAGATAGGGGTTCGCGTCGACTCCCGGCACCCGGTTCTCGACGCGCCGCGCGGCGGGAGGGGAGCCCGGCACCCGGAGCCCGCAGGTTCGGTTGTCCTTCCCCCAGTGCACGTTGATCGGCGCGTCGCTCTCAAGGCGGATGCGGCGATAGGAGTTCACGTTCGGGGCGAAGAGCGGCATCGCGGCGGGCACGTAGCGCTGCAGCCCGGATATGTAGTGGAGGAGGGCGTCGGAATCGCGGCCGTCCTCCTCCACGAAGATGTTGCCGCCGCCATCGGCGCGCACGATCGACTGGTGCACGTGCATCGCGGAGCCGGGCTCGTTCTCGTGCGGCTGCGCCATGAACGTCGCGTACATGCCGTGCTTGATCGCGGCCTTGCGGACGGTGCGCTTGAACAGGAACACCTGGTCGGCGAGCTCGAGCGGATCGCCGTGCTTGAAGTTCATCTCGATCTGCGCCGGCCCCGCCTCGTGCGCCATCGTGCCGATGTCGATGCGGGTCGCCTCGCAATAGGCGTAGATGTCCTCGATCGCGGGGTCGAACTCGTTCGCGGCTTCGATGCCGTAGGCCTGGCGCCCGGATTCCTTGCGGCCGGAGATGCCGACCGGCGTCGTCAGGGGCAGGTCCGGATCGGTCGACTTCTCGACGAGATAATATTCGAGCTCCGGCGCGACGATGGGTCTGAGGCCCTTCTCCTCGTAGAGCGAGAGCACCCGCTTGAGCACGGAGCGCGGCGCGAAGTCGACGAGGCTGCCGTCGTCGTAGACGCAGTCGCAGATCACCTGCGCCGTCGGCTCGTCGTACCACGGCACGACCCGGACCGTGCCGACGTCGGGCAGGGTCACGATGTCCTGGTCGACCTCGGCGGCGACCTTCGTCTCGTAGACCGTGTCGCCCGTGACGGCCTGGACGAGGATCGTCTCGGGCAGCTTGAGACCGTTCTCGATGTTCCGGATGAAGTCCTCGCGCGGGATGATCTTGCCGCGCATCATGCCGGTCATGTCCGGGACCAGGCACTCGACCTCGTCGATCTGGCGCTGCCGCAGCCAGCGCACGATGTCGTCGGTCGTCTGCGGGCGGTCTTCGTGCTCGTCGGGAATCATGGGCAGGCGCAACCCCTCGCTGTCGACCGCACAATGTGATGGAGAGCGCGCGGACTGTCGAGCGGGCGCGCTCAGCGGGCGAGGAAGCGCAGCCTCGATCTCACCGGGCGCGGCAGTCTCTCGAATGTGGCCTTCGCCATGGCCGGCACCCTCAACACCCAGACGGCGGGCAGCATGCCGGAGGGCTTCAGGATGACCGCGTGATCGGCGACGGGCACCCGGTGGTCGGCCCAGTCGTCCTTGTAGCCGCCCCCCGGCGGCAGGAGGTCGTAGATCTCCACCCCGCGCCCGGCGAGCGCCTCGACGGTGTGCTGCATCTGCAGCTTGCCCACGCCGAGCTTGTTGAGCTCCGGCGAGAAGGCGCCGAGGAAGGCGCAGTAACGTGGCCCGGAACAGAAGCCGATCTCGATCGCGATCGGCTCCCCGTCGAGCCGCAGGCAGGACGCGAGCGTGCCGCCGTCGGGCATGCGCACGAGGGCGTCGAGCGCCGCCAGGATCTCCGGGTCGGCGAAGGCGCGCCCAACGCGTCCGCTATTGGCCAGCCACTCTTCCTTCATCGCAATCCCCTGGCGCAGGAGCGCGCCTGCCTCGGCGCCGCCGGCGACGATATCGAAGCTCAGCACGCCCCGCTTCTGGAGCTGGCGGGTGGTCCGGCCGTTGCGCTTGTCCATCGACGGATGGGTCGCGGCGATCGTCCCGGCTTCCCTGACGCCACCGAGGCGGAGGGCGGGCGCCTCGCCGACCGAGCCGATCGCCTGCCCGTTCGTATTGAGCCATCGCGCGATGGCGGCATCGTCCCGCACGGCGTGGAAGAGAACGGCCGCGATGCCGAAATCCGACCGGAGCCGTTGCAGCGCCTGCCGCAGCAACGCGTCGGGCACCGCTCCGGCGACCAGCGCGTCCCCGTACTGGCACAAGGGGCGACCCGCCACCTCGGCGACCGTCCCGAAGGGCGTCGTCCGCTCGACCAGGGGCAGGGAGAGGACGAGCCTCTCGCCCTGCCTCAGCGCCAGCAGCCGAAGCTTCTCGGGCGGGCAGGCATGTCGCGCCCAGCTCGTCAGGAAGGCGTGGGTCTGGAACGGCGTGATCGCGCGCGACGCCGCCTCTTCGAGCGCGCAATGCTCGGGCCCCAGCCGATCGAGGCTTTCGAGGTCCGTGACGATCTCCACGCGGGCGTCGCGCGGGATCGCCGGCGGAGCGGCTCCCTCCGCCCCAAGCGCTAAGCCCGGCAGCGACGCGAGGCTGCCGAGATGAGCCGTGATGCCGACCAGCTCTTCCATGACCGTTCTCCACCCGTTGCGACACCCTTGGTCAGGTGGGGTGGATATTTCGCAAACGCCGGTGCCGATCGCGGTCGAGGGTTAACGCTTGCTTGGCCGAAAGGCGCATCAGCGGGACAGCTCCCGCACAGCACCCTCGAGGCCTTCGAGCGTGAGCGGGAACATGCGGCCCGCGAAGATCCGGCGGATCATCTCGATCGACTGCGTGTGCCGCCAGTGCTCCTGCGGCACGGGGTTGAGCCAGACCGCGTGGGGATAGACGCCGGTCACGCGTTCGAGCCAGGCACCGCCGGGCTCCTCGTTCATGTGCTCGACCGATCCGCCGGGAATCGCGATCTCGTAGGGGCTCATCGACGCGTCGCCGACGAAGATGACCTTGTAGTCGCTGCCATAGGTGTGAAGCACGTCCCAGGTCGGCATGCGCTCCTGCCAGCGGCGGCGGTTCTCCTTCCACACGCCCTCGTAGAGGCAGTTGTGGAAGTAGAAATGCTCGAGCGTCTTGAACTCGCTGCGGGCGGCGGAGAAGAGCTCCTCGCACATGCCGACATGCCAGTCCATCGATCCGCCGACGTCGAGGAAGAGCAGGATCTTCACGGCGTTCCTGCGCTCGGGCCGGAAGGAAAGGTCTAGATATCCCTTGTCGGCCGTGCGCCGGATGGTGTCGTCGAGGTCGAGCTCGTCTGCCGCGCCGGTCCGGGCGAACTTGCGGAGCCGCTTCAGGGCGACCTTGATGTTGCGCGTGCCGATCTCGACGCTGTCGTCGAGATCCCTGAACTCGCGCTTGTCCCACACCTTCACGGCGCGGAAGTTGCGATTGCCGTCCTGGCCGATACGGATGCCCTCGGGGTTGTACCCGTAGGCGCCGAAGGGCGAGGTGCCTCCGGTGCCGATCCACTTGTTGCCGCCCTCGTGGCGGCCCTTCTGCTCGCGAAGCCGCTCGCGCAGCGTCTCCATCAGCCTGTCCCAGCCGCCGAGCGCCTCGATCCGGGCCTTCTCCTCGTCGCTGAGGTGCTTCTCGGCGAACTTCCTCAGCCACGCTTCGGGTATGTGCGCCGGTTCGGGCGCGTCGGACAGGAGCTCCAGGCCCTCGAAGACATGGCCGAAGACCCGGTCGAACCTGTCGAGATGGCGCTCGTCCTTCACGAGGATCGCGCGGGACAGGTAGTAGAAGTCCTCCACCCGCTTGTCCGCCAGGTCCGCCTCCAGCGCCTCCATGAGGTTGAGGTACTCGCGCAGGCTCACGGGGATCCCAGCTTCACGAAGCTCGTGGAAAAAGCCTACCAGCATGCGAGCCTAGCCCCGCTGCCCATTGAGCCGCCGCGCCTGCCCCGGAGGATGGCCCGTCAGGCGCCTGTAGGCACGGCTGAACGCGGCCTGCGAGCGATAGCCCAGCCTGCGGGCGACGAGGTCGATGGGCATCCGTTCGCGTCCGATCCATTCCGAGGCCAGCCGCATTCTGAGCGCCGAGAGATAGCGCAGCGGCGTCGTTCCGGTGGCCGCCGCGAAGCGCTCGGCGAAGACCGAGCGGGAACAGCCCATCGTTGCCGCCATCTCCGCGAGCGTCCAGTCGCGTCCGGGCTCCCGGTGCAAAGCCGCGAGCACCCTGCCGAGGCGCTCGTCGCGGAGCGCCGCCACCCATCCGGTGGCGTTGCCGCAGCCGCGCTCGACCCAGCCCCGCACGACGGACGCCGCGACCACGTCCGCCAGCCGCGCGAGGATGCCGGCTGAACCCACCCGCTCCTCCGTCATCTCCCGCTCCATCGCCTCGAGCAGCGGCCGTATCTCCGGCTGGCGGCCGAGGAGAGAGCAGACGAACAGAAACGGCGGCATCAGCTCGATCAGCGGATGCATCGTGCCGAGCTCGAATTCCATGCTGGCCGTGAAGATCAGCACGTCCTTCGTCCGGCACGTCTCCGCCGAACGGGCTTCGATCGCACAGACGCCCGAGCAGAGCGGAACCGTCTCGAACTCCTCGTAAGGCCGGGTCCGGACCTCCTTGCTCGAGATCAGGGCATGCGGCTCGCCGCGCGGAAAAAGCACCGCGTCGCCGCTGGATATGGAGAGGACGTCTCCATCCGCCGTGCGAAGGAGTGCCTCGCCATGGGCGACGAAGTGGAAACGCGCGTGGTCGGAGCGGGCGAAGGCGACGCCGAAGGGCGGCGAAAAGCTGAGCTTGCCGTAGCTCGCCCCGCGCAATCGCATGCCCATCAGGAGATCGCTCAGCGGATCTCCCGAAGAAGACGTGTCAGGTCCGGACGTTCGGTCAAGCATTGCGGAATTTCTGTCATAGATCGTGCGGAAGCGCCACCCATCTCTGAGCCTCACCTTCTCAGCATGGGACTTCCAAGCATGAGCCCACACCGCACCACCGCCGGGGAACCGGCCGCATCGCTTGCGCCCGCCTGGGCCGCCGTAGCCTCGATGAGCCTCGGCGTCTTCGGGCTCGTCGGCGCCGAGTTCCTGCCCGCCAGCCTGCTGACGTCGATGGCCTCCGACCTCGCCGTCAGCGAAGGCATGGCGGGGCAAGCCGTCACCGCGACGGCGGTCACGGGTCTGCTCGCGAGCCTGACGGTCGCGGCGCTGACCTACGGGATCGATCGCCGCCGGGTTCTGCTGGGCTTCTCGGTGCTTCTCGTGTTGTCGAACTTCGTCGTCGCGCTCGCGCCCAACATGTGGGTGCTGCTTCTCGGCCGCATTCTGCTCGGCGCCGCCCTCGGCGGGTTCTGGTCGCTGTCCACCGCGGTGGTGATGCGGCTCGTCCCGCCTGCCGACGTCCCCCGGGCCCTCTCGATCGTCGTCTCGGGCGTCTCGGCAGCCACGATCTTCGCCGCCCCCGTCGGCAGCTTCCTCGGCGAGCTCTGGGGGTGGCGGTCCGTGTTCGTGGGGGCTGCCGTGCTCGGCGGCATCACCTTCATGATGCAGCTCGCCACGCTGCCCGCGCTGCCGCCGCGCGGCCGTGCGAGCCTCGGCACCCTCGCGAGGCTCCTGGCGCGCCGGCGGGTGGCGCTCGCGATGCTGGCGGTGCTGCTCGTCTTCGCCGGCCACATGGGCATGTTCACCTATGTGCGGCCCTTTCTCGAGGGGGTGACGGGCATCGGTGTCGGCGCCGTCTCGGCCACGCTGCTCGCCTTCGGCGTCGCGAACTTCGCCGGCAACTATCTCGGCGGGCTCATGGTGGCACGCTCGCTGCGGCTGACGCTCGCGCTCGCGCCGTTGACCATCGGCACCCTCGCGATCCTGCTGGCCGGCACGGGCGGGAGCTTCGTGACGGATCTCGCCATCGTGTCGCTCTGGGGCCTGAGTTTCGGGACCGTGCCCGTCGGCTGGTCGGCGTGGATCGCCCGCTCGGTGGAGGACGAGGCGGAGAGTGCCGGTGGCCTGCTGGTCGCGGCCATAAACCTGGCCATCGCGCTCGGCGCGGCCGTCGGCGGTCTGGTGCTGGAACTGAGCGGCATCGAGAGCGTGTTCGTGGCCAGCGGCTCGCTGCTCCTGCTCGCGGCCGCCACCGTCCTCGCGGCGGTCCGGCCGGCTGCCATGGCTGCGAAGGCTACCTGACCCCACGCGAGGCGCTTCTGCCGCTCCGGTCGCACGGTGCGGCAGAAGTGGTCCTCAGTTCTCGCGTTCGAATACGATCCGGCCGACGTCGAAGCGGCCGCGGTTCGGGTCGACCCCCGTCATTTCCATCACATAGGCGCCGGATTGCCCGAATCTCAGCGTGATCGTCGGCGAGGCGCCTTCGGGGATGCCGCCGCCCGATTCCAGCACGAGGTTCAGCAGATTCTCCTGGGCCGTGCCCGAGACCTGGGCGCTGCCCATCCCTGCGTCCCAGCTGCCGGCGTAGAAATCTCCGCCCTGGGCGACGACCCGTGCGGAGATGCGGCGGGTGTCCTCGCCGGCGGCGCAGCGGCCCGACTGCTCGAGCACCGTCCCATCCTGGGCGAGCTTTGCCGAGATGCGGCAGAAGGCGCTGCGTGGCTGGCCTCCGGGCTCCATCACGACCTCTCCACGGCCGACCCACTGGCCCTCGAAGCGCTGCAGCAGGGGGTCGGCCTGCGCCGGGGCGGCGAGGGTGGCCCCGACGGCGAGGGTCGCCGCTGCCGCAGCCAGAGTTCCGCGACGAAGATGAGAGCTCGAGATCATGTGGCGCTCCGCGAAAGGCTGCATCTCGCAGCCAATGTAGTGGCTTGGCTGGGCATAACCAGTGGCCCGTATTTGCGGCGAGGGAGAGGCGATCCCTGAGGACGCAGCCGAAGAAGGATCGATTTCTGCGCTTCTGCCGTTGATGGATGAGGTCTGCCCGCTAGGTGCATCGCGGCGACCAGGAGCGCTAGAGGGGAGAAGCGGATATGGCTTCGAGGGCTGGAAGCGGCGCGGCGTGGGGCGTGTGGCTGCTGTTGGCGGGCTCGATCGCGGCGCTCGCGGCCGCGGCGTTCTACACGTTCAACGACGGCAACGGTATCGCCTTCACGGGCGGGACCTACCTGGTGCTCGTCTCGACGGCCCTCTTGCTCGCGGGCGCGATGATCCTGACGCAGTACCGGGACATGCCCGGATGGTTCAGCGGCACGCTGGGGCTCCTGATCCTTCTCGACATACTGGGAACGGCGGCAGCCGCCTATTTCCTCCTTGCCTGGGTTCTTCTCGGGCTGATGGGCTTCTGCCTCCTCGCCTGGCTCCTCCACCTCTTCGCCGATCCCGCGAGATACCGGGTCCTGGAAAGCCGAGCGATCGAAAGGAAAACCGCATGACGAAGACGAGGCTGATCGCCCTCAGCACAGTCGCTTCCCTGGCACTGACGGCCGCGATGGCGCCTGCCCTGGCTCAGGAAGCCGGGACGGACCAGCCGCCGATCGCGGGCGAGCCGGAGGACACCGGACAGGGGCAGGGCGGCACGCCGTCCGGGCCGGAAGGTGGTGCCGACGAGCCGTCGGGGGAGGGCGCCGGCTTCACAGGTGAGACCGAGTCGTCGATCGACCACACGGGAGCGGACGCGGATCCATCGCGTTACGAGACCGAAGCCACCACGACCGAGCCCGCCGGAATGGGCGCGACCGTCGAGAGCGGCCCCGCGGCCGGGGCTGGCGGGCGGGGGCCCGATGCATGGATGGAGACACCGGACAGCTGGGCGACGTTCAACGGCGACCTGATGGCGCAGAAATACTCGCCCGCCGACCAGATCACGCCGGAGAACGTCGGAAACCTCGAGAAGGTCTGGGAGTACCACACCGGCGACGTCTCCGACGGCTCGGAAGACATCCCCACGACGGTGTGGTCCGCGACCCCGCTCTTCGTCAACGACACGCTCTATATCGGGACGCCGTTCTACCGGATCATCGCGCTCGAGCCCGCGACGGGCGAGGAGAAGTGGGTCTTCGATCCCGATGCCCGGCTCGAGGCCCTGACGCAGCCGGCCATGAAGAACCGCGGCGTCGCCTACTGGCAGGCGGACGAGCCCCAGGAGGGCGAGGCCTGCCAGAAGATCGTCTATATCGGCACGATGGACGCCAAGCTCTACGGCGTCGATGCCGACACGGGCGAGACCTGCGACGGCTTCGGCGACGGCGGCGTGGTCGACGTGAACCAGTGGAACACGGTCAACGCGAAGTGGCCGCTCTCGCTCCTGCAGCCGCCGACGGTCTACAACGACACGCTGTTCCTCGGCTGGGCCGGCAAGGACTGGACTGATTCGGCCGCGCCTCCGGGCACCGTCTTCGCGCTCGACGCGCGCTCGGGCGAGCTCAAGTGGATGTTCCATGCCCTGCCGAACGAGGTGATCGAGCGCACGGGCACGGCGAATGTCTGGGCGTCGATGTCGCTCGACCCGGAGCGGGGCCTTCTCTACCTGCCGATCTCCTCTCCGAGCCCGAACTACTACGGCGGCAACAGGCTGGAGGAACTGCCGCTGGCGACGTCCGTCACCGCGGTCGACACGGAGACGGGCGAGGTCGCCTGGAGCCGGCAACTCGTCCACCACGACATCTGGGACTACGACACCGTCGCGCCCCCGACGCTCGTCGACATCGAGAAGGACGGGGAGACGGTGCCGGCCCTCGTCCAGACGTCGAAGCAGGGCTTCATCTACGTCCTGAACCGCGAGACCGGCGAGGACGTCTATCCCGTCGAGGAGCGCCCGGTGCCGGCCTCCGACATCGAGGGCGAGGAGGCGTCGCCGACCCAGCCCTTCGTGGATACGCCGGCACCCGTCGTCGACGACGACTGGCCGGGCGTCTTCTGGCTCGCCGATCTCGTCGCGTTCGGCGGGTGCTCCGAACGGGCGGAAGGCGTGCGCTGGGAGGGCAGGTTCACGCCGCCGAGCCTCGAGGGCACGATCGCCTACCCGCCGACGACCGGCGGCGCCCAGTGGGGCGGCGGCTCCGTCGACCCCCGGACCGGCATCTATGTCGTCAACACGAACTCGGTCGTGCAGATCTACACGCTCATCCCGCGCGAGGAGTTTCAGGAGGAGGGGCAGGAAGGCGAGACCGCCGGCTTCTATGCCCAGGGCGACGTGCCCTACGGCTTCCAGCTCGAGACCTTCCTCAACTGGGCCGGCATGCCGTGCTGGAACCCGCCCTACGGCCACATCCAGGCCTACGATCTGAAGACGGGCGAGCGGCTGTGGCGGCATCCCTTCGGCCAGGTGCAGAGATACGGCTTCTACATGCCGGAATCCTGGGGCTCGGTGACGATCGGCGGGCCGGTGATCACGGCGTCCGGCCTCATCTTCATCGGCGCCTCGATGGATAGCCGCGTCCGTGCCCTCTCCCTCGAGACGGGCGAGGTGCTCTGGCAGGACCTCGTCGAGGCGCCCGCTGTCTCGTTGCCGGCGGTCTACACCTATCAGGGCCGGCAATACGTGACCTTCATCGTCGGCGGGAACACGATCCTCCTGCCGAAGGTCAGCGACCAGGTCGTGACCTACGCGTTGCCGCAGGACTGACGGTCCTGGAACGGGCGAACAGCGTCTTGCTTCTTCGGGCGGCGGGAAAAACCTGCCGCCCGCATGAAACGATTCCCCGCGTGAGGTGTTCACCGGTTCGAGGGGCGGTGTGTGGAACGCCCGTCCGACCACCGAACAGGAGGAATCCATGGACAGGAACCCGACCGGATCCGGAGGGGGAGGCGACCGGACGCTGACCAACCGCCAGGGTCATCCCGTCACGAACAACCAGTCGAGCCGTACCGTCGGCAGCCGAGGCCCGGCGACGCTCGAGAACTACCAGTTCCTCGAGAAGATCTCGCATTTCGACCGCGAGCGGATCCCCGAGCGCGTCGTGCACGCGCGCGGCTTCGTCTGCTACGGCGAGCTGGAGGTCACCGGCAAGATCGGCGACGAGCCGGCCTCGAAATACACCCGCGCGAAGCTCTTCCAGGAGGCCGGCAAGAAGACCCCGCTCGCCATCCGCTTCTCGACCGTCATCGGCGGCCGCGACTCCTCGGAGACGGCGCGCGACCCGCGCGGCTTCGCCGTCAAGTTCTACACCGAGGACGGCAACTGGGACCTCGTCGGCAACAATCTCGCGGTCTTCTTCATCCGCGACGCGATCAAGTTCCCCGACGTCATCCACTCGCTGAAGCCCGATCCGGTCACGTTCCGGCAGGAACCGAACCGCATCTTCGACTTCATGAGCCAGACGCCCGAATCCATGCACATGCTGACGCATCTGTTCAGCCCGCGCGGCATCCCGGCGAGCTACCGGCACATGGAAGGCTTCGGCGTGAACACCTACAAGATGGTGAACGCCGACGGCGGAACGGTGCTGGTGAAGTACCACTTCCACCCTCGCCAGGGCGTGGCGAGCCTCACGGCCGGCGAGGCCGCGAAGGTGCAGGGCCAGGATCTCGGCTCCGCCTCCAAGGATCTCTATTCCGCGATCGAGATGGGCGAGTACCCGCAGTGGGACATGTACGTCCAGATCATGGAGGACCACGATCACCCAGAGCTCGACTGGGATCCGCTCGACGACACGAAGATCTGGCCGGAGAAGGACTTCCCGCTCCGCCACGTCGGGGTGATGACGCTCAACCGCAACGTCGATGACTTCTTCAACGAGAACGAGCAGATCGCGATGGGCACCGGCGTGCTCGTCGACGGGCTCGACTTCTCCGACGACAAGATGCTCGTCGGCCGGACGTTCTCCTATTCCGACACGCAGCGCTACCGGGTGGGGCCGAACTACCTGCAGCTGCCGGTGAACCAGCCGAAGAACGCGCGGCAGCACACGAACCAGTCGGGCGGGCAGATGTCGTTCTACCGGGACGCGGCGCCGGGCCAGAACCCGCACGTGAACTACGAGCCCTCGATCCACAACGGGTTGCAGGAGGCCTCTCACGAGGAGCCGAACAACCCGCCGGAGATCAAGGGCCGGCTGACGCGCAGCGTGCTCGAGCGGCGCAACGACTACGTCCAGGCCCGCGGCCGCTTCAACACGATGATGGACTGGGAGCGCGACGACCTCGTCGCCAACATGGGCGACCTCCTGTCGCAGTGCGAGCGCGACGTGCAGGAGCGGATGATCTGGCACTTCTTCATGGTGCATGACGACTACGGCAAGCGTGTCGGCGACGTCATCGGCATCACGGCGGACGACGTGAAGAAGCTCGGCCCGCTGCCGAAGCAGGTGCTGACGGACGAGGACAAGCGCCGCCTGGAGAAGCTCGGCAACAACGGCGACAAGATCGACCCGACCGTCTGGGGCCAGTGGACGAGCTCGGTCGAGAACCGCAAGGCGACCGCCGAGGAGGTCCTCGGAATGCAGAAGAAGGCGATGGGACAGGCGGCCGAATAGGGCCGCGGGTGAGACTGAATCCGGCTCGGCCGGCGCACCCACGCTAAAGAGGAGGGCTCCGAAACGTTCGGGGCCCTTTCACTTGTTTGCTTATGCCCGGAGGCTCGACGGGCGGTTCGGGATCACCCTTCGCCCAGGTCGCATCGACGGGAACGGAACCGCCGCAGCGCGGTCGCCTGGTCGCGCTGCGGCGGCTGTCTCGCCCCGGGAGGATCAGCGGGGCGGAGTCTCGGGCGGATGGGGACCTTCTGCCCGGGTTTCGTCCTCAGGCGGCGGCGCGGGTCGACGAAGCTCCGGCCGCGCTGCGGCGGTAGTGCTCCTCGGCCGCCGCGACGCCGACGCCCGCCTCAACCTGCATGCCGAGGTCGCGCATCGTCATCTCGACGCCGGCGAGCGCCTGCATGATCATCAGCTCGTTCATCCAGCCGAGATGGCCGATCCGGAAGACCTTTCCGGCGACCTTCGACAGCCCCGCGCCGAGCGAGAGGCCGTAGCGGTGGTAGGCGTGGCTCACGACCTTGCCCGCGTCGAAGCCCTCGGGCACGAGGATCGCGCTGACGGTGTCGGAGTGCCACTTCGGCTCGCGGGCGCAGAGCTTGAGGCCCCAGGCGTCGACGGCCTTGCGCACGCCCTCGGCGATCCGGTGGTGCCGCGCGAAGACGTTCTCCAGCCCCTCTTCCTCGAGGAGGTCGATCGAGGCGCGCAGGCCGTGCAGGAGCGGCGTGGCCGGCGTGTAGGGGAAGTAGCCGTCCTTGTTCAGCTTCAGCATGTCCTCGAAGCTGAAATAGGTGCGCGGCAGCTTTGCGCGGGTCGTCTCGCCGATCGCACGATCGCTCGCCGCGACGATCGAGAGGCCTGTCGGCAGCATGAAGCCCTTCTGCGTGCCGGACACGCAGATGTCGACGCCCCACTCGTCCATGCGGAAATCGATCGAGGCGATGGAGGACACGCCGTCGACCATCAGCATCGCCGGGTGACCCGCCGCGTCGAGGGCCTTGCGCACGGCGGCGACGTCGCTCGTCACGCCCGTGGCGGTCTCGTTATGGCAGACGAGGACGGCCTTGATCTCGTGGTTCTTGTCCGCGGCGAGACGCTCGGCATACGTCTCCACCGGCACGCCCTCGCCCCACGGCACCTCGATCGCGTCGAGGTTGAGGCCATGGCGGCGGCACATGTCGGCCCAGAGGTGGGAGAACTGGCCGAAGACCGAGGTCAGCACCTTGTCGCCGGGCGACAGCGTGTTCGTGAGGGCCGCTTCCCAGCCGCCGGTGCCGGAGCCCGGGTAGAGGAAGACGTGGCCGCTCGACATCTTGAAGATGCGCTTGATGTCGTTGAACAGCGGCACCGTCAGCTTCGGGAAGTCCGGCGACCGCTGGTCCTCGGAGGGAACGAACATGGCCGTCCGAAGGCGTTCCGGCAGATTTGTCGGACCGGGAATGAAAAGTGCATGATAACCGGCACGCATGTCGGGTCTTTCCTCCTTGAATGGGCGAGGCGGGGCCGCGGTGTCCTGGTGGAGAGAGGGGTCGCGAGCCCGTCCTTACGTCTTGTTGTATGTCACAGCGCCTCAGCCATCACATTGGACAGAGAGGACGCTATTGCGTAAACCAGCTAATTCTCGCACCACGATGAGTTGAGATCATGGCCAGCCTTCGCAGGCGGCTTCCGCCGCTGAACGCGCTCCTGACTTTCGAGGCCGCCGCGCGCCACTTGAACTTCACTCGCGCCGCCGAAGAACTGCTCGTCACCCAGGCTGCCGTGAGCCGCCAGGTCCAGCATTTGGAGGAGCATCTGGGCGCCACGCTCTTCGAGCGGCGGCATCGCCAGCTCGAGCTGACAGGCATCGGCCAGCGGCTGGCCCGCGCCGTGGCGATCGGCTTCGAGCATGTGGCGCAGGCCGCCGACGAGATCGTCGAGGAGCGTACGCGAGCGGACGTGACGGTGTCGTCGAGCGTGACCTTCGCCTCCTACTGGCTCATGTCGCGGATCGCGAACTACCGGGCCAACTATCCCGACGTCGACCTGCACCTCGTGGCGACCGCGAAGACGCGGGACATCACCCGGTCGGGCATCGACCTCGCCATCCGCTACGGGCGGGGCGAGTGGCCGGGACTGAGGGCGCACTACCTGTTCGACAACGACATCTTCCCGGTCTGCGCGCCGCGCTTCCTCGCGGAGCACGGGCCGATCGACACGCTCGCGGCGCTGAGGAAGGCGACCCGCCTGCACATGGTCCAGTTCGACCGGAACTGGGTGACCTGGCCCTCGTGGTTCGCCGAGTTCGGCATCGACGAGCCGGGCGAGGAGGGCGGGCTGTCCTTCGACAACTACATGCTTCTGATCCACGCCTGCATCCGGGGGGAGGGCGTCGCGCTGTGCGGCGGCAGGCTCGCGGAGGATCTGATCGCGCGCGGCGACCTCGTGCGGCCGCTCAAGTCGGCGATCCGCTCCGACCGCGCCTTCTACCTGCTCGAGCCGGACGGTATTCCGGCCCGGCCCGCGGTCCGGCACTTTCGCGACTGGCTCCTGGGCGAGGCGCGCCGCGGCAACGAGTGAGGCAGGACGCGCACGGGTGGAAGCGGGCGGTCGGGTCGATTAGTAAGGACCGGGACCTGACGTCTCTCCGAATCAGCCGCCATGCGGCAGGAAGCGAGTTACCCCTATGAGAGCAGTTTCGATGCAGGAGCCGGCACGGCTCGAGGACGAGAAGCCGTCCAAGGAGAAGGACGCGCCGTCCTTGCAGGTCGACAACCACCTGTTCGACGCGCGGACGGTGCTGATCACCGGGCAGATCAAGGACACCGTGGCGCGCGAAGTGTGCTCGCGGCTCCTCGCGCTCGCCCAGGTTTCGAACGATCCGATCACGGTGATCGTCTCCTCGCCCGGCGGGCATGTCGAGTCGGGCGACATGATCCACGACACGATCCGATTCATCGCGCCGGACGTGCGCATGGTCGGGATGGGCTGGGTCGCGAGCGCCGGGGCGCTCGTCTACGTCTCCGTGCCCAAGGAGAGGCGGTTCTGCACGAAGAACACCCGCTTCCTCCTGCACCAGCCCCACGGCGGCGCGGGCGGCATGGCCAGCGACATCGAGATCCAGGCGCGCGAGATCATCCGGATGCGCGACCGCCTCAACAGGATCTTCGCGGAGGCGACGGGCCAGACGTTGGAGCGCATCGTCGCCGACACGGACCGCGACTACTGGATGAGCGCGCAGGAGGGCGTCGAGTACGGCCTCGTGGGCAAGGTCATCGACAATGTGAGCGAGTTGCGCTGACGACCCTCACGGATCACGGATGAAACCGGACGCCGGCGGCAAGACGCCGGCGTCCTCGCATCCGCCCGTGTGAAGGCCGTGGCGCCGCGGCGTCAGAGCGCCTCGGGGTTCCATTCCCTGAGCGCCAGGATCGTCGCCTGGACGTCCCTCAGCCGGTTCACCACGGTCACCGCGCCCGCCTCCGTCAGCACCTCCGCGTGGCCGGTATAGGTGTGGCTCGCGCCGGTGAAGCCGATCACGCGCATGCCTGCGCGCATGGCGCCGGTGACGCCAGTCGGCGAATCCTCCACCACGATCACCTCCCGCGGATCGATCTCGAACTGGCGCGCGGCGTGGAGGAAGACGTCGGGCTCGGGCTTGCCGCGGCCGTCTCCGATGTCGCGAGCGGAGAAGATATGCGGCTCGAGCCGGCCCCAGAGACCGGCCGCGCGGAGGCTGACCTCCAGCCGCTCGCGGCGCGAGTTCGAACAGACGCAGCGGTTGCCCGGCAGCTGGTCGAGCATCTCCTTCGCGCCCGCCAGCGCCTTCACCTCGCTCTTCAGGCGGCGATCAGTCTCCGCCTCGGCCTTCTCCACCATCCCCTCGGGGAGAGGCCGCCCGACCTCGGCCGCGGCCGCCTCGAAGATCCTCTCGGTCGTGAAGCCCGCGAACCGCTCGGCCATCTCCTCGGGCTTCACCTTGTAGCCGATCGTGGCGAGCAGCCCGGCGTCGACCCGGGCGGAAATGATCTCGGAGTCGATCAGCACTCCGTCGCAGTCGAATATCGTCAGCATCGGAAGGGTCGCTTCTTCATGTTCTCGTGCGCGCCAGGCTCTTGACGCCGGGGAGGGGTAGAGGGCCATTCGTCGGCCACAACCTCAAGCGAATCGGCCTCATGCGCAACGCACTCGCCAGCTTCCTCCGTTCCCGCAGGTGGGAATATTTCATCATCGGCGTCATCGTCCTGAACGCGATCGTGCTGGGCCTCGAGACGAGCGGCGCGGCCATGGCGGCCGTGGGGCCCCTCCTCATCGGGATAGACCGCGCGATCCTCGGGATCTTCGTCGTCGAGATCGCCCTCAGGATCTTCGCCTTCGGGCCGCGCTTCTTCCGCGACCCGTGGAGCCTCTTCGACTTCACGATCGTGGCGATCTCGCTCCTGCCGGCGACGGGGCCCCTTCAGGTGCTGCGCGCGCTGCGTATCCTCCGCGTGCTGCGCCTCATCTCGGTCGTGCCCTCGCTCAGGCGGGTGATCGGCGGGCTCGTGGCGGCGCTGCCCGGCATGGGCTCGATCGTGATTCTTCTGGGGCTCGTCTTCTACGTCTTCGCGGTGATGGCGACGAAGCTCTACGGCGAGACGTTTCCGGACTGGTTCGGCAGCATCGGCGCCTCGATCTACACGCTCTTCCAGGTGATGACGCTGGAGAGCTGGTCGATGGGCATCGTGCGGCCGGTCATGGAGGCCTATCCGCAGGCCTGGCTGTTCTTCGTGCCGTTCATCCTGTGCACGACCTATGCCGTCCTGAACCTCTTCATCGGTGTGATCGTCTCGGCCATGCAGGAGGAGCACCAGGCCTTCGCGGAGGCGGAACAGGAGATGGTCCACGCGGAGAACGCGATGCTGCTGGAAGAGCTCAGGGCCCTGCGTCACGAGGTCGCGGAACTTCGCGCTGTCCATGCCGCCCAGGCGGGAGGCGGCGCGAAGCCGTGAGATGACGGATGCGGCGGCGCCGCTTGCGCTCAGCCGCCCGTGAGGCTCATGTGCCGGCCGACGCTCGGCTTCTTCGAGCGCCGGTCGATGACGAAGTCGTGGCCCTTCGGCTTGCGGGCGATCGCCTCGGCGATTCGCTGGTGCAGGAGCTCGTTGCCCTCCGAGGCACGCACCGCCTCGCGCAGGTCGGCCGCGTCGTCCTGGCCGAGGCACATATAGAGCGTGCCCGTGCAGGTCAGCCGCACCCGGTTGCAGCTCTCGCAGAAATTGTGGGTCATCGGCGTGATGAAGCCGAGCCGTCCGCCGGTCTCCTTCACCTCCACGTAGCGCGCCGGGCCGCCGGTCTTGTACGGGATGTCCTCGAGGGTGAGGGCTTGCGCCAGCCGCGCACGCACGAGGCTCAAGGGGAGGTACTGGTCCGTCCGGTCCTCCTCGATCTCGCCCATCGGCATCGTCTCGATGATCGTCATGTCCATGCCGCGGCCGTGCGCCCAGCGCAGCATCGATTCGAGCTCGTCCTCGTTCACCCCCTTCAGCGCGACGGTGTTGATCTTCACCTTCAGTCCCGCCTGCTGGGCCGCGTCGAGCCCGGCGAGGACCTTGTCGAGGCTGCCCCAGCGCGTGATCGCCTTGAACTTGTCGTGATCGAGCGTGTCGATCGACACGTTGATGCGGCGCACACCCGCGGCGTGCAGCCCCTTGGCGAAGCGCTGGAGCTGCGAGCCGTTCGTCGTGACGGTCAGCTCCTCGAGCGCGCCCGATTCGAGGTGCCGCGACATCGCCTCGAAGAACGACATGATGTTGCGCCGGACGAGCGGCTCGCCGCCGGTGATGCGCAGCTTCCTGACGCCGCGCTCGACGAAGGCCGTCGACACGCGGTCGAGCTCCTCAAGCGTGAGAAGCTCCTTTTTCGGCAGGAAATTCATGTGTTCCGACATGCAATAGACGCAGCGGAAGTCGCAGCGGTCCGTCACCGAGACCCGGAGATAGGTGATCGCGCGCTGGAACGGGTCGACGAGCGGCGCCCGTGCGGTGATGTCTGAAATGGCACTCATGTTCACGCCGTGGGCGGTTCGAGGTCTAAAGGGCCGGTTGTTTCGTCGCGGCGACCGTAGCGTCAGGCAGACGCCCGCGCATGTGCCACCATAGCCTGCCCGGAATTTCTGCCCATTACATGCGGATTTTGCGCGCCCGTTCAATGGGGTGTCGTTGTTGCAGCGCAACATCGAGCGGACTTGCACGAAAGCTGATTTCTTGTGCAAGATGTTCCTTGGAGAGAGGCGCGGCCTTCGGGCCGTGGGTGAGAGTGTCGAAAGCAGCGATGGAAATCGCCGCGGAAGATGTGGCGCGCGCGCAGTTCTACAGGCTGCTCGCCCGCCTTCTGTCGCGGCCAGCCTCGGAAGGCGATCTCGGACTCTGTCGTGCGCTCGTGGGCGACGACAGCGAGATCGGCCGCGCGATTCGGGCGGTGGCCGAGGCCGCGCGCGAGGCGACGCCGGCGAGCGTCGAGCGCGAGTATCACGACCTCTTCATCGGGCTCGGCCGGGGCGAGCTCGTCCCTTACGGCTCCTACTACCTGACCGGATTCCTGAACGAGAAGCCGCTGGCGCGACTGCGCCAGAGCATGGCGGAACTCGGCATCGAGCGCTCGCCGGAGGTCAGGGAGCCCGAGGACCACATCGCCGCCGTGTGCGACATGATGGGCGGGCTGATCACGGGCGATCTCGCGCCCGGCGCCGGTCTCGAAGAGCAGAAGCGCTTCTTCTCCAGTCATCTGGCCCCTTGGGCCAGCCACTTCTTCAAGGATCTCGGGAACGCGAAGACGGCCCGCTTCTATGCCCCGGTCGGGGCGCTGGGGCGGAGCTTCGTCGAGGTCGAGGAAGCCGGATTCGAGATGGTCTGAAGCGGACGCTGCCGCCGGCCGGCGCCACGTCCGTTACCGGAAGTTGATGATCCTTCCTCCAGGAGGAGGGAGCGTGGAGAGAGGAGTTCGATATGGAACGCCAGGACAACAAGGCCGGGGAATCCCGGCGCGGGTTCCTGAGGCTCGCGGGGCTCGGATCGGTGGTCGCCGGGGCGACGCTGGTCGCCGGGAAGGGCGAGGCCGAGGCGGCGGTCGCCGCCGCCGACGGGACGTCCGGTGCCGGCTACCGGGAGACCGAGCACGTGCGCAAGGTCTACGAGGTTTCGCGCTTCTGATCCGCTTCGCCCCAGGAGGGCCGCGCCCGATCGTGAAGGGCGCGGTGGAGGAGAGAGACAATGCTTAGGAAGAAGACGACCGGGTCCCCCCGCGCCTCGCGGCTCTCGCAGGCAATGGCCGGGTTCGCCCACGAGACGATCGACCGCCGCACGTTCCTGCGCCGCTCCGGCCTCGTCGCCGGCGGCGTGGCCGCCGCCTCGACGCTGGGCAGCGGCATGGTCCGGAAGGCCGAGGCCGCGGGTCCCGCGACGCCCGGCAACGTGACCATGCACAAGTCGGTGTGCACGCACTGCTCGGTCGGTTGCACGGTGCTCGCCGAAGTCTCGAACGGCGTGTGGATCGGGCAGGAGCCCGGTTTCGACAGCCCGTTCAACCTCGGCTCTCACTGCGCCAAGGGCGCCTCGGTGCGCGAGCACGCGCATGGCGAGCGGCGGCTGAAATACCCGACGAAGATGGTCGACGGGAAGTGGACGCGGATCTCCTGGGACCAGGCGATCGACGAGATCGGCGACAAGATGCTCGAGATTCGCGAGCAGTCGGGGCCCGACTCCGTCTACTGGCTGGGCTCGGCCAAGCATTCGAACGAGCAGGCCTACCTGATGCGCAAGTTCGCGGCCTTCTGGGGCACGAACAACATCGACCATCAGGCGCGCATCTGCCATTCGACCACCGTCGCCGGCGTGGCCAACACGTGGGGCTACGGCGCGATGACGAACTCCTACAACGACATCCACAACTCGCGCGCCATCTTCCTCATCGGCGGCAACCCCGCCGAGGCGCATCCGGTGTCGGTGATGCACCTCCTGAAGGCGAAGGAGGAGAACAACGCTCCGCTCATCGTCTGCGACCCGCGCTTCACGCGCACGGCGGCCCACGCGACCGAGTATGTGCGCTTCCGGCCCGGCGGCGACGTCGCGCTGATCTGGGGCATTCTCTGGCACGTCTTCGACAATGGCTGGGAGGACGCCGAGTTCATCCGCACCCGCGTGTGGGGCATGGACCAGATCCGCGAGGAGGTGGCGCGCTGGACGCCGGAGGAGACCGAGCGGGTCACCGGCGTTCCCGGCGAGCAGCTGCGCCGGGTGGCGCAGACGCTGGCGAACAACCGGCCCTTCACCATCATCTGGTGCATGGGCGGCACGCAGCACTCCAACGGCAACAACAACACGCGCGCCTACTGCGCGCTCGGCCTGGCGCTCGGCGTCATCGGCACGGCCGGCGGCGGCACGAACATCTTCCGCGGCCACGACAACGTCCAGGGCGCCACGGATTTCGGCGTCGTGATGGACTCGCTGCCGGGCTATTACGGCCTCGCCGAGGGGTCGTGGAAGCACTGGGCGCGCGTCTGGGACGTCGACTACGACTATCTTCTCCAGCAGTTCCACTCCAAGGACATCATGGAGAAGGCGGGCATCCCGGTCAGTCGCTGGTTCGACGGCGTGCTCGAGGCGAAGGAGGTGCTGGACCAGCCGGACAATGTCCGCGGCATGGTGTTCTGGGGGCACGCGCCGAACTCGCAGACCCGCCTGCCGGACATGAAGAAGGCGATGGAGAAGCTCGACCTCCTCGTCGTGATCGACCCCTATCCGACCGTTTCGGCGGTGCTGCACGACAGGAAGGACGGCGTCTATCTCCTGCCGGCGGCGACACAGTTCGAGACCTACGGCTCGGTGACGGCGTCCAACAGGTCGCTGCAGTGGCGCGAGAAGGTGGTCGACCCGCTCTTCGAGTGCCTGCCCGACCACACGATCATGTACAAGTTCGCGAAGAAGTTCGGCTTCGACCAGGAGATGTTCAAGAACATCGAGGTCAACGGCGAGGAGCCGCTGGTCGAGGACCTGACGCGCGAATACAACCGCGGCATGTGGACGATCGGCTATACCGGCCAGTCGCCGGAGCGCCTGAAGCTCCACATGGAGAACCAGCACACCTTCGACAAGACGACGCTGAAGGCGAATGGCGGCCCGTGCGACGGCGACTATTACGGCCTGCCGTGGCCCTCGTGGGGCACCGCCGAGATGAAGCATCCGGGGTCTCCGAACCTCTACGACATCTCCAAGCCCGTCGCCGACGGCGGGATGGGCTTCCGGGCCCGCTTCGGTGTCGAGCGCGAGGAGAACGGGCAGATCTACAACCTGCTCGCCGAGGGGGTGTATCCCGTCGGCTCCGAGATCGAGGACGGCTATCCCGAGTTCACCATGGGCATGCTCATGAAGCTCGGCTGGGACGGCGACCTGACGCCGGAAGAGCGCGCCACGATCGAGCAGATCGGCGGCGACAAGGTCGAGGCCGTCAACTGGAAGACCGACCTCTCGGGCGGCATCCAGCGCGTCGCGATCCAGCATGGCTGCGCGCCCTACGGCAACGCGAAGGCACGCGCGGTGGTGTGGGACTTCCCGGACCCGGTGCCGCTGCACCGCGAGCCGCTCTACACGGCGCGTCGCGACCTCGTGGCCGATTATCCGACCTACGAGGACAAGAAGATGCACCGCGTGCCGGTGCTCTACAAGTCGATCCAGGTGAACGACTTCTCGCAGGACTTCCCGATCGTCCTCACGTCGGGGCGCCTCGTGGAGTACGAGGGCGGCGGCGACGAGACCCGGTCGAACCCGTGGCTCGCCGAGCTGCAGCAGGACATGTTCGTCGAGATCAACCCCTACAACGCCAACTCGCTGGGCATCAGGGACGGCGAGATGGTCTGGGTCCACGGGCCCGAGGGCGGCAAGGTCAAGGTCATGGCGATGGTCACGGAGCGCGTCGGGCGCGACGTGGCGTTCATGCCCTTCCACTTCGGCGGCTGGTACCAGGGCGCGGATCTGAGGGGCAAGTATCCCGAGGGCGCCGACCCGATCGTGCTCGGCGAATCCACCAACACCGCCCAGACATACGGCTACGACTCCGTGACGCAGATGCAGGAGACGAAGGCCACGCTCTGCCGGATCGAGCGGGCCTGAGGGAGGAATAATCTATGGCACGCATGAAGTTTCTCTGCGACGCCGAGCGCTGCATCGAGTGCAACGCCTGCGTCACGGCCTGCAAGAACGAGCACGAGGTGCCGTGGGGCATCAACCGCCGCCGCGTCGTGACGATCGGCGACGGCCAGCCCGGCGAGCGGTCGATCTCGGTCGCCTGCATGCACTGCTCCGACGCGCCGTGCATGGCGGTCTGCCCGGTCGACTGCTTCTACCAGACCGAGCAGGGCGTGGTTCTGCACTCCAAGGACCTCTGCATCGGCTGCGGCTACTGCTTCTACGCCTGTCCCTTCGGCGCGCCGCAGTACCCGCAGGCCAGCAATTTCGGCAGCCGGGGCAAGATGGACAAATGCACCTTCTGCGCCGGCGGCCCCGAGATCGCGAACTCGGAGGCGGAGTTCCAGAAATACGGCCGCAACCGCCTGGCCGAAGGCAAGCTCCCGCTCTGCGCGGAGATGTGCTCAACGAAGGCGCTGCTAGCCGGCGACGGGAACACCGTTTCCGACATCTACCGCGAGCGCGTCGTGGCCCGCGGCTTCGGTTCGGGGGCCTGGGGCTGGGGCACCGCCTACGGGGCGAACACCGGAGGCTGATGACGTGCCGGCAGCCAAGCACCTCGTTCTGGGCGCTCTCGTGATCGTGGCGGCGGGCCTTTCGGCCTGCCGCGACGACGCGCTCGAGCGGGACTACATCAGCGAGAAGGGCGTCTACGAAGGCCCCGCGGACACGCCGCTGACGGCCGAGCAACAGCGCGAGCTCGAGCAACGGGCATTGCGCCAGAAGTTCTGATGAGCGGGCGGCAGCCGATCGGCGCCGCTGGACAACACGACGGGACGAAGCCGTCGGCCAATATGGCCGAGGCGGGCGACGTTTCATCAGGAGACGACCGACATGCCGATCCTCCTCCGCCGCATGGCGCTTTACCTTCTGCCCCTGCTGGCTGTCATCTGCCTCAGCCTGGGGCAGGCGGCGTTCGCGCAGTCGGGCGTCGATCCGAACGTGGCGCAGCCCGCTCCACAGGCCAGCCCGGAAGGCGGGCAGGTGCCGGGTGGCGTTCGGGGCACCACCTCGGACGCGGATATGTGGCGCGCCGTCCGCCAGGGCACGTTCGGCACGGTCTCGATACCCGACCGGAAGGCCGGCCAGCTCATCCAGTCCGAAGGGGAGAACTGGCGCGTCGTTCGCAACGGCGCGGTCTCCTACTATGGGATCTGGGGCCTGCTCGGGATGATCGGGCTGCTCGCCCTGTTCTTCCTCGTCCGTGGCCGCATCATGATCGAGGCCGGCAAGGACGGCCGCACGATCACGCGCTTCGACTTCACCGAGCGCATGGCGCATTGGCTCCTCGGCGTGTCCTTCATCCTGCTGGCGCTGACCGGGCTGAACATCCTCTACGGCCGCTACGTGATCATGCCGGTGGTCGGACCGGAGATCTTCGGTGCGGTGACGAATTTCGGCAAGCACGTCCACAACTACATCTCGTTCGCCTTCATGGTGGGGCTCCTGATGGTCTTCGTCATGTGGGTCGGACGGAACATCCCGGGCCGCACCGACCTCAAGTGGCTCATGAAGGCAGGCGGGCTGTTCTCGAAGGGCGGGCACGCATCGTCCCACAAGTTCAATGCCGGCCAGAAGATCCTCTACTGGCTCGTGCTGCTGCTCGGCCTGTCGGTCAGCCTGTCCGGCATCGCGCTGCTCTTCCCGTTCGAGTTCCCCCTGTTCGCCAAGACGTTCGCCTTCCTCAACGTCTTCGGGTTCGATCTGCCGACCACTCTGAGCGTCGTGCAGGAGATGCAGCTCGCGCAGATCTGGCACGCCATCATCGGGCTCGTGATGATCGGCATCATTCTGGGCCATATCTACATCGGCACGATCGGCATGCAGGGCGCGTTCGCGGCCATGGGATCCGGCCAGGTCGACCTGAACTGGGCACGCGAGCATCATGATCTGTGGGTCGAAGAGAAGCTCTCCAGGCGTGGTGACGACGCGGTGCACGGCGGTCCGGCACCCAAGGCGCACCCTGCCGAATAGGGGCGGGGGACACCTGATGCCGCGAGCCCTCCTCGCGCTCGCGGTGGCGCTTCTGCCCACCGCGGCCGCGGCCTGGCCCGACGCGCTCGACGGCCATGGCGGGCCCATCCGGGGTCTCGCCGGGGGAGAAGGCGAGATGCTGTCGGCGTCCTTCGACTACACGATCATCCGTTGGCGGCTGAGCGAGGAGAAGGCCGAGGTCGCCGCGCGCCTCGTCGGCCACGAGGCGGCCGTGAACGATGTCGCCTATGTTCCGGGCGGCCGGCTCGCGGTGTCGGCCTCGGACGACGGCTCCGTCGGGCTCTGGGATCTCGAGGCCGGGGAGTTGGCGCAGCGCTTCGCCGGCTCCGGCGAGAAGGTGCTCGACGTGGCGGTCAGCCCCGACGGCACGCTCGCCGCATCGGCCGGCTGGGATCATGCCGTGCGCGTCTACGACGTCGCGGCGCGCGAGGAGGTCGCGGTCCTCGAGGGGCACGACGGCAACGTGAATGCCGTGGCCTTCGCCCCGGACGGGCGCACGCTCTACTCCGGCGGCTATGACGGCACCGTCAGGCGCTGGGATCTGGAGACGATGCGGGCGGAAGCTCCGCTCGTCAGGCATGGTTGGGGCGTGAACGTCCTGCAGGCCCTGCCGGGCGAGACGCTTCTCTACGGCGCGGCGGACGGTGTCGTGGGGCTCGTCGACCTGAGGCTCGGGCAGGAGCTCAAGTCGCTTCCGCCGATGGGAGGGCCGGTTCTCTCGGTCGCCTTCGACGAGGCCAGTGGACGCGTTGCGGTGGGCAGCGCCAAGGGGGAGCTCGTGCTCTACGACCTCGCCGACTGGAGCGTGGTAGCGCGCTTCGAGACGCCCTACGGGCCGATCTGGGGCCTCGCCTTCGCACCGGACGGGCGGGCGATCTACCGCGCGGGGCTCGACGACCGCGCCTTCCTCTGGAGGTTCGATCCGGCGAACCCGTTCGAGCCGCTCGACGAGGAGTTTCCGCGCAGGTTCCAGGTGGGTAGCGACGACGGGATGGGGGCCGGCGAACGGGAGTTCCGCCGCAAGTGCTCCGTCTGCCACACGCTCACGCCCGACGGGGAAAACCGCGCAGGACCAACGCTTTACCGCCTCTTCGGGCGGAAGGCCGGCACGGTGCCGGGCTATCCCTACTCCGACGCGCTGAAGGAACTCGACATCGTGTGGACGGAGGAGACCGTGAGCCAGCTCTTCGACCACGGCCCCGATATCGTGACGCCTGGCTCGAAAATGCCGCTGCAACGGCTGAAGAACGACCTCGACCGGGACGCTCTCGTCGCATATCTGAAGGAAGCGACCGAGCCCTCGCCCGCAGACGACACCATCATGAAGGGAGACGGAGGATGAAAGCCTTCCTCGCCGGCTGTGCGCTCATGACCATTATCGGCGTGGCCGCCTGGGTCGCGCTCGGATCGATCGACATGTCGGCCTCGAGCGTTTACGTCTCGGAGCGTGGCTCCGTGCGTCTTTGAAGGCGACGCGGGGCCGAACAGACAGGCTGGAGGCCCTATGAACGAAGACCGGTTCAACATGTCGCTCAGGAAATTCCTGAAGCAGGTCGGTGTCACGTCGCAGCGCGAGATCGAGCGCATCGTGCACGAGGGCAAGGTCGACGGCGAGAGCGTGACTGTCCGCGTGGTCCTCACGGCCGAGGGAACGGATCTCGAGCACGTGGTCGAGGGGAAGATCGACCTCGTCTGAGCCAGCGATCATGCATTTGCCGGAGCCGATCCTCCCTCCGCTCCTGAGCGGCCGGTCCGTGAAAACCCCCGCGCGGCCGTTCGAGGCGGCCGTCGAGGCCGCACGAACCGGCGAGGCCGGGGGTGGCGACGTGGTGTGGGGACGCGACGCGGCGCACTTCATGATGGCGTTGGTGCTCGAGCCCGACACGCCGCGCCGCCGGGCCATCGAGATGCTGCCCGTGGCCGTCGCGGCGCTGACCGACGCGCTGGCCTCGCTCGCGCCGCCGGAGACGTCGGTGACGGTCGACTGGCCGAACACGGTGCGCGTGAACGGCGGCCGGGTCGGCGGCGTGCGGATCGCCGTGTCTCCCGAGGCGGCGCTCGACGACATACCCCTATGGATGGTCGTGGGGATGGACATCGCCCTGATGCGGCAGGGCTCCCGGGCCGATCCGGGGCTCGAGCCGGACGTGACGGACCTTCACGAGGAGGGCTGCGGCGAGATCACCCGGACGGATCTCGTGGAGGCGGCCAGCCGCCACATGTTGGCGCGCGTTCACGAGTGGGAGGCCGAGGGCTTCGCTCCCGCGCATCGCACGCTGATGTCGCGCATGCCGGAGCCCGGCTCGACGCTCGAGCTGCACCACGAGGGGCGCCGGTACGAGGGGCGTTTCCTGGGTCTCGCGGAGCATGGCGATCTCGTGCTCGGGACGAGCAGCGGAACGATCATCCTCGAGGCTGCGGGCGCTTGCGGGTCACCGGAAGAGGCCCTGCGGTGAAGATGCTGCGGACGATACGGCTCGATGCCTCGGACGAGCACGTCTTCGCGCCGGCCGCGGCGCCGGGCGAGCTGGCGGTCTCGGGGGCCTTCGCCTTCGCGGCGATCGAGCCGGAGGGGCTCGCCGGAAAGACCCGGCAAGCCTTTGCGAACGGTTTTCTCGGCCTCACGAGCTTCGGCCGGGCAACCTTCGTCGCGGTGACGGAGGCGGACGAGGTGGAGCTCGAGGCTGCGCGCGAGGCGCTGGCCCGCCATTTCGTGGAGCACTACGGCGCGCCGGGGCTTGCCGAGGCGCGGCCCGAGGCGGAAGCCGAGCTGGCCTTCGCCATGGATCTTGCCAAGGATGCGCTGTTGAACACGATCTTCACGGTCTGGCGCGGGATCGGCGAGGACGGCGGCATTCGCGAGGCCTTTCGCATCGTCGAGCCGACGCGAGAGCCACAGCACGCGCGCGTTTGGGACGTCGTGGAGGAATGATGGCCACCGGCGAGGGAGATATCTGGCTCGACACGCGCGAGTTCTGGCTGTCTTCCGGCTACCAGCTGACGGAGCCGGCAGGGAACGGATGGCTGGGCGTGACTCCGGACTATATCCGCGCCTATCTCGCGCGGCCCGAGATCAAGCCCGTAGAGGAATCCTGTCTGGCCGAGGAGCAGCTCTACGACTCGCTGCTCGCCGACCCCGCGCGGATGGTCTCGCCGGTCGAGCTGCAGGCCCTCGCCGACGAGGACGCCGCCGAGAACTATCGCATCTTCCTGCGCTTCCGGAACCTGCTTCTCGGCGAGGGGACGCTCGAGGGCGCGTATATGGCGATCGTCTCCGGGCGCAGCGACCCGGTGCCCCCGCTCTTCGTCGACCAGCTCGCGCACGCGATCCTGCGCAACGTCCTCAAGACCGCTTCCGACCCCTTCCGAATGCGCGCAGGCGAGATCTTCTTCCGCGAGCAGAGCGTCAGTCTCGACGACGGCCGGATCATGCTCGCCGACCACGAGATCGTGGAGATGATGGCGGCGTCGGGGGGGCTCGGGGGGCTCGGCCAGCTCATGGCGATGACGGGAACTCCGCAGCGCACGGTCGAGATGGACGTGCTGAGCGACGACAACAAGGAGACCTACTGGGCGCGCAGCGACCGGTTCGACACCGTGGCCGACTTCCGTTTCACGGAACCGGCGCTCGACGCCTTCGCGCGGGTGATCGAGGCGTGGATCAAGCACTTTCTGGGCCTTGCAGTCCGGGTGCAGCCGATGCAGTCGATCAAGGACGAGCGCTGGACCTGGCATATCGGCCTCGATGCCGAAGCCACCGCCATCCTGAACGCGCTCTACGAGGGGAAGGACGTGGACGACGAACGGCTTTCGCGCGTTCTGGCGCTGTTTCGGATGGAGATCCGCGACGAGGAGGCCGTCATGGAGCGGATGCGGGGCAAACCCGTCTATCTCGGCCTCGCCATGAGCGCCGATCGCCGGCTGCGCATGAAGCCGCAGAACCTGCTCGTGAACCTCCCCCTGGCGGGGCGCTGAGATGGCGGCTCCACAGGGTGATCGCGACCCGCTGAACGGGCCTGTCGCCCGCGGCGTGGCAGCGCTCGTGCTCGTCGGGGTGATCGCGCTCCTCGTCTACCTGAACCGGTACGAGCTCTTCCGCGAGCGTGTCGAAACCTCGGGCCTGCCGCCCGCCGTCCAGGACTGCGTGACCGAGCGGCTCTCGCGTCTCGACGACCAGATCTCCCGCGGGCTCGTGACCCAGGAGATGGCAGCGCCGATCCGCGAGAGCGTCGTCAATTTCTGCAGGGAGACGGTGGGCGAGGGGGGCTGAGCCCGTGTGGGAGCCGAGCCACCCTTCGCCAATTCGGGTTCCGCGCATCCGGCGGCGACGACTGCCCGCGACGAAGAAGTCCCACAGTCGAAATCCATTGAAACCTTCATAACCTGTCAGTCCCGATCAATCTCTTCTTAATCGAGGGGAAGTTACCGATAGGGCCGGTGGGAATGCCGTCTCGGGGCATTTCGCAGGCCTGCGTCGCCGGGGATGGGCTTCGCCCACGGGGGATGGCGGCGGCCGGCTCGGTTGGGGAACCGGAACATGGTGCGGGTGCAGTCTGTCGTGGCCGCCGGGGATAGCCCGGCGGAAGCCTTGTCCGATCTCAGACGCAAGCTCGACACGATGGACCTCTCCCCCTCCTTCCTTTTTGCCTTCTACGCGTCGACGCAGGACGACGCCGACCTGTACCGCGTCCTGGCGGAGCGGTTCCCCGGCGTGCCGCTGGTCGGCGGAACATCCTGTTCCGGCGTCATGTCCGGGAAGGGCCTCGGCGGCAGGCACTCGATCGGGCTTCTCGGTATCGAGGATCCCGATGGCAACTACGGTTCGGCAGCGGAACGCCTCGGTCATGACGCGGCCGGTGCCGCGGAGCGAGCGCTCGCATCCGCGCTCGACGCCGCCGGTTGCCCCGGAGAACTGCCGGAACTCATCTGGATCTATCAGACGCCCGGGCACGAGGAAGCGGTGATCGAGGGCCTGCGGCGGACGGTGGGCGACGGCTGCCCCATCGTGGGCGGCAGCGCCGCCGACGAGGCCGTCAGCGGCGAGTGGCGCCAGCTCGGCCCCGAGGGGCCGATGCGGGACGGGGTCGTGGTCGGCGTCCTGTTCTCCACGGGCGGCATCGGCCTCGCCTTCCGAGGCGGCTACGAGCCGGCGGGGCCGAGCGGCATCGTCACGCGGATCGACGGCGAACGCGGATCGGAGAGCGGTATCGTCACGAAGGCGCGTGGCCGCCGGATCCTGGAGATCGACGGTCAGCCGGCCGCGGAGGTCTACGACCAGTGGATCGGCGGCGGGCTCGCCGGCAAGATCGCCTCGGGTGGGCCGATCCTGGCTGACACGACGATGTGGCCGCTGGGACTCGACGCCGGATCGCTGGCGGACGTGCCTCACTATCTGCTCGTACATCCGGAGGCCGTCACTGCCGAGCGCGGGTTGTCGACCTTCGCCACGATCGAGGAGGGGACGCGCCTCTACGCGATGCATGGCGATCGCAAGCGACTGATCGACCGGGCCGGGCGCGTCGCGGCGGCGGCACTGGACGAGGTGGTCGGCGCGGGCGGGCGGCTGGCGGGGGCGATCGTCGTCTATTGCGGCGGGTGCAGGCTGGCCGTGGGTGACGAGATGCCGAAGGTCGCCTCGGCAATCGCGGAGCAGCTCGGCGGCAGCCCGTTCCTTGGATGCTTCACGTTCGGCGAGCAGGGGCTGCTGCTCGGGCGAAACGTGCACGGCAACCTGATGATCTCCGCCGTGGCCTTCGGCACCTGAGCGAGGCCGGTTCATGGGAAGCTCCGAGGAACTCCGCGAAACACTCGTCGCCATGGAGCGGCAGATCGACCGGCTGCGCACGGACAATGCGCACGCGACGCTGTTGATCGACGCCCTGGAGGCGCTGCTCTGCGAGGAGGAAGGGGAGCACTTTGCCGGCGTGTTCGGCGCCTTGCGCGACGTCTTCGCCTTTTCGCAGGCGGTCGTCCTGGCGGAACGGGAGACGGGGGGCGGGGACCTGGAATGTGTCGCGGCGGAGCCGGCGGCCCTCTGCGACACGCTCTGGACGGTCGGCCGCTTCTTCCGGAAGGTCCTCGACGGGCGTGTGGCGGCGACATTCGACAATAGCGGGTTCGAGGAGTGGCAGACCCATCCCGGCGGAGGGCTTTCATCCGAGCAGCCGGCGCTCTACCTGCCGATGCGCGTGCGCAATCGCCGCGGCGTGATGATCCTGTTGCGACGGCAGGGAGAGGCGGGCTTCGACCGCAGCCATGTCTCGCTCGCCCGGAAGTTCGCGCTTCTCGCCTCTCACGCCTTCGCGGCCCGCTACGCACATCAGAGCGAGGTGGAAAGCCAGCGCCTGCGCAGCCTCATGCAGCGCCTGGAGGACACCCAGGCCGCGCTCGCCCACCGCGTGAACCACGACCAGCTGACGAACCTGCCGAACCGCAGCTGCATCGAAGATACGGCGCAGCGCATCCTCTCCGATCCCGGGAACGGCGAGACGCTTGCCCTGGCCTTCATCGATCTCGACGATTTCAAGCAGGTGAACGACGCCTACAGCCACCTCATGGGCGACGCCCTGCTGCAGGCCGTGGCGCGGCGCATCCGTGCCAATGTCCGCGAGACCGACATCGTCGGCCGGATCAGCGGCGACGAGTTCGTGATCCTCTTCCGAGGCTTTCAGGACGCCGCCGATCTCTGGCGGATGGCGGAGCGCCTGAAGGCGCAGCTCGGTCTCCCCTACCTCATCGATGGTCTCGAGCTCCAGGCCACCGCCTCGATCGGCATCGCGCTTCATCCCGAGCATGGTGTCGACTACGACACGCTTCGCCGGAACGCCGACACCGCGATGTACAAGGCAAAAAGTGCGACCAAGGGCTCGGTCGCGTGCTTCGACGAGGAGATGGGGCGCGCTGCGCGAGCACGGGTGCTTCTCGAGCGGCGCCTGCACCGGGCCGTCCGCAAGGGCGAGTTCCGCTGCGCGTTCCAGCCGAAGATCGACCTCGCGACCATGCGCCCCGTGGGCTTCGAGGCGCTCGTGCGGTGGGTGGACGGCGACGGACGGGTGCACCAGCCCGGCGCGTTCATCGACGCGGCGGGCGAATTCGGCATTCTGAACCGCATCGCGGAGTTCGTCATCGAAGACGTCGTGGACCAGATGTCCTTCCTCGACACGCATTTCGGCATGGGCACCCACTTCAGCGTGAACGTGTCGGCGCGGCAGACGGCGGATGCGGGCTTCATGGAGAGCCTGATCGCCCGCCTGGGCGCGGCGAAGCAGCCGGACCGCTTCGTCGTCGAGGTGACGGAAGATGCGTTCGTCTCCGGAACGTTCCAGTCGAGGACGCTGCCAAGGCTGAAGGACCTGGGCGTCAGCGTGTCGATCGACGACTTCGGCACGGGGTATTCCTCGCTCGCGACATTGGCCGACGTGACCGCCGACGAGCTGAAGGTCGACAGATCGTTCATCTCGGGCATCCACCAGCGGCCGCGCAGCCAGAGCATCCTGAGGATGATCGAATCCCTCGCCGGCGCGCTCGGCATGACGGTGGTGGCGGAAGGCGTGGAGACGGGGGAGGAACTCGACTACCTCCTCGGGGCCTCATCGATCAGGCTCGCGCAGGGCTTCCACTTCTCCCGACCGCTCTTTCCGGCGCAGCTGGTGTCTGAGGGCCGGCTCCACCAGCCCCTCGCGGCGGTGGCCTCCGGCCTTTCCCTGCCGGGCGACCAGGGCAGGCTGGTCGCGGCAAGGTGACGGCGTCCGGCGCCGGAGCCGCCCCTTCGCCGGGAGAGGCGGCCGCGGATCTGGAACCACAACCGGCCTGCCCCCCTTTCATGAGCCATGAAAGCGCTCCTCTTCCACAACCCCACCGCCGGTGAAGGCGATTGGCCGGCCGAACGCGCCCGCGAATGCGTGCGTCGGGCCGGCGCCCAACACGAATACGTCTCGACCAGTGAAGACGGATGGCGCGAGCAATTGGGGCAGCCATGGCCGCTCGTGGTGGCCGCGGGCGGGGACGGCACCGTCGAGAAGGTCGCCTGCGGGATACGGGGGCACGAAGCGCCGATCGCCATCCTGCCGACCGGCGGCTCGAACAACCTCGCGCGCCTGTTCGGCGCCGGCCTCTTCGAAGGCATGCTGAACGGCAGCGGCGCGGATGTGTGCGAGCTGCCCCTTCATGTGGCCTCCGCCACCTGGCCGGGGGGCGCGCAGGACTTCATCGAGTCCGTCGGTGTCGGCCTCGTCGCCGATGTCGGCATCGACGGGCGCAAGCTGAATGACAGGGACGAGAAGAGGGAGGTCGGCCGCCGAAGGCTGATCGACGGGCTTCGCGATCCGAGGACGGTCCGCGCGTCCGTCACGATCGACGGCGAGCCGATGACGGAGCCGGCGCTGATGGTCGAGGTCATGAATATCGGGATGGTGGGGCCGAACCTGATGCTCGCTCCGGGATTCGATCCGGCGGAGAGGCGACTCTCGGTCGTCTGGGTGCCGCTCGAGGCGAGGGAGGCGATGCTCGACTGGCTGAGGGATCCCGACGCCTCCGAGGCGCCGGTGCGGCAGGCGAAGGCCGACCGCGTCGTGCTGACGCTCGACGGAGAGGCGATGCATGTCGGAGACGACGTCTACGAGGGCATCGAAGGTGACGTGAGGGTCGCCCGGAAGGAAGGCGCTCTCCGAGTTCTCGTGCCGGGGGTGGAGCCATGACCGACCGAGCAGGCTTCCTGCCGCAGGAGAGCCTCGAGGCACTGGAGCGGGCAGCCGCCGAGCTAGCGGCCCTCGCCGGCGCCGAGATCTCGGGCGCGCTCGGCGCAACGCTGGCGGTGCGCTACAAGGGCGGCGGCCCTGAGGGCGACATCTTCCGCGATCCCGTGAGCGAGGTCGACCACCGCACCGAGATGCTCATCCGGGAGCGGCTCGCGCGGGACTTTCCCGGCCACGGCATCCTCGGCGAGGAGCTCGACGACGTGCCGGCGGACGAGAAGGGCCTCGTCTGGGCGGTCGATCCGATCGACGGCACGACGAACTTCGTCAACGGCTTCCCGCTCTTCGCCGCTTCCGTGGGGGTGCTTCACCACGGGCGTCCGGTCGCGGGCGCGGTCTGGTGCGCCACGAGCCATGCGCTGCGGCCGGGCGTCTACCATGCGCGGGAAGGGGGGCGGTTGAGGTTCGAGAGCGAGGTGCTCGAGCTGCACCCGAACCCGGCCGTCCGGCGGCGCCTCGCGGGCTCGCCTGGCCTGGACCCGAAGCCCGCGCCGCACTGGGACCACCGCAAGACCGGCTCCGCCGCGGTCGAATGCGCGTTCGTCGCGGCCGGGCTGATGCAGGTCGCGTGGTTCGCGACCCCGAATGTCTGGGACGTGGCGGGAGGCATCGTGCTCGCACAGGCGTCGGGACGGACCGTGCATTCAGGCGGCGGGGCGGGCTGGGCCCCGTTCCAGGGGTTCGACCCGGCCGACCTGCACGGCTGGCGCGGCCCCCTGGCGCTCGGCGAGCCGGAGGCGGTGGCGGCGCTTCTGGCCGAGGCCTGAGCGCGCGCCTCCGTGGCTCAGCTCAGGAAGTCGTCGACCTTCCGAGCGCCGCCGCTCCCGTTCGCGTGATCCCGCTCCCGCTCGGAGAGATAGTCTTCCGTCGTGCGGACGCGCGGCCGTTCGCCGAAGGCCATCGGGGCCGGGCCCGCGACGGAGTACTGTGCCTCGACCCGGCAGTTGTCGCACATGCGGATGAGGTCGAGCTGCCCCTCGGAGCGGAACATCGAGTGGCCGGCGAGGCGCTCGACCACCCGCTCGATAGACTTCTTCGTGCCGAACGGCTTGCCGCAGGAGATGCACTCGAAGGGCTCCTCCTCGTAGAGCACGATCTGCTCCTGCGCCTGCGGCGTGAAGTCGAAGCGGGGCTGAAGCGAGATGACGCTCTCCGGGCACGTTTCCTTGCACAGGCCGCACTGGACGCAGGCCGCCTCCTGGAAGCGGAGCTGCGGCCGGTCCGGATTGTCGAGAATCGCGCCGGTCGGGCAGGCGCCGACGCAGGAGAGGCAGAGCGTGCAGCCTTCGGTGTCGACGAGGATGCGGCCATAGGGAGCGCCGGCCGGCAGCTCGATCCGCTCGGGCGCGTCCGTCACCGCGTCGTGCAGGGCGGAGAGCGCGCTGCGCGCGATCTCGCGCTTCGTGCCGACGGCGGCGAAGCTGCGGAAGGCGGGCTGCGGTGCCGGCGAAAGGGCGAAGAGTGCCTCCTCGACGGCGAAGGGATCCGCCTCGACGAGGAGCGAGATGCGCGGGGTCTCCGCCTCTAGCCCCAAGGCCGAGAGGAAGCTCGCGGCGAGGCCCGCCTGGGCCTCGAGCGGCGGCATCTCCTCGACCCGCTCGGGCCCCGCGAGGACGACGATGCGCTCGGCGCCCGCCGCGAGCGTCGCGGCCAGGATGTCGTGGCCGAGCTCGGTGACGGCGAAGAGCGGCACGGGCAGGACATTCGCGGGAAGGCCGCGCCCGAAACGGGCCATCGCCGAGATCAGCTCACCGCCGCGCCCGTCCTCGTGGAAGAGCACGACCGGGTGCAGTCCGCCGGCGCGGGCATAGGTGCCGAGGAGGATCTGGAGCTTCGCGACGAGGTCGTGCCGCCGGGGATAGCGGTAGCTGATCGCGCCCGTCGGACAGACGGCGCTGCACGAGCCGCAGCCGGCGCAGGTGCCGTGGTCGAGCAGGATGCGATCGCCATCGGACTGGAGCGCGCCGGCCGGGCAGACGTCGAGGCAGTTGCGGCAGCCGATCTTGCGGCTGCGCGAATGGGCGCAGATCTCCTCGGAATAGGCGACGTATTGCGGCTTCTCGAACGTGCCGACGTAGTCGGAGATCTCGAACATCGCCCGCGCGACCGCCGCGGGGTGGTCGGGATCGGCGCGGAAATACCCGTCGCGCTTGTCTGGCGCCGGGACGAGCGGCGTGCCGCCCGAGAGGTCGAGCACGAGGTCGCAGGGCGCCTTGGCGCCGTCGCGCGGCATGGCGAAGAGCGGCTCGGCGCGCGAGGAGGGGACGAGCGGCGCGTAGCCGTCGACCGTCACCTCGAACCTGCCGAGCGAGCCGGTGAGGCGCGAGATGCGGCCCTTGTGGATCGGCACGTCGGCGACGGAGGGCGGGATGAAGTCCTCGTCCGTCACGAGCAGGTTGACCGAGAGCCGTCCCGAGAGCGACTTGGCGACCTCGAGCGCCTGCTGGCCGGGGCCGTAGACGAGGCAGACGCCTTCGGACCGGGCCGTGTGGATCGGCGCCGGCTCGCTCGCATAGGCCGCCGCCGCCAGAAGCGCCGCGATCTTCGGCTGCGCCGCAGGGCCCTGTTCTCCCCAGCCTGCGTTCTCGCGAATGTTGGTGAAGTCGACGCGCTCGCCGTGGCCCGCTTCCTCTGCGAGCTCGCCGAAGAGCGGCGCTTCCTGCGTGCAGGCGACGAGAACGGAGCCTTCGCCGGCGAGCGCCTGCTCGAAGGCGGCCGTCTCGCGGCGGCAGAGATTGGTGTGAATTCGCGGCGTGCCGTCCGCGCCCAGAGCCTCGGCCAAGGCTTCGCCGTCGAGCGACATCGTGCGCTCGCAGTCGCACAGGAGGATCCTGCGCCCGTTCAGCTTCATATCGGTGATCTGCTTCCCTGTCCGGCGCGTTCGTCAGAACACGCCAGCCTCTCTCCTTCGCGGCATTCTAGGGATATGGAGCCGCGGCCGCAAACTTCCTATGTTGCGGCAAGATGTTTCGGCCGAGGAGGGCCGCGCAGGTTGAGCAAGGCAGAGCACATCCCCGTCACCGTCCTGGTCGAGCGCCGGGCGGCGCTGAGCCGCTGGGCGGACGAGATATTCAAGCCGGTGGCGGTCGTGCCGGGCAGGGAGGATGGGCCCGACTGGCAGGAGGTGCCGGGACGCGACGGTGTCACCACCTTCCGGGCAGGCAGTTTCGGCATCGAGCTGCACCCGACCGAGGCCGAGGCCTACAAGTACAATCTCACGATGCGGAACCCTTCCGTTCTCGTGGTCCTCGTGCCGGCCGCCGGCGCCATCCCGTGGCGGCTCCATCTCGTGACGCTGTCTCCCTACGAGGCGGAGGCCTATCTCGTGGCGGGCGACGCGATCGTCGAGCCGGTGCCGATCCCCGAGCACGTCGCGATGATCGTCTCCGACTTCGCGGACCGGCACTACAAGCCCGAGCCCTTCAAGAAGCGCAAACGCGACAAGGCACCGGGCGAGGAGGCTCAGCTCTTCGGCAAGGAGCCGATCTTCGACCGGACCGGGGGACGCGGAGGCGCCAATGGCTGAGGATCGGAACTTCCTGTCGCGCTGGTCCGAGCGCAAGCTGCAGAGGAAGCGCGAGGAGGAACAGGCGGCCGAAGCGGAGCCGCGGCACGCCGAGGAGCTTCCCGCGGAGGAGGCGCCCGCCGGCGAGGTCACGGAGCCCCCTGAAGGGGACAGCCCGCCGGAGCGCCACCCGGCCGAGGACATCGACATCGAGAGCCTGACGAAGGAGTCCGACTTCACGATCTTCATGCAGGCCGGCGTGCCGAAGGAGGTGAAGCGGCGGGCGTTGCGCAAGCTGTGGACGAGCGACCCCGTGCTCGCCAATCTCGACGGGCTCAACGACTACGAGGACATGACGCGCGTCTACGGGATCGGCCCGATCGGGAAGACCGCCTGGAAGATCGGCCGCGGCTTCCTGACGGACGAGGAGATCGGCCTCAACGCCCGCGAGAAGGACGAGGCGCCGGAGGTGGCCGAGCAGGAAGAGACCGTGCAGGCGGTGGACGAGGACGGGCTCGACCGGCACGAGGTGGCCGCCGCCGATTCTCCCGCTGCCGACGTGACGGAGGAGCAGGAGGAGACCGGCGAAGAGCCGGGAGACGGATCGGACGAGGCCGGGAGCGGCGGGCGAGCCTGATTCGTGGCGAACCCTTCCGGCGCTCCCGGTCTCACGATCGGTTCGCCGGGGTGCTGAGCCCGTCGTCCGCCAGGTGCTGGCGCAGCATCTCGGTGTACTGCTTGACCATGTGCTGGACGAAGTCCTCGTGGTTGTCGACCTCGAGGATCGCCTTCGCGACGTAAGCGCTGTAGCGCGTCGAGGCGTAGACGAACGCCATGTGCAGGTCGGTCGCGTTGACGGCCTGGTTCTGCCTGTTGGCGAGGTCGATGAACTTGTTGGCGACATCGAGGAACGCCTTGGTGTCGAGCTCCCCTTCCTTGCGCGCGGCGCGGCGTTCGGTGCGGTTCATGTCGGTCACTCCTGGTTGCGGAACGAGGGGACGAGGGCGCCGTTGCCCTCGCAACTCAAATGGTCTCCTGCAACATCGTCCGGAGGAAGCCCGATGCAAGAGCGAGACGGGATTTCGAACGGGGCGTACCCGCGCCCGACGGCAGGATCGATCGCCGAGACGGTGAGCGGCCTGTCCGACGAAGCGCGCTCCCTGCCGCGCGGGGCCGCCGGTGGCAAGGGGGCGGTCGAGAGGCGGAGGCAGGAGACGCCTTCGCATCGCCTGCAGGACGAGCCCGCCGAAGGGTCTCGCGAGACGGTCGAGAATGAGCTCGAGCGCCGCTCCGGTGATACCGACGACGGTTGAAATCCATCCCCGGCTTGAGCGGAGTGCCTCCCCGCCCTTATGTGAGGGGGAGGATTCCTCGAGCTGGAGAAGAGAATGGCCGATGCCCGCCCCTGGCCGACCGAGTTGCGCGTGTCGAAGGACAAGCGTCTCCTGACGGTGACCTTCGAGGATGGCGCCCGGTACGAGCTGTCGGCCGAGTATCTTCGGGTCATGAGCCCGAGCGCGGAGGTCCAGGGTCACTCACCGGACCAGAGGAAGACCGTGCCGGGCAAGAAGGACGTCGGCATCATGTCCGTGGAGGTTGTCGGCAACTATGCGGTCCGAATCAATTTCGACGACATGCACACGACGGGCATCTATTCCTGGGACTATCTCCGCGACATCGGCGCCGACCACGATCGCCTGTGGGGCCGGTATCTGGAGGAGCTGAAGGAGAAGGGGATGAGCCGCGAGCGCGCGTGACGCGCCGCCCGCACGTCCTGCCCGAATTGTGGGAAGGCCGGGGCCGCTCCCGCCACCCCGGCCTTCCGCCCCCAAGACGCCCCCAGGGCGTGAACCCGAAACGGTTATCTCTGGACGACGACCCGGGCGCCGACCGGCACGCGGTCGTAGAGGTCGATGACGTCCTCGTTCGTCATGCGGATGCAGCCGGACGACATCTCGCGGCCGACGCTCCACGAGACGTTCGTGCCGTGGATCCGGTAAAGCGTGGAGCCGATATAGAGCGCGCGGGCGCCCAGTGGGTTCATCGGCCCGCCTTCCATGTGGTTGGGCAGCGTGGGCAGCGCCGCGCGCATTTCCGCCGTCGGCGTCCAGCCCGGCCACTCGGCCTTGCGCGTGATGTTGAACGTCCCGGAGAACTGCTTGCCCTCGCGGCCGACGCCGATCGAGTAGCGCCGCGCCTTGCCGCCTCCGAGAACCAGGAAGAGCTCCTTGGCCGTGGTGTCGACGACAATCGTGCCGGGGCCGTGGTCTCCGGCGAAGGCGACGGTCCGCGGCGCCTGGTGACGCGAGCTGTACACGCCCACGTCCTCCAGGGGCCGGCCGGTCGTGGGGTCGAGCTGAATCGCGTCCGCCGGCTGCGACACCGTGACGAAACCCGCAAACAGGCAAAGCAATAGGCGGAAGCCGAGCTTCATAACCCCGAATCCTTCAGGTCGATCCATCGCCACATGCGCGCGACCGGTCCCAAAGCGGACCGATGCGCAACGCCTCTTTGTCCGCGAGAGGCAGTAAATAATCAAGCAACGGCCCCGGCTGGCGGCGTTGCAACGAGAGGCCGTAGCCATATGTTGCACGCCTGTAACAGTGTTGTTGCACTCCGGCGGGAGGCGCGACAGCGGGACGATCGAGCTCGTGGAGACCTGACGCATGAATGACCACCTGCCCCCGCCGGCGCCCGACTGGGCGCTCTTTCTCGACTTCGACGGCACGCTGGTGGAAATCGCCGAGACGCCCGACGCGGTGCGCGTGTCGCCGGACCTCCTGCCCGTCCTGCGCGATCTCTTCGACCTCCTCGGAGGGGCACTCGCCGTCGTCTCGGGTCGCGCCATCGCCGACATAGACGCGCGCCTCGGCGCGGAGGGCTTCCCCGCTGCCGGCCTGCACGGCCTCGAGTTGCGCACGAGGGGGGGCGGGCCGGTCGAGACGGCGGTGGAGCCCGAGATGCTCGACCATTTCCGCGAGGTCTTCGGCGCCTTCGAGCGGGAGAACCCGGGGATCCTGATGGAGGACAAGGGCGCCGCAGTCACGCTGCACTACCGGAGGCGGCCCGAGCTCGCAGAGGCGACCGCCCGGGTGGTGGAGGACGCGCTCAGAGGGCAGGAGGGCTTCCACGCGCTCAACGGCAAGATGGTGATCGAGGTGAAGCCCGACGGCGCCGACAAGGGTGGGGCGGTGCGCGGCTTCATGGCCGGTCCGCCCTTTCTCGGCCGCACGCCCGTCTATCTCGGTGACGACGTGACGGACGAGCACGCCATGCTCGCCGCCGCGGAGCTCGGGGGCTTCGGCGTCAAGGTCGGGGAGGGAGAAACGGTCGCCCGCTACCGCCTCGACAGCGTGCCCGCGGTTCACGGCTGGTTGATCGCAGCCGCCGATTCGCTGCGCGAGAGTCTACGATCAGATTAACATCTTATTTTGCCGGTGGGGGTAAACCTAGCGACCGTCGAAGTTCGCAAGGTCTCGCTCCAAATGCGCATAAGCTCCTTGACGAGGCGCTTCGGTGAGGACCGCAGCGGCAACATCATAGTGGTCTTCGCGCTGGCACTGATCCCGATATTCGGCCTCGTCGGCGCAGCCATAGACTATGCTCGAGCGACATCCGAGCAGGAAAAGATCCAGCGGGCACTGGATACCGCCGTGCTTGCCGTCAACCGTCAGATCGGCCAGATGGACGAGGCGGAGCTGAAGGAGTATGCGCAGTCCATCGTCGACGCGAACCTTCAGGGCCTGTCGGCGAACATCGACGAAGTCTCGGTCGACGAGGAATTGAGGCAGGTGGATATCGTCGCGTCCTCGAGTGTCGAGACGGCGCTCCTGAAGCTTCTGAAGATCAACGAGATCGGGATCTCCGCCCGCGCCCAGTCCAAGACCGGCTCCGCCAGCTTCGAGATCGCCCTCGTCCTCGACAACTCGGGGTCGATGGCGGGCGACCGGATCCTGACCTTGCGAAAGGCCTCCGAGGATCTCGTGAACACGCTGTTCGGCAACGACCCTGTCAGCGACGAGGTCAACATCTCCGTCGTCCCGTTCTCCGGCTCGGTGAATGTCGGGCCGCAGAACGCCAACGCGACGTGGATGGACCGCAACGCCATCTCGCCCGTGCATCAGGGCATCTTCTCCGGAAAGGTCAACCGGTTCGACCTCTACAAGAAGTTCACGAACATCACCTGGGCTGGATGCGTGGAGGTGCGGCCCGCGCCGCACAACGTGACCGACAGCCTCCCGAGCGCCTCGGATCCCGCGACCCTCTTCGTGCCGACCTTCGCGCCGGACGAGCCCGACTACCGTAAGGTCTGGATCTTCAATACAGACGACTACACGAACAACTACATGACGGACAAAAGCGGCTCGTGCACGAAGGACACATCGCAGTTCCAGGGCTCCGGCGACGACGTGAAGAACACGGCGCAGGTCTGCAAGTACACGAGCAGCGTCACGTCGAAAACGGGGAACAGCGGCGCGAGCATCAGAGGTCCGAACTACATCTGCGACTCCGAACCGATCACGCCGCTGACGAATGTGAGGTCGGATCTCCTCTCGGCGATCGGCAAGATGCAGGCGAAGGGCTACACGAACATCCTCGAGGGCGTGACGTGGGGGTGGCGCACTCTGTCGCCGGGGCTGCCGTTCACCGAGGGCGTGCCTTACGACACGCCGAACAACGCGAAGTTCATGATCGTGATGACGGACGGCGCGAACACCGTTCCGACGAACAACAACCAGGGGCTGAAGTCGGCCTACACGGCCTTCGGCTACGCGAACGAGAACCGCATGGGCACGAACCACAACAACGGTGCCACGGTCCAGAAGATGAACGAGTACACGCTTCAGGCCTGCAACAACGTGAAGGCGGCCGGGATCAAGGTCTTCACGATCGCCTTCGCCATCGACGACGCGACGACCGTGAACATGCTGCGGGGCTGCGCCTCGGCCACGGACGCTGCCTTCACCGCGCAGACGACGAGCGAGCTCTCCGACACGTTCGCGAAGATCGCGGGCACGCTGGGCGAGCTGCGCATCTCGCAGTGAGCGCGAGGGTTGCGGAACCAGGCCGCGCTGGATGAAGAAGTTGAAATCCGGAGAGCAGCTTCGCGAAAGGCGGGGCGAGCCAGGATGGAGTCGGGGCGTCAAGGCCCCCAAAGCGTAGACGGCCTGGAAGCCGTCCGCCGACGGTCCCGCCCGTGCCCGCCGCCCCGGCGGGACCGTTGCCTCACGCCGTCACGCGAACACGACGCAGATGACGGCGACGATCGGGTGGGCCACGGGGGAGATGGTGGGCGGTACTGGACTCGAACCAGTGACCCCAGCGATGTGAACACTGTGCTCTACCAACTGAGCTAACCGCCCACGGGATCGCGCGGATTTAAGGGGCGGCCGGGGGGCAAGTCAAGCCGCAGGTCGCGCCGCTCACGCCTTTTCTTCCTCAAGCCTCAGATAAGGCGCCACCGCGTCCCACAGCTCGTCGTAGTGCGAGATCACCCTGTCGGGATCGAACGCCTCGACCGGTGTCTCGGTGTAGCCGAAGTCGAACGCGACGACCGGCACGCCCGCGTTCTGGGCGCCCAGGATGTCGTAGCGGCTGTCGCCGACCATGACCGCGCGGGCGGGATCGCCGCCGGCGCGGGCGATCGTGCCGAGCACGTGGCCGGCGTCGGGCTTCCTGACGCCCAGCGTGTCGGCGCCGACGATCGCGGCGAAGCGATCGGCGAGGCCCAACGCGTCGAGGAGCCGCCGCGACAGGCCCTCGAGCTTGTTCGTGCATACCGCGAGGGTCACGCCGGCGGACGCGAGCCTGTCGAGAGCCTCCAGGCAGCCCGGATACGGCGCGGAGCCCACGGCGATGTTCCGCTCGTAATGCTGGAGGAACCTCAGATGCATCGGCTCGATGCGGGGGTCTTCGGGCGACACTCCGTGCGGCTCGAGCGCCTGCGCGATCATCGCCTTCGAGCCGCGGCCGATGATCCCGATGTCGTGGGGGCGGTGCGGCCGGCCGAAGCCCGCTTCCTCCAGCACGACATCGAGCGTGGCGAGGAGGTCGGGCGCGGTGTCGACGAGCGTGCCGTCGAGATCGAAGACGACGGTGGCAGCCGGCATGGCACACTCACTTTCCGAGTACTTGGCTTCTGGCATCGCGCGACCGCTTACCACAGAGCCTTTGCGCGGGGGAGCGTCCATGTCGGGCGGCGCGTGGCGGCGTCCTTCTTCCGGACGAGATTGCGGTGCACAGGCCTTGCATATGGAGCAGGCGGCGGGAGCCGTGCTAGGGCGTGAGACCGGACGACAGGGAAGAAGCGACGAAGCATGCGTGGAAGTGTCCTGGGCTATGATGCCGGAGCCGGGGTCAGCGTCGTGCGGGGCGAGGACGGCAGGCGGTATGCGTTCGCGCCCACCGCCTGGCGGGAGCAGCGTCCGCCGCGCAAGGGCGACCTCGTCGACTTCGAGCCGGCCGGCGCCCGCGCCGAGATGGTGTTCCTGCTCACTCCGCCGAAAGACAAGGAGAGGGCGGGGCCGGACCAGGGCTCGCTCCTTGCGCGGGCGAGCCGCCAGCCGACGGTGCGGGCGTTGCTCGATCGGCCGGTGATCCTCGCGGCGCTGCTCGTCCTGCTGGCCGGGCTGGCGGGCGTCTACCGCATGGGCGACGAGAGCGTGTCGCTCTACCAGGTGCCGGACGTGATCGCCGGCTTCGCCAGGGCCTTCGACGCGCTGGGGGCGGATGCGGGGAGAGGCGCGGACGGCACGGTGCTCGCGTTGCGGGCCCTGGCGGTCGTGCTGCTTGCTCTCTACGCGGTGCCGCTGGCGGCGGCCGGGGCGCTGTGGCGCGAGCTGTCCGGCCGACCCTCGGGCGCCTGGGGACGCTATGGCGGACTGGCCGCCATGGTGCTTCCGTTCCTGCTCCCGCTCATCGTCATCGTGGCGACGCGGCTGACGCTGCCGGAGGTCGACCGGACCGGCCTCAGGCTCGGCGGCGGCGGCATCGCGGTGCCGCCCGAGGCCTTCGACGTGCTCCAGTTCTACGGGATGGGCACCTTCCTGCTGCTCTTCGCCGGGCTCGGCCTCTGGGCGAGCGCGACGGGCCGCTTCAATCCCCTGGCGGAGCCCCGGCCGGCCGCCGCTGCCGGCGGAGCGCCGGTGCTGCGGGATGGGCCGGCGAGTTTCGGGCCACCCTCGGTGCGCAAGCAGAGCGAGACCGAGGAGGCCTCCGAGATGGTGCTGCCCTCGGCATTGCAGCGGCGGCAGCAATCCGCCCGGATGGTGCGCGATGAGGCGGAGCCGGAGGAGGCTCCCGTCGCGCCGGCGGCCACGCCTGCCAGACCGGAGGCACGGGCGCGGCACGAGCCCGCTCCGGCGCCGCCGCACGAGCCTGCCCCGGCGCCGGAGCGTGCCTCCGGTCGAGACGCCCTGCCTTCGGCGGAGGAGGCATACAGCTTCGACGAGCAGCCGAAGACGGCGGCGCCGGTGGAGCCGGAAGATGCGCGCAGCTTCGCCGAGGAGATGGAGGACCCCACCCTGCGCCGCTACGTGCCGAGCCAGTCCTACGGCAGCCAGGAGGCGGAAGAGCCCTCGCGGCGCGCGCCGGTGCAGGACCGCCGCCGCGGCCAGAGCGACGATCTGGACGAGCTGGCGCTGCTCGCGGACGACCTGCGCAGCGCGCTGGAGGAGGAGATGGGGCGCGGCGGCTTCGGCGCGGGGAGCAGGCCCGTGCCGCCGGCCCGCGAGGGGGAGCGCCGCCCGCGCCCGAACCCACCACAGCGTCCCGGGCGCCGGCAGGGCGAGCCGGGAGCGGACGGGGAAGGCGGCTAGGCCGCGAGCCGATCTCGGCCCGGCATCCGGCGCGTGCCGGATCGATGTTCCGGCGATCGGCTGGCGCGAGACCGGTGGCGGCGTTAGATCACTGCGGTAAGGCTTCGGCCCACGACTTGATGCGAGGAGACGATCGATGGACGCTTGGAGCAGCATCTCGAGACTGAAGGACGCGAGCCTTCTCAAGAGCCAGTGCTACGTGAACGGCCGATGGGTGGGCGAGGGCGAGATCGCCGTCACGAACCCGGCGACCGGCGAGACGCTGGCGAGCGTGCCGCGTTTCGGGGGCGCCGAGGCGCGCGAGGCCATCGAAGCGGCCGAGAAGGCCTTCAAACCGTGGGCGAAGAAGACCGCCAAGGAGCGCTCGAAGATCCTGCGCCGGTGGTACGAGCTCATGATGGAGAACAAGGAGGACCTCGCCTTCATCATGACGTCGGAGCAGGGCAAGCCCCTGACCGAATCGCGCGGCGAGATCGACTATGCCGCGAACTTCGTCGAGTTCTTCGCCGAGGAGGCCAAGCGCATCTACGGCGACACGATCCCGAGCCACAAGGCGGATGCCCGGATCGTCGTCGGCAAGCAGCCGATCGGCGTGACCTGCGCCATCACGCCCTGGAACTTCCCGGCCGCGATGATCACCCGGAAGGCCGGGCCGGCGCTGGCGGCGGGCTGCACCATGGTGGTGAAGCCGGCGACTGAGACGCCGCTGACGGCGCTCGCGCTGGCGGAGCTCGCCCATCGGGCCGGGATCCCCGAGGGCGTGTTCAGCGTCATCACCGGCAAGTCGAGCGAGATCGGCGCCGAGATGACCTCGAACCCGATCGTCAAGCTCATCACCTTCACGGGCTCGACGGAGGTCGGCAAGAAGCTGATGGAGCAGTCGGCCTCCACCGTGAAAAAGGTCGCGCTCGAGCTCGGCGGCAACGCCCCCTTCCTCGTCTTCGACGACGCCGACCTGGACGCGGCCGTGCAGGGGGCGATCGCGTCCAAGTTCCGCAACATGGGCCAGACTTGCGTCTGTGCGAACCGCATCTACGTGCAGTCGGGCGTCTACGAGGCCTTCGCGGGCAAGCTCGCCGAGGCGGTGAAGAAGCTGAAGGTCGGCGACGGCGCGCAGGAGGACGTCCAGCAGGGCCCGCTGATCAACGAGGACGCGGTGAAGAAGGTCGAGGAGCACATCTCCGATGCGACGTCGAAGGGCGCGAAGGTCGTGCTCGGCGGCAAGCGCAGCGATCTCGGGCACAGCTTCTTCCAGCCGACCGTTCTGACGGACGTGACGCCGGAGATGGTGGTGACGCGGGAGGAGACCTTCGGGCCGGTCGCGCCGCTCTTCCGCTTCGAGACCGAGGAGGAGGCGATCGAGCTCGCGAATGCGACGCAGTTCGGGCTCGCATCGTATTTCTATTCGCGCGACATCGGCCGCTGCTGGCGCGTCGCCGAGGCGCTCGAATACGGCATCGTCGGCATCAACGAGGGGCTCATCTCCACCGAGGTCGCCCCGTTCGGCGGCGTGAAGGAGAGCGGCATCGGCCGCGAGGGATCCCATTACGGCATGGATGAGTTCGTCGAGGTGAAGTACATGCTCATGGGCGGCCTCGACCGCTGAACAAGGAAAACCTCTTGTCGGATGAATTGAAGCGGAGGGCGGCGAAGCGCGCCCTCCAGGCCGTGCGGCCCGGCATGAAGCTCGGCCTCGGCACCGGATCGACCGCCGAGCACTTCGTGCGCCTGCTCGGAGAGCGGATCGCGGCGGAAAGCCTCGAAGTGGTCTGCGTTCCGACCTCGGAGGCGACCCGCAACCTCGCCCAGGAGGTGGGGGTGCCGATCACCACGCTCGAACACGAGCCGGCGCTCGACCTCACGGTCGACGGCGCGGACGAGATCGACAGCCAGCTCCGCCTGATCAAGGGCGGCGGCGGGGCGCTGCTGCGCGAGAAGATCGTCGCCTCGGCCTCGACCCGGATGATCGTGATCGCCGACGAGAGCAAGCATGTCGGGACGCTCGGCAGGTTCCCCCTGCCGGTCGAGGTCGTGCCGTTCGGCCTCGCGGCCACCCGCCGCGCAATCGTGTCGCTCCTCGGGGCCCGGGGCTTGAGCACGTCGCTCGAACTCAGGCAGAAGGGCAACGATCCCTTCGTGACGGACAATGGCAACTACATCTTCGACCTGAAGCTCGGGGCCATCGACGAGCCGGAACGGCTCGCGGCGGACCTGTCGAAGATTCCGGGCGTCGTCGAGCACGGCCTGTTCATCGGCCTCTGCTCCGGAGCCGTCATCGCGGCTCCAGACGGCGAAGAGATCCTCGGTCAGCTCTGACCGGGCGTTCTGCAGGCAAGATTTGGGGGGCAGAGGCCATGAGTGGCCACGACTACGATCTCTTCGTCATCGGGGGAGGCTCCGGCGGCGTGCGGGCGGCGCGGGTCGCCGCGCAGACCGGGGCGAAGGTCGCCATCGCCGAGCGCTACCGGTTCGGCGGCACCTGCGTCATCCGCGGCTGCGTGCCGAAGAAGCTCCTCGTGCTGGCGAGCCGGTTTCCCGATCACTTTGACGACTCCGCGTCCTATGGCTGGACCCTCGGCGAGCGCTCGTTCGACTGGAACACGCTGATCGCCAACAAGGACAAGGAGATCGCCCGGCTCGAGGGGCTCTACAAGGGCAATCTCGAGAAGGCGGGGGTGGAGACCTTCAACACGCGGGCGGAGCTGACGGGGCCGAACGCGGTGAGGCTTCCAGACCTCGACCGCGAGATCACGGCGGGGCACATCCTGATCGCCACGGGCGGCCGGCCCTATCTCGATCGCACGATCCCCGGCATCGAGCACGCCATCACCTCCGACGACGCATTCCATCTCGAACGGTTTCCTAAGCGGATCGTGATCGTCGGCGGCGGCTATATCGGCGTGGAGTTCGCCTCGATCTTCAACGGGCTCGGCGCCGAGGTCACGCTCGTGCACCGGGGCGACCTCATACTCAGAGGGTTCGACCACGACCTGAGGAAGGGGGTGCAGGACGCGATGCGCGAGCGCGGCGTGGACGTGCGCTGCGGCGAGAACGTGGTGGCGGTCGAGAAGCTTCGGGACGGGCTCCGCGCCACGCTGAAGGGTGGGGAACGCGTCTCGGCCGACCAGGTCATGTTCGCGATCGGGCGCGTGCCGAACATCGAGGGGCTGCACGTGGAGGAGCGCGGGATCGCCTGCGGCCCGCGCGGCCAGATCATGGTCGACAACTACAGCCAGACCTCGATCCCTTCGATCTACGCGATCGGCGACGTGACCGACCGGCTGGCGCTGACCCCGGTTGCGATCCGCGAGGGCATGGCCTTCGTCGAGACGGTGTTCAGGAACAACCCGACGGACGCTCGACACGAGCTCGTGCCGACGGCGGTGTTCACGACGCCCGAGATGGCGTCGGTCGGCCTGACGGAGGAGGACGCGCGCAAGCGCTGCTCGCGCCTCGACATCTACAAGGCGAGCTTCCGGCCGCTGCCGCAGACGCTGACGCCGCGGACGGAACGCATGACGATGAAGATCCTCGTCGACGGGACGAACGACCAGCTCGTCGGCATCCACATTCTCGGGCCGGAGGCGGCCGAGATGATCCAGATTCTCGGCGTGCTCGTCCGCATGGGCGCGACGAAGGCGGACCTCGACCGGACGGTCGCCGTTCACCCCACGGCCGCCGAGGAGCTCGTGACGATGCGCGAGCCGGTGGAGCGGGTGGGGGCAGGCTGAGGGAGCCCGCCCCGGCCCACGCGCGGCCGCCGCCTGACAGCGAAAGGGCGTTAGCGAGATGCTGAACGAGGCGCTGCATTGGATCACAATGCTGATCGAGATCGCCGGCGTCGCCGTGATCGTGACCGGCACCGCCGCGGCGACCGCCCGATATGTGAGGGACTGGCTCGGCGGGGACGGCGACGAGGCCTACCGCGCCTTCCGGTCCGGGCTCGGGCGGGCGATCCTGCTCGGGCTCGAGTTTCTCGTGGCCGCTGACATCATCAACACCGTCGCGATCGAGCCCTCGCTCGACAGCGTGCTCGTACTCGGCGGGATCGTTCTCATCAGAACGTTCCTTAGCTTCTCGCTGGAAGTGGAGATCGACGGGCGGTGGCCCTGGCAGGCCAAGGCCCGGGAGGAAGCGAAGACGAGCGGAGCGCCGGGATGATCCCCTGGATTCACCACGAGACGACGCAGGTGCCGGGAGGCGACGAGCTGAAGCTCATGCAGCGCGGCTCGGAGTTCTCGATCAGGCTTGGCCGCACGGAGCTCATGAACAGCCGGCTGAGCGGCTCCGAGGAGGCCCTGGCCACGAGGGCGTGGGAGAAGATCTCCGATTGCCGGAACCCGGCAGTGCTGATCGGCGGGCTCGGCATGGGCTTCACGCTGAAGGCGGCGCTCGACGTGCTCCCGGACGACGCGCGGGTCGTCGTGGCCGAGCTCGTGCCGGCGGTCGTGCGCTGGGCGAAGGGGCCGATGGCCGAGATCTTCGGCGGCAGCCTCGAGGACCCACGGGTGGAGATCCGGGTCGACGATGTCGGCGAGATCATGCGGCGCGACCGCAAGACCTACGACGCGATCCTGCTCGACGTCGACAACGGCCCCGAAGGACTGACGCGGGAGGCGAATGACGGGCTTTACGGGATGGCCGGGCTCGGCATCGCGAAGGCGGCGCTGAAGCCCGGCGGCGTGCTCGCGATCTGGTCGTGCTTCCCAGACGACCGCTTCGCAGGCCGCCTCGCCAAGACGGGCTTCGAGATCGAGGAGATCCGGGTCCGCGCACATCGCGGCAAGAAGGGCGCGCGCCACGTCATCTGGCTCGCGACCGCCTGAAGGTCCTGACCTTCGCGCGCCATCCTGAGAAGATGGCGGGCCATGCCGGCCGATTCGTCTGGGAGATCCGGGCCTGGAAACGTCTCTTTATCATCCCGTCAAAGCCTACCTCGAGGAGCTCGGCTTCGCCGTGAAGGGCGAGATCGGCGGCTGCGACCTGCTCGCCGTGAGGGAGGGAGAGGCGCCGCTCGTGGTCATCTGCGAGCTGAAGATGAGCTTCAACCTCGAACTCGTGCTCCAGGCGGTCGACCGAGCCGCGGCCAGCGACGAGGTCTGGCTTGCTGCGCGCCTGTCGAAGAGGGGGAAGGGCCGCGAGGGCGACGCACGATTCCGCAATCTCTGCCGCCGTCTGGGCTTCGGCATGCTCGGCGTCTCCGAAGGGGGCCAGGTGGAGGTTATCGTCAGTCCCGCCGCACCCATGCCACCGCGCAACCGCAGGCGGCGGTCGCGGCTCGTGGAGGAGCACCGCAGGCGGCAGGGCGACCCGGCGGTGGGGGGCGGCTCGCGGCGACCCGTGATGACGGCCTACCGGCAGCAGGCGCTGGTCTGCGCGGCGCGTCTGGCGGACGGGCCGAAGCGCCCGCGCGACCTGAAGGCCGAGGCGCCGGACGCCGCGAAGATCCTCGCGCGCAACGTCTATGGCTGGTTCGAACGGACCGAGCGCGGCGTCTATGCGATCACGCCGGAGGGCCACCGGGCGCTTGCGCGCTGGCCGCAGCCGGTGCCCGCTCGCGAGCCCCGCGACGTCGTCGATCCGGATCCCGACGAGGCCCCGGAGGAGGCTGCCCGCGACGCCTTCCCCCGGTGAAGAGCTCTTTAGTCCGGCATCTTCTCGTCTATGCGCTTCTGGAAGGAGGCGCCGGTGACGACGACGCGCTCGTGGCGGCCCTCGCCGATGATCTCCATGGCGTCGCGCGCCGTGACCTCGAAGACGAGCTTGCGACCGTCGACCTCGACGAGCTCGGCGACCGCCTCGACCTTCATCCCGACGGGGGTCGCGGCGATGTGGGAGGCGTCCATGCGCGTGCCGAGCGACTGCTTGCCCTCGGGCAGGAGATGCTCGACGGCCGCGAGGGCGGCTTCCTCCATCAGGCCGATCATCACGGGGGTGGCGAGCACGTGGACGTGGCCGGAGCCGACACGCGGCGCCGTGTCGTTCGTGCCGACCACCATCTTCGCGCGGCCGGTGAGGCCTGGCTTCAACTGGTCCATTCGCTCTCGCTTCGTCTTTAGGATACGGCGTGGGATATCGGGCAGGCGGATTCTACTAGCACTTCCCGCGCGGATTCGCAGGGGCGCCGACGGCGGGCCGCCTCAGAGGTCCTGCTCCGGCCAGACGCGCAGGACCGTCGGCTCGCTGAGCGCGTCCCGCCCGGCCCGCAGGACGATTTCGATGTCGACCGGCTCGGGCCCCCGCGAGAACAGGTCGAACTGCAGGCGCCATCCGTCGTCCCTGTTCTCTATGCGGGTGAGGCTCGGTTGGAAGGCGAAGCCGCGGGAGATCTGAAGCCGCGCGCTGGCCCATCGCGGATCGCGGCCGGCGAGCGAACCGCCGACGAAGTCGGCGATCACCTTGTGCTCGAGCCGCGGCGGGGTCGCGCCGTCGTTGCGGCGGGGCGGGCCGAGGCGGAAATCGCGCAGGCGTGCATCGCGCGTCTCCGGCTCCTCGCCGCTCCAGTGGAGGCGGTAGCGGAAGTGGAAGTCGCTGCCAGCCGTCGCGGGCGCGGACGGCACGAAGAAGGCGACGATGTTGTCGCCGTATTCCACGCGCGTCGGCAACTCGACGAGCTGCACCTCGCCCGCCTCGAAGCCGCTGACCGGCTCGACCCACAGGTTCGGCCTGCGCTCGAAGGCTTCCCGGTCCTGGTAGTGATCGTAGTTGCGGTCGCGCTGCATCAGGCCGAAGCCCGAGTTCCGCGGCAGCGGGAACGAGACGACGGAGACCTCCGGCGGGTTCGTGAGCGGCCGCCAGAGATGGGCGCCCTGGCCGGTGCGCACGAGGAGCCCGTCGGAATCGTGGACCTCCGGCCGCCAGTCGCCCGGCGCCCAGCGCTTCTCCTGCGAGTACCAGTACATGCTCGTGAGCGGCGCGACGCCGAAGCGGCGGACGTCCTCACGCAGGAAGACGCGCGCCGTGACGTCCATGACGACGTTCGGGAAGTGGCGCACCTCGAAGCGGAACGCGCCGGTCACGCTCGGGCCGTCGAGCAGCGCGTAGATCGTCATCAGGCCGCCGGACATCTCGGAGATCCAGAACTCCGTGAAGTCCGGGAACTCCTCGTCGCCGTCCGCACCGATCGCCGTGTCGACCGCGATGCCGCGCGCCGAGATGCCGTACTGCTTGAGGTCGCCCGAGGAGCGGAAATAGGAGGCGCCGAGAAAGACGAGCCAGTCGCCGGCCTGGCCGCCGCCGATCCACGGCTCGTGCACCCGGAAACCCGCGAAGCCGGCGCCCGGCGGCATGTCGTCGGCCGGGTGCCCCTCGGGGTAGGAGAAATACTCGTGGCGGTAGAGGAGCTCGTGCGCCATGCCGTCTTCGAGGCGATTGAGCCGCACCGGCTTGCGGAAAAGCTCGCCGAGATGGAAGGCCGTGACGATCCCGTCGCGGTCGGGCGCGACGAACATGCCGCCTCCGACCGGCTGGTAGATCGCGTGGTGCTGTTCGTAGCCGATGCGGGCGAGTATCTCCGGCGCCGGATCGACGGCCGGCGCATAGGGCTCCTCCCGCATGCGGCGGGCCCGGGCGAGGAGGTCGGACCAGCTGAAGGGAACGGGATCGGCGAAGACGAGCGGAGCAGCCCCCGGGGTGCGCTGCGGCGCTGCCGCCCGCGCCGGGCGGACGAGGGCGGCGGCCGCCATCAGGCCCATCAGGTGTCGTCTCGTGAGCAAGGCAGATCCCCATGAAAGCGTGCGAAACCCGGCGCGAGAAGACTCCGTGGCCGCGGCACGGGACCGGGAAAGACGGCATCCCGCGGGATCTGCAACGCGGACGAAGAAGGCCCGTTCCCGCCGTCGAGGCGGCCCGGGCGCGAGACGATCAGGCAGGGCTGCGGGCGCGGGAGGAGCAGGAGGCCACCGTCTCCTGGACGAGATGGTCGACCACGGCCCTCAGCGCCTCGTGCTGGTCGGCGCCGTCGGCGCGCGCCGCGTGGAAGATCCTGATCTGCCGGTCGGCGGAGCTGCCGTCGGCGGGGATGCGGCGCGCATGCTCGACCTCGCCGAGGCAGCCGAAATGCTCCGCATCCTCGCGGACGAGGTCGATGATCTCCTCGAGGAGCTCGGGGTAGGGGACGAGGGCCTTGCGACCGAAATCCGCAAGCTCGCCGGTGGGGCCGTGCTTCTGGGCGAGCCACCGGTTCTCCTCCACGAGGACCCGCGGATAGGCCCGCCAGCGCTGGTTGCGAAGGCGCAGGCGCCACAGCATGCGACAAAGACACTGAAAGAGCGCGGCGATGGCGATCGCGTCGTCGAGCCTCGTGCAGCAGTCGGTGATCCGCATCTCGAGCGTCGGGAAGCGGTGGGACGGCCGCATGTCCCACCACACCTTCGTGGGATCATCGACGAGGCCCGTCTCGACGAGCGCTTCGATCGTGTGGCGGTAGTCGCGCTCGCTGCCGAAGGCGTCCGGCAGCCCGGTGCGCGGCATCTCGCTGAAGACGGAGAGGCGGTACGACTTGAGGCCGGTCTCGTGGCCCTGCCAGAAGGGAGACGAGGCCGACAGCGCGAGGAGGTGCGGCAGGAAGTAGACCGCCTGGCCGAAGATGTCGTGGCGCAGCGCCTCGTCCTCGATGCCTACATGCACATGCATGCCGCAGATCAGCATGCGGCGGATGATGATCTGCATGTCGCGGGCCAGCGCGTGGTAGCGCTCCTTGTCGGTGTGCTGCTGGCTCGCCCACTGCGCGAAGGGGTGGGTCGAGACGGCGATCGGCGCGAGCCCGTGCTCGCCGGCCAGGCGGGCGATCGTGCCGCGCAGATGGGACAGATGCGCGCGCGCCTCGGCCGCGTTGCCGCAGACCGGCGTGCCGACCTCGATCTGGCAGCGCAGGAATTCCGGCGCCACCCGTTTCGGCAGCGCCGCCTCGCAGGCCGCCATGAAGGACTTCGGCGGGTCGGGGCAGAGGTCGCGCGTCTTCAAGTCGACGAGGAGGTATTCCTCCTCCACGCCGAGGGTGAAGGCCGGAACCTCAGCAGCCATCGCCTCGCCCCCGCAACCCTCGACGGACCTCGTGATCGAACCCTGAGCGCATCTCTCATTCCTGCCGGTGCGCCGCGCGTGGTGCACGGCGCGTGTAGAAGAGGATGCGCGAAGGCAGGCCGTGGTTCCACCCGCGAGGCTCAGGGCGACGCCCACTCCTTGTCTTCCGTCGGCGTGATCTCCGGCTGCGCTTCCGGCAGGAACGCCTCGACCTCGACCGTCGCGGGGTGCGGAGGGGGCTCCTCGATCACGGCGGCAATGGGCTCCGGCTCGGCCGGCGCGGCCTCCGGCTCGATCACCACCGTGTCCGCCTCGAGATCGGACAGCGTGACGGCGCGCGGGTCGAGCTCGGTGATGCCGGGCGAGGTCCTCGGCACGGCGACGAAGGGCTCGCGCTCCTCCGGCGGCGGCGCCTCGCGCCGGTTGAGGCGCACGATCGTGAAGGCGAACATCGCCAGATGGGCCACCGCCGTGAGGACGAAGATGGTGCCGACCGGCAGCTCGCGGATGAGGAAGCCTGCCGCGAACGGGCCGGTGATCGCGCCGAGGGTGTAGACCAGTAGCAGGCCCGTCGAGACCTGCACCATCTCGCGCGGGGTTGCGAAATCCGCGGCATGCGCGGAGCACAGCGAGTAGATGGGCATGGCGCCCGCGCCGAAGAGGAAGGCGAAACCGTAGAGCGCAAGGCGGGAGTCGCCCGCGAAGAAGGCAAGCCCGATGCCGGCGATGGCGGCGGCCGCACAGCACAGCAGGATCACGATGCGCCGGTCGATCCGGTCGGACAGCCGTCCCGCCGGCCAGAGCGCGACGACCGCCCCCAGGATCGAGGCGGTGACGAAGGTGCCGACGCCGGCGGCGCCGAGGCCCAGGGCGGTCGCGTAGACGGGGCCGAGCGTCCAGAACGTGCCGTTGGCGAGACCGACGGTGAGGACGCCGGCGGCGGCGACGGGCGAGAGCTTCAGGAGCCAGCGGACCCGGATCTCCGGCGATTCCGGTATGGGCGGCGAGGCCGAGGCGGTGAGCGCGACCGGAAGCGCGGCAAGCGAGATCAGGACCGCGCTGATGGCGAAGAGCTCGAAGCCGGTCGTCGGGTAGAGGCCGAGGAACTGCTGGCCCGCCGCCATGCCGGCGAAGGTGATCAGGTTGTAGAAGGCGAGGATCTGGCCGCGGATCGTGTTGTCGGACTTGTCGTTCAGCCAGCTCTCGATGATCGCGTAGGCGGCCGCGTAGCAGAAGCCGGTGATGCAGCGCAGGATGTTCCAGGTGATCGGTTCGATGACCAGCGCGTGCAGCACCGCGGCGGCCGTCGTCACGGCGGTGACGGCGCCGAAGGCGCGGATATGGCCGGTGCGGCGGATGAAGCGCGGCGCGACGAGGCAACCCACCGCCATGCCGAGGAAGTAGGACGAGCCGATCAGGCCGACGAAGATCGTGTCGAATCCGAAATTGGCCGCCGCCAGCGGGATGAGCGTGCTCTGAAGACCCGATCCGGTGAGCAGGATGAGCACCGAGATCATCAGAGCCGCGATGGATGCGATGGCTGACCGCATGTTCGCCCTAACCGTAACTTTCCTACACGCGCCTCAGCCCAGACCGCCGAGAACGGCTCCGACGACGTAGGCGACCGAGGCGGCCGTCATGCCGACCAGGAACGTCTCCAGGCCAGACGCCCACCAGGACCTCACCGACCAGCGGCTCTTCACCGAGCCGACAAGGAAGAAGGTCAGGCCCGTGGCGAGCGCCGCAATCTCAGCCGCGCGTGGCAGAGCTAGGGCGAATGGCAGGAGGGGCAACGACCCGGCAAGGACGAAGGCGAGCATGGTGACCGCAGCCGCACGCCACGGCGAGCGCTGGACCGGCGACATGCCGTGCTCCTCCAGCATCATCGTGTCAATCCAGGTTTTCTCCCGCGCGGTCACCAATCGGACGATGTCGCGCAGGGATCTGCCCTCGAAACCCCTGGCGGCGTAGATCTGCCGGATCTCCTCGCGCTCCCCGTCGGGGGCCTCGGCGACGTGGCGCGCTTCCATTTCGCGCAGACGGGCGTATCCTTCCCGCTCGGCCTGGGTGCCGGAATAGTTGGCGGCGGCCATCGAGAAGCCGTCGGCCAGGAGGTTCGCGACGCCGAGGATGATGACCACGCGGGGGGAGAGCTCGGCGCCGATCGCCCCGGCGACGATCGCGAAGGTCGTGACGGCGCCGTCGATCGCGCCGTAGACCCAGTCGCGGACGTAGCTGACGCGGGGGCCCTCGGCGAGTCGGCGTGCGATGGCCTGGGGCGAGTGGTCGTGCTCGAGCCTGGGCATCGGGGTTCCTGACGTAGAGGTAGCCCGGAAGTCTGGTCAAGCCGGGCAGCGGGTGTGTATAACCCGCCCGGACCCGGCGGGAACAGCACCGCCGACAAGGACACGAAGAAGAGTTGGAACGTCGAAATGGCTGAGCAGTGGAGACCCGATAGCTGGCGGAAGATGCCGATCGCGCAGGTCCCGGATTATCCGGACCCGGCGGCACTTCTCGAGGCGGAGGCCTCGCTCCAGCGATTTCCCCCGCTCGTCTTCGCCGGAGAGGCGCGCAAGCTGAAGAGCCAGCTCGCGAAGGTCGCGGCCGGAGAGAGCTTCCTCCTGCAGGGCGGCGACTGCGCCGAGAGCTTCGCCGAGCACGGCGCCGACAACATCCGCGACTTCTTCCGGGTCTTCCTCCAGATGTCCGTCGTGCTCACCTACGCGGCGGCCCTGCCCGTCGTGAAGGTCGGGCGCATCGCGGGCCAGTTCGCCAAGCCGCGCTCGGCCCCCACGGAGACCGTCGAGGGGGTGGAGCTGCCGAGCTACCGCGGCGACATCATCAACGGCCCGGATTTCACCTCGGATGCGCGCACGCCCGACCCGCACCGCCAGCTCCAGGCCTATCGCCAGTCGGCGGCGACGCTGAACCTCCTGCGCGCCTTCGCGCAGGGCGGCTACGCCAATCTCGAGCACGTCCACCAGTGGACCCTCGGCTTCGTCTCCGGCAGCCCGCAGGGGCACCGCTACCAGGAGATCGCCGACCGGATCTCGGAGGCGCTCGAGTTCATGCGCGCCTGCGGGGTGCACGCGGACGCGACGCCGCAGTTCCGCCAGACCGACTTCTTCACGAGCCACGAGGCGCTGCTTCTGGGCTACGAGCAGGCGCTGACGCGGGTCGATTCGACGAGCGGCGACTGGTACGCGACCTCCGGCCACATGGTCTGGATCGGCGACAGGACGCGCCAGCCCGACCACGCCCATGTCGAGTTCTGCCGCGGCATCAAGAACCCCCTCGGCCTCAAGTGCGGGCCCAGCATCGACGCCGACGGCCTTCTGAGGCTGCTCGACACGCTGAACCCCGACAACGAGCCGGGGCGGATGACGCTGATCTGCCGCTTCGGTGCCGACAAGGTGTTCGACAAGCTGCCGCAGCTCGTGCGCGCGGTGAAGCGCGAGGGCCGCTCCGTCGTGTGGTCGTGCGATCCGATGCACGGCAACACGGTGAAGGCGGGGACCGGCTACAAGACGCGGCCGTTCGACCGGATCCTGCAGGAGGTGCGCAACTTCTTCGCCGTGCACCAGGCGGAGGGGACGCATGCGGGCGGCGTGCACATCGAGATGACCGGCCGCAACGTGACGGAGTGCACCGGCGGCGCCGGCGGCCTCTCGGAGACGGATCTGTCGGCCCGCTACCACACCCATTGCGATCCGCGCCTGAACGCCGACCAGTCGCTCGAACTGTCCTTCCTCATCGCCGAGGGGCTGAAGGCCGAGCGCGAGAGCCGGTCGCGGCCGCTCCGCGTCGATTTCGCGGCCGGGATGGGAGCAGGGTTCTGACCGGCGGGGTCTGAGGGATGTCGCGAGGGCCGCGAACGGTGCCGAGCCGGACGGGCCGGTGCGCCTGCGGCTCCGTCACGTACACGGTGCGCGGGCCGCTGAGGACCGTGATCGCGTGCCATTGCGACTCCTGCCGCCGGCAGACCGGCCACCACGCCGCGGCCACGGCGGCGCCCGCGGAGATGATCCAGATCGAGGGCGAGGAGCACCTCGGGGAATGGCGCGCGACGGGCCGGGCGGTGCGCCGCTTCTGCCGGACCTGCGGATCGACCCTCTTCTGGCAGGCTGTGGGCGAGAACATGGTGTCGATCATGGCCGGCTCGCTCGACCTGCCGACCGGCCTCGAGATCTCCCATCACATCTTCGTCGCCGAGAAGGGCGACTATTACGAAATAACCGACGATCTGCCGGCCTTTCCCGGGGAATCAAAGCCCAGCTGAGGACGTTCCCGGTCCTTCCTTGACTTCCTCCTGCCGCCTCACCACATCGGCCCGGTCATGCCAGACGCCGTCATCCAGGTTTCCAACCTCACCAAGACCTATTCCGGGGGCTTCGAGGCGCTGAAGGGCGTCGACCTCCATATTCGGAAGGGCGAGATCTTCGCGCTCCTGGGACCGAACGGTGCCGGGAAGACGACGCTCATCTCCATCATCTGCGGCCTCGTGAACCCGAGCTCGGGCCAGGTTCTCGCGGGCGGCCACGACGTGGTGCGCGACTACCGGGCCGCGCGCTCGAAGATCGGTCTCGTGCCGCAGGAACTGACGACGGACGCCTTCGAGACGGTGTGGGCGACCGTCAGCTTCAGCCGTGGGCTCTTCGGCAAGCCGAAGAATCCAGACCACATCGAGAGGATCCTGAAGGCCCTGTCGCTCTGGTCGAAGCGGGATACCCGGATCAAGGAGCTGTCCGGGGGCATGAAGCGGCGTGTGCTGATCGCAAAGGCGCTGTCGCACGAGCCCGAGATCCTCTTCCTCGACGAGCCGACGGCCGGCGTCGACGTGGAGCTCCGGCGCGACATGTGGGACGTCGTGCGGCGACTGCGCGAGACGGGCGTGACGGTGATCCTGACGACCCACTATATCGAGGAGGCCGAGGAGATGGCCGACCGGGTCGGCGTGATCCGCGGCGGCGAGATCATCCTCGTGGAGGAGAAGGCCGAGCTGATGCGCAAGCTCGGGCAGAAGCGGCTGACGCTGCATCTGAACGAGCCGCTCGATGCCGTGCCGGTCTCGCTCGCGGCCTATGATCTCGAGCTGTCGTCCGACGGCATGGTGCTGACCTACAGCTATGACACCCAGGGCGAGCGCACCGGCATCACCCGGCTGATCGGCGACCTGCGGGAGGCGGGCATCCGGTTCCGCGACCTCGAGACGAAGCAGAGCACGCTCGAGGAGATCTTCGTGAGCCTCGTGAGGTCGCCATCATGAACCTGCATGCGATCCGCGCGATCTACGCCTTCGAGATGAACCGGGCCTTCCGGACGCTGCTGCAGAGCGTCGTGTCGCCGGTGATTTCGACCGTCCTCTACTTCGTCGTGTTCGGCGCGGCGATCGGCTCGCGCATCGAGGAGGTGAACGGCGTCAGCTACGGCGCGTTCATCGTGCCCGGCCTGATCATGCTGTCGCTCCTCACCCAGAGCGTCACCAACGCGGCGTTCGGCATCTACTTCCCGAGGTTCACGGGCACGATCTACGAGGTCCTGTCGGCGCCCGTCTCGTTCGTCGAGATCGTCATCGGCTACGTGGGGGCGGCGGCGACGAAGTCGCTCGGCCTCGGCCTCATCATCCTGGCGACGGCAGCGCTCTTCGTGCCGCTGCGGATCGAGCACCCGGTCGCGATGCTGGCGTTTCTCGTGCTGACGGCGATCACCTTCTCGCTCTTCGGCTTCATCATCGGCATCTGGGCGGACGGGTTCGAGAAGCTGCAGCTCGTGCCGCTCCTCATCATCACGCCGCTGACCTTTCTCGGCGGCAGCTTCTACTCGATCGACATGCTGCCGCCGTTCTGGCAGACGGTGACGCTGTTCAATCCCGTCGTCTACCTGATCTCCGGCTTCCGGTGGAGCTTCTACGGGGTCTCCGACGTCGATGTCGGCGTGAGCGTCGCGATGACCGGCGTGTTCCTCGCGATCTGCATCGGCATCATCTGGTGGATCTTCCGCACCGGCTACCGGTTGAGGACGTGAGGGGGGCGCCACGGTTCAGCAACTCGCCGATGGGCGCCCGACACGATATCCTCTCGGGGGAATTTCTCGTTGCAGAACACTCAACACCCGCACTAGACCACGCTCAGTCAGTGGGGGGACACGATGGACGGTAGGCGAGGCACGTTCTCGGAGTTTTCTGCGGCATGGCAGCGGCGAGATCTCGACCAGTGGATCGCGATAGCGGATCGCCTGGAGCGAAGCGACCCGTTCCTGTTCTCCTATGTTGCCGACATCGTCGCCCACTTTCGGACGGTCGCGGGCCGGGATGACCGTTCCGGCCGGGCCTGGCTGCGCAAGTTGCGGCGGCGCGTTCTGGCAGTTCCTCCAGAGCCATCGCTCGAACGGGCGCAGGCCGCGCTCGAGCAGCGGGCGACCTTCTTCGACAACTGGAGGCAGGAGGGAAACGACACCATAGCGGCGCTCCGCGGTTCGCGTTTGCCACTTGCTTCGGTTCGGCCACACGTCCGCAATCCTGCGAGCAGCTACGACGAGTTCTATGAGAACGACGACCGCAACACGAAGCCGGTGAGGCAGGAGACGAACGCCCACACCTCGTTTCGACCGGTCCAACTCCCTCCCAACATCAACCACTCCTTCCGGATTCCCCTTGCCCTGACCCACGTCGAGGTCTTGTTCGCACTCGCCGGCGCGCTGAATGGCAAGCCTTCGACGAGCTGGATCGACGTCGCGTGTGGCCCCGGGACGATCACCAACGGCGTGGACCCCGGGCGGTTTGGCGACGGGGAATGGGGCATCGTCGGGACAGACCTGCAGGCGGCGAAGATCGCCATCGCCAATGCACGCCGCACGCGAGGGCGGAGCTTCTTCGCGGAAGACGCGTTGCAGAGGCTGCGCGAGAGGCACGAAGCCGGCGAGCGCTTCGACATCATCTCCATGTTCGAGTTCCTCGAGCACCTCGAAGATCCGCTGGCGTTCCTGAAGCAAGTGGCGGCGTTCGAGCCCATGTTCGTGATCGCGGCCTCTCCCCGAGAGCAGGTGTTCAACCTTCCGTTCGACGCGGCTCCGGACGTCCAGCATCTGTGGTCCTTCAGCCGGGCGGGGTGGGAGAGGATGTTCGAGATAGCCGGGCTCACGCCCGTCTACGCGAGCGAGAGCCTCGTCGGGCACTATATCGGCGGGCTCGACTGGCTGACCATGATAGCTGGGCCGAAGGACGTCATGCGTCGTGTGCGGATGGACTATCGCAAGGCCGCCAGCTAGCGGTGGCGATGATCCAGATAGGCGCGGGGGACGGTGCCGACGGGGCTACGCACAGAGGCGCGTTGCGGCTGCGCCGGGCGAAAGGAGACCAGCACACGCCGCTGGGCGCTGCAACAGTCGAGTGGCTGTCCCGGCGGGATTCGAACCCGCACGCCCCTCCACGATGCCGGGTGCTCTTTCCGTTGAGCTACGGGACCATCCTCGAGTGTAGTCCTTCTTTGCGCCCGGGCCAGACGCGGCGTCGTTCTTTCCACAACTCCTGTGTCTCCGTGGCACGGCGGCCGCGGGGCAGGAGCGGCGGGTCTTTGCCCGACAAGGGAATTCTCCGCCCTCATTCGTTAACGAATGGTTGCCGGAGCCGCGCGTTTGCGGGTAGTCGGGCGGCATGAGCAAGGACCAGAGCCGCAGCGCCACGATTCTCTCGAGCGAGCCCCTCTACAGGGGGTTCGTGAAGCTCGACCTCCTGCGGATCGCGGTGTCCTCGCCGGCCGGTCGCGCGGTGATCGAGCGGGAGGTGCACAGCCACGGCCACGTCGCGGCCCTTCTGCCCGTCGATCCTCGACGGGGCCGGGCAACGCTCGTGCGGCAGTTCCGCACCGCGCCCTTCCTCGACGGGTCGGAGCCGTGGTGCCTCGAGATGCCGGCCGGCATCCTCGACGACCATTCCGCCCAGGCTTGCGCGGAGCGGGAGACGCAGGAGGAGACCGGCCTGGAGGTGCGGGACGTCGCGGGCCTCGGCCACGTCTGGACCTCACCCGGCGCCGTGCTCGAACGGGTGCATTTGTTCTGGGGCCTCTATGACGGGCCGCCGGCGGCGGAAACGGGCGGTCTGGACGAGGAATCCGAGATGATCGAGGTGGTCGAGCTTCCGCTCGCGAACATCCGGGAGATGTGTCTCGACGGCCGGATCGAGGACGCGAAGACGGTCGTGGCGGTGCTGCGCCTGATGGCGTCGCGGCCGGACCTCTTCGCCTGATCCAGGAATCACCGGCCATGACCGGCAGCCTCGCCATAGCCTGCGCGCAGCTGAACCCGACGGTCGGCGACCTCGCGGGCAACCTGGAGGCCGCGCGCGCGGCGCGTCGTGCGGCCGGGGCCCAGGGCGCCGAACTGGTGGTGCTCGGTGAGTTCTCTCTCTCCGGCGCGCCGCTCGAGGGATTGGCGCGCCAGCCCGATTTCCTCGACGCCTGCCGCGGCGCCGCCACGGCCCTCGCCGCCGACACGGCGGATGGCGGCCCGGCCGTGCTTTTCGGGGTGCCGTGGCGCGACGGCCCGCGGGTTTTCAGCGCCGCCTGCCTCGCCGAAGGCGGGGCGGTGTCGGCGGTGCAGCGCAAGGTGCTCCTGTCGAGCGCGGAGGAAGGGATCTTCGATCGCGGCGAGCTGCCGGGCCCGATCCGCTTCCGCGACGTGGCGATCGGCGTGCTGCTCGGCGACGATCTCGCGACCGAGGAGGTCGCGGAATGCCTCGAGGAAACCGGTGCGGAGCTTCTCGTCGCGCTGACGGCGTCGTCCTGGCATCCGGGGCGCCAGGACCAGAGGCTCAACGCGGCCGTCGCGCGCGTGACGGAGTCGGTCCTGCCGCTCGTCTGGACGAACCTCGTCGGCGGGCAGGACGAGCTCGTCTTCGACGGCGCCTCCTTCGGGCTGAACCGGGACGGCTCGCTCGCCTTCCAGATGGCCGCCTTCGCGGAAGGTGTGTCCCTCAGCCGGTGGCGGCGCTCCGGCGAGGCCTGGTCCTGCGGCGAAGGCGAACGGGCGGTGCTGGCGGAGGGAAACGACGCCCTCCGGCTCGCCTGCGTCCTCGGCCTGCGCGACTTCGTGCGCAAGAGCGGGGGGCAGCGCGCGCTCCTGCCGCTGGCGGACGATGCGGAGGCCCGTTTCGCCGCCGCGATGGCCGTCGAGGCCCTCGGGGCGGAGAACGTTAGCGGCTTCATCGCCAGAGGAAGCCGCGGGGTGCGCGCCCAGACGTCGGGTGCCGAGGCCTGGGCGGCGTCGCGCGGCGTGGCGGTCGAGGTGGTCGACCTCGCGGAGGCCTCGGCCGCGCTGGAGGCGGCGCTCGGCGTCAGCGCCTGTGGTGACGGGGATCAGGAGCCCCTGGTGGCCCTGGCGCTCGGGATCGCCGCCGCGCGCAGGGACGAGGTGCCGGTCACGGGCGTCAGCCGGACCCGGCTCCTGCTCGGGGCGACGGCGCCCGGAGCGCGGTTCAACCCGTTGAAGGGTCTCTATGCCGGCGAGGTCGCGAAGCTGGCGGGGTCCGATCCGGTTCTTGCACGGCTTCCGGCCCCCGGCTTGCCGAGCTGGGCCCCCACGGGGTTGCCTGACACGGTCCCGCTCGACGATATTCTCGCGGCGCTGTTCGAGCGAGGGCTGGGATGCGCAGAGGTCGCGGAAAGCGCCGGCGTCGAGCCGGCTGTGGTCCGGCAGGTGGCGGCCCGCCTGCTCGCGGCGGAGGGTACGAGGCGACAGGCGGCGCCGGGGCCGACTTTCGGGCGCCGCGGCGGTGCTTCAGATATGCGCCTTCCCATCGTCGACCGGTGGGGCGGCGCCAAAGAGAACAAAGACACATCGTGAGGGCTTAGCAGGTCATGTGCTCGTTCATCAGCTCCGCCGTCGTGGCGCTTCTGGCCGTCGGGCTCGTCATGGGTATCCTGACGACGCGGCGCTTCCGCCACCTCCGGGAAGCCTCGGGCCTGAGCAGCGAGGAGTTCAACCGGGCGAGCGCCGCGCTCTTCAAGGAGAACGCGTTCGGACCTGCCGCCGAAGGCGCGCGGGTGAGCCTCGTGAAGTCGGTGAAGCTGCAGAGCGCGACCTTCGTCCTCGCGACGGGCGGCATCGTCTACATCGTCTTCGTCTGCAACGCCGCCTGAGGACGGTCGAGCCTCATGACGGTCGTTCGCTTCGCGCCCTCGCCGACGGGGCTTCTCCACATCGGCAACGCGCGGACCGCGCTTCTGAACTGGCTCTTCGCGAAGGGCCGTGGCGGACGCTTCGTTCTGCGCCTCGACGACACGGACCAGGCCCGCAGCCGCGAGGAATATGCCGAGCAGATCATCGAGGACCTCGCCTGGCTCGGCATCGAGCCGGACCTCGTGGTTCGCCAGTCGGAGCGGCTGGATCGCTATGACGAGGCGGCCCGGAGGCTGCGTGGCGACGGCCGGCTCTATGGCTGCTACGAGACGCCGGACGAGCTGGAGCGGCGGCGGAAGCTGCGGCTCGCGCAGGGCCTGCCCCCGGTCTACGACCGCAGCGGACTGTCGCTCGGGCCCGAGGAGCGGGAGCGGCTCGCGGAGGAGGGGCGGCGGCCGCACTGGCGCTTCCTCCTGCGGGAGCGCCGCGTCGAATGGGACGATCTGTGCCGCGGGCCGCAGCACGTGGAGACGACGGCGCTTTCGGACCCGGTCCTCGTGCGCGAGGACGGGACGTATCTCTACACGCTGCCGAGCGTGGTCGACGACATCGACCTCGGCATCACCCACGTCATCCGTGGAGAGGACCACGTCACGAACACGGGCGTGCAGATCGAGCTCTTCGAGGCGCTGGGGAGCGTGCCGCCGGGCTTCGCCCACCACAATCTGCTGATCGCGGGAAGCGGCGAGGCTCTCTCGAAGCGGACTGGCGCCCTGTCGCTCAAGTCGCTGCGCGAGGCGGGCTACGAGCCCGCGGCCGTCGCGAGCCTCGCCGTGCTGCTCGGTTCGGCCGAGGCGGTCGAGGCACGGCCCGACCTCGCAAGCCTCGCGCGCGAGCTCGATCTCATGCGCCTCTCCCGCGCGCCGGCCCGTTTCGACGAGGCCGAGCTCGAGGGGCTGAACCGCAGCCTGATCCGCGAGATGGACTACAAGACCGCGAAGGCTCGCCTGGCAAGCGTGGGTGCCGATCTGGGCGAGCGGTTCTGGCTGGCGGTGCGCGGCAATCTCGACCGTGTCCGTGACGCGATCATCTGGCGAGACGTGATCGAGGGGCCCGTCGAGCCACCGCCGCCGGATCGGGAGTTTCTCGATGTCGCGGCACGCGAGCTGCCGCCGGAGCCGTGGGACGACGGAACCTGGTCGAGCTGGACCGGCGCCTTGAAGGCGCAGACCGGCCGCAAGGGAAAAGACCTGTTCATGCCACTGCGCCTCGCCCTGACAGGGCGGGAGCACGGGCCCGAGCTCAGGGCGTTCCTGCCCCTTCTCGGGCGGGAGCGGGTGGAGGCCCGGCTCCGGAAGAGGTGAAGGGCGAGCAAGGGCCTCAGCCGTCGTTGCGCGAGAGCCTCTCCGCCAGCTTCTCCGCCTGCTCGGTGATGGCCTCCAGGGCCCGCTCGAGAGCCTCCATGTCGTCCTCTCCGACTCCGTCGGCCAACCCCTCGGCGAACTCGGCCGCCAGAGGCACGATCCGCTCGTAGAGGGCGCGTCCTTGCGTCGTCAGGCTGAGATGGGCGACCCTCATGTCGACCTGGCTCACGCGGCGGCTGACGAGTCCGCGGCTCTCGAGCTCCGAGACCGTCCGGCTGACCTTCGTCTTGTGCATGCGGCCGCGCCGGACGATCTCGGTCGACGTCAGCGCGCCCAGTTCCCCGAGCAGGGCGAGGACACGCCACTCCGGGTTCGAGATTCCGAAGCGCTCGCCATAGATGCTGCTCAGTGCCTGGCTCACGTGGTCGGCGAGCAGCACGAGGCGGTAAGGAAGGAAGGACTCCAGCCCGAGCTGACGCGGCGAAGCGGATTTTTGCGCGGTCGATTTAGTCATGCGGTTCCGTTGTTCTCCGCAGCCGAGCCCCTTCGGCCCCGGTACGATACCGGGCCATGAAGAACCCGAATCTTCCAAATGCGGGATTGTTCGGAAGCTCTACCAGCTAATATAGTTGACTGCATATACGGGAAAATGGATAGGAAGCAGAATTCGTTTCTCGTCGGAACGTGATCACAACTTCGGGTAGGTTGTGAAAGTTGAACCGGGCCCCGCGACATCTCCATGACCCGTGGCGACATGCGCGGTCGCTTCCAGAGCCCGCTCGCGGCGAATTTATCCGGTCCATTCGGTGTGCGCGTGCGAAGAACGCTGCTGCCGCCAGCACGGCGCACCGTCACGACTGGAAGCCGCCTCTGCCGCTCCCCACATGTGTTCGGCCTGTCGTCTGGCGACATTTGAGCACCGGCGGGGGCCGGCACCACTCGAGGAGACAGTGACCACGATGCGTATTGGCCCACGCCTGGCCTGCGGCGCGCTCCTGGCGATGCTGGGAGCGGGTTGGATGACCGCGGCGAATGCTCAGGAACCCGACCTGATCTTCAAGAAGTCGACGGTCTGGAAGTTCCTGACGCCGGACCACAAGCTCGCCACCTATGCGGTGGACGACCCGCTGGTCGAGGGGGTGGCATGCCACTTCACCGTGCCGGAAAAAGGCGGCGTGGAGGGGATGTTCGGCGTTGCCGAGGAGACCTCCGACGTGTCGCTCGCCTGCCGCCAGGTCGGCCCGATCAGCTTCAAGGGGGACATCCAGCAGGGGGGCGAGATGTTCCGCCAGCGGCGCTCCGTCTTCTTCAAGAAGATGCAGATCGTGCGCGGCTGCGACGAGAAGCGCAACGTGCTCGTCTATCTCGTGTACACCGACAAGCTGGTCGAGGGCAGCCCGAAGAACTCCACGTCGACGGTGCCGATCATGCCCTGGGGCACGACGGAACCTGCCCCGCGCTGCGGCGATTACCTGCAGCGGTGACGTGATCCGCGCGTCGCGCAGGTGCGGCTGTGGCAGGTTGACGTATTTGTGCTGCGCACCATAGTGTTCGAGGCGTGGAAGGTAAGCTCGTGAACAAACTCGTTCTTCGGCCCAAGGGTGTGGTGTTCGACGTCGGCAACGTGCTGATCGACTGGAACCCGGACTATCTGTTCCGCAAGCTCATCCCGTGCGCGGACGAGAGGAAGTGGTTCCTGACCCATGTGTGCAGCATGTCCTGGCACGCGGAACAGGATCGGGGCCGCCCCTGCGCCGCGGCAGCCTGCGCCCTTGCCCCCCGGTTCCCCGGCTACGAGGGTCATATCGGCGCGTTCTACGGTCGCTGGCTCGAGACGATCCGTGGCCCGATCGATGGCGCCGTCCAGGTGCTCGAGACGCTGAAGGAAGCAGGGGTGCCCGTCTTCGCGCTCAGCAACTTTCCCGCCGAGCTGTGGGATCGCACCGTCGCAGCCTATCCCTTCCTCGGCCTCTTCGACGACCGTGTGCTCTCCGGCGAGGAGGGCGTCGGAAAGCCCGACCGGCGGATCTACGACGTGCTGATCGAGCGCTCGGGGTATGGTCCCGAGGAACTGGTCTTCATAGACGACCGCGAGGAGAACCTGGCCACCGCCCATGCCCTGGGGTTCCGCTGCATGCTCTTCGAGGATGGCGGGCTCCTGAGCACCGACCTCGCGGAAATGGGCCTGCCCGTGTTCCCGACGCCGGTCACCGGCCTGACGCCGCTCGAGGGCGCGCCGGCCTGAGGATCAACGCGAGCAGCCGTATCCCGAACCGAGGCACAGCGCGAGGCCCGAGGCTGCGGCGTGGTGGGCGTAAGTCGGGCTCTCTTCCAGCTGATAGACGGCCACGCCGCCGACGAGGGCGAGCACCAGGCTGAAAGGGAGAAGGACGTGCTGCATCGCGACAAAACTCCGAACTCAACTGAGCAACGATGCGGTCGACACTAGAGGATTCGCCTCGTACAGGGCCTGAACCGTTCATTCATCTAGCGTTCGGATTCGTGAAAAATGCGCTAATGCCGCTAACGGATCGTCAGGGATAGCGAAGCATGAACAGAGGGATGAGGCCCCGCGGCGGGTGGCAGACGCACAGCGTCAGGCGTGTCTATGAGAACCGCTGGATCGAGGTGGACGAGCATCAGGTCACGACCCCCGGCGGAATGCCCGGCATCTATGGCGTCGTGGGCTTCCGCAGCATCGCCGTCGGGGTCGTGCCGCTCGATGCGCAGGGACGCACGGTCCTGGTGGGGCAGTATCGCTACACGCTCGACGCCTATAGCTGGGAGATCCCGGAGGGCGGCGGAGATCCCCGCGTGTCGCCGCAGGAGAGCGCCGCGCGCGAGCTTTCCGAGGAGACGGGGCTCTCGGCCGCGCGCTGGCTCGAATACCTGCGGCTGCACACCTCCAACAGCGTGACGAACGAGGTGGGGCACCTCTACCTCGCCTGGGATCTGACGGAGGGCGTCGCAGAGCCCGAGGACACCGAGGAGTTGGCGGTCCGTCGCCTGCCGCTGAAGGAGGCGATCGAAATGGCGCTCTCGGGCGAGATCACCGACGCGATGTCGCTCGCCGCGCTCTTCAAGCTCGACCTGATGTGGCGGCGCGGCCAGCTGCCGGAGGCCGTGCTGGACACGCTGGGGCCGTGGCAAGGGGCTTGACCCTGGCGGAGCGAGCGCCCATTGTCCGCGGCACCATGCAGAGCGCGGCAACGACAATCCGCATCCTGATTATTTGTGGCTAGCATAACGGCTGGCCGCAGCGTTTCCGCACACCCAGTACTCTAGGGCACGTGAAGGACGCCCGGCCGGCAGGCAGGGAGACCCCGCGTGACATTGCGCCTCTACAACACGCTGACCCACGAGAAGCAGGACTTCGTCCCGCTCGATCCCAGCGACGTGCGCATGTATGTCTGCGGCCCGACCGTCTACGACTTCGCACATATCGGCAATGCGCGCCCGGTGATCGTCTTCGACGCCCTGTTCCGCCTGCTGCGCCACGTCTTCGGCGAGCCGCACGTCTCCTACGCCCGCAACATCACCGACGTCGACGACAAGATCATCCGGCGCGCCGCGGAGGAGGGGGTCGCGATCGACGAGCTGACCCGGCGCACGGAGGAGCAGTTCCACGAGGACGTCGCCGCGCTCCATTGCCTGCCACCGACGATCGAGCCGCGCGCCACCGCTCATATTCCCGAGATGGTGGCGATGATCGAGACGCTGATCGGCAACGGCCACGCCTATGCCGCCGACGGGCACGTGCTCTTCGACGTGAAGTCGTGGACGGACGAGACGGGGCCGGTCTACGGCCGCCTGGCGCGCCGTTCGCTCGACGAGATGATCGCCGGCGCCCGCGTCGAGGTTGCGCCGTACAAGCGCGACCCGATGGATTTCGTGCTGTGGAAGCCGGCCGCCGAGGGCGAGCCCGGCTGGCCGAGCCCCTGGAGCCGCGGGAGGCCGGGCTGGCACATCGAGTGCTCGGCGATGAGCGCGAAGCACCTGGGCGAGGTCTTCGACATCCATGGCGGCGGCATCGACCTCGTCTTCCCGCACCACGAGAACGAGGTCGCGCAGTCCTGCTGCGCCCACGGCACGAGCTGGATGGCGCAGATCTTCATGCATAACGGGTTCCTGCAGGTCGAAGGGGAGAAGATGGCGAAGTCCGCCGGCAACTTCCTGACGATCCGCGACCTCCTGGCGGACTGGCCGGGCGAGGTGCTGCGCCTCAACATGCTGAAGACCCACTACCGGCAGCCGATCGACTGGACGGAGGCGGGACTGAAGGAGGCGCGGGCGATCCTCGACGGCTGGTACGAGGCGGCCGAGGACTTCGAGGCCGGCGAGGTCGACGAGGCCGTGCTCGACGCGCTGTCGGACGATTTGAACACGCCGCGCGCGATCACCGCGATGCACGAGCTTCGCTCGCGCGCGGCCCACGGCGACGGCACGGCCGCGGCGAGCCTCAGGGCCAGCGCCGAGCTCATGGGCCTGATGCAGGGAAGCCTCGAGGACTGGCAATCCTGGCGCCCGGCCTCGCTTCAGATCGACGAGGCGGAGGTCGAGCGCCTGATCGACGCCCGCATCGCCGCGCGGAAAGGCAAGGACTTCGCCGAGGCCGACCGGATCCGCGACGATCTCGTCGCGATGGGCGTCGTCATCATGGACGGCAAGGACCCGCAGACGGGCGAACTCGTGACGCGCTGGGAGGTGCGGCGATGAGCGACGACGGGAAGCACGCGTGGCACGACGACACGCCGTTCCCGCGGCGGTGGATCGGCTATGTCGCGCTGAAGGTGGCGGTGCTCGTGCTCGCCGTCCTCGTCGCCCTGTGGTTCTACGGAGTGCTGTGAGATGAGCGACGCGAAGACTCTGACCGGCGGCTGCCAGTGCGGAGCGGTGCGCTTCAGGGTGACCGGCCCGGTGGGCCGCGCTTCGATCTGCCACTGCCGGATGTGCCAGAAGGCGTTCGGCGCCTTCTACGCCCCGCTCTTGGCGGTGACGGAGGCCTCGCTAGAGTGGACGCGCGGGAAGCCCGCCCACTTCCAGTCCTCGAACCATGTGCGGCGCGGCTTCTGCGCCGCCTGCGGCACGCCGCTCACCTACGAGGCACCAGACGGGCCCGCCCTGGCGATCGGCGCGTTCGACAGGCCTGCCGAGATCGTGCCGGAGATCCAGTTCGGGACGGAGGGGCGGCTGCCCTATGTGGACCGGCTGCACGAACTGCCGGCGCGGCACACCGAGGAGGATGTCGCTGCGTCGCCGTTCCTCTCCGACATCCATTCCTATCAGCATCCCGACCACGACACGAAGACGTGGCCGGGGCCGCAGGGAGAGTAGGCGATGGCCGAGCGTCTCTACCTCTTCGACACGACGCTGCGAGACGGTGCCCAGACACCGGGCGTCGACTTCTCCGTCGAGGACAAGATCCTCATCACCCAGCTCGTCGAGAAGCTCGGCATCGACTATGTCGAGGGAGGGTGGCCGGGGGCGAACCCGGTGGACAGCGAGTTTTTCGCGAAGAAGCGGACGAAGACGTCCCGCTTCACCGCCTTCGGCATGACGCGGCGGCCGGGCAGGTCCGTCTCGAACGATCCGGGGCTTGCCGCCGTGCTGGACGCCGCCGTCGACGCGGTCTGCCTCGTCGCCAAGAGCTGGGACTTCCACGTGAAGGTGGCGCTCGGCACGACGCTCGAGGAGAACCTCACGGGGATCCGCGACTCCGTCGAGGCGGTGGTGGCGTGCGGCCGCGAGGCGATGATCGACTGCGAGCACTTCTTCGACGGCTACAAGGCCAACCGCGAGCATGCACTCGACTGCGCCCGCACCGCCTACGAGGCCGGTGCCCGTTGGGTGGTGCTCTGCGACACGAACGGCGGCACGCTGCCGCACGAGATCAGCGAGATCGTGTCCGACGTGACGAATGTCGTCCCGGGCGATCATCTCGGCATCCACGCCCATGACGATACCTGCCACGCCGTCGCGAACTCGCTCGCGGCGGTGGAAGCGGGCGTGCGCCAGATCCAGGGGACGCTCAACGGGCTCGGGGAGCGCTGCGGCAACGCGAACCTCGTCACGCTGGTCGCGACGTTGAAGCTCAAGCCCTGGTACGCGGAACGCTTCGAGATCGGCGTCAGCGACGCGCAGCTGAAGCAGCTGACCGCGATCTCGCACCATTTCGACGAGATCCTGAACCGCGCGCCGAACCGGCAGGCTCCCTATGTCGGCCAATCGGCCTTCGCGACGAAGGCCGGCCTGCACGCCTCCGCGATCGTGAAGGATCCCACGACCTACGAGCATGTCGATCCCGAGCTCGTCGGCAACCGCCGGCGCGTCCTCGTTTCCGACCAGGCGGGGCGGTCGAACCTTCTGGCGGAGCTCGAGCGGCTCGGCATCGGCGTGCAGAAGGACGATCCACGCCTGCCGAGGCTTCTCGACGAGGTGAAGCGCCGCGAGGCCGAAGGCTACGCCTACGAGGCGGCGGATGCGTCGTTCGAGCTGCTCGCGCGCAGGCTCCTCGGTCACGTGCCGGCTTTCTTCCATGTCGACAGCTTCCGCGTGATGGTCGAGCGTCGCCACAACGCGATGGGCGACCTCGTGACGGTCTCGGAAGCCGTGGTGAAGGTGACGGTGGACGGCGAGCGTCTGATGTCGGTCGGGGAGGGGAACGGCCCCGTCAATGCCCTCGACATGGCTCTGAGGAAGGACCTCGGGCGCTTCCAGGCGCATATCGAGGACCTCGAGCTCGTCGACTACAAGGTGCGCATCCTGAACGGCGGCACGTCCGCTACCACGCGGGTTCTCATCGAGAGCCGCGACGGCGAGGGGAACCGTTGGTCGACGGTGGGCGTCTCTCCCAACATCGTCGACGCCTCGTTCCAGGCGCTTGTGGATTCGATCACCTTCAAGCTCCTGTGCTCGGGCGTCGCTGCATCGCCGGAGGACCGTCCGAGGAAGCTCGCTTCCGTCTGATGATCCCTCCGGCCCGACCGGAAGGATCTGGAATGAGCGACGGCAAGGAACTCGTCTTCGGCGTTCTCGTGGGCAGCCTCCGAAAGGCATCGCTCAACCGCAAGGTGGCGGAGAACATGCAGGAACACGCGCCCGACGGCGTCAGGATCGAGATGCTGCCGTCGATCGGCGACATCCCGATCTACGACGAGGACCTGGAGGCGGAGGGGCTGCCGGAGCCGGTGGAGCGGCTCGCCGCCGCGATCCGTGCCGTCGACGGGCTCGTCATCGTGACGCCGGAATACAACTACTCCGTGCCGGGGCCGCTGAAGAACGCGATCGACTGGATGACCCAGACGAAGCCGCAGCCGCTCGCCGGCAAGCCGACGGCGATCGCCACGGCGTCGCCGAGCCCCTATGGCGGCATCAGGTGCCAGCACCATCTGCGGCAGGTGCTCGTCGCGCTGAACGCGGAGACGGTCGTCCGGCCCGAGGTGCATATCGCGACCGCCGACGAGAAGTTCGACGACCGGGGGCGGCTGACCGACGAGCGGGCGCGGGAGTTCCTGGGCAAGCTCCTCGCCTCTCTCGCCGACCACGCGCGCCGGCTCGGCTGAGCCTCACATCCGGCTCATCGTCTCCTTCTCGGCCGCTTCCTCCTCGGCCGCGCCGCGCGTGGCGCCGGCCTCGATCGCATAGCGCATCATCGGCAGGATCTCGTCGATCGTGTCGGCGATCAGGAGGTTCACCTGAAGCTCCGAGCGGATGAAGAGCTCCTCGCGCATGTGGTCGATCAGGTCGCAGAAGGGGCGCCAGAAATCGTCGATATTCGCGAGCACGATCGGCTTGTTGTGCCGGCCGAGCTGGCTCCAGGTGAGCATCTCGACGGTCTCTTCGAGCGTGCCGATGCCGCCGGGCAGGGCGATGAAGCCGTCCGACTTGTCGAACATCGCCTTCTTGCGCTCGTGCATGTCGCTCGTGACGATGAGCTCCTGCACGTCGCGGAGCATCCGCTCGCGCTCGGTCAGGAATTCCGGGATAATGCCGGTGACATGGCCGCCATGCCTGAGGACGGAGCTCGCGACGGTTCCCATGAGCCCGAGGCTGCCGCCGCCATAGACGAGGCCGATATCGGCGGCGGCGAGCGCCGCGCCGAGGGCCTCGGCAGTTTGCTTGTAGACGGGTTTGCGCCCGGGGCCTGAACCGCAATAGACGCAGATACGCTCGAGCTTCGACATCAACGCACGTTCCTTCGACTCGTCGTGACGTGGCGGCTCACCGGTGGGTGCCGCCTTGTTCTTTCGGGAATCACCATATAGGTGAAAACTGCACGTGACAGTGTGCACGTGGCATGAAGGTGGCGCCGGCCGCGTCCTTGCGGCTGGCGATGTCGCCAACACGGTAGCCGCGCCATGAACACCAGGATACTCGCCGCCATCGCCGTTGTTCTGCTGGGTGCCGTCGCCGGCTACTTCGCGCTGGAGACGCGCGACGAGAGCGAGCCGCAGCCGCGGACGGCCGCCGGCGACGCCGCGGGCGAGGCTCCGGGCGTTCCAGAGGAGACGCAGAACCGCCCGCAGGCGGCGAGGGACCAGGATGCGCCGTCCTTCGATCTGGTGCGCGTGGAGCCGAGCGGCGAACTCGTGGCGGCGGGGCGCGCGAGGGCACAGGCCCGGGTCGAACTCGTCTCGGCGAACGTCGTCCTCGCCGACGCCGACACCAATGCGAGCGGCGAATGGGCGATGGTTCTGGGCCAGCCGCTCGGCGTCGGCTCGCACGACATGGCGCTGCGCGCGACATCCCGGGACGGCAGCGAGCCCGTCTACGGCGATCACGTCGCGATCGTGATCCAGGACGACGGCGAAACGCCGCTCGTGGCGGTGACCCCGCAGGGCGAGCCGTCCCGCGTGGTCCAGAGGCCGGAAAAGCCCGACGAGGACGCGTCGCAGCGGCTCGCCATGGCGGGCGACGACGCGCTCCCCGCCGACGGGGATGCGGAAGCGGGCGCGGAGATCCGGGCGCCGGAGGCGCCTGAAGCCGAGGCCGGCGGTCCGGCGGAGACGGGCCGCGCGGAGCCCGACGCGGAACCGGCCGACTTTTCCGATGGCGCGGCGACGACGGGAGACGAGCCTGCGGCGCTTGCCGGCGACGAGCTCGCGATGGCCGAGGATGAGCCCGGTGACACGGCTCTTCCGGGGCAGGCGGAGACGAGCGCCGGCGACGGCGCCCCGTCGGCCCGGATGGCGGAGGACACGGACGGGGGGCAGGACGAGACCGCCGACTTGCCGGACGAGACCGCCGACCTCCCGGAGCCCGGATTACAGCCCGGGCCGAACGAGACGTCGGACCTGCCCGAGATCGGGGGAGGGTCCGGAACGGACGAGAGCCCCTCGGACGAGAGGCAGGTCGCGGCGCTTCCGGAGGGTGCTTCCTCCGGGGATGAGCAGGACGTGGCGGGATCCGATGCCTCGGACGAGCCGGTGACGGCGGAGCCGGATGCGGGTGCCACAGCCGAGGGCGACGACGCTTCGATGCCGTCGGAGCCGGCGGCGCTTCCCGACGACGACGTGCCGGAGACGGCGGCCGCTCAGCCGGAGGCCGAAACGGACGAGGGCCCTGCCGGTGACGTCGAAAGCGGCACGCTCTCGATCGAGACGGTGGAGGTCGAGGAGCCGGAGACGCTCATGATGTCCGGTCAGGCCGAGCCCGCCGCCACCGTGCGCCTCTACGTGAACAACGAGGCACTGGGCACCGTCGAGGCGGATGCGAGCGGCAACTGGTTCATCACCGGCTCGCGGGCGCTGCCGCCCGGCCAGTACGAGGTGCGCGCGGATACGCTCGGCGCCGGAGGCGAGGTGACGGCGCGGGCGGCGGTGCGGTTCGACAGGGTGCAGCTCGCCTTCTCCACCGAAGGCGGGACGTCCGGCGAGGTCTCCGCGGGCCAGGCCGACGTCACAGGCACAGGCGTGGTCGGGGAGGGGCGTGGCGCGGCCGGCACCGCCACGGCACCAGGCACGGGGAGCGATGCCTCGATCGCCCTCATCAACAGGGGCGACAATCTGTGGACGATCGCCCGCAGGCTTTACGGCAGCGGTGTCCGCTACACCGCGATCTACGATGCGAACCGGACGCAGATTCGCGATCCTGACCTGATCTACCCGGGACAGGTCTTCACGATCCCCTATCTCGACGAGGACCAGGATCCCGCCGACTGAGGCGCGGGACCGCGAGAGGGAGAGGACAGCCGGCCGGCGCCGGCTGCATCAGACGTAAACACGATGAGCCGACCGGCTGCGGCGGAGACGATCGCGCGACGCTTCGTGGCCGGGGAAGGACGACATGAGCGACACGCAAGCCAGCGGCGTCGAGCCGGCGCAGAACCGCGCCGCGATCGACGCCGAAGCCAGCACGTTTTCCACGCTGAAGCGGCTCTGGCCGTATATCTGGCCGGAGGGACGGGCCGACCTCAAGCGCAGGGCGATCCTGGCGCTGCTCACGCTCGTGCTGGCGAAGCTCGTCACCGTGCTCGTCCCCTACGCCTTCAAGTTCGCCACGGACGCGCTGACCGGAGAGGGAAATCTCGCAGGCGAGGTTCCCGACTGGCTTCAGTTCATGGTCGTGCCGCTGGCGCTCGTGCTCGCCTACGGGGCGGCGCGCATGGCGATGGCGGGCTTCACGCAGCTGCGCGACGCGATCTTCGCGCGGGTGGGGCAGCACGCGGTGCGGGTGCTCGCGAACAGGACGTTCGAGCACATGCACCGGCTGAGCCTGCGCTTCCACGTCGCGCGTCGCACCGGCGGCCTGAGCCGAGTCATCGAGCGCGGCACGAAGGGCATCGAGGCGATCGTCCGGCTGACGATCCTGTCGATGATCCCGACGATCCTCGAGTTCGCGCTGGTCGGGATCGTCGTCGCCTACCAGTTCGACCTCGTCTATGTCGGCATACTGGCGGTGATGATCGTCGCCTATCTCGGCTTCACCGTCTGGGCGTCGAACCGGCGCATCGCGATCCGGCGGGCGATGAACGAGAGCGACAACGAGGCGAACTTCAAGTCGCTCGACGCGCTCCTGAACTACGAGACCGTGAAGTATTTCGGCAACGAGCGGCTGGAGGCGGAGCGCTTCGACCAGTCGATGCGGCGCTACGAGAAGGCGGCGATCCGCACCTTCACCTCGCTCGCGGGGCTGAACTTCGGCCAGGCCGTCATCTTCACTCTGGGGATGACGGTCTGCATGGCCCTGTCGGCGCGCCAGGTGATGGCCGGCACCGCCACGATCGGCGACTTCGTGATGATCAACGCGCTGCTCGTGCAGCTCTACATCCCGCTGAACTTCCTCGGGACGATGTACCGGGAGATCAAGCAGGGGCTGGTCGACGTGGAATCGATGTTCGAGCTGCTCGACCGTGACCCCGAGGTCGCCGATCCCCCGGGAGCCGTGCCGCTCGAGATCGAGGCGGGGGAGGTGCGGTTCGAGGACGTCGTGTTCTCGTACGACGGCGCGCGGCCGATCCTCAAGGGCATCAGCTTCGCCGTTCCCGCCGGCAGGACGGTCGCGATCGTCGGCCCTTCGGGGGCCGGCAAGTCGACGATCTCGCGCATCCTCCTGCGCTTCTACGACATCGTGTCCGGCCGCGTGACGATCGACGGGCAGGACATCTCGAAGGTCCAGCAGGCGAGCCTTCGGGCCGCGATCGGCATGGTGCCGCAGGACACGGTGCTGTTCAACGACACGGTCTTCTACAACATCCGCTACGGCCGCCCCTCCGCGAGCCGGGAGGAGGTGATCGAGGCGGCGAGGCGGGCGCAGATCCACGATTTCATCGAGAGCCTGCCCGAAGGCTACGAGACGCCGGTCGGCGAGCGCGGCCTCAAGCTCTCCGGCGGCGAGAAGCAGCGCGTGGCGATCGCCCGCACGATCCTGAAGGCGCCGCCGATCCTGATGCTCGACGAGGCGACCTCCGCGCTCGACACCCACACCGAGAAGGAGATCCAGTCGGCGCTGAAGGCCGTGTCGCGCGGCCGCACGACGCTCGTCATCGCGCACCGGCTGTCGACGGTCATCGACGCCGACGAGATCATCGTCCTGGTGAAGGGCCAGATCGTGGAGCGCGGCCGTCACGCCGACCTCCTCGAGCTGGGCGGCGTCTATGCCGGCATGTGGGACCGCCAGCGCCAGGCCGCCGAGGCGGAGGCCGAACTGGAGGTGGCCGAGAGGGAAGACGATCTCGGCGGCACCGAATCCGCTCGGCAGCGCGAGACGGATGCCGCCTGAGGTGCTTGCTGCGTCTGCGAAGGCCGCTATCATCGCCATGCGATGGCAGAAGACGGGGCGCGGCACGCGTTGAAGATCCCTCCGGGATTCTGGGAGACGACGGCGACGCGGCACACGCCTCTCGAGGACGTGCAGGGCATCGCGACAGGTATCGCGGTGGCCGCTCTGGGGGTCGCGATGCTCGGCCACCTGGGCTTCCTGACGGGGGGCACGGCCGGTCTCGCCTTCATCGTCACCTATGCGACGGGCTGGAACTTCGGCCTCGTGTTCTTCTTCGTGAACCTGCCGTTCTTCGCCCTCGCGATCGGCCGGATGGGGCGGGCCTTCACCATCAAGACGATCCTTGCCATCGCCGCGATGTCGGTGCTGACGGGGCTCCAGCCGCATGTCCTGCAGTTCGGGCCGGTGGACCCTCTCTACGGGGCGGTTCTCGCGGGCATGCTTCTCGGCCTGGGGCTGCTCGCGCTGTTCCGTCACAGGGCGAGCCTCGGCGGTGTCGGCATCCTCGCGCTCTTCGTGCAGGACCGCTTCGGATGGCGCGCCGGCCTCATGCAACTCGCCTTCGACCTCACGATCCTCGCGCTCTCCTTCGCCGTCGTCGCGCCGCGCGCCGTGATCTACTCGGTCGCCAGCGCGATCGTCCTCAACCTGCTCCTTGCCGTGAACCACCGCCGCGACCGATACGTTGCGATGTGACCGGCTTGGCGCGGCGCCTCATGGGCTGTAGCAATCGCAGGGCTGGCCGTTCGCGGTATCCGCCCCTGCCGGGCGGGCCGACAGGCGCAGGAGGAGCACGACCATCGTCAACGACATGATCCGCAGCCTTCGCAACGGGATGGTGCCGATCCATCGCGAGGGCTATCCGTTCATCGCGATCGGCGTCATCATCACGGTCGCCTTGTGGGTCTTCGGGACCTGGGTCGGCTGGATCTTCGCCCTGATCACCGCGTGGGTGACCTACTTCTTCCGCGACCCGCCGCGCGTGACCCCCGTTCATCCCGACCTCGTGGTGAGCGGCGCCGACGGCCGCATCTCCTCGGTCAGCCGGGCGGTGCCCCCGCCCGAGCTCGATCTCGGCACGGAGCCCCTGCCGCGCGTCTGCGTCTTCATGAACGTCGTGAACGTGCACGTGAACCGGGCGCCGGTGGCCGGGCGGATCGAGCGCATCGTCTACACGCCCGGCAAGTTCGTGAACGCCGAGCTCGACAAGGCGAGCGAGGACAACGAACGAAACGCTCTCGTGCTCGAGACGCAGGAGGGGCGGCTCGTCGGCGTCGTCCAGATCGCGGGACTCGTCGCCCGACGCATCGTGTCCTTCGTCCAGGAGGGCGGGCGGCTCGAGCCCGGCCAGCGCATCGGCCTCATCCGCTTCGGCAGCCGCGTCGACCACTACCTGCCCGAGGATGCCGAGATCCTGTGCCAGGTGGGCCAGACGGCGACGGCCGGCGAAACCGTCATCGCCCGGCTCGGCAGCGGCGCCGGGCACCCCGCGCCCGTCCGATGGCGCTCGGACTGACGCGAGAGAGGAAAACCAATGGAAACGCCGTTCCAGCCCTTCGAGCCCGATCCGCAGCCCAAGGAGCGGCGGTCGTTCCGCGGCGTGCCGCTGCGCATGCTCGTGCCGAACATGATCACGCTCCTGGCGCTGTGCGCGGGGCTGACGGCGATCCGGATGGCCTATGAGGGCAGGATCGAGCTCGCGATCGCGGCCATCCTCTTCGCGGCCATCCTCGACATGCTGGACGGCCGCGTCGCTCGGATGCTGCGGTCGACGTCGCGGTTCGGCGCCGAGCTCGACTCGCTGTCCGACTTCGTGAATTTCGGGGTTGCGCCGGCGATCCTGCTGCACGCCTGGCTGCTCGACCATCTCGGCAATATCGGCTGGATCTCGGGCCTCGTCTTCGCGCTCTGCTCGGCGCTGCGGCTCGCCCGCTTCAACGCGCAGCTCGACCAGCCGAAGAAGCCGTCATGGATGGGCAATTTCTTCGTCGGGGTGCCGGCCCCGGCGGGCGCCATCGCCGTGCTCCTGCCCGTCTACCTGCAACTGATGGGCATGGACTACACGCCGGAAGGCGCGCCGCTCGTGCTCGCCTACGAGCTCGGCATCGCCTTCCTGATGGTGTCTACGATCCCGACATTCTCCTCAAAGCGCATCACGATGCGCGTGCCGCGCGAGTATGTCCTGCCGACCTTCGTCGCCGTCGTCATCGTCGTCGCGCTCTTCGTGAGCTTCCCCTGGGCTAGCCTGACGTTCTGGACCGTGGTCTATGTCTGCACCGTCCCCGCAGCGCCCTTCGCCTACCGGCGCATGAAGAAGCGCTACGGGTCGAGCCTGTCCGCGGAGGAGGCGGGCCGTCCGTAGCCGCCCCCGGGAGTGGCCTGGCGCCGTCAGAACTCCTGCCAGCTCTCTTCGCGCGCGCGCATCTTCACGGCGACGTTGCCGCTCATGCGCGGCAGGCGCACCACGTTGGCGCGGGCAGCGCCTGGGCGCTGGACGTCGCGACGTTGGGACACGCGCCCAAGGCTGAAGCGGCCGACGGCCTCGACGAGACCCTCGGTCTCGGACGCAAGGCTGTGGGCGGCCGCCGTCGCCTCCTCGACCATGGCGGCGTTCTGCTGCGTGACCTGGTCCATCTGGTTGACGGCGGTGTTGACCTCGGCGAGGGCCAGCGACTGCTCCTGCGACGAGGCGGATATCCCCGCGACGATGCCATTGATCTCGGCGACCTGTGCAACGATGCGCTCGAGTGACTCGCCGGTCCGGCCGACGAGGTCCACGCCTTGCGCGACCTGCGACGAGGAGGTCTGGATCAGCGCCTTGATCTCCTTCGCGGCCTCGGCCGACCGCTGGGCGAGGGCGCGGACTTCCTGCGCGACGACGGCGAAGCCCTTGCCGGCCTCGCCGGCTCGGGCCGCCTCGACGCCGGCATTGAGCGCGAGGAGGTTCGTCTGGAAGGCGATCTCGTCGATGACGCCGATGATCCGGGTGATCTGCTTCGCGGAGCCCTCGATCGCATGCATGGCGGCGACCGCCTTGCGCACCACGTCGCCCGAATGCTCCGCGTCGCCCTTCGCCTGCCCGACGACGTCGCTCGCGTGCCTGGCCCCTTCGGCGGAGCGCCTGACGGTCGCCGTGATCTCGTCGAGCGCGGCAGCCGTCTCCTCGAGGCTCGCGGCCTGTTGTTCGGTGCGCCGCGACAGGTCGTCTGAGGCGATGCGTATCTCCGCCGTCGCGTTCTCGATCGTGTGGGTGGCCTCCTGCACCTTCACGAGCGCCGCCTCGACGACGTCGAGCGAGCCGTTGAAGTCGACCCGCAGCCGGTCGAGCGCCGGGATGAAGGGGGTCTCGATGCGTTGCGACACGTCGCCTTCCGCGAGCTTGCCGAGCGCCGTGCCGATCTCCTGGACGGCGCGCACGCGGCCGGTCACGTCGGTCGCGAACTTCACGACCTTCATCACCTGGCCGTTCATGTCGAAGATCGGATTGTAGGAGGCCTGGATCCAGACTTCCTTCCCGTTCTTGCCGATCCGCCTGAACTCCTCGGCGATGTACTCGCCGCGGCCGAGCCGAGCCCAGAAGGCGGCGTATTCCGCCGAGTTCGCGTAGGCGGGCTCGACGAACAGGCTGTGATGGCGGCCGCGGATCTCCTCGATCGTGTAGCCGAGCGTCGCGAGAAAGTTCTCGTTGGCGTCCAGTATCTCGCCCTTCGGCGTGAACTCGATGACGGCCTCCGCGCGGGAGAGAGCCT
>NZ_AWXZ01000041.1 GCF_000496075.1 Lutibaculum baratangense AMV1
TGACGTCCGTCAAGCTGGTGTAATTTGAAGGTGACCACGTCGGCGGTCTTCATGCGGCAGCAGGCTGAAGCTTGAGGATCGGGTCGACGGCGACAGTGTCGATCTGGCTCATGGCCTCGAGCTGCATGTATCGGTGCTGGGTCTGCCATTCGTCATTCTGCTCGAAGAGCACGGCGCCGATCAGGCGAGTGATGGCCTCTTCGTTCGGGAAGATGCCGACCACGTCGGCCCTGCGCTTCACCTCCTTGTTCAGACGCTCCAGAGGGTTCGTGCTGTGCAACTTGGTGCGGTGCTGGGGCGGGAAGGTCATGTAGGCGAGCACGTCCGGCTCGGATTCGTTCATGAGGTCGGCGAGCTTGGGCCAGCGATTGCGGAGCTGGTCGGCGACATGACGCCAGGTCTCGCCGGCATGATCTCGGTCGGCCTGGTTGAAGGCCTGTCGGATCGCCGCCGCCACGACGGTGTGCCGGCCCTTCGGCACGTAGGCGAGCGCGTTCCTCATCCAATGAACTCGACATCTCTGCCAGGTGGCGTCGAACACCCGCGCAATGGCGGCTTTGAGGCCGGTGTGGGCGTCCGAGATGACGAGCTTCACGCCCGCGAGGCCCCGGCTCTTCAGGGAGCGCAGGAAGTCGGTCCAGAAGGTCTCGGCCTCCGAGGGTCCGATCGCCAGGCCGATGATCTCGCGGCGGCCGTCGGTGTTGACCGCGACGGCGATTATCGCGGCGACCGACACGATGCGCCCGCCCTGGCGCACCTTGAGGTAGGTGGCGTCGAGCCAGACATAGGGCCATTCGCCGGCGAGCGGGCGATCGAGGAACTCGCCGACCCGTTCGTCGATCTCCTTGCATAGCTTGGAGACGGTGCTCTTGGAGATCCCCGACAGGCCCATCGCCTGGACGAGGTCGTCGACGCGCCGGGTCGAGACGCCACCGATCCACGCCTCCTGGATGACGGCGACGAGCGCCTTCTCCGATGTCTGGCGCGGCTCGAGGAAACCGGGAAAGTAGGAGCCCTGCCGAAGCTTGGGCACGCGAAGGTTCAGCGACCCCAGCCGCGTCTTCAGTTCGCGGTCCCGATAGCCGTTCCGATAGGTCAACCGGCCCTCCGACCGCTCATGACGAGCCGCGCCGATCAGGCCTTCGACGTCGTGTTCCATCAGGTGTT
>NZ_AWXZ01000042.1 GCF_000496075.1 Lutibaculum baratangense AMV1
AGGCTCCAGCCCTCATCGCGGATATTGAGCTTCTCGACGCGGCCGACGGGTGGCCGCTTGTAGCCCGGAAGCAATCCGAAACGGCCGCGAGGTTGGTAAGCCCGGAGCTTCTCCTCGGGCTAAGGACTTCACGCTTGGAGATATCTCCACCCAGTCCAACCGCCGGTCTTGTGCTTTATCGCCAGGATCTCCGTTGAAAACAACGAAAGAAGGCGGCAGCCATCCGACCGCCGCCTACTCCTTGCGCCAAGAGATCATCCCTGATGATCCAGCCGCTACGCTCACCTGGCAGTGCCGTCATGCGGCATCCGATTTATCGGACGCTCTGCGCGGCATCGGAGGGATCCCGCCCCTCAGCCTTCGCCGCGCCAGATCCGGCGGGTCGTCCCGGCTTGCGCCCCGGGCGGGCCCGCAGCCCTTTCACCTCGCCACGGAGTTCGTCATTTACCGACTGCAGCCCCGCAACCGTGTCGCGCAGTTCCTGCGCCGCGACTTCGAGCTGGGCGATCGTGGCCTCTAGCGCCTGTCGATCCTCCTCGTAGTCTTTGATCGCCGCATCCTTCGTCGCGAGTTCTTCCCGCAGCTCAGCCATCTCAAGCGCATGAGCCGCTTTGAGGGATTTCTGGGCCATCGCCCAGATCGAGGTGAGCGACCGGAGATGCTCCTCGGTGATGTCCTTCGGGATGTCCTCGGTCGACCAATTCTTCGGTCGCCACGTCTTCATCCCTCCGGTGAGTTGCGAGTAGCTCACCCGACCGAGCAACTCGCGAACCTTCTCGTAGGTCGGCCTTATGCCCTGCGCATCCAGCTGATCGCGGGCACGGTGAATGTCTTCCTCAGTTACCATTGCCCTCGCTTTCCATCTGAAATATCGTACGACGCATGAGGAGGGTGTAGAGTTTGTAGGTAGGGATCCTACAGATCCTACAAGTTGTCTCGCGTTTCCTGATGCACCATTTATCCGATTTTATATACGATTCGGATTTTTTGATCAACGAGGGCAGAGTGGTGGAAGCGGATCTCGGTAAACGCATCCTTGTGAGGATCAACGCGCTGGGCATCAGCCAGGCCGAAGCGGCGCGCAGGAGCGGCCTGCGTCCCACCTGGATCAACGACCTGCTCGCGGGACGAAAGACAGGTGTCCGGGCAGAGAACCTTCGAAAAATTGCGCGTGGATTGCAGACCACGCCGGCGTTTCTCTTGGGCGAGACGGACGATCCATCGCCAGCCTCCCCTCCAGAGCCGGGCGGTCTGGCAGCCCTGGATCGGACAGTGCGGGCGCGTTCCGCGGACACGCAAGGGATGACGCTTCCAGACTTCGCGTCGCGGTGGATCAGCCCTGATCTGGCTCACAAGTGGCGGGTTCACTGGGGTCAGATGAGCGTCGGCAGGATTCCGCTCGTCTCGGATCCGGTACCCGGTCTGGTGGGGGCGGTCGGACTGGACGATGAAATTCCGGCAACCACCCCGATAGTGCCGCAAGTGGCTGGTCGAGCAGGAGCGTACGCAGTTCTTGTCCCGGACTATTCGTTGACGCCGGTCGCCCAACCAGGATGGCTGGTCTATGCGACGCCGGGATTGCCGACTTCAAGAAGCCTTGTCGTCCTGCAGGTGAAGGAAGCGGGCCGCCCAATCTTTCTCATCAGGCATGTCACGAGTTGGACCGGTGATGTGCTCACCACTGCTCCACTCTCTGGCGGAGAACCGGAAGTAAGGGACCCTGAATCGTGCCTTTCGGCACATCCGGTCGTCGCCCTTGGACGGAATCCGGACACAGGGTAAGCATCCTCGCGCGGACTTTCTCGGCAGGCCAGGGATCATTACCCACTACGTCAACGACGCGTCAGGTCCTTGAAAGAAGCAGAGGACAGGCCGGCGTTGCCGAACCTGATGGTTCATCCCTGGGAGTTCTTCCCTCGCCGACTGGCCTTACTCGCCATCTCGCGCTCTGCGCGGGCGACGTATCGCCTGAGCTCCTGAGCGGCTCCTGGGGCCGGCACACCGGCTGGGCCTTCGTAATTGAGGTGACTGAGGTCGACCCCAAAGTTGACGTGGTTGAGAGCCCACCTCAGGTGCCGGAGATAGATCCCCTTCGAGTATCGGGAACGCTCACTGTCGCGGAAGTCGTTATTGTGGCCGGTGATCTCATCGATCCAGACTTCGCTCAGTCCCGGAACGTTCGTGAGATCCGTGATCACGTTATGCCGGAAGCTATGGAAGTCCATTTTCGGGCGATAGCACCCAACTTTTCGTCGATAGTCTGTGAACGGGCCGCTGAATGCGGCCGACCGATTTGCCCCAGGCCCCTGCGGAATCAGCTCCGGGAAGAGAGGTTCGTCGGCGGCACGGCCCCAATAGCGAAACTCCAGGAAGCCGAGATCCAGGATGATCTTTGGCAGAGGCAGGTCGCGCGTCGACTGGTCGCTCTTGCTGTCCTTGATCTCCAGATACGGAACGTCATCGGTGAAGCGAACGTCGCCGACGAGACGGGAGCACAGCTCATCCTCTCTCGCGCCGGTGGCGCGTCCCAGCAGCGGAAGCCAGAAGTGTGCGTCACGAAAGATCTCGGGCCCAGGCGTGCTGCGACGGTGAAGGCTCTTGCAGCCGGTCCAGATGGGAGACTGAAATAAAATGGTAATCATCTCCTCGGTCCACGGATCGCGGAGACCGCGTGCACGCCGACCCTTCGGTTTTGACTTGATGAAGCCAACGAACGGGTTCTCCCAGGCCTTGGGAATACGACCATGGGTCTGGCACCATCGCCAATACTCAAGCAAATTCCCCGTGTGCTTGTCGACGGTCGGGAGACTTAGTCGTTCGATCGCCTTCTCCTCCTTCTTTCCGCCACGCGCATCCTCCTCCTTGGCCACCTCGATGATCTTGGCATGTGGCAGTCCCCGCCATTTCCGCGCCTTGTCGTACATCCGCGGAAGCGCGAAGAGCTGGGAGCGGAATTTCGACACCGTAGCCCGGGAGATGTCGCTCGCGTTGCAGTCCGGTCCAACCAGACCGGCGAAGAGGTTCCGGGAGGATCTGGCATTGGACGTCGTGTCCGGTTTCCAGTCCCCTACCTCTTCCTTCGACGTCGCAAACGAATCCCAATGCTGAAGAAATGGCTCAGCAGAGGCATCTGGCACGGGCTCTTCTACCTGCGCCGTCGGCGACCCGGCCAGAACGGGAAGGAACTCTCCCAGCTCGAGCGCCTCCTGCTCGTCAAACATCGTGGCCAAGCCGTTGACGATTGTCCGGCCCAGCAGCCGACCGTCTTGGCTGTCCGGTGCCAGATCGGGCGCGATCTGTCTCATGATGTCGTTCACGAGCGGCTCTATCGCCGCACGCGCCCTGGGTTCCCGCCCCGTGAGCGCGCGCCGCAGCACTTCCCGGAACCGGCTGCGCGACGTCTGCCCAAAGACGCGCAGCATGTCATCGAGCTCGCGCGCATCCTCGTCTTCCAATGCCCTCGCTTCGGCCGGGTCCAGCATCGTGCATCCGGTCTCTTCGACGTAGACGGCCCAGGTGGTCGACTGTCGGTCGAGCCACGCGCGGACCAGGCGCTCCGCCTGAGCGCGATCCGGAAGTCTAACGAGTTCGGCCATCAACGGCTCCATGGCGACCCGGACCGCGCGCGCCCTCTTCAGGGCGAGGCTGCGCGAATCCGTTTGAAGGTTCACCACAAGTTCGCCCGATCTCAGGAAAGTCGCCACCCTCTTCGGCAAACGAGCGCGGAATCGGTAGCGATTTCCGCGCTTCTGGACGTAGTGACCGACCTGCATGAAGCACCCGATGTGGACCAGTTGCGTGGACCACTCGGGCGCCCCTTCAGGAGGAGAATCGCGAAGCTATTGAGATAAAAGAGGTTTTTCGAAACGTGGCTGGGGCGGCAGGATTCGAACCTGCGCATGACGGGATCAAAACCCGTTGCCTTACCGCTTGGCTACGCCCCATCCGGACCGACCCGAAGGACGGGCTCGGATCGTGCGCCGGTATATCGCCCGGAGGCCCACTTTCGCAAGGCGCTGCGACGGCGGAAGTTCGCGCGGCCGGGCTTGCGATGCGGGCGGGCCGGCGCTATACCCTCCAGCGCTGGTCGCGGAGTGTAGCGCAGCCTGGTAGCGCACCTCGTTCGGGACGAGGGGGTCGCAAGTTCGAATCTTGCCACTCCGACCACCATTTTCACTGCCGACGCCGAGCGACGTTCCGCCTCGTTGACCGCGGCAGCGCGCTTCGTCGGAACCAGGCGGGCGGCCGCCTCGGCAGATCGAGGCCACGGGGCCGGCCTAGCCCCCCTCGTCTATCTCCTCGGGATCGGCGACGACGCTGTTGCTCTCGCCGACGCCGAAGACGATCTCCACCTCTTCGATCTGGCTGGTGCACGCGGCCTCGTTGCCCGTCGTCCCGGCCGTCTCCGCCTCGTCGAGCATCGCGCTCGCCTGCTCCTTGGAGGCGTCGGAGAGCTCCGAGGCCTCGATCGCCGCCCTGAATTTCTGCGCCTTCGCGCTGCAGTCGGTCTGAGCGAGGGTCGGCGATGACACCGCCGCCGTCGCGAGAACTGCCGCAAGAAACTGCTTCATCCGCAATCGCTCCTCTTCCATATCCTGCGAGGTCGGTTTCGAGGGCTACGCGGCGCAGTGGCCGCGGCCACCCGCTCGTGGTCCCTTCGGGAACGCGCTTTGCCCGATTCGGTTGCCACGCTCGCCGCCGGCCGGCCCTGAGGCAAGCTCGTCCTTGCAGACCGGTCAGCCGGGTCGCTCCCCGAGGGCATCACCCGCGGGAGGCAGGTCGAAGGTCGTCTTCACCTGGGCCAGCGCCTGCTCGCACAGCGCCTCCTGTCCCCGCTGTCCCCGATCCTGGGCTTGGGCGAGAATCGTCCCGGCCTGCTGCTTCGCCGCCTCGGCCAGATCGGACTCCTGCACCTCGGCCCAAGCGCGCTGCGCCTCCGCTTCGCAGTCGGACTGCGCGTGGGCGGGAAGCGCCAGGATTGCCAGCGCCAGTCCCGTCGGCACCGATGGATTCATATCGTGCCTCGTTCGTTGCTTCGACCGGCGAACCGGCAGGCATGGCCCAAGAAGGCGCTCAGCCACGCGACGGGCATGGCGATCAAAGTCGGGCCCTACCGGCCCCGCAGGAGCGCCCGCGCCTCCGGCCACGTCGGGCCTGGGCGCGGGCGCGGGCGAAGGCCGTTACTGCCTCTCTTCGCGCTCGCGCTGGATGGCCATGGCGAGTTCGGGATTGGCCTGGGCCGCCCTGTAGATCTCGTCATAGGTCTGGACCTCGAGGCCGGAGTCCTGGATCGCCTGGACCATCTCGCGGCTCGCCTCGGTGCGCAGCTCCTCCGCCTGATCCGGGCTCTCTGCGCCCTGGATGCGCGGGTTCCACCGCTCCACGACCTCTTCGACGGCCAGCGAGGCCTCCGCGAACGCCGCGACATGGGTCTCGTCGACGTCCTGGGCCGGTGCGGCGGCCGGCGGCACCGCGTTCTGCTGGGCGGCGACCGGAGCCGCCATGCCGCACAGGATGGCCACGGCGGTCGCCGGGCCGAGAAGCTTGGAGAACGTTGGGCGGTTCATGATCAGTCCTTTGCGTTGTTCCGCCGCGGCTCGAGCGGCGGGTTCGAGATGTGTCGCAGGGCTTCGAGCCGCCACGACACCCGAACTGACGGAAGGCGGGACGCGGGAGTTCCAGCCGCACCGCGTTTTTTTCTCGCCGACGCACACATCGCGCCCGCAAAGCGGAACTCTTTCGCATCGGCCCCCGTCCTTTCCCTGCAGGCACCGCCGCACTGCCAACGGGAGGGCGATCGACCAGGCGATGAACGACGACCTGAAATGGATGATCGAACGCCAGATCCCGCATCTGCGCCGCTACGCGATCGCCCTCACCCGGAACCGCGACCATGCCGACGACCTCGTGCAGGATGCGCTCGAGCGCGCCCTCAGGAAACGCCACCTCTGGAGCCGGAGCGGTCGTCTCAGGAGCTGGCTCTTCCGGATCCTCTATCGGACCTATGTCGACGGGCGCCGCCGCTTCAGGCCCGAAAAGGTGCCGGCCGAACCCGGCACGATCGACGGCATGGCGACGCAGCCGCCTGACCAGGAGCACAGGGTCGAGTGCCGCAACATCGCGGCGGCGCTCGACAGGCTGCCGGACGAGCAGCGCGAGGTGGTGCTGCTCTCCGCGCTCGAAGGCATGCAGTATGACGAGATGGCGGATGTCCTCGACGTTCCGATCGGGACGGTGAGATCGCGGCTGTCGCGCGGCCGCGAGACGCTGCGCCGGGTGCGGGACGCGGAGGAGGGCCCGGCCAGGCTGAGGCGCGTGAAATGACGAACGACCGCACCGAGATCAGGGAGATCGACCTTCACGCCTATGCCGAGGGCCTTCTCGACATGGACCCGGCGAGGCGCTCGGCCGTCGAGCGACACCTGGCGCAGAACCCGGAGGCCGGCGAGTTCGCCGCCGACGTGCGCAGGCAGAACGAGGAGATCCGCGCCCTCTACGGCGGCGCGATCGCCGAACCGATCCCGGAGCGCCACCTCGAGGTCGTCTGGGGACATCGGCGGTCGGGCGTGGGCCGCCTGGCGCGCTCGGCCGCGGCGGCGGCGCTCCTGATCGTCGGCGGGCTCGGAGGCTGGGTTCTCGGCGACCGCTATGGCGGCGAGGTCTTCGTCCCCTCCGCGCTGATCGAGAGCGCAGCGACCTACGGAGGAGTCCAAAGAGAAGAGCCGGGGCTGACCTTCGCGACGACGCCCGACATGCTCTTCGGCCCGGCCTCGAACGAGGTCTGGCTGAGGTTCGACGTTCCCGACCTCTCCGGCTTCGGATTTCACCTCGCCGACCGCGGACGGCTCGGCGCGCCCGGCAACGAGCTCCTGAGGCTCACCTACGAGGGACAGGACCGCGCCCTGAACCTGTTCGTCCGCCCCCGGGACGGCATGGACACGGGCTGGATGCGGACGGCCGAGATCGACGGGGTGGAGGTGCATTACTGGCCGGCCGGCGCGTTCACGGTGGCCATGACAGGCGATGTCGCGGAGGCCGAGATCGTCGACCTCGCCGGCGAGATCACCCGGTCGATCGACGCGGCCGGGTTCGTCGACCAGCCTCCCGCGGCGACGGCGGCAAGCCCGATGAAGGGCGAGCCCGGGGCGGCGGAGACGGGGATCGATCCGGGACTGCTGCCGGCCGCAGCCCCATCCAGCCAGGTGAACTGAGCCTCAACCTCCGCGCCGACTGCCGCCGGAGCGGACCGCACGTCGAGGGCCGTGCCCTAGCGTACCTCCGCCTCGAGCCGATCGCAGCGGACCCACCACTGCTCGGGAAGGGCGGCGTCGCGCAGCGTGTTCAGGACACCTTCGCCCGCCGTCGCGAAGTCGATCACGCAGAGCCTTGCGCCATCGGTTTCCACGGCCGTGATCGTGAGGTTGCGGCAGCCGTCCGGCATGAACTGGCCGTCGCTTCCGATGACCTGCTCGAGCTCCTGCTGCGACTGGCAGGCGGGGAATGCCTCCTGCGCCGATGCGTGGCCCGTGCCGATGGCGACGAGCAGGAGGGCCGCCGTCGCGGCGCCGGCGATCGCGGTGTGGTTTGTCATCTCGGATCTCCTCGCGACTGGTCTCGGTCGGCGATCCCACAATGCCGGCACCCGCCGGCAGGGTTCCGGAGAAGCCGCTCAGGCGGCCTCCTGGGCCTCCCCTCCGCCCCCTCGCTCGAACGCGGCCTCCCGCACCGGCTCGTAGGCATTCAGCCGGTCGATCATCGAGGAGTCGTAGATGCAGAGCTGAGCGAGGTCGCTGTTGTAGTAGATGCCCTTCTTGAACTGGCTCACGGTCCTGCCGACCTTCCAGCGCACGATCGGCTCGGCGAGCCAGCCATAGCGGTTGAGCTGCTTGCGGCTGCCGCCGCTCGTCGCGCTCGACTGGATCTCGTCCCACACCATGCCCGTCAGATCGCCCACCGAGGGCGGCTCCTCGTCGACATGGCGGAACGGCGAGAAGCGGTTGTCGTGGGGCTGGGCCTGCCCGGTCAGCTCGCGGGTCAGGAGGTCGGCCACGTAGGGCGCGAGCGTGACGCCGCTCTTGAAGAAGCCGGCCGCGGCGTAGATGCCCTCGTCGAGCCAGCCGATCAGGGGGTAGAGATCCTGCGCCATCGCCCGTATGCCGCCAGTCAGCTCGACGCCGTTCAGGTTCGCGTGCGGGTCGTAGAAGTCGAGGGCGCGCTGCACCTGCGTCGTCATCTCCACGCGGTCGGTGTTGGTGAGCGCGGAGGCGCCGACATAGGTGTGGCCGGAGAACTGGACACCGTAGTCGCCGCAACTCGAGCCGTAGACCGGCGTGCGGATGCACACCCGGTCCGGCCTCGCCGGCATCCTGAGGCCGACGCCGAAGACACGGACGAGGTACGGCACCTGTCCATGAAGGCCGAGGCCTTCGACGAGGTCGTTGAATCCGAAGCTGTTCGCGAGGACGACGGCGTCGAACCGATCTTCCCCGCCGTCAATGTCGCGCACGATCCGCCCCTCGCGCTCGACCGCGGTCACCTGGGTGAAGCGGAAAGACACGTTCTCGCGCTGCCGAAGACAGACCCGCAGCGCCTGGTGGAACGCCCGGGCATCGACGAACATCTCGTCGGGCACGTGGATGCCGGCCTCGAAGCGGCCGGGATCGACCAGCGCCCCCTGCGACCGCCCGTCGAGCTCGAGCGTCTCGTAAGGGCGACCGTGCGCCTCGAGAGCGCGGCGAATCGCGCCGAGATTGGCGATCTCGCGCTCGCGGCCGGGCCTGGCGACGATGTAGGTTCCGCGGCACAGCTCGACCGGCGGATAACCGAGATCCTTCAACTCGCCGTTCAGGCGATCGACGAGCTCGGGCCACAGATCCATGGCGGCCGCCCCGATCTTCATCATGTGGCGGCCTGCCCAGGATTTCTCGTGCTCGACGGTCGCCTCGCCGAACACGTTGACCATCGCGGGCGCGGCGAAGGTGCCGGCATAATCCCGCGAGATCCGCTCGGGTCCGAAGACGACGACGTGCTGACCGCCGGGGGCTTCGGCAAGTCGATAGGCCAGGGCGAGGCCCACCGCCCCGTTTCCGACGATCGCGATACGCTGTGACACGGCCGGTGCTCCATTCTGCCGGTGCGCCCGGGGGCGCTCGCGGCGAGTTCCTCGTCATCTGAACGACACAGAGCGTCAGGGAGTTCGGCCGCGGCGCGTCGGCACGTCGTGCCGGCGGGCCAGCCGCACCGCACGGTCGTCCGGTTCCGGGAGTGCCGCCTGTCCCACGGCCCCGCCCGTCGGGCGTGGCGGAAGGCCCCGAGCCGACGGGCGAGCGGGGCCTTGCCCGTTGACCCACGGCAAGGAACCCGGCCAGGAAGGGTGCGATGGTGCAAGAAGCGGCCGGCAATGCGGAGCAGAGCGGAATGGAGCCGACGACAGGTCCGGCGAACGAGGTCGGCGTGCCCCTGGCCGGCATCGTCTTCGAGGCCGGCGACCCGATCAACCAGTTGTTGCTGCGCGTCGCCGAGGCTCTCGCAGCCGACGGCGTCTCCGTCGCCGGGGTCGTCCAGGCGCGTGTGAACGACCCGGCAACGGGCCGCAGCAACCTCGTCCTGCGCGGCCTCCGCGATGGATGGGAATTGCCGATCCTCGAGGAAAGGGGGCAGCAGGCCAAGGGCTGCCGCCTCGATTCCAGGGCCATCACGGATGTGGCGGGGCGGCTCGAAAGGGAGCTTGCCCCGGGCGCGGGCTTCCTGATCGTCAACCGGTTCGGCCGCGCGGAAGCGGAGGGCCAGGGGCTGCGCCATCTTCTCGCGCGGGCGGCCTCCGAGGGCATTCCGGTGATCGCCGGGGTCCGGCAGGACTACGCGGCGGCCTGGGCCGCCTTTCACGGCGGGCTCGGCGTGGCCCTGCCGCCCGACCCCGAGCGCGTGCTCGCCTGGTGCCGACGCGCCGCCGCCGGTGCGGGCGCGCCGGAACGGCAGCGGCACGGCATGTCCGCCCCGGCGTTCGGTTCAGACCAGGCGCCTGGAGGCCGCCGCGCACCTTGAAGCGGCGGCTATCGGCTGCCGCGACGTGCAGTTCAGCATCGCGCATTGGACGCCGAGGAGACACGAGGTGCTCCCGGTGGCGGATAAGTTCGTAAGTCGACGGAAGTGCTTCCCACAAAACGCGGCACCCGTCCTGAAGGTCCTGCTCCGGCGGTCGCCTCACCCTGGACATAACCTGGCATCAGCGGGAATCGCCCAGATGCCCCTCTGATGGTGTCGCCGGCCCCCCTTCGAGCGTTCCTACCGGCGGGGCGTTGCGCGCTGACGGTTCTGACCCTGAACTCACCCTCGCCCGGCCGCTCTTCGGGCGGAGTTCACCCAGTCGCACCGGCAGATCGGTGGTCAGCCATGGGTCGCCTCCAATCCCGACAGGAAGCTTGCGAGGTTGTCGCCGAGCTCCGGGCAGAGATAGCCGCCTTCCTGCACGATCACCGCCGGCAGCCGCACCTTCGCCAGGCGCTCCCCGATCCGCGCGAAGCCGGAGGTCGTGACGGCGAGGCCGCCGAACGGATCGCCCTCGAACGGATCAAGGCCGAGTGCAACGATCAGAACGTCCGGACCGAAGGCACGAATGCGGGCGATGCCCTCTTCCAGAGCCGCCAGGAAGCCGTCGTCGGCCGTCCCGCGGGCGATCGGTAGGTTGAGATTGTATCCGAGGCCAGCCCCCTCGCCGCGCTCGTGGGCATGGCCCCAGAAGAAGGGATAGTAGCGAACCGGGTCGGCATGAACCGATACGGTCAGCACGTCGGAGCGTCCATAGAAGATGCCCTGGGTGCCGTTGCCGTGATGGAGGTCCACGTCGAGGATCGCCGGCCGCAAGCCCGCCGTCACGCAGACCTGAGCGGCGATGGCCGTGTTGTTGAGGAAGCAGAAGCCGCCGGCAAGATCCGCGAACGCGTGGTGGCCGGGCGGGCGGCAGAGCGCATAGGCGCAGCGCTGTCCCGAGATCACCAGCTGCGACGCGGAGACGGCGCTCTGCGCGCTCCAATAGGCGCTGTCCCAGGTCTCGGCCGAGATCGGGCACGCCGTGTCCGCCTGGTGCCAGCCCGCCTGACCCACTGCGGATTTCGGGTAGCTCGCGTCGCGCCGATCCGGATGAATGTTCGGAATCACCTCCGCCGAGCCGCCCTCGATGCGCTGCCATCGCGCATAGATCGTCTGCAGAAAGGCGAGATACTCAGGCGTATGCACTGCCGCGATCGGGCCGATTCCGTGGTCGTCCGGCGCCGCGATCGGTAATCCCAGCCGCTCGACCGCGCTTCTCAAGGCATCGACGCGTGCCGGCTGCTCCGGGTTTGGCTGCGGCGCGCCGCTCGACAGGAAGTGCTTGGGATCGTGAGCGCGCTGTCTGTCGTCGAAGAAGGTCTTCATGCCCCAGTCTCCAGCCGGGCCCAGGCCTCGCCCTCGATCACGAAGGTGATCTCGTCGCGGTCGGTGACGACGCCGAGCCTCTCGTAGAAGCGGATGGCCGCCGGGTTCTTCGCGTGGGTCGCCAGCTTCAGGTAGGCGGCGTCCCACGACCGCGCCTCGCGCATGACCGATGCGAGCATCCGCCGGCCGAGGCCGCTGCCCCGCTGCGGCTCGGCCACCCAGAGATCCTGGACGTAGACGCCGGGAGCGCCGCGAAGGGTCGAGAACTCCGCGAAGAAGACCGCCGCGCCGCAGATCGAGCCACCCGTCTCGGCGACCAGCGCACGGAAGAGCGGTCCTTTGCCGAAGCCGTACTTCAGGAGGATCTCCGGCGTCGAGCGGAAGCTCTCGCCGTCGCCGAGATGCCGGGCGAGCGAGAGGAGCACCTCGTGCAGCGCCGGCATGTCCTCCGCCTCCGCGACCCGGAGTGTCGCGTCCGGCATCATGCGACGAAGGCAACCTGATCGGCGCCCTTCAGGCCCAGCATCTCGCGAATCTCTGCCGGCGAGGCGACCGTGCGGCCGATCCCCTCCACAATCGTGCGCACGCGCGTGACCTGCTCGGCATTCGAGCTCGAGAGCCGGCCCTTTTCGATCCAGATCGAATCCTCCAGCCCCACGCGCACGTGTCCGCCCATCGCCGCCGAGATCGCGGCCATCGGCATCTGCTGGCGTCCCGCTCCGATGACCGAGAACTGGTACCCCGTGCCGAACAGCCGGTCCGCCGTCTCCTTCATGTGCATGAGGTGCGAGGCCTCCGCCGCCGCCCCGCCGAGGACGCCGAGCACGAACTGCACGAAGATCGGCGCCTTCACCAGGCCCCTGAGCACGAAGTGGTGCAACATGTGGATATGGCCGATGTCGTAGCACTCGAACTCGAAGCGCGCCCCGCGCTTGCTCCCCATCTCCTCGAGAACGTGGGCGATGTCGCGCGGCGTGTTCTTGAAGATGAGGTCGTCACTCTCTTCGAGAAACGGCTTCTCCCAGCCGTTCTTCCAGTCCGTGATGCGCGCTGCCGCGGGATAGAGGGCGAAGTTCATCGAGCCCATGTTGATCGAGCACATCTCGGGGCACGCCTCGAGCGCTGGCGCGAGCCGCTCCTCCAGCGTCATCACCGCGCTGCCGCCCGTCGTGATGTTGATGACGGCGTCCGTCTCGGCAGCGATGCGCGGCAGGAAGGCCATGAAGTGGCGGGGATCGGACGACGGACGTCCCGTCTCGGGATCGCGGGCGTGCAGGTGCAGGATGGCCGCACCGGCGCGCGCCGCCTCGATCGCGGAAGTGGCGATCTCGTCCGCCGTCACCGGCAGATGAGGCGTCATCGACGGGGTGTGGATCGAGCCCGTGACGGCACAGGTGACGACGCAGGGCGCTGTCATGCCGCGAGGCTCGCCTTGATCTCGCCCGCGACCTCGTCGAGCGCGGCAGTCAACGCGGCCATGATCTCGTCGAGGTGGCTCTCTTCCACGATCATCGGGGGACAGACGAGGAAATGGTCTCCCTCGAGGCCGCCGCGCGTGCGCCTGGAATAGATGATCAGGCCGCGCTCGTAGGCGAGTTCGACGAGCCGGTCGAAGGCGTTGAGACCCTTCGGCAGCGGCGCCATCGTGCGGCGGTCGGCGACGAGTTCGAAGGCCAGGAGCAGTCCGCTGCCGCGAACGTCGCCGATGAAGTCGTAGCGGTCCATGAGACCCTTCAGCCGGCGCTTCAGCTCGTTCCCCATGCGCTCGGCATTCGCCATCAGCCCTTGCGTCTCGATCTCCTCGACCACGGCAAGTCCGGCCGCGCAGGCCAGGGGATTGCCGGCATAGGTGTAGCCGTGGATGAAGCCGCCCTTGTCGAGCACCGGCTCGACCACGCGGTCGTGCGCCACCATCGCACCGAGCGGTGCATAGCCTGCCGCAAAGCCCTTGGAGATGACGAGGATGTCGGGGGCGACGCCCCAGTGCTCCGCACCCCAGAACCGGCCCGTCCGCCCGCCGCCGGTCATCACCTCGTCGTGGATGAGGAGGATCCCGTGGCGGTCGCAGATCTCGCGGATGCGGGCCATGTAGCCGGTCGGCGGCACCAGTGCGCCTGTCGAGGCGCCGCCGACCGGCTCGACGATGAAGCCGAGCACCGTCTCGGGCCCCTCCTGCAGGATCCGTTCCTCGAGCATGTTCGCATAGTGATGGCCGGTTCCCTCCTTCGTCGGATCGAGTCCGTCGAGATAGGCCCGTGGCGCCGGGATCTTCGGCATCGCCCGCATCATCGGGTCGAACGGTGCCGTCATCGGCGCGTAACCGGTGAGCGCCAGCGCGCCGAGCGAGCTGCCATGGTAGCTGGGATAGCGGGAGATCACCTTGTATCGCTGCGGCTCGCCGACCGCGATCGCCCACTGGCGCGCAAGCTTGATTGCGCTCTCCACCGCTTCCGACCCGCCCGACACGAAGAACACCTTGTTCAGTCCGCCGGGACACAGGCTCGCAGTCTTCGCAGCAAGGCGTTCGGCCGGCTCCGTCTCGAAATGCAGGCGATAGCCGAAGGTCGACTTCACCATCTGCCGGCGCATCGCCTCGAGCACGCGCTCGTTCGAATGGCCGATATTGCACACCATCGCGCCGGAGGAGCCGTCGAGATAGCGCTTGCCGTCGACGTCCCACATGTAGACGCCGCGCGCCTGGTCGAGCATCGGCCGGCGCCGCCGCGTCTGGTAGAAGAGGTGGCTCGGCTGGCGGTTCGGAGTCGTCATCTTCGCTGTTCTACTTGTTACCGGGAAGAGCCGCGCAGTCGCGCGGGCGCAGGCGGACGGAGGCTGTCTCACCCTCGGCGAACGGATGATCGTCGATCATGTTCACGGCCTGGAGCAGGCTCTCGCCGGTGCGTACGAAGTAGCGGGCGACCTGGCCCTGGTAATCCACGGCCTCGACCACGCCGTCGACCGAGACGGCTCCGTCCGCGTCGGTGCCGGGCCTTGCGAGCTTGAGCTTCTCAGCGCGCACGACGAGCTTCGCCGGTTCGCCGTTCGACAGGCCCTGCGCGCGCTCGGCCGGCACTGGAACGACGCCGAAGATCGGGACGTCGAGCGCGACGACGTCGACGGTCGCGTCCGCCACACGGCCCTCGAAGATGTTCGAGGCGCCGAGAAAGCGTGCGACGAATTCGTTGGCCGGCGTGTTGTAGACCTCCTCCGGCGGGCCGACCTGCTCGACGCGACCGGCGCTCATCACGACGATCTGGTCGGACATGGCGAGCGCTTCGGACTGGTCGTGCGTCACGAAGATGGTGGTTATCCCGAGCCTGTCCTGGATGCGCTTGAGCTCGACCCGCATGTCCTCGCGCAGGTTCGCGTCGAGTGCGGAGAGCGGCTCGTCGAGGAGCAGCACGTCCGGCTCGATCACGATGGCGCGGGCGAGCGCGATGCGCTGCTGCTGGCCGCCCGACAGCTCGCGGGGATAGCGGTGGCCGAGCTCCGGCAACTGCACGAGCGACAGCGCATCCGCCACGCGGCGCTTCGCCTCCTCCTTCGACACGTTCCGGTACTTCAGGCCGAAGGCGACGTTCTGCTCGACCGTCCGGTGCGGAAAAAGCGCATAGTTCTGGAACACGAGGCCGAGATTGCGCCGGTGGATGGGCACCTCGTTGACACGGTTGCCCTTCACGCGGATCTCGCCCTCGGTGGGGTCGAGCAGGCCCGCGATCATCCTCAGCGTCGTCGTCTTGCCGCAGCCCGAAGGTCCGAGCAGCGTCACGAAATGCCCCGCCGGAATGTCGAGCGAGGTCGGATGCACGGCCGTGAACGGGCCGAAGCGCTTGGCGATCTGGTCTAGCTGGACTGCGGGCTCGGTCACGTCGATCCTCTCGGAGTTCGGGCGGGCGGCGCCACGGGACGCCGCCCGTCAGATGCTCAGTAGCCCTTCTGGATGCGACCGAAGGTCTTCGACCATTCCTGCTCGTTGCCGTTCCAGTAGGCCGGATTGGCGAAGGTGAGGCCGTCGAGCGTGCCGGTGGGGTCGAAGGCCGGCAGGTTCGGGATCTTCTCGCCGAGGTCGACCTTCTGCGGATCGAGGGAGGGCGGGTAGCTCTGCCCCTCGGCCACCGCGATGGCGACCTCCGGCTCGAGCATGAAGTTCAGGAGCTCCTCGCAGGCTTCCATCGGCGAGCCCTTCGGGACGAAGAGGCACTCCTGCCAGCCGTAGCCGTTCTCCGGGTCGACATAGCCGATCGGGTGCCCCTGGTCCTGCAATGCGTATATTCGGCCCGACCAGCCCTCCGTCGTGTAGATCTCGCCCTCCGCGAGCAGGCTCATGAGCTCCGCGCCGGAGGTCCAGTACTTGAGAGCGAGGTCGCGGTGGGTGCGGATGGCGTCCCACACGGCGTCCATGTCCTGGATGTCGTTGGGGTCCTGCCCGGTCTGCAGCGCCGCCATCCAGATGCGCGTGCGCCAGTCGCTCCAGCCGCCGATCTTGCCCTTGTAGGCCTCGTCGATCAGCAGGCTCGCGCCCTTCTCCTTGGCCTCCTCCTCGGAGATCTGGTCCTTGTTGTAGGCGATGCCGGTCGTGCCGTAGTCGTAGGGCACGGCCGAGAGAGAGCCGTTCGTGTAGTTGCGCAGAACCTCGACGAGCTTCGGGATCACGAGATCGAGGTTCGGGATGTTGTCTTCGTTGAGCTCGCTCGCCAGGCCGAGATCCGCGTAGCGGGCATAGTCGAAGACGCCGGAGAGGTGGGCGATGTTGAACTCGCCCGGCTGGCTCGCCTTGACGCGGCTCAGATACTCGTCGGCGCCGCCGAACGTGCCGTCGACGACCTTGATGCCGGTCTTGGCCTCATAGGGGTTGAAGGCGAGCTCCCGGAACGCCTGGGAGACGACACCGCCCCATCCGTCGAACCGCACCTGGCTCACGTCCTGGGCGCGGGCGTAGCGGCCCATCGGCGAGACGACGCCATAGGCGAGGCCGGCCGCGCCGATCAGGCCGAGGAAGCTGCGCCGGTCGATGTCGCCGTTGCGATAGCGGTCGAGCAGGCGCTCGTAGCGTTTCGTGTCGTCCATGTCGTTCCCCTCGTTCTCTTGCGGTTTTCTCAGTTGGTCCTCGAGCCGAGCCTTCGGGCGACCGCCGCTCCCAACAGCGGCAGCCCGACGGTCAGCACGATCATCACGGTGCCGAGCGCGTTGATCTCCGGGCTGATCGAGTTCCTCAGCATCGCGAAGATCTGCGTCGGCACGGTCTCCACGCCGCCTGGTTTCCAGAACAGCGTGCCGGTGATGTCGTCGAAGGAGATCGTGAAGGCGAACAGCATGCCCGCGAAGATCGCCGGCGCGAGCAGCGGCAGCGTGACCTCGAAGAAGGCCTGGCGCGGCGAGGCGCCGAGCGACATCGCCGCCTCCTCGATGTCGCGCCTGATGCCGACGAGCCTCGCCTGCACGACGAGCACGACGAAAGGCAGTGTGAAGATGACGTGGCCCATGAGGAGGAGCGGAAAGCTCTTCGGGATCGCGAGGAAGCGCAGGAACAGGAGAAGCGCCACCGCGAGCACGACCTCGGGCACGAGGATCGGCGCGATGAGCGCCGTAGAGATCAGGTTCTTGCCGCGGAAGTCGTAGCGGATGAGCGCGAGGCTCGCGAGCACGCCGAGCGTCGTCGAGATGACCGCCGTCAGCGCGCCGAGGACGAAGGAGACGCGGAAGGCGCGGAGGATCGCGTCGTTGTGCCAGAGCTCGACGAACCAGCGGAACGAGAAGCCGGTCATCGGGAAGGAGCCGAACTGCGAGGCGTTGAACGACAGGAGGACGACCACCGCCACCGGCAGGAACATGAAGAGATAGACGAGGATCGTCCACGCGCGGATGAGCGACCAGCCGGACAGCATCAGCCGAACCCCTTGGCGAGCTGGCTCATGCCGACGAAGTGGTTGTAGATCGCTACGAGCACGCCCAGCACGGCGAGCAGCATGAGCGACAGGGCCGAGCCGAGCGGCCAGTTGAGCTGGGTGATGATCGCCTCGAAGACGAGGTTCGCGAACATCGCGTCGGTCGGGCCGCCGAGGACCAGCGGCGTGATGTAGGTGCCGGCCGAGAGGACGAAGCAGAGAAGCCCGCCCGCGGCGAGGCCCGGCAGCGAGAGCGGCAGCGTCACTTCGAGGAAGGACTGCCAGCGCGTCGCGCCGAGCGAGTTCGCGGCCTGCTCGAGCGTCCGGTCGATGCCTTCGAGGCTCACATAGACGTTCAGTATCATGAACGGCAGGAGAAAGTGCACGAGGCCGAGCACGACCGTGGTCTGGTTGTAGAGGAGTTGCAGCGGCTCATCGACGATGCCGAGCCAGAGAAGCATCGAGTTGAGCGCGCCCGAGACGCCCAGGATGTTGATCCAGCTCATCGTGCGGATGATGTAGCTGATCCAGAAGGGCAGCATCAGGAGGAGGAGGAGCAGCGCCCGGTTGCCCCCGGCTCGCGCGATGAAGTAGGCGGCGGGGTAGCCCATCAGCCCGCAGACGATCGTCGTGATCGCGGCGATCTTCAGCGTGAAGAGCAGGATGTCTCTGTAGAACGGGTCGGTCAGCGCCTCCTGCCAGTTGTCGAGGTGGAAGCCGACGACGTCCGCGCCCGTCGCCGTTCGCAGCCAGAACGAATAGACCACGATGAACAGGAGCGGGACGAAGAGGAGCAGCGTCACCGCCGCCAGAGCCGGCGACAGCAGGATCCACGGCTGGCGTCTTTCCCGTGCCTCGACGGTGGCCATGGCGCTCCTCTGAGGGCTTGTCGGCGCGGGCGGCGACCCCCCGCTGCCCGGAACCTGATCAGGATGATCCGGACAGCGGGCATTCCTCAAATAGATAATGGAAATTCCCGCTATTCCCCTGCAGAATGCCCGGATGAGCACGGCCGACGATCCCGGCGCGCGGCTTGCGCGCGACCTCGACTGGAATCTCCTCCGCACGCTGATCGCGGTGGTGCAGGAGGGCAGCGTCACGCGCGGCGCCGAGCGCCTGAGGCTCAAGCAGCCCACGGTGTCGAACGCCCTCAGGCGCCTGGAGGAGCGGCTCGGGCGAAGGCTGATCGACCGCGGGCCCGGCCGCTTCGAACTGACTGAAGCTGGCCGCATCCTCTACAGGGAGGCGATCGAGATCCAGGGCTCGATCCACCGGCTCGGCATCGCGCTCCGCGACGTCGGCGAGGAGATCTCCGGGCACGTGCGGATCTTCATGGCGAGCCACGTCCTCAGCCCGGTGTTCGATGCGACACTGGCTGACTTCCACGCAGCCCACCCCCGCGCAACCCTGTCGATCGACGTGACGGCCAGCCGCCTCGCGATCGAGGAGGTGCTCGCCCGCCGCGCCTCCTTCGCCGTGTGCCTCGTTCACGACAAGAACCCCACGCTCCAGTATCGGAGGCTCTTCCGCGAGTTCTTCGGCCTGTTCTGTGGCCCGCCTCACCCGCTGTTCGGGCGCGAGGGGCTGACGAGGGCAGACCTCGAGGGCCACTCCTCCGTGTCCTTCGTGACCGACAGCCTCTCCGATGCGCTGCACGCCGTGGCGATCATGCGGGCGGAGGCGCGGCTCGACGAGAAGGTGGTCGCCACCTCCTCGCATCTGGAGGAGGTCCGCCGCATGATCATCGCGGGGCTGGGCGTCGGCCCCCTCCCCCTCCACGTCGCCTCGCCCGACGTCAGGGGCGGCTCGCTCTGGCGCCTCCCGCCCTACACCTCTCCCCCCGCCGTCGACGTCTACGTCGTCTGGCACCCCCGGGCGACGATGAACCGCGCCGAGCAGACGATGCTCAAAATGCTCACGACAAGGATCGACAGCATACCGATCGAGGACCGCACCTACAGTTGAGCACTGACAGCGCGCGGCATCGGTGCGACGACCAAAGCCGCTCCCCTGCCTTCGGCTAGCTGCCGTCCGCCGCCCCCGGGCGTCCCCAGACCTGCTTGAGGAAATCGACGAAGCGCCGGACGGCCGGTGCGCTCAGGCGGCGGTCCCAGGCGGCGTAGGTCGGGATCGTCTGATTCAAGTTGGCGAGGTTCTGGATCACCAGGCCCCGCCGCTGCAGGTTGCGGGCGCACTCGGCGTAGACGCTGACGCCGGCGCCGGCCGCGACGAGGCCGAAGACGCCCTCGCTGGTCGAGGGCTCCTGCACGATCTCCGGGAAGAAGCCCGCCTGATGACAGAGGAGGAACACCCGCTCGCGGTGCGCCGTCCAGAACTCGGCGCTTCCCATGACGAAGGGCTCGTTCGCCAGGGCCTCGAGCTCGAGCTCGCGGACATGGGCGAGACGGTGCGTCGAGGGCAGGAGCACGACATAGCGCTCCTCGTGAAAGCGGTAGTTCTCGATCCGGTCGCTCTCGAGCCGGCCGATGAGGAAGCCGACGTCGACGCTGCCCTCCAGGAGCGCCTTCTGCTGGACCGTGGTCGGGCAGAAGCGAAGATCGAGCCGGATGTCGGGGTGCTGAGCCGCGAACAGCTTGAGGAGCTCCGGCAGCCGGCCGTTGATCGCGAAGTCCATGTAGGCGATGCGGATCGTCCCGCTGATGCCGGCTGCGGCCTGCTTGGCCAGCGCCTCGGCGTGCCCGGCCTGGCGGAGCGTCGCCCGCGTCTCCGGCAGAAAGACCTCCCCGGCCTCCGTCAGGCGGACGCTGCGGGTCGTCCGCTCGAAGAGGCGCACGCCGAGTGCCTGTTCCAGTTCCCCGATGACGCGGCTGAGCGCCGGCTGCGACGTGCCGAGCCGCTCGGCGGCGCGGCTGAAGTTCAGGCTCTCGGCCACGGTGATGAAGGCGCGAAGGTGCCGCATCTCGTATCGCATGGCTCATTCATAACACGATCGCATCAATCCATGCGAAACCGATATTTCCCTTGGGGCATGACCGGCGTCAGGCTGGTCCCTGCCGACACGATGGGTCGGAGCGATGCACAGGAGCGAAGAGATGTCGGATCAACTCCAGGACGCCCTCGAGGCCGCCTTCACCGAGGCCCGCCGCCGCTACGCCGAGCGGGGTTTCCAGCGTCGCGTCGGCTTCGGCTCGCGTCCCGCGCTGATCAACGTGGACCTCGCCAATGCCTGGACCCGGCCCGGCAATCCCTTCACCTGCGAGAACATCGACGACCAGATCATTCCCGGCGTCCAGAAGCTCCTCTCCGCCTTCCGCCGCAACAGGCTGCCGGTGGTCCACGTCACGACCTGCTACCAGGTGGCCGACCGCAACGACCCCTACACCGACATGGGCCTCTGGCACTGCAAGATTCCGGTCGAGGCCGTGCCGGAAGACCGGCCGGACCTCTGGGCGATCGACTCCCGGATCGAGCCCATTCCCGGCGAGCAGGTCCTCGTGAAGAAGCGGGCGAGCGCGTTCCACGGCACGTATCTCGCAGGCTTCCTGCGCGCGGCCGGCGTCGACACGATCCTCGTCACCGGCGTCACGGCTTCCGCATGCGTCCGCGAGACGATCTGCGACGGCCTCGCCGACGGCTTCCGGACGATTGCCGTGCGCGAATGCATTGGCGACCGCATCCCGGGTGCGGTGCTGTGGAACCTCTTCGACATCGACGCGAAGTTCGGCGACGTGGAGAGCGTGGACACCTGCGTCGACTATCTCGACGGCCTCAGGACCGCGGCGGCGGCCTGATGGCCGCGGCCCTCGGAACCGGCTCCATTTCGCGCTTGCGCACCCTTCGGGCGCGCGCGACTCTGTTCCTGATACGAAACAAATTTTCCAACCGGAAGAGGGTTCGGGCGGGGTGGCGACACGGTCACGGCCCGAGCTCCCCACCGGCCGGGACACGGAGACCTTCAGCCCAATGACTGACGCGCTCCATGATCTCACGGCGACCGAGACGGTGCACCTCCTGCGCCGTCGCGAGGTGTCGCCGCGCGAGCTCGTGGAGGCGTCGATCGCCCGGATCGAAACCGTGGACGGCCAGGGCGGCGAGGAGGTCACCCGCGCAGAGCGCGCCCGCGGCGAGATCCACATGCGGCTCATGGACTTCTTCGGGGATCACGACCTCCTGGCGTGTCCGGCCGTCATCGTTCCGCCCCTTCCCGTGACCGAGCGCTTCCCCACGCGGATCGAGGGGGAGCCGCTTCAGTCGTATACCGACTGGATGTCCCTCACCTTCGTCCTCACGCTCTCCGGTTGCCCCGTCGTCTCCGCGCCCGTGGGGCCGACGGCGGACGGGCTGCCGGTGGAGCTCCAGCTCGTCGGCCGACCGCAGGGCGAGTTCGCGCTCCTGCAGGCAGCCCAGTTTCTCGAGGGGGTGACCGGCCGCGTCTCACCGTCCCTCGCCTAGTCCACCCGGCGCGCCCGCGATGCGCCGAGGATGCCACCCCGACCTTCCAGACAAGAAAGGAATATCGATGTCGATCGAAGCCAGAAGCCTCTCACTGCGCTCCCTTCTGAGCGGCCTCCTCGTGACGGCCGCCGTCATGGGCACGGCCGGCTCCGCCGCGGCGACGACGCTGCGCATGCACAGCCAGATCGTCGAATCCCGTCCGGAGGCCCAGTTCCTCCAGGAGTTCGCCGACGACGTCTCGGAGCGTTCGAACGGCGAGCTCACGGTCGAGGTCTACCACGCAGGCTCGCTCGGCCTGAAGGATCCGGACCTCCTCCGCATCCTGCAGCGCGGCGACATCGACATGGCGATGCTCTACGGCGAGTATTTCACGCGCGACGCTCCGGAGCTCGCCGCGGTCTACGTCCAGGGCGCCATCACCGAGCCGGAGCAGCATCTCGAGCTCCTGCCGACGCTGCGCGGCATCTACGAGGAAGCCTACGCCGAGTGGAACATCAAGACGGTCGGCGGCGTGGTGAGCCCCGTCTTCGACGTCGGCATCCACTGCAAGCAGCCCGTCAACACGCTCGAGGACCTCAAGAGCCGCAAGCTGCGCGTCTGGGCGTCGCACCTCGTCAAGACCTTCCAGGGCCTCGACGTCGCCGCGCAGGTCATCCCGCAGAACGACATGTATGTCGCCCTGCAGACCGGCGTGATCGACTGCGCCTACTATCTCTCGACCGTGGCGAAGACCGTTTCACTGCAGGAGGTCACGGATTACGAGGCGTATCTCCATCCGTGGGCGGCCGTGCCGTGGATGTTCGGTATCAGCGAGCGTTCGTGGAACAACCTCTCCCCCGAGGAGCAGGAGATCCTCACCACGGCCGGCGAGGCCATGTGGGAGAAGACGAAGTCGCTGGCCGTCGATCCCGAGCGCGAGGCCGCGGCACGCGCGGAGCGCGAGGAGCTCGGCATCGAGATGCTCGAGCCCTTCTCGGACGCCGATGTCGAAGCCTTCGTCGAATCCGCCAAAGCCGAGTGGAAGAAGATGGCCGAGGAAGCCGGGCCGAAGGGCGTGGAGTATTACGAGCGGATGCAGACAGCCATCGGCGAGCTGAACTGAGCCCGTTCCGCATGTGAAGGTCCGCGCCGGCATGTTACCCACGCCGGCGCGGACGGGGGCACGGCAACGAAGAGGCGGGGGATGAGATGGCGATGCGAGTGATCGCGCAGGGCTTGCGCTGGCTTGTCTGGACAATGAACGTGCTGGCCGGGGTCGCCTTGATCCTGATGACGGCGCTCGTCGTGCTGGCGACGGTGATGCGCTATTTCGTCGGCGCCCCGCTGATGTTCTCCGACGAGCTCGTCGGGCTTCTGTTCTGCGGCACGTCCTTTCTGGCGATCCCGATATCGCTTCTCCAGCGCCGGCACATCTCGGTCGACATCGTCGTCGGGAACCTGCCCGACCGGGGGCGGCGCCTCATCGACGTGCTGGCCGTCCTGATCTTCATCACCTTCGCCGCCGCCTTCATCTACAACGCCTTCGACTTCGCGGACTTCTCGCGCCAGATCGGTTCGAGCTCGGACATCGGCTCGCTGCTCTTGTGGCCGTGGATGATGGTTCTGCCGGCGACGTTCCTCGTCGCGGCGCTGATCGCGCTCATCCAGCTCGTCGACGCCGTCCGCATCCTCTTCGGCCGCCCGCCGCTGATGGAGGAGAACCGCGAGCTCCATGCGCGGGGACAGGAGTTGCACGCTTGACCTGGGCCATCCTCGCCGGCGCGCTCCTGATCAGCATCTCGACGGCCGCGGTCCTCGGCGCCGCGCTCGGCCTGACGGGCTTCATCCTGCTCGAGTTCCAGGCCGGCGGCGCGACCGGGCTCGCCATCACCGCAGTCTGGAACGTCTTCTCCGACTTCTCGCTCAGTGCCGTGCCGCTCTTCATCCTGCTCGGCGACATCCTGCTCGCCAGCGGCATCTCCACCCGCGTCTATAACGGGCTGACCCCGCTCTTCCACAGGATCCCGGGCAAGCTCCTGCACACCAATATCGCCGTCTCGACCGTGTTCGGCGCCGTCAGCGGCTCGAGCACGTCGACCGCCGCGGCGATCGGTGCGGTCGGCTATCCCGAGCTCTCGCGGCGCGGCTACGACCGGCCGCTGGTCGTGGCCTCGCTCGCCGCCGGCGGCACGCTCGGCCTTCTCATTCCGCCGAGCCTGTCGCTCCTCATCTACGGGGCGACGCAGGACGTCTCGATCGGCCGGCTCTTCCTCGCGGGCATCATTCCGGGCCTCGTCCTGGCGTTCGCCTTCGGCCTCTACCTCATGCTGGTCGACTCGTTGCGGGAGGGGCTCACGCCCGAGACGGAGGAGGCGCCGAGCTGGGGCGACATCGGGCGCGGCCTGCTGCAGATCTGGCCGCTGCCGATCCTCATCTTCTTCGTGCTCGGCACGATCTATATGGGCCTGGCGACGCCGACCGAGGCGGCGGGGCTGGGCGTCGTCGCCGCCATCGTCCTGGGCTTCGCGTGGGCCGACCTCAGCCTGCCCAGGCTGTGGGCGGCCGTTCTCAGCTCGGTGCAGGTGTTCGGTGCCATCGCCATGGTGATGCTCGGCACGCTGATCCTGGCCCAGGCCGTCAGCATTCTCGGCCTGCCGCGGCAACTCGTGGCGATGCTCACCGAGATGGAGCTTTCCGCCAGCTGGGTGCTGTTCTTCGTCGTGCTCGTCTATCTCGTGCTCGGCTGCTTCTTCGACGGCATCTCGCTGCTTCTGATGACGCTGCCGATCACTTTCCCGCTCATGATGTCGCTCGGATACGATCCCGTCTGGTTCGGCGTGATCGTCACGATCCTCATGGAGATCGGAATGATCACCCCGCCCGTGGGGCTCAACCTCTTCGTCCTGGTCACGATAACGGAACGCGAGGTCAAGCTCTCGGAAGCGGCGTGGGCGACGATACCGTTCTGGCTGATCATGCTCGGCATGATCGTCGTCTTCACGGTCTTCCCGGAGATCGTCCTCTTCCTGCCCAGCTTCTACTGACCGTCGGCCACCCCCGACTGCGGCTCTTCCTTCGGAGCGACACCATGTCTTCCTCTCTCCACGAGCGCCTCGTCGTCGTCGACGGGCTCATCATTTCCCGGTGGCACCGGCCGGTGTTCGAGGCGATGCACGAAGGCGGCATCACGGCCGCCAACTGCACCTGCTCGGTCTGGGAGGACTTCCCGACCACGATGAAGGCGATGGCGGACTGGAAGACGCGGATCCGCGAGAACGCCGACATCCTGACGCAGATCTACACGACCGACGACATCCGGGCCGCCAAGGAAGCCGGCAAGACCGGCATCATCCTCGGCTGGCAGAACTCGACGGGCTTCGGCGATTACCTGCCGCTCGTGCAGGTCTTCCACGAGATCGGCCTGCGCATCGTCCAGCTCACCTACAACACCACGAACACGGTCGGCAGCGGCTGCTACGAGACGACCGACACGGGACTGACCGATTTCGGGCGTGACCTCGTCGACGAGATGAACCGGGTCGGGATCCTCGTCGACCTGAGCCATGTCGGCAACAAGACGGCCCGCGACGCGATCGAGCACTCGAAGCGCCCCGTCGCCTTCAGCCATTGCCTGCCGGCTGCCCTCAAGGACCATCCGCGCAACAAGTCCGACGAGGACATGCGGCTGATCGCCGAGCGCGGCGGCTTCGTCGGCGTCACGTTCTTCCCGCCCTTCCTCAATCGCGGGATCCAATCGACGATCGACGACTATATCGACGCGATCGAGCACGTGATGAACGTCGCCGGCGAGGACCAGACCGGCATCGGCACGGACTTCACGCAGGACCAAGACGACGCCTTCTTCGAGTACATCACCCGCGACAAGGGGTATGGCCGCTCGCTCACGACCTTCGGCGAGATCGTCAACCCCGAGGGCATCAGGCGGATCGAGGACTTCCCGAACCTCACCGCGGCGATGGAGCGCCGGGGATGGCCGGAAGCCCGCATCGAGAAGGTGATGGGAGGCAACTGGCTCTCCCTCCTCGACCGCGTCTGGCTGTGACGCGGGAGCCATGGCACCCGTCTTCAGCCCTGAGCCGAAGGTCGACGGAAGCCGGCTGAAGGTCGGCTTCGTCCTCGCCGACCGATTCACCCTCTCCGCCTTCTCCCTCTTCGTCGACTGCCTGCGCCTCGCTGGCGACGAAGGCGACCGCTCGCGCCCGATCGACTGCAGCTGGGAGATCCTCGGCGGCTGGTCGTCACCGGCACGCTCGAGCTGCGGCGCGAGCGTCTCCTGTTCGACCCGCTACCCCGACCCTTCGCGCTACGACTATCTGGTCGTCGTCGGCGGCATCCTGGAGGGGCCGCAGGTCAGCGAGGAGTGCTACGCCTACATCCGTGCCGCCGCCGAGGCCGGCGTGCGCCTCGTCGGCCTGTGCACCGGCAGCTTCGTCCTGACGCGGGCCGGCCTGATGACCGGCCGGCGGTGCTGCGTCAGCTGGTTCCACTATCAGGACTTCGTCGACGAGTTTCCGAGGCACAAACCGATCGCCGACCGCCTCTACGTCGTCGACGGCGACCGCATCACCTGCTCCGGGGGCTTGAGCGTCGCCGACCTCGCGCACGACATCGTCGTCCGACACCTGGGCGCAGCCGTCGCTGACAAGAGCTGGCAGGTGCTCCTCGGCGACCGTCCGAGGACGGGGGAGCGCTCGCAACCCCTGCCCCGCGAAGGGCTCGAGGCCGCCGACCCGCGGGTGCGCCGGGCGATGCTCCTCATGGAGCAGAACCTGTTCGAGCCGCTTGCAACGCCCGATCTCGCGGAGCGGCTCGGCCTGTCGCGGCGCCAGCTCGAGCGGCTGTTCCACGAGACGCTCGGCGAGGGGCCCGCGACCACCTATCTGAGGATGCGGCTCGACTATGCGATGGCGCTCCTGCGCGGCGGCCGGTCGAGCATCATGGAGATCGCAACCGCCGCCGGCTTCCGGGACCACTCCCACTTCACGAGGAGCTTCAGGCGCCGGTTCGGCGTCCCGCCGAGCACGGTGCGGAGATCGGGCGAAGACGGCCGCCGCCTCACATGCATCGCCGGCCAGAGGGTGTTCGGCCGGCCCTCACCCCCACCCCTCGATCCGCGCTGATGATCGCGTGCCCTGCCGGGCAAGTCAGGCCGCGTGATACCCCTGCGCCGTACCCTCAGGAATGCTCAGGCCGCGACTGTCGACGTCGTTGCACGGGGGGCGACTGCGGACGCCGAGGTGCCCCGCAATCCGGGCAACATTCCTCCGGCCCTGCATGCGTTGTGGCCGTCGCTCCTTCCGGGCGTTCTTCGAACGACCCGAGCTGGCCGAAGAACGAACCCGCTGCGCGGGAGGGGCGCGAGTGGTGAGGCAGAGGTAAGCTTGCAGACGCCGCGCCTCGATTGAGGCCGGTCGGGCACGGGCAGAGCATTTCGGCTCCCTTCAGCAAGAGGAGCCGAACGATGACCACCTCCCTTCCCGCCGCGCCCGTCAGCCGTCTGCGCCAGCGGCTGATCGACGACATGAACATGCGCCGGTTCTCGCGGACGACACAGCGCAACTACCTCCGTGACGTCGGTCGCCTCGCGACGTATCTCGGCCGGCCGCCCGACACGGCGACGGCGGAGGATCTCCGGCTCTTCCAGATCGAACAGCGCGACACCGGAGTACCGGTGCCGACGATGAACAGCATCGTCGCGGCGCTGCGGTACTTCTTCACCCACACGATCGACCGGCCCGATCTCGCGCGCAGGCTCGTCCGGGTCGCCTACCCGCGCAAGCTGCCCGTGGTGCTCAGCCGGGACGAGGTGGCGAGGCTCTCAACGCGACGACCTGCCTCGAGTATCAGGCGGCGCTGTCGGTCGCCTATGGCTCGGGCCTCCGCGTGTTCGAGGTCTCGATGCTCAAGGTCCGCGACGTCGACAGCGAGCGCATGCTGCTCAGGGTCGAACGCGGCAAGGGCGGCCAGTATCGCAACGCCATGCTGTCGCACGACCTGCTGACCCTGTCGCGCCAGAGGTGAAAGCTCGGCCGGCAACAAGGCGTGGTGCATCGCGACGGCTGGCTGTTCCCGGGCCAGAACGCGATGAAGCCGATCAGCACACGCCAGTTGCATCGCATCGTCGTCGAGGCGGCCCGGGGCGCCGAGATCGCCAAGCGGGCCGACCGCACACGCTGCGCCACAGCTTCGCGACCCACCTCCTCGAGGACGGCACCGACATCCGCGTCATCCAGGCCCTGCTCGGCCAAGCCAAGCTCGACGACACCGCCTTCTACACCAAGGCCGCGACGCGGACGGTGCGCAAGGTGACGAGCCCGCTCGACAGGCTCGCGATGTTCATGCCCGACGAGGCGACGCCCGGCGGCTGAGTCCGTTGCGCGCCGCGCTCGAGGTCGCCGATGTGTTCCGTGCTGCCGGGCCTGCCTACCGGGCCGCCAATGCCGGCCATCTGAGCCCTGCGCAGCTCAAGGTCATGTCGGCGATCGAGTGTCGTACCGCTGCCCTCGGCGGCCACGTCGAGGCCTGCGAGGACTGCGGCCATCGGCGGATCTCCTACAACAGTTGCGAAAAAACCGGCACTGCCCGAAGTGCCAGGGTGCGGCCGCCGGTATGAGCGGTGGAGTGGCCTGCGGCCGCAACGTCGGCGATCAACGCGATAGAAGCTTAGCAGATACATGGGTGCTCCCGGCGTCGTGGCCAATGGCGACTGAAACCTGTCGCCGTCAGGAGGGCTCATCACCCGCTTAACGGCGGGCGGCGCGGCCTGCTGGCAAGGCAGCTGCAGGCCGCCGAAATGGCCGCTTCCTCAAGGGCCGCGGCACATAGCCGTCCTCCGCTCCCGGACATCCCTCCGGACACGCCCATGCTCACGTTCTTCTTCTGGCCAGAGGAGGCAGGCGGCTCCCGCTGCAGCCAGCATGGACGGACCGGCCGCACCGTGATTGCGGGAGCTCAGCAGCAGAGCCGCCAGTGCCAGGATGGCAAAAATGACTGATCGTCGCCGCCCAAAGTCCCTCGTGCAGGGTCACCACCACGCCGATGGATGAGAGCGCTGTCAGGGCGAGCGTGGTCGCGTACCAGGCACGTCCGGGCCATCAGCGTGGCGCCGCCGGGCACCTAGTGGAGCCGTGCCGTGCCGCCTCATTGCTTCCTCGGGTCGTCCTCGTCGTTCACATAGGTGATCGTCCAGGGCCCGGTGCTGTTCAGCTGGATGACGGTCTCGCCTTCGGCATAGGCGTAGTGGGCCATGCCGGGCGGATACGCGAAGAACCCGCCGGGCCTGAGGGCCGTCGCGTCTTCCCGGACGGCCTCCTCGCCCATGCCGATATGGAACGTACCGGAGATGACCGTCACGATCTCCGGCTGTCCGTGATGGTGAGGCGCGATGTGGTAGCCGTTGGGGAGGCGCAGCCGCATGGCGAACACGCCCTCGCTCGCGGGGTCGCCATAGAGGACGGAGTATTCCGCGCCCTCGTCCAGGGATGCCGGGCCGGGCTCGTACCGGAATTCCTCGCTCTTTATGAGGACATGCTCCTGTGCGACAGCCGCCGGTGCGAGCAGAGCGGGGACCAGCCCCGCCGCAAGCCAGCCGGCGGCTTGGCTTGTGTGGTTCTTGATCGACATCGGCATTGCGATCTCCTTTACATCAATCCGTGCCACCCCCTTGGCTGTGGGTGGCGGCAACCATCGCAGGCCGCCGAATTCGATGCTGCACGCAAATCCCGAGGCACCGCTTGCAGGCTTCAGGGGTTTTTCGTGAGGGTTTTCACAAGGCGTTTGAAAGCGGGCGCCGCCTCCCACGGTCGGCCACGGCAGAGTGCCCCTGAGCTGCGAAGGCTCCTCAGGAAAATCCCATGAATCCCGCAAGCACGTGGGGCCGGCCTCGGCTACGCTCCCGCCGATCCATCACCAGAGGGAGGTTCGCCATGAGCTCCGTGCAGCAAGAGAGCGATCGTCAGTCCGCGCTCGTCACTCCGTCAGCGGCAGACAGCGAGTTCGTGCAGTTCTGGAACGAGGTTCTGGCCCCGAAATTCATCCGCTTCAGGCATATCCTCGTCGATGGCCTCGCCCGTCACAGCGAGGCTGTGTTCCCGACACTGCCCGTGCGTCAAGGGGACAAGGTGCTCGATGTCGGCTGCGGCTTCGGCGACACCGCGATCAAGCTCGCCCGGATGGTCGGTCCCCGCGGCAGCGTCGTCGGCGTCGACTGTTGCGATGCGTTTCTTGCCGCCGCCGAGGCGGATCGAGAGGAGGCGGGCATCGACAACCTGTCCTTCATGCGTGGCGACGCCGAGTTCGCGCTGCCCGAAGGGGAGTTCGACCTCGTGTTCGCCCGCTTCGGAACGATGTTCTTCGCCAATCCGGTCGGCGGTTTGCGGAACATGCGCCGCGCCCTCCGCCCTGGCGGCCGGATGGTCCACATCGTCTGGCGGGAGCCGAGCGCAAACCCTTGGCTCTCGATGGCGAAGGAAGTCGTGCTTCGCTTCCTGCCCCAACCCGGGGACGCTGCCCGGACCTGCGGCCCCGGTCCGTTCTCGATGGCGGACGAGGAGACGGTGCGCAAGATGATGGAGATCGCCGGGTACCGGGATGTGCAGTTCAAGCGCGTCGACGCGCCCGTACTGATCGGTCATGACGTGCGTGATGCCATCGAGTTCCAACTGGCCATCGGTCCGGCGGGGGAGGTGTTCCGTGAGGCCGGCCAGGAGGCCGAGGCAAAGCGGCCCCAGATCGAAGCCGCTTTGGCCGAAGCCATTCGCAGTCAGACGACGGCCGCGGACGGGATCATCATGCCGAGCTCGTCCTGGGTCATCAGCGGGGTGAACCCGGCCGATGGCGGCCACTGACAGGACCTTCCCTTGCGGCATCCTGCCCGCCTCTGCTAGCCTGCTCGCATGAGACTTCGCAGGTCAGTTCGCAGGTCAGCCTGTGGCTCTTGCTGCGCAGGTCTCGTGCCAGGTCTCGTGCGCCGGCCGCTCCTGATGAAGGGAGTGGCCGAGGCAGGCGACCGGGAACTTGAACCGGTGCTCCAGGTCCGGGAGGCGACGATGCGTCGCCCTGTAAGCCAGAGCGAATCCGGCGGCAAAGCTGATCGTGCGGTACGGTTCGGCGAGTTCGAGCTCGACCTGGCCAGGTTCGAGCTGCGCCGCGCTGGTGACATCGTTTCCGTAGAGCCCCGCACCTTCGACCTGCTGGCCTGCCTCGCCTCGAATATCGGTCGAACCGTCACCAGGGACGAGATCATCGATGAAGTCTGGCAGGGCCGGATCGTTTCGGAGGCTGCGCTGAGCAGCCAGATCCGCTCCGCACGCCGCGCGCTGGGAGACGACGGCAATGCGCAAGCCCTGATCGCAACCGTGCACGGGCGTGGCTTTCGTCTGCGCTCCGAGCCCCTGGAGGGGCTTCCCTCAGAAGCGGACGCCTCTGGTGGACGCGCGGCATTTCCGACGGTGGTCGTGCTGCCCTGCACGAGCCTCGACCAGGACGGCAGGGGCCGGGTCTTGGCCCTGGGCATCAGCGAGGACATCATCGTCGCCCTCTCCAAGGCCCGCTGGTTGCGCGTCGTCCCGCGCAGCACTGCCTTCTCCATGGTCGGGACGGCGGAGGATCTGACGAAGGTCGCTGGAAAGACAGGCGCCGACTACCTGGTCACGGGCTCCGTCCGCCGGGACGGAAACCACGTCCGCGTGACGGTGCAGACGCTGGACGCGCATGATCTCCGCTCGATCTGGTGCGAGAGCTTCGATCGGGACATGACGGGGATCTTCGAGCTGCAGGAGGAGATATCCCGCCTCGTCTCCGCGCGCATCGCAACCGAGCTCGGCATCACGGAGCAACAACGGGCGGCGAGCAAGCCCCGGAAGAACCTCGGTGCCTGGGAAATCTACCAACTGGGCTCGATCGAGTTCTCGCGCTTCACGCCGGAGAGCAACCGCCGCTGCCAGCGGCTGATGCGACAGGCGATCCAGCAGGATCCCTCGTTCGGCAGCCCGTACGGACGGCTCGCCTACGCGATGATCCTCGAAATGGTCTATTTCGAGGGAGAGCGCGATCAAGGGCGAATGGACGAAGCGCTTGAACATGCCCTGCGGGGGGTCGAGTGCGACGAACAGGATGCCAACTCGCACTTCTCGCTGGGGCGTGTCCGCCTTGCCCGCTGCGAATACGAGCTGGCGATCGACGCGCTCGAGGAGGCACTCTCCCTGAACCCGTGCCTGGCACTCACATATTGTGGGCTGGGGGACTCCCTCGCCTACGAGGGGAGGCTCGAAGAGGCCATCGGGCGCTTCCAGACCGCCATCGACCTCAGTCCTCACGACCCATTCCGGTGGGCGTTCATGTCATACCGGGCACTGGCGCACCTGTTCGGGGAACAGTACGATCAGGCCGCGGTGTGGGCGCGCCGGGCGACGCAGGTGCCGAACTCCCACTACTGGGCACATGCGAACCTCGTTTCCGCCCTCGGGCATCTGGGCGAGGATGAGCAGGCGCGGAGGGCGGCCGAAAGCCTTTTCCGCAAGAATCCCTGCTTCTCGCAACGCTTCGCGGAAGAGCGCCTCTTCTACGTGAAGCGGCCGGAGCAGGTCGAATTGTTCCTGGAGGGATTACGGCGAGTTGGGGTGCCGTGACAGCGCGCCTCCGCAGTCACTATTCAAGCTGAGAGCACGGCCGTTTGCCCATCGTGGGGTGCGATAGCCGTTCTCCTGTCGGCCAGGAGCGGCCACGGAAATCACTTCCGTGGCCGTCCCCTTCGCTCCCCACGAGCAGTAATGGCTGGAGCGTTCGGCGAAACACCTCCGGCTATCGCCACCGCTTCCATGGGAGGTCCTTCAGCGGGTCGCTCCGGATCAGATACGGCTGGAAATCCGCCCCCTCGGGCAGCGCGAGGCCGGCGAGGTCGTCTACCTCCTTCTGCCGCAGGCGCTTGCTGCCGTAGCTGTCGTCGATGTCCCTGAACGTCGCGCGGGTCGGGGTCGAGATCGCGTCTCTCCGGTTGTCGCTCCCTGGCGGCGACGACGACTGGGAAGCTGGAATGGCCGCAGCCGCCTGGCGCGTGAAGAAGGCCGATCGAGCCTTGCGTGAAGGGCGAGAGACCCTCGAGGGATGGGAACGGGCGAATGCCGCCTTCCACGCCGCTGCAGCGTCAGCCTGCAACTCGCGCCGGCTGCTGTGCGTACGCGCGCTCATGCAGGATCAGTGCGCCCGCTACCGTCTCGCCTCCATAGGGCTGCACCGCACGCCCCGCGACCCCGGCGCAGAGGACGCAGCCATTGCGGATGCGGTGCTGGCGCGCGATGTTGATGCTGCCTGTCGACTGACGGCGGAGCACTACAGGCGGACGGCGGTCGGTCTTTCTCCCGAGAACGCCGTGCGGGGAGAGGATATCCCGCCCGCGCGAACGTCCCGCCCCGACGCGCCCGCGAGAGGCCGAGCCTCTGCGTGGAATCCGTCTCTGGGGCGGAACGGCGATCGAGATGGGCCGACCACCGTTTAGTGGCTCGGCCGGAACGCTTGCCCTTGCGGCTGCGACAGCGCGTCAGAGGGCCGCTCGCCTGGCAATCAGGGTCGGCGTCGCGGCCGCAGCGAACAGGGCGAGGCCGGCCGCATCCATCCATATCGATGTCGGGAACATCAGGATGGCGCCGGCCAGGCCGAAGACGAGCCGCCGGGGCCGCGACACGACGCCGCCGATCGGCTCGGTGCCCTGTATGGCGATCGCCAGCAGGACGCAGCCGAGCGCATAAAGCGCGGTGGTGTAGGCGATCTCAAGCGGCGTGCCGCCCAGAAGCAGTTCCGGCACATAAACGAAGCTGAACGGCATGAGCACGAGCGTCGCGCCGAATTTCAGCGCTGCGAAGCCTGTCTTCATCGGCGGCGCCCCGGCGATGGCGGCGCCGGCGAAGGCGGCGACGCAGACGGGAGGCGTGATGTTCGAAAGGCAGGCCGCGTAGAAGACCGCCAGATGCGCCGCAATGGTCGGCACGCCGAGATTGATGAGGGCCGGCGCGGCGACGACCGAAAGGATGATGTACGAACCTGTGGTGCTCGACCCCATCCCTATGATGATCGACACGAGCGTGACGAGGCAGAGAGCCACGAACAGGTATCCCCCGGAGAAGTCGATCAGCACGGCGGAGAACTTGAGGCCGAGACCGGCCAGGACGATGCCGCCGATGATGACGCCGAGCGTCCCGATCGCCGCTCCGGCCGCGGCATTGCTCTTGGCACCGCCCGCCAGAGCCTGGGCGATAGCCATCGGACCCATGCGCGTCTCCGGGCGCAGCCAGGAGAGGGCCGCGGCCGACACGGTTCCCCAGAAGGCGCAGAACTCGGCGGAAAAACCGGAGAACAGAAGCCCCACGACGGTGACGAGCGGCACGAAGAACTGCCAGCCCCGCGCGAGCACCGAACGTAGAGGCGGAATCTCCTCCCTCGGCAGGCCCTTGAGGTTCAGGCGAACGGCCTCGAGGTCGACCATCGAGAGGAGGAAGATGAAGAAAACGACAGCCGGAATGACGTTCATCAGCGCGATCGTCAGGTAGCTCGTCTCCGTGAGCGTCGCGAGGATGAAGACGCCGGCCCCCATGACCGGCGGCATGAACTGTCCTCCGGTCGACGAGATCGCCTCGATGGCACCGGCGTCGTGGGACCGGAAGCCCGTGCGCTTCATCAGCGGGATGGTGAAGGCGCCGGTGGTCACGACGTTGGCCACCGAGGAGCCGGAGATCGAGCCGAAGAGAGCCGAGGTCATCACCGCGATCTTGGCCGGTCCGCCGCGCCACCTCCCGGCGAGCGCCGTCCCGAGATCCATGAAGAAGGCGCCTGCGCCGGACCGCTCCAGAAAGGCACCGAAGATCATGAAGGGAAAGACGAAGGTGGCGAAGGTCGCGGTGACGACGCCGAACAGCGCCTCCTGGGTGGAGAAGGTGAACTCGAGGATGCGTTCGACCGACATCCCGGGGTGAGACAGACGCCCAGGCAGGTACTGCCCGAAGTAGAGCTGCAGCAGGAAGACGATGGCGATGATCGAGATGATCGGGCCGAGCGCGCGCCGGCTGGTCTCGAGCATCACGACGATGGCGATCGCGCCCATCGCCAGGTCGTAGTCGTTCGGCGAGGAGACCCTGAAGATCGCGTAGCTGACGTACTGGTCGATCCAGTACCCGATGCAGACGACGGTCGCCGCGATGAGGGCGAGGTCGACCGCGCTCGGCCGCGAGGTGGGGCTTCCCTTCCGGGCGGGATAGAGGAGGAAGACGAGGACCGAGGTCAGCATCAGGTAGATGCCGCGGTTCGTCTGTGTGGAGATCAGGCCGAAGCCGGACGTGTAGAGGTAGAAGGCGGCGAAGCCGATGGCGACGAGGTTGAAGGCGAGCGCATAGAACCCGGTCAGTGTCCGCCGCGCGCCCTCGACGCGGAACAACCAGCTCGTCTCGGCCATGTCTCGACTTTCGCGAGGGAAGCCCCGCCCGCCAGGGAGGGCGGACGGGGGCGTTGGTGGGTTCGGCGACGGCTACTTCGAAGCGTCTTGGTGCGTGTCGTAATAGGCCTGCGCGCCGGCATGCATCGGCACGCCGAGCTTCTCGAAGTTCTCGACGTCAGGCTTCATCTGAGCCCATGCCTTGTGCCCGGAGGCGAGCGCGTCCTGGCGCTTGTAGGCCGCTTCCACCATGCGCTGGACCACGTCCTTCGGCACGCGCTCGTGCGCGACCCAGTAGACCGTGGTGTAAGGCATGTCGGTCGCCGGCACCCCGTTGTAGGTCGTCTCCGGCATCGTGCCGGTGTGGTAGAAGGGATAGGTGTCCGAGACGCTCGCGAGCTCTTCCTCGCTGTAGGGCACGACGAGGATGTCCTGCGTCTCCGCGAGCTCCGTCACGGCCGCCGCAGGCGAGGAGGACTGGCAGAAGGCGTCGATCTGCCCGTTGCCGAGCGCGCGCCCGGCATCCGCGAAGGTCATCATCTGCGGCTGGATCTGATCGAGGAGGCCGAGCGCCGTCAGGATGTTCGAGCAGTTGAAGACGGTGCCCGAGCCGGGCGGGCCGAGCGCGACCTTCTTGCCGGCGAGGTCTCCGATGCTCTCGATGCCCGAACCCGCGAGCGTGACGAAATAGGTCGGCCCCTCATAGGCCATCGCCACGCCGCGCAGCATGTCGCCCTTCTCGCCGTCGGCGAACGGCCCCTCGGGCTTTTGAGCCATGTAGACGTGCGAGCCGTAGACGATGCCCATGTCGAGCTCGCCCTTGATCAGGCGCTTGGCGTTTTCTGTCGAGCCCCCCGTGGTGACCTGGGTGATGTTGACGTCGGGCAGGTCCTTGGCGAGCTCGGTGCCGGCGACGCCGACCATGTAGTACATGACGCCGCCCGGATTCGAGCCCCCCCAGGCCACCTCCGTCTTGTCCTGCGCGAAGGCCGACGGGGCCGTGAATGCGGCGAGCCCGGCGGCGGCGAGTGCGTAGGCGAGTGTTCTGCGTCCCATACCCTGTTTCCTCCAATCGTCGCTTCTTGTTTCGCAAGCCGCTTCAGCAGAATGAGCGGCGCATCGTGGCGGCGGTTGTTTCCGCACGCTCTCTCTTGGTCTACCCGAAGTCGAAGCAGCGTCAGTTCGCAGTGTTATCGAAAGGCGCGATCATGGATGAGCATGGGTTTCAACGAGGGCACAGGAACTCCGCCGTCACGCGAAAAGAACTTTGCGGGTCTTCTTCCTCAGGTAACTCTCCGCTTCGAGAAACTCGCTCACACCATGCTCCCTGTCTCTCTCTCGGCCTTCCTACGCGACGCGGTTGGTCAGCGTGCCGATCGGCTCGATGGTGACGTCGACGACGTCGCCGGCCTTGAGGTATTTCGGCGGCTTGAAGCCGATGCCGACGCCTGCCGGCGTGCCGGTGGCAATGAGGTCGCCGGGCCTCAGCGTCATGCCGTGAGAGGCCGCGGCGATCATCGTCGGGATATCGAAGATCAGATCCTTCACGCTCACGTTCTGGCGAAGCTCGCCATTGACGCGGGTCTGGAGCTGCATGACCGTGGGGTCGGGGATCTCGTCCGCCGTCACGATGGCGGGGCCCATCGGGCAGAACGTGTCGAACGACTTGCCGAGGAACCACTGCTTGTGACGCTGCTGCGTCGCCCGCGCGGTCACGTCGTTGATGATCGTATAGCCGAAGATGTGCTCGTAGGCCTTCTCGGGCGGGATGCGGCGCCCCTCCTTGCCGATGACGAGCGTCAGCTCGCCCTCGTAGTCGAGCGTGCCGTCGGTATCGAGCGAGCCGTCGATCTCGTCGTCCGGCCCGATCACCGAGCCCGGAACCTTCGTGAAGAAGATCGGCACCTCTGGGATGTTCTGCCCGCCGCTCGAGGAGTCGAAGCCCGAGCCTTCGAATTCGGCGGCATGCTCGTAGTAGTTCTTGCCGACGCACATCACGTTGGCGCGCGGCACCGGCACCGGCGCCATGAGCCGGACCTCGCCTGCGACCGGCCTCGCCTTTCCTTCCGAAAGCGCCTGGCGCGCCTTCGAAAGCAGCGCCTCCCCCGCGTCGATCACCCCGAGCATCGTGTCCGGCGCCCCCGGAACCAGCTCGTCGAGGGGCACGATCCCGGTTTTGGTCTCGATGCCGATGCGCGCATGCCCGTCGTGCCGGAAGGTCACAAGTCTCATCAGCTTCTCTTCTGTACCAATCGTGATCCAAGTTTGATATTGGTTTTGCAATTGCTCGACCATCATTGTCAACTTCCGGGGCAAGCGAACTGGCAGATGGCTGCCCAGAACGACCCTATATGAGCCGCCATGAGTGCCGAGACTGATACCCCCGCTCCCCGGACGGCCGACGATGTGGCGGCCCGTCTTCGCGACCTGATCTCCAGCGGTTCGCTTCCGCCGGGCAGCCGCCTCCCCGCGGAGCGGGAGCTGGCGGAGCAGTTGAATGTCCACCGCAGGACGATCCGCAAGGCTCTTTCGGCTCTGGCCCACGAGGGCGCCGTCACGCGCCATGTCGGCCGAGGCACCTTCGTCGGGTCGACGTCGGTTGGACCGGAGATCGGCGTCCTGCCCAACTCGATCGCGCCCATGGAACTGATGGACGCACGCCTGGGCATCGAGCCCGTGATCGCGGCCGAGGCGGCCTTGCGCGCCAAGCAGCCGGATCTGCGGCGCATGCGCCTGTGCCTGCGGCACAGCGACGAGGCCCGGACATACGAGCGGTTCGAGGAATGGGACGCCGCACTCCATCGCTCGATCGCAGAGGCCACCCAGAACGTCGTCTTCGTCATGATCATGGACATGTTCGGCAAGGTGAGAGCGAGCGAGGAGTGGGACCGGCTCAAGCGCCGCTCACTCACGCCGGAGCGCCGCGCGCTCTACCGGCGCCAGCACCTCATGGCCGTCGACGCCATAGAGGCCCGCGACGCCAAGCAGGCGAGCGTCGCCATGCGCGAGCACCTGAAGAGCGTCCGCGACGTGATGATCGACGCGGCGGCGGTCTGAGATCGAACGCTCACTGTGGAGCGGCAGCGGGTCCTGCCGACAGAGAGAGAGAAGTCGGTGCGGCGACGGGGCTCTCGCGAGACTGGAAGGTGGTGGATGCGGCTCCGCCGAAGAGGGGACGATGCAGAGCGAGGCCACCCGACAAGGAGTCGACATGGACGCCGCGCTGAGGTTCGGCGAGCGGCAGCTTCAGAGAATGCTCAAATCAGGACGATCGGCTTGTATGCGCGCAGAGGACGGGTTCCATCGCACCGATGGCCTACCCACAAATGTTCCTGGAGCCCCTTAGGGGACGAGGAGCCAAATAACGCCTAAGTCATTGACGCGCTCTGTCCAGAACGAAGCATCTCGGTGATTTCGAGTGCATCGATGATTAGAGGTCTGCGAGTTCTCGCGTCAACAGGTAATTTCCGAAATCTTGCCTGGCGCAGCAGACCTTCTTAAAATCCGCCTCACAAACCGCGATGCTCATCGATGACGAGGGGCACATCGCCCTCCCCTGCACCCCCGGAAATCATTTCTCCCGGCCCTGCACGCGCCGTGTCCGTCACCCTTCTCGTAGGCATCCCCGATGACCCGAGCTGGCGGATTGCCGCCCCCTGCGCGAGGGGCGACTGACGAGCGTCGCCTTCACGGCGCACGCGCGGCCGTTTCGATCGACGCCCCTGTGCGAGGGGCGACTGATGGTGTTTGGCTTCATTCCGCTGCTCCCTCGTTTCGATCCACGCCCCTGCGCGAGGGGCGACCAGCGAGGGCTGCCTGGGGTCAACGTCGTTCAAAAGTTTCGATCCACGCCCCTGCGCGAGGGGCTACGATGCCGCGTCCGAGGCGTTGGCCGTCAAATCGGGTTTCGATCCACGCCCCTGCGCGAGGGGCGACACGATACCACGGAAAGCACCGGAGGGAAGTGGTGTTTCGATCCACGCCCCTGCGCGAGGGGCGACGACGGCGCTGTCGATCCCGAGCGGGAATGGCGAGTTTCGATCCACGCCCCTGCGCGAGGGGCGACGTGCCACCGATATCCCGCGGGCGCGCCAGGGGAAATAGCGGTCTTGGCGCGAACCTGGGCTGCGGCAGGGTCGGCGGCGGACGGATGACGAGGTGAGTGCGAAGATTCGCCATTGAAAAGAGGGGCATCGCGGCAGCGCGAACCTCCTGAGGATTCGCGGCACGCTTCGGGTTCGCGCACGTGCGGGAAGCGCCCGTCGGCACGTCTCAGGATGGACTTCAGACGATCAGGGGCCCCTCGAGATCCGTCGCCGGCTTGGCACCGACATGCTCGACGCGGCGCTGCCCTTTCGCCCCGAGGTGGTAATAGCGCAGGCTGTCGGACCGGGGATCGATGATCGCCTCGAGCCGCGCCTTCAGCTTCACCCATTGGACGGGGTCCACCTCGATCTCGAACACCGAATACTGGACGCGCTGACCGACGTCACGGCAGGCCTTCGCGACCCGGCGCAGACGCGCGGCGCCGCCGGGCTCGCTCGTCCGGACATCGTAGGTGACGAGAACGAGCACCGTCTACCTCCAGAACCACGGCGGGTAGGCGTCGAGGTCGCCACGCAGGTGGCGCGAGAGCATCTGCGCCTGGATGTAGGGCACTAGGCCGAGCGGCGCCTTCTCGCCGAGGAAGGGATGGACGAGCTCCTCGCGCTTGCGCGCCTGCCAGGCCGTAAGCAGCGTGCGGCGGCCGTCGTCGGTCATCGTCACGGCGCCGCCGTCGCGCGTCTCGAAGTCCCGCGCGCCGAGCTGCCGGCGGTTGATCAGCGAGAGGGCCAGACGGTCGGCCAGCACCGGGCGCAATTCCTCCATGAGGTCGAGCGCCAGGCTCGGCCGGCCCGGCCGGTCGCGGTGCAGGAAGCCGACGGCCGGGTCGAGCCCCACCGCCTCGGCCGCGCTGCGGCAGTCATGCGTCAGGAGCGTGTAGAGGAAGGAGAGGAGCGCGTTGACCGGATCGAGCGGCGGGCGGCGTGAGCGGCCGCGAAAGCGCATCCAGGGAGCCGCTCGATCCCGACAATCCTATTGCCTTTCCGGACTCGGTCGGGATGGCACTCAAGGGCAGCGCCGACCGCAAGACCCGGCAGCCTTTGTCGCGTTCGCGCAAGGCGCCGCTCGAGAAGCGGCTGCCGCGCGGGCTGGTCGATGGGTACCGCAGCCTGCGGGGCAGCCAATGGCGACCGCAAGAGCTGGCCGCCGCGATCATCGTTGGCCGTGAGGTCGAGGCGCGGCCGGAGCTCGTCGAGGCGCTGCGCGAGGACGAGCCGATGATCGTGTTCCTCGTACAGGACGAAGAGGAGCGGCAGCCGATCGCGAATGCCATCAGGCGCGGCCTCCTTCCGTCCTTCGGCCTGAGCAAGGTGCTGCGGGGGCCGCAGGTCGCGGGGCTGCGCTTCGAGGCGGCGGGGCCGGAGCCGCTGGGGATGGTGTTTGTGGGAGACCAGATCGTCGGCAGGGAGAGCCGCCGTCGCCCCGAGGGACTGACCAAGGCGATGCGGTTGCCCGGTCCGATCGTCATCGTCGGCGCACCGGACGAGGTGCCGCGTGCGATCCAGAAGACCGCGGACGCGACGATCAAGGTGCCGCGGCTCGACGGCGGCACGCTCGCGGAGGTGATGTCGATCTGTCTGGCGCCGACCGAGACCGAACCGGAGCCCGTGCCGGACGACCTGCTGCGCGACCTGAGCCTCGAAGACCTGCCGATGCTCATGCGGCCGGGCGACACGCGGAGCCGCGCCGTCGAGCGGCTCAGGCGGATGCAGGAGGGCCGCGCGTCGAGCCCGGGCGGCAAGGGGGCGCCGCGGAAGACGAGCGCCCGGCTCGACACGATCGGCGGCTTCGGCGCGGCGCGGGAGTGGGGCCTGTCGCTCGCGCAGGACATCGCCGACTACAAGGCCGGAGACCTCGACTGGTCGGAGATCGACCGAGGCCTGCTGTTGTCGGGGCCCACCGGCGTCGGCAAGACCTTCTTCGCGCAGGCGCTCGCCAACACCTGCGACGTGCCGCTCGTGGTCGGCAGCCTCGGCGAGTGGCAGGTCTACCGCAACGGCAATCTCGGCGACATGCTGAAGGCGATGCGGCAAGCCTTCGAGGAGGCGGAATCCGAGGCGCCGTCGATCCTGTTCATCGACGAGCTCGACGGCATCGGCGACCGGCGGTACTTCCGGCACGACCACGCCGAGTACAGGATCCAAGTCGTGAACCATCTCCTGGAGCTGGTCGACGGGATCGATCGCCGCGAAGGCGTGGTCGTGATCGGCGCCTGCAACATGCCGCACCGGATCGATCCGGCTCTTCTGCGCTCCGGACGGCTCGAACGGCACATCCGGATCCCGCCGCCAAGCATGAAGGACCTTGCTCTCATCCTGAGGTACCACCTCGGTGCCGCCGACATCGGACCCCGCGGGCCGATCGTACGCGAGCTGCTCGGCATGACGGGTGCCGACGTCGAGCGCGTGGTCCGGGATGCGAGGAAGATCGCTCGTCGTGCGCGGCGCAAGCTACGGCAGGCTGACCTCATCGCCGCCGCGACGGGCGAGCGACCGCCACCGCCCTTCGAGGAGGCCTACCGCGTCGCAGTGCACGAGGTGGCGCAAGCGGTCATGATCTACGGGTCCGGTCTGGGAGAGGTCGAGGAAGTGGCCCTGACCCGCGGCGGCCGCACCGGTCACACCGATGTCGTCATCGAGGAGCCGGAGCTTCCGACGCGGGGGTGGATCGAGAACCGGACACTGGTCCATCTGGCTGGCCGCGCCGCCGAGGAGGTCGTGCTGGGCGAGCCGTCGATGGGTGCGGGCGGGGATGAGAACAGCGACCTCGCGCGGGCAACGGATCTCGTGATGACGATGGCCGGATCCGGAGGCCTTGGGCCGGAAGGTTCGCTGGTCTGGCTCGGCCCGCCGACCCGGCTTCGGGAGATCCAGTTCGAGGTGCCCTCGCTCCTGACGTCTGTCGAGGCCGACCTCAAGGCGATGTACAAGAAGGCGGTCTTCACGATCGAGGCCCACCGGGACCTGATCGAAACGCTCGCGAAGCGGCTCGTCCGGAAGGGCATCATGAGTAGTGACGAGGTTCGCGACGCGCTGCTCGAGCATCTCGAGGGCCTCGGCGCTGATGGCCCAGCCGATCAGGCGCCACCGGCCGCACCGCCGTAAGGGGCTGGGACCGATCAAGGCCATCATCCGATCCACCTCCGGCGGGACCGGCGTCGCGAACGGGGACGGCTGCCTCAGGCGTCGTCCCCGTTCGGGCGCAGGTGAGGCTTCAGCCGGAAGTTCCACCCGTCCTCGTAGCGGTCGACGATCTCGTGGAAGCGATGCTTGGCGGCATCGCGATCGAACCCCTGCTCGACGAGCCCCTCGATCACGACGCGTTCGAGGCGCTCGAGCTTGCGGTTCTCCATCGTGAGTGCGCGGCCGATCTCCCAACGGAGTACCACCCGCGCGACGTCGTCACGTGACGGCTTCCGTTCGGCCTTTTGCCGGGCGCGGTAGGCGCGCTGGTATTCGGCGCGTTCCTCGAGGCGCTTCTCACGGGGCTTGCGGGCCATGATCACTCTCCGGAAGTCAGTTCGGACACGTTGCGGCCGGCCCCAATGGGCCGGCCGAGGAAGGGGCGCCCCGCCCGAAGGCGGGGCAACCGGATCGTCAGATCGAGGGCTGCGAGGTCTCGTTCTCGACGACCTCGAGCTTCGCCTTTCGGCGCGGGCTCGGCCGGGACGTCTTCGGCGTCGAGCCCACCTCCGTCTCGGCCTCGACCAGCACCGGACCCGCCCGCTTCGCCTTCGGCGTCTCGGCCTCGACGGGCTCCTCCGGCTCGACCGCGAGGCTCGGCGCGTCGGCCACCATCTCCGGCTCGGCCGCGGCCGGCTCGACCCCTTCGGTGGCCTCCGACGTCTCGACGGTCTCCGGGGCGTCGGCCCCGGCCTCGGCCTGCGCCTTCAGCGTGGCCTTCGGCTCCCCGAACGGCTCACCCTTGGTGACGAACTGGAGGGCGGGCAGCACCTCGTCCTTCAACCAGACCTTGAGGGCGCTGCTGGCGGGCCACCCACGGTGACTGCCGAGCGTGTAGAGGAGGTCGCGGACCTCCCGCCACCGGCTCGTCGGGATCTTCGAGTGGCTCGCCTCGCGCAAGGCCCCCGACTCCCACCGGAACTCGAGCGGCGCGAGCAGGACCTCGATGTGCTTGACCACGATCCGGGCGGGAATCTCGAGCTGCTTGGACAGCCTGTCCTTGACGAGGCGCTTGTCGCCGACCTCCGCCAGGGCCTCCTCGATGTCCCTCGCCATCGCCTTGCAGAGCGCCATGAGCTCCGCCACGCCCGCCGACAGCACGAGGTTCGCCGCGGCCTTCAGCCCCTTCGCGCCGCCGATGTCCCCGGGCTCGAGCTTCTCGGCCTCGCCGTCCACGGAGGCCTCGCGCTTCAGCGCCTTCACCTCGTCGACCGTCAGGCGCTGCTGATTGGCGTAGGCGTCCAGCACGTACTCGACCAGCTCGTCCTTCGCGTTGATCAGTGCGATCAACACGGTCGGCGAGACCCGGTCGCGCATGAGCTGCTTCCGCCTGTCGTTGAAGCGGCCATGAACCTTGATGAGGTTGCCGGCCTGCTTGTCGCCGAGATCGCAACGCTCCTTCAGCCACGGGCGCCACGTCGCCTCGGGGAGGATGCCCTCCATGTGCGAGAGGTGCTCGCCGACGTCGAGCGCCTGCTCGACCGTTTTCCGGCCGATCGTCTGGATCGCGATGGTGCGCTCCTCGATCTCCGCGATCTGGTCGTCCGGGACCCCCATCGCCTTCAGGTCGAGAGGGGTCGTCGCAGTCGTCGTGTCGGTCATGGAGTGCCTCCGTTGTGACCGTTGCTAGGCCGCTCAAGGTCGTGAGCGGAAGATCCCATTGTCACGGAAGAAGATATCGTAGTCAAATCGGCTACGAATCAGCTTTACTTACGATCGTGAACGAATACGTTTCGTTATATGATCTACAAAAGCTTCGATAGGCGCGTTTAGAATATTCAACTCTGTAAAGAAACTTATGTCACATTTCATTGGCAATTTTTTATTCAAGTGATTCAGCATTCGATGGCCTGGATTAAAAATAATGACAGACCCCTTTGGTCCGTGTGTTGACTTTAGGCGATCATGAGGCAACCTGAGTACTCAGATCAATAATCTGTGCAGAGACATCCAGATTTTTTCTCGGCACTTGTTTCTGACATGATCATGATCATCCGGCAGCGCCGCGAAAGAACTTACTCGTTGCACCGGTCGGAGATCAGGATACTGCCCCCACCATGCCGTGTGGGCGCAGAGAACGGCACGTTCGGCAACCCACAGGACCAGCATGAGCACCGTCATCATCCAGCTTCGCCCGGACGGCTACGTGTGGGCGGTCGTTCCTAAGAATCTCGACGATCCGCCGGAGAACGTGGAGCGGGTCTGGCCGCGGGAGCCGCATCCGGTGACGTGCTGGGGCAGGCGGCTGCCGCAAGGCCTCGCCGACCGCGTCCGGCTGTACGACGCCCTCCGCACCCTGCTCGACGAGGCCGATGCCGACGAGGTCCTGCTCGCGATCGAGCCGAGCGTCGAGGAGCGGAGAATCGGTATCGTCGAGGTCGCGCTCGACCACGCGGACGTCGGAGTCGAGCTGGTCACGCCGCATCGAGACGGCGCCCTCGGCATCGCGCGTGACTACGTAAGCGACTTCATCTCCTCGCTCGACCCACCGAACGAGGCGGATAGGACGCCGCCGTCCGGCGAACGCTGACGGCGGCGGAGATCATTTCGAGGTTGCGCCCAAATGCACCGTAGCCTTCCGGCTACCCCCGTTAGGACACATTGCGGCACTTTGGGGCGGCGGTACCGAGGGCAATATGCCGCCTTCAGACGGTTCACGCGGTGCCGATCTTTCCGCTCGATCAGGCGGTAAGCGGCCTTCGCCCTGTCGCCGTCAGGCACCATGCCAAGACCGCGCCATCGTCGGGTGACAGGCGCACGGCCAGACCCGCCGCGAAGGTTTCGAAGTCGGCTCGGTTGGAATCGTTCAGGCCGACAAGAACCGGCACCCCGGCGGCCAGGGCAGCGCAGATAACGGGGACGAAGCCGCCACCTTCGGCCTCGCGCTTGCCGAACTTGTTGATGATCACGAGATCGGGAAGGTCCAAGGAGAGCGATGCCTCGACATGTCACACGGCGTCCTCCAGAGCCGCGGGGTCGAGGTGGCAGCCCCGCGCGCCCGCGCCGCGGTCCTCGCTGATGCGGATCGTCGTGCCTCCGGGTATGACCACCAGGTCCATGTCGCATCGCGAGCGGCGCGCCCTGGCCGTGTTAGTCTGCACGACTCCGGCGAGCCGGATGTCCCGGGCCTGCAGCGCGTCCGCCACCCGAGCGAGAAGAAGGTCTGTCCCGTGCGGTGTTCCCACCTGCACGGCAGCGAGGGCAACCTCGACAGCCTCGTCCATTATCGCCCCCCGGCCTGTCCCCATAGCTTGCCCGCACCTCGTCTCGGGCGACGGCGGATCCTGCTGCTCGGAGATCCCGCCGAACGTCCGCTGGAGTTTCTGGAAGGAGCCGGAGAGACGCCGCAACTTCGCCGGAACGGCCCTGGACACGGGTCGCCTCATGCTCGTCTGGCTGTCGATCGCCTTCGTCGGTGAATTCCTCCTGCGGCGGTACGTCCCCGAGGAGCTCGTGGCCTCCCTCGTCGGCGGCGACAACCCGTGGGCGGTGCCGCTCGCGGCGACCGTCGGGGCGCCGATCTACCTCGACGGCTACGCCGCCCTTCCCTTGATCCGGGGGCTGGTCGATTCCGGCATGCGCCCCGACGCTGCGCTCGCCTTCCTCATCGCCGGAGGCATCACGAGCGCATGGGCGGCCATCCCGGTCTACGCGCTCGTAAGGACGCCGACCTTCGTCCTCTACCTGCTCCTGGCCGTCGGCGGCTCTATGCTCGCGGGACGGATGGCGGGCGTCGTGTTGTGAGCGGGCGCGGTCTCCGGGGCAGCATCCTCCGCTGCGTCGGAAGCCTGCTCGGCCCCTCGAAGCGACGGCGGCGCAACCGCTCCCTTTGCGAACTCGATGACCACCTTCTCGCCGACATCGGATCGACCCGCGGCCAAGCCGGCCCGAGTGTGTCCGCCACGCCATCCATCCAGAACCCAGTCCCTGTCTCCATTGGCCGCCCATGCCGTGTGCTTCACGGACTTCAGGCCGTGAAGCACGACAAAGCTCGAAAGAAGCAGACCTTTCGGAAGTCGTGGGAATGGTGGCTATCGGCGGATCGTCGAGCCTGAGCTGCCTTTTTAGTTCCGGCCAGGAGCGGCCACGGAAATCATTTCCGTGGCCGTCCCCTTCGTTCCGCACGAGCAATGAGGGCTGAAGCGTTCGGCGAAACACCTTCGGCTATCGCCACCGCTTCCGCGGGAGGTCCTTCAGCGGCTCTTCCCTGATCAGGTACGGCCCGAAATCCACCCCCTGGGGCAGCGCGAGGCTGGCGAGGTCGTCGATCTCCTTCTGCCGCAGGCGCTTGCTGCCGTAGCTGTCGTCGACGTCCCTGAACGAGTGGCCGATCTGCAGTCGCGACGTCCGGTCCGCCACGGTGGCATCGCGATGCCAGTCCTTCGCCCCGTGCCGCAGGCTGTGGAAGACGTCTGTGTAGGGCTGATGGATACCGGCCGCCTGCATCGAGCGGATCTGCCGTTTGCTGGCGGCGCCCGCGGGTCGCACGATCGCGGCGCCAGCGGCCCTCTGGTGAAGTCGCGGCCAGATCCAGTCGTCGGGCCGCCGTTCGGCCACCCAATCCGGGAACCCCGTCCGCATGATGATGTCGTGCAGGACGATGATTCGGCGCGACTCGTCCGTCTTGAGTGGCCTGCCCTCCTCGCGCGCCTCCACGCCCTCCTCGTCGAGAAGGCTGATGCAGAGGTGGCCCTCGTACATCCGGACGTCCTCGCCCTTCAGGAAGGTTAGCTCTCCGAGACGGGCGCCCGTCAGCATACCGAGCGGCGGAAGGAA
>NZ_AWXZ01000043.1 GCF_000496075.1 Lutibaculum baratangense AMV1
CCTCTTAAGCTTCTTGACTGACGAACGACTTGATCGTCTCGATCGGCCTACGGCCCTGGTTGCGGTAGCCGAGGTGGGGCCGCTCGGTGTTGTAGTGGACGAGCCAGAGGTCGAGGTCGTCCTGCAGGGCCTCGACGGTCTCGTAGAACGTCTCGCGCATCTTCACCCGGAAGAACTCGTCGAGGACGGTGCCGTTGAAGCGCTCGACGAAGCCGTTCGTGCGCGGCGTCCTGACCTTCGTCCTGCGGTGCTCGATGCCGTTGAGCTCGAGGTAGAGCTCGTAGGGGTGGGTGTCTGTCCCGCAGAACTCCCGGCCGTTGTCGGTCAGCACGGCGCCGACCGGCAGGTCGAGAGTGCGGTAGAAGGGCAGCACGTCGTTGTGCAGCACCGCCACGGCCGCCTCCGGCTGCTTGGAGACGTGCAGGAAGCCGAAGGCGTAGGAGCCATAGGTGTCGACCACGGCGTGCAGATAGACCTTGCCGATGCCCTTCAGCGAGCCGACGAAGAACGTATCAGCGCACAGGAGTTCGCCCGGCGCCTGGCTCTCCACGTGGCGCTCGCGGAAGGCCGGGTTGAGCTTCTCCAGGAAGGCGACCTGCTCGCCCGTCAGCTCGATTCTCGTCTCCGCGTTCGCCTTCTCCAGCGCCAGCCATCGGTCATAGCGCGTGCCGAGGCCGTTCTCGTTGAGGATCTTCTGGATGGTGATCGCCGAGACGCGCCGGCCCTCGAGCGTCAGCATCGCCTCGATCCGGTTGCAGCCATAGGCCGGGTGCTCGAGCGTCAGCGCCTTGATCCGCTCCACCGTCTCCGGCGGCGTCGTCTGCGGATGGCTCCTGTGGATCGGCGGCAGGTCCTTCAGCCCTTCGAAGCCCTGCGTCTGGAAGCGCCGCTTCCACTCGTAGAAGCTCGTCCGGTCCATGCCGCGCCGGCGGCAGGCCTCTGCCACGCTGCCGAGCTCCGACGCCAGCTCCAGAACGCTCGACAGTCAGAGCGTCAAGACAACGGAGGCCGGCGGCCCTCGCGGCCACGACGCCGGCAAGAAGATCAAGGGCCGCAAACGGCACGCCATGGTCGATACCGATGGGCGCCCGCTCGTGCTGCAGGCCCACACAGCCGCGAGCCAGGACCGCGATGGCGCGGTGCCTCTGCTGAAGGCCTCGCGGAGGTCCTTCCCCTTCGTCGAGCGTGCCTTTGCCGACAGCGCCTACGGCGGCGACCGCGTCGCCGAGGGCCCCGGCTATCCACCTCCCGCGCCAGTTTCGAGACGGCTTCTCAGGGCAAACCGGTACTGGTCACCAGAACTCGCTTGATCAACACGGATACTCTAGGCATGGACATCGGCCCCTCCTAGGCCGAGCCGTTCTGGACGGAGTTCCTCCGCAAGCTCGCCCGCCGTGGCCTGCGCGGCGTGAAGCTCGTCGTCTCGGATGCCCACGAGGGCCTGAAGGCGGCCGTCTCGAAGATCCTCAGCGCAACCTGGCAGCGCTGCCGCGTCCACTTCATGCGCAACGCCCTCGCCCATGCCGGCAAGAGCGGCCGGCGGGTCGTCTCCGCCTTCGTCGCAACCGCCTTCGCACAGAACGACGCCGACGCCAACAGGCAACAGTGGCGGCGCGTGGCCGACCAGCTCCGCCCGAAGCTGCCGAAGCTCGCCCGACTGATGGACGACGCCGAGCCGGACGTCCTCGCCTACAATGAGCTTCCCGCCACAGCACCCGGCGAAGCTGCACTCGACGATTCCACTCGAACGGCTCAATGGCGAGATCAAGCGGCGGACCGAGGTCGTCGGCATCTTCCCCAACGAGGCAGCCATCACCAGGCTCGTCGGCGCCATCCTGCTGGAATAGAACGACGAGTGGTCCGTCCAGCGCTGCCGCTACATGACACTGGAATCCGTCGCCCCTGTCGGCGATGATCCCGTGATCAGCCTGCCTGCCATGGCCGGCTGACGAGCTCTACGTCTGCCGGAGATCACGCAGGCCCGCAGCGAGCTACACCACTCACTGGGACACGATCCGGACAGATCGTCGACGAGATCACGCAGGCGTGCCAGGACAATGCGGCGGAGCTCCGGCGAAGGACCGCGACGCACGCTGGACGGTGAGGTTCTCCAAGGTGAAGCCGGTCGAGGAAGGGAAGCCAAGGCCGACCGACATTGCGGTGCCAGCCTTCGGCTACAAGAACCATGTGAGCATCGACCCCACCGGCATCACGGCTTCATCCGCGGCTGGTCGGTCATGGATGTCGCGGCCTATGAGAGTGTGCAGCTCGAGCGCCTCATCCGGTGCAACGCCGGCTCCAGGGGTTGGGTAGACGCCGCCTTCCGGTCGAAGAAGAACGAGACTTGACTGCCGAAGCACGGATGAGGACAGCCAGAGGGAAGCACTGGCACGACGTGGGGAGCGAGCGGCGGCTGCAAAAGCCGCTACCGACCGTTTCAAACGCCTGATCGTTGTATGGACGTTGTGCAGGAGGGAATCTGGAGGAGTCCGTTTAGGTCCTCTTTCCTACTAATTGCTGACGTGCCGCCGAGAAATTGGAGCGGGCGATCGGGATCGAACCGACGACATTCAGCTTGGGAAGCTGACACGTTCATACCCCTAACCACTTGACAACGCATTGGTGCAGGGCGCGACGCTGTAGGCAATTTGCAGGCTTGGAGCGGGTGAAGGGAATCGAACCCTCGTCGTCAGCTTGGGAAGCTGCTGCTCTACCATTGAGCTACACCCGCGACCTTGATCTGATTACCTTTTCGGCGCGGCGGCTTCAAGCGCAATCCGCCGCGTGCTGCTTCTGCTCGTGCGCACGTCGCGCTACCATTGCCGTATGGCCGACCGCGTCACGCCCGAGCGCCGATCCTTCATCATGTCGAAGGTCGGACAGAAGAACACCGCGCCCGAGATGGCCCTACGGCGCGCGCTCCATGCGCGTGGGTTCCGCTATCGCCTGCACCGTCGCGACTTACCCGGAGCTCCTGACCTCGTGTTCCCCTCGCGCCAGAAGGTCGTCTTCGTTCACGGTTGCTTCTGGCACGGGCATGACTGTCGCTGGGGACGAGCGCCCAAGAGCCGTGGCGAATACTGGCTGCCGAAGATCGAGGCCAACAGAGTCCGCGACAACCTGGCCTTAACCAAGCTGAGCGATATGGGCTGGCAAACCTTCGTGGTCTGGCAGTGTGAGTTGCGCGACCCTGAGGCGGCCATCCAGCGCGTTGTCGCCTTCCTAAACGACTAGATTTCGGTGGGCAAATCGTCATGACCACGATAAGTTGCGAACATCGCAACAACGGAGGGGCAGGATGACGCGGCCTATCGGGATCGACCTTTTCGCGGGCGCAGGCGGGATGAGCCTCGGCTTCGAGCAGGCCGGGTTCGATGTGGTCGCCGCCGTCGAGATCGACCCCGTTCATGCGGCCATCCACAAGTTCAACTTCCCAGACTGCAAGGTCATCGCTCGTTCAGTCACCGACCTGACGGGCGACGAGATTCGCTCACTCGCGGGGATCGATGACCGTGACGTGGACGTGGTGTTTGGCGGGGCACCGTGCCAAGGCTTCTCGATGATCGGGCAGCGCGCCCTCGATGACCCGCGCAACTCGCTTGTGCGCGACTTCGTGCGGATCGTCGATGAGTTGAACGCCAAAACCTTCGTTTTCGAGAACGTGAAGGGGCTCACCGTCGGCAGGCACCGCAAGTTTCTGGTCGAGTTGATCGAGGCATTCGAGGCCAGAGGCTACCGCGTGCGCCGCGAATGGAAGGTGCTCAACGCGGCCGACTACGGCGTCCCGCAGGACCGGAAGCGGTTCATACTGCTCGGAGCGCGAGGCGACACCCCGATACCCGATTACCCCGCGCAGACGACACATGCGGCGGGCTCGACGAACTGCGGCAGTCCGAGCGGCCCGACCTGCCGCGATGCACTGGGCGACCTTCCAGACGCCGAGAGTTTCGACGCCCTGCTCATGACCGACGAAGTGCCCGTCCAAGCGTTCGGCGAACCGAGCGAGTACGCGAAGGAACTCCGCTGCATCGGTAACGATGCTTGGCACTTCGGGCATCCCCGCCTCTGGGATCCAGCGCTGCTGACTTCCAGCTTGCGAACCGACCACACCGAGATTTCTCGGCGCCGGTTCGCCGCAACCCAACCCGGCAAGGTCGAGCCGATCTCGCGCTTCTTCAAGCTGCCGCCTGATGGCGTGTCGAACACCTTGCGCGCTGGCACCGATGCCGCCCGAGGCGCGTTCACCAGCCCCCGACCAATCCACTATGCCTTCGCCCGTTGCATCACGGTGCGCGAGATGGCCCGCCTGCACGGTTTCCCCGACTGGTTTCGCTTCCACGAGACCAAGTGGCATGGGGCACGGCAGATCGGTAATGCGGTACCTCCGCCGCTCGCCCGTGCCATCGCGGGCAAGGTCATCGAAGCCTTGGGCGTTCAGCCCACTCGCCCGAACGTTGCCGTTGCGCTGGGCGACACTGCCCTGCTGCGCATGGACATGTCGCAAGCCGCCGCCCACTGGTCGATTGACAACCCGATCGGGCGGCGGGACCGCAAGAGCGGTGCGACGAAGCGGAAGCAGCACGAGATCGAAGCCTCGCTCTAGCGGAAGGTGAACCGCCGAACTTTGACGATCTCGATCTCGTCAATGTCGGTGTGCGGGCTGAACTCGACGATCCATACCGTGTTGAGGTCATCGCGCCACAAGCCGAGGCTGCGCACAGCGAGGCCCGGGATCGGTGCCTTCTGGACGCCGTAGGTGTTCAGGTTCAGCGCCTGCGACCATGACAGGTGATCCTGTCCGCCCTTGCCCGAGATCGGCACGATGGTTTCCTGCGTGCCGTCGATGCCTGCCTGAACCTCGTCGATCTCGATCTGGCCGTAGCTCACCGTCGTGCGGTGATGCCCTTGAATGGCCATGGCCTGAAAGCCGAGAAAGGTAGAGATCAGGTGGGCGTTGCGAACGCGCGTGAATACTGCTTGCTCGTCCTGACCGAGCAGCGCCGAGATGAACTTGGGGGTCTGATCGACCACGGGCTCCAGATCGGGATCGACTCCCAGTGCCTCGAAGTCGATCACGTTCTTCCGGCGCGTGCGCCGCAAGCGATACTTGCCCTTCCCGTTCTGCAACCACGTCATCGGCCCCGCCTGCTCCATCTCGGTCGGGAGGTTGCGGCGCGCGTCGTAGGTATACTTGATGTCTGGCACGTTCGCGACTTCGCGGTCGATGATGCCATCCGCCACTGCCTGCCGCATGGCCTGCCGCACGGTCTCCTGATCGAAGGGCAATTCCGCTGGCAGCGTCTCTGCGGTGTAGCCTTTGGTCAGGTTGCGAAACAGGTAGACGGCGATCCGGTCGTACTTCGGGATGGCGAGCAATTCTTCGTTGGTCATCTGGGTCAGCATGGAGAATTCCTTCTTCTGCCCCGACTAGACACCCCATACAGGCTGCGAGTCAATCCACGATAGAACCTACGACCGAAATTTCCGGTTGATCGCTCACCGGGGAAGGTCCGAATGTCGTGTCACGGGGCGCACAGTGCGCCCAGCATCAACGGAGTGACCGACATGACCGACAACCTCAGCAAAGCCGACCTCAACGCCCGCCTCGCCACGCCCCTGACCGCCTCGGCGCTCAAGAAGATCGCGAAGGCCGACCTTGTCGCGATGGTCGCGGCGCGGGAGAAGCCGCGCCAGCCGCGCACCTTGAAGCCGCACGTCTTCTGCCTGCCCGTGGCGGACGCCACGGAGGCGAAGGCGCTGAAAGAGGGCAGCAAGAAGCACCTGCTCGCCGCGGCCCTGCTGAACGGCGCGGCGCTCGACGAGCTGATGGCCGTCACCGGGTGGAACAAATCCACCGTGCAGAGCGCCTTTGCCTACGACATGAAGTCCGCAGGGCTAGGCGTCGAGCGACGCGAGGACGGCCGCTACTACCTGCTGCTTCCCGCCGGGATGCTGCGCCTGCCCATCGCGACCGCCGACGTGACGCGCGCGGATGCGCTCGTGGCTGCCTGCCGCTGATCGACGGAGGCATGACCATGCGCCTCTCTGACCTCATCGAACGCCTCCAGGACCTCGCCGCCGAGTGTGACACGGACCCCGAGGTTCAGCTTGCCGTCCAACCGTCGTGGCCGTTCGCGCATCGCCTGACGGATGTGGTCCTGGTCGATCTGGACGCGGACGACGACGAACCGCCGTCCGACGTGACGGCCTACGCCCCACCGCGGCGCATCGTCTATCTCGGCAAGGGCGGCCAGATCGGCTACCTGCCCGGCATCGCGAAGGCCGAACTCGGCTGGTAGGCGCGCCGCCATCGCGACGTGTAACGAGCGGCCCTTGGGCCGCTCGTCATCGTTTTAGAACATGCGCTTGTTGGCCTTCAGCGCCTGCCTCACGTTCCCATGGTTATCTGGATTACCAAGAAGAGCGCACAGCTGCCGATAGTTGCTGACAAGATGGGCAAGGATCATGTTCGCTGTCTTTGCACCGCTGTCAAAGGGAATGAAGACACCTAAGCCCTGCCCCGACATTTCCCAGCCGCTAACCGAGTCGTGCGTGATCTCAATCTTTGCTCCCAACCTTATTGCATAGAGCACGTCTCGGGCTATCGCGTCGTCACGCCGCCATTCTTCCAGGTGCTTTGCGATAGGATCCATTTTCTCCATGTCATCCCCTTCTGAGCTGCCGACCGTGGTAGTAGGGGTGGAGGACGCTGCGGCCTCCGCGTCATTCTGCATCGACTTCATCTGCGTTTCCTTTCATCGTTGGGTCTCGCCAAGACGGCGTGCTACCTTTGGAACACACGGGAGCGCAGATGGCTGTTGGGCAGAATCCAGCCGTCCTCAACGAACTCGCGGATGCGTGGTTCGAGGAGGAGGGTGACGCAGAGAAAGCATGGGCGGTGATCG
>NZ_AWXZ01000044.1 GCF_000496075.1 Lutibaculum baratangense AMV1
CGGCCTGGCGGCGCTCTTCCTCGGCGCGCTGGCGCTGCTGCTCCTCGGCCTGCCGACGCTCTTCCTCGGCGCGCTGGCGCTGCTGCTCCTCGGCCTGCCGACGCTCTTCCTCGGCGCGCTGGCGCTGCTGTTCCTCGACCTGGCGGCGCTGTTCGTCGGCGCGCTGGCGCTGCTGCTCCTCGGCCTGCCGACGCTCTTCCTCGGCGTGCTGGCGCTGCTGCTCCTCCACCTGGCGGCGGCGCTCCTCGGCACGGTCGCCCTGACGGTCATTCTGCCGCCCGAGCTCCTGATCGCGCTGCTGCTCGAGCATGCGCCGATGCTCCTCGTTGCGCTCACGCTGCTGGTCCTGCGCCTGCTGGCGCTGCTCCTGAACCTGGCGGCGCTGCTCCTGAGCCTGCTCACGCAGCTGCTCGCGCATGCGGCGGAGCTGGTCCCCCGGACCCTGGCCCTCGCCCTGATCGGGTCCTCCCTGCGCGAGAACGAGGGGGCGCGGTTCCTCCGCCGACGCCGGCGCCGCAAGGCCGGCCGCCAAGAGCGCGGGCACGGCGGTGCCGAGCGTCAGGATTATCTTCAGTCTCTTCATTGTCTGCTCCGTCTTCTGCCGGTGCTCCCCGGTGCCTAGCCAACGCGCAACGCCCCGGTTCGGTTTGCCGGAGTTAAGGCGGAGTGACATGAACCCAGGCTGAACCGGGTGGAGCGGCTGTCCTGCGGATCAGCCGCGCGCGAGGGCGACGTGATTGTCGAAGGCGAGATCGTGGCGTCGCGCCAGCAGCGTCTCGCCCGCCGTGAACTCGCGGATCTCGCCGAGACCGTTCGTGCCGAGGAAGCCCGACGGCGCCGTCCCGGAGACGATGCCGCAGCTGTCTTCGAAATCGCGCGCGGCGACGAGTTCGCCCCGCAGGTTCCAGACGAGAACCTTGCCGCCCCGCGGGCACGACGCGGCGACGAACTGCCCGTCTCGGCTCGTGGCCATGGCGCCGACATAGTTCATGAGGCTGTTCTGGATGTGATTGGGCGCGGCGAGCAGGCGCGGCGCTTCCTGCGGCCCGGCATAGCCGACGAGCGGCGGCCTGTCGGCCTCGGGCCCGACATACTGGCAGCCGAACCAGGATCGCCCGTCGGCGTCGAGCGAGACATGCCGGATCGACAGCTTGTGGACCTCCGGCGGCAGCGCGTGGCGCGCGATGAGGTCTCCGGAGCGCCAGTCGACGAAGGCGAGGTTCGCCTGCATGGAGTCGACGTTCAGCATCGTGCGGCCCGCGGCCGGATGGGTCTCGATGCCGCCGTTCCCGATGGCCAGCGTGCGGCCGTCCGGCATCAGGACGACCTCGTGCGGCCCGACCCCGTAGGACTCGATCTCGCCCAGGCGGGCATATCCGCCTCGGGCGTCGTAGATGCCGATCGTGCCGCGCGCGTTGTCGTAGTCGTTCTCGGTCGCGAAGAGCAGCCGGCCGTCCGGGCTGAAGTCGCCGTGGCCGTAGAAGTGTCGGCCCTCGGGCGTGTGGAAGACCGTCGGCTCCGTCTCGCGCCTCAGGTCGATGGCGCAGGCGAATGTGCCGGGCCGGCGCGCGAAGGCGATCGCTCGCCTTCCGCCGGGCGACACGCAGATGTCGTGGCCGCGGTCGGGCAGGGGAACGGTGCGGACGATGCCCTCTTCGGGGCGGAAGACGGCGACCGCGAAGCTGCCGTCCGGCTTCCGGCAGCCGCTGAGATAGAGCGGCTCGGCTCCTGCTGCCTCGGCGCGGCGGCCGAGCGCGCCGAACAGCATCAGCCCCGCGGCGCCCGCTCCCCGCAGGAAGGCGCGCCGTTCAATCGCCGTCGAGCGCATTGAACCCCGCTTTCAATCCCGCCGCCGACATGAGCTGCTCGGAGACGAGGCTCCGGGCATTGTCGAGCGAATAGAAAAGCGCCGTCAGGTCCCGCCGCCCGTCGGTGTCGACGACGGCTTCCTCGATGGGCTCGGCGATCCGGCCCGCCACGGCCCTCGCGTTCGCGATCTCGAAGCCGATCGAGCGCTCGAGCCATGACAGGTCCTTCGGCAAGATAGCCTCGATCCCGCCCGCCTGCAGCAGGGCGCCGGTCCCCCCGACCATATGGCCGACATAGCCGAGCGTCGTGCCGCTTCGCCAGAAGGGCGCGGTCTTCGGACGTGCCGTCTCGACCGACTCTCCCATCGCCGGGCGGACGATCCGCTCCGCCGCGAGCTCGAGGCCCGTCGCGGCGCTCCCGATAAGGTCCCGGACGGGCTCGCTTGGCCCGCGGTAGAGCGGGTTGTCCGCTCCAGGGGCGGAGAACTCCGACGCGAACGCACCGTCTTCCGCGAAAGCGACCTGGAGTTCCTGCGCGACCTGGTGGACGTTCTCGCCCATCGCCTGCGCATAGCGGCAACGGAAGCTCATGGGGAGCTCGGCCAGCGTCTCGGATCCGCTGCCGAACATCAGAAACTCCAGCGCGCCCAGGCCCTGCACGGCGACGCTCTTCTGCCTCAGCTCTGCCGGCAACGTCGCCGCCGGGTCCTCCTCGGCCAGAACGCCCTGCACCTGTCTCAGCGTCACGCCCCGCGGGTCGGGCCAGAAGAACACGCGAGCCTGTCGGTCGTCCTGCCGCAGCGGGTCGAGCGCCAGGAAGGACAGGCCGGCCCAGGCCTCCGCGACCTTCCGGAACGAGGCCTGCGCCGTCTGGAGCGACGCCTCGCCCGGTGTCTCGCACAGGGTCGCGACATCCGCCGAAAGAGAGGCCGTCGCCGCCTCGAAATCGGCAGCCGCCGGGCGGACATAGCCTGCGAGTGCCCGGTCGGCGAAACCCTGCAGGGCCTCGCCACCCGGCTGAGCGTGAGCCGGGGAGGCGGCCATGACGGCCATCGCGAGGGCGGCGAGCGCGAACCGCATGATCTAGAGAGACTCCAGGAACCGGATGAGGGCGGCGCGGTTGTCGGGCGTCATGGCCGCCACGGAATCACGGGTGGCCTCGGCCTCGCCGCCATGCCACAGCACGGCCTCGAGCAGGCTGCGGGCGCGCCCGTCGTGCAGGAACAGCGTGTGGCCGCTCACCGCCTGCGTCAAGCCGATGCCCCAGAGCGGCGGCGTGCGCCATTCGCGCCCCGAGGCGGCCCCTTGCGGCCGGCGGTCGGCGAGGCCGTCCCCCATGTCGTGCAGCAGCATGTCGGTGTAAGGCCAGATGAGCTGCCGGCGCAGCGCCACCGGCACCTCGTCATCGTCGCGCGTGACGTATTTGGGATGGTGGCAGCCGACGCAGCCCGTCTGGTAGAAGAGCTCCTTGCCGCGCAGGACCTCGGGGTCTTCGACGTCGCGGCGCGCCGGCACGGCCAGGTGCCGGGAATAGAAGGTCACGAGCGCCAGCAGTTCCTCCGGCACCTCGTGCCCGTCGTAGTCCTGCCCGACCGGCGCGTCGATGCAGGACGTCTGGGCTTCGGTGCAGTCGCCGTGGGGCTCCGGCACGTCCGGGTTGCCGAGCCCCATGTCGGTCACGAAGGCGAAGGCCGCCTGCTGGCGGACGGTCGGCTGGATCGCCTTCGAGCCGAAGCGCCCGAGGGCCGGCTCGCCGGTCGACACGTCGACATTCCAGTTCGGACGGCCGGATATCCCGTCTCCGTCCTCGTCGTCCGGGTCGGCGAGCGCGAGTATGTCGCCCTCGTGGACGAATTCCAGAAGGCCGAGCCCGATCATCTGCGGGGCGACCCTCGGCGAGATCATCGTGTCTGGGTGAAGCGGCCCGTAGCCCAGCTCGGCGATCTCGTAGCGCGGCACGCGCAGGCTCGCCGTCTCCCCGCCCGACAGCTGCACCGCCCGCTCGCCATACGTGACCACGACGCGCCCCTCGGCGGCGTGGCCGGCCGCCGCCAGGTCCTGAAGCTGCGAGCCGTAGGTCGGCTCCGGCACGACGAGCTCCGAGACGGTCTGGGGGAACTCGGGCTCGCCCTCCGGCGCCGGCACGCTGAGGCCCAGCACGAAGGACTCCGCGCCGGCCGCCCCATCGCGGGGCGGCTGACCGCGCCCGTCCTTCAAATGGCAGTTCTGGCAGCCCCGGGAGTTGAACAGCGGACCGAGGCCGTCGGAGGCGGTCGTGGAGGAGGGGGCGGGCGTCCACAGCTTGCGGAAGACGCCGTTCCCGACCGCAAAGTCCGACCGCCCCTCGAATGGCAGGTTCGCCGAGAACTGGGAGAAGGCATCCCGGTCGAAGCGTTCGACCGTCGTCGCGCCGCCCTGGTTCACCTCGAAGGGCTCCGCCTTCGTGAAATCCCCGGTGGAAGCGGTGACGCCCGCGATGCGCGCCCGGTCCGCCTCGCTGAGATCCGCGCGATGGGCAAGCGGACCCTCCGAGGCCGCGTAGGCGAAGAGGGTCATGGCGGTCGAGACGCCGAAGCTCAGGGCGATGAGGCGGGCGGAGGTCATGGCGGAAGACGCCTGTGGAGGGCTGGGCGCCGGAAGCGCCCGCCCAGGGTCTTTACTGGAAGACGGCGTTCGGATTGTCGAGGCTGTCGGACCCCTCGAGGTCGATCTGCTCCAGGTCGAGCGCCGCGATGGCCCGCTCCAGCGACCGGGTCTGCGCGATGAGCGCGTCGACGGCGTGCTGGACGACCTCGTTCCCCTCCTCGTTGCCCTCGCCGATCATCTGGTCATAGGCCTCGCCACCCTCGGCCCGCTCCCTGATGGCGTCCATCGCCGCCAGCGTCTCGTCGAGCTTGGCGAGAAGCTCGGCGTGGGTCTCGGGCTTTGCGGCCTCGACGAGATCCGCGGGCGCAGGCCCCTCGACCACCGAGCCGTCGGTGCGGACGTAGCGGCCGACATAGACGTTCCTGATGCCGAGGGCGTCGTAATAGTGCGAGTTGTGGGTGTTGTCGGAGAAGCAGTCGTGCTCCTCCTCGGGATCGTGCAGCATGAGCCCGAGCTTCATGCGCTCGCCGGCGAGCTCGCCATAGGAGAGCGACCCCATGCCGGTGAAGATGGCGCGAACACCGGCCTCAGGATCCTCCGTCACCGCCGCGCGCGCCTCGCCGCCCTCGGCCCACATCTCCGCCATCTCGCGGAGGTCGCTCACCAGAAGCTCCGTCGCCGCGGTCAGATACTGCGCGCGCCGGTCGCAGTTGCCGCCCGTGCAGCCGTCGCCCTGCACGTAGTCGGTATGCGGCCGGTCGCCGGCCCCGGCATCGGTGCCGTTGAGATCCTGGCCCCAGAGCAGGAACTCGACCGCGTGGTAGCCGGTCGCGACGTTCGCTTCCACGCCGCCCAGTTCCTGCAGCGTGCCCTCGAGCAGGTCCGCGTCGATCGTGGAGGCATCGACCTCCCGCCCGCCGACCTTCAGCTGCGGGTTGGCGATGACGTTCGCGGCATAGGCCTCGTTCTGGTCCGACTCGGTCCCGTAGGACGCGTCGACATAGTCGATCAGCCCCTCGTCGAGGGGCCAGGCGTTCACCTTGCCCTCCCACTCGTCGACGAGGGGATTGCCGAAGCGGTAGACCTCCGTCTGCTGATAGGGCACCCGGGCGTCGATCCACGCCTGCCTCGCCGCCGCTAGCGTTTCCTCGCTCGGGTCCGCGACCAGTGCCGCCACGGCGTCCTTCAGCGTCTCGGCCGTGGTGAGCGAATCCTCGTAGCCGGCCTGCGCGATGTCGGCATAAGTCGCGGCCACCTCATCCAGTGCCGGCTGCGCATGAGCGGCCGTCGCGACGAGCATCGCCAATCCCCCGGCGAGCACGTACCTGCCTGGTCCCGTCATCGCGGTCTCCCCGTTTTCGAAGGGTTCAAAACTACACTTTTCTCTGCAGGTATAGTTGATCCCTCATCCCCGGAGCGATTGCAAGCCTCGATCTGCAGGCGCGGGATCACCGGGAAGCGTCGGTCGCTCCACCGCCGCAAGGCCTCAGTGTCACGGGATCCGCGTCGACGATCTCGCCGAGGGGACGGCAGGCGCGGCGAGGCTCGCCGTCCCCGGGCGTGCAGAGCGTCCAGTCCCCGACCCCCGGCTCCGTGGCGCGCCGCAGCACGATCTCCGGCCGCGGCTCCTCGGGATGCCAGACATACCAGCCATCGACGAGACGGGCCTCGGGCGGCGGCTCCATGCCGGCGCCCGAGCCCTTGATGCGCGAGGTCTCGAGCACGAGGCGATCGCCTTCGACCCGCCACTCCTCCTGCCAGGGAACGCGCTCGACGGTGTGCGTCCAGGAAAGGGCGAAGCCGGCGACCGCCAGCGTGACGATCTTGCCGGCCCCGAGGACGCAGAGCGGCATCAGGCCGGCAGCGGCTCGGTTCGCGTGCGGCGGATGCGCCACCAGACCCAGCCGATGAAGGCGATGCAGGCCGCGAAGCCGATCTCGTCGGTGACGGGGAGGGCGACGATGAGGGTCGAGGCGGCGAGGAAGGCCCAGATCCGCTCCCACCAGCGCAACCTCACGCCGAAGAAGCCGATGGAGGCCGCGCCCCACAGGCCGATCGCGAGCAGCGCCTTTCCGATATTGTAGGCGACGGCGGGCCAGAAGCCGATCGCGTCGGCGAGCGGCCCGCCCGGCTGGAGCATCAGAGTGGGCGCGTAGACCGCCATGTAGGGCACGACGAAGCCGGCGATGGCGACGCGCATCGCCTGCACGCCGATCTTCATGCCGCCTTCTTTCGCGATCGGCGCGGCCGCGAAGGCGGCCAGCGCGACCGGCGGCGTGAGGTCCGCCATGATGCCGAAATAGAAGACGAACATGTGGCTCACGATCAGCGGGACGCCGAGATCGAGCAGGGCGGGGCCGGCGATCGAGGAGGTGATGATGTAGTTCGGGATCGTCGGGATCCCCATCCCGAGGATCAGGCAGGTGATCATCGTCAGGAAAAGCGAGAAAAAGAGGGAGCTCTCGCCGACGCTCACGATCACGCGGGTGAAGGTCGTGGCGGTGCCGGTCAGGGCGAGGATGCCGATGAGGACACCCACGAGAGCGCAGGCGACGCCGACGGGGAGGGCGTTCTTCGCGCCGAGCGCGAGGCTCTCGATCGTCAGCCGCAACGTCTCGCGGCCGCCGCGGTTGACGAGGTTGAACGCCATCAGCGCGACGATCAGCAGGACGACGGGGGTAATGCCGTAGGACTGGAACGTCCAGGCGGCGCCGATGCCCAGCGCGATCCAGAAGACGATGCGCAGGGGAACCGGGCCGAGGATGCCCGCGATCGGCGTGCCGAGGATCAGGAGCAGGGTGAAGGCGAGGCCGATCGTGCCGGCGAAGAGCGGCGTGTAGCCGGAGAACAGGAGATAGACGAGGGCGACGAGCGGCAGGAGGAGATACCAGCGGTCGACGAGGGCCCTCCAGGCGCTCGGCAGCTCGTCGCGCGGCAGGCCCTGCAGGCCGAGGCGGCCGGCCTCGAGATGCACCATCAGGAAGACGGTGGCGAAGTAGAGCATGGCCGGGACGATCGCCGCCCACACGACCGAGACGTACGGCACGCCGATCGTCTCGGCCATGATGAAGGCGACGGCGCCCATCACGGGCGGCATGATCTGGCCGCCCATCGAGGCGGTCGCCTCGACGCCGCCGGCGAAGGCCGGACGGAAGCCGAAGCGCTTCATCAGCGGAATCGTGAACTGGCCGGTGGTCACGACGTTCGCGACGCCCGAGCCGTTGATCGTGCCCATGAGGCCGGAGGAGACGACGGAGACCTTCGCCGGCCCGCCCTTCGTGTGCCCGACCGTTCCCATGGCGAGGTCGGTGAAGAGCTGGATCATCCCGGCCCGCTCGAGGAACGAGCCGAACAGGATGAACAGGAAGATATATGTCGACGAGACGTAGATCGGCGTTCCGAATATCCCCTCGGTGCCGAGGAACAGGATGTCGACGATCTGGTCGTAGGCATAAGGCCGGTGGATGAGTGGCGGCGGCAGGAGATGGCCGTAAAGGCCGTAGAGAACGAAGACGCCGCAGATGATCGGCAGCGCCCACCCCATCATCATGTAGCCCGCCAGGAACACGAGCCCGATCGCCACGGTGCCGAAAATGATGTCGAGCTCGGTCGGGCGGGCCTGCAGGATGATCCGGTGATAGCCCTCCCAGTGGTAGAGCCCGATGGAGAAGCCGACGATCCCGAGAATGAGGAAGGCCGCGAAGCGCGCCTTGTTATGTGGCTTCTGGTTCGCCAGGAGCCCGAACAGGAGCAGGAGCAGGAAGCCGACATGGACCGCCCGCGTGATCTGGCTCGCGATCGGCGAATAGGCGGCGGTCCACAGCTGGAACAGGGAGAACGCGATCGCCACGCCCATCAGCACGCGGGCGAAGGGCCCGGTGCCCCAGCCATACTCGTGCTGGATCGGCTCCTCGTCGGGCGGAAGGCTGCCGTTCGCGGGGGCGGACGCGCTCATGCCAGGTCTCCGGATGGATGCGTGGGACAGGGATCCAGAACGCCGTGTGAGGATCGGGAGGACATGGGCCCTCCCGATCCGGCCGGCACGTGGCGCGCGCCGCTGAGGCGCCGGCCAGTGAGAAGCGGGCTCTAGAGAGCGCCGGCTTCCTTGTAGTAGCGCTCGGCTCCGGGGTGCAGCGGAACGGGCGCGCCTTCGGCGGCCGTCTCGATGCTGATCGCGTTGGCCGCGGCGTGAGCGGCCTTCAGCTGGTCGAGATTCTCGAAGATCGCCTTCGTCATCGCATAGGCGAGGTCGTCGGAGACGTCGGAATGCGTGACCAGATAGTTGACGATTGCGACGGTCTGCACATCCTCGTCCTGGCCCTCATAGGTCCCCGCCGGGATCGGCTCCGAGACGAAAGGTGCGCCGAGCGTCTCCGCGATCTCCTGCGGCACCGCCACGACCTTGATCGGAATGGCGGACGCGAGATCGCGGATCGAGGCGACGCCGAGACCGGCCGACTGGAGCGTCGCGTCGATCTGCCGGTTCTTCATCAGTTCCACGGATTCCGCGAAGGGCAGGTACTCGACCTTGCCGAGGTCGTCGTACGACATGCCGGCGGCCTGGAAGATCTGCCGGGCGTTGAGCTCGGTGCCCGACCGGGGCGCGCCGACGGAGAGGGCCTTGCCCTTGAGATCATCGAGGCTCTCGATGCCAGACTCCGCCGAGGCGACGATCTGGACGAAGTTCGGGTAGATCGCGGCGATCACCCGCAGCTTGTCGAGCGGCTGTGCGAAACCGGCTTCCTCGTCGCCTTCGCCGGCCGCCTTGACCGAATCGCCGAGCGAGAAGGCGATCTCGCCGCGGCCGTCCTGCAGGAGGTTCAGGTTCTCGACGGATGCCTTCGTCGACTGCACGGAGGGGCGCGCGCCCTCGATGTTGTCGGCGAACACCTTCTCGAGCGCGACGCCCAGCGGATAGTAGACGCCCGCCTGGCCGCCCGTCAGGATGTTGATGAACTCCTGTGCGCCCGCCGCGGCTGGCGTAAGCGCCATGCTGGCCGCCGCGGCACCTGCCACTAGCATCCGCCTTGCACTGAATGTCACTGGCTTTCCTCCCGTTTTCTTTGGCAGCAAGAATCCGCCCCTTGGGGGCGGTCGATGGGCGGCAGTCTAGGTTGACGCCGCCGGAAATTCCAATAGCCGAAAGACCAAGCGGGAGATGAGGCGCGAAATGGCGGAAGGGCCGCGCCCTTTCGGTGCGCGGCCCCTCCGGAATGCCTTGATGACGCGATGGCCGGTCGTTCAGGCCTCGGGCTGGTCGGCCGAGCCGGCGTTGAGGAGCATGTAGCGCTCGACGCCGATCTTCTCGAGGAGCTCGAGCTGCGTCTCGAGGAAGTCGATATGACCCTCCTCGTCGGCGATCAACTCCTCGAACAGGTCCTTGGAGACGTAGTCCTTGGCTTGCTCGCACACGTCGCGGAACTTCGTGTAGGCGCGCTGCGCCTCGTACTCGCCGGCGAGATCGCCCTCGAGCACTTCCTTGATGTTCTGTCCCACACGCAGAGGGGCGATCGTCTGCAGGTTGGGGTGCCCCTCGAGGAATATGATCCGCTGCACCAGCTTGTCGGCGTGGTGCATCTCCTCGATGGATTCCGCCCGCTCCTTCGCGGCCACCTTCGCGAGGCCCCAGTCCTCCGTCAGACGGTAGTGCAGCCAGTACTGGTTGACCGCCCCCAGCTCCATCTTCAGGGCCTCGTTGAGGCAGTCGATCACTTTGGGATCGCCCTTCATGTTCCTCCTCCTGTACAGGTCGCCGGGTTGTTTCGAATTACTCTAATCTGGAGACCTAGCACAAGTTCCGGCGCGTGGGGAGGGCATGTTTCAGCCGCATGGCTCACGCGACCTTGGAAAGGCCGGGGGCGGGCCCGTCGCATGCGGGCAGGCCTTCTTCCCGATGGGTGCGCTCCACGCGCTCCACGAGAATCTGGACGACGAGAGGAAAGCAGTTGCAACACCGGCCGCGCTTCCCGAGGCGGTGATAGATGCGGCCCGGGGTGACGACGCAGTAGGGATCGGCGGCCAGCAGCCGGTCGACCACCTCCTCGATCTCTTTGCGCGTGATGACGTTGCAGTGGCAGACGATCATGGCGGCAGGCGCTTGCTGTGAGGCTGAATAAGCTGGAGTTCGTGCAGGTGGATGAGTGCATAGCACGCAAAACCTGCAAGCAACATACAGATTAATGCGGATCTGCCGCCAGTGCCACTCACCTGCGGCGATTTCCCGCGCCCCGCGGGTTGTTAGCGGCCGCGGCCGAACCAGCCGGAGAAGACACGCGAAAGCCCGCGCCGCAGGATTTCCGGCCTCTCGGGGTCGACGAGTTCGCCTTCGGCCAGGGCGGTGTCGATCAGGTCGTTCTCGCCGTTCGGCATCGGGACAAGGCACGGCGCGCCGTCCCGACGCAGCCGGTCGACGGCGCCGGCGATCGAGCCCGCGTCGCGGATCGCTGCGCGCACCTCCTCCAACCCGCAGCCCATATGCTCGGCGATGAGATCGTCGCGGATGGAAAGGATCTCCTCCCGGATCTCGGCCTCTCGCGCCGTGCCGGGACACGCTTCGATGGCCACGTCGCACTCGCTGTCGAAGCCCATCGACCTGTTGTTCAGGTTCGACGAGCCGATCCTCAGGAGGCGATCGTCGACGAACAGGATCTTCGCATGCACGTAGATCGGCGTCCCTGCGGCGTTGGTGGGGTAGTACGCCGAGAAGCGCCGGTACGGGTCCCGGGAGCGGAGATGGGAGAGAAGTCGCGTGCGGGCCGCGTCCATCGTCTTGATCTCGAGCCAGCCATCGGCTTCGGCCGGGAGCACGATGACGATCTCGGGCCCGTCGGGCTCCTGCAGGCGGTCGGCGAGCGCCTCCGCGATCCGCCGCGACGCGAGATATTGCGACTGGATGAAGAGGGTCTTCCGCGCTGCGGCGATGGCCGCGAAGGTCAGCGCGGCGACCTCGTATGCGGGCTCGGCCTCGTCGCGCTCCGGCCAGCTCCGCGCGAGCCCGATGTCGATGTCGCGGAAGGTCGGCTCGAGCTTCTCCGGCCACAGCTTCCGGTCCGACTCGAGTGGCTTGATCCAGTTGCCCGTCGCGCGCCCCCAGCGTTCCCTCGCGAGGTCGCCCAGGGCCGCAGCGGCGGGACCGTCGACCGCCACGGCGGCGTCGTGCCATGGCTTGGACAGGCCGCCCCGGGGGATGCGCCGCCGCTCGTCCTGCTCGATGTGCTCCCGGGTGTCCCACCGGCCGACGGTCATGTCGATGCCGCCGCAGAAGGCCAGGCAATCGTCGATGACGGCGACCTTCTGATGATGCGCCGCCGACGGGGGATGCTTGGCGTCCAGCCGGAAGTGGATCCGGCGGCTCGTGATCCAGTCGAGGATGAACAGCGGCGTCGTCCCGCGCGGCAGGTTCTTGAGGAAGCCGAGGTTCCATTTCAGGACGAAGATCTCGAGCCGCTTGCGGCGCCGACTGAGCCAGGTCAGGAACCGGCCGAGAGCGTTCGGCCCCTCCAGCGTCTTCTGTCCCGGCTCGAACTCTATACGCGTGTCGAAGTCCCAGCCGATCAGGAATATCGAACGCTCCGCGTTCAACATCGCGGCCTTCGCGTGCCGGAAGTACTCGGCCGCGTCGATGATCACCGCCAACTTGTCGGCCCGCTCGATGCGCCAGCACGTCTGGCCTTGAACGAGGATCTGCTCCCGCGCCCCTGCCGGCGCCGGGGTGGCTTCGCCCGCCCGCTCGTCCCGCGCGGGACGCTCTCGCGCCTGCATCTCCATGTCGCGCTCCTTGCCGAAAGGCCCGTGGTCGAGTGCCGGCCGCTCCACCGGCATCGCCTTGGGAAGACCGAGCGAGTGGCATCGGTTCCTGCCGCGACAGGCGCTCGTGCTGCGAGCGAAGCCTCCCGTCACCGTCTCCAGAAGCGAGGAACCTTTGCCGCCGCCCGACATTTCTAGCTCAACTTCTTCATGACACCCAGCTCGCACCGGTGGTGTCAGGAAGAGGGTCGCGCCAACGGCGTGATGTGGAACCACCTTCAAGAACAGGCGTTGTGATGCCGAAGGTCCGGGACCGGGCCTTTCATGTTCGAGAAGGGGGCCTTTCTTTCACCGGCACCGGGAGGGAGCCGGCTAAACGAGGAGATGGACGGATGACCAAAGAACTTCTGACCGGAAGCGCGCTGGCTCTTCTTCTTGCGGTGACCCCTGCGGCCGCCCAGACCGACAACGCGACGACGCAGGAGCCGCAGGCCCAGACCGACTCGACCGACTCCACAACCGTCACGGTTCCTGCCGAGGGCACCGCCGAGGCCGAGGGCGAGGCGATCGAGACGCAGGACACCGCCCAGGACGTCGAGACGCCGGACGCCGGCGAGATGGACGCCGCCGAGAGCGAGACGCTGACCACGGACGAGCCGGCGACGGCGGAGACGGACACGCTCGAGACCGAGCAGGACGCCGTCACGGCGACCGAGACCATGGAAGGTGACGACGCCGCCATGGACACGGCCGAGACGGAAGCGACGACCGACGCCGCCCCGATGGAGCAGGCCTCGGGCGAGATGTATATCGGCCAGCAGAGCGAGGAAGAGCTCCTCGCCAGCGACCTGATGAGCGTGAACGTTCAGAACGCCGAGGGCGAGAACCTGGGCAGCATCAAGGACGTCCTCATCACCGAGGATCGTGGCGTGCAGGCGGTCGTGATCGGCATCGGCGGCTTCCTCGGAATCGGCGAGAAGGACGTGGCCATCAATTACGACCAGGTCGAGCGCAGCCGTGACGAGAACGGCGAGCTGGTGCTCACGCTCAACGCGACCCGCGAGGAGCTGGAGAACGCACCGCAGTTCGTCTCGCTCGAGGAGCGCGAGGAGGCCGAGCGCCAGCAGGCCGAGGCCGCCCAGAACGAGAGCACGATGGGCACGGACACGATGGGCTCCGGCTCTTCGACGACGGGCACGACCGGCACCGCGCAGTAAGCGCCCGACGGACGTCCCTGACGACGAGGCGCTCGGCCGACAGGCCGGGCGCCTTTTCGTATGCGGCACCCCCGAGCGGGTGCCGCATCTCGTTGCATGGCACCGAGCCATGCCCTAGAACGGCGCCACATCTCCGAAATCGAACAGTTCTCGAGAGGAACGTGGCCCCATGGCGCGGCAGTTCATCTACCACATGCAGGGCCTGAGCAAGGCCTACTCCGGCGGCAAGAAGGTGCTCGACGGGGTCAATCTCAGCTTCTATCCGGACGCGAAGATCGGCGTCCTCGGCCCGAACGGCTCGGGCAAGTCGACCCTGCTGCGCATCATGGCGGGGACCGACAAGGAGTACACCGGCGAAGCCTGGGTGGCCGAGGGCGCGACGGTGGGGTACCTGCCCCAGGAGCCGGCGCTCGACGAAGCGAAGGACGTCCGGGGCAACGTGATGGAAGGCGTCGCCGGGAAGCAGGCGATCCTCGATCGCTATAACGAGCTCATGATGAACTACTCGGACGAGACGGCCGAGGAGGCCTCGAAGCTCCAGGACGACATCGACCGCCTCAACCTGTGGGATCTCGACAGCCAGGTGGAGCAGGCCATGGACGCCCTGCGCTGCCCAGCGCCGGACGCCGACGTGACCCGGCTGTCGGGTGGCGAACGGCGCCGCGTGGCCCTGTGCCGGCTGCTGCTCAGCCAGCCGGATCTCCTGCTTCTCGACGAGCCGACGAACCATCTCGACGCGGAGACGGTGCACTGGCTCGAGAACCACCTGCGGGAGTATCCCGGCGCCATTCTGATCGTCACCCACGATCGCTACTTCCTCGACAACGTCACCGGCTGGATCCTCGAGCTCGATCGGGGGCGCGGCGTCCCCTACGAGGGCAACTACACCGTCTATCTCGAGAAGAAGGCGAAGCGCCTCCAGCAGGAGGAGCGGGAGGACGCCGCCCGACAGCGCGCGATCGCCCGCGAGCGCGAGTGGATCTCCGCGTCGCCCAAGGCCCGTCAGACGAAGTCGAAGGCGCGAATCCAGGCCTATGACGAGCTTCTCAAGCGCAACGAGGAGCGCGTGACGAGCGGTCAGGCCCAGATCATCATTCCGCCCGGCGAGAGGCTCGGCCAGAACGTCATCAGCGCAGAGCACGTCGCGAAGGGCTTCGGCGAGCGGCTGCTCATCGACGACCTGTCGTTCTCCCTGCCGCCCGGCGGCATCGTCGGCGTCATCGGACCGAACGGCGCAGGCAAGACGACGCTGTTCCGCATGATCACCGGGCAGGACAAGCCGGACGGCGGCGAGATCAGCGTCGGCGAGACCGTTCACCTCGGCTATGTCGACCAGAACCGCGACGTGCTCGACCCCAACGCGACCGTCTGGCAGGCGATCTCCGACGGCAACGAGGTGATCCAGCTCGGCAAGCGGGAGGTGAACAGCCGCGCCTATGTCGCCGCCTTCAACTTCAAGGGCGGGGATCAGCAGCAGCCGGTCGGCTCGCTCTCCGGCGGCCAGCGCAACCGGGTCCACCTGGCGCGCGTCCTCAAGTCGGGGGCGAACGTGCTCCTGCTCGACGAGCCGACGAACGACCTCGACACCGAGACGCTTACCGCTCTCGAGGACGCGCTCGAGGACTTCGCCGGCTGCGCCGTCGTGATCAGCCATGATCGCATGTTCCTCGATCGGCTCGCGACGCACATCCTCGCCTTCGAGGGCGACAGCCACGTCGAATGGTTCGAGGGCAACTTCCAGGCCTACGAGGAGGACAAGAAGCGCCGACTGGGGCCGGATTCGCTGATGCCGAGGCGCATCAAGTACAAGCGGCTGACGCGCAACTGATGGCTGCACCGCGAAACGGGGACGCCGCGGCCAGCGCGGCCGTCCTCTTCGTCTGTCTGGGGAATATCTGCCGTTCGCCGTTGGCCGAGGCGGCATTCAGGCTCGAGGCGGCGCGGCTCGGTCTCGATGTCGATGTCGAGTCCGCGGGCACGGGCGACTACCATGTCGGCGAGCCGCCGGACCGGAGGGCTCAGGCGGTCGCGCGGCGCAACGGTGTCGACATCAGCACATATGCGGCTCGGCAGGTGACGGAGGAGGACTTTCGCCGCTTCACCCACGTCGTGGCTCTCGACCTGCAGAACCTCGAGGCATTGCGGCTGCGCCGCCCGGGCGACGCCACCGCTGAGCTGAGCCTGCTCCTCGACCACGTCGAGGGACGGGCGGGAGAGGCCGTGGCCGACCCCTATTTCGGCGACGCGTCGGGCTTCGACACCACATGGGCCGACGTGACGGCAGGCGCGCGCGCACTCGCGCGCCGTATCGCGGAGGAACGATGACCGACCTCGCCGCGGCCGGGGCGGCGCTGCTCGGCGGAAGCGTGAGGCTCTCGCATCCGCTCGGCGGCGGCGACCTCTCCGAGCTCGTCCTGATCACGCTCGACGACTGCCGGGAGGCGGTGGTAAAGGGCGGCCCGGCCCCGCGGACCGAGGCCGCCATGCTTCAGGCGATCGCGGCCGCCGGGGCGCCGGCTCCGGCCGTGCTCGCGGTGAGTGACGAGGTTCTCGTCCTCGAGCGGCTGCGCGAGAACGGGACGCTCGGCCGGGCCGGGGCAAGCCTGGGCGGGGCCCTGCGCACGCTGCACGCCACGGTCGGCCGGCGCTATGGCTGGGACCGCGACTATGCCTTCGGACGCGTGGCGATCGAGAACGGTGAGTCGGACGACTGGCCCGTCTTCTGGGCCGAGCGGCGCTTGCTCGCCCATGTCGACCATCTCCCCCCGGACCTCACCCGGCGCGTCAACCGGCTGGCGGCGACGTTGCCCGACCGGCTCCCCCATAGTCCGCCCGCGTCCCTGCTCCACGGCGATCTGTGGAGCGGGAACGTCGTCGCCTCAGGTGACGCGGTGACGGGCTTGATCGATCCCGCCTGCTATCACGGGCACGCCGAGGTCGACCTCGCGATGCTGACCCTGTTCGGCAACCCGGGACGCGCCTTCTTCGAGGCCTACGGCCCTCTCGAGCCAGGCCACGGGGAGCGCCGCCCGATCTACCAGCTCTGGCCCGCCCTCGTTCATTTCAGGCTCTTCGGCGCCGGGTATCGCCGGATGGCGGAAGGATTGCTGGAGGCGGCCGGCGCCTGAGCCCTTAGGCCGCAGGGCGTTCGAGCGTCCGTGTCTTCAATTCGTCATCCGCCGACCGTACCGCTGATCCGCGGACCATTCGGGTCAGTGCATCGGGGATCCTCATGCAAGACGCCATCGGCGAGCTCAGACGGCCCGAGGAACTGCTGGACGAGGTGACGGTGCTGCGCTCCGGCGTGGCGGAGGAGGGCAGGCGGATCTTCGAGGCGTGGCGGCCCGGCATCGTCCGCCGGAGCTTCCAGGTCAGCGCCCTGAACTTCGCCCACTATCTCGCGCTGCGTCGGCGAGATCTCCGGGGCCTGCAATCTCAGCTGATGGTCTACGGCCTCTCGTCCCTCGGACGGCTGGAGGGCAGGGTGCTCGCCAACCTCGATGCGGTCGGCGGCGCACTTCGCGCCATGGCGGGCGAGGCGCCAGCCCACTACCCGCGGCCACACGCCTTCTTCCGCGGGCAGCGCCTCCTGGCGAGCCATGCCGAGGCACTTCTCGGTCCGCAGGCTCGCCCGGGGCGGGACGTCCGCATCATGGTGACGCTGCCGAGCGAGGCGGCGGACGAGCCGCACCTTCTTCTGGCGCTTGCGCGTGCGGGTGCCGAGGCGGTCCGCATCAACTGCGCGCACGATGATGCCGAGCGGTGGGAGCGCATGGTCGCCGGAATCAGGCACGCGGAGGTGGCGGTCGGCCGGCGCATGCGGATCCTCATGGACCTCGGGGGGCCGAAGTGCCGCACGGCGGAGGTGCGCCATCCGCCGGACCGCGGGCGCATCGCCGAGGGGGACGTGGTCCTGCTCGTGCGCGACGGCGCTTTCGTTCCACTGGAGCAGGCCCCGTTCCAGGCGGCATGCGGCCTTCCCGGTGTGGTCGATCGCCTGAGAAGCGGTGATCCCGTGTTCGTCGACGACGGCAAGCTCGGCGGGGTCGTCGAGGCCGTGTCGGCGGAGGGTGCCCGCATCCGCGTCACGCGTGCGACGGCGAAGGGCCGGAAGCTCAAGCCCGACCAGGGTCTGAACTTTCCCGCCACGGATCTCGGCGTCGTCGCCCTCACGGACCGGGATCGGGCGGATCTCGATTTCGTTGCCGGACATGCCGACGTCGTCGGTTACTCCTTCGTCCAGAGCGCGGACGACGTGCGTGTGCTCCAGCGCGAGCTCGCCGTCCGGCGGCCAAACGACTGGAATCGGATCGGCGTGATCGCGAAGATCGAGACGCCGCACGCGGTGAGGAACCTGCCGGAGATCATCGTGGCGGCCGCCTCCTGCCAGCCGTTCGGCGTGATGATCGCCCGCGGCGATCTGGCCGTCGAACTGGGCTTCGAGCGCCTGGCGGAGATGCAGGAGGAGATGATGTGGCTCTGCGAGGCGGCGCACGTGCCGGTCGTCTGGGCGACGCAGGTGCTGGAAAGCCTCGTGAAGAAGGGGCTGCCGACTCGCGGCGACATGACGGACGCGGCCATGTCCGCCCGAGCCGAATGCGTCATGCTCAACAAGGGGCCAAATGTCGTCGAGGCCGTGAACATGCTCGACCGGCTCCTCGTGCGGATGGCCGAGCATCAGACGAAGAAGACGCCGCGCCTCAGGGCTCTCACAAGCTGGTGAAGCGGTTGCCGGATCCACTGGCCGGCGGCTGTCGGGGCGCGCGCCGGGGGAGCGCCCGTTGGCCGGCGCGGGGGCGCGAACTCGCGCCCGTCCCGGTTGCGTGTTTCGGATCGCCTCCAGGCGGCGAGCGCGGCATGATCATACCAAGGTCCCATGGCGAGATGATGGGGCCGCGGTTTCGGCACGTGGCGTCAGCAGAATTTGTTGCCACTGACAGGACCTGTCAGGAGCGATGGGATATGCTGCCGTCTCAACGGATGGGGATGAGCCATGCGCCGCGCAGACCGCCTTTTCGCGATCATTCAGATGCTGCGCCGGGAGAAGCTCTTCCGGGCCAGGGAACTGGCCGAGAAGCTCGAGGTATCCGAGCGCACGATCTACCGCGACATGCAGGATCTCGTGGCCTCGGGGGTGCCGATCGAGGGTGAAGCCGGTGTCGGCTACGTACTGCGCGGCGGCTATGACCTACCGACCCTCATGTTCACGCCGGAGGAGATCGAGGCGCTCGTTCTGGGCGCGCGCATCGTCAGGTCGTGGGCCGACTGCGCTCTGGCCGACGCGGCGGCGGACGCGCTGGCGAAAGTAGAGGCCGTGCTTCCCGCCGAGCTCCGCGAATACATGAACGAGATCGCGCTGTTCGCGCCCGACAACCATTTCAGCGAGCCCGTCTGCGTCGACATCGCGGAGCTTCGGGGGGCGATCAAGCGGCGCTTCAAGATCGCCTTCAGCTACTGCAACAAGGAGGGGAGGTCGTCGGCGCGCATCGTGCGGCCGCTGCTCATCTCGTTCTTCGGCCCGGTCTGGACGATGTCCGGCTGGTGCGAGCTGAGGAAGGACTTCCGCACCTTCAGGCTCGACCGGATCATCGATCTCGTGGTCCTCGATCAGCGCTTCCGGCCCGAGCCCGGGAAGACACTGCACGATTTCCTGAAGGCCGACGGGCATTCGGCGGCCGCGATGGCCGCCGAATACGCGCGTCAGTGAGTTAGCGCTCCCGCCGAAGCTCGGCGGGCGGACTACATCTGCTCCTTCTGGGCGGCGCTGTCCGGCCGCGCCTTGCCGAGCGCCGGCTCCTGGCCCATCGGCTCGGCCTTCGCCTGGGAGAACTTCGCCTTCCCGTCGAGCGACGGCCCCGACGTCCAGCGGCCTTCCGGAGCCGGCTTGTCGAGCGAGGTGTTGAGGAAGACGTAGGAGTGCTTCGTCGCCTCGTGGCTCTCCGGCACGGAGTTGGGGATGGGCAGCGCCGCCTCGAGGCCGCCGAGCTCCTCGATGACCGCAAGCCACTGCTGCTGGTGCATCGTGTCGCGGGCGATCAGGAAGGACAGCATGTCCTTCATGCCGGGATCGTCGGTCATGTTGTAGAGGCGCTCGGCGAGCACCCGTCCGCCGGCTTCGGCGGTCGCGTTCGCCAGCATGTCGGCGCCGATATTGCCGGTCGCGTAGATGTGGCTCATGTCGAACGGCACGCCGTTCGAGTTGACCGGCATGGCCGACAGCCCCGAGGACAGGATGTGGCGCGGGTTCATGCCGCCCAGGATCGCGTTCACGACCGGATCCTTCGCCGCTTCCTCCTGCATGGAGGTCGGCGCCTTCTCGAGGTTCAGCGCCACCGCGTGGCCGAGGAACTCGATGTGCGAAAGCTCTTCCGTGGCCGTCGCGATCAGCAGGTCGCGGTACTTCACGGGCCCTCGCGCACCCATTGCCTGGAAGAAGTACTGCATGGCGACGCGGATCTCGCCCTCGACACCGCCGATCGCCTGCTGGAGCATCTTGGCGAAGAGTGGGTTCGGCTTTTCCACGCGCACTTCGTACTGGAGCTTGGATGAGTGGTAGAACATCTGGAGGTCCGTTCCTGCGGTTGCGTTTTGGACGGATCCTCAACAATAAAAGTCAGGTTTTCGTTTCTGGTCGGCTCCGGCAGTACGAGAACGTACAGCTCCTCACCTTCTCTCGCGGTCGGGCCGCAGCCACGCGAAGCCGTAGGGCCCCAGTTCCAACCTGTCTCCCGGCCTGAGCCCGTTGCCGGCGGAGTTGGCCGCCTCGAGGTGGTGCGCGTAGCAGACATCTTCCGAGTCGGGCGAGGCAGGAATCTCGATCTCCACGGCCTCCGAGGCGAAGTTGTGGAATGTCAGCATCTCGTTGCCGCGCCACGAAACCCGCAGCCCGAGGACCCGGCTGTCGATCTCGATCACGCTCCATTGGCCCCAGCCGATCTCCGGCGCCGATCGCCGCGCGGTGATGAGCCGGCGAATGAAGTTCATCAGCGAGTCCTGGTCCTCGGCCTGCGCCCGGACGTTGACCTTGTCGAAGGCGCCCGGCCCCGCCGTCAGGACGGGCCGCACCAGATCCTCCGGGTTTGCGTCGGAGAAGCCTCCGTTCGGCCGCTCCGACCACTGCAGCGGCGTGCGCACCGAATCGCGTTCGTCGAGGCTCAGGTCCTCCGCCATGCCGATCTCCTCGCCGTACCAGAGCACGGGCGTGCCGGGCAGCGCGAACATCAGCGCGTAGGCGAGCTTGAGGCGCCGCTGGTCGTTCGCGAGCATCGGCGCGAGCCGCCGCCTGATCCCGCGGTCATAGACGATCATGCCGGGATCCGGAGCCATCGCATCGTAGACCTCCTGCCGCTCGTGCGAGGACAGTCGCCCGAGGTCCAGCTCGTCGTGGTTCCTGAGGAAGCTGCCCCACTGCCCCTCGACCGGCAGGTCGGGCATGATGTCCATGATCCGGCGGATGGGCTCGGCGTCGTGTCGGACGAAGGCGAGGAACATGTACTGGTTCAACATGAAGTTGAACACCATGTGCATCCTGTTTCCCTCGACGCCGAAATAGTCCGTGATCTCCTTCATCGAGACGTTGGCCTCGGCGAGGAGAACGGACTCGGCCTTCCGCCACGACATGAAGCGTCTGATGTCCGAGAGGTAGTCCTCCGGCGCACGGTCCGGCGGGTTCTCGAGGCCCAGATACTCGATCACGAAGGGAACGGCATCGAGCCGGAAGCCCGAGACGCCGAGCTGCAGCCAGAAGCCCATGATCTTGTCGATCTCCTCGCGCACCTCCGGGTTCGCGATGTTCAGGTCGGCCTGATGGTCGTAGAACCGGTGCAGGTACCACGCCTTCGCCTTGCGATCGTAGTCCCAGATCGCGTCCTGCACGCCCGGAAAGATGACGCCCTCGTGGATGTTCTCGGGCTTCTCTTTCGACCACACGTACCAATCGCGGTAGGGGGAGTTCGGGTCGCTTCGCGCGCTCTGGAACCAGGGGTGGTCGGTCGAGGTGTGGTTGATCACGAGGTCGACGAGGACCCGCAATCCCCGGTCGGCGGCCGCGCGGGTGAAGGCGACGAAGTCTCCGAGCGTTCCGAGGCGCGGGTCGACGCCGTAGAAGTCGGTGATGTCGTAGCCGTTGTCGCGGTTGGGCGTGGGATAGAAGGGCAGGAGCCAGATGCAGGTGGCGCCCAGGCGCTCGATGTGGTCGAGCCGGTCGGCGAGACCCCGGAAGTCGCCGCACCCGTCGCCGTTGCCGTCCATGAAGGTCTCGACGTCGAGGCAGTAGATGACGGCGTTCTTGTACCAGAGGTCGAGCATCTGAGCTCCTTTCGAACGGCTCTAGGGCCTGATGTGCCGATGTGCGGGCAGGGCCACGATCAGCCCCTCATGCCCTTCGAGCTCGAGGGTCTTGCCGACTTCCTCGCCCTGGCGCTCCGCGCGGCAGGAGAGGAGGATCCGGCCGCCGCGATCGGCAGGGGCGGGATCGAAGATATGCGGCTCCGCCTCGAGGTTCAGGACGACCAGGAACCTCTCGCCACCGAGCACCCGCCTGTAGGCGATCAGCCCGCCTTCCGCCTCGACGGCCTCGTAGTCCCCCTGAGAGAGGGCCTCGTGCGACCGTCTCATGTCGATCAGCCGGCGATAGAGCGACAGGATGGAGTGGGGGTCCTCCCTCATCGTCTCGACGGTCCGGGAGGGTTCCCGCCGATCGACGGGCAGCCACGGCTTGCCGGTGGTGAAGCCGAAAGTCTCCCCCGGTTCCCACTGCATGGGGGTTCTCATCGGGTCGCGGCCGAAGCCGAGGCCCGGCTCGTTCTTCTCCCACGGGTCCTGCACCTCGTGCTCGGCGATCGGAACGTCCGGCAGGCCGATCTCGTCTCCGTAATAGAGGGTGGGTGTGCCCCGGAGCGTGAGAAGCAGCATGGCCGCGACGCGCGCCTGGTCCGGCCCGACACGGCCCGCGATGCGCTGACGGTCGTGATTGCCGAGCACCCAGTTCGGCCAACCGCCGTCGGGCAGCGCAGCCTCGTACTCACGGACGAGCCCATCGATATGCCGCGCGTCCCAGGCAGCCTGCAGGAGCTGGAAGTTGAACGGCAGGTGCGCGCCCCGCAAATCCTCGCCGTAATACGCCATCAGCCGTTCGATCGGCAGGTAGATCTCGCCGATCAGGACGCGATCCTCATACTCCTCGAGAACGGAGCGCATCTCCGCGACGACATCGTGCACCTCCGGCTGGTCGCAGGAATGGACCTGAAGAAGGCGAGCGATATCCGGCTGTCCCTCCTCGTATGCCGGGTTCGGAGGGTTGTCCCTGAAGTTCGCGTCCTTGATGAGGTGCCAGATAACGTCGACCCGGAAGCCGTCGACGCCCTTGTCGAGCCAGAACCTCAACGTGTCATACATGGCCGCCCGAACCTCGGGATTGCGCCAGTTGAGGTCGGGCTGGTCCTTGAGGAAGGCGTGATGGTAGTACTGGCCGGTCGCCTCGTCGAAGGTCCAGGCGGGCCCGCCGAAATTCGAGATCCAGTTGTTCGGAGGCCCGCCGTCGGGGGCGGGATCGCGCCAGATGTACCAGTCGCGCTTCGCGTTCTCGCGTGACGACCGGCTCTCGCGAAACCACGCGTGCTGGTCGGACGTGTGGTTGGGCACGAAATCGAGGATCAGCTTCAGGCCGGATGCGCGAGCGTCCCCGATCAGCGCGTCGAAGTCCGCCATCGAGCCGAAGATCGGGTCTACGCCGCAATAGTCGGCGACGTCGTAGCCAAAATCCGCCATCGGAGAGGGGAAGATCGGTGACAGCCAGATCGCATCGACGCCCAGCCAATCGAGATAGGGCAGACGCCGGCGGATACCCTGAAGGTCGCCGATGCCGTCGCCGTTCGAATCCTGAAAGGAGCGGGGGTAGATCTGGTAGATCGTGCCGCTCTTCCACCACACTGCGCCGCTCATCGCGTGCCCCTCGTCGCGTTCCCGTCGGGCTCCTGACGGAAAACCGCCGTCGCGGCCTTCGGTTCGGGCAAACCGCCCAGATTCGGCACGATAGCGCTCACCCCGTTGTGAGGGGCCTCCGCTTTCACCGCTCTTGTCGTCCGTCCGTGTCGGACAGATGTTCCACGCTCGCCCCCCGGGCACGGGAGACCCGCATCGACCATGACCGTCGTCAAAGCCATAGGACTGGCACTTCTTCTTCACCTCGCGCCGGCGCCGGCGATCGCTGCGAGCGAGGAGGCGAACGGGCCCTTCGCGGCGGCGATCGAAAGGGCCGGGAGCTACGACCAGCTCCGCACGCTCATGGTCGCGCAGGAGGGTGAGATTCTCGTCGACCGCGGCTTTCGCGGGCACGAGACGACGGGGGCGACGAACATAAAATCCGCGTCGAAATCGGTCATCTCGGCCCTTATCGGCATCGCCATCGAACAGGGGGTGCTGGAGGGCCCGGACCAGCGGATCGCCCCGCTTCTCGAAGAGAGCCTTCCGGCGGATCCCGATCCGCGGCTTAGGGAGGTGACGATCGGCAACCTGCTCTCGATGCAGGCGGGACTGGAACGAACGTCCGGCGCGAATTACGGCGCCTGGATTCGCAAGCCGCGACTGGGTGGCGGCCGCGCTCGACAAGCCCTTCGTCGAGGATCCCGGCGGGAGGATGCTCTACTCCACCGGCAACAGCCACCTCCTCTCGGCGATCCTGACGAAGGAGACCGGCCGCTCCACGCTCGCCCTTCTGAACGATTGGCTGGGTCCGGCGGGGGTGCGTGTCTCGAGCTGGGAGCGCGACCCGCAGGGGATCTATCTCGGCGGCAACCAGATGGCGATGAGCCCGCGCTCGCTCCTTGCCTTCGGCGAGCTCTACCGCCGTGGGGGACGCACCGAGGACGGGCAGGAGATCATCCCGGAATCCTGGATCGAGCAGTCGTGGCAGCCGCGGACGCGGTCGGCTTTCGGGAACGGCGAATATGGCTATGGCTGGTTCGTGCGCGATCTGGCCGGGCACCGCGCCTATTTCGGCTGGGGCTATGGCGGGCAGATGATCTACGTCCTGCCCGACCTCGCGCTGACCGTTGCGATCACCTCCGATCCGGACAGGCCCTCCGGTCGGACGGGCTTCGACGAAGCGCTGCACGCGCTCGTGGCGGAGAGGATCGTTCCTGTGGCGGAGGAGCGGCGCTGAGCGATCCAGGTCGCGCGCGCCGCTTCGCCTCGAGATAGGGTCTACTTCTCGAGCCGCGCCGTCTCGCGCCCGACTTCCTCCGCCTCGACGTGGAGCGCCGAACCGCCGCGCGTGAACGAGTAGCGGACGCCCTGCCGGCCGGGCAGGCTGAATCTCGTCCTGTCGCCATCGGCAAGCTCCATGCGGAGCCGCGCCGGTGCCGCGGACAGGTCGCGTGGGGCATAGGTGCCGACGACGTGGAAGAGGCCGTCGGCTTCGGTGAAATAGACGGCCATGTCGATGCCGGCCGTGTGGAGCGAGGCGCCCGCGAGAGGATCTGTGAGGGTGATCGCCTCCGCGGAAGCCTCCGAGGGGGCGAAGCCGAGCGTGCTGGCAGCGGCAGCGGCGAGAAGAACTTTGCGGATCATCTGTCGGTCTCCACGAGATGGCACGCCGGTCGCTCCGGGGTGCTTCATGGCGAGAGACCCTGCCGTTTCCGGATTTCCCCGCGATGTCCCGGCCCCGGAAACAATGTTTCCCGTGCGGAGTGCCTCGGCGCGTCAGCGGCTCCGGCGCGGCGAGGTCGCGACCGCCGCCAACGCCAGCACGAACGCCGCAAGCGGTATCCACGCCTCCCAAGCTCCCATCGTCCGAAGCGTGAGCCAGCTCACCAGGCACCACAGCGCCGGAACGGGCAGGAGCACCCACCGGCCGGCCCCGCGACTGGCGGCGATCACGCCGAGCGTCGCGATGGCGTTGGGATCGGGTGCCAGGCCCAGGATCTCCGCCGTCCTGATCGACCGGTCTCCCAGAAGCGGCAGGAGCGGGTGGAGGAGGAGCGCATAGGCAAAGAGCGAGATGCCAATTCGGGCGTGAAGACGCCGCTCCGGCCCGAGCCGGAGCCATCCGCCCAGGCCGATCCCGATGAGGAGAGCAGCCTCTGCCAGGAAGGCGGGTATGACGTAGACGACGGCCCAGTTGACGGCCGCGTACCGGTTCCACAGGTACGCCCAGGCCACGAAGCACCAGGCAGCCGCCAGGAGGAACCCGATGCCGCGCGCCGTTCCCGGCCGCGGAGCGAGGAGCCGATGGAGCACCCAGGCGGCCGCCGGCAGCGCGATGAGCGCGGCCGGCCAGAACGCCTCGTTGTGCAGTTCGAAGAGCCGCCAGTAAACGGTCTCGGAGAACAGGAGAAAGTCCTCCGGCCGGTAGGTCCACCACTCCGACATGTCACAGCGAACGCACGTGGTCCGACATGCGCTCGCGAAGCGCTGCGTCGGGCAGGGGACCGGACGCCGCGGCCAGGTTCTCCGTCGCGTGATCCGGCCTCGTGGTCGCCGGAATGGCGACGGTGACTGCCGGATGGGAGAGAATGAACTTCAGGATGTACTGCGCCCAGGTCCGCGCACCGATTTCGGCCGCGAAGCCCGGCAGGGGCCGGCCCTCGAGCGACCGCGTCAGCGCGCCCTGCCGGAACGGCCTGTTGACGATCACGCCCATGCCCCGGTCCTCCGCCAGCGGCAGGATCCGCCGTTCGACCTCGCGGTCGAGGACGTTGTAGGTCACCTGTACGAAGTCGAGCGGCTCGTTCCGCATGATCTCCTCGAAGAGGTCGTGCCGACGCCCTTCCGAGGTGGTGATGCCGATGTAGCGGATCTCGCCCCGCTCCTTCATGACCAACAACGTGGGCAGGTGCTCGCTCCAGGCGCGGAGGTTGTGGATCTGCATCAGATCGAATCGAGGGACGTTCCACTTCCGCCGGGACGCCTCGATCTGGGTCGGCCCTTCGTTTCCGGACGATGTCCACACCTTGTCGGCCGCGAAGAGCCGCTCGGGCGGGCCTAGCTTTTCGAGGCCGTGTCCCACCGTGTCCTGCGACGAGCCGTACATGGGCGAGGAGTCGATCATCCGTCCTCCCGCCGCGAAGAAGGCCGCCATGACGGCGGCCGACCGGTCGAGCAGCATCGGATCGTTGCCGACATTGAAGGTGATCCACGTGCCGAGCCCCACCGCCGGCACCGGTTCGCCGGACGACGGGATCACTCGCCGGAGTGGTTCCGCCGCATGGGCCGGGCCTGCCGTGCGGAGGGGCATGGCGGCCGCGACGGCGGCGGCCCCGGCGACGACCGCGCGGCGCGTCGGGTGACGGTTCGTCATGGAATCCTCGTCGCGTTGCAGATGCCCGGGATCTGGGACCTCGTCCGCCGACGGCAAGCCCGGCCGCTGCTCCTGCGCGTCAGATCCCGAAGAACATCATGATGGCGAGGCAGGTGGCGATGCCGACCAGGATGTTCATGGGAAGGCCGACCTTCACGAAGTCGACGAAGCGGTAGTTGCCCGCGCCGTAGACGAGCGTGTTCGTCTGGTATCCGATGGGAGTGGCGAAGGTCGCGCTCGCCCCGAACATCACGGCGATGACGTAGGGCCGGGGATCGTGGCCGAGCTGGACCGCGAGGCCAATCGCGATGGGCGTCAGGATGACGGCGACGGCGTTGTTCGTGATCGTCTCGGTCAGGAGCGAGGTGAGGAGATAGACGCCGAACAGGAGCACGACCGGCGGGGCGTTCGTCAGGAACGGCCCGAGCCAGCCGACGAGGAGCTCGATCGTGCCCGCCCGATCGAGGCCGATGGCAAAGGCGAGCATGGCGAAGATCAGGAGCAGGATGTTGCCGTCGAGCGACCCGAGTGCCTCGTCGAGATCGACGCAGCCGAGCGCGAGAATGGCCGCCGCGGCGATCAGGGCGAGCCCGCCGATCGGCATGACGTTGAACGCCGCGAGGACGACCACACCGACGAGCGCGCCGATCGCGATCGGCGCCTTGGACCGTCGGAATGCCCGGAAGCGGCTCTGGCTGATATTGACGAACTCGGGCTCTGCCGCGAGCGCCGCAAGGCCGGATGCCGATCCTTCCAGAAGCACGCTGTCCGCCGGCCGCAGCCTCGTGTTCCCGAGATCGGGCCCCGGCGTGTGGTTGTGGCGATGCACGGCGATCGGGGTGACGCCGAACCGCGTTCTCAGCGCATACTCGTTGAGGGTGCGCAGCGTGCCGCGCGTGCTCGGCGCGATCAGCGCCTCGACAACCACGCGGTCCGCCCCCTCCTGCGGGCGCTGGGCCGTGCCGACGGTGACCCCCGGCCGCCCCCGCAGCGTCAGGATCTCCGGGGCGGGAGCGCTCAGAACGATCCGGTCGTGGGTCTGAAGCTCGATCTCCCCCAGCCGGACCCTCATCGTCTCGCGGCGGCGGCGGACCGCGAGGACCTTGATCCCCTGCCGCTTGAAGGCGGCGATGTCGGCGACCCGGCGTCCGGTGAAGTCCGAGCCCTCCTGCAGCACGAGCTCGGTGAGGAACAACTGCTGATCCGGCCCCGAAAGCGCCTCGCCGAACGTCGTGCGGTCCGGCAACAGATACCGGCCGGCGAGCAGCAGGAACACCGTCCCCGTCGTCGCCGTCACGAGGCCCACGGGTGTGATCTCGAAGATCGAGAACGGCTCGAGCCCGGCGCCGCGCGCGACGCCGTCGACCAGGATGTTCGTCGATGTCCCGAGCAGCGTGCAGGTTCCGCCCAGGATCGAGACGTAGGAGAGCGGGATCAGGAGGCGCGAAGGCGCGAAGCCGATCGCGGAGGCGAGGCGGATGATGATCGGGATCATGACGATCACGACCGGCGTGTTGTTCATGAAGGCGGAGGCGACGAGCGTGCCCCCGAGAACGAGCAGGACAGCCAGCGTCGGCCGGCTCGAGGAGTGCTCGATGGCGAACTTCGCCACCCAGTCGATCGTGCCGGTCCGGATCAACGCGCCGGAGATCGCGAAAAGCGCCGCGATCGTGATCGGCGCGCTGTTCGAGAATACCGACATGACATCTTCCGTCGAGACGATGCCGAGCAACAGGAACATGATGGCGCCGGTCGAGGCGGCGACCGCCGGGGGAAATTGCTCCGTCACGAAGAGCGCAAACAGCGCGATCAGCAGCGCGAGGCCGATATAGGCCTCGAAACCTTCGATGAAGGGCATGCGCCTCGTTATCCTCGTCTGTCCGGAGCCGCTGTGGCCGCGTGGGGAACGCCGCCCCGAGAGGGCGGTGCGACGCCGTTGACTCGGGAAGCCCGGTCGGCGAGCAAATCCAGTTCGTGCGAGGGATGCAAGACATGAATGACGCGGGAGCCGACACGCCCGGCGGACGGGACAACGAGACCACGGTGCCCGCCGAGACCGCCGTGGCGAGGCGGCAGGTCAAGCTCGAGCTCGCCTCGAAGGAGCATCTTCGCCACGTGGACGACCCGCTCCACGAGGACATTTCGGCCGTCGCCAAGGCGGGGAACAGCCTGTTTCTCGCCTGCGACGAGACTGCGACGGTGGAGCGGGTCGTGCGGCTGGACGACGACCGCTTCGGCAATCACCGCAGCTTCTCCCTCGGCGACATCTTCGACCTTCCCGCAGGGCCCGAAGGCGAGATGGACATCGAGGGGTTGGCCACCGATTCGGGCTACCTCTGGATCGTCGGATCGCACTCGCTGAAGCGCACGAAGCCGAAACGGGAGAAGAAGGATGCGTCGGACGCGCTCGATCGCATGACGGAGATCGAACGTGAGCCGAACCGCTACTTTCTCGGCCGGGTGCCCCTCCTGGAAGAGTCGCCGGGTCTGTATGCGCCGGTGAGGGAGGCCGGCGGCCGTCGGGCTGCCTCGCTCAAGCTCTCGAGACGAAAGAGCATCCTCATCGAATGGCTGCACGACGACCCGCATCTCGCCCCGTTCTTCGACATCCCCTCGAAGGAGAACGGGTTCGACATCGAAGGCATAGCCGTGAAGGAGAACCGGGTCTGGCTCGGCCTGCGCGGGCCGGTCTTCCGGGGGCACGGCGTCATCCTCGAGCTCGAGCTCAAGGAGAAGTCGGAGGGTGTCCTGAAGGCGCGCCGGATCGACGGGGAGCGCAGGTATCGCAAGCACTTCTTCGACACGCGTGGCCTCGGGATCCGCGACCTTCGCCGCGACGGGCAGGACATGCTGATGCTGATCGGCCCGACGATGGCGCTCGACGGTCACTGCCACGTCCTGCGCTGGCTGGATGCCACGGCGCACGCGACGTCGGGGGTCGTGCACGCGGATCGGGTGGAGGACCTCTTCGAGCTGGAGTACGGCCTCGACCGGGACCACCCGGAAGGCATCGAGACCTGGCGGGAGGGAGGCAGGACGATGCTCCTCGTCGTCCATGACGCGCCGGCAGAGCATCGGCTGGATAAGGGAGATTTTGCCCTCTGGGCAGATCTCGTGGACGTGCCGCCGCGGCCTCGCGGGTGAGACGAAGTGCCCCGCGGCGCATCGCACGGTTGAGGTGCGGCGCGAACGACCTATCCTTCTGCAGGAGGAATGCCGGGTCCCTTCCGGGGCCGCCAGCGGAGGGGCTCAGCGATGGATGCCGATGCGACGCTTCTGGCGCGCCTCCAGTTTGCCTTCACCATCTCGTTCCACATCATCTTTCCCGCCTTCACGATCGGCCTCTCCGCCTGGATCGCGACGCTCCTGGTGATGTGGCGGATCACCGAGCGCGACCGCTACCGGAATCTCGCCCAGTTCTGGACGAAGATCTTCGCGGTTTCGTTCGCCATGGGCGTGGTGTCGGGCATCGTGCTGTCCTATCAGTTCGGCACGAACTGGAGCGAGTTCTCCCGCGCCGTCGGCAACACGATCGGGCCGCTGATGGGCTACGAGGTGCTCACGGCGTTCTTCCTGGAGGCGACCTTCCTCGGCGTCATGCTGTTCGGCTGGAACCGGGTGCCGCCCTGGCTCCATGTGACGGCGGCGATCTGCGTCGCCGTCGGCACCCTCATGTCCGCCTTCTGGATCCTGTCGGCCAACAGCTGGATGCAATATCCTGCCGGGCACGAGATTGTGGACGGGGTGGCCTATCCGACCGACTGGTGGGATCTGATCTTCAATCCCACCTTTCCCTACCGCTTCGCCCACATGGTCACCGCGGCCTACCTCACCACCGCCTTCGTGGTCATCGGGGTCGGCGCCCGCTACGCGCTGAAGAACGAGCATCCGCGCCAGTCGTGGACGATGCTCCGAATGGGGCTCGGCATGGCTGCGGTCCTCGCCCCGCTGCAGGCGGTGATCGGCGACTTCCACGGGCTCAGCACGCTCGAATACCAGCCGAGCAAGATCGCAGCGATGGAGGCTCACTGGGGCGGCGAGGAGGCGGCAGAGGGAGGCGTTCCTCTCGTCCTCTTCGCGTTGCCGAACGCCGAGACGGAGTCGAACGACTACGAGGTGGCGATCCCGAATCTCGGCAGCGTCATCCTGACCCACAGCTGGACGGGCCAGTTTCCCGGCCTCAAGGAGTTCGCGCCGGAGGACCGGCCGCCACTGTGGTGGCCGTTCTTCGGCTTTCGCCTGATGGTGGGGCTCGGTTTCCTCATGATCGGGATCTCCTGGTGGGGTGCCTGGCTCTGGTGGAGAGGCAGGTTGACGACGAGCCCCCGCTTCCTGCGCCTTGCCTCATGGTCCTGGCCCGTCGGCTTCATCGCCATCCTCGCGGGGTGGATCACGACGGAGACGGGGCGTCAGCCATGGGTCGTCTGGCAGGTCCTGAGGACGGAAGACGCGGCGTCCAATCTCGGCTTCGCGACGGTGCTCACCTCGCTCGTCATGTTCGTGCTCGTCTACAGCGTCGTCTTCGCGACCGGCATCTACTACATGAACCGGCTCATCGTGACCGGACCCAAGCCCTATGATACGGGCGGGACCCCGAGCCGGCCGCTGACCGGCGCGGGGCGGCCGGGCAACGAGCTCACGCGGGCAGGGGAGGCGTGATCATGGAGGAGTGGCTGCCCTTCGTCTGGGCGGGGATCATCGGTCTCGCCGTCGTGTTCTACGTGATCGCGGACGGGTTCGACCTCGGCATCGGCATTCTCTTTCCCTTCACCTCCGACGAGGAGGACCGGGACGTGATGATGAACTCCGTCGCCCCCTTCTGGGACGGTAACGAGACCTGGCTCGTGCTCGGCGGAGGCGGGCTTCTCGTCGCGTTCCCGCTCGCCTACTCGATCATCATGCCGGCGCTCTACGTGCCGCTGATCCTGATGCTGCTCGCGCTCATCTTCCGCGGCGTCTCTTTCGAGTTCCGGTGGGTCTCCAAGCCGAACCACAAGGCCTGGGACTTCGCGTTCTGGGCGGGCTCGACCGTGGCGACCTTCTGCCAGGGCCTCGTGCTCGGCGGCTTCCTGCAGGGCATCAGCGTCACGGACGAGCGTTTCTCCGGCAACGCGCTCGATTTCCTCACGCCATTCTCCATCATGTGCGGCTTCGGCCTCGTCGCCGGCTACGCGCTCATCGGCGCCACGTGGCTCATCATGCGCACAGAGGGCCGCGTCATGGAGCGGGCGGTCAAGCAGTCGCAGATCCTGCTTCTGATCGTGCTCGCCTTCATCGTGATCGTCAGCGTGTGGACGCCATTGAGTTCCGAACGCATCGCCGGACGGTGGTTCGCGATGGAGCGCATCCTGTGGCTCTGGCCGGTGCCGCTCGCGACGGCGGCGCTCGCGTGGTTCGCCTGGGCGAAGCTGAGGCTCGAATGGTCGGCGTGGCCGTTCGTCGCGGTCATCGGCCTGTTTCTGCTGGCGTTCGTCGGGTTGGGGATATCGACCTACCCCTACATCGTGCCGCCGGACATCACGATCGTGCAGGCGGCTTCCTCGCCGTCGACGCAGATGTTCATGCTGTGGGGCGTGCTGATCCTGCTGCCCGTCATCCTCGGCTACATCGTGTTCGTCTACTACACGTTCCGCGGCAAGGTTCGGCCGGGTGAGGGCTATCACTAGGGCGCTTGAACCCCCAGATTTGAATCCTTCAAAAAAAGTGCCACTATCGGGTTCCCGAGGCTTGCCACCGTACCCTGGAAGAAGCTATACGACCCCTGTTTAGAATTCTTCCAGGGAGAGGGTCGATGTCGAAGCCCACCATGACGACCGCGAGCGGAGCGCCGGTCGCCGACAACCAGAACTCGCAGACCGCCGGTCCGCGTGGCCCCGTCCTGATGCAGGACTTCCACCTCCTCGAGAAGCTCGCCCACCAGAACCGCGAGCGCATCCCCGAGAGGACCGTGCACGCCAAGGGATCGGGCGCCTACGGCAAGCTCACGATCACGAACGACATCTCGAAATATTCCTGCGCCAGCATCTTCTCGAAGGTCGGCAACGAGTGCGAGGCGTTCCTGCGCTTCTCGACGGTCGCCGGCGAGCGCGGCGCGGCGGACGCGGAGCGCGACGTGCGCGGCTTCGCCCTGCGGTTCTACACGGATGCGGGCAACTGGGACATCGTCGGCAACAACACGCCCGTGTTCTTCATCCGCGATCCGCTGAAGTTCCCCGATTTCATCCACACGCAGAAGCGCCATCCGAAGACCAACCTGCGCTCCGCCACTGCGATGTGGGACTTCTGGTCGCTGAGCCCCGAGAGCCTCCATCAGGTGACGATCCTGATGTCGGATCGCGGCCTGCCGCAGACCTATCGCCACATCCACGGCTTCGGCTCGCACACCTATTCGTTCTGGAACAAGGACGGCGAGCGCTTCTGGGTGAAGTTCCACTTCAAGTCCATGCAGGGCATCCGGAACTGGACGAACGATGAGGCCCACGACGTCGTCGGCGCCGATCGGGAGTCGGCCCAGCGCGACCTCTTCGAGTCGATCGAGCAGGGCGACTATCCGCGCTGGAAGTTCTGCGTGCAGGTCATGCCGGAGGCCGATGCCGACAAGCACTGGTACAACCCGTTCGACCTGACGAAGGTCTGGCCGCACGGCGACTATCCGCTGATCGAGGTCGGCGTCCTCGAGCTGAACCGCAATCCCGAGAACTACTTCGCCGAGGTCGAGCAGGCGGGCCTGACGCCGGCTAACGTGATCCCGGGTGTCGGTCACTCGCCCGACAAGATGCTGCAGGCACGCATCTTCTCCTACGCCGACGCCCATCGCTACCGTCTCGGGATCAACCACCACCAGATCCCGGTGAACCAGCCGAAGGCGACGTCGGCACATACCTACCACATGGACGGATCGATGCGGCTTCAGGGCCCGGCGAACCCGAACCACTACTACGAGCCGAACACGATGGGCGGCCCCGCCCAGGACGAGGCCTTCCGCGAGCCGCCGCTGAAGATCTCCGGTGACGCCGACCGCTACAACCACCGCGACGGCAACGACGACTACCGCCAGCCGGGGGATCTCTTCCGCCTGATGAGCGAGGAGCAGAAGGCGCAGCTCTTCAGGAACATCGCCGGCGCCATGCAGGGCGTGCCGGAGGAGATCATCCGCCGCCAGCTCGCCCACTTCTACAAGGCCGACCCGGCCTATGGAGAGGGCGTGGCCAAGGCCGTGGGCGTTGAGATGAGCGCCGCGGAAGCCGCGGAGTAAGGGGTAGCCAAGAGCAGCCTTCGTGCCGCTCGCCCGAGGGGGCCGGCTCCGGCAAGGGGCCGGCCCTTCTTCATTGGGACCGACTGTCGCTGGAGAGGGATCGCGCCGTGGCCGCGCGGCCCGAAAGGCCGTATTCGGCCTATTCGTCCGGAGTGATCCGGAGACCGCCGTCTGGATCGACGACGCGGTAGAAGCAGCTCTTGCGTCCCGTGTGGCAGGCGCCGCCGTCGCCACCGACCTCGACCCTGAGGACGATCGCGTCCTGGTCGCAGTCGGCGCGCATCTCCTTCACGCGCTGGATCTGCCCCGAGGTCTCGCCCTTCTTCCAGAGCTCTCCGCGCGAGCGGCTCCAGTAATGGGCGATGCCGGTCGTCAGCGTGGCCTCGAGCGCCTGGTCGTTCATGTGGGCGACCATCAGCACCTCGCCCGTCGACGCGTCGAGCGTGACGCAGGTGATCAGGCCCTTCTCGTCGAAGCGCGGCGCGAAGATCGCGCCTTCCTCGATCTCCGTCTTGTCGGCGGGGGGAGGGGGAAACGGCATGGTTGTGCCTCGGCAAGCTCGATGGCGGCGCCCACCTGAGAGGGCCCGCTTACGCGGCGTGGCGACTGTCTGGTGCCCCTAGCGGCCGTTGACGAGCTCGAGGAAGCGCCGCTTCTGGTCGCGGTCGTCGCGGAACTCGCCCGTGAACATCGTCGTGACCGTCGAGGAGCCGTTCTTCTGCACGCCGCGCAGGGTCATGCACATATGCTCGGATTCGATCATCACGGCGACGCCGCGGGGCTTCAGCACCTCGTCGATCGTCGCGGCCACCTGGGCCGTGAGGTTCTCCTGCGTCTGCAGCCGGCGCGCGTAGATCTCGACGACCCGGGCGAGCTTGGAGAGGCCGACGACGCGCCCGGACGGCAGGTAGGCGACGTGCGCCTTGCCGATGAACGGCACCATGTGGTGCTCGCAGTGCGAGTTGAACGGCACGTCGCGCAGGAGCACGATGTCGTCATAGCCGCCGACGTCCTCGAAGGTGCGCGACAGCACCTCGACAGGGTCGTCGTCGTAGCCGCGGTAGAACTCCTGGAAGGCCTTCGTCACGCGCTTCGGCGTCTCGAGCAGGCCCTCGCGCAGCGGATCGTCGCCGGTCCACGCGATCAGCGTCCGGACGGCGGCCTCGGCTTCCTCACGTGTCGGGCGCTTCAGAGGCGTCCTCTCGCCCGGCGGAACCAGCGCGTGGACCGTCGCTTCCGCCGACTTGCTCCCGGAGCGCTCGACCATGAACCTTCTACCCTTCGTAACGGGGAATATCTGGGCTGCCCGTGCGAAAATACGCTCGGGCGCAGCGCACGGATCAACTCCCGGATCATTCCGCCCATGCGCCGCACGCGATGCCGACGGCTTGCCAACCGTCTGGTCCGCTTCGATATATAGTCACACAGGCTCTCGCCGCAACTGGGCCGCGTCCCCAATTGAGGCCCGAAGGTAGGCGCTTATTCCATGCTGAACGATATCTACAACAAGCGCATCCTAGAGCTCGCGGGGAATATCCCGCGTGCCGGGCGCCTCTCCCACCCGGCGGGCACGGCGACGGCGCGCTCGAAGCTCTGTGGCTCGACGGTCACGGTGGACGTCGATACGGACGGCGAGAGAGTGACGGATTTCGCGCACGAGGTGAAGGCATGCGCGCTCGGCCAGGCATCGTCGTCGGTGATGGCGTCGAAGGTGATCGGATCGACCCTCCCCGAGCTCAAGGAGCTGCGGGAGACGATGCACGCGATGCTGAAGGAGAACGGGCCGGCGCCCACGGGCAGGTGGGCGGACCTTCAGGTGCTGGAGCCCGTCCGCGACTTCAAGGCCCGTCACGCCTCGACGCTCCTGACCTTCGACGCGACGGTGGAGGCGATGGAGAAGGCCCTGCAGAGCCAGACCGAGAGCGCCTGAGCCTCGCGCAGCGCGGCGCCGTCGCCGCGATCCGCCTCTACCAGCTGACCCTCTCGTCAGTCGTCGGGCGCGGCTGCCGGCATCTCCCAACCTGCTCGGACTACACCGCGACCGCGATCCGCCGCCACGGCCTCTGGGCCGGCGGCTGGGTCGGCCTCGCCCGCATCGCCCGCTGCAATCCGCTGGGCTCCGCCGGGTTCGATCCGGTGCCGGATGCGTTGCCGGAGACCGGGCGGTGGTATAGACCGTGGCGCTACGGTCGATGGAGCGGACGGCACATCACGCTGCGCCCCGACCGCGACTGAACGGCGGGCGGCGAGGCCGTTCCGCGGGATTTAACCGCTTACCTGCTTGGTTGGCAGGAGTTGAGCCGGAGAGACACCATGATTTCCCTGACATTCCCCGATGGCGCCGTGCGCGAGTACGACGAGGGCGTGACCCCGGCCGATGTCGCCGCGTCGATCTCGAAGTCGCTGTCCAAGAAGGCGATGATCGCCCGGGTCGACGGCAACCTCGTCGACATGAGCCAGCCGCTTCGCCAGGACGCCTCGCTCGCCATCATCACGCGTGACGATCCCGCAGCCCTCGAGATCATCCGCCACGACGCGGCCCACGTGCTGGCGGAAGCGGTGCAGGAGCTGTTCCCCGGCACGCAGGTCACGATCGGGCCGGTCATCGAGAACGGATTCTACTACGACTTCTGGCGCGAGGAGCCGTTCACGCCCGACGACTTCGAGACGATCGAGGCGAAGATGCGCGAGATCGTCCAGCGCAACGCGCCCTTCACCTGCGAGGTCTGGCCGCGCGACAGGGCCCGCGACTTCTTCGAGAAGCGCGGCGAGGCCTTCAAGGTCGAGCTCGTCGACGCGATCCCCGAGGATCAGGACGTGAAGATCTACCGGCAGGGCGAATGGCTCGACCTCTGCCGCGGTCCCCACGGCGTCTCGACCGGGCAGATCGGCACGGCCTTCAAGATCCTGAAGCTCGCGGGCGCCTACTGGCGCGGCGACTCGAACCGGCCGATGCTCCAGCGCATCTACGCGACGGCCTTCGCCAACGACAACGACCTGAAGGCCCACCTCCATATGCTCGAGGAGGCGGAGAAGCGCGACCACCGCCGGCTCGGACGCGAGATGGATCTCTTCCACTTCCAGGAGGAGGCGCCCGGCTCCGTCTTCTGGCACCCGAAGGGCTGGGCGGTCTTCACGGCGCTCATCGACTACATGCGCCGGCGGCAGAACGCGGCCGGCTATCTCGAGGTGAACAGCCCCGACATGATGGAGCGCTCGCTCTGGGAGCAATCGGGCCACTGGGAGAAGTTCGGGGAGAACATGTTCACCACGCAGACGCCCGACGAGCGGGTGTACTGCTGCAAGCCGATGAACTGCCCCGGCCACGTCCAGATCTTCAGGCACGGCCTCAAGAGCTACCGCGAACTGCCTCTGAAAATTGGTGAATTCGGGAAGGTTCACCGCTACGAGCCGTCCGGCGCGCTGCACGGGCTCATGCGCGTGCGCCACTTCACGCAGGACGACGCCCACCTCTTCTGCACGCCGGAGCAGATCACCGAGCAGTGCCTCGAGGTCAACGCGCTGCTCCTGTCGATCTACAGGGACTTCGGCTTCGACGAGGTGCGCATCAAGTTCTCGGACCGGCCGGAGAAGCGGGTCGGCACCGACGAGGTGTGGGACCGCGCCGAGGAAGCCCTGATGAACGCCTGCCGGGCGGCCGGCATCGAGCCGGAGCTCAACCCGGGCGAGGGCGCGTTCTACGGGCCCAAGCTCGAATACGTGCTGCGCGACGCGATCGGTCGCGACTGGCAGTGCGGCACCCTCCAGGTCGACTTCAACCTGCCGGGCCGCCTCGGCGCCTTCTACATCGGCGCGGACGGCGAGAAGCACGTCCCCGTGATGCTGCACAGGGCAATCTTCGGCTCGCTCGAGCGCTTCACGGGCATCCTGATCGAGAACTTCGCCGGTCACCTGCCGCTGTGGCTGGCCCCGGTGCAGGTCGTCGCCGCCACGATCACGTCCGATGCCGACGGCTACGCCGGCGAGGTGCAGGCGGCGCTGACGGCCGCCGGGCTTCGAGCTGGCATCGATCTTCGCAACGAGAAGATCAACTACAAGGTCCGCGAGCACTCGCTGGCGAAGGTGCCGGCGCTCTTCGTGTGCGGAAAGCGGGAGGCCGAGGAGCGGACAGTGTCCATCCGTCGCCTGGGCTCCAAGGACCAGGTCTTGATGCCGCTCGACGAGGCGATCGCCCGGCTGGTCGAGGAGGCGATGCCTCCGGACAGGCGCCGCGAGGGGTCGGACGTGGCGGTCGCTGCGGAGTAGCGCGGCGAACTGCCAGTGCCGTCCAGGGGCTGCCGGAATATCGGCAGCCCTTTTTTGCTGCCGCGTGGCCCCGGCATCGGGGGAACCGCACCGGATTGTTAACCTGTGGTTAACCATAACGGGCCGTTACTCTCTCGCGTTCACCCACCCCGGGGCGCGGCCGCCAGCGATGAAGTTCTTCACCACTCTCACCCGCCCGACCGGCACCCATCTTCCGGCTCCGGGTGGGGGCACGGGCGATGTGCGTCAGGCGCTGCAGCAGGCCAGCCGCCGCACCGGCGTCGACTTCGACTACCTGCTGGGCACGGCCCAGCGGGAATCGGGATTGAACACGACCGCGAAGGCGCCGACCTCCTCGGCGCGGGGGCTCTTCCAGTTCATCGAGTCGACCTGGCTCGCGACGGTGAGGGATGCCGGCAGCGCCCTAGGCTATGCCGAGTATGCCGAGAAGATCGGCAGCGACCGGAGCGGCCGACCTGTCGTGAAGGACCAGGCCGCGCGGGACGAGATCCTGCGCCTGCGCGACGATCCGCAGGCAGCCGCCATGATGGCGGCGGCGCTCGCGCAGCAGAACGCGGATGCCATGTCCGACGGCATCGGGCGAACCCCGACGCGGGGCGAGCTCTATATCGCGCATTTCCTCGGCTCGAAGGGGGCGGTGGATCTCGTGAGGCTCGCCGACAGGCAGCCGGGGGCGAACGCAGCCGAGGCATTCCCGCAGGCGGCCAAGGCGAACCACACGATCTTCTATGCCCCCGACGGACGGCCCCGCTCGGCCTCGGAGGTCTATCAGGCGCTCACGCAGCTCCCCCAGGCGGTCGCCGCCACGGGAGAGGGCGGCGATGCCGAGCCTGTGTCGCCTCCCGCCGGGCACGGCCTCTTCACGGCGCGCAACAACCCGTCGCAGCCGTTCCACAGCATGTTCTCCGACGTGAGTCGCGGCATGGGCCCGATCGCCGGCGCCGTGACGAGCATGTGGAGATCGGAGGGCCATGACGATACGGCCTCCGCCGAACCCGCGGAGGCTGTTGCGGCTCCGCAGCCCTCGGAGGCCGCGCGCCTTCAGATGGCGCGGCTGCAGGAGGCTCTCGCCCGATCCGACGGAAAGCCGCTGCCGATCGGCCCGGATGGGCAGGGGCCCATGGTGGGGGGGCTGTTCTAGGCGCGCGTCCGTGCTCCGGCGGGGCATGGTGAACGTTTCCTTAAGCCTTGCCGCGTCACCATTCTCCGGAGACGGAAGAGCTTCCGAGGGTGACGGAGCGGATGAGCATGCTCGTTAGGCGTTTTCTCGACAGGCTGGCGCAGGGAAGCCCGGAGGAGCGTGCCGAGATCGTCAGGGCTCTCGCTCGGGTCTATGTCGAGGTGGAGCTCGACGACGAGCAGCGCACCGATATCGAGCGCACCTTCCTCGTCATCCTCGACGATCCCGCCCCGCGCGTCAGGCGCGCGCTCGCCCAGGCCATCGCCCCGGCGAGCCGGGCGCCGCGCAGCCTGGTGCGCGCGCTTCTCGCCGACCGCCCGGACATCGCCGAGCCGCTCCTGCGCTCCTCGCCTCTCCTGGCGGACGAGGACCTCGTCGCGCTCGTCGACGGGTTCGACGAGGCGCAGCGGATGGCGGTCGCCGGGCGTCCGCATGTCGGCGTGCCGCTGTCGGCGGCGCTGATCGAGGTGTCTGGGCCCCGCTGCTGCCTCGCGCTCCTCGAGAACCCGGGCGCGATGATCGCCAGTTCGAGCTTCCGGCGGCTCGTCGAGCGCCACCGGCGGGACGGCAGCGTGCGCAACGCGCTGCTCGAGCGCGACGACCTGCCGCCTGTGCTCCGCCAGATGCTCGTCGACGGCCTTTCGGAGGAGCTGCAGGAGAGCCCGCTCATCCTCGCCTACCTCTCCAGGGACAAGACCCGCCGGATCCTGTCGGACGCGCGCGACAAGGCCGCGGTCGAGCTTGCCGGCTCCTGCGGCGAGAAGGCGCTGCGCCAGCACGTCGCTGCCCTTCACGATGCGGACCGTCTCGGCCCCACGGTCCTGATCCGGGCCCTGGCGGGCGGGAACCTGCCGCTCGTCGCGGAAGCCCTCAGCCTCCTGGCGGACCTGCCGCTGCGCCGCGTTCAGGCCCTGCTGCAGGATCCGAGCGACGCTTCGCTCCGCTCGATCTGGCGGCGCGCCGGCCTGCCGGCCTTCGCTCTCCCGCCCTTCACGCGGCTCCTGCAGGCCTGCCAGCGCGGCGCGAGGCCGGGGGAGGCGGACGTGGAGGCGGCCCTGCATCTCTGCCGGGATGCCGTGGAGGAGGGCAGCGAAATGGTGCGCCACGCGCTCTCGCGGCTGGCGCACGAGCATGCGCTTATGGCCGCACGTGCCGGAACCGGGGGATATTTCCACGCCGCCTGAGCGGCTCAGTATCCGAACTGTTCGGCGAGGATGCGCTCGCGCAGGTTGTGGCCGTGGTCGAACAGCATGATCGCCTTGTGGGCGTGCGATTCCTGGACCTCGACCCGCAGGACCGAGCGGAACTCGGTGTGGTCGGCCACCGCGTTCACCGGGCGCTTGTCCGCCTCCATCACGTCGATGGCGATCTTCGCCTCGTTCGGCAGGAGCGCGCCGCGCCAGCGCCGCGGCCGGAAGGGGCTGATGGGCGTGAGGGCGAGCATCGGGGCGTCGATCGGGATGATCGGCCCGTGCGCCGAGAGGTTGTAGGCCGTCGAGCCTGCCGGCGTCGCCACCAGTATGCCGTCGCAGATGAGCTCCGGCAGCCGGACCTTGCCGTCCACCATCACGCGCAGCTTGGCGGCCTGGAAGGTCTGGCGCAGCATGTGGACCTCGTTGATGGCGAGGGCGGTGTGCTCCTCGCCCTCGAGATCGGTCACGCGCATGAGCAGAGGGTGGATGATGCTGCGCTCGGCCTGCCGGATGCGGTCGATCAGGCCGTCCTCCTCGTAGTCGTTCATGAGGAAGCCGACCGAGCCCCGGTGCATGCCGTAGATCGGTCGGCCGCCGTCCATGTAGCGGTGGAGGACCTGCAGCATCAGCCCGTCGCCACCGAGCGCCACGATCACGTCGGCCTCCTCGGGTGAGGACGCGCCGTATCGTTCCTCGAGATGCCGCGCGGCTTCCATGGCCTCCGGCATGGGGCTGGCCACGAAGGCGAGCTTCATCGGGCTGGAGGGCTCGGATTCGGATGTCACTGTCGGCCTCTCTCGGGAGCCAGGCGTCGGGGCCCGCGACTATACACGGCAGCAGGTGGCTGAGAACCGCGTGACGACGTCCTGGTCGTTCATGGGGGCACGCCTCTGTCGGTATCGGCTTGCGGCAGGGCCCGCTCGGGGCATAGAGCAGGATGGACGGTATTGGGCGCCGCCGTGCCGGCGGCTGCCGAGAGCAGGAGACACGTGATGGCGATCGACGCGACGGGAACGACACTCATCGACCGGATCTGGCCGGCGCGGGCCGACGGCCGGGTCATGCGCAACATCGCGATCGTGCTCGTCGGCAGCGCGCTGATGACGATCTCGGCGAAGATCCAGGTGCCGTTCTGGCCGGTGCCGATCACCATGCAGACCTATGTCGCGCTCATGCTCGGCGCCGTGCTCGGCTTCCGGCTCGGCGCTGCGTCGGTCGCCGCCTATCTCGCCCAGGGCGCGATCGGCCTGCCCGTCTTCGCGGGCGGCGCAGGGCTCGCCTACCTGGCCGGCCCCACCGGCGGCTATCTCCTGGGCTTCCTCGCGGCCGCGGCCGTCACCGGAGTCCTCGCCGATCGCGGGTTTGGGCGGCGCTTCGTTTCGGCGCTCGCCATGTTCCTCCTCGGAAACATCGCCATCTTCGCGCTTGGCCTCGGCTGGCTCGCGACGCTGATCGGTGTGGAGAAGGCCATCGCCGGGGGGCTCGTGCCGTTCCTTCCGGGCGAGGCGCTGAAGGTCGCCCTGGCCATGGCGAGCCTGCCGCTCGCCTGGAAGGCCCTCTCGCGGCGCTAGAGCCGCCGCGATCCGGGCCTGCGCTCCACGGATCGGAAGCTTCGACGAGCTCCCCCGGCGGCATCTGGACACCGGTCGGGGGAGACCCCCATAGTCGCATCTGCCGCATCCGGCACCATGCGTCATTGGGAGGCAAGGGTAGATGAAGCATTTCCGTTCGCTCGCACTGGCTGCCGCGCTTTTCGCGGCCGCCGTGCCCGGCGCCAAGGCAGAAACTCCGGACGACACACTCGTGATCGCGTGGCAGTTCGACGACATCATCTCGCTCGATCCGGCCGAGGTCTTCGAATTCTCCTCGGCGGAGATGATCGGCAACTCCTACGAGCGCCTGATCGGATACGACCTTGAGAACGTCTCGGACATGTTCGGCGTCGTCGCCGAATCCTGGGACGTTTCCGAGGACGGGAAGACGATCACCTTCAAGATCCGCGAAGGGAAGAAATTCGCGTCCGGCAATGACCTGACCGCCGAGGACGTCGTCTTCTCGCTCCAGCGCGCCGTGAAGCTCGACCTGTCGCCGGCCTTCATCCTGGGTCAGTTCGGCCTGACGAAGGAGAATGTCGAGGAGAAGATCCAGCAGACGGGCGACTACGAGCTCACCTTCGAGATGGACCAGGCCTATGCGCCGACCTTCGTGCTCTACTGCATGACGGCGACCGTCGCCTCCGTCGTCGACAAGGCCCTCGTGATGGAGCACGAGCAGGATGGCGACCTCGGCCACGAGTGGATGAAGACGAACTACGCCGGCTCCGGGCCCTACGCGATCGTCAACTGGAGCGCCAACCAGGCGGTCGTGCTGGAGCGGAACGACAACTATTCCGAGCCTGCGCCGCTCGCCCGGGTGATCTACCAGCACGTCCCCGAAGGCTCCACGCAGCGCCTGCTGCTCGAGCAGGGCGACGTCGACATCGCGCGCAACCTCAGCCCGGAGGATCTCGCGTCGGTTGCCTCTCGCGACGACATCAAGGTCGAGAGCAACGTGAAGGGCGCGGTCTACTATCTCGGGCTCAACCAGAAGAACGAGAACCTCGCGAAGCCCGAAGTTCGCCAGGCTCTGAAGTACCTCGTCGACTACGAGGCCATCGCCGACACCATCATGAAGGACCGTGTGAAGGTCCACCAGGCCTTCCTCCCGGAAGGTTTCCTGGGTGCCGTCAACGAAACCCCGTTCGCGCTCGACGTCGACAAGGCCAAGGAGCTTCTGGCAGAGGCGGGCCTCGCCGACGGCTTCAGCGTGACGATGGACACGCGCAACACGCCGGACATCACCGGCATGGCCGAGGCGATCCAGCAGACCTTCGCGCAAGGGGGCGTCGACCTCGAGATCATCCCCGGCGACGGCAAGCAGACGCTGACGAAGTACCGGGCGCGCCAGCACGACATCTATATCGGCCGCTGGGGCCCCGACTATCAGGACCCTCACACGAACGCCGATACGTTCGCGGCCAATCCGGACAATTCCGACGATGCGTCCGCGAAACCGCTCGCCTGGCGCAACGCCTGGGACATCCCGGAGCTCACCGAGAAGACCCAGAGCGCCGTGCTGGAAAGCGACCCCGATGCGCGTGCGGAGATCTACGAGGAGCTGCAGCGCACGGTGATGGACGAGGGGCCGTTCGTCATCATGTTCCAGGAGATCGAGAACGCCGCCATGCGCACGAAGGTGGAGAACTTCGTGCTCGGCCCGTCCTTCGACTCCAACTCCTTCGCCCAGACCAGCAAGAACTGACGGGCGGATGGCTTCGGTCGACACGGCAACGGGGGGAGGGCGCGGCCGCGCCCTCCTGTCCACCTCCACGGCGGTGGCCCGTTTCGTCGGTATGGTGCTGGCGACCCTCCTGGGGCTCGTCGCCGTCACCTTCGTCATCGGCCGCGTCGTGCCCATCGATCCGGTGCTGGCCGTGGTCGGGGATCGCGCCTCGCCGTCGGTCTACGCCCGCGTCCGCGAGGAGATGGGGCTCCACCTGCCCCTCTGGCAGCAGTTCTTCATCTATCTCGGGGATGTCCTGAAAGGCGACTTCGGCAGGTCCGTGCTGACGACGAAGCCCGTCGTCGAGGACATCGCGCGCTTCTTTCCCGCCACCATCGAGCTCGCGACGCTGGGCACGCTCATCGGCACGATCTTCGGGGTACCGCTCGGCGTGCTGGCGGCGGTGAAGCGCGGCAGCCTGATCGACCAGGTCGTGCGCGTGATCGGCCTCGTGGGCTATTCAGCACCGATCTTCTGGCTCGGCCTGCTTGCGCTCCTGCTCTTCTACGCCAAGCTCGGCTGGGCCGCCGGTCCCGGCAGGCTCGACGTCGTCTACGAATACCAGCTGAAGGCGGTCACCAACATGGTGCTCGTCGACTCGCTCCTTCAGGGCAACATGGCCGTGTTCCGCAACGCCGTTTCGCACATCGTGCTGCCGGCGGGCATCCTGGGCTACTTCTCGCTCGCCTATATCAGCCGGATGACGCGCTCCTTCATGCTGAACGAGCTCGCGCAGGAATATGTCACGACGGCGCGGGTGAAGGGGCTGTCGGAGCGGCGCGTGATCTGGCGCCACGCGCTGAGGAATGCGGCGGTGCCGCTCATCACCGTGATCGCGCTTTCCTACGCGAACCTCCTGGAGGGCTCCGTGCTCACCGAGACGGTCTTCGCCTGGCCGGGCCTCGGCCGATACATCACGAACTCGCTCCAGAACGCCGACATGAACGCCGTGCTCGGCGGCACGCTCGTCATCGGGGCGGCATTCGTGGCCCTCAACCTCTTCTCCGACCTTCTCTACCGGCTCTTCGACCCGAGGACGCGCAAGCGATGACGATCGTGAACGATCCTGCCGCCGAACCGGGGATCCGCGGCTGGCTCACCGATCCCGAGCCGACGTCCAGGACGCAGGCGCGGATCGGCAACCTCTACCGCGGCTGGCGCAGCTTCGTTCGAAACCCGCTGGCGATGGTGGGCTTCACGATCGTGGTGCTGCTGCTTCTGGCGGCGGCCTTCGCGCCCTGGCTCGCGACCCACAATCCCATCGTCGGCGGCGACCTGAGGACCCAGCGTCTTCTGCCGCCCGGGGACGAGTTCTGGCTCGGCACCGACGACCAGGCGCGCGACATCTATTCGCGCCTCGTCTACGGCTCGCGGCTGACGCTGCTCGTCGTCGTACTCGTCACGGTGATCGCCATGCCGATCGGGCTTCTGGTCGGCACGGTCGCCGGCTACATGGGAGGCTGGATCGACGCGCTGCTGATGCGGATCACCGACATCTTCCTCGCCTTTCCGAGGCTGGTCCTGGCTCTGGCCTTCGTCGCGGCGCTGGGGCCCGGGATCGAGAACGCCATCATCGCCATCGCGATCACCGCATGGCCGCCCTACGCCCGCATCGCCAGGGCCGAGACGCTGACGGTGCGCAATTCCGACTTCATCGCCGCGGTCCAGCTGCAGGGCGCCTCCTCGGGCCGCATCATCTGGAAGCACATCGTGCCGCTGTGCCTGTCCTCCGTGATCGTGCGCGTGACGCTCGACATGGCCGGCATCATCCTGACCGCGGCCGGCCTCGGCTTCCTCGGCCTCGGCGCACAGCCGCCACTGCCGGAATGGGGCGCGATGATCGCCTCCGGCCGGCGCTACATCGTCGACCAGTGGTGGGTCGCCACCATGCCGGGCGTCGCGATCTTCGTCGTCTCGCTCGGGTTCAACCTCCTGGGCGACGGCCTGCGCGACGTTCTCGACCCGAAGGCTGCGAAATGAGCGACAGCCCGCTCCTGGAGGTCGAGGATCTCAACGTCCGCTTTCACCTGCCGACCGGCACGGTGGACGCCGTGCGGGGCGTCACCTTCAGCCTCGGGCGCGAACGCCTCGGGATCGTCGGCGAATCCGGGTCCGGCAAGTCGCAGACCGGCAGGTCCATCCTCGGGCTGACGCCGCCGCCGGGAGAGGTGATCGCCCGGAAGCTCGCCTTCGACGGGCGCGACCTTCTGTCCATGCGCCGGCGGGACCTCCGTCAGCTCCGCGGCCAGCGGATGACGATGGTCATGCAGGACCCGAAATTCTCGCTGAACCCGGTGATGACCGTCGGCGAGCAGATCGTCGAGGCCTACCGGGCGCACATCCGGTCGGGATGGCGGGAAGCCGAGGAGAAGGCGCTCGACATGCTGGAGGCGGTGCGCATGCACGAGCCGAAGCGGGTCTTCGGGCTCTATCCGCACGAGGTCTCGGGCGGGATGGGCCAGCGCGCGATGATCGCGATGATGCTCGTGACGGATCCCGACCTGCTGATCGCCGACGAGCCAACCTCGGCGCTCGACGTGACGGTGCAGCTCGAGATCCTTCGCATCCTCGACCGGCTGGTGGCGGAGCGCGGCATGGGGCTGATCTTCATCAGCCACGACCTTCGTCTCGTGTCCTCGTTCTGCGACCGCGTCCTCGTAATGTATGCGGGCAGGGTGGTGGAGGAGCTCGCGGCCGGGGAGCTCGGCAACGCCCAGCACCCCTATACGCGCGGCCTGATGGGCTGCCTGCCAGACCTTCACGTGTCGCGGCATCCGCTTCCCGTCCTCACCCGCGACCCCGCCTGGGCCCGGTGATGATCGAGATCGAGAATCTGAGGGTCGTCTATGGAGCCGGCGCACTGCGGACGGTCGCCGTCGACGGCGTGTCCTTCGGGGTCGCGGAGGGCCAGAGCTTCGGTCTCGTCGGCGAGTCGGGCTCGGGCAAGTCGACGGTGCTTCGCGCGATCACCGGTCTTGCTCCGGTGTCCGGTGGGACGATCCGTGTCGCGGGTCGGGAGGTTCCGAAGCGGCGCGACAAGGTCTTCTATTCGCAGGTCCAGATGGTCTTCCAGGACCCTTACGGCTCGCTTCACCCGCGCCACACGGTCGACCAGATCCTGTCGGAGCCGCTGGCGATCCACCGGCTGCGCGACCGCAAGGACAGGATCGTCGAGGCGCTGAGGCAGGTGGGGCTCGGCGCGTCCTTCCGCTTCCGCTATCCCCACCAGCTCTCCGGCGGGCAGCGGCAGCGCATCGCGATCGCCCGCGCCATCATCCTCGAGCCGCGCGTCCTCCTCCTCGACGAGCCGACCTCCGCGCTCGACGCGTCCGTGCAGGCCGAGATCCTCAATCTGCTCGAGCGCCTGCGCGCGGAGCGCGGTCTGACCTATATCCTCGTCAGTCACGACCTGGCCGTCGTCGCTCATCTGTGCGAGCGATTGCTCGTCATGTGGCGCGGCGGCGCCGTCGAGGAGACCTCCGCCGAGGCGCTGCGTTCGGGCGAGGTCACGAGCGACTATACCCGCACTCTCATCCGCGCGACGCAAGGGTTCACCCGCGCCGGCGCATGAGTCCCGTCATCTCCTTCAGCCGGAGTGTTTCATGGCGCCTTCCGACGACCTGATGCCCGTTTTCGACGGCCATAACGACGTTCTCCTCCGGCTATGGCGGCAGGGGCCCGTCGGCGCGGAGGAGCGCTTCCTGAACGGCGAGGTGACGGGCCACCTCGATCTGCCCCGCATCCGCAAGGGAGGCTTTGCGGGCGGGCTCTTCGCGATCTTCGTGCCCGGCATGGAACGTGGAAGCGATGGCGACGCGGCGATGCGGCAGACGCAGTACGACATGCCGCTGCCGCCGGAGGTGAAGATCCCCGACGCGCTGCCGGTCACGCTCGCCCTTGCCGCTCTGCTGGTGCGGATCGAGCGGGCGTCGCGCGGGCAGGTGCAGGTGTGCACGACCGCAGCCGGGATCCGCGACTGCATGGCGCGGGGCGTCCTCGCACCCGTCATGCACATCGAGGGCGCCGAGGCGATCGATCCGGACCTCTACGCGCTCGACGTCCTCGTCGAGGCCGGCCTCCGGTCGATCGGGCCCGTCTGGAGCCGGTCGAACATCTTCGGCCACGGTGTCCCGTTCCGCTTTCCCTCGTCCCCCGACACCGGGCCCGGCCTGACCGAGGCGGGGGAGCGGCTCGTGAAGGCCTGCGACCGGCTCGGGATCATGATCGACCTCTCGCACATCACCGAGAAGGGCTTCTGGGACGTCGCGCGGCAGTCGACCAAGCCGCTCGTCGCCAGCCACTCCAACGCCCATTCCGTCACCCCGCACTCGCGCAACCTGACCGACCGGCAGCTGGACGCCATCCGCGAGTCGCGGGGTATCGTCGGCATCAACTACGCCTGTGCCTTCCTGCGCCAGGACGGCCGGATGATCGCGGACACGCCGCTCGACGACCTGCTGCGGCACGCCGACCACCTGATCGAGCGCCTGGGCGTCGACCATGTCGGCCTCGGCTCGGACTTCGACGGCGCCGTGATTCCGGCGGCGATGAAGGATGCGGCGGGCCTCCCGGCGCTCGTCGCGGCGATGCGCCGGCACGGATACGACGAGGCGACGCTCCGCAAGATCTGTCACGAGAATTGGCTGAACGTGCTCGAGCGCACATGGGGCGCGTGAGGGGGGAGGTCGCAGCCGCCCCATCAGGCGCCTTCAGGCGTGGTGGTGGTAGACCTTGTTGACGATGAGCCACCGCCCATCGTCCTTCATCAGCGTGAGGTAGTCGGTGAAGCGGTTTCCGAGATAGTCGTCCTCGAGCTTCACAGCGGCCACGTTCTCCAGGATGTCGATCGAGAGGATCTGCGAGTAGTACCCTGCGCCGGCCGGGAGTGCGGGCGCCTCGAGGCAGGCGGTCACGAACTCCTCGAGGCTGAGCCACTCGAGCAGCCCCGCCCATCGGCCGACCACGCTCGCCCGCGGGTGGAACGCCGCCCGCAGCTTTTCCGCGTCCGCATAGCTCATGCCGTCCAGATAGTCCCGGACCACGAGCTCGATCTCGGTGTGCATATGCTTCCCTTACGGAATCTTCCGCAGCGGGAACATAGGGCGGGAACGAGGAGCCGGGAAGAAGATGATCCCAACATTCCCAACGCTGGAATGGGGGTATGAAAAAAGGGCGCCGCGGCGCCCTTTTCCACTCGGGTCTCGGAGACCCGCCTCAGGCCGTCTGCTCCTTGGCGACGAGCCCTTTTTCGGCGAACATGGACTGCAGCTCGCCCGACTGGAACATCTCGCGTACGATGTCGCAGCCGCCGACGAACTCGCCCTTCACGTAGAGCTGCGGCACGGTCGGCCAGTTCGTGTAGTCCTTGATGCCCTGGCGGATCTGGTCGTCCTCGAGCACGTTCACCCCCTGATAGGGCACGCCGACATAGTCGAGGATCTGGACGACCTGGCCGGAGAAGCCACATTGCGGGGCATTCGGCGTCCCCTTCATGAAGACGACGACGTCGTTCGTCTTCACGGCGTTGTCGATCCAGGCGTTGATATCGCTCATCTCAAGAATACCTTTCGTTTGGCTTGGCCATCGGGCCGCTCCGGAATGTCCCCGGGCAGCTATTCCGGCGCGCTCGTCTGGAGCGCCAGCGCATGCAGGGCTCCGCCCATCTGCCCCTGCAGCGCCTGATAGACCATCTGGTGCTGCTGGACGCGGGATTTCCCCCGGAACGCTTCCGATACGACGATGGCGGCGTAATGGTCGTTGTCGCCGGCAAGGTCGCGGATGGTGACCTTCGCGTCGGGGATGTGGCTCTTGATGAGCTTCTCGATCTCGTTGGCGTCCATCGGCATGACGGTGCTCCCCCGGGTTTCCTAGTCTTCTATCCAGCCGGCCATGTAGTCGGGCAGCCAGGCTTCATGTCGGCGCCTCAGCTCATCCAAATAGATCGGATCTTCGCCCGCAAGGTTCAATGCGTCGCCGCCCGTCCAGCCGATCGCCGACATGGGCACGCCCGCTTTGCCGGCCGTCTCGAGGATGCGGGCCGTGCTTCCCCGGCTGCAGGTGACGACGTAGCGCGCCTGGTCCTCGCCGAAGAAGAAGGCGTGTGAGGAAACGCCGTCCGGCGCCTCGTCGAGCGTCGCCCCGATCCCGCCGGCGAGCGCCATCTCGGCCACGGCGACCGCCAGGCCGCCGTCGCTGAGGTCATGGACCGCCGTCGCGGAGCGGTCGCGGATCAGCGCCCGCACGAACTGGCCGTTGCGGCGTTCGGCCGCGAGATCGACCGTGGGAGGGGCACCGTCCTCGCGGTCGTGCATCACCTGCAGGAAGATCGACCGGCCGAGATGTCCCCTCGTCTCACCGACGAGCAGGATCGCCTCGTCCTCGCCCTTGAACGCGATCGTCGCCATCCGGTCGATGTCGTCGAGAAGCCCGACTCCCCCGATCGCAGGGGTCGGCAGGATCGCCTTGCCCGACGTCTCGTTGTAGAGCGAGACATTGCCGGACACGACCGGGAAGTCGAGGGCGCGGCAGGCTTCGCCCATGCCTTTGATCGCGCCGACGAGCTGGCCCATGATCTCGGGCCGCTCCGGATTGCCGAAGTTCAGGCAGTCGGTGATGGCGAGCGGCCGGGCGCCGACCGCGGTGATGTTCCGCCAGACCTCGGCGACAGCCTGTTTGCCCCCGGTCTCGGGATGCGCCTCGCAGTAGCGAGGCGTGACGTCGACCGACATCGCCAGCGCCTTCGGCCCGTCGTCGACGCGCACGACGGCCGCGTCACCACCCGGGCGCTGCATCGTGTTGCCGAGGATCAGGTGGTCGTACTGCTCCCAGATCCAGCGGCGCGAGCAGAGGTGTGGCGACGCCATCATCTTCACGAGTGCCTCGGCGAGCGAGTTCGGCGCCGGCACGTCGCTCGCGCCGAGCTCCGCAGGCAGCGGCGTTTCCGTCCAGGGCCGGTCGTAGCAGGGCGCCTCGTCGCCGAGCTCCTTGATCGGAAGGTCGGCCATGACGTCGCCGCCATGCTTCACGCGGAAGCGCAGGTCGTCCGTCGTGCGACCGACGATCGCGAAGTCGAGGTCCCACTTCTCGAAGATCGCCCGCGCATGGTCCTCGTAGCCCGGGCGAAGCACCATCAGCATGCGCTCCTGGCTCTCCGACAGCATCATCTCGTAGGCCGTCATCGCAGCCTCGCGGCAGGGCACCATGTCGAGGTCGAGCTCGACGCCCAGATCGCCCTTGGCCCCCATCTCCACCGCCGAGCAGGTGAGGCCGGCCGCGCCCATGTCCTGGATCGCGATCACCGCGTCCGACTCCATGAGCTCGAGGCAGGCCTCCAGCAGCAGCTTCTCGGCGAAGGGATCGCCCACCTGCACCGTCGGGCGCTTCTCCTCGGAATCCTCGCCGAACTCCTGGCTCGCCATCGATGCGCCGTGGATGCCGTCGCGCCCGGTCTTCGAGCCGAGATAGACGATCGGGTTCCCGACGCCCGAGGCGGCGGCATAAAACACCTTGTCCGTCTCCGCGATGCCGACGGCCATCGCGTTGACGAGGATGTTGCCGTTGTAGCGGGGATGGAAGTTCACCTCGCCGCCGACGGTCGGCACGCCGAAGGAGTTGCCGTAGCCGCCGATGCCGGCGACGACGCCCGACACGAGGTGCCTCGTCTTCGGATGATCCGGGTCCCCGAAACGCAGGGCGTTCAAAGCCGCGATCGGACGTGCGCCCATCGTGAAGACATCGCGGAGGATGCCGCCGACGCCCGTCCCCGCGCCCTGGTGGGGTTCGATGAAGGAGGGGTGGTTGTGGCTCTCCATCTTGAAGACGGCGCACTGGCCGTCGCCGATGTCGACGATGCCGGCGTTCTCGCCGGGGCCCTGGATCACCTGCGGGCCTTCCGTCGGGAGCGTCTTGAGCCAGACCCGCGACGACTTGTACGAGCAGTGCTCGTTCCACATCGCGGAGAAGATCCCGAGCTCGGTGATCGTCGGCTCGCGCCCGATCAGCTCGAGGATCCGCTCGTATTCGTCGGGCTTCAGGCCGTGCTCTGCGACGAGCTCGGGCGTGATCTTGATGTCGTTGGGGATGCTCATCGGGCGCGGAAGCTCGTCGGTCAGGCGGCGGCGGATACGATCGAACGGAATATGCCGACGCCGTCGGTCGAGCCCTGGTGCGGCTCCACGTGGTCCTCGGGGTGGGGCATCATGCCGAGCACGTTGCCGCGCTCGTTGAGGATGCCCGCGACGTTGTCGACGGAGCCGTTGCGGTTCGCCTCCGTGGAGAACGAGCCGTCGGCCTCGCAGTAGCGGAAGACGATCCGGCCGTCACCGTCGAGGCGCCGCCGCGTTTCGTCGTCGGCGAAATAGTTGCCCTCGCCATGCGCCACCGGCACGCGGATCACGTCGCCGGTGGCGTACTGCCGGGTGAAGCGCGTGTCGTTCGATTCGACCTTGAGGTGGACGTCGCGGCAGATGAACTTCAGCTCGCGGTTGCGCATCAGGGCGCCCGGCAGAAGCCCCGCCTCGATCAGGATCTGGAAGCCGTTGCAGACGCCGAGCACCGGCGTGCCCGCCTCCGCCTTCGCCACCACCTCGCGCATGATCGGCGAGCGTGCCGCGATCGCGCCGCAGCGCAGGTAGTCGCCGTAGGAGAAGCCGCCCGGCAGGACGATGAGGTCGACCTGGGGCAGGCTCGTCTCCTTGTGCCAGACGATGACCGGCTCCTCGCTGCCGGCGAGCCTCAAGGCCCGCGCCATGTCGCGCTCGCGGTTGATGCCGGGGAAGAGGATGATGGCTGATTTCATGTGCGCTGGACCGACGTGAAGATGTTCAGGCGCCGTTTGGTGCCGCCCCTGGGCCCCGGATCAAGTCCGAGGCACGATTTCGTTCCCGTGGCACGGCCCCGCGCCCCGCTGAGGCGTGTCCCGGACTTGATCCGGGACCCGGGAGGCCATCCGGCGGGCGGCTTCTCACACGAGGTCGATGCGATAGCTCTCGATGACGGTGTTCGCGAGCAGCTTCTCGCACATCGCCTCGACCTGGGCGCGCGCCGCCTCGCGGTCCGTCTCGGGCAGTTCCAGTTCGATGAGCTTGCCCTGCCGCACGTTCTCGACGCCGTCGAAGCCGAGCGAGTGCAGCGCGCCTTCGATGGCCTTGCCCTGAGGATCGAGGACGCCCTTCTTCAGGGTGATCGTCACGTTCGCCTTCACTGGAGCGCTCACTTCACGAGGACGGGGCCGCGGGGCGGGTTCGCTTCGCCGCCCGTCATGATGCCCAGGCGGCGCGCCACTTCCTGGTACGCCTCGACCAATCCGCCCATGTCGCGCCGGAAACGGTCCTTGTCGAGCTTCTCGCCCGACTTCATGTCCCAGAGCCGGCACGAATCGGGGCTAATCTCGTCGGCGAGCACGATCCGCATCATGTCGCCCTCGTAGAGGCGGCCGAGCTCGATCTTGAAGTCGACGAGCCTGATCCCGACGCCGAGGAAGAGGCCAACGAGGAAGTCGTTCACCCGCAGGGCGAGCGACATCATGTCGTCGATCTCCTGCGGGCTCGCCCAGCCGAAGGCCGTGATGTGCTCCTCGGAGACCATCGGGTCGCCGAGCTCGTCGTTCTTGTAGTAGAACTCGATGATCGAGCGCGGAAGCTGGACCCCTTCCTCCATGCCGAGCCGCTTCGACAGCGAGCCGGCCGCGACGTTCCGCACGACGACTTCGAGCGGGATGATCTCGACTTCGCGGATCAGCTGCTCCCGCATGTTCAGGCGGCGGATGAAATGGGTCGGAACGCCGATCGCGTTCAGGTTCTGGAAGATGAACTCGGAGATGCGGTTGTTGAGGACGCCCTTGCCCTCGATCTGCGCATGCTTCTGCTTGTTGAACGCCGTCGCGTCGTCCTTGAAGTGCTGGACGAGGGTGCCGGGCTCCGGGCCCTCATAGAGGATCTTGGCCTTGCCTTCGTAGATCTTGCGGCGGCGATTCATGCGGATATAACCTGACATCAAGGACGCGACGCCTCGCGGGCGGCCCAATCGGCCGTGCGGGCGTTCCCATGGTCGAGTGGCATCAAAAACAAGACAGGCCCGCCCGGTCGTCTGGCAGGTGGGCCGTCCGCTGAAAACGGCGAAACCGTAGCGCATCCGGCACCGCAACACAATGCGAGCTGCCGATGGCATGGCTGACCTGCTTCGATTGATTTGGGATCGGCGCCCGCGTATTCAATGCTCGAGACCAGACGGCCGACCCGCATGACCCAGAGGACTGTTGCAGACCATGGACGAGTTCGAGAAGCGCAAGAACGCCGCCGAGAGCAAGTTTGCCCACGACGAGGAGCTTCGCTTCAAGGCGACGGCCCGGCGTAACAAGCTGCTGGGCCTCTGGGCGGCCGAGAAGATGGGCCTCTCCGGCCCGGACGCGGACGCCTACGCGAAGGAGGTCGTTCTGGCCGACTTCGAGGAAAAGGGCGACGAGGACGTGTTCCGCAAGGTGCGCCGGGACTTCGACGCGAAGGGCGTCGAGCAGTCGGACCATCAGATCCGCCGCAGGATGGAGGAGCTTCTCGTCCAGGCGGCCGAGCAGGTGCAGAAAGAGGTCTGAGGCCCGCCATGGCACCGCTCGCCGACCGGCTCCGCGCCGGCGAGACTGCGTATTGCGGCTGGTCGGTCGTCGGCGACCCGCTGACCGCTGAGGCCGTGGCGCGGGCCGGATTCGACGCGGTCTGCCTCGACACGCAGCACGGCTATTTCGGCTTCCGCGACCTCGCCGCCGCGGTCACAGCCGTCTCGGCGGCGGGATCCGCCCCGCTCGTGCGCGTGCCCCACGGGGCCTGGCCCGAGGTGAGCCGCGCGCTCGACATGGGGGCGGAGGGCGTGATCTGCCCGATGGTCAACACGGCCGAGGATGCCCGTCGCTTGGCTTCGGCGATGAAGTTCCCGCCCCTCGGCACGAGGAGCTGGGGGCCGCATCGCGCGAACATGCTCTGGGGCACCGGGAACGACGGCTATATCGGCCAGGCGAACGACCGCCTACTCGCACTCGCGATGGTCGAGACGCGCGAGGCCATCGCGAACCTCCCGGAGATCCTCGCCACGCCGGGGATCGACGGCGTGCTCGTCGGCCCGAACGACCTCTCCGTGGCGCTGACCGGCGGCCGCGCCCCCGACCCGGCCGACGCCTCGACGGCCGAGGCGGTCGCCGAGATCTGCCGGCAGACGCTCGCGGCGAAAAAGATCGCGACGATCTTCGCCAACACGGCCGAGCTCGCGCACGGCTACCGCGAGATGGGCTACGCGATGATCGCGCACGGCTCCGACCTCGCGATGGTGCAGGCGGGATCGGCCACGGCACTGAAGGCGCTGAAGGGCGCCTAGATCACGTTCTGGAGGTTGAGAGCGGGATGCGGGCGGAAAACCGGTCCCCACTTTTCCTCATCCCGCTCTCGCGACCGCGCCTCAGCGCGCGGGCAGGCGCTGCATGAAGCGGGCGAACATCATCAGGCCTTCCGGCCACGGCCCGTGCCCGCTCTCGGTGTTGAAATGGCCGGCCGTGCCGGCGCTGTAGAAGTCGGATCCCCAGGCGGCGGCGAAGTCTTCCGCTCGCACGCGCCGGCAATAGGGATCGTCCTCGCTCGCGATCATCATCGAGGGGAAGGGCAGGGGATCCGTCGGCAGCGGCGAGAATACCTTCACCGCCTCCGGCACCTTCTCGTCGGCCTCCACGTCGGGCAGCCCGACGAGGAACGCACCCTTCACCTTGTCCAGCGGATGCCGGGCGGCCGCGTGCGCGACGGCCGCCACCCCCGCGGAATGGGCGATCAGCACGACCGGCCTCTCCGCTGCCTCCACCGCCTCGATGATCCGCGCCGCCCAGGTTTCGACCTCCGGACGCTCCCAGTCTTCCTGCTCGACGCGGCGCGCCGTGCGGATCTTCTCCTCCCAGCGCGTCTGCCAGTGCTCCGGCCCCGAGTTCGAGTAGCCCGGAATGATGAGGATGTCGGTGTCGGAGATTCGCATCAGGCCTCCTGGCCCGCCCCCGCCGGAAAGACGCGGGCGAAGATCGTGTCGACGTGCTTCAGGTGGTAGTCGAGGTCGAAGAGCTTCTCGAGCTCGGCGTCGGAGATGAGGGCCGTGACCTCCGGATCGGCCTTCAAGAGATCGACGAAGGCGCCGTCGCCGTTCCACACGCGCATCGCGTTGCGCTGCACCTTGCGGTAGGCGTCCTCGCGGCTCATGCCGGCCTGGGTGAGGCCGAGGAGCACGCGCTGCGAGTTCGGCAGGCCCTTCAGCCTGTCGAGATTGGCCTGCATCTGCTCGGGGTGCACGACGAGCTTGTCGACCAGCCCGGTGAGGCGGGCGAGCGCGAAGTCGAGCGTCACGGTCGCGTCCGGCCCGATCATCCGCTCGACCGAGGAATGCGAGATGTCGCGCTCGTGCCAGAGTGCCACGTTCTCGAGCGCCGGGGTCACGTAGGCCCGCACCATGCGCGCGAGGCCGGTGAGGTTCTCGGACAGCACCGGGTTGCGCTTGTGTGGCATGGCGGACGAGCCCTTCTGGCCCTCCGAGAAGAACTCCTCCGCCTCCAGCACCTCGGTCCGCTGCAGGTGGCGCACCTCGGTGGCGAGCCTCTCCACCGACGAGGCGACGACGCCGAGCGTCGCAAAGAACATGGCGTGCCGGTCGCGCGGGATGATCTGGGTCGAGATCGGCTCGACCGAGAGGGCGAGCTTCTCCGCGACCTTCTCCTCGATTCGCGGATCGATGTTCGCGAACGTGCCGACGGCGCCCGAAATGGCGCAGGTCGCGATCTCCTCGCGGGCCTCGACGAGCCGCTTCCTCGCGCGCTCGAACTCGGCATGGGCAAAGGCGAGCTTCAGGCCGAACGTCGTCGGCTCGGCGTGGATGCCGTGGCTGCGGCCGATCGTCGGCGTCATCTTGTGCTCGAAGGCGCGCCGCTTCAGCGCGGCAAGCAGCCTGTCGAGATCGTCGATCAGGAGGTCGCTCGCACGGGTGAGCTGGATCGCGAGGCAGGTGTCGAGCACGTCCGACGACGTCATGCCCTGGTGGACGTAGCGCGCCTCCGGCCCGACATGCTCGGCGAGGTGGGTGAGGAAGGCGATGACGTCGTGCTTCACCTCGCGCTCGATCTCGTCGATCCGGTCGATGTCGAAGACGGCCGCGTCGCCCTTCTCGCGCACGACCGTCGCCACCTCCCGCGGCACGTAGCCGAGATCCGCCATCGCCTCGGTCGCCGCCGCCTCGATCTCGAACCAGATGCGGAAGCGGGTCTCGGGCGCCCAGATCTCGGCCATCTGCGGCCGCGTGTAGCGGGGGATCATCGTTCGTCTCTCCGGTGGATTGCGAAATGGGTAGGTAGCAGAGGCGCCGACGACCCTCAACGCCGTCCACCCCGGGCGCGGAGCGCGGCGACAACGAGGACCGCGAGCGGCGTCCACGGCAGGTAGAGCTGCAGGTCGGAGGTGTAGAGATAGAGCGCGACGAGGGACGACCACATGAGGACATATAGGCCGCTCTCGGAGAAGGTGAACGGGAACGGCTCGGGGTAGGTCGCGATGTGCTGGACCACGAAGGCGGCGGCGCCGAGCGGGATGGCGATCACGGTCGCCCCCAGAACCACCGCAGCGGCTCTCAGGAAGGCGCCTGCCCGCCGCAGCACCAGGGACTGAAACAGGACGGCGAGCCAGATCCCGGCAACCTGGGGTGCGGCGAGGAGCAGCACCGCCCATGCCGTCCGCACCGTCGGCGGGTAACCGCCGCCGATGAGGCAAGCCGCCACGGCCATCGTCACGAGCGGCAGGCTCGTGGCAGCGAAGACGAGTCCCACCGGCCGCGATCGTGCCGTGGCCGGTCTGTCGTCGAGGGCATTCGTGTGCGCCAGGGGTCTGATCCTGTCTCTCGTCAGGCTGGATGCCGGCCGCGGCTCGACGCGCGGCGAAGCCGCCGCCCGGCCAGTTGCACCAGGAGCGGGGTCATATAGATCGGTAGCTGGCCCACGGCGAAGAGAATCCAAGCGATCTCGGGAAGCTGTGCCGCCATCGCCGCGGCCATGAGGCCCATGTTGCGGTTGCCGACCGCGAGCGCGACGACGAGCGCCCGATCGGCGCCCGCGGGCCGGAAAACGGCCCATGTCACCGCCGCCATCGCCAGTGCCAGGGCGATCGTGAGCCCCAGGAGACCGAGAACCAGCCACGGCTCGACGAGGAACCGCATGGCGACGCCGTCCATGATGGCGACCGCGAAGACGAAGAGCACGATCACGTTCAGGCCGTCGAGCAGGTCGGCCGAGCCGGCGATGCGGGCTTCGCCGAGCCGGCGCCGCAGAACGAGGGCTCCTATTCCCGCGCCGGCCACCAGAACCGCGAGCCGCAGCGCCATTTCGGCCGTGTCGAGCGGCAGCGCCGCCCCGAGCATGAGCTCCGCCATCAGCGGGGCGAGCACGGGTGCGGCCGCGAGGCCGGCCAGCAGGACCGCGAGCGAGAGGGAGCCGTCGAGCCCCACGAGCAACGCGAAGGCCGGCGCCGACATGAGCGGCGGGGCGACCGCGACGATCATGACCGCGAGCGCGAGCTCCGGCGCGGCGGCCTTGAGGCCGAGCGCCCAGATGCCGGCCCCCATGAGCACCGGCCACGCCACCTGCATCCACAGCGTCGCCAGGATGACGAGGCGTGGCCGCCTCGCCCACGGCACCACGCGATCGAGCCCGATCCGCAGGAAGGCGAGCAGCAGGAGCAGGAACACGGCGAACGGCAGCAGCGGCTTGGCGAGAGCTGAGAGAGGTGGCAGCGCCATGCCCACGAACAGGCTGAGCGCGACTGCGCGGCTGCCGTGGCGGCCGATCCATCTCACGGGACGTAGAAAGGCGAGCACGGCGGGACCTTGAGGGGCAAGGCTCTCATTATCTTCCATCGCGAGAGGGGGATGCAAGGCGGGGACGCGCATGGGAGGTCCCGGCTTGCGCGGTGTCCCGGAATGGCCGAGGAATCGGTGCTTTCGTTCAATGGGGGAGTGGAATGGGCGAATCGCGCGGACGCACCGTCGTCGTACTCGGGGCAGGTATCGTCGGGGTCTCCTGCGCGCTCCAACTCCTTCGACGGGGGAGGGAGGTGACGCTGATCGACCGGCGGGAGCCGGGTGAGGAGACCTCCTACGGGAATGCCGGGATCATCGAGGCCGGCAACTACATCCCGATCGCGTTTCCCCTGAACCCGCTCAAGCTCGTCCAGTACGGCCTCAAGCAGTCGAACGCCCTCAACTTCCACTGGGCCGCGATGCCGCGCGTGGCGCCCTGGCTCCTCGCCCTCGCGCGCCAGTCGACGCCTGCGGCGATCAAGGCCAATGGCGATGCCGTCAACACGCTCCTGGAGAGCGCGCTCGCGCTGCACAAGGCGCGGCTTGCCGAGGCCGGGCGGCTCGACCTTCTCCGGGAGACCGGCTGGCTCCACCTCTACCGGAGCGAGAAGAGCTTCGCCGCCTCCGCCTTCGACCGCGACCTCGCCGACGGGCGCGGCTTTCCCTATCAGGTGATGAGCCCGAAGGAGGCGCAGGAGCTCGAGCCGCATCTCGAGCCGAACTTCGCGCGCGCCCTTCACTGGCCGAGCCACGCGTCGGTCTCCGACCCGGGCGCCGTCACGCAGGCGTCGTTCGAGCTCTTCGCGCGCGAGGGTGGCCGTTTCCGCCGCGCGTCGGTCCGCACGCTGCGCCGCGAGGGGGAGCGCTGGTCGGTCGTCACCGACGGCGAGAGCATTGCCGCGGACGAGGCGGTCGTCGCCTTGGGGCCGTGGACGCCGCAGGCTCTGGCGCCGCTCGGACTGCGCTTTCCCTTCGCCGTGAAGCGCGGCTACCACCAGCATTACCAGGCACGCGGCAATGCCACTCTGACCCGCCCGGTGCTGGACATGGACGAGGGCTACGTGCTGACGCCGATGGCGAAGGGCTATCGCATCACGACGGGGGTGGAGTTCGGCCACATGGACACGCCGCCGACCCCCGTTCAGCTGCGCAAGGCCCGGGCAAAGGCGGGCGAACTCTTTCCGCTCGGCGAGGCGATCTCCGAGGAGCCGTGGCTCGGCCGCCGGCCGTGCCTGCCGGATTCCCGCCCGGTTCTGGGGCCCGCCCCTGGTCAGGAGGGCCTGTGGCTCGCCTTCGGCCATGGCCATCTCGGCTTCACCCTCGGGCCGGTGAGCGGCGAGCTGATCGCGCAGATGATGACCGGCGAGGCGCCCCTTGTGGACCCGGCGCCCTTCGCGGCCGACCGGTTCGGCGCACCGAACTGACGTTCAGCGGCTGAAGCGGTCGCGATAGGCCGGCAGCAGGGCCGATCCGGCGCCGGCCGCGCCCGCCTCGTAGACGCCGCGCGCGATCGCACGGGCGAGGCAGATGGCGGCGGCGCTGCCGATCCTCACCATGTCGCGCAGCGGCGAGACGAGCTCGCGCCGCCCGGTGGCGAGGGCGAAGACGATGTCGCCGTCGAGCGGCGTGTGGATCGGATGAAGCGCCCGCGCCATGCCGTCCTGCGCCATCGTCGCGAGGCGCGAGGTCTCCGGCTTGGACAGCGCCGCGTCGGTCGCCACGACCGCGAGCGTTGTGGCGGCGCCGGGCGTCTCGCCCTTCGTGAGCGGAAGGAGAGCCTCCGCGGGAACGGGGCAGGGCAGGCCGTGACCGCCGAACTCGCCGCCGATCTCCCACGCGCCGGCCCAGAAATGCGGGCCCTCGCCGACCGTCGCGCGGCCGACAGCGTTCACCACGGCAAGGGCGGCGACGGTGCATCCATTGTCGAGGACAAGCGAGGCGCTCCCCACACCGCCTCGGTAATTCGCGGTCGTGGCCCCCAGTCCCGCGCCCACCGAGCCGAGAGCGAAATCTGCCCCGGCGGCCTCGGCCGCGCGCCAGCCGAGATCCCGGTAGGGCGGATAGCGCCCCCATCCCTTGTCGCCGCCATTCGCGAGGTCGAAGAGGATCGCACCCGGCACGATCGGCACGCGGTGGCCCGCCACCTCGAAGCCGCGCCCGGCCGCGCGGAGGAAGGCCTGCACGCCCGAGGCCGCGTCGAGCCCGAAGGCCGAGCCGCCCGACAGCACGATCGCGTCGACCCCCGGAACCGTCATCTCGGGGGCCAGGAGGGCCGTCTCGCGGGTGCCCGGTCCTCCGCCACGCACGTCGACGCCGGCGGTCGCCGGCGCGTCGCACAGAACGACGGTCGTGCCGGAGAGGAGGGCGGCGTCTTCGGCATGACCGACGGCGAGGCCGTGCACGTCGGTGAGGGCGTTGCGTGGGCCGGGGCGCATGGGCGGATCTCCCAGAATGCGAAAAGGGCCCGCGCATTCCGGCGCGGGCCCAGAGGCTAGAGGCTCAGATCGCGTCCGTCAGGCGATCACATGCTCTCGAGGTAATCGTACTCGCCGTCCTTCCACTCGTAGAAGACATAGCCCGGCAGGGTGACGTCGCCCTTGTCGTCGAACTCGAGCTCGCCCAGCACCGTGTCGAACGTGCCCTCGTTGAGGGCGTCGACGACCGCGTCGTAGTCGGTCGAGCCGGCCGCCTCGACGGCCTGGACCCACGCCTGGATCGCGGCATAGGTGTAGAGGACGTAGCCTTCAGGCTCGATGTTCTGGCCGCGGAACTCCTCCACGACCGGGGCCGCCTTCTCGCTCTTGCGCGGGTCGGGCGAGAACGTCATCAGCGTGCCGGCGCCGGCGTCGCCGGTGATCGACCAGTACTCGTCGGTCACCAGAGCGTCGCCCGAGACGAGGATCGTGTCCATGCCCTGGTCGCGCATCTGGCGCACGATCAGCCCGGCCTCGGTGTGGTAGCCGCCGACATAGAGCACGTCGACATTGCTCTGCTTCAGCTTCGAGACGAGGGCCGTGTAGTCCTTCTCTCCGGCGGTGTAGGCCTCGTAGATGACCTCTTCCTTGCCGGCCTCGTTCAGGTACTTCTTCGTCTCGTCCGCCAGGCCCTTGCCGTAGGCGGTCTTGTCGTGGACGATCGCGATGTTCTTGTCGCCGAAGTGCTCGGCGAGATACTCGCCGGCGACCTGGCCCTGCTGGTCGTCACGACCGCAGACGCGGAAGATGCCGTCGCCGGGGCGGTTCTCGGTGAAGGTCGGATTGGTCGAAGCCGGCGAGATCTGGATGATCCCCTCCTCGGCGTAGACCTGGCTCGCCGGGATCGAGGAGCCGGAGCAGAAGTGGCCCGCCACGAAGACCACGTCGCCGCCGGCGAACTGGTTCGCCACCGCGACGGCCTGCTTCGGATCGCACGCGTCGTCGCCGATCCGCAGGACGAGCTGCTCGCCCAGCACGCCGCCGGCGGCGTTGATGTCCTTCACGGCCTGCTCGGCGCCGGCCTTCATCTGCGCACCGAACGTCGCGTACTGGCCGGTCATCGGGCCGGCCGTCGCGATCGCGATTTCGGCGAGTGCGGCGCCGGGAGCGGCCGCCAGGCCGACGAGTACCACGCCCGCAAGGAGATGCTTCTTCATCAAACTATTCCCTCTCTGCTACCCGCAAGCGCCCGTCTTCCGCGGCCGCCGCGATCTCGTCCGGACGAAGTCCGGTTGTCCCCAATAATGCACGGGTCGACGAGGAAGAACATCATCTTCGCGTGCTTCCCTCGTCTCCGGCATCAACCTTTCGCGCGCCACCCGAACGGGCCCGCGCGCTCGTAGATCCAGCGGTACTGCGTCACCATCTGCTTCACCCGCTTGAGCCGGAAGCCGAGCCATCCGGCGATCTGCAGCACCACCAGGTCGACCAGGTAGTAGTGGAGCGACAGAAGCGTTCCCTCGAACAGCGCGAAGTGCAGGAAGCGAACGAAGGCTGCCAGCAGGAACACGTAGGCGACGAGCTGCAGATAGGGGCGCCACGTCATCGCGATGGCGCGCCCGGACAGCCACGCCGCACCGCCCCCGAGCAGGATGGTAACGAGGAGGAAGGTGCCGAAGGACTGCTCTTCGTAGAGGATGCCGGTCATGCTCTCGTCGCCCTCTAGTGCCGTCCGCCTTCGAGATAGGCCGCCCGGACCTCCTCGCGCGCGAGGAGCTCGGCGCCCGTGCCGTTCATCGTGATGCTGCCGTTCACCATCACGTAGCCCCGATGCGCGAGCTTCAGCGCGTGAAACGCGTTCTGCTCGACGAGGAAGACCGTCAGCCCTTCCGTCCGGTTCAACTCCGCGATCGCCGCGAAGATCTGCTTCACGACGAGCGGCGCGAGCCCCAGCGACGGCTCGTCGAGGAGCAGAAGGCGCGGCCTGCTCATCAGCGCACGGCCGATAGCGAGCATCTGCTGCTCGCCGCCCGAAAGGGTGCCGCCTCGCTGGTTGCGGCGCGCCTTCAGGACCGGAAACAGCTCGTAGACCTTCTGGAGGTCCTCGTCGAAATGGGAGAGGTCGGTGACGCCCGCGCCCATTTGCAGGTTCTCGAGCACCGTCATGCGCGGAAAGATCCGCCGTCCCTCGGGGGACTGGGCGATCGCCATGCGCATGATCTCGTGCGTCGGCATGCGCGTGATGTCGGTGCCGTCGAACGTCACGGACCCGGTGCGGGCCTGCGGACTGCCGCAGATCGTCATCATCAGCGTCGACTTGCCGGCGCCGTTCGCGCCGATCAGCGTCACGATCTCGCCGACATGCACGTCGAGGTCGACGCCGCGCAGGGCGATGATGTTGCCGTAGTAGGTCTCGACGCCGCGGACCGAGAGGAGGGGGGATGCCGCGTTCATCGGCGCTCGGCCTCTTCCTTGATCTCCTCGACCTCTTCCTCCGCGGCCTCGACCTCGTCGTCCTCCACGCCGAGATAGGCGGCTATGACCGCAGGATCGTTGCGGATCACGTCGGCCGGCCCGTCGGCGATCTTCTTGCCGTAGTCGAGAACGACGACGTGATCGGAGATCTCCATCACCACGCTCATGTCGTGCTCGATCAGCAGCACCGAGGTTTGGTACTCGTCGCGGATGAGGCGGAGGAGGTCGTTCAGCTCCGCGGATTCGCGCGGGTTGAGGCCGGCAGCCGGCTCGTCGAGGCACAGGATCTCGGGGCGCGTGCACATCGCCCGCGCGATCTCGAGCCGGCGCTGGGCGCCGTAGGGAAGGTCCGCGGCGGGGTCGTCCGCGCGGTCGATCAGGCGGATCTGCTCGAGCCAGGAGGTGGCGAACCCGATCGCCTCCTTCTCGGAGCGGCGGTAGTGCGAGAGCCCCAGCACGCCGCCGAAGGTGAAGTAGGAGGCCTTCATCAACGGGTTGTGCTGCGCCACCATGAGGTTCTCGAGCACCGTCATGCCGCCGAACAGCCGGATGTTCTGGAAGGTGCGGGCGACCTTCGCGCGCGCCGCGATCTGGAAGTCGGGCATGCGCTCGAGCAGGAACTCCTCCCCCTCGGCGCGCCGCATCGTCAACCGGCCTTCCGTCGGCTTGTAGAACCCCGTGATGCAGTTGAAGACGGTGGTCTTGCCGGCACCGTTCGGGCCGATGATGGCCGTGATGTCGCCGCGTCCCACCGCGAAGCTCAGGTCGTCGACCGCCACGAGACCGCCGAAGCGCATCGTGAGATGCTCGACGTCGAGCACGGGATCCGCCTCCCAGCGCGGCGTGGGGGAGGGTGCGGCGATGGCTGTCTCGCTCATCATCCGTGCCCCTGTCCCACGAGGTCGGCGCCGATGGCCTTGCGTTCCTTCAGGATGACGGACGGGCTGCGGGTGGAGATCAGCCCGCGCGGGCGCCACACCATGATGAAGACCATGGCGAGGCCGAAGATCAGCATGCGGTACTGCTCGAACTCGCGGAAGTACTCGAAGCCGCCCATCATCACGATCGCCGCGATCACCACGCCGACCTGGCTGCCGAGCCCGCCGAGGACGACGATGGCCAGGATGAGGGCGGACTCGATGAAGGTGAAGGATTCGGGACTGATGAAGCCCTGCCGCGTGGCGAAGAACGAGCCCGCGAAGCCGCCGAACATCGCGCCGATGGCGAAGGCGGTGAGCTTCGTGTTCGTCGTGTTGATGCCGAGCGACCGGCAGGCGATCTCGTCCTCGCGCAGCGCCTCCCAGGCACGGCCCACGGGAAGCCGCCGGAGCCGCAGCGTGACGAAGTTCGTGATCAGGGCGAGGCAGAGGATGATGTAGTAGAGGAAGATGATCTTGTGCATCGAGCTGTAGGACAGCCCGAAGAACTCGTGGAACGTGTTGTCCCCGCGCCGCGCGAACTCGAGGCCGAACAGGGTCGGGTCGGGGATCCCGAGAATGCCGTTCGGCCCGCCGGTGAACTCGTACCAGTTCAGGAGCACGACGCGGATGATCTCGCCGAAGGCCAGCGTCACGATCGCGAGGTAGTCGCCGCGCAGGCGCAGCACCGGGAACCCGAGGATCACGCCCCAGAAGGCGGCGAGGATGCCCGCGAGCGGCAGGCAGATCCAGAAGCCGAGGTCGAAATGCGTCGCGAGCAGCGCGAAGGAGTAGGCGCCGATCGCGTAGAAGGCGACATATCCGAGGTCGAGCAGTCCGGCGAGGCCGACGACGATGTTCAGGCCCCACCCGAGCATGATGTAGGTCAGCACCATGATGGAGAGGTCCATCACGTAGCGGTCGGAGAAGGGCAGGGCGGGCAGGAGCAGCGCGACGGCGAGCGCCAGCGGCCCGATGATCTTCGAGAGGGTGTGGCCGTGCCTGGCGAAGGGTCGGCCGCCCGCGCGCTGGAACCACTTCTGGCCGATCGGCCGCGCGCCCTGGTGCCGCCAGATCGTAAAGTTCAGGAGGAGTCGCCCGGCGAAGACCGCCAGGACGATGAGAAAGACGTCGTCCCACCGGGCGTTCAGGCCCAGGCCCCCGCGCGCCGTCACCGTCTGCAGGCCGATGATCGGGGCGGCGAGGGCCAGCGCGATCAGCGCGGAATAGGCGGCGTCCTTGACGAGTTCCGCGGCGGGGCGCCTGGATGGGGATGTCGTGGCCACGAGACGATCAGACCTTCTCGACTTCGGGGCGCCCGAGAATGCCGGACGGAAGGAAGATCAGCACGATGGCGAGGATGGAGAACGCCGCCACGTCCTTGTATTCGATCGAGAAATAGGCGGACCAGAAGGTCTCGATCAGGCCGATCAGCAGCCCCCCGAGCATCGCGCCGGGCAGCGAGCCGATGCCGCCGAGCACGGCCGCGGTGAACGCCTTAACGCCGGCGATGAAGCCGATGTAGAAGTCGATCACGCCGTAGTAGAGCAGGTACATGAGGCCCGCGACGGCGGCGAGGGCGGCGCCCATCACGAAGGTGAGCGAGATCGTCCGGTCGACGTTCACGCCGAGGAGCGCGGCCATCTTGCGGTCCTGCTCGCAGGCCCGCTGCGAGCGGCCGAGAGAGGTCTTCGCGATGATCAGCGTGAACACCGTCATCAGGACGACCGTCGTGACGATGATGAGGATCTGCGCGAAGGAGAGGTTGACCCTGAACACCGCGCCGGTCGGCCCTTCGAGCTCCATCAGCGTGAAGCCGCCGGAGAACAGCGGCTGCAGCGGCTTCACGCGGGCGCCCTGGGCGATCTGCACGAAGTTCTGCAGGACGATCGACATGCCGATCGCGGTGATCAGAGGCGCGAGCCGGAAGGAGCCCCTCAAGGGCCGGTAGGCGAGCCGCTCGACCGTCCAGCCGTAGACTGACGTGAGCGCCATCGCGATGAGCAGGACGAGAATGAGGGCCAGGATGAGGACGGCGAGCGAGCTGCCCGCCGTCAGGCCGAAGGCGATGATCGCGATCAGCGCGATGAACGACCCCACCATGAAGATGTCGCCGTGGGCGAAGTTGATCATCCCTATGATGCCGTAGACCATCGTGTAGCCGATGGCGATCAGCCCGTAGATCGATCCGAGTGTCAGCCCGTTGATGAGCTGCTGGACGAAATACTCCATCCCGCGCCGGTACCCCTTACGCACCCTGCTCTTGTCCAGGTCCCCACCTCGGGACCGGCGGCAGGAATCACGGCACGAATGCCGCCCCATTTGGAGAATTGGTAGCAAGCAGCTTCAGCTGTGACAACAAGATTGGCAGACGCGCTTTTGTGCATTGCAGCAGCGGCAGCAGGATGCCGCAAGGGCATGCAACTTTTGGCTCAGCCGGAGTCTGCCGCCCTCTCCGCGAGCACGGATTTTGCGATGCGGTAGCCGCTGTTGGCGGCGGGGACACCGCAATAGATCGCCGCCTGCATCAGCAGGTCCGACAGCTCTTCTTCGGTCACGCCACAGTTGACGGAGGCTCGCACATGCATCGCGAACTCCTCCTCGTGCCCCATGGCGAGAAGCATCGCCATGGTGAGGAGGCTGCGCGTCTTCCGGTCGATCGTCCTGCTTTCCCAGATATCGCCCCAGGCGTTCCGGGTGATGAAGTGCTGGAAGCGTTCGTCGAACGGTGTCTTCCTCGCCTCGGCCCGGTCGACATGCGCGTCTCCCAGGACACTGCGACGGTTCCTCATGCCCGCGGCGTGGCGATCGTCTTCGTTCATCCCTGTTCCTCCGAAAGAAATCGCGCGACGGCCTGGTTGAAGCCCGCCGGATCCTCGATGTTCGAGAGGTGAGCGGCCTCGAGGGTGACGAGGCGGGCCTGCGGGACGTGACCCACGATCTCTTCGGCCTGCGCGGGCGGAGTGGCCGGGTCCTTCGACCCGCAGATGACGAGCGTCGGGACCCGGATGGAGCGGATGTCCTCGCGCTGGTCCATGTCGCGGATCGCGGCGCAGCAGCCCGCATAGCCGGCGGGCAGCGTCGCGAGGATCATGGCCCGGACCCTGGCCACTTCATCGGGATCGGAGGCTTGGAACTCGGGCGAGAACCAGCGCTCGACGACGGCGTCGACGATGGCGCCCATGCCCTTCTCGGTGACGGTGCGGACGCGGCCGTCCCAGAGCTCCTTCGGCGGCAGGAAGGCCGCCGTGTTTGCGAGCACCAGCCGGTCGACCCGGTGCGGCGCGTGCACGCCGAGCCACATGCCGGTCATCCCGCCCATGGAAAGCCCGCAGAAATGGGCCTTCTCGACGCCGAGATAGTCCATCAGCGCCACGACGTCCCGACCCAGCTGGCCGAAGCTGTACTCTCCGGGCGGCGCGGACGAGCGGCCGTGGCCGCGCTGGTCGTAGCGCAGGATCCGGTAGCGGTCCCCGAAATGCGCCACCTGCGCGTCCCACATCGAGAGGTTCGTGCCGAGGGAGTTCGAGAGGACGAGGAGGGGGGCGCCCTCACGTCCCGACAACTCGTAGTGGATCGTCGCGTTTTCGATGTCGAGCGTGCTCACCGGTGCTCCTCCTGCCGGTTCCGTGCCGTCTCCTTCCAACGCGCGACGACCCGATCGACGGCATGGGGGGCGACACCGAGGTAGTTCTCGGGCGCGAGCGCGGCCTCTATCTCGTCCTGCGAGAGGTGGCGGGTCACCGTCGGGTCCGCCACGGCGACCTCCCGGAGAGGTCGGCCTTCGGCCATGGCTGTCGCCGCGAGCTTGCCCACGAGCGTCTTCGCCTCGCCCCGCCCCATCGTCCCCGCGAGCCTCATCATCAGCGCCTCCGACATCATCGTGCCGTTGCCGAGGGAGAGGTTCTGCCGCATCCGCCGCTCGTCGACCTCGAGGCCCTCCACTGTCTCCGCCGTCTGGGAAAGGGCGCCGGCGAGGCACTCCATGATCTGGGGCAGCGTCAGCCACTCCGCGTGCCAGCCGCCGACGCCCCGCTCGTGCTCCTGCAGCTGGCCGGAGAGCAGCCCACCGAGCGCTCCCTGAGCCGCGTGGTAGGCCGCGACGATGGCCGGGGCGGCGACCGGGTTGCGCTTCTGCGGCATCGTGGAGGAGCCGCCCCGGCCGGGGCCGGCGGGCTCGGCTGCCTCCGCGATCTCGGCCTGCATGAGGAGCGCGATGTCGCGGGCGATCTTCGCGAGCCCCGCCATCAGGATCACGGCTTCCGACGCCAGCCTGAGGAAGCGGTCGCGGCCGACATGCCACGTCACGTCAGGCTCGTGGAGGCCCAGCCGGCGCGCGAGCGCCGCCCGCACGGCCGGACCGCTCTCCCCCAGGGCCGAGAGCGTGCCCACGGCTCCCCCGAACTGCAGCGTCGCGGCCTCCTCGAAGGCGAGATCGAGGTGCCTGGCGCTGCGATCGATCTGGTCGAGCCAGCCGGCGGCCTTCATGCCGAAGGTCGTCGGCATGGCCGGCTGCAGGAGCGTGCGCCCGGGCATGGGCGTCGTCCTGTAACGCTCGGCCAGCTTCGCGAGAGCGGCGGAAATGCGCTCGAGGTCGCTCCGGACGTGCGGGCGGACGCTCTTGAGCTGCAGCGCTCGCGCCGTGTCCAGCACGTCCTGGCTCGTCGCGCCCCAGTGCACCCAGGGGCGGCCCTCCGGGCTGCAGGCCTCGCCGAACGCGGCCACGAACGGGAACGCGGGGTTGCCGGAGAGGCGGGCCTTCTCGGCGATATCCCCGATATCCGGCCGGAAGCCCTCGGCGGCTTCGGCGATGGCTCGGGCAGCCTCGTGAGGGATGACGCCGGCTTCGGCTTCCGCGGCCGCGAGCGCCACCTCGAAGGCCGCCATGGCGCGGAGCTCCGCCTCGTCCGAGAAGACCTCCGCCACATCGGGGGTCGAGAACAGCGAGCGCAGCAGGTGTTGCATCGGGTCGTTCCGTGGAGGAGGTGGTGATGGGGCGGGACCATAGTGGCGGGTTTGGACGGTGTCACGGTGGCGGCCGCCGCGCCGGTGCCCCACTTGAACGGAAACCGACGGGCTTTGAGGACAACCGGTGTGACGATGATCATCGAGGGCGAGTACCTGCTGCCGGCGGAGCGGCAGGAGGTTTGGGAGGCGCTGACGGATCCGGTCGTCCTGCAGCGCTGCATTCCCCGCTGCGAGGCCGTCGACAGGCTGAGCGAGACCGAGTTCGAGGGCATCGTGGCGCTCAAGCTCGGCCCGCTGACGGTCCGCCTGCGCGGCGTGCTGACGCTGTCCGAACTCGACCCTCCGCGGTCCTACCGCATGGTGGCGAAGGCGCGGGGCGGGCTCGCCGGCTTCGCCGAAGGCAGCAGCCACGTGCGGCTCGAGGCCGCCGGCGAAGGCACGACGCGGCTGATCTTCGAGGGAGGGGGAGCGCTCGGAGGCAGGCTCGCCTACCTGGCGGAGGGGCTGGTCGAGGGCGCGGCACGATCGGTCGCGGATCGCATCTTCGGTGACCTCCGCGCCTACCTGCAGGATAACCGGGCGCGCGAGGCAGACGAAAAAGATCGCGCTCCCAATCTGGGCTCTTGACCGATTTCGGCGTTCAAGCAACACTTTTCCCCAACGAAGATAAAAATCGAAACGGCAAATCCTCGGCTCTGGCGGGTTCCAGCCCCGTATCACCCCGAGCTCGGCCCGGCCGAGGCAGGTGGCGACCGGAACAGAACGCCGGAGGAGGAAACGTGCCCAGCATCACCATCACCGTGAACGGTCGGGAAGTGACTTCGGAGGTCGAGCCTCGAACGCTTCTCGTGGAGTTTCTGCGCGAGCAGTTGCGGCTCACGGGCACCCATGTCGGCTGCGACACGAGCCAGTGCGGCGCCTGCGTCGTCCATGTCGGCGGCAGGGCCGTGAAGTCGTGCACCACCCTGGCCGTCCAGTGCGACCAGGCGGAGGTCACCACCATCGAGGGCCTGGCCAGGGACGGCGTGCTCCATCCCATGCAGGAGGCCTTCCGCGAGCACCACGGCCTGCAGTGCGGCTACTGCACGCCTGGGATGATCATGGCGGCGGTCGACATCGTGAACCGGCATGGCATGCCCGACGAGAAGACCGTGCGCGAGGAGCTCGACGGCAATCTCTGCCGCTGCACGGGCTACCACAACATCGTCAAGGCGATCCTGGCAGCGGCGGAGAAGATGCAAGGGGCGGGGCAGCCGATCGCTGCCGAATAGACCCCTCACCGTCGCCTGAGCGAGCTTCTTTGGGAGGAGAGACGCCATGGGAGAGAGTGGCATCGGCGCCCGCGTGCAGCGGGTGGAGGACCGGCGATTCATCACCGGCAAGGGCAACTACACCGACGACATCAACAGGCCGGGCCAGCTGCACGCTCACTTCGTGCGATCGCCGCATGCCCACGCCCGCATCCGGAGCGTCGGCATCGCCGAGGCGCAGGCGGCTCCCGGCGTCGTCGCCGTGTACACCGGCAACGACCTCAGGAAGTTCGTGCCGACGAGCGACGACCTCGAGGAAAGCCCGATCGGCGACCTGATCTGCGGCTGGCTCATACACTCCAAGAACGGCGAGCCGATGAAGGCGGGCTCGCATCCCGCGATCGCCCGCGACACGGTCCGCCATGTCGGCGACCAGGTGGCGGTCGTGATCGCGGAGACGAAGCGCCAGGCGCGCGATGCCGCCGAGCTCGTCGAGGTCGACTACGAGGTTCTGGACGCGGTCGCCGATCCGCTGAAGGCGCGGGCGAGCGGGGCGCCGCAGGTTCATGATGTGGCGACGGGCAACCTCGTCTACGAGTGGGAGCTCGGCGACAAGGCGAAGACCGACGAGGCGTTCCGGAACGCCCACCACGTGACGAAGCTGAACATCGTCAACAACCGCCTCGTGCCGAACGCGATGGAGCCGCGGGCGGCGATCGGCGACTACGATCCGGGCACGGGCGTCTTCACGCTCTACGTGACGAGCCAGAACCCGCACGTGGCGCGGCTCGTCCTCTCCGCCTTCGTCGGCATCGCGCCCGAGAACAAGCTTCGGGTGATCGCGCCGGATGTCGGGGGCGGCTTCGGCTCGAAGATCTTCATCTACGCCGAGGAGGTCGTCTGCCTCTGGGCGGCACGCCGCCTCGCGCGCCCGGTGAAGTGGAACGCCGACAGGAGCGAGGCTTTCCTCACCGACGCCCACGGCCGCGACCACGTGACCGATGCCGAGCTCGCCATGGACGAGAAGGGCAAGATCCTCGGGCTTCGCGTGCACACGACCGCGAACATGGGGGCCTACCTCTCGACCTTCGCGTCCGCCGTGCCGACCTATCTCTACGCGACGCTGCTCTCCGGCCAGTACGACATCCCGGCGATCCACGCGGAGGTCGACGCGGTCTACACGCACACCGCGCCCGTCGACGCCTATCGCGGGGCGGGGCGCCCCGAGGCCACCTTCGTGGTGGAACGGCTCGTGGAGGTCGCGGCGCGCGAGATGGGCATCGATCCCGCGAGCTTCCGAAAGCGCAACTTCGTGAAGAAGTTCCCGCACCAGACGCCAGTGATCATGAGCTACGACATCGGCGACTACGCGGCGTCCCTCAACAAGGCGCTCGAGCTGATCGACTACAAGGGCGTCGGCAAGCGCAAGCGCGAGGCCCTGAAGCGCGGCAAGCTGCTGGGTGTCGGGCTTTCCGCCTATATCGAGGCCTGCGGCATCGCTCCGTCGAAGGCCGTGGGCTCCCTGGGAGCAGGTGTGGGCTTGTGGGAATCGGCCGAGGTGCGGGTCAATCCGGTCGGCACCGTCGAGGTCCTGACGGGGTCGCACAGCCACGGGCAGGGGCACGAGACGACCTTCGCGCAGCTCGTCTGTGACCGGCTCGGCATCCCGCTCGACCAGGTGTCGATCGTGCACGGCGACACCGACAAGGTGCAGTTCGGCATGGGCACCTACGGTTCCCGCTCCGGTGCCGTCGGCATGTCGGCGATCTCGAAGGCCCTCGACAAGGTCGTCGCGAAGGCCAAGAAGGTCGCCTCCCACCTCCTGGAGGCGGCCGAGGCCGACATCGAGTTCAAGGACGGCAAGTTCACGGTCGCCGGCACCGACAAGTCGCTCGACTGGAGCGCCGTCTCGCTCGGCGCCTACGTCGCGCACGGATTTCCGTCCGACGAGATCGAGCCGGGTCTGAAGGAAGGCGCGTTCTACGACCCCGTGAACTTCACGTTTCCGGCCGGCTGCCACGTCTGCGAGTGCGAGATCGACCTCGAGACCGGCAAGACCGAGGTCGTGAACTGGGTGGCCGTCGACGATTTCGGTGTGATCATCAATCCGATGATCGTCGAGGGTCAGGTCCATGGCGGCATCGCGCAAGGGGTGGGCCAGGCACTGCTCGAGGGCTGCGTCTACGACGAGGCGGGGCAGCTCGTCACCGGCTCCTTCAACGACTACGCCATGCCCCGCGCCGACGACCTGCCGAACTTCCAGGTCGACGTGACGGTGACGCCGTGCCCCTCGAACCCCCTGGGGATCAAGGGCTGCGGGGAGGCCGGCGCGATCGCGGCCCCCGCGGCGCTGGTCAACGCGATCACCGACGCCCTCGGCCACGAGGACATAACGATGCCTGCGACACCGCAAAGAGTGTGGCGCGCCCTGCAGAAATCCAAGATGCCCGCAGCGGCGGAATAGGAGGCGAGGACGATGTATCCCTTCAACTATCACCGCCCCACGAGCGTCCGGCAGGCCTCCGCTCTCCTCGGAAAGTCGGAGGACGCGCGCCTGCTGGCGGGCGGGCACTCGCTCCTGCCGATGATGAAGCAGCGCCTCGCGCAGCCGAGCGACCTCATCGATCTCGGCCTGGTCGAGGGCCTGCGCGGCATCGAGCTCAAGGGGCGAACCCTGCAGATCGGCGCCATGATGACGCACGCCGAGGTTGCCGCCTCGGACGTCGTGCGCGAGGCGATCCCGGCGCTCGCCGAGCTCGTCGCCTCCATCGGCGACCCCCATGTCCGCCACCGCGGCACGATCGGCGGCTCGGTGGCGAACAACGACCCCAACGCCGACTACCCCGCCGCCTGCCTCGCGCTCGAGGCGACGATCGTCACGAACAGGCGCCGGATCGACGCCGACGAGTTCTTCGTCGACATGTTCGAGACCGCGCTCGAGCCCGGGGAGATCATCACGAAGATCCAGTTCCCGGTGCCGCGCAGGGCGGGCTACGCGAAGTTCCGCAATCCCGCCTCGCGCTATCCGCTCGTCGGTGTGTTCCTCGCCAAGCGGGGAGGGACGGTCCGCGCGGCGGTGACCGGCGCCGCAACTTGCGTCTTCCGGTGCAAGGAGGTGGAAGACGCGCTGAACGCCCGCTTCGCGCCGAAGTCGCTCGACGGCGTCACCGTCCCGACGGACGGGCTCAACAGCGACATGCATGCGGGCGCCGACTACCGGGCCCACCTGATCGTCGTGATGGCGAAGCGGGCCGCGTCCGCCGCTTGATAGGCGGCGTCGAAGGCGCATAGGTTCGGGAGTCCGCCGCGGTCCGGCCACGGCGGGCTTTCCTTCGCGAGCGTCAACTGCGGTGGTGGGATGGCCGAGACGGAAGCTGCGCGGGGCCTTCCCGCGACAATCGACGAGACGTCAGTGCTTCTCGCGGACCACGGATACGTGTCCGACCGGGCGCTGGCGACCGTGCTGTTCCTGGCCCTCCGGATGGGGCGGCCGCTTTTCCTCGAGGGCGAGGCCGGCGTCGGCAAGACCGAGATCGCCAAGGTGCTTTCGCAGGCGCTGGGCCGCCGGCTGATCCGCCTGCAGTGCTACGAGGGCCTCGACGTCTCGACCGCCGTCTACGAGTGGAACTACGCGGCGCAGATGATCGAGATCCGGATGGCCGAGGCGGAAGGGATCGCCGACCGCCAGCGCCTGGCGGAGGACGTGTTCGCCGAGAAGTTCCTCGTCCGCCGGCCGCTCCTGGAGGCGCTGGAGCCACACGAGGGCGGAGCCCCGGTCCTGCTCATCGACGAGCTCGACCGCACCGACGAGGCGTTCGAGGCGTTCCTTCTCGAGGTCCTCTCCGACTTCCAGGTGACGATCCCCGAGCTCGGCACCGTCAGGTCGGAGACGCCGCCGATCGTCGTCATCACGTCGAACCGCACGCGCGAGATCCACGACGCGCTCAAGCGGCGCTGCCTCTATCACTGGGTCGACTATCCCGATGCGAAACGGGAGCTCAGGATCGTCCGGAGCCGGGTCCCCGGCGCGTCCGAGGCCCTGACGCGCGAGGTCGTGGCCTACGTGCAGGCGCTGCGCCGGGAGGATCTCTTCAAGTCGCCCGGCGTGGCGGAGACGCTCGACTGGGCGACGGCGCTGACGGAGCTCGACGCCATGTCGCTCGATCCCGCCACCGTAGAGGACACGCTCGGGGTTCTCTTGAAGTACCAGGAGGACGTCGCGCGCATGCAGGAAGGCCGCGCGAAGCAGCTTCTCGACGAGGTGCGGGCCGACCTCAAGGCGGCACGAGGCTGAACCGGCATGAGCGGGCAGGGAGGTCCAGGCGTCGCATCCGGCCGGCTCGCGGAGAACGTCGTCCACTTCGGGCGGGCGTTGCGGGCAGCGGGCATGCGGGTCGGGCCCGGTGCGATCGCCGATGCGCTTCAGGCCCTCGCGACGACGGGCGTCGGCGGCCGCGGCGACGTCTATTGGACGCTGCACGCCTGCCTCGTGAAGCGGCACGAGGATCACGAGGTGTTCGACCAGACGTTTCGCCTGTTCTTCCGCCGGCGGGGCCTGCAGGAGCGGATGATGTCCGAGCTCCTGCCGCCGACGCCGAACGCCGACAGGTCGAACGAGGTTCGCTCCCGCGTCGCCGACGCGCTGCACGGCAAGCGCGAGGCGGAGCTTCCAAGGGAGCAGAAGCCGAAGGTCGAGCTCGATGCCCGTCTCACGATGTCGCAGACCGAGCTTCTCCAGACGAAGGACTTCGAGGCGATGAGCGCCGCCGAGATCGCCGTCGCACGGCAGCTCGTCCGGCGGCTGGTGATGCCGGACGACAAGGTGCGGACGCGCCGGCTGGTCCCCTCGGGCAGGGGCGGCCGCATCGACATGCGGCGCAGCCTGCGGGCGAGCCTGAGGACCGGCGGCCACGGCGTGACGCTCGAGCGACGGGCGCCGGCCGAGCGGCATCCTCCGGTCGTCGCGCTCTGCGACATCTCGGGCTCGATGGCGCAGTACAGCCGGATGGTGCTGCACTTCCTGCACGCCCTCACCGAGGCGCGCGGCAGGGTGCACAGCTTCGTTTTCGGCACGCGGCTCACGAACGTCACGCGGCAGCTCGCCGCCCGCGACCCGGAGGTCGCCCTCGAGCGCACGGCATGCGCGGTATCGGACTGGTCGGGCGGCACGCGCATCACCACCTGTATCAGGCGCTTCAACCACGACTGGTCGCGGCGGGTCCTGGGGCAGGGGGCGGTCGTACTCCTGGTGACGGACGGTCTGGAGCGCGACCCCGACGCGGATCTGGCGCGCGAGGTCGAGCGGCTGAAACGGTCCTGCCGGCGTCTCGTCTGGCTGAACCCGCTCCTCCGCTTCGACCGGTTCGAGCCCCGGGCGGGCGGCATACGGGCGATCCTGCCGCATGTCGACGAGTTCCGCCCGGTGCACAATCTGGCGGCGATGCGGGAGCTCGTCGCGGCGCTCGACGGATCGGCCGTATCGGCTCCGCGGAGCCCGCGCGACTGGCTGAAGGAGTATGCGGCATGAACGAAGCCGAAGGGGACGACGTGCTGGCGATCGCGCAGGGCTGGCGGAGCGAGGGGCGCGAGGTGGCTCTCGCCACGGTCGTGGAGACGTGGGGATCCGCCCCGCGGCCGGTCGGCAGCCATCTCGTCATCGACGGCGAGGGCAACTTCATGGGCTCCGTCTCCGGCGGCTGCGTGGAGGGCGCCGTGATCGCCGAGGCGATCGACGTGATCGGCACGGGTCAGCCGAAGACCCTCTCCTTCGGCGTGGCAGACGAGACGGCCTGGGAGGTCGGCCTGTCCTGCGGCGGGCGCATCAGCGTCTATGTCGAGCCGGTGAGCTGACGGCGATGCGGCTCGAGCTTCTCCAGCGCCTGAACGAGGCGAGAGCCGCGCGCGAGGCGGCGATCGTCCTCACGGACCTCGCGAGCGGCGGGCAGGATCTCCTGCTCGAACGGCAGGTCGAGGCGCATATCGAGAGGGAGGCGCTCGAGACGCTCCTGCGCAACGGCCGGAGCGGCTCCGTCGAGCTCGGCGGCACGGCGCTGTTCGCGGGCGTCTACCTGCCCCCGGTGAAGCTCGTCTGCATCGGCGCCGTCCACATCTCGCAGGCGCTCGCCCCGATGGCGCGCCTCGTGGGCCTCGACGTCACGATCGTCGATCCGCGCGAGGCGTTCGCCACCACGGAGCGCTTCCAAGGCGTCGACCTGCGCGCGGAGTGGCCCGACGTGGCGCTGCCCGAGATCGGCCTCGACCGGTGGTCGGCGTTCTGCGCGCTGACGCACGACCCGAAGATCGACGATCCGGGCCTCCACGCCGCGCTGCGCGCGGGCTGCTTCTATATCGGCGCGCTCGGCAGCCGCAAGACGCACGGGCGCAGGGTCGAGCGCCTGACGGAGGCGGGCTTCGCAGCCGACGAGATCGCCCGCATCCACGCCCCGATCGGCCTGCCGATCGGAGCCCAGAGCCCGTCCGAGATCGCGCTGTCGATCCTGTCCGAGATCACGGCCGTGCGGCGGCTGAAGCCGCAACCCAGATGAAGTTCGGAGCGATCCTCGTCGACCGCGCCGAGGGCGCGATCCTCGCCCACACGGCGAGGCTCGGCAAAGGCAGCTCGATCAAGAAGGGCACCCGCCTCGACGCCGAGGCGGTCGCGCGGCTGCAGGCGGCCGGGGTCGAGGAGGTCGTCGCGGCGTCTCTCGGTCCGGACGACGTGCACGAGGACACGGCCGCGAACCGCCTCGCCGCCGCGCTGGTGCGGCCCGGCCTGCGGGCGGAGAAGGCGTTCACCGGCCGCGCGAACCTCTTCGCGGAGGTGGCCGGCCTGCTCGTCGTCGACCGGGACGCGGTCGAGGGCTTCAACTCGGTCGACGAGGCGATCACCCTCGCGACGCTGCCGAGCCATGCGCCGGTCGAGCCGGGAACGATGCTCGCGACCGTGAAGATCATCCCCTTCGCGGCGGAGCAGCGCCACGTGACGCAAGCCGAGAAGATCGCCGGCGACGGCTCGCCGGTGCGCCTCCACCCGTTCCGCCCGCGCTCCGTCGGTGTCGTCGCGACCGTGCTCCCGGGCACGACGGACAAGATGCTCGACAAGACCGCGCGTATCCTGGCCGAGCGGCTCTCCCGTTCGGGCAGCCGGATCATCCGCGAGGTCCGGGTGGCGCACGAGGAAGACGCCATAGCGAACGCGCTGCTGGCGCTGCGGGGGCAGGGGGCTGAGCTGCTGATCGTCTTCGGCGCCTCGGCGATCGTCGACCGGGCGGACGTGATCCCCGCGGGCGTCGAGGCTGCGGGCGGCGCGATCAAACATTTCGGCATGCCCGTCGATCCGGGCAACCTGCTGCTCCTCGGCGAGCTCGACGGGTGCCCCGTCCTCGGCGCCCCGGGCTGCGCGCGCAGCCCCAAGGAGAACGGCTTCGACTGGGTGCTCGACCGGCTTATGGCCGATTTCGATGTCGGTGCGGCCGACTTGAGGCAGATGGGGGTGGGCGGGCTGTTGCAGGAGATCGTGTCACGCCCTCAGCCGCGGGCCCAGGAAGAGGCGCCGCAGGCGGGGATCAGCGCATTGATACTGGCGGCCGGGCAGTCGCGACGGATGGGCGCCGTCAACAAGCTGCTGCAGCCGGTCGCCGGAAAGCCGATCGTCCGCCATGTCGTCGAGGCGGCGCTGGCGAGCTCGTGCCGCGAGGTGGTCGTCGTCACCGGCCATCAGCGGGAGGAGGTGGAGGAGGTCCTCGCCGGCCTCGACGTCCGCTTCGTCTGGAACCCGGACTACGGCGAAGGGCTTTCGACCTCGCTCCGTGCCGGCATCGGCGCGCTGTCGGACGGCAGCGAAGGAGCCCTCGTCCTCCTGGGCGATATGCCGCGCGTGGAGCCCGGGCTGATCGATGCGCTCGTGGCGGCCTTCGCGCCGGAGGAGGGGCGGCAGATCGTCGTCCCCGTCCATCAGGGCAAGCGGGGGAACCCCGTGCTCTGGGCGCGGCGCTACTTCGACGACCTCAGGAGCCTGAAGGGCGACGTGGGCGCGCGCCACCTGATCGGCGAGGCGGGCGCCATGGTGTTCGAGGTGGAGGCGCCGCGGGATTCGGTGCTTATCGACGTCGACACGCCGGACGCTCTGGCGGAGCTGCACGAAAGGCTTAACCGGGGAATTTAGCAGCACTCCGGTCGATCTGCTGCTAACACATTGAAGGATCTATTCTTTTATTGATTGGTTAAGTGTCGTGGGCTTCTCATATCGGAGTGGCAACGGCAAGGGGATTCCTCATGGTCGCAGTCGAATTCGAGGCGCAGCTCAAGGGCTATGGTCTGACCACCGCGGAGATCATCTACCGCTTCCCTGATCACCCGGGCCTGCTGCAGCAGTTCCTGTGGCAGCATTACGACCTGGCGCCGGACTTTCCCGAGCTCTTCAAGTTCCTCGAATTCTGGGACAAGTCGATCGAGGGGCCCATCCACTCGGTACAGATCGCCCACCACAAGCTCATCGGCCCCAGCGAATGGCGAAAGGCCGATCACAGCTTCGGCCTGCACTGACGCCGCACCTCCGGCCCTGCGGCTAGCCATCGGTCGTCATGCCGCCTTCGTGATGTTGACCGCCCCGCGGCGCCCACCTAGCGTGCCGCCCATGGCCGCAAGGGTGCCGCGGAGTTCCCGGACGCGCGGGGGAGAAGGGCAAGCATGACGGCACCGGCCGACAATCTGCGCATAGACGGTCTTCGCCTGTGGGAATCCCTCATGGCGATGGCGAAGGTGGGGCCGGGCCTGCGGGGCGGCAACAACCGCCAGGCCCTGACCGACGCCGACAGGGAGGGCAGGGACCTCTTCAGGTCGTGGTGCGAGGGGGCAGGCATGAAGGTCGCCGTCGACACGATGGGCAGCATATTCGCGCGCCGCGAAGGAACTGACCCCACCCTCGCCCCGGTGATGGTCGGAAGCCACCTCGACACCCAGCCGACCGGCGGCAGATACGATGGCGTCCTCGGCGTCCTCGCGGGCCTCGAGATCGTCCGCACGCTCGATGATCTCGGCATCAGGACGCGCCGGCCGATCGAGGTCGTGAACTGGACGAACGAGGAGGGCACCCGCTTCGCGCCGGCCATGCTCGCCTCGGGGGTCTTCGCCGGCGTCCACGACGAGGCCTGGGCCCATGCCCGGCAGGACGCCTCGGGCAGGAGCTTCGGCGACGAGCTCAGGCGCATCGGCTATCTCGGCGAAGCACCCGCGGGCCGGCGCAGGATCCACGCATATTACGAGTTGCATATCGAGCAGGGACCGATCCTCGAGGACGAGGACATCGATATAGGGGTCGTGACGCACGGCCAGGGGCTGAAATGGCTGCAGGTGAGCCTCACCGGCCGGGAAAGCCACACCGGCTCCACGCCCATGCCGAAGCGTCGCAACGCCGCTCTGGGGATGGCGCGGGTGATGGAGCTCGTGGACGAGGTCGCCTGGCGCCACGCGCCGCACGCGGTCGGGGCGGTCGGCCATGTCGAGATCTTCCCGAACTCGCGGAACGTCATTCCGGGGAGGGCGGTCTTCACGATCGACATCCGCTCGCCGAGGCAGGAGGTGCTCGATGACATGGACGATCGCATTTGCGCCGGTATCGTCGAGATCGCGGATGCGATCGGCCTCGGGGCGCAGGTCGAGCAGGTCGGCCATTTCGACCCCGTCGCGTTCGACCAGAGCTGCATCCGGACGATCAGGGCCGCGGCCGACCGGCTCGGCTATTCGCACCGCGACATCGTCTCCGGCGCCGGCCACGATGCCTGCTGGATCAACCGCGTGGCGCCGACCGCCATGGTCATGTGTCCCTGCGTCGGCGGCCTCTCCCACAACGAGGACGAGGAGATCACGCGGGAATGGGCGACCGCCGGCGCCGAGGTGCTCTTCCACGCCGTCGTGGAGACGGCGGAAATCGTCGAGTGAGGGTGCCGGACGCCCCCGTCAGGTGATCGGCGCCAGAGGCATGGCGAGCTTGTCCGCCACGAGCGCGTCGAGCTCGGGGAGCAGCACGACGCTTTCCTGCTCGTTGGGGTCGGTGCGGGCGATCACGGCCGTGGCGGGGCGGTCGCCGAGATTGGCGGGCAGATGCGGCACCCCGGGCGGGATGTAGAACATCTCCCCCTCGCGCACGACGACGTGGTCCTCGAGCCGCGCGCCGTACCAGGTATGCGCCTCGCCGGCGATCATGTAGATCGCCGTCTCGTGGCTCTCGTGCATGTGGGCCTTCGCGCGGCCGCCGGGCGGAATCGTGAGGAGATGCATGCAGATGCCCGTCGATCCGACGGTCTCCGTGGCGATGCCCTCGAAATAGCTGAACCCCTGCTTGCCGTCATAGGTGCTGCCGGGCCGGATGACGCGGCAGGTCGGCTCGGGCGAACGGGTCATGGCGCGAACTCCTCGCAGTGCCGCGCGCGATGCGGCTCGAGACAGGATCGCGCCGGGTAGGCGCGATGGCAATGGCCTGGCAGCTCCGCGCCAACCGGCCGGGGCAGGGCGCTTCGGCGAAGCTCCCGCATCGCGCGTCCCTTCTGCCGTCGGGCCTCGTTTCGCTTGGCCATCTCAACTGCGCCCGCTATGACGCCTGAAACGTCCTTCGGAGAAGCAACCGCATGAGCAAGGTCACCGTCGTCGACCACCCACTCGTCCAGCACAAGCTGACCCTGCTGCGCGACAAGAACCGCTCGACCGCGGGCTTCCGCCGCCTCATCAAGGAGGTGGCGCTGTTCCTCGGCTACGAGGTGACGCGCGACCTCGAGCTGACGATGGAGCATATCGAGACGCCTATCTGCGGCATGGATGCGCCGAAGCTGAAGGGCAAGAAGCTCGTCCTGGCCTCGATCCTGAGGGCCGGCGAAGGCATGCTCGAGGGCCTCGTGGAGCTGATGCCTTCGGCTCGCATCGCCCATATCGGGCTCTACCGCGATCCCGAGACGCTGAAACCGGTCCAGTACTACTTCAAGGCGCCGTCGGACATCGCCGACCGGCCGGTGATCGTCGTCGACCCGATGCTCGCCACCGGCAATTCCGTCGCGCACGCGATCACGCTTCTCAAGGAGGCCGGCGCGAAGGACATCCGCTTTCTCTGCCTGCTCGCGGCTCCCGAGGGCGTCGAGGCGCTCGCGCAAAAGCACCCCGACGTGGCGATCTTCACAGCTGCGATCGACAGCCACCTGAACGACCACGGCTACATCGTGCCGGGCCTCGGCGATGCCGGAGACCGCATGTTCGGCACGAAGTGAAGCTCCCACGACAGGGTCTCGGCGCGGCGGAGCACCCCGGATGCAGAGCGAGATTCTGGAAGGCTACGCCACCGCAGGGCCGGAGCTTATCGCGCTCTATGAAGCGGTTCCTTCGGCCGAGATCTACGCGCTCGTGCGCGATCTGCTCCCGCCTGGTCCGGCGCGCGCCGCCGATATCGGTGCCGGCACCGGCCGCGCCTCGCCGCGCTGCTGGCGCCGACCGGGCTCCTGATCCTCTCGCTGCGCCACGGGCTGGCGCAGGCATCCGGCCTCCAGCTCCTGCGCCGCCGAGAGCGACAGTCGCTGCAGGAGGCGAACCGCGCGGAGGGCGTTCACTGGACGTGGCTCGCCTTCACGCGGAGGTGACGGCGGCGTCTGCGGCGCGACCCAGACCGCTCGCCGCGAGCCCCCTGACACCGCCCCCATGAGTCGCATAAGATATATTATGGAACGAAACGCAGTAGGGCGCCTGGATGGAGATGGACCTATTCGGAGAGCGTCAGCCTCATCCCGTCATAGGCCGGCTCCACGTGTTCGGGCAGCTCGGCCTTCAGCGCGTTGTAGTCGAGGTCGTGATGGAGGTTCGTCAGGACGGCGCGGCGCGGCTTCAGCCGTTCGATCCAGGATAGCGCGTCGGCCACGGAGAAATGGCTGATGTGCTGCGAGTACCGGAGCGCGTCCACGACGAACACGTCGAGGTTCTGGAGCAGCCTGGCGCTGCTCTCGGGGATGTGGCTCACGTCCGGCATGTAGGCGAGATCGCCGAAGCGGAACCCCAGGGCCGGCGTCGGGCCGTGCTCCACGGGAATGGGAAGCGCCTCGACGGAACCGCCCGGCCCTTCCACCAGCACTGCGTGCGGCGGCCGGATCTCCGCCATGTCGAGGATCGGCGGATACAGGCTGTCCGGCGGCGCCTCGAAACAGTAGCGGAACCGATCGAGCATCACGGCCCGCGTCGCATCCTCCATGTGGACGCGGATGCGCCGCCGGCCGTGGATGACGAGCGGTCTGAGGTCGTCGATCCCGTGTGTGTGGTCGGCGTGGTCGTGGCTGATGAGAACGCCGTCCAGCCGATCGACCTCGGCGGCCAGGAGCTGTTCGCGCAGATCCGGCCCGGTGTCGACCAGGACGCGCGTCGTGCCGCCGGCCCCGTGGCGCTCCACCAGCAGCGCGCAGCGGCGGCGCCGGTTCTTCGGCTCGGCGGGTTCGCAGGCTCCCCAGCCGGAACCGAGGCGGGGCACGCCGGCCGAGCTTCCGCAGCCGAGGATCGTCGCGACGAGGCTCATTCCGGCCGGCTCACGGCCGGAAAGAGCCGGAAGAAGTTCTCGCTCGTGACGCGGTGGATCTCCTCCGGTGCGACGCCGCGCGTCTCCGCCAGCACGCGTGCCGTCTCGACGACGAAGGCCGGCTCGTTGCGCTTGCCCCGGTGCGGCATCGGCGCGAGATACGGCGCGTCCGTCTCGACGAGCAGCCGGTCCGCGGGGATGTCTGCCGCAATGGCCCGCAGCTCCTCGGAGCGCTTGAACGTCAGGATCCCCGAGAACGAGACGTAGAGCCCGAGCTCGACGCCGGCCTCCGCCAGTTCGCGCTTCGAGGAGAAGCAGTGAAGGATCGCGTCGAAGCGTCCCGCCGCCATCTCCTCGCGCAGGATCCTCGCCGTGTCGTCCTCCGCGTCGCGGCTGTGGATGACGAGCGGCAGCCCCGTCCGGCGCGCCGCCTCGATCTGGGTTCGGAAGCCGGCTTCCTGGTCCGCGCGCGGCGCGTTGTCGTAGAAGAAGTCGAGACCCGCCTCCCCGATCGCCACGCATTTGGGATGCGCGGCGGCGGCCACATAGGCTTCGGGAAGAAGCTCGACCTCCTCGGAGGCATTGTGCGGGTGCGTGCCCGCCGAGCAGTAGACGTCGTCGTACCGCTCGGCGATGGCGCGAATCTCGTCGAAGCGCTTGAGCCTGGTCGAGATCGTCACGAGGCGCGTCACGCCCGCATCCCGGGCCCGCTGGACGACGTCGTCGAGCTCGGCCGCGAAGTCCGGGAAGTCGAGGTGGCAGTGGCTGTCGACGAGCGTCACGCCTGCCCCTCCGGGCGAGCCTCCACGTGGCGCGGGAAGATCGCGGTCGGGTTCGGAAGCGGCGCGCCGGGCTTCAAGCGGTGCCCCGAGCCGAGATGGACGAACTCGCGCTCGTCCTTCGGCGCCCCCACGAGGTCGAGAAGCTTCGCGGCGGCCTCCGGCGTGAACGGCTGGGCCAGGATCCCGACCTGCCGAAGCACCTCGGCGGTCACGTAGAGAATTGTCCTGAACCGCGCGTCGTCGGTCTTCCGGACGGCCCACGGCTCCTCGCCGGCGAAGTAGCGGTTCGCGTCTGCCACCACGCTCCAGGTTTCCGCAAGAACCGTATGAAGCGACTGCGTTTTCATCGCCTCGCGGGCCTTGCCGAACAGCGCGTCCGCGGCGGCCAGCATCGTCTCGTCCTGCGGCCGAAGCTCGCCCGGCTGCGGCACGACCGCATTGCAGTGCTTCGCCACCATCGAGAGCGAGCGCTGGGCCAGGTTGCCGAGGTCGTTCGCGAGATCCGCGTTGATCCGTGTCCCGATCGCCTCGGGGCTGTAGTTGCCGTCCTGGCCGAACGGCGCCTCGCGCAGGAAGAAGTAGCGCACCTGGTCGCGTCCGAAATGCTCGATCAGGTCGAACGGATCGATCACGTTGCCGACCGACTTCGACATCTTCTCGCCGCGGTTCAGCATGAAGCCGTGCGCGAAAACGCGTTTCGGCAGGTCGAGGCCGGCCGACATGAGGAAGGCCGGCCAGTAGACCGCGTGGAACCGCACGATGTCCTTGCCGATCACGTGCAGATCGGCCGGCCACCAGCGCTTGAAGCTCTCGCTCCCGGTGTCGGGATAGCCGACGCCCGTGATGTAGTTCGTCAGCGCGTCCACCCAGACATACATGACGTGGCTCTCGGCGCCGGGCACCTTCACGCCCCAGTCGAAGGTCGTCCGCGAGATCGAGAGATCCTGCAGGCCCGAACGCACGAAGCTCCGGACCTCGTTCAGCCGCTCGCGCGGCAGCACGAAGTCGGGGTTCTTCTCGTAGTGGTCGAGCAGCGGCTGCTCGAACTTCGAGAGGCGGAAGAAGTAGCTGTCCTCCTCGGTCCACTCGACCGGCGTGCCCTGCGGCCCCCGCCGCACGCCGTCCTCGCCGACGACCGTCTCGGTCTCGGCGTAATAGGCCTCGTCGCGCACCGAGTACCAGCCGGCATAGGTCGACGGATAGATGTCGCCGGCATCGACCATCTTCTGCCAGATCGCCTGGCTCGCGGCGTGGTGGCGCGGCTCCGTCGTGCGGATGAAGTCGTCGTTCGTGCAGCCGAGCGCCTCGACCATGCGCTTGAACACGGGCGTGTTCCGGTCGGCGAGCTCGCGCACGCTGATGCCCTGCTTCTCCGCCGTCTGCACCATCTTCAGGCCGTGCTCGTCCACCCCGGTCAGGAAGTAGACGTCGTGCCCGTCGAGCCGCATGAAGCGCGCGATCGCATCCGTCGCCATCGCTTCGTAGGCGTGGCCGATATGGGGCGTGCCGTTCGGATAGGAGATCGCGGTGGTGATGTAGAACTTGGGCTTCATGGCTCGGCCGGTGTGGAAGCGCGGGCCCTCGCCTCGCCGGCCGCGCACTCGCTGAGCGCATGGAAGACGCCGAGAAACGTCTGCGTCCGGTCGAGATTGAGGATTTCCGCCTGCGCGAATGCGTGCTCGACCTTCTCCCACACCTCCGACCAGGGTGCAAGCGCACCCGCAGAAGCGCCCTCCTCCGCCCGCCGGCGCACGCGGCCGGCAATCCAGTCGAGCACGATGCCCCGCGCGAGGAGGAAGGCCTCCCGGTCGCGCCTCCCATATCTCTCGGCGAAGCCGAGGATCTGGCGCGGCTGTGTGCGCGGCAGGCCGTCGAGGATCGCCGTGAGCTGGCCGAGCATGCCGTCCTCCTCCTGCTCCACGAGCCGGCGGGCACGGCCCGGGCTGCCGTTCGACAGGGCGACGAGCCGGTCGAGGTCGCCCTCGACGTCGGGCAGCGCGGCCCGCATCGCCTCGTCGGTGAGCGGATTGAGCCTCAGCCTGCGGCAGCGCGAGCGTATCGTCGGGAGGAGGCGGCCCGCCTGGTGGGCGACGACGAGGAAGATCGTGTCGCCGGGCGGCTCCTCGAGCATCTTCAGGAGGGCGTTCGCCGAGGCGCGGTTTAGGTCGTCGGCCGCGTCGACGATCACGATGCGCCAGCCTTCCCCACCCGCCGTGCCGCCGAGGAACTGGCCGAGCCGGCGAACCTGGTCGACCGGGATGACGGTTGCGGTCGGCTTGCCCTTGTCGTCGCGGGGGCGCTCGAGGACGAAGAGGTTGGGGTGCACGCGGGAGGAGACCTGCCGCGCCACCGGCGCGTCTGGGGAGACCGAAAGGTCGGTGGCCGCATGGATCTCCGGATCCTCGGGTCGGGGATGCGCGAGGAGGAACCGCGCGAACCGGTAGGCGAGCGTCGCCTTGCCGACGCCCTCCGGGCCATCGAGCAGCCAGGCATGATGCAGCCGGCGTTCCCGGTACGCATCGAGCAGCCACAGCTCCGCCTCGGCGTGTCCGACGAGATGATGCGTCGCCTCGGGTGGCATCCCGGCGCTCTCAGCCGTCATCGGTCCCGCTCCGCTCCTTCAGGCCGAGCCTCGAGGCGACGGCCCGCCAGACGAGCTCCGCCACCTCGTCCGCGTCGCCGTCTGCCGCGACGACGACGCAGCGCTCCGGCTCCGCCCTCGCCCGGGCCAGGAACACCTCCCGCACCCGCCTGTGATAATCGAGGTCGGCATCCTCGAACCGGTCGCGCAGGAACTTCGCCTCGGCCTTCGTCTGCTTCCGGGCGCGCCCGAGCCCCGTCTCGACGTCGAGGTCGAGCACGACCGTGAGGTCGGGACGGGTGTCCGAGAGGACGATCTCCTCCATCGCCTGGAGCAGCCCTTCGTCGACCGTGCACGATGCGCCCTGATAGGCACGGGTGGAATCGTGGAAGCGGTCGGACAGCACCCACCGCCCCTCCTCCAGCGCCGGCAGGATGACGTGACGCAGGTGGTCGTCGCGGGCGACGTTCATCAGCAGCGCCTCGGCGAAGGCGCCGTATTCGGAGACCCGGCCGGAGAGGACGGCGTGCCGGATGAGCTCCGCCCCTTGCGTGCCGCCGGGCTCCCGCGTCTCGAGCACCTCGATCCCGAGGCCGCGCAGCCGCGCCGCCAACCGCCGCAGCTGGGTCGACTTGCCCGTGCCCTCGCCGCCCTCGAAGGTGATGAAACGTCCGCGTGCCATGGCCGCTTTCTAACGCGCGGCTGAGGCCGCCTCCACACCGGAATGGACGAGGCCGATCATCAGTTCGACGGCCGCATCGAAAGCGCGCTGGTAGAGCGCGCCCTGGGAAACGCCCTCGATCGTGTGAAGGGGGATCTCCGCGACGACCGTGTCGCCGTCCACGACGCGCAGCACCGCGACCTCGGCGCCTTCCTCGACCGGAGCGGCGAGCGGACCGACATAGGCGATGCGGGCACGGACCGCGTCGCGTTGCCCCTTGGGCAGGAGGACCTCGATCGGCCTGCGTCCCGCCAGCCGCACCTTGCCCTTGGCTCCGCCGAACACGCCGATCTCGCCGACGACCTCGCCGGCGTTGAACAGACGCACCTTCTCGAAGCCGCGGAAGCCCCAGAGGATCAGCTTCTGCACCTCGGAGAGCCTGGCGCTGGCGTTCGGCAGCCCATGGACCGCCAGGACCAGGCGCTGCCCCTTGTCGACGGCGGACGCGACCATCCCGAAGCCCGTGCCCTCGTGGAAGGCCGGGATGAGCCCGTCCGCTCCGATCGGCAGCCCGATGACGGGATTGCGGTTCGTCTGGCGGATGTTGTTCCAGGTGAATTCCGGCTCGGAGAAGATCCCGTAGAGGTCGGGATAGGTCTCGATGATGTGGATCGTCAGCTTGACGAGGTCGCGCATGGAGGCCGCGCCCGTCTCCCCGTCCGGGCCCGCGAGGCCGCTCGCATTGACGAAGCGCATGGTCTCGAGGCCGAGTTCCCTCGCCCGCTCGTTCATGAGCTCGGCGAAGGCCGCCTCCGATCCGGCCATGCCCTCGCCGATGGCGATGGCGGCGTCGTTCGCCTGCTGCACCATGATGCCGCGCAGCAGGTTCGAGACCTCGACGGTGGAGTTGACCTTGGCGAACATCGTGGCGGTGCGGGCGGGCGCACCGCCGGTGCGCCAGGCATGCTCGCTGACGACCAGCGTCTCGTCGAGCGAGAGCCTCCCGTTGGCGATCGCGTCGAAGGCGATCTCGAGCGTCATGAGCTTCGCCATGCTCGCCGGCGCCACGGGCACGTCCGCACTCTTGGAGAGCAGGACGGTCCCCGTCCCCATGTCGACGAGATAGGCGTGTTCGGCCGACGTTTCGAACGCCGCCGCATGGGCGGGCCCGAGCGGCGCGAACGCCGCGACCGATATGGCGACGCAGATGGTGACGCCTCGCGCGAAGCGCTTGCGCCACCTCGTCAGTGCGGGGCGCAGCCGAGACATAGCCGCCATGTTTCGCTCGTCGTTAAGCCGTTGAGCGAATGTGATAGCAAGCTCCTGCACGCCGGTAAAGAAAGCGCCACCGACCGTTCATCTCGGGCGAAAGGCCAGGGCCGTTCTCAGGACCCGTCGAAGACGGCGAAGGCGCGCTCGACGACGTTCCGCCCCGTCACCGTCACGGGCTGATAGCCGGAAATCGAGGAGAAGCTCCGCATGGCGTCCGCATCCGGCCCGCCGGTCGCGGCCCAGGCGAGGCTCGGAACCGCAGCGGGAACGTCCGGCTGCTGCGTCGCCTGCCCCTCCCCGGCCGCCGGGGCGCCGGACGCCACCATGGTCGGCGCCACGCCATCGTCCCCGTTGCGGACGGTGGTCGTGAGCCAGGAATCATCTCCGTCGGAGGGCGCGAGGCCGACGAACTGCACCCGAACGTCCGCTGCCCCGTCCTGCTTGAAGCCGAGCACCTCGGCGGTCTTGGCGGAGACGTCGATCAGACGCCCGTGGGCGAACGGGCCGCGATCGTTGAGCCGGACGACGACGGAGCGTCCGTTCTCCAGGTTCGTGACGCGGGCGTAGGAAGGCAGAGGAAGTGTCGGGTGCGCCGCCGAGAGCCCTGCCATGTCGAACACCTCGCCGTTGGCGGTCTGCTTCCCGTGGAAGTCCCGCCCGTACCACGAGGCGCGCCCGGTCTTGTCGTAGCTCGGATCTTCGGCGGGCGTATACCACTTGCCGGCGACCTTGTAGGGCTTGCCGACCTTGTAGGTGCCGTCGGCCTCGGCGATCGGGCCCGTCGTGAAGAGGGGGTCGCTCGCCGCGTATCCGAGCTTGGGATCCACCTTGGCGGTCGTGCTGCCGTTGCAGGCGGTCAGCATCAGCGCCCCGGTCAGTGCGAAGCCGGCACATGCGATGCGCCGGAATGGGTTGGCTGCCCCTTGCAAGCGCCCGTCCCTCTCGTGTCTACGACGCCGCCGCCCTCGTCGGCCGCCGCCTCACGCTCCGTGGCGAAAGGAAGGCGGGTCCGTGGCGACCGCGCGCATCCGTCTCCCGACCGGCCGGCTCTGCCGCCGCCCTCGACCCGGGCTCGGATGGATCCCCGTCTGAAGGCCCTGTCCGCATTATCCCCTAGCGGGTCCAGGACCGCGTGTCATAGATCCAGCCGAAATCGGACCAAAAAGTGGCGCGAAGTGGTGCGGCGGCGCAACACTTCCGGACTTCCTGCCCAGGGACGAGCCGGGATTGCAGCAGAAGCCCGCTTGCGCCATGGTGCGCCCCGCGCGGGAGGAGTGGCCGAGTGGTTGAAGGCACCGGTCTTGAAAACCGGCAGGCGGGCAACCGTCTCGTGGGTTCGAATCCCACCTCCTCCGCCACATTCAGACACTAAATCCGTCCAAGGGCCCCGAGTGGGGCCTTTTTTCTTCTTGTTTCAAAGGGCGTTGGCCGCGCCATCCCCCTTCGGAGACTGGGTGCTTGACGTCGAATGGGTCTCCGAATGGCCTGTGTCTCTCTTCGAGCGCCCCTCGACGGTCACGGGACGGCGTAAGACATCCTCGTATTTCCAATGGGTTGCCGCGGTCATGGGGTCGCCCCGTTCGCGAGATAATCCGGTGACAGAGACCGACACGAAGGCGCAGGGCGGTCAGAAGGACGGCTTCGTGGCGGCCGATCCCCAAAACAGGCGGCAGCGTTCAATGCGAGCCAGGACCCTGCCGGAAGTCTCTGATGACAAACAGACTTCGCGCCCATAGCCTGGGCCGCAATGTCTAACGGGCCCTGGACGGATGAAGAGAACGACCTGATCGTCGCGGATTACTTCGCGATGCTGGCCGACGACATCTCCGGGCGCCGCTACAGCAAGGCTGAACACCGCCGCGTGCTCCTCCCGCTGCTGCACGACCGGTCCGAGGGGGCCGGCGAGTTCAAGCACCAGAACATCAGTGCGGTGCTGAAGGGCCTCGGCGAGGCCTGGATCCCCGGCTACAAGCGCGCGTTCAACTTCCAGATGACCTTGGTGGATGCCGTGGCGCGGCGGCTGGCGCTGAACCCGGCCTGGGCTCGGGCGCCAACCGGGGCTGCAATCCGCCGCTGGCCTCTACGCGAGGCGGCGCAGGTCTAGATCGGACCGCCGCCGACGCTGTCGAACCAGACGCCGCCGCAGGAACTGGACCAGATGCTGCACATCGCCCGCAAGTTCGACGTGGCGGGCTGGGACGAGCGCAACCGGGCCCTCGGGCGCGCGGGCGAGGAACGTGTGCTGGCGCATTAGCGCGCGGCCTTGCGGACAGCGGGACGGGACGATCTGGCGCGCAAGGTGCGCGGGGTGTCGGAGGAGGATGGCGACGGCGCGGGCTACGACATCGCCAGCTTCGCTTTGGAGGGGCGACCTCGGCTGATCGAGGTCAAGACGACGAACGGATGGGAGCGCACGCCCTTCCACATCACCCGCAACGAGCTGGCCGTGGCCGAGGAGCGCCGGTCGGAATGGCGTCTGTTCCGCCTGTGGAATTTCTCACGCGATGACCTGCCACTGAAGGTTCATCCAGCGGCGACTGGAGTCTCGGCTGTTGATGCACCATATGGCGCGGCGTGAGCGATCGGCGCCGCCGCGGAGCTTTCATCCGGCGGAGCGTCGGTGGCGATTGCGGTGATGGTGGTCGCGAACTCGGCCGGAGTGGCGTAGCCCAAGGCCGAGTGAGGCCTCTCGGTGTTGTAG